>NZ_JAGIZB010000005.1 GCF_017813395.1 Pararoseomonas baculiformis | reverse complement strand
TCCGGGGCTGCCGTGCAGTTCGCGCGGCTCTCCAACGTCCCCGCCTCGCTCGGTGCAGCTGACTTCCTCTTCACCACCTGAGCGCCTCGCCTGCCGCCCGGGGGCATTCGCCCCCGGGCGGCACTGTTTCTGAAAGAACTGGCCTGGGTCCGTCAGATCTCCCCGGCCGGAAAAGGCGTGTCCTGGATCGGCTGTCGCGGCGCCGCGTCCTCCACCGACAGCGCGCGGTCGAGGTAGTGGGCGGCGCTGATCAGGGCGAGATGGGTGAAGGCCTGGGGGAAGTTCCCGAGATGCTCACCGGCCGGCCCCAGCTCCTCCGCGTAAAGGCCGAGATGGTTGGCATAGCCGAGCATCTTCTCGAAGAGGAAGCGCGCCTTCTTCACGTCCCCGGCGCGCGCCAGGCATTCGACATACCAGAAGGAGCACATGTTGAAGCTGCCCTCGATGCCGTCGAGGCCATCCACGCTCTCATCCTCGTAGCGGCGCACGAGGCTGTCATCCACCAGCCTCCGGCCCACCGCATCCAGGGTGGAGAGCCAGCGCGGGTCGGTCGGGCTGATGAAGCGCATGAGGGGCATGAGCAGGCAGGCGGCGTCGAGCGACTTGCTGCCCTTGCTCTGCACGAAGGCACCCTCTTCCGGGTCCCAGAAATTCGTGTGCACATCCTGGTAGATGGCGTCCCGTGCCTCCAGCCACCGGATGAGCGGGCCGGGGAGGGAGCGCTTGCGCGCCAGGCGCAGCGCCCGGTCCAGCGCCACCCAGCACATGACGCGGGAATGCAGGAAGTGCCGGCGCCCGCCACGCACCTCCCAGATCCCCTCATCCGGCCTTTCCCAGTTCTCCACAACCCAGTTCATCGAGCGGATCACGCTCTGCCAGGCCTCGTGGGAGATCTGCTCTCCGTATTTGTCGCAGAGATAGGCCGCGTCCATCAGCTCCCCGTAGATGTCGAGCTGGAGCTGCCCCGCGGCGCCGTTGCCGATGCGGACGGGCGTGGAGTTCCGGTATCCGCTGAGATGCGGGAGCGTGGTTTCCGTCAGCTCCCGGTGGCCGTCCAGGCCGTACATCAGCTCCAGCTTGCCATCCGTCACGCAGTCATTCTCACGCGCGGCCAGCCAGCGCATGAAGGCCACCGCCTCGGCCGTGTGGCCGATCCGCAGGAAGGCATAGACGGTGAAGGCCGCATCGCGGATCCAGGTGTAGCGGTAGTCCCAGTTCCGGACGCCGCCGATCGTCTCCGGCAGCCCGAAGGTGGGGGCGGCGACGATGGAGCCGTGCTCGGCCGATGTCATCAGCTTCAGCACCAGGGCGGAGCGGTTCACCATGTCGCGCCAGCGGCCGCGATAGGTGGAGCGGGCCGTCCAGCGGCGCCACGCATCCGATGTCTGCTTGAAGCACGCGGCCACCTCCTGCGGATTGGCCGGCTGCGCCTGGCCCAGCGCAGCGTCCTCCAGCACGAAGGCGGCGGCCTGCCCCATCTCCAGGGTGAACTCGGCGATGCCGTCCCCGTCCCGGATCCTGAGCGGAACGGTGGCACGCAGCCGCAGCGCCGTCCCATCCGCCCCCCGGAAGATCAGCGTGGGTCCATCCTCCGTGACCTCATGGGCGGCCCGGGCATAGTCGAAGCGGGGCGCGCAGCGCATGCGGAAGCGCATGGGCCCGCGCACCGCCTTGGCCCGCCGCACCAACCGCTGCGCGGGGCCCAGCGCCATGTAGTCGGAGATCTCGGCCACGCCCTCATGCGAGAGGAAGCGGGTCAGCAGCACATTCGTGTCGGGCAGGTAGAGCTGCCGGTGGCGCGCCCCGTTCAGCGCCGGTGCCAGCTCGAACCGCCCACCCTTCTCGTCATCGAGGAGCGAGGCGAAGATGCTGGGGCTGTCGAAGCGGGGCCAGCACAGGAAATCCACCGATCCATCCAGGGCCACCAGCGCCGCGGTGCGCAGGTCCCCCACGATCCCGTGGTTCTCGATCCGCTGGGCCATCAACCATTGCCCACGAATTCGGGGTAGAGGCTCATGCCCCCATCGACGAAGAGCGTGGTGCCCGTGATGTAGTCGGCCTCGTCGGAGAGCAGCCAGGTCACGGCCCTGGCAACATCCTCCGGCTCCCCGATCCGGCCATAGGGGATGAGGCGGAGCAGCTTTTCCAGCGCCTCCTCGGTGTCCCAGGCTTCCTGGTTGATTGGGGTGCGGATGGCGCCGGGCGCCACGGCATTCACCCGGATCCGCTCCCGTGCCACCTCCTGCGCCAGGCTCTGCATCATCATCCGGACGCCGCCCTTCGACGCCGCGTAGTTCACATGCCCGGCCCAGGGGATCAGCTCATGGACCGAGGACATGCAGACGATGGCCCCGCGGGCCTTGCCGGGCCGCTCCGGGCCCTGGCGGAAGGCGCGGATCGCCTCCCGGCAGCAGAGGAACTGGCCGGTCAGGTTGACGCTGATGACCGCCTGCCAGTCCTTCAGGGACATCTCCCCGACCGGGGCGTCCTTCTGGATGCCGGAATTCGCCACCAGCAGGTCGATTCCGCCGAAGGCCTCCGCCGTGCCCCGGAACAGGGCGGCCACCTCCTCCTCCTTCGAGACATCGCCCTGTAGCGCGACAGCCTGCCCGCCCCCGGCGCGGATCTCGGCCACCAGCGCTTCCGCGGCCTCCTGCCCGGACCGGTAGTTCACCGCCACCGCGGCCCCCGCCCGTGCCAGCCCCTGCGCCACACCCAGGCCGATCCCGGAGGAGGCGCCTGTGACCAGGGCGCGGCGCCCGGCGAGAGGACGTCCCTGCGGGGTGGGATCATCGGGCATTCGCACGGGCTCCATAAGGGCGGCAGAGTGGACCAACGCTGCCGCGGAGCCGGGGTTGAGGTGTTGCGCCGCAGCGCAATGTTCTGTCCTCTTCCGAGTCGAGGACTGAACAAGAGCCGAACGGCCGCGGCAAGGAATGACGCGGAATCAGGCACCTCGCGCGAGTCGCGCGAACGAATCGCTGACAGGTGTTCCAGTACCGGCCACCACTATCCCTTGTGGCCACTTGCCGTTGGAAGCCACAATCGCGTTCCATCTTCGTTCGGTTTTCCGCCCCTCGCGGCGCGGCGGGCACGATGCCACGTTTCCCACTCGCACCAGCCCCGCGCCCCTTGGTCCTTCCACCCCGCCGCCGCCCGCGCTATCCGCCCGCGCCATGTCGATCCTTCCCATCCGCCGCGCCCTCCTCTCGGTCTCCGACAAGACCGGGCTGGTGGAGTTCGCCCGCACCCTCGCCGCCCAGGGGGCGGAGATCCTCTCAACCGGCGGCACGGCGAAGGCCCTGCGCGAAGCGGGCATCCCGGTGAAGGAACTCTCGGACCACACCGGCTTCCCCGAGATCCTGGACGGGCGGGTGAAGACCCTGGTTCCCCAGGTCCATGGCGGTCTTCTCTTCCGGCGGGACCTGCCGGAGCACGTGGCACAGGTGAAGGGGCACGGGATCGCCCCGATCGACCTGGTCTGCGTGAACCTCTACCCCTTCGAGGCCACGGTGGCCCGCGGCGCCTCCTATGAGGATTGCGTCGAGAACATCGATATCGGTGGCCCGGCCATGATCCGCAGCGCCGCCAAGAACCATGCCCATGTGGCCGTGCTGACCGAGCCTGAGCAGCTGCTGGAGGTGGCGAAGGAGCTCGCCGAGACCGGCGGTACCTCGCTGGCCACTCGCAAGAAGCTCGCCGCCGCCGCCTATGCCCGCACCGCGGCCTATGACGCCGCCATTTCCCGCTGGTTCGCGCAGGAGCTGGACCAGGATTTCCCGCCCCGCCTTTCCGTGCCGGGCATGTTGAAGCAGACGCTGCGCTACGGCGAGAACCCGCACCAGCAGGCCGCCTTCTACGTGGATGGCACCCACCGCCCCGGCATCGCCACCGCCGAGCAGATCCAGGGCAAGGAGCTGTCCTACAATAACCTCAATGACACGGACGCGGCCTTCGAGGCCGTGGCGGAGTTCGAGGAGCCGGCGATCGTCATCGTCAAGCACGCCAATCCCTGCGGCGTGGCGACGGCTTCCGACCTGAACGCCGCCTGGGATGCCGCCCTGCGCTGCGATCCCGTCTCCGCCTTTGGCGGCATCATCGCGGCCAACCGCACCCTGACCGCCGAGGCGGCGGAGCGTATCACCGCCCTGTTCACGGAGGTGGTGATCGCCCCGGACGCCGATGAGGCCGCCCGCGCGATCTTTGCGAAGAAGAAGAACCTGCGCCTGCTGCTGACCGGCGGCCTGCCCGAGCCGGGCGCCCCGGGCATGACGTTCCGCAGCGTGGCCGGCGGCTTTCTGGCCCAGTCCCGCGATGCCGGGCGCGTGGCCGTGGCCGACCTGAAGGTGGTGACGAAGCGCCAGCCGACGACGCAGGAGATGCAGGACCTGATCTTCGCCTTCCGCGTCTGCAAGCACGTGAAGTCGAACGCCATCGTCTATGCCAAGGGCGGCGCCACGGTTGGTATCGGCGCGGGGCAGATGAGCCGCGTGGACAGCGCGCGCATCGCCGCCTGGAAGAGCGCGGAGGCGGCGAAGGCCGCCGGCCTCGACACGCCGCTGGCCCAGGGCTCCGTCGTCGCCTCCGACGCCTTCTTCCCCTTCGCCGATGGCCTCCAGGCCGCGGCGGCGGCGGGCGCCACGGCCGTGATCCAGCCCGGCGGCTCGATGCGGGACAGCGAGGTGATCGCGGCGGCCGACGAAGCCGGGCTGGCCATGGTCATGACGGGGATGCGGCACTTCCGGCACTGATCCGGAAGCCGGCGCCGGGAAGGACGCAGCCTTCCCGGCCCCCGGGGATCAACCCCCGGCCAGCCCCTTGATCACCACGCCGGAACCCCCGCAGTTCGGGCAGGACTCCGCACCCAGCCGCCCGCTCCCCGAGCATTCCGGGCAGACATCCTCCCCCGTGCCCGGGGTTCCGGGCGGCGCATCGTCGCCCGGGTTCAGCTTCGCCGTTCCCTGCTTCTCGGGCTCGGGCGCCTGGCCGGTCTTTTCCTGGGGCATCTCGCTCTCGCCTCCTGGTGGCAGGACGGAACCGGGATAACGCCTGCCGGCGGTGGCTGTTTCAGGCGGCGCCCGCCCGGCTGCGGGCGATGATCCCGGTGGTGGAGCGGCCCGGCACCAGGTCGATCAGCGCCACCCGGCCGCCACGGGCCCGCACCACATCGCCGCCGATCACCTCCTCCGGCCGGTA
Organism: Pararoseomonas baculiformis; assembly: GCF_017813395.1. GTDB lineage: Bacteria > Pseudomonadota > Alphaproteobacteria > Acetobacterales > Acetobacteraceae > Roseomonas > Roseomonas baculiformis. The sequence goes on along the minus strand of NZ_JAGIZB010000005.1, from coordinate 258,188 downwards.
GTCGGCGCCCTTGAACAGCACATCCGGCTGAAGCCGCGTGATCAGCTCCAGCGGCGTGTCCTCCCCGAAGGCGAGGACGAGATCAACGGATTGCAGCGCGGCGATGACCGCCAGCCGGTCCTCCAGCCCGTTCACGGGGCGGCTCGGGCCCTTCAGCCGCCGCACGCTGTCATCCGTGTTCAGCGCCACCACCAGCCGGTCGCAGGCCGCGCGGGCGGCCTGCAGCATGGTCACATGGCCGCGGTGGAGGATGTCGAAGCAGCCATTGGTGAAGCCGATCTCCAGCCCCCGCCGCCGCCAGGCATCCAGGATCGGGATGGCCCCCTCGGCCGAGGAGACGATCTTGCCGGCGATGTCGGTCGCACCCGCCGCCTCGGCATCCATGGCGGCGATCAGCTCGCCGATGTCCAGCGTGGCCGTGCCCAGCTTGCCCACCACCACCCCGGCCGCCGCATTGGCGATCCGCATGGCGCGCGGCAGTGGCTGCCCGGCCGCGACCGCCAGCGCCGCCACGGCGATCACCGTATCCCCCGCGCCGGAGACGTCGAACACCTCCTTCGCATGCGCCGGCACGGTGTGGACGCCCCCATCGGCCTCCACCAGCAACATGCCCTTATGGGACCGCGTCACGAGGATCGCCTCCGCCCGGGCAGGGCCGAGCAGGGCGCGGGCCGCGGCGGCCACCTCATCATCCGTCTCGGCCGGGCCCGGCGCCGCGGCGCGCAGCTCCTTCAGGTTCGGCGTCAGCATCGTGGCCCCGGCATAGAAGCCGAAATCGCTGCGCTTGGGGTCCACCAGCACGGGCAGGCCTAGCCCGCGCGCCGTGTCGATCGCGTGCCGCACGACATCGGCGCGGAGCAGCCCCTTGGCGTAATCCGAAAGGACCATGGCATGGCAGCCCGGCAGCAGCGCCTCCACCCGGGCGCGGATCGCGGCGGCATCCCCGTCGGTGATGGGGCCCGTCACCTCCTCGTCCAGCCGCACCACATGCTGGTGCCCGGCGATGATGCGCGTCTTGGCGATGGTGGGGCGCCCGGCGGAAGCGACGGTCGCGTCGGTCAGCCCCGGCGTGCCCGCGATCAGCGCCGCCAGCTCCCGCCCGGCCGGATCCTGCCCGATCACGCCCACCAGCACGGCCTCGCCGCCCAGGGAGGCGATGTTGCGCGCCACATTGCCCGCGCCGCCCAGCATGGCGCGGCTGTCGGCCATGCGCACCACGGGCACCGGGGCCTCCGGGGAGATCCGGTCGATCCGCCCGTAATGGAAGCGGTCCAGCATCACATCGCCCAGGCACAGGATGCGCCGGCCGCCGAAATCGATCATGCAACGCCCCTCAGGACCGGATCACATGCCGGGCCCGTCCTCGCGCCCGGCTCCGGAGAGCTACGGGCTCGCACATAGCCGCTTTTGCGCCCGGCGTCCTGCCGGGTTCAGGCATGGCGGGCCACCAGGATACCGGCGGTGAGGTGATACAGGCTGCTGGCCGGGGCGGGGCCGGGCAGCGGGCGGCCCTCCGGGTCGAGCCTTTCGAACCAGAGGCCGGGTGGCGCGCCCTCGATATGCCGCCGGAGCGCGGCCTCGGCCCGGGCCAGCCCCCCGGGCCTGGCATCCGGGCGCAGGGCCTCGGATTTCAGCCGCTCCGTCTGGGGCCAGAGGCGCGATCCCGGTTCCTTCACCGTCCCGTCGCTCCAGAGCACGTCACGCAAGGTGCCGAGCGCCGGGTTGATCCCATGCCGGTCCACGAAGGCGAGCAACGCCCTGGCGGCTTCCGCCGCCCCTTCCAGCGGCCCGGCGGCACGCCGGTGCCAGTCGAGCAGCCAGGCCCATTCGCAGTGATGGCCCGGTTCCACCTCGTGCCGCCCGGCGGTCAGCAACGGTTCCAGCCCCTCGCCGAAATATTCGGGCAGCGTTCCCGTGGCCGGGTCGCGCAGGCGGGCCAGGAAGAGGCCCACCAGCTCCCCCGCATGTTCGAGGAACAGCGGCTCCCCGAAAGCCTCCCAGGCCGCGAGGCAGGATTCGAGCAGGTGCATATGCGGGTTCTGCCGGCGGGGCAGGGAGGCCGGAATGCCCTCCCGGTACCCGCCCTGCGGGTGCCGGAGGCCGGAATCGAGGTAATCCATCAAGGCCAGCGCCTCCTGCCGCAGCGGTTCCGGTGGCACCACCCGCGCGGCGCTGGCCAGGGCCAGCAGGACGAAGGCATGGTCATACAGGTCCCGCGTGCCGTCGATCACCGCCCCGTCCAGGTTGAAGCGCTGGGCATAGCCGCCATCCGCCTGCCGGGCGTGGCGGCGCAGGAAGGACAGGCCCAGCTCCACCGCCTCATCCGCCCGGGGCAGCCCGGCCTCATGCGCCGCCGCGAAGACATAGACCTGGCGCGTCACCACGCGCAGGCGGCGGAACGTGCTGGGGCAGCCGGAGCCATCCAGCTCCAGGCATTCATGGAAGCCCCGGCGCGGCCAGTCCACGCCATGCTCCAACCAGAGCGGCCAGGCTTGGTCGCGGAGCCAGGTCCAGGCTGGGTCGAGCTTCGGCATGCAGGGGGAGGGCTTGGAGCAAAAGAAAGCCGGGGGGAAGTATCCCCCCGAACCCCCTTCTATTTTGGGTGCTTGCTGATTCGTGGGTGGGAAGGCGGGCGACCGGCCCTCTTCTTGCGTTGCACAGGGTATGCCGCGCTATGTCACCGGGCCCCTGCCGCCCCTGCTCGATCCCGCCCTTGTCGCCCTGCTGGAAAGGGCGGAAACGGCCACCATCGGCCATTGGCGCCACTGGGGCTTCGCCGACCGCCGGATCGCGCCGCTGCTGCCGCGCCGCCGCGTGGCCGGCACCGCCTTCACCGTGATGATGCCCGCCAATGACGGCACCATCCTCGCCCATGCGCTGGACAGCCTGCGCCCGGGCGACGTGCTGGTGGTGGACCGGCTGGGCGATGACCGCCATGCCTGCCTCGGTGGCGGCCTGGCCGTCGCCGCCCAGGCGGCCGGTGCCGTCGCGGCGGTGGTGGACGGGCCCTGCACCGATCTGGAGGAGATCGAGGAAGCGGGCTTTCCCGTCTGGTGCCGCGGCCTTGCGCCGGTGACGACCCAGATGCTGGACATGGGCGGGCAGATGAACATCCCCGTCAGCATTGGCGGCGTGGTGGTGAATCCTGGCGACGCCGTGATCTGCGACAACAGCGGCGTCCTGGTGCTGCCGCCGGGCGAGGCGGAGGCGGAAGCCCGCCGCGCCATCGAGACCCAGGCGAGGGGCCTTGAGGCTGCCCGCCGCATCCGGGCCGGAGAGGCGCGGATGGGCGCGCTCTCCGGCGCCACGGCCAGGGTCCTGGCCGGGCGCGAGGGTGGCTAGCCCTACTCCTTCCGCACGCCCCAGAAGACCGGCACCGTGGTCGGCCGGATGCCGGTGATGTTGGTGCGCCAGGCCGCATTCGTGCGGAACTGCCCGCCATTGATGTAGGGCAGCACCTCATAGGCCCGCGCATGCACCTGGTCGAGCAGGGCGCGGCGCCGGGCCGGGTCGCTCTCCCCCGCCCAGGCCTTGCGCAGCCGCTCCAGCTCCTCGTCGCAGGGCCAGCCGGCCGGCGCCGCGTCGCAGCTGCTGGCCAGGTAGAGGTTGGAGAGCGGGTTCTCCGCGTCGAAGGCATTGGCGATGGTGATGAACAGGTTCCACCCGCCCTGGGCCTGCGGCTCCTTGCGGTTGCGGCGGGCGGTCAGCGTGCCCCAGTCCATGGCCTGCACATCCATGTTCAGCCCGGCGCGCTTGAAGGATTCCGCCATCACCAGGGTCGCGGCGTTGTTCAGCCCGCTGTCGGTGGCGTTCATGAACACCACGGGGCGGCCATCATAGCCGGCCTGGCGCAGCAGCTCCCGCGCGCGGGCAACATCCGGCTCGCGCAGGCCCTGGGCCCCGGCGGCGGTTTCCAGCGGCGTTCCGCACATGAAATAGGCGGGGCAATAGGGAACCTGCTCCTCCGGCCGGATGCCCATCCCCTCCAGCACGTCCTTCTGGTTGATGAGATAGAGCAGCGCCTGCCGGGCGCGCGGGTCGTTGAAGGGCGGCTGGGTGTGGTTCAGCCGCAGCCAGGCCATGTTGCCCACCGGGTTCACTGGCGCGACGCGGACGCGACGGTTGCGCTCCAGCGTCGGGATCAGGTCCGGCGGCGGCTGCTCCAGGAAGTCGAGCTCCCCGTTGCCGAGCGCGTTCACCCCCACCGTCGCATCCGGCATGGTCAGCCATTCCACCCGGTCCACATACACGGCCTTGCTGCCGGCCAGCCCGTCCGGGGCCTCCTCGCGCGGGCGGTAGTTGGGGTTGCGGAGATAGACGGCGCGGTCCCCCGCCCGCCACTCGCTGGCCTGGAAGATGAAGGGGCCGGAGCCGATGGCCTCGGTGATCGCCACATTGGGCGGCGTCTGCGCAATGCGCTCGGGCATGATGAACAGGGCGCTGCCGGTCGGGCGTGCCAGGGCCTCCAGCACCAGGCCGAAGGGCTGGGACAGGCGGATCTCGAAGGTCCGGTCGTCCACCACCTCCATGGCGCCGGTGGCGGCCGCCAGGGCCCGGCCCACCACGTCCCGCTGCGCCCAGCGGCGGATCGAGGCCACGGCATCCGCCGCGCGCACGGGCTGGCCATCATGGAAGGCCAGGCCCTCGCGCAAGGTGAAGCGCCAGGTCAGCTTGTCCTCGGAGGCCGTCCAGCTCTGCACCATCTGCGGCCGGGGCACGCCCTTGCTGTCCAGGCCGAAGAGCTGGTCATAGATGAAGAAGCCATGGTTCCGCACCGTGGCGGCGGTGGACTGCACCGGATCCAGGCTCGCCGCCGGAAGGGTGAGGGCGATGCGCAGCGTGGTCTGCGCCAGGGCGGGCGTGGCTGCCGCGGCAGCCAGCGCGGCCACCGCGCCAAGGGTCAGGGACAGGCGGCGCAAGGCCATGTTTCGGCTCCTTCGGCAGGGCGGCGCCGGGATCGGCCCGGTGGCGCCAGGGGCCGTGAGGCTAGCAGGATACGTGCCGGGGAGGCGGGGTTTCGTCCCCGGGCGTTTTCCCGCAAAACCGCCCCATGCAGACCACCGCCCACGAGGACCGGCTGGGCCGCCTCGCCGCCATCGCCACGCGCGCGCAGACCCCGCATGGCGGGGGAAGGCTCGTCTGGCACGAATGGGGCGCCGGGCGCCCCGCCGTGCTGCTGCATGGCGGGGCCGGGTCCTGGCGCCACTGGGCGCGCAATATCGAGCCGCTGGCGGCGCGCCGCCATGTCCTCGTGCCCGATCTGCCGGGCCTGGGGGAATCCGACATGCCGCCGCAGGGCATCACGCTCTGGGGCCTGGCCGCCATCATCGCGGAGGGGATCGCCGCCCGGCTCGGCCCCGGCACGCCCTACGACCTCGTCGGCTTTTCCTTCGGCGCGATCACGGCGGGGCATATCGCCGCGCGGCACGGGGCGGGGGTGGAGAGCCTGACCCTGCTGGGCGCCGGCGCGCTCGGCCTTCCGCGCGAAGAGGTCCCGCTGGTCTCCGTCCGTGACCGCCAAGGGGAAAGCCGCGCCGCGGCCCATCGCGAGAACCTGCGCCGCCTGATGATCGCCGATCCCGCCCGAATCGATGCCGAGGCCCTGGCCATCCAGGCCTGGAACAGCGACCACGCCCGCTTCCGCAGCCGCAGCATCACCAGCCCCACCTCGCTGCGCGACGCCCTGGCCGAAGTGCAGGCCCCGCTCTCCGTCATCTATGGGGAGCGGGACGCGATCGTCGTGCCCCACATGGCCGACCGCTTGGCCTTTTTCCGGGCGCGCGGCGTGGAGCCGCTGCTGATCCCGGGCGCCGGGCACTGGGTCGCCTTCGAGGCGGCCGAGGCCGTGAACCGCGCCCTGCTGCCCGCTCCCTAGGCCGCCGAGGCCTTATTCCCGGCGGCTGGCCGGCGGATCCTCCGCTGGCGGCGTGGACGGAGGCGTGCTGTCCCGTGCCGCAGGCGGCGCTGGCGGCGGGCGGGTGGTCTCGCGGGCTGGAGCCTCGACCGGCGGCGGGGCGGGTGGCGGGATCGTTTCGCGTGATGGGGCGTCGGCGGGCGGCGGGGCCGGGGGAGGCGTGGTCTCCCGGGCCGGCGGCGTGGCAGGCGGGGCTGCCGGCGGGCGCGTCGTCTCGCGCGGCGGGGCCTCGGCCGGTGGGGCCGGTGGGGGAGTCATGGGGGGAGCCGGCTCACGCGTCCCCGGCTGCCGCGTCCCTGGTGCGACGCGCTCCGGCTCGGGTGCGGTGGCCGGCATCACCACGATCGACACGCTGCGGGCCACGGTGTTGCCGGTGGTGCGGCTGAACCCGGCCACGCGCGCCTCGGAACGCAGCCGCGATTCGGGCAGCCCGGCGGCGCGCAGCGCCTCGCGCACTGCCCGCGCGCGGCGGGCGGCAAGCTGCACGCTGGTCTGCTGTCCCCCCTCCCTCTGCGCATGGCCGAGGATGCAGGCATTCCGGTCCGGCTCGCGCTTCAGCAGCTCGGCCGCGGCCAGCAGCCCGGACCGGGCCGAATCGGCCAGCCGGTCCCGGCCGGCCTCGAAGGGCACCGCGAAGACATCATCCTCCAGTTCCTCCGCCCCGATGCAGTTGAAGGGCGGCGGCGGCCGGCCCGGCGCCTGGGCCAGGGCAGGGCCGGTGGACAGGGCCAGCAGCAGGGCAGCCACGCGCAGAGGGGTCATTGTTGCGCCAGGGCTCCGGCTTCGGTCAGGCGATGGAGGAGGGCGGCGGCATCCACCCCGGGATGGGCGGCATGGAGAGAGGCCTCGTCCACCTCGCGCCGGGAGAGCAGCCAGGCGGTGGCCTCGGCCTCGGGCGGGGAAAGGGGCAGGGTGGCGGAGGCGGTCTTCAGCACCCATTCCGCCCCGCGCCGCACCGGCTTCGCACCGGGGGAGAGCACCCGGAAAACCGGCACACCTTCGCCGGCGGCGGCTTCGCCGGTGCCTTCGGAGGGTTCCAGCCCGCGGGCGGCCAGGAGGTTCACCCCGCCGCGGGGATAGCGCGCCTCCGCCACGTGCCGGGCCAGCACCTGCAGCACCTGCGGGTCCCGCGCCAGCTCCGCCAGGCGCTGGCCCAGCTGCGCCGCGCGGCTGGTCAGGGCGAACTGGGCGGCCGGGGTGCCGTCCTGCCGGGGCAGGGGCTGGCGGAACATGGGGTCCTGCAGCGCGCGTTCGGTCAGCAGGTTCGCCAGGTCCAGCCCGATCGGGGCATGCACGCCATAGGCGACATGGACCGAGGCCGGGCCTTCGGCCAGGGCGTCATGATACCAGCCGCGCGGCAGGTAGAGCAGGTCGCCCGCCTTCAGCAGCACCTTCTCCCGCAATGTGCCCCTGGCGCGTTCGTGATGCGCCTGGCCCAGGCTGCGGAAGGCGGGGTGGGGGATGGGGTAGTCGGCACGGCCGGACCAGATGTTCCAGGTCTTCTCGCCCTCGACCTGCACGGCCCAGACGTCATGCGTGTCGAAATGGGTGGGGAACGCCTTATGGGCCTGGAAGGAGATGTAGACATTCGCCTGGGCGCGGCCGAAGCCGGCATTCTCCAGCGCCTGGCTCACGCTCGCCAGCCCGGGGGTGAGGCTGTCCACGTCGTTCAGCACCACCGAGGCGCCCTTGGCCACCCATTCGCGCAGGCGGCCCGCCTCGGGCTGCATCACCGGCGTGTTGTCCCGGCTTGTCGCGCGGATGCAATAGGCCTCCGGCGGCACGGGCTGCGTGTCCATCTGCAGCTTCAGGGACTGGCTGGACCAGATATGCGTCTGGTTCAGCAACCGGTCGATTCCTGCCCAGGAGAGAACCTGGGCGAACTTGGCCGCCCCGCCCTGGATGTGGAGGGGCTGCTTGTCGTGGAACTCGGCCAGGAACCGCGCGGGGTCCATCGGGGCGAGCAGGTCGGCGAGGGTGAGGGCCATGGCCCCGCAAAATAGGGTGGATCGGGCCGGGGCGGAACGGGCCAGGCATGAAAGACGCGTTCCATTCATGTGGCGACGTCACGGACCCCTGCTTGCGCCGGGGCCTCCGCGTCCCGATCCTTGGCGGGTACGGAGGAGAACGCTGATGCCCGACGACATGCCCCAGCCGACCCCGGCCCATGGCCCGGCCCAGGATGGCATGCGGGAGGTCCTGCTGGCCGAGGCCGAGGCCGCGCTGGCCCGGCTCATGCCCGCCGCGCCCGAGACGGCACGCTCCCTCCTGCGGGCGCTGGGCGCCGCTATCCCCCTGACCGAACTGGCGGAAATGGCACCGGAGCTGCTGGCCGCCGATGCCGCCTCCCTCCATGCCCTGGCGGGGCAGCGGCGCAAGGGCGAGAGCAAGCTGCGCCTGGCGCTGCCCCAGGCCGATGGCCGGGGTGCGGGGGCCGTGGCCGAGATCGTCACCGACGACATGCCCTTCCTGGTGGACAGCGCGCTCGCGGCCCTCACCCTCTCGGGCCGGGGGGTGCGGCGCCTGCTGCACCCGATTCTCGCCGCGACCCGCGATTCGGCCGGGCAGCTGACCCGGATCGGCCCCGCGGTGCCGGGCGGGCCGAATGAGAGCATGATGCGGATCGAGATCGCCCCGGGCGCCGTCCGCCGCCTGGGTGCCGGCGCTCCCCCGGCGGCCGACTGGCCGGGGGTGGAGGCGGCGCTGGCCCGCGCCATGGCCGAGGTGCGCCTGGCCGTGGGCGATTTCGGCGCCATGCTCTCCCGCCTGACCGAGGCCGAGCTGGAGATGGCCCCGGCGGCGGATGGCGCGGAGGCGACGGCCTTCCTGCGCTGGCTGGCGGAGGACAATTTCGTCCTGCTGGGCCACCGGCTCGTCCGCTTCCCCGAATCGGGCCCGATCACGGCCGAGGACGGGCTGGGATTGCTGCGGGACCCGGAGGTGGCGGTTTTCGACGCGCTGCGCGACCTCTCCGCCGTGCCGGACGCGGTGCGCGCCTCCCTGGCACAGCCGGTGGCGCTGACGGTGGCCAAGGGCAATCTGCGCGTGCGGGTGCACCGGCCGAGCCATGCCGACGTGGTGGCCACCCGCATCTTCGCCCCGGATGGGCGGGTGACGGGCGTGCGGCTCTTCATGGGGCTCTTCGCCGCCACCGCCTATAACCGCAACCCCCGCTCCATCCCCTGGCTGGCGCCGAAGGTGCGGCGCATCCTCGCCGCTTCCGGCGCCGCGCCGGACAGCCATGACGCCCGGACCTTCCTCTCCGTGCTGGATACCTGGCCGCGCGACGAGCTGTTCCAGGCCGAGGAGGCCGACATCCTGGCCGGCGCCCGCGTGGCGGTGGACCTGGCGATCCGCCCGCGCCCTGCCATGACCCTGCGGCGCGATCCCTTCGGCCGCTTCGTCTCCGCCATCGTGTGGCTCCCGCGGGAGAGCTTCGACACCCGTCTCCGGGAACGGGTGGGGCGCATCCTCGCCTCCAGCTTCAATGGCCGGCTGTCGGCCTTCTACATCGCGTTGGGCGACACCCCCCTGGCCCGCGTGCACTACGTGATCGGCACCCGGCCCGAAACCATGCCCGACGTGGACATGGCGGCGCTGGAAAAGGCGATCACCCGCGCCGCCCGGGGCTTCCCGGAAGCCCTGGCCGAGGCCCTGGCCGAGGAGGCCGGGGAGGCGGAGGGCGCGCGGCTTTCCGCTCGCTGGTCCGGTGCCTTCCCCGCGGCCTATCCGGAGGTGGCCACCCCGTCCCAGGGCGTGGCCGACCTGCGCCTGGCCGAATCCGCCCTCTCGACGGGCGGGCCGGTGGCCTTCATCGCCCATGCACCGGGCGAGGGGGCGCGCCGCCTGGTGCTGCGCCTCGCCTCCCCCGGGAACAAGCTGGCCCTGGCCGACATGCTGCCGCTTTTCGAGAGCCTGGATCTCCGGGCCATCGAGGAGCAGCCCTGGCGCCTCGCGCCCCAGGGCGCGGATCCGGTGGCGCTGCATGTCTATGGCGTGGAATCCGGCGTGGACGCGCCGGAGGACCGGTTCGACGAGCTGCTGGACGCGCTCTCCGCCCTGCTGGGCGGGCGGGCGGAGGCCGATGGGTTCAACCGGCTGGTGCTGCGCGCCGGGATCACCTGGCGGGAGGCCTGGCTGCTGCGCGCCCTGTTCCGCTGGTGCAAGCAGGTGGGCTTCGCCTTCCCGCAGCCCGCGGTGGAGGCCGCGCTGGCCGCGAACCCGGACGCCGCGCGCATCCTGGTGGCCCTGTTCAACGCGCGCTTCGATCCGGCGGCCACGGAGCGCGAGGCAGCCGAGGCGCGTGCCCTGGCGGACTGGTCCGCGCTGATCGAGGGCGTGGCCGATCCGGACACGGACCGCATCCTCTCCCGCCTGCGCATCGCGCTGGATGGCGTGCTGCGCACCAACTACTTCCAGGGCAAGGACTACCTTTCCCTGAAGTTCGAAAGCGCGCGGGCGGGCGACATGCCGGACCCGCGGCCGTGGCGGGAGATCTTCGTCTCCGCCATGCACATGGAGGGCTGCCACCTGCGCGCGGGCCCCGTGGCGCGCGGCGGCATCCGCTGGTCCGACCGGCGCGAGGATTTCCGCACGGAAATCCTGGGGCTGATGAAGGCGCAGCGGCTGAAGAACGTCATCATCGTGCCCACGGGCGCGAAGGGCGGCTTCATCCTGAAGGGCCATGTCCCGCCCGCGAGCGACCGGGAGGCCTTCATGGCCGCCGGCATCGCCGCCTACAAGACGCTGATCCGCGCGATGCTGGACGTGACCGACAATTACGGCGTGGACGGCTCCATCCTGCCGCCGGCGAATGTGGTGCGGCGCGACGGGGACGATCCCTATATTGTCGCGGCCGCGGACAAGGGAACGGCCACCTTCTCCGACATCGCGAACGCGCTCTCGATCGAATACGGCTTCTGGTTGGGCGATGCCTTCGCCTCGGGCGGCTCCGCCGGCTATGACCACAAGGAGATGGGCATCACGGCGCGCGGCGCCTGGGTGATGATCGCGCGGCACTTCGCCGAGCTCGGCCTCGACATCCAGCGCGATCCCTTCACCTGCGCCGGCGTGGGCGACATGTCGGGCGACGTGTTCGGCAACGGTTTGCTGATCTCGCGTCAGACGCGGCTGGTGGCGGCGTTCGACCACCGCCACATCTTCATCGACCCCGACCCGAACCCGGAGACCTCCTTCGCGGAGCGCGAGCGGCTGTTCAGGCTGCCCCGCTCCTCCTGGGCGGATTACGACGTGCGGCTGGTGAGCGAAGGCGGCGGCGTCTTCCCGCGCAATGCCAAGTTCATCCCGCTCTCGCCCCAGGCGCGGGCGCTGCTCGGCATCCAGGAGGAGCGCGCGGAGCCGGCGGCGGTGATGCGCGCCATCCTGAAGGCGCCGGTGGACCTGCTCTATTTCGGCGGCATCGGCACCTATGTGAAGGCGGGCACGGAATCCCATGCCGAGGCCGGGGACCGCGCGAATGATGCGCTGCGGGTCAACGGCCAGGAGATCCGCGCCCGCGTGCTGGGGGAGGGCGCGAATCTCGCCATCACCCAGGCCGGGCGCATCGAGGCCGCGCGGGCCGGCGTGGCGCTCAACACCGATGCGCTCGACAACTCCGCGGGCGTCAGCACCTCCGACCATGAGGTGAACATCAAGATCCTGCTCGCCGAGGCTGAGCGTGGCGGGCGGCTGACCCGGCGGCAGCGCGACGACCTGCTGGAATCCATGACCGACGAGGTCGCGGAGCTGGTGCTGGCCGACAATGCCGCGCAATTCGCCGCCGTGTCGCTGGAACAGGCTGCGGGGCCGGAAGCCTTGCCCGCCCAGGCCTCGCTCATGTCGCGGCTGGAACTGGAAGGGTTGCTGGACCGCTCGGTGCTGGGCCTGCCCTCCGCCGCCCGGATGACGGAGCGGATCGGGCAGGGTGATGCGCTGACCCGGCCGGAGATCGCTGCGCTCCTTCCGGTGACGAAGCTCTGGCTGACCGATGCCATCGAGGAAAGCGGGCTGCCCGACGACCCGGCCTTCCTGCCCATGCTGCGGAGCTACTTCCCGAAGCCCCTGCAGGAGCGCTTCCCCGAGCTGATCGAGGGGCACCGGCTCCGGCGCAACCTGATCTCGACCATGCTGGCCAATGCCGCCGCCAACCGCCTGGGCCCGGCCGGCCTTGCCCGGCTGGCGGCCGAGGCGGAGCCCGCCGACGTGGCGCGCGCCGCCTGGCTGGCGGACCGGCTCTTCAGCATCAACGAGGCGGCGGAAACGCTGGACGATGCCCTGGTGCCGGTGGAGGCGAAGCGCGCGGCCCTGCTGACCATCCGCCGCCTGCATGAGGACGCGGCGCGCGCCCTGCTGGACGACACGGCCAGCCCGCTGGGCGATGCGGAAGCGCTGCTGCGCCCCGGCGTGGCCGCCCTGGTTTCCGCGGTGGCGGTGCCGCAGGGACCCTTGCCGGACCCGGCCTCCCGCCTGGTGGGCGGGGCGCCCTCGCTCTCCGCGGCCATCGGCATCGTTCGCCTTGCCGCGGCGGCGGGGGTGGCGCCGGCCGAGGCTGCGGCGGCCTGGGATGCCGCCGGGCGCGATTTCGGGCTGGAAGCGCTGCGCGCCGCCGCCCGGGCCGCGCCGGCCCCCGGCACCTATGGCCCACGCGCCCGGGCGGCGCTGCTGGAGGACCTGGGCGCACTGCAGACCCGGATCGCCCGCGCCATCCTGGCCGGCGAGGCGCCGCAACCCTCCGAACCCGCTGTTCGCCTGGCGCGGGAGGCGGCGGTACAGGGCGAGATGGCCGCCGTGGCGGTGGCGCTGCGGGCGCTGGAACGGGGCTGAGGCGACCCGCGCCGCCCCCGGCCCGCCTCGATGGACGGGCCGGGGCGCAGCGCCTAGCCTCCGCGCCATGTATTTCCTGTTCCGCCTGCTGCCGCCGCGTCCCTCCTTTCCGGCCGATATGACGGCCGAGGAGGGCGAGCTGATGGGCACGCATGCCGAATACTGGCGCGGGCTCATGGCGCAGGGGCAGGTGGTGGCTTTCGGCCCCGTGGCCGACCCGCGCGGGGTTTACGGCCTCTGTATCCTCCAGGCGCCGGATGCCGGGGCGGCCGCCGCGCTGGTGGAGGGGGATCCGGTGCTGCGCGCCGGGCGCGGCTTCGGGTCCGAACTGCATCCGATGCCGGCCTGCCTCCATCCCGCGGCACCCGCCTGATGCGGCCCGCGCAGGGCGCGGCGCTGCTCGACTTCATCGCCCTGTCCGACCGGCTGAAGCATGTGGATCGGGCGGCGATGACCGGGGCACGGCGCGAGAACAGCGCCGAGCATGCCTGGCAGGTCGCCCTCTGCGCCGTGCTGCTGCATGACGAGGCCGAGCCGAGGCCGGATCTCGCCCGCGTGCTCTCCATGATCGCGGTGCATGACCTCGTGGAGATCGAGGCGGGCGACACCTTCGCCTTCGACGACCAGGGGCTGCTGACCCAGCTGGAGCGCGAGGCCGAGGCGGCGCGGCGGATCTTCGCCGTGCTGCCGCCCGCGCTCGCGGATCATGTCGCCCGTCTCTGGGCCGAGTTCGAGGCGGGCGCCACGCCCGAGGCGCGCTTCGCCATGGGATGCGACCGGCTGCAGGGCTTCGCCCAGCAGGTGCAATGCGGCGCGCCGGCCTGGAAGGAGATCGGGCTGACACGCGCGCGCAGCCTCGTCCGGATGGGGCCCGCCATCGCTCTGGGCGCGCCCTTCGCGCCGCTGATCGAGGCGCTCTACGATCGCGCCATGGCCGAGGGGCTGCTGCTGCCGTGAACCGCCGCGAATTCGCCTGGGCCCTGTATGACTGGGCCAACAGCGCCTTTCCCACCGTGGTCACCACCTTCGTCATCGCCACCTGGTTCGCCCAGGGCGTGGCGCCCGATCCGGTGACAGGGCAGGCGCAATGGGGCTGGATGCAGACCCTGGCGGGCGTCGCCATCGCGCTGCTCTCGCCCGTGCTCGGCGCGGTGGCGGATGCGGGCGGTCGGCGGCGGCTGATGCTGGCGCTCTGCACCCTGGCGACGGCGGCCTTCACCGCCGCCCTGTGGTTCGCCCGCCCGGCGCCGGACCATGCCTTCTACGTCCTGGCCTGCGTGGGGCTGGCGACGGTCGCCTTCGAGGTCGGCACCGTCTTCTACAACGCCATGCTGCCCGATGTGGCGAGGCCCGAGCGGATGGGGCGCATCTCCGGCCTGGCCTGGGGGCTGGGCTATGCGGGCGGGCTGGCCTGCATGGTGGTCTGCCTCTTCGGGCTCATCCGGCCCGATCCGGGGCTGTTCGGCTTCGACCGGCCGAGTGGCGAACCCATCCGTGCCACGGCCGTGCTGGTGGGGATCTGGGTGCTGGCCTTCGGCTGGCCGGTCCTGGCGGCATTCCGCGATGCGCCGGGCCCGAAGCCGGGCTGGGCCGCCTCTGCGCGCGAAGGCCTGCGCGAAATCGGCGGGGTGCTGCGCGGCCTGCCCGCGCGCCCGGCCATGCTGCGCTTTCTGGTCGCCCGCATGTTCTACACGGATGGGCTGAACACCCTTTTCGCCTTCGGTGCCATCTTCGCCGCCGGGGTGCATGGGATGAGCTTCCAGGAGGTCCTGCTCTTCGGCATCGCCATGAATGTCTCGGCGGGGCTGGGGGCGGCGCTGGCCGGGCTGGTGGAGGACCGGGTGGGATCGCGCCGGATGGTGCTGATCGCCCTGTGGTGCCTGGTGGCGATCGGAATCGCCATCGTGCTGGCTGAGGGCAAGGCGCTTTTCTGGGCCCTGGCCCTGGTGCTCGGCCTGTTCTTCGGCCCGGCCCAGGCGGCATCGCGCACGCTCATGGCGCGGCTGGCCCCGCCGGGGGAGGTGGCGGCCCATTTCGGTCTTTTCGCCCTGTCCGGCCGCATCACCGGCTTCCTCGGCCCCGCCGTGCTCGCGGCGGTGACCCAGGCAAGCGGCAGCCAGCGCGCGGGCATCGCCACCACCGCCGCCTTCATGGCGGTGGGGGCGGTGCTGCTGATGGGCGTGCGGGAGAGCCGGGCCGATCAGTAGGGCCGGCGCCGCGCCGACCAGACCAGGGGCACAACCGAAAGGATGATGCCAGAGACCAGTGCCCCGATGGCAAGCAGCCCGCCGGAGGTCACCCGTACCTCCGCCTTCAGCGCCAGGTGGTTGCCCAGGCGCAGGTCCAGGCTTGCGCTTTGCCCTGATGATATCCCCTCGGCCATGCGGCACCTCCTTCGCGCTTCACAGCCCTGAAGAACGCCTGGCCGGGCGAGGGTTTGGCCGATCGGCCCTTTCGCCCGGCGGAAAGGGCGGTCTATGCTTCGTTTTAAGGAAAACGATCCAAGGAGTCTGGACGATGGGAAACATCCCGCGCCGTGGCATTCTCGCGGCTGGCCTCGTTCTCGCCGCGCCAAGCGTCCTCCGCGCCCAGGGCAGCCAGCAGCTTGCCATCGCCACCGGCACCACGGGCGGCGTGTACTATCCGCTGGGCGGCGCGCTCGCGAATCTCATCTCCCGCCAGATGCCGGGCATGTCCGCCACGGTGGAGGTGACCGGTGGCTCGGTGGGCAACCTCCAGCTTCTCGGCGCCGGTCGCGTCGGGATGATCTTCACCCAGGTGGATGCGGCGGTGGATGCGGTGCGCGGCAATGACCGCTTCCGTGGCCGCCCCGTGCCCGCGCGCGCCATCGCCGTGATCTACACCAACCGCATGCAGGTGGTGACGGTGGCCAGCACCGGCATCAAGAGCATCGAGGACATGAAGGGCAAGCGCATCTCCACCGGTGCGCCGGGCTCCGCCACCGAGGTGATGGCGCTGCGCCTGATCGAGGCCGCGGGCCTCGACCCTGCCAAGGACTTCCGCGCGCGCGAGCGGCTCTCGCCGGCGGAATCCACCAATGCGGTCAAGGACGGCAAGCTGGACGCCTACATGTTCGTCTCGGGCGTGCCGACCAGCGCGATCACCGATCTCGGCGCGAGCCCCGGCGTGGATCTGCGGCTGGTCGATCACGCCCAGTACACCGCGAAGATCGTGGAGAAATACGGCCCGGTCTACTTCAACGAGGTGATCCCCGCCGGCACCTATCCGGGCCAGACCACGGACAACAAGCAGATGTCCGTCGCCAATGTGCTCGCGGTGCGGGAGGACATGCCGGCCGAGATGGTCACCAGCCTGATCCGCATCGCCTGGGAAGGCCGCGAGGACCTGGCGCGCACCCATGCCGAGGCGCGGAACTTCAAGCTTGAGGGGCAGAAGACCGCATCCGCCGGCATTCCCTGGCATCCCGCGGCCGAACGCTTCTGGCGCGAAGCCGGGGCGAATCTCGGCTGATGCGGCGCGAGGAACTGGCGGCCCCTTCCGATGGGCCGCCGGGCGCGGTGCCGGCCGCCGCCGCGGGGGTGGGCACCGGCCTGCCGCCCGAGGTGGCGCCGGGCTCGCTGGATGCCGCCACCACGGCCCGGGTCGAGGCGCTGATCGAGGAGGAGGAGGGCGCGCAGCACCGCTTCCGCGGCATACTCGCCTGGGTCGGCACGGCGATGGCGCTGGCGATGAGCCTGTTCCATCTCTGGGCCGCCTGGGACATCGTGCCCACCACCACTCTGCGCTTCGTGCATGTGGGCTTCGCCCTGGCGCTGGGCTTCTACCTGTTCCCCGTGGCGAAGCGCTTCCGCCACCGCTTCATGCCCTGGGACGCGGTGCTGATCGCGGCCGGGCTCTACTGCACATGGTATCTTATCACCGGCGGCGACGAGCTGCAGGACCGCGCCATCTTCCCCGAGCCGATGGACCTCGTCGTCGGCTGGATGCTGGTGGCGCTGGTGCTGGAGGTGACGCGGCGCACCACGGGCTGGGTGATGCCGGCCGTTGCCATCACCTTCATCGCCTATGCCTTCCTCGGCAACTACCTGCCTTCCCCCTGGACGCATCGTGGCTATGATTCCGAGCGCCTGATTCCGCATCTGGCGGTGGGGCTGGACGGAATCTTCGGCACGGCCGTCGATGTCTCGGCCACGCTGATCATCCTCTTCACCATCTATGGCGCCATCCTGCAGCTCAGCGGGGCCGGGAAGTTCTTCGTGGACTTCTCCTTCTCCGTCATGGGCGGCAAGGCCACCTCGGCCGGGCGCACGGTGGTGCTCTCCTCCTTCCTGCTCGGCGGCCCCTCGGGTTCCGGCGTGGCCACCACGGTCACGCTGGGCACGGTGGCCTGGCCCATGATGAAGAAGGTGGGCTATCGCGCCTCGGATGCCGGCGGGCTGCTGGCCGCGGGCGGGCTGGGCGCCATCATCTCGCCCCCCGTGCTCGGGGCCGCGGCCTTCCTGATCGCCGAATACCTCAAGATCGGCTATCTCGACGTGCTGCGCATGGCGGTGATCCCGACCTGCCTCTACTACGCCTCCCTGCTCTTCATGGTGGAGCTGGACCAGCGCCGCCTGGGCGCCGCGGGCAAGAGCGTGGAGGCGCCGGCCTCCACCCCGGCGGGGGAGCTGGTGCGGAAATACGGTTTCCACTTCTCCTCGCTCGTCGCGATCATCGTCTTCATGGTGATGGGCTACAGCTCCACCCTCGCGGTGCTCTACGCGATGGTGGTGGCGGTGGTGCTGTCCTTCCTGCGGCGGGACACCGCGCTGTTCCCGCGCAAGCTGATCGACGCGCTGGCCGCGGGTGCCATCCAGTCCATCGGCATCGCGGCGACCTGCGCCTGCGCCGGCATCATCGTGGGCGTGATCACGCTGACGGGGCTGGGGCTGAAGTTCTCGGACATCGCGATCCAGGCGGCCAATGGCTCCATCCTCGGCACCGCGCTCTTCACGGCGCTGATCGTCTGGATCATCGGCCTCGCCGTGCCCGTCACGGCCAGCTACATCATCTGCGCCGTGGTCGCGGCGCCGGCGCTGATCAAGCTGGGCGTGCCGGACTACGCCGCCCATATGTTCGTCTTCTACTACGCCGTGCTCAGCGAGGTTTCGCCGCCCACGGCCCTGTCGCCTTTCGCCGCGGCGGCCATCACCGGGGCGGGGCCCTACTCCACCACGCTCCAGGCCTGGAAATACACGCTGCCGGCCTTCGTCCTGCCCTTCGTCTTCGTCACTGATCCGGAAGGGGTGGGCCTGCTGCTTTCCCTGACACCGGAGATGACCTGGCTGGACGTGGCCTGGCAGGTCCTGCTCGCCACGGCGGGGCTGGCGGCCCTGGCGGCGGCCTGCCAGGGCTACTTCTTCCGTGCCCTCAATGCACTGGAGCGGGTGGGCTTCACCCTGGCGGGGCTGCTGCTGGTCTTCCCGGCCCTTCTGGAAGGCGTCATGCCCTGGCTGCCCGCGCCGCACTGGATCGGCATGGCGCTGGCGGCGGGGCTGCTTGCCCTGCAGGGCAGGGGAAGGGCTGCCGCCTGACGAAACGGGTCCGGGAGTTCCTCCCGGGCCCATTCCGGGGTTGCGGCGTTTCCGGGCTGCCCCGGGCTGCGTCCCTTACATCACGGCCGGCGGCATTCCGCCCGGGCCAGGCCCGATTGGCGGGATATCGGGCCCGATCGGGCCGGGCTCCGGCATTTCCGGCCCGGGGGTCGGGTATTCCGGGATGGGCGGCGGGGGCGGCGAGATCGGGCCGGGCACCGGATTCTCCGGCCCCGGGGCGGGCCCCGGGCCGGGGGAGGGGTTCGGCGGCTGGATTTCGGGCGTGTCGGACATGGCGGATCTCCTTGGTCAGGGGCTGAACGCCCCAGGCGCCATCCTGTTGGCCCTCGACTTGCGGCCCCCCCGCCGCTAAGGCGCCGGGGCATGGCTCCCGTCCCTTCTCTGCCCGGCGCCCTGGACCGCCTGCCGGAGACGCGGCGGCCCCGGCTCTGGCTCTCCCTTCTCTGCCTGCTGATGTGGGCGCCCGGCCTGTTCTCCCTTCCGCCGGGGGACCGGGACGAGTCACGCTTCGCCCAGGCCAGCCGCCAGATGGTGGAAAGCGGCGACTACGTCCGGATCCGCAACGGCGAGGTGGAGCGGAACAAGAAGCCGGTGGGCATCCACTGGGCCCAGGCCGGCATCGTCCACACGCTGGAAGCGGCGGGCCTGCCCGCCCGGGGCTGGATCGGCAGCTACCGCCTGGCCGCTGCCATTGGCGCCTGGCTGGCCGTGCTGGCCACCTATTCCCTCGGCCGCGGGCTGGTGGGGCGGCGCGCGGCCTTCCTCGCGGCGGCCCTGCTCTCCGCCTCGCTGCTGCTGGTGGTGGAGACGCATATCGCCAAGACCGATGCGGCCCTGCTGGCCAGCATCGTCGTGGCCATGGGGCTGATGGGCCGGGCCTATCTGGCGCCCGCCGCCTTCTCCAGCCGTGCCGCGCTGGGCTTCTGGCTGGCGCTCGGGGCCGGGGTGCTGCTGAAGGGGCCGATCGCGCCCATGGTGCCGCTCCTGGCGGGGCTTACCCTGTATGTGGCGGATCGCGGCTGGCGGGCCGGGCTGCCCTGGCTGCGGGCCCTGCGCCCGGCCTGGGGCATCCCGCTGATGATCGGCTGCGCCCTGCCCTGGCTGGTGGCCATCGGCATTGCCACCGAAGGCCGCTTCTTCGCCCAGGCCCTGGGCGATGACATGCTGAACAAGGTGGGTTCAGGCGAGGAGGCCCATTGGGGCCCGCCGGGTTATTACCTCCTCACCTTCGGGATCGCGGCCTTCCCCGGCGCCTTCCTCGTGCTGCGCGGGCTGCCCGCGGCCTGGGCGGCGCGGATGCGGCCGGGAACGCGCTTCCTGCTCGCCTGGGCCGCGCCCAGCTGGCTGCTCTTCGAGGCGGTGGCGACGAAGCTGCCCCATTACGTCCTGCCCGCCTATCCCGCACTGCTGCTGCTGGCCGCCGCCTGGGCCTGCGACCCGCTGCGCAAGCCGGCGCCCCGGTGGCTCTCCGGGCTGGGTTGGGCAGCGCTCTTCGGCACGGGGATCGGCCTGGCTGTCGCCGCCGTGGCCCTGCCCTTGCTGGCGGATGGGCGGGTCTCTGTGCCCGGGCTGCTGGTGGTGCCCGTGACCGGCCTGCTGCTCTGGGCCGTGGCGAAGGCCGCGGGGCGGGGCGAATGGGCGCGGGCCGGGCTTTCCGCCGCCCTCCTGGCCGTGCCGCTCTATGGGCTGGTCCTGGGCGGGGTGCTGCCGAATCTCACCGCACCCTGGGTTTCGCCGCGCGTCGCCGCCCTGGTGGCCGGGGAGGACGTGCCGGCGGAGCGCTTCGGCATCGCCGGCTATCACGAGCCCTCCGTCGTCTTCGCCACCAGCACGGCCACTTGCCTGCTGACGGATGGCACGGCCGCCGCGCGCTTCCTGGGCGGAGGGCCGGACCGTCTGGTGGCCGTCGAAGGGCGTGAAGTTCCGCGCTTCGAGGCCGAGGCAGCCGTCATGGGCCTGCGCCCGCGCGCCGTGGGGCGCGTGGACGGCTTCAACTATGTCCGTGGCCGCCGCGTGGCCATCACCCTATTCCGGGCTTCCTGACGCATGCTCCAATTCATCGCCGATGTGATGGCGGCGACCGGCACATTCGGCATCTTCCTGCTGATGCTGGCCGAGAACATCTTCCCGCCCATTCCCTCGGAAGCGATCATGCCCGTGGCGGGCTTTGCCGCCGCCCAGGGTAAGATGGACCCGCTGGCCGTGTTCCTGGCGGGCTCCGCCGGGGCCATCCTGGGCAATGCCTGCTGGTTCGAGGCCGCCCGCGCCGTGGGCCAGGAGCGGATCGAGCGCCTGGCCGACAAGGTGGGCAAGTATTTCGGCATCACCGGGGAGGATGTGCGGGACGCCTCGGCGGTGCTGATCCGCTGGGGCATCCCGGCGGTCTTCTTCTGCCGCTTCCTGCCGGGGCCGCGCACGCTGATCTCGGTGCCCGCCGGCATCGTGCGCATGAACCGGTGGGTCTTCTACATCTTCACCAGCATCGGGACGATGGGCTGGACCGCCTTCCTCATGGCCGCGGGCTGGTGGCTGGAGGGGCGCTGGGAGCAGATCGACCATTGGATGGAGCCGCTGGGCATCGCCGTGGTGGCCGCCGTGCTGCTCCTCTATGTCTGGCATCTCTGGCGCACCCGGCACCGCTGGCGCCGCGGGGGCGCCTCCGGCTAACCCGGCGCGGTCCGGGCCAGGGCTGAACGGCCGGTGCTCCCCTGGGGCACCGGCCGTTGCCGTTTCCGGGCCGGGTGATCCCTCGCCACCCTTCCCAGGCCGTTCCGGCAGGGGTGACGACCCTGCGGCCCGCCCTGAGCAACTGCCCTGGGCCGGGGCCGTTGCTTGGCCTGACCCCAGCGGGAAGGAGAGAGCGATGGCCGAGGCGCAGACCGAGCACCAGCAGCGCGAGAAGGTGCGCGAGATGATCAAGGACGTGCAGACCGCCGTCATGGTGACCCATGGGGATGGCGAGAAGCTGCGCGGGCGCCCCATGGTCGCGGCCGGCCTGGATGGGGATGGCAAGACCCTGTGGTTCTTCTCCGGCAGCGGCACCGAGAAGACGGAGGAGATCTCCCGGAACGATCGGGTGCTGCTCTCCTATTCCGATCCGTCGAAGCAGCTTTACGTCGCGATCTCCGGCAAGGCGCGGGTGCTTCGCGATGTCGCGAAGCAGAAGGAGCTGTGGCAGGAGTCGATGAAGACTTGGTTCCCGGACGGGCCCGAGGATCCGCATATCGCGCTGATCGCGGTAGAGGCGACGGGCGCCGAATACTGGGACAGCCCCTCCTCGAAGCTCCTGCACGCCTATGGCTACGTGAAAGCCGCGGTGACCGGCGAGCCCCCGAAGGGCGGCGAGAACGAGCGGGTTTCCTTCAGCAAGTCATAGCGCGGGCATTGCAACCCGGGAGGGCGGGGCGGCAGGATGGCCCCGCCCCGCCTTTGCGGCTGAGGGGCCAAGAAGCGCCGGGAGAAAACACTCCCGTTCCCGTCCACCGGGTGCGGAGAGCCAATTGCCCCATCGGGATCCTGACTTCGAGGCCCTGCGCCTCGCCCTTCGGCTTGCCCTTGTGGATGCCGTGCCGGCCGGGCTGCCCCCGGATGCGCACCGCGCGGCACTGGAAACGGCGCGGAACCGGCTGATGCGGCATCTCCAGCAGGACTCCGATGGGCAGGCCATGCCCCAGACACTGATCGGTATCCGCGACCGGGCGAAACTCGCGGCCGCTCTGGCTGGCGCTTTCGCGGATGCATTGGAGTGCCGGAATTCCGGCAGATCTGATTTTGGCGGTGCTTTCTAATTCTGCGGTGGTGGTCTGTCCCGGGGAGAGGAAGAAGGAATTCTTCCTCTCCCCGGACCCCTCACCATCATCTTTTTCTGAAGTTTTAGAAAAGCTCGGCTGCGGTGCGCCTCCGGTCCATGACCGGAGGCGACTGCAAGGGCAGGATAAGGGCTCAGAAACCCTGTTTGCATGGTATCCGCGGCAGCCAGACGGGGTTCCAAGGGCCTCAGGCCCTTGGCGGGTGAGGTCCGGAGAGGGCAGCGCCCTCTCCGGGAACCAGCAGATCAGGAAGGACGCTGTCCAGCGTGCCCGCCTTCAGGCCTGCTTCAGTTCGATCAGCGAGCGGCGGATCTTGCGTCCGCGTCGGATGCGGTCCTCGATAAAGCCTGCCTCGCCCCAGCGGATGGCGCGGCCAAAGGCCTGGGCGTCCTCGGTCAGTCGCGCCAGCATTTCCAGCACCGCCTCGCGGTTGTTCAGGAAGATGTCGCGCCACATGTCCACGTCGCTCGCCGCGATGCGGGTGAAGTCGCGGAAGCCGGATGCGGCGAAGCGCAGCACCGCCTCCCGTGTTTCCTGCGCCAGGTCGTCCGCCGTGCCGCAGATGGTGAAGGCGATGAGGTGCGGCAGGTGGGAGACGATGGCGACGACCTTGTCATGCGTCACCGCATCCATCGTCTCGATCATCGAGCCGGCCCGCTCCCACAGGGCGCGCACCTTCTCCACCGCCGCCGGATCGGCGCCGGGCGGCGGGGTGACGATGCACCAGCGGCCCTTGAACAGCTCCGCGAAGCCCGCATCCGGCCCGGAATGCTCCGTGCCCGCCATGGGATGGGCAGGGATGAGGTGCACGCCCTCGGGCAGCAGGGGCGTGAGATCCCGCAGCACGCTGCCCTTGGTCGATCCCACGTCGCTGAGGATGCAGCCCTGGGCAAGATGCGGCGCGATATGCGCCATCACCCCGGCATAGGCGCCCACGGGCACGCAGAGGATCACCGCGTCGCAGCCCTGGACGGCCTTCGCCGCATCGGCCTCCACCACATCGGCGATTCCCAGCGCCCGCACGCGCTCCAGCGTGTGCTCGCTGCGCGCCGTGGCGACGAGGGTGGCGGCGATGTCGCCGCGCTCCTTCGCCACGCGCAGGATGGAGGAGCCGACGAGGCCCGGCCCGACGATGCAGAGGCGCTGGAAGAGGGGTTCCTCAGCCATGCCGGAAGTCTGCCAGGGCATCGAGCACCATCTGGCATTCCTCGGCATTGCCGATGGTGATGCGCAGGCAGGTCGGCAGGGCATAGACCCCCACGCCGCGCACGATCAGCCCGCGCGAGCGCAGATGAGCATCGGCGGCCTTCGCGGCTTCCGCGCTGCCGAAATCCACCAGCAGGAAGTTGCCATGGCTGGGATGGACCTTCAGGCCCAGCTTCTCCATCCCCTGCGTCAGCCTCGCGCGCCATTCGCCGTTATGGGCCACGCTCTTCTTCACCCAGTCCGGCTCGGACAGGGCGGCGATGCCGGCGGCCATGGCGGCAGCGTTGACGTTGAAGGGGCCGCGCACGCGGTTCAGCACGTCGATGATGGCGGCGGGGGCATAGGCCCAGCCCAGCCGCATGCCGCCCAGGCCCCAGACCTTGCTGAAGGTGCGGGTCATCACCGTGTTGGAACCGGCATCCACCAGCGCCTGGCCGGGATCGTAGTCCGAGTCCTCCACATATTCGGCATAGGCGGAATCGAGGATCAGCAGGATGTCCTCGCGCAGCCCGGCGCGCAGGCGGTTCACCTCGCCCTGCGGCAGCAGGGCGCCGGTCGGGTTGTTCGGGTTGGCCAGGATCACCAGGCGGGTGCGCGGGCCGCAGGCGGCGATCAGCCCGTCCACATCCGCCACCAGGTTCTTCTCGGGCACCTTGATGATCTGGCACCCGGCCCAGCGGCCGGTTAGCTCATACATCAGGAAGCCATGGGCGGACATGACCAGCTCCGTCCCCTCGCCCCCATAGGCGAGGATGAGCAGGGCCAGCAGCTCGTCCGAGCCGTTGCCGACCACGATGCGGGCGGGGTCGAGGCCATGATGCCGGCCGATTGCCTCCCGCAGGGCGGTGGCGCCGCCATCGGGGTAGCGATGCGCCTCCCGCGCCATTTCCGCGATGGCGGCCGAGGCGGCGGGGGGCGGGCCGAAGGCCCCTTCGTTCGAGGAGAGCTTCACGATCCGGTTCACGCCCGGGACCTTGGACTCGCCGCCCACATAGGGCTCGACCGAGAGGATGGAGGGGCGCGGCATCACGGGCATGGCGGCATCTCTCTGAACGGGCGGGGCCAGGGGCCCCGGAAGGGGCTCAGGCGGGTTCGGCCTGGGTGGCGGGGGTTTCCGGCTCCGGCTCGGCATAGCCGCCGACGGGCCAGGGGCGAAGCGCGGCCAGGCCGGCCAGGCGCGGGTCCTCGGGCGTGATCAGCCCCTCCACCTCCACCAGGGCGCGCAGCCCATCGGCCGAGAGGATCACGCGCAGCGGTGCCAGCCCGGCGGCGGCAAGGTTGGAGACCAGCGCATCGCGGGACGTGTTGGGTGCCCGTTCCAGCCGGATGAGCCCCCGGTCCCGCGGGGTGGCATCCGCGCCGAACGGGGCCACCACCAGGGCGCTGGGAAGCATCTGCCCCGGCCCCATCAGGAAGGGCAGGGCGCCCACCACCTGCAGCCGGGGGGAATCGAGGCTGATCCACCAGGCCGCCTCCGGCGGCTCGCCATCGGCGGGGGAGGGGAGAATGGCCACCGAGGCCTCCCCGGCCGAAAGGAAGGAAAGGACCCGGGCCGGAGTGGCATGCATGCGCAGCGGCGTGTCCAGCCCGAAATGGCCGCGCGCCAGGGCTTCGCAGCCCGCCATGGTGGCAACCGAGAAGGCGGATTGCAGCCTGAGCGAGGAGGCAATCACCTCACGCCACAGCCGCGCCACGGTGGCCCGCGGCATGGGCCCGCTATGCCGGGCCAGCAGGCGGCGCAGGATCAGCGCCTCCCGCCCCGGCCGGAAGCTGGCGCCGCCGGCCTTCATGCCCTGGGCCGAGAGCTGGGCCGAGAGGGCGGCGCGGCGCATCAGCAGGTCATGGACCTGGTTGTCGATCGCGTCGAACTCGGCGCGCGCCGCCGCCAGGGCGAGAGGCTGCACGACGGAGGGATCGGTGAGGGCAGGATCGGACATGTGACCGTGCATGAGGGGTCCGGCGGGTCTAGCGCCCGATGGGCGGGGCGCCAAGGCAGCGCGTGGCTTCCCGGGTGCTAAACCCGGCCCCGGGGGCCAGGGGGCGCGGCCAGGGCGCCCCATCCGCGCGAAACGCCGCCTTGCCCCCCCGCCGGGAGGCTCCTAATG
The DNA here is from genome assembly GCF_017813395.1 of Pararoseomonas baculiformis. Lineage (GTDB taxonomy): Bacteria > Pseudomonadota > Alphaproteobacteria > Acetobacterales > Acetobacteraceae > Roseomonas > Roseomonas baculiformis. Next base: position 232,756 of record NZ_JAGIZB010000005.1, on the reverse strand, counting down.
CTCCCGCCCATGAACCAGGCCGTTGCATCGCTGCCTCAGGTGGATCACCAGCGGGTCGTCTTCCCCGATGGCCTGATGCTGGATTCCGGCACGATGCTGGCCCCGCTGGCCGTGGCCTACCGTACCTATGGCACGCTGAACGAGGCGCGCAGCAACGCGGTGCTGATCTGCCATGCCCTGACGGGCGACCAGTACGTGGCCGAGACGCAGCCCCTGACAGGCAAGCCGGGCTGGTGGTCCGCCCTGGTCGGGCCGGGCCTGCCGGTGGACACCAACCGCTTCTTCGTCATCTGCGCCAATGTGCTGGGCGGCTGCATGGGCAGTTCCGGCCCGCGGGAGGAGATGACGGATGCCGGGGGCCGCGGCCTGGGCCGCCCCTGGGGGATCGATTTCCCCAGCGTGACCATCCGCGACATGGTGCGTGCCCAGAAACGCCTGGTCGAGCATCTGGGGATCGAGCGGCTGCTCGCCGTGGTCGGCGGCTCGATGGGCGGGATGCAGGCGCTGCAATGGGCGGCGACCTACCCCGAGGCGGTCTTCGCCTGCGCGCCCATCGCCACCGCCGCCCATCACTCCGCCCAGAACATCGCCTTCCACGAGGTGGGGCGCGCGGCCATCCATGCCGATCCGGACTGGTGCGGCGGCGCCTACTGGAAGGAGGGGCGGCTGCCGGCGCAGGGCCTCTCGGTGGCGCGCATGGTGGCGCATATCACCTATCTCTCGGAAAGCGCGCTGACGCGGAAATTCGGCCGCCGGCTCCAGGGCGCGAAGGCGGTGACCTTCCTGGAGGATGTCTTCGCGGTGGAGAGCTATCTTCGCCACCAGGGCAGCACCTTCATCCGCCGCTTCGACGCGAATTCCTACCTCACCATCACCCGCGCGATGGATTACTTCGACCTGGCGGCGGACCATGACGGAGATCTCTCCCTGGCCTTCCAGGGCACGCCGACGCGCTTCTTCGTCGCCTCCTTCTCCTCGGACTGGCTGTTCCCCACCGCGGAGAGCCGCGCCATCACCCGTGCGCTGAACAGGGCTGCCGCGCGCGTTTCCTTCATCGAGCTGAACTCGGACAAGGGCCACGACGCCTTCCTGCTGGACGAGCCCGAGTTCCATGCGGCGCTGGGCGGCTTCCTCGGCGGTGCTGCCGATGCGGTGGGGGTCTGACCATGGGCATCCGCCCGAAGGAAGAGATCCGCTACGTCGCCAAGAACATGCGCCTGGACCTGCGGCTCATCGCCGAGATGATCCCGGAAGGCGCGAAGGTGCTGGATATCGGCTGCGGCGACGGCGCGCTGATCGACCATCTGACGCGCGAGAAGCGGGCCGATGCGCGCGGCATCGAGATCGACATGGCCGAGGCCACGCGCGCGGTCGCCGCCGGCCTGGCCGTGATCCATGGCGATGCGGATGCGGACCTCGCGCATTATCCCGATGGCGCCTTCGACTATGTCGTGCTCTCCCGCACGCTGCAGGCCGTGGAGCGGCCGCGCGAGGTGCTGCGGCAGATGCTGCGCATCGGGCGCTACGCCATCATCTCCTTTCCGAATTTCGGCCACTGGCAGATGCGCTGGCGCCTGCTCTGGACCGGGCGGATGCCGGATACGGACACCTGGAACCGGCCCTGGTACGAGACGCCGAACATCCACCCCTGCACCATCCTGGACTTCGTCGCCCTGTGCGAGAAGGATGGCTACGCGGTGGATGGCTGGCTGGCGGTGGACGAGCACGGCATGCGCGCCCCCTGGCGCGAAAGCCTGCGCCTGGCGAATCTCTTCGGGGAGCAGGCGCTGTTCCTGCTCCGGCGCAAGGGCTGATTGCGGCACCCCGTCACCCCCGATGGCCGCTACTTCGTGGTGCGCGGGCGGCTGTGGCGCATGGCCGATCCGAACCTGCCGGCGGAGCACCGGGGGGAGCTGACGCGTGCCCTGATGGCGGCGCGCCGGGCTGTGGGGGTGGCGCTCCGGAACGGCGATGATACCGGGCTGAAGGCCGCGCGGGCCGCTGTGGATGTGGCCAAGCGGGAACTCGGTGAACGCGGCCCGGTCTGGTGGAAGGACGGCGCCCCGGACCTGAACCGGCACATGGCGCGGAACACACCCTATGCGGAATGGCTTGCCACGCTGGAAGGCTGATCGGCCTTTAAAATCAGGACTGTAATGACCATATCGGGGTCATGCGCAAGACCCCTGCGGGGCTCCGCGCCATCGCGTCCCCGCCCCTTCCCCCACATCTCCGCCGCCGCGTTGCCCGCCTTGCCCTGGCTGTGCGCGAGCGCCGCGCGCTGGAACTGCTCTATGGCGGCGCCTGGCGCGTCGTGCATCCCCATGCCATCGGCCAGATGGGCACGGGGCGCGTCGGGCTGCTCACCTGGCAGACCGCCGGCCTGGCACGCGGGCCCGGCGACCCCGGGGAGGGCTGGCGCATGTTCGATGTGGCCCGCATCGAGGGCACGCGCGCCCTCCGCGCCCATTTCGCGCCCCGCCCGCGTGGCGGCCCGGCCTGGACGGCCGGAATCGACGCCCCTGTGGCGGAGGTGCTGCCGCGGGCGGAGGCGCTGGCGGAACTTGCCGCCCCTGGATGAGGCCTCGCCGCCCTCCGGATGAGGGCGTGTGCAAGGCTTCGCCGAGCGGCACACATCAGAGAGCTGAAGCGTTCCGCCAAGCCCCTGGCGATGTCGCTGGGGTCCTGCAACTGCGGCGAAGCTCCCTTCCGTCGCGCTGGCCTACTGCGTCCGCGCGAGTGACTGGGTGGCCCGGGCGCCGCCATGTCCCAGTTCTGCCCTTGCCCTGCTGCGCGCGGCCTGCACCCCCGCATAGAACCGGGAGAGGTTCGCCATCCCCGCGCGCTGCTCCGCCGACAGGGCGCTGAACTGCCGGGGGTCGCCAAGGGCCCGGAGTGCTGCGGCCGGATCCGTGGTGGCCAGGCTTCTGAGCGTGGCAAGTTGCGCGAGCGCCGCCTGGTGCCGCTCTGCCGATTGTCGCTCTGCCGTGGCAAGGCCGGGTAGCAGCGCGAAACTCCAGGCACGCGCCGCGGGGGGGACGACCGAAACGCTCGTCGGCTGAGGAATGCTGCCCGCGCCGGCTTCGACACGCTGGCGATAGGCCTCCCCGCGGTCCGGCTGGCCCGAATGATAGCGCCGGACAGCCATGTTCCAGTCCCCATGCCTCGCATGCAGTTCCCGAAGGAAGCGCACCGCATAGCGGAGATTGGCCTGGGGATCGAAAGCCTCATCCAGGCTGGAGAAGCTCTCGGGATGATGCAGCAGGTTGATCTGCATGCAGCCAATATCGATCGAGCGCTGGCCTGCCGCGAGAAGCGCCGAGACCTCGGCGACCGCCTGCGCCTTGGTGGCTGCCATGTATCCCCGGCCACTCACATTGTAGGACCAGGGCCACGGGATGACCCGACCCGTGCGCGCAAGCCGTCGGCCGCTTTCGACAATGGCGATGGCATGGAGAAGGCCTGGCGGAAGGCCCGATCCAGGTTCCTGCTCAGCAATGGCCTGCTGGCACAGGCGTCCGTCCTGTTCTGCCGTCTGCGCCTGGCCAGGCAGTGCCATCATTGCCAGGAAGCCGGCCAGGAGGAGCGAGCAACCTGTCCGCCTCCATCCCCGGCGCAGCGAGAGCGGGAGCGTGGCCGGCGTATGCTTGGGACATGCGAACTGCCCGGTCCCGCTGGAGGAGCCGGGCAGTCGGCCGGAGTTCCGCGGCGTGCGGAACGGCATGGATCAGGATTGCGCCTGCCTTGTCCGCCGGCGGAGCACGCCGGCCAGCATCAGGAGGCTCATGCCCATCACGAGGCCTGCTGCGGGCTCCGGTACAGGAATCTGCGAAATGTCCAACGCGGTCCGCCCGGTATAGACCTGCCCGAAAAGTTCGTTCTCGGCGGCGCCTACGGTCTCGCGGATGCGGATGCGGTCGAAGGGATCAGTGGACCACACGCCGACGAATGCCGCCACGTCGTTCGGCGCGTTGAAGGTGAACATGTCGATGATGTTGCTCGCGCCGTTCAGCAACGTCACCGTGAAGGTGGAATCGATGAACCGGCCATTGCGCCCCGGATCGTTCTCGAGCTCGACGAAGTCGAAGCCGAGGCTGTAGATGGGCGCCGTATGCGAGCGGATGTTGAGCTGGTCGCGGCCCGTGACGCTGAGCAGCCGCTGGCCAGGGAAGTGAGCCGAATCAATCAGGCCGACGTCGAAGGGCGTTGCCGCCGCAGCAGCGGAATAGGTAATCTGCCCAATCCTGATGCTGGAGGCCCCTCTCTGGTCGGAAGGGAAGACTCCGCTTGCCGATGTCGCGCCCGTGTCGGCGAGGAAATCTGCGCGGTTCGAATAGGTCAGGAGTGCCGCATCGGCGGTTCCGGCGCCAAAGGCGAGAACCGATGCGAGAAGTCCGGCTAGCAACTTAGAGCGCATTTCTGTCTCCCGGCGAAGGCGTGTCAGCATGGATGGCGCGCAAAGCTGGATGTCATCGTTGTCCAGTGCAGCGGCCATCCTGATTGGCGGCGAGCGGAACCTATCAAGTTTCACTTCTTCGCAGCAACGGTTTCAGTCGGCGCAAGATGATATTTGCGTGTTCTCTTGTGGGAGACTCAGAAAATCATAAGTCGCCAAGATCGTTTCTGTAAAGAATTCTGACGCGGTGATCTCGCGACCGCCTTGCGCGCGGGAGGGAAGTGTTCCCCGATCCGGGGATGGTCGAAGTTCGCTCGTCTTCAGATCAGCCATGAATCTCAGGGCTTCTGGCGAACGGCAGCATCTTGCCCTGGATGTCTATCCGTCGGCTCGGGAGGCGCCGCGCCACATCAGGATCCTGCCGGGTGTTCCAGCGTTGGGCGCCAGCATCACGACGGCATCCACATGCGCTGTCACAGCGCCGCGCTGCGCGCTCGACCGGATGCGCCAGATCATCCGGCGCCCCGCCCGCGAACCCATGGAAGCGGCGTTGCCGGGCCGCCCGGCCTGAGCCTGCCTGTCAGGCATCTCGCCCGCCGCATGTTGCAGGATGGCCTGCACGGCCGGTGGCGCTGCCTCCCATGCCGGATAGCTGCTGTTCGTATGAACGGTGACGGCGCCTTCCAGTGCTTCGGCCAGCGCCAGCCCCACGCCTGGGATCAGGGCAAGCTCATTCGCGGTGACGAAGGCCTGGCGCCTTGGTCCTCCCCCGCCTGTCCCGGCCGTGCGGGGGCGGAGGGAGGAGAGGGGGTCGCGCCAGTCGAGAACGCGGGATGCGAGTTGCCGCGCCGCGGGCTCTTCCAGGCCCGCGGCCTGGAACATGGCGGCGATGAGCGGCTCGGGCGCCGTGTTGAGATCGATGCGCCCGTCCTCGTCCACCGTGTCCACCACCACCCCGGCACCGCCGAGTGCGATCGTGAAGCGCGAGCGGGGCGGGCGGGCGGATATCTCCCGCGCCGCGAGCTGATGGGCGGCGTACCAGATCCCGCCCTCCGCCGCGCTGCGTGCCGCAGCCAGATCCGCCTCGATCCGTGCGGCCCCGGCATCGGCCGAGGAGAGCCGCGTGACCACGGTTCCGGCGACGCCGAGGAGGAGCGCGATCCAGAGCGCGAAGACGAGGGCGAAACCTCTCCGCTCAGCGCAACGGAAGCGCATGGTAGTTGGTCCGGCGCGGCTCGTCGCGCGGTGCCATGCTCTGCATGCGCAGGCGCAGCTCCTCCGTCACCCGGCGCTGGTCCTCGACATTCTGCACCACGCGTGGGGTGATCAGCACCAGCAGCTCCGTGCGGCGGCGGGAGGTGCCACGCACGCCGGTGAGCTCGCGCAGCACCGGGATGTTCACCAGGAAGGGAAGGCCGGTGCGGGTATTGCTGTCGGCCTCCCGGATGAGGCCGCCGAGCACGACCGTTTCCCCCGATGCGACGGAGACGACGGTGCGGAGCCGGCGCTGCTGGATCGTGGGGCTGTCGATCCCGCTCGTGGTCGTTGCCACGGCATCGGAGATGTCCTGGTCCACGTCGAGCAGCACGCCACCCACGGAATTCACGCGGGGCGTGACATCCAGCGACACGCCGGTGTCGCGCAGGGAGACGGAGTTGACGATGCGGGTGTCCGTCACCCCGCCGCCCGTCGCCTGCTGGGTCACGATGGGAACGGAATCGCCGACGCGCAGCCGGGCCGTCTGGTTCGAGAGGACCATGACCTGGGGCGAGGAGATCACGCGCACATCGGTCAGCCCCGCGAGTGCCTGCAGCACGACCGTGGCATCGGCGCCGCCGGAATAGAGGAGGTTGAAGCCCGGAACGGTCTGCGCGGCCGTGGTGGCCAGGTTGAACTGGAAGCGCCCGCTGCGGAAGAACCAGGAAAGGCCGTATTCGAGTTCCTGGTTCAGCGTGACCTCGGCGATGATCGCATCCACCGCCACCTGGTTGGGCGGGCGGTCCAGCAGCAGCACGGCGCGCTCGACCAAGCGCCAATCCGCTTGGCTCGCATAGACGATCAGCGCGTTCTGCGCCTCGTCGGCAACGATGCGGACCGCCGCTGCCGGCAGGCCGCTCCTTTCATCCGCCGGCCCCGGGGCGCCGAAGGGAGCCGGCATGCCAGGAATGGATGCCGGCGTGGCAGGGGACCCGCGGCCGGAGGCCAGGAGAGGGTTCGCGGCCCCCTGGCCGTTGCCGCCGGCCAGCGAGGCCTGGGTGGCCGGGCTGCCGGCGCCGCCCAGGGGCATGTCGGATATCGGCGCGACGGTGCCGCCCGTCATCTGGACGCCCTGCTGCCCCGGGGCCAGGAGGGAGGCCGGATCGGTGCGCCCACCGCCGCCCTGCAGCAGCTGCCGCAGCGTGCCGGCCAGTTCCGCCGCCCGCACATACTGCACGTTGTAGACGAAGAGCTGGGGCGCGCTGCCCATGCCGGCGGCATCCAGGTTGCGCACCCATCGGCGGACCCGCTCAAGCTGCTGCGGCTGGCTCGCCACCACCAGCACCGCGTTCATCCGTGCCACGGGCACCACGCGCAGCCCTTCCCGCGCGCTGCCCTCCGCGCCGGCGAAGATGGAGCTGATCTCCTGGGCCACTGTGGCAGCCGGGGCGGAGTCCAGCGGCAGCAAGGCCACGGACTGGCTCCGGATCCAGCCGACATCGAAGCTCTCCACCGTTTCCAGCAGCGTGTTCAGCTGGGGGCCGGTGCCGGCGAGTAGGAGGATATTGCGGGCCTCGTCCGCGGAGATGAAGCCGCCCGGCGGGACAAGGGGCTGGAGCACGCGCTGCATGTCGGCGGCGCGCGCATGGACGAGCGGCAGCGCCACGATGGAGAAGCCGGGCCCGGGCTGCCCGCCCGCGGCGCGCCGGGCCAGCGGCGGGGCGGATTGCAGCGCGCCATCCAGCGGCGCGACGCGGTACCCATGATCCCCGCGCAGCAGGGCGGCGCCATTCGCCGCCAGGGCGGATTCGAGGAGCGACAGCGCGGCTTCCTCCGGCACCGGCCGCTGCGTCTGCAGGGTGATGGTGCCGGTGACGCGCGGGTCGATGGTGTAGTTGACGCGGAGCAGGTCCCCCAGCACGGTCTGCACGACCTGCGCCACCTGAGCCTCGACGAAGTTGAGGGTCACGGACCCGCCGCCCGCCTGGGCCGCGCCCGCAGGGCCCGTGGAACGCAGCGGGCCCCGCGCCTGCATGCCCGGTTCGGTGACCGCCGGGCGCCGGGGCGGGGTGGCGGCGGGCAGGGTCACGCTCCCGGTGACCACCGGCTGGACAGCGGGTGGGCGCTGATTCGCGGCCTGGATACGGGCCATCGCCTCGTCGAAAGCCGCGCGCCCCCGCAACTCCGGCTCGCCGCAGGAGGCGAGGCCAAGCAGGAAAGCGACGAACATCAGGCTGTGTTTCATGAGCTGCCCAGAACGGCCGAGTTGGCACCGAGAATGGCGTTGAGCGTGGTCATCACGATGACGGCGATGAGCCCGCCGAGAAGCAGGGTGACGCCGGGGACGAGGAGGACGATCAGGCGCTCCGCCATGCGCTCGGCGTCCTCCTCATGGACGATGGCGACCTCATCGAGCAGTTCGCGCAGCCGCCCGCCCTCCTCGCCGATGCCGATGAGCGTGATGGCGAGGGTGGGCAGCGCGTTCTCGGCGGCCAGGGCTGCCGCGAATCCCGTGCCCGTGGAGAGGCGGGCGGCCGCCCTCTCAAGCCCGGAACCGATCGCGACATTGCCCACCGCGCCGCTGGCATGCTGCAGCGCCTGGGCGAGCGGGACCCCCGCGCCCAGCAATGCCCCGAGGAGCCGGGCGAAACGCGCCGTGGCCGCACGCCAGACCAGCATGCCGATCAGCGGCAGTCTCAGCACCCGCGCATCCCGCCAGTGCTTCGCCTCCCGGGCCGCCAGGGCGCGGCGTGCGAGCAGCAGGGCCAGCAGCAGCGCGGCCAGGGCCGTGGCACCCCATTCGCGCAGCCAGGCGGCCGTGTCGAGCATGAGGCGGGTGGAGGCGGGCAGGCGGTCCCCGGCGGCGGAGAAGAGCGGTTCCAGGGCCGGCAGCACCACTGTCACGAGCACGGCGATGACCACCCCCGACAGGCCGAGGACAAGGGCGGGATAGGTGAGGCCCGCCCGCACGCGGTCCGCCAGCCGCTCCAGGCGGAGTGTCTCGATGGCGAGCCGGTCGAGCACGGCGGGCAGCTTGCCCGTTCCCTCCGCGGTCTCGATCGCGGCGGCGTACCAGGCGGGGAAGGCGAGGGGCCTGGCGGCCACGGCGGCGGAAAGGGAGGAGCCCCCCCGCACCGTCTCGTGCAGGCCCCTGAGGATCCTGCGGGCCGTCGATGCCGTTTCCGATCCGACAAGGGCCTGGAGCGCCACGTCGAGCTGAAGCCCGGCCGAGAGAAGCAGGCTGAGGCCGCGTGTCAGCCGCGCAAGCTCCCGCGGGCGCAGCTTCAGGTCGCCGGCCGTGCGGGGCGCGCGGATCGCCGGGCCCTCGCCGGCCAGGCGAAGTTCGACCGGGAGGTGACCGCCCTGCTGCAGGTGCCGCGCGGCCTCGTGCTCGCTCTCCGCCTCGATCCGGCCCCGGAGGGTGCGGCCATCCGCCGCGATGGCGACGAAATCGAAGTGGCGCGCGCCCGGCATCGCCTCAGCTTCCGCCGACAACGCGCATCACCTCCTCGATCGAGGTGATCCCCGCCAGGGCCTTGCGGAGCCCGGCCTCCTGCAGCGTCAGCATGCCCTGGGAGGCGGCGAGGCTGGCCAGGCTGTTGCCATCGGGCCGCCGGAGCATCAGCGCCCGGAGTTCGTCCGTGACATCCATCACCTGCAGAACGGTCGTGCGCCCGCGATACCCCGTGCCGCCGCAGGCCGGGCAGCCTCGCGGCGCGTGGAGGCGGATCGGGGCGCCCTGGGCCAGCCGGGCAAGGCCAAGCCGCTCCAGCAAGGGCGGGGCCGGCTCATAGGGCTCCCGGCAGGCCTTGCAGAGGGTGCGGACGAGGCGCTGTGCCAGCACACCCCGCAGCACGGAGGAGATCAGGTAATCCGGCACGCCGAGATCCATCAGCCGCGCGACAGCGGATGGCGCGTCATTCGTGTGCAGGGTGGCGAGCACGAGATGGCCGGTCAGCGCCGCCTGAACCGCGACCTCCGCCGTCTCCGGGTCGCGGATCTCGCCCACCAGCATCACATCGGGGTCGTGCCGCAGCATGGCGCGGAGGGCGTTCGGGAAGGTCAGGCCGATCTGGGAGCGAACCTGCACCTGGCTCACCCCTTCAAGCCGGTACTCGATCGGGTCCTCGATGGTGCAGATCTTCAGGCGCTGCCGGTCCAGCGAACCCAGCGCGGCATAGAGGGTGGTGGTCTTGCCGCTGCCGGTCGGGCCGGTCACCAGCACCATGCGGCTGGTCTGGGCCAGGAGGCCGTGCATGGCCGCGATTTCGTCGGGCGTGAAGCCGAGCGCGTCGAAATCCAGCGCGACGGAACCGCGGTCCAGGATGCGCAGCACCACCCCTTCGCCATCCATCGCGGGGATGACGGAAACGCGGAGGTCGATGTCGCGCCCGCGCACCGCGATCCGCATGCGCCCATCCTGCGGAAGGCGCCGCTCCGCCACGTCGAGCCGCGCCATGATCTTCAGGCGGGAGATGACGCCGGTGCCGAGCGCGGGCGACACGGTGCTGAGATGATGCAGCACGCCATCCACCCGCATCCGGGTGCGCAGCCCGGCCTCCGTGGCCTCGAGATGGATGTCGGAGGCCCCGCTCTCCACGGCCTGCAGAATGAGGGCGTTCACATGGCGGATGACAGGCGCCTCGCTCGCCTGGTCGCGCAGCCTTGCGGCATCCTCCGGCGCGGCGGTGGCGAGGTCCGCCGTGACCGCCTCGGGCGGCGCGGGCGCGGTCTCCAGCCCTGCAAGCGCCGCCTCGATGGCGGCGGGGGGAGCGACGGCGACCGTCACGGACATGCCGGTGGCCAGGGATGCGGCCTGCACCGCAAAGGCATCCAGCGGATCGGCAAGGGCGAGGAGCAGCTTCCCGTCCTCGATCCGCACCGGGAACGCGCGCACCCGGCGGAGGAAGCGCGAGGGGAGCCGCTCGATCATCGGGGGTTCGGCCGGCAGGTCGTCGCGCGCCAGAAGTGGCCGGCCGAGCGCTTCCGCGGCGGTGGCCGCGAGGATGTCCTCCCCGACGAGGCCGAGGGCGAGCAGCGCCGGGATCAGCGATTCATGGGCAACGCGCCGCGCTTCCTCCACCCGGGCCAGCGTGGCGGGCGTGACGAGGCCGCGGCTCAGAAGGAGGTCCGTCAGGCATCGCTCGGCATCATCCGTCAGGGCCAGGTCCAAGACGGCGCTCCCCCGATCGCGATCCAGGTGATCCAGGAAGCCACGGCCAGGGCGGGCACGAAGGGGATTTCCGCCCGGGGATCGACACGCCGGCTGCGGAAGAGGGCCATGAGGAGGCCCAGCGCCGCGGCGACCGTGACGAGAGGCGCGAGGCCGCCAGGCCCGACCCAGGCGCCCACCGCGCCGAGAACCCATGCATCGCCACGCCCAAGCCCTTCATGCCCCCGGAGCCTGCGGAAGGCACTCTCGATGATCCGGAAGCTGGCATAGCCGATTGCCGCCCCGGCGGCCGCCGCGCCCAGCCTCTCCGGCGAGGACAGCATGGCTGCCGCGGCGCCTGCCGCCAGGAGCGGCAGGACCAGCCCGGCGTGGACGATGCCGAAGCGCAGGTCGAGCCAGGCAAGGGCGAGCAGGAGGCCACCCAGCACGGCGGCAAAGGGCAGGGCCGGGGAGGGGAGCAGCAGGGCCAGCGGCATGAGGGCAGTGCCGGTTCCGGCAAGGAACACCCACTGCGTCGATTCCACCGCTCGCCTCGGAGCGGGTGGGAATCGGTCAGCCACAGGCTGTGTCATAACAAACGGACCCCACTCAGCCGTTTCCGTCCATCCCCGATCGAGACGCTAACATGTTTCACTCGGGTGACGAGAGGAATATTGCCCAGGGAAACGGCATGCCGATCCGCATCCGCACTGGCGGCGCGCGCCATGTCGGTTGCAGCGGAAGCGCGGCCACACCCTGCGGCAGTCCAGTCAGGGGCGCACCCGCCCGGACATGCCGGGCGGGTGCGCCGCCCTCATCCTCAGAACAGGAAGTCGTTCTGAGTGAGCGCCGATCCGGCATTCAGCTGGATCGTCATCTCGGCCGTGCCTCCATCGCCGATATCGATCGAGACCAGGTTGCTGCCGGTGATGTAGCGCACGGTCGCCTGGCCGTTCCCCGGGGGAAGGGCGTTTCCGATGAAGGTGAAGTCACCGTCCGCATCGCCCACCAGGGCAATGCCCCGGAGATCGATCTTGTCGATGCCTCTCTCGAAATCGGTGATCGTGTCGCGCCCTGCCGCACCGGCCCGGCTGTCCGTGAGGAGGTTGTAGACGAACACGTCCGCCCCGGCCCCGCCGGTCAGCCGATCCGCCCCGGCGCCGCCCTCGATGGTGTCGTTCCCGATGCCGCCGAGGATGGTGTCCGCCCCGTTCCCGCCCATGAGGCTGTCATTTCCGGCGCCACCATCGAGCGAGTCCGCGCCCCCCGCGCCGTCGATCGTATCCGCACCGCCGAGGCCCAGGAGCGTGTTGGCGGCGGCATTGCCCGTGATGCTGTTGTCCAGGGCGTTGCCGGTGCCGCTCAGGTTGGAATTACCGGCGAGGATCAGGTGCTCGATCGTGTTGCTGAGGGTGACGGTGACCGTCCCGGAAATGGTGACCCGGATGGTGTCCGTGCCCTGGTTCAGCGCCTCGACCACCTGGTCGGACACGTTGTCGACAATGTAGAAGTCGTCCCCCAGGCCGCCCTCCATCCTGTCGATCCCCGCTCCGCCGTCGAGCGTGTCGTTTCCTCCGTTGCCGACCAGCGTGTCGTTGCCGTTCAGGCCCTGGAGGAAGTTGTTCCCGTTGTTGCCGGAGATGCGATTGGCCAGGCTGTTGCCGGTCCCGTTCAGGTCGAGGCTCGGCGCGCCAGCCTCTCCCTCAACCAGTTCCAGGTTCTCGATATTGTTGCCCTCTGTCAGCACGAAGCCCACCGAGGAGCGGACGGTGTCGATGCCCTCCCCCGCGAGTTCGATGAGCACGTCGCCGATGTGATCGACAAGGAAGATGTCGTTCCCAAGGCCGCCACTCATCGTGTCGGCCCCGGCGCCGCCATCCAGCAGGTCGTTCCCGGCTTCGCCGTTCAGGACATCCGTGCCGAAACCGCCGTTCAGCGTGTCGGCCCCGGCGCCGCCGTTCAGCGTGTCCAGCCCTCCTCCACCATCCAGGATGTCGTTGCCTGCCCCGCCGAGAAGGAGGTCGAAACCGGCTCCGCCCACCAGAAGATCGTTCCCGCCCGCACCATCGAGCGTATCGTCACCGGCGCCGCCGTCGATGGTGTCATCGCCGGCCATGCCCATCAGGGAGTCATTGCCTCCCAGCCCCAGCAGCTCGTCATTCCCGATCGAGCCACGGAGCGTGTCCGCGTTGGCCGTGCCGCGGACGATGATGCCCTCGGCAGGTGGCGGGGGTGTCGGGTTGTTCGCCAGTTGGGTCGCCGAAACCCGCTCCCCCTGGAAGTGGAACCATTCCACCCCCTGGATGATGTCGGTCCCGTCCTCCCCGCCATTCATGTGCTCGATCGTGAAGGCCAGGGTCGTCCGGTTGTAGGTCACGCGATAGGCCGCGCGCGTGCCGCTGAACATAACCTCGTCGCCCGTTCCATCGCCGCCGAGGATGCTGTCGTTGCCCATACCTCCGGACAGCGTGTCATCCCCCGCGCCGCCGCTCAGCGTATCGGCGCCATCTCCGCCCGCCAGGACGTCACGCCCATCGCCGCCATCGATCACGTCGTTCCCGGCGCGGCCATCCAGCACGTTGTCCAGCGCATTGCCGGTCATCGTGTCGTTCGCCTCGCCACCGGTGGCATTCTCGATACCCGTGAACACGTCCTCGATCGCCAGCGCGATGGCCGCTCCCGTGGCGGGGTTGCGGGTGCTGCTCGTGATGCCGTTCAGCAGGTTGATGCTGAAGCGCGCGAACTCGCCCTGGTAGGAGATGGTGTCGGTGCCGTTGCCGCCATCCATGCTGTCGGCCCCGAAACCACCGAGGAGCAGGTCGTTCCCATCGCCGCCATCGAGCAGGTCATTCTCGCTGCCGCCGATCAGCGTATCGTTGCCCGCTTCGCCGAAGAGGGCATCGTTCTCGCTGCCGCCGATGACGACGTCGTCACCCAGGCCGCCATGCGCCTCGTCCTCGCCTTCCCGGCCATCGATGGCGTCATTGCCGGCGGTGCCGATGAGCAGGTCGTTCGGCGCCCCTTCGCGGGGTCCGATGATCTGCTCGCCCGGCACGCGGGTATCGAGCACCTTGGCGATGACGGCGCCATCCGTGTCGAGCCCATCGACCGCCTGGCCGGCCGCCGCGATCACGAGCCGCCCGTCGCCGAGGCCAGCCGCCGAGAAGCCGCTGGCCGAGGGGGTGGAGCCCTCGTTGAACACGTTGAAGGTGCCGCCGATCGGCTTGGCATCATAGCCATAGACCTGGCCGCGGATGGAACTGGTTCCGGCGCCCCCACCCACCTCGTAGTAGATGGCGAAGCCGGTGCCGAAGTCATCCTCAGCCGTCGGGCTGATCTGGAAGACGCCCGTGGCGCCCGCAGGCAGAGGGATGGGTGCGATGCTGGCCGTGATAGTCCAGCCCCCGCCCCCCGGTGCCATCACATGGGCGCGGATGGCCCCTGAAGCGTCAGTGTAGGCCACCAGGAAGGCTGTGGTCAGGCTGGCCACCTGGGGCTTCACCCCGGCGGGAACCGTTCCCAGCGACCCGGTGGTGACCATGTTCTCGAAGGTCGTATTGCCGCTCGCGTCGGTGACCGTGGTGAGGACCGCCACCTTCAGATCGGTTCCGTCCACATAGCTGACGATCATCTCGCCGTCATGCAGGACGGTGATGTCAGCATTCCGGCCGTTCTCGGCAATGACGAACTGGCCGGTATCCGTCCCGTTCACAGGGCGGGAGACCGGCGCCTGCTCCAGCCCGGTGGCATCCACCGGGATGACGAAGCGGTCGAGCAGGATGCGTCCGGAGCTGCCCGTGCCGGACGCCTCCGTATAGACGAGGTTGAAGCCGAACTCGATCGTGTCGTTGGCGGCATCCACGATCTCGTAGCCGACCACCGCGGCATCCCGCTGCGAGCGGCCGGCGGCCGGCGCATCCGCCTGGAATTCGCCAGCGCCCGTCACGCCACCGACCGCCGAGCTCAGGCGGCCCTTGATGACGCTCGCGCCACCGGCACCATCGCTCTCCTGCCACACGGCCACCACGCCGAGATCGCCGGCCATTGCGGCTTCAAGGCCGGAAACCTGCTCGGTGACGCTATCCTCCGGATCGATGCTGAGACGGAAGACCTGGGCGGCGCCGCCAAACGCGGTGTCGTGCCGGCCGAGCGGGTCATAGGCTTTCAGATAGACGTTGTTCCCGGACTGCCACACGAAGCTGAAGCTGTTCTCCATCGCCACGGCGATGGGTGCGGCCTGCGCCCCCGTGTAGGAATCGGGGAAGGCATTGGCGGCCGGTGCATTGACGGTGAAGCCGTCCGTGCTGGAGAGCCCCCATGGCTGCGGTGTGCCCTCGGGCACGGAGTGCTGGGCGGGCGGGAGGATCTGGGCGAACAGCTCCGTCGAGACCCGGACGGCGTTGCTGATGTCCAGCGCGCCTCCGGTCCCGAGCACCGTGCCGATGGAGGCGCCGAAGGCAAGCTGCTCGATATCGGTGATGATGTCCTGGCCGTCCGGGCCCGGGTCACGGTCGCGGTTCTGGAGCCGCATGTCCTTGACGGTGTAGCTTCCATCGCCGTTCAGCGTGATGGAGTAGCGGTCCTGGCTGCCGCGATAGGCCGCGACATCGTTCCCCTCGCCGCCATCCAGGATGTCGTTGCTGCCGCCGCCATAAAGGGTATCGTTGCCCAGCGCGCCGTGGACCGTGTCGTCGTCACTGCGGCTGCGTTCGGTGTCGCCGCGGTCGGCCACGATCAGGTCGTTCCCGATCGTGCCGACGATGAGATCGGGCCGTGCATCCACCTCATCGATCGTGCCGTTGCCGTTGAGGTCGACACGGTCGCCGACGAGGTGCTGGCCGGGCGAGCGCGTGTCCACGATCTGCGCGACGATGTCGCCCGACGCGTTCTGCGTCACCAGCACGGCACGGTCGCTGACCAGGCTGGCGAGGCCGTGCTGGCCCGCGCCGGCGGAGTTGATGCCCAGGGTGATCTCATGAGGCGGCAGCGCGGTGCTGCCATTCATTGGCGGAAGGGCCGCGGCATCGAAGTTCTGCGCGAAGAGGCGCCCATCGGTCGTCCCGTAGGAGATGATGCCGCCTTCATTGGCCTCCCCGAGCCCGGCCGCCTTGAAGTGCCCGGCATAGCCGTTGGGGCCCTCGGGAAGGTCGACGATCATGTTGGCGGCGCTCGGCACCCAGGTTACCGCGCCATCCGCCAGGGCAAAGGTCTGGCCCATGATGACGAGGTCGGTGGCCGGGGCCCCGCCGCCCTTGGGGGCCACCCAGAAGACGCCGAAATTGCCTGCGCCGAGCGGAACCACCTGTGCGGCATGGCCCGGGGCGACGGTGTGGGTGCCCAGGACGTCGTTCATCTGGAGGCCGGGCGGCGGGATCACGTCGCCATTGGCCGCGTCCCGCAGCTCGCCGCGCAGGCGGCCGGTCGGGTCGATCCAGATGATGGCCGTCTCGCCATCATGCAGCACGGCCACGGAAGGGCTGGTTCCTGCGCCGAGATCCAGCACGCCATTGGCGCCCTGGCTGGCCTCGCCATCCTGGCCGGCAGCCGCCACCGCATGGGGTTCGCCGGCATCGTTGTTGACGATCTGGAAGCGCTGCATCTTCACGCGCGGCGCAACGCCGTCGGCTTCCTCGACCCACACCACGGTGAAGCCGGCCGTGGCCAGGTCGCGCTCCGGATCGGCCGGATCCGGGCCCAGAACCTTTTCATAAGCCGAGATGGAAACACTGTGCTGCCGGAAGCCCGGGGCCTGGGTGCCGGGGATCGACAGCGCGAATTCGTCCCCAAGCAATCCGACCGGACCGGTCACGCGCGCCTTGAGCAGGATCGGTCCGCCCGCCGACGCTTGCTCCTGCCAGACCGCGGCATAGCCATCACCCCATCCCACGATGGAAGGCCCACCGAGGATGGTGCCGAAGCCATCATCCATCACGACCGGACCCGGCAGGATCTCGTTCATGGGGCCGAGCACATGGTCGAAGGCCTGGAACTGCACGCGGGTGACGGGCTGCAGGCCGGTGGTGGTGGTGAGATAGGCGATGCCGAAGTTCTCGCCGGAATTGTCGCCCACGACAGGCCTGGACTGGACAGTGCCAGCGCCGAAGGTCGGCGTGTTGACGGGGATCCCCATCAGGTCGGCAAACGAATTGCCCCAGTTGCTCGGTGACGGCACGGCTCAGAACTCCCCAGAGATGCCGAAGGCGTGTCGGTTGCAGGGCAGGTGATTCACGTTGACGTGATTTGGCGGGTTGTAGCGCGGCATTCTCTTCGCCTTCCCTCTCGTAACTCGTTGATTCGCCCGTTTCTGTGCGGCGATGTAAAGATCTTTGACAACTTGCATGAATTCTACCGCGTAATTCGCAGTGGAAATGAGCTCGCTTCTTCGTTCATCATTGCTGCAGCACGTCACCGAAGCAACCCTTTTTCTTCGGGTTTCAAGTTATACGAAAGTTTAACAAAGTAACGATTCAAGAAAACGGCGAGTTGGGATTTAGGCCTGCTAAGCACGGGTCGAGGTTGTTCGACCGATACGCGGAAGAATCAACAGGCGAGGGACTAGAAATGTTCGACGGGTTTCCAAGTAACCCATGGCGCGGGATCGGCGCGGCAATCGGGCCGCGAGCCGTGGCTGCCACCCTCATCGTCGCCGCAATGGTCGCACCGCAGGCGCAGGCCCAGAGCGTGGCCTGTCAGCGGGAACTCACGGCCGATGTTGTCGCGCTCGACCAGGCCGTGCTGTTCAACCGCTACGGCGCCCATCACCCGGGCTACATGATCTACGCGCTCCGCGGCGACGTGGTCGGCCTGGATGGCAGTCAGAACCTGTCGGCCGGGCGGGTGAAGCTGCGCGAGGACAAGCGCCCGCGCCCGCTGGTGCTGCGGGCCAATGTCGGCGACTGCCTGACCATCAAATTCCAGAACCTGCTCGGCTCCTCGCCCCTGTCGGTCCCGGGCGTGTCTGTGGACCAGCCGGCGACGCGCGCCGCGGGCCTGCATGTGGCCGGCGTGAACTACATAAGCGGCATCTCGGATGACGGCGCGAATGTGGGCGCCAACGCCTCCAGCCTTGCCGCTCCGGGCGCCACGAGGACCTACCGGGTCCTCGCCTCGCGAGAGGGCGTCTTCAGCTTCTACAACCCGGCCGTGCAGACGGGCGGCGAGAGCAATATCGGCTCCGCCGCCTTCGGCATGTTCGGCGCCCTTGCCGTCCAGCCACGGAACTCGGAGTGGTATCGCAGCCAGCTGAGCCGCGCCGATCTCGACCGGGCCACCAAGCGCAATGCCGATGGCAGCTTTGCCCAGCTTTCGACGGGTCATCCGGACATCGACTACGATGCCGTGTACCCCGCCGGGCACCCTCTGGCCGGCCGCCCGATCCTGGCCATGCTGCAGGGCGGCAAGATCGTGCATGGCGATACCAACGCCATCATCACGGGGCCTGGCCGTGGCCGCTTCGAGGCGGGGACCTTCCTCGCGAACAGCGTCCTCGAGCCCAACGCGACGGAAATGCAGGGCACAACGGAGGGCGGCGTACCTTCGGGAACGCGCGACAGGCGGGATCCCTACCGCGAGTTCGTCCTGCAGTTCCATGACGAGGTGAAGTCCATCCAGGCCTTCCCGCAATTCGAGGATGCCGAGCTGGGGCACACGCTGCACAGCGTGCGCGACGCCTTCGGCATCAACTACGGCATCAACGGTGCCGGGGCGCAGATCCTGGCCAACCGCTTCCAGCTCGGCCCCACGGCGCAATGCGCCGAGTGCAAGTACGAGGAGTTCTTCCTCAGCTCATGGGCGGGCGGCGATCCGGCGCTGGTCGTGGACAACCCCGCGAACACGCAGCTCGGTTCCAACAACCAGCGGGATCCGAATGCCCCGGCGGCCACGCGCGCGCTCTACCCGGATGATCCCTCGAACGTCTACAACAGCTATCTCGGCGACCGCGTGATCATGCGGAACGTGCATATGGGCAAGGAAGCGCATATCTTCCACCTGCACGCGCATCAGTGGCTTTACAACCCCGACGAGTCCAACTCTTCCTACCTCGACAGCCAGCTGATCGCCCCTGGTTCCGGCTACACCTACGAGATCGCGTTCAACGGATCGGGCAACCGCAACCAGACCGTGGGCGACAGCATCTTCCATTGCCACCTCTACCCGCATTTCGCGCAGGGCATGTGGGGGCTGTGGCGGGTCCATGACGTGTTCGAGCACGGCACGGAACTGGAGACTGACGGGCGCGTGGCGCCTCTTTCCCGGGCGCTGCCGGATGGCGAGATCCAGGCCGGAACCCCCATCCCTGCGGTCGTCCCCATCCCCACCATGGCCCTCGCGCCGCTGCCGGCGCCGGTGCACATCCAGAACGGCCAGCCCGTTCTGGCCGAGGGCGTCAGCGCGGAGGACAATCCGGGCTTTCCCTTCTTCGTTCCCGGCCGGGCCGGTAACAGGCCGCCGCGGCCGCCGATGGACATGATCAACAATGGCGGGCTGCGGCGCCATATCGTGACCGCCGGCGAGGCGACCGCGGATCTGAGCCGCCACAGCCTCGACAAGATCAGCGAGTCCCTCGAGATCCGCTGGCTGCCGGAGGATGGCGCTCCGATCGAGCAGGCCGCGATGGCGTTCCACAGCCGCCGTGCCCATCCGAGCGTGACGCCGGAGGGCACGCCGCGGGCCTTCATCACCAATGGCCGCCCGCCCGTGCGCGGCGCTCCCTTCGCCGACCCCTGCGTAACCGACACGGGCGGGGACGCGTCGCAGCAGATGCGCGTCTACAAGGGTGCGGCGTTCCAGATGGATCTCAGGATCAACCGGGCGGGATGGCACTACCCGCAGGGCCGGCTCCTCTCCCTCTGGTCCGATGTGCTGCCCACGCTGCAGGGCACCCGCGCGCCAGAACCGCTGGTGATGCGCGCCAACTCGGGCGACTGCATCGAATTCCACCACACCAACCTGATGCCGGCGGTAAGCAGCCTCGACGACTACCAGGTGCGTACCCCGACCGACATCGTCGGTCAGCATATCCACCTCGTGAAGTTCGACGTCACCAGCTCCGACGGTAGCGGGAACGGGTGGAACTACGAGGACGGCACCATGGCGCCGGCCGAGGTGCGCGAGCGCATCCACGCCATCCGGTACCGTTATGCCTGCCGGGATGACGAGGAGAATGGCCGCTGCCCCGTGGCGCGCGCCCATCCCTTCTTCGGGGCCGGACCCAACAATGAGTGGATCGGCGCGCAGACCTCGGTTCAGCGCTGGTATGCCGATCGCCTCGTGAACCAGCAGAAGCGGGACAACGCGCTGCGCACCGTCTTCACGCATGACCATTTCGGCCCCTCGACGCACCAGCAGAACGGCCTCTACGCCGCTCTCGTCGTCGCTCCCGAGGGGACGAGCTGGCAGCACCCCGAGACGGGGCGGGCGCTGAACGCTCGGGGCCGCGCCGATGGCGGGCCGACGAGCTGGATGGCGAATGTCATCCCCGCCAATCCTGCCGATGCCTATCGCGAGTTCGTCCTGCAGGTCGCCGATTTCGCCAGCGCCTATGAGGCGGGCGGCGGCATTGATGCGACCGGGCAGACCACGGCGGATCCGTCGCGCGCCATCAACCCGCCGCACCGCGCGCGGATCGGGCTGCCCTATCTGCAGGAGCGAGCGAGGACATGCCCCGGCGGTGGTGCGCCACCCTGCCCGGAGGCCGTCTCGGCGCAGGATCCCGGCACCTTCCTCGTGAACTACCGCAACGAGCCGCTGGCGCTGCGCCTCTATGATCCGAACGCGGCGCGGGCGGATGGCAGCGGGCGCGGCGCTCAGGCGGCGGGCCGGGCCGGCGATCCGGCCTATGCCTTCCGCTCGGACGTGCAGCGTGCGATGCCATCGCTGAACAGCCAGCCCAGCAACATTCCTGCGCTGACCTCGGGCGTGCAGCCCGGCGATCCCTGGACGCCGCTCCTGCGCGTGTACCGGCGTGACCGGGTGCAGATCCGCATGCTGGCCGGCGCGCATGAGGAGCCGCACCCGATCCACTTCAGCGGGCTGCGGTGGCTGATGAACAACCACGACCGGAACTCGGGCTGGCGTTCGGCCCAGATGCAGGCGATCTCGGAGCATTTCGAGTTCGAAGTGCCGATCGTTGCCCCCGAGGGCGATATCGGGCCGCATACGGACCATCTCTACTCCGTCTCCGCGAGCGTTGACGGCTACTGGCACGGCGTCTGGGGCCTGCTGCGCGCCTATGAGTACCAGCGCGGCGATCTCAGGGCCCTGCCCAACAACCAGGTTCCGACCAACCCGCGTAACCAGCGCCTGAACAATGGCGAGACGGTGCAGCTCGGCGTCACGGGCAACCTGCGCAACCTGCCCAACTTCAACGGCGTCTGCCCCGTGGGGGCGCCGATGCGGCGCTACGCCGTGTCGGCGGTCGCGGCGAGCCAAGCGATCGGTGCGCAGGGCATCATCTATAACAACCGTCCCGGGAATTATGCCGGCCAGCGCGGGCCCATCACCGACCCCACGGGGGCGATGTATGTGCTCGACAGCGATCTGATCGGCGGCAAGCTGAAGGCGGGCGTGCCGGTGGAGCCGCTCCTGCTCCGCGCCGCGGCCGGCGACTGCATCGAGGTGACGCTGACGAACCGCCTGCCCGCCAATTGGGCGGAGCAGGTGATCGCGCCGGCGAACCAGGGCTTCTACATGCTCCCGCTGCTGGTGGAACGCTTCAACGCCAACCAGCTCCGGCCCTCGATGGAGGTGGGCCTCAACCCGCAGCTCATCGCGACCGATGTCACGCGGAACGACGGGCTGAATGTCGGCCTCAACCGGATACCCACGAACACGACGCGCCCGGTGAAGCAGACCGTCGCTCCCGGCGACAGCACGACCTATCGCTGGTATGCGGGCCTGCTGACCCAGAGCGCGACGAACGACCTGATCGCGACGCCGGTGGAGTTCGGCGCGGTCAACCTCATGCCCGCGGACAGGCTCCGGCACAGCAACAAGGGCCTGATCGCGGGGCTCGTGGTGCTGCCGCAGGGCGCGACCTGGACCACGGACAGCAACACCCGCCTGGCGGCGACCGTCACCCTGCCGGGAGGACGGCAGTTCCGGGACTTCACCCTGATGTTCCAGGACGACCTGAACCTCCGGGCGGGCGGCAGGCCGGTTTGCCCGGTGGGCGCTGCCGAGGGCCTGGAGCCCACGAATGCGGACGGCATGCCCGAGAGCATCATCCAGACGGGTTGCAAGGGACTGAGCGACTCCATCGACTCCGGCAATGCCGCCGTGAACTACCGTACGGAGCCCTTCTGGGCGCGGCTGGGCCACGCGCCTGGGGAGAACCCGGAAATCACCCGCAACCTGAACTTCGCGAATGCGCTCTCGAACGGCCAGGTTGGTGGCGACCCAAACACCCCTGTCTTCACCGCGAAGGCGAGGCAGGAGATCCGCTTCCGCCTGCTGCAGCCCGGCGGGCATGGGCGCTCGGGCGTGTTCAACCTGCATGGGCACAACTGGTCCATGCTGCCCTACGCCTCGGACACCGTGCCGTCCCAGCGGATCGAGGGGGTGCGCACGGCCACCGGCTATGCGCCCTCCCCGGCCACGGGCTCGCGCGATGCGATCGGCCCGGCGCTGCACTACAACGTCGTGATCGAGCAGGCCGGCGGGCCGGCCGGGGTGACCGGGGACTACCTGTTCCGCAACCAGATGCCGGATGTGTTCGATGGCGGCGTCTGGGGCATCCTGAGGGTGACGCCCTGATGGGATGCCATAGGGGAAAGGCCATGCCGGCCATCGTGCCGGCACGGTCCTGGCGCTGGGCGGGGCTTCTCGCCCTCGTCCTGGCTGGCCCGGAGGGGGCGAGGGCGGAGGAGCCAGCCGCCTTCTCCGCCCGGCACGCGGAGCAAGGCGTGGAAGCGGTTCTGGAACTGCGGCCCGTGGCGGATGGCCCGCTCCTGGCCGGGCAGCCCGCGCGGTTCCGGCTGAACCTGACGACGGCGGAAGGCGCCGCCGCGCGTGGCCTCAAGCCCGCGGCCTGGGCGGAGCGGAGCGGCGGCCGCGCCCTGTCATGCCAGGAGCGGGTCCGCGGCCTGATCGAGGCACGGCTGGGCCGCAAGGCCGAGGTGGATTTCAACGCCTGGCATCTTGCCTATCTCGGCAGCAACGGCGCCGTCTATGTGCTCGATCCGGTCGGCGGCACCTCGCGCAGCCGGGTGCTCGCCGCGGTCAATCTCGGCGGGCGCCCCGGCGGCTGGGCGGAGGATCGCGCCGGCAGCCGCCTCTATGTCTCCCTGCCTGAGCAGGGCGAAGTGGCGGAAATCGACACGGCACGCTGGGCGCTGCGCCAGCGGATCGAGGTGGGCGGCCGCCCCGGCCGCCTCGCCCTCCATCCCGATGCGCAGCAGCTCTGGATCGGCCAGGAAGGCGGGGAGGGCGCGACCGAGGAGGTCGCGGTGCTCGAGCGCGGCTCGGCGCAGGTCTCCTCGCGCCATGCCGCCGGGCCCGGGCCGCATGCCTTGGCCGCGCTGGGCGGGGGGCGCGCTCTGGCCACCTCGCCGGCCGGCGCGACGATCCTCGGCGATGCATCGGCCAAGAAGCTCGATGGGCTCGGGGGTGGCTTCTCCGATGCCGCCCATTCGGCCCTGGCGGATGCGGCGCTGCTGCTCGATGCCGCGGAAGGGCGGGTGCTGGCGGTGGCGCCCGATGGACGTGTCACCGGGCACTGGACGGTGGCGCCCGGCGCGGCGGGCCTCTTCCCCGATCCGGGCGGGCGCCTCCTCTTCGTGCCGGAGCCGGGGGAGGGGCGCGTGACCGTCATCGACCTCGCGCGCGGGGCCGTGGCGCACCGTGTGCCGGTCGGCGGCACGCCGCTGCATGTCGGGTTCAGCGGCACCCAGGCCTATGTGCAATCCGGGGCGGGCGCGTCCGTTTCGCTCATCGCGCTTGGCAGCCTCGGCGAGGCCGGGACGCCGGCGGTGACCACCATCGCCGCCGGCGAGGCCGGGCTGGAGCCGGGCGAGGCGCTGGGCCCCATGATCACACCCGCGCCGGGGCAGGAAGCCATGCTGATCGCCGCGCCGGGCGAGCAGGCGATCCATGTGTACATGGAAGGCATGGCGGCGCCCTCCGGCCTGCTGCGCGCGCCGCGCGGCCGGCCCCTGGCCATCACCGCGGTGGACCACGGGCTGCGGGAAACCGAGCCTGGCCGCTACGAGACCCAGGCGGTCTTCCCCGGGGCGGGCCGCTACGTCGTGCCCGTGATGCTGCAGGGCACGGGCTTCCTGCACTGCTTCGAGGTGGAGATCGGCGGCACGGAGGCTGTGCCGATGAGCCGGCGCCTCAGCCTCGAACTCCTCGATCCGGACGGGCGCACCCTGCCGGCAGGTGCGCCCAGCGCGCTTCGCCTGCGGCTGCGCGGCCCGGAGGACCTCCAGGCCTGGCGCCAGGCAGGCGACCTGAGGGCGCGCGTCGTGCAGTTCGTGGGCCACTGGCAGGTCTCGCTGCCGCTGAAGCCGCTCGGGGACGGGCTCTACGAGGTGGAGGGTATCACCCCGCCGCGTGCCGGCCCCGTGCAGGTCTATGTCGAATCCCCCTCGCTCGGGCTGGAGCCCGGGACGCTTCCCCACATCCTTCTCAGGGCTCAATCACCATGAGGACGCCTTTCGTCATGCCTGGCCGTCGCGGGCTCTTCAGCCTGGCGGCGGCCTGCGCGATGCCGCGGCTGGTCCGGGCACATGACGCGCATGATCCCGCCCCGCGCCCCGCATCATCCGAAGCCGTCATCCGGCTGCGCTCGCCACTGCCGGATGTGCGCGTGACCGATGCCCAGCGCAGGCGCCGCCGGCTCGTCTCGGAGGTCTTCGCGGGGCGGGTGGTGGCGATCGACTTCGTGCTGACGGATTGCGCCAGCTTCTGCACCGTCATCTCCGCCGCCATGGCGGGCGCGCAGGAGATGCTCGGCCCCCGCCTGTCCCGGGAGGTGGGGCTGGTGAGCCTGGCCCTGGATCCGATCGGAGGCACGCCGGACGAACTGAAGGCCTATGCGCACCGCTTCAGCGCCGGGCCGGGCTGGGATTTCGTGAACATCCCGCCCGCGCCGCTCGACAACGTGCTGCGCGGTATCGGCGGGCCGGTTTCCGGTGGCGACCACACGCCCATGGTGCTGGTGCTGGACACCGCGCGGGGCGAGATCCGCCGCATCCTCGGCATCCCCGAGCCGGAGGCGATCGTCCGCACCATCGACGCCGCCCTTTCGGCACGGAGGGCACAGGCATGACCTCCTTCATCATGCAGCGCCGTGGGTTGCTGCTTGCCGCTCCCGCGCTGCTTCTCGGCTCGCGCACAGCCGGTGCGATGGAATGCGACGAGCGCGAGCGGAGCTATTTCAGCAACCGCGTGCTGACGAACCAGGAGGGTCGGCAGGTCCGGTTCTACGACGACGTGCTCCGCGGGCGCTCCGTCCTGATCGGCTGGATCTTCACCAGCTGCCCGGATGCCTGCCCGCTGCTCGCCGCACGCAGCCTGGACATCGCCGATACGGCGGCCCGGCTCGAAGCACCGCCGCGCATCGTCCACCTCACCACGGACCCGCGGCGCGACCAGCCGGCGCGGCTGAAGAGCTGGGCCGCCCGCTTCGGCACCTATTCCGATTGGGTGCTGCTGACCGGCGCGCCGGCCGATCTGCGCCACGTGGCGCAGCGCCTGGGGCAGACGGTGGACGAGGAGCGCCCGGACCGTCACACGACCCTGCTGCTGGCCGGCAATGTCCCGGCGCGCCGCTGGGCCAAGCTGCGCCCGGACATGCAGCCCGAGCTGGCGGGCCGCCAGCTGGCGGATCTCGCGGCGGCACCGGCGGTGGTGGATGCCACCCGATGCTCCGGCTGACCATCGCCGCATGGCTGCTCTTCTCGGCCGCCGGGGCTGCGCAGCCCGGGCTGGTGGAGGATGGACAGGTGCTGTTCCTCCGGGGGGCGCGGCCCGGCGCTCCCCCACCGCGCGCCACCGCCGCCTCGGGCACGGTCCTGCCCGCCACGGCCATGCCCTGCGGCAACTGCCACGGGGCGGATGGCGGCGGCGGGCGCATGGAATCCGGCGTCAGGCCGCCTTCCATCCTCTGGTCAGCCCTGACCCAGGCCGCGCCGGGGCGCCGGGCTTACAGTGATTCATCGGTGCTGCGGGCCATTGCGCAGGGGATCGGGCCGGATGGGCGGGCGCTGGATCCCATCATGCCCCGCTACGACCTGACGCTGGAGGACGGGCAGGCCCTGCTCGCCTATCTCCGGGCCCTCGGCACCGTATCCGTCCCGGGGATCGAGGAGCATCTCGTCCGGATCGGCGTCGTGGTGCCGCAGGGTGGGATGGGCGATGCCTTCGCCGCCGCCCTGCAGGAGGCACTGGCCGCGGCCGCGCCGGAGGGCGTGTTCGGCCGCCGCGTCTCCGTGCTGCGCGCGAACCTGCCCGAGCAGCGCGACGCCGCGGAGGAGGTCTCGCGCCTTCTCGATGCCGGGGTGCTCGCGCTGGTCTCGGCCCTGCCGGGCGAGGCGAACGACGCCGTTGTCGAGGCCGCGGCGAGGGACCGCGTGCCCGTTCTCTCCATGCGCGCCGGCCTGGCGGCATCGCCCGAGGGCTTTGCCCTGCTCCCCGGCGTGGTGGACGAGGCGGTCGCGCTGCTGCGCCGACTGCGTGAGCCTGGGCGCGCCCTGATCCTCATCGGGGGCCGCCCGTCGGAGCAGCGCCTGGCCGAGGCCATCGTGGAGCGCGTCGGCAGCCAGGCCGAGGCAGATCCGCGCGTGGTGACGCCGGGCGAACTGCCCGGCGCGGTGCCGGAAGCAACCGGCATCCTGCTTCTCCTGCCGCCCCAGCAGATCCGGCTGGTGTCGGAGGCGCTGCGCCTGAAGGACGTGCCGCTGCTCATCCCGGGATCGGTGGGCGGGGAAGGGATCCGGGCCGCCGCGACGGCCGCGGGTCGGCCGGTCCTGGTGGGGCTCGGCATCCCCCCCTCCGGGGGCGAGGGCACGGCCGGGGCCCGCTTCGCCGCCGGCCAGGCAGCCCGGGCGGGCCTGGCGGGCCGGCTGGGCCATGCGGCGGGAGAGGTGATGGTGGAGGCGCTCCGGCGCAGCGGCCGGCGCGTGACGCGCGAGCGGCTGGTGGCGGCCTTCAGCGCGCCGGACGCCTTCGAGACGGGGGCGCTGCCGCCGCAGCGCCTTCTGGGCAATGCGCGATCCGGGGCGGGGGAAATCGCCGTCCTCCGGATCCATGGCGACGGGCGGCCCGCCGAATGGGCCGGGCCTGTCGCGGCTGAATGAGGGAGGATCCCGTGCGGGTTTCGGTGAACGGAGGAGGCAGGAGGCGGCGCGGCAGCCGCCGGGGCTTCACCTTGATCGAATTGCTGGTCGTGCTCGTGATCCTGGGCCTGCTGGCCTCGGTCGCGGCGCCGCAGGCCATGCGCTATCTCGGCGGCGCGAAGCATGACGCGGCCAAGCTGCAGCTCAGCGGCCTGGCCACGGCGATCGATCTCTACCGTCTGGATGTCGGCCGCTACCCGCCGCGCGAGGAGGGGCTGAACGCGCTCGTGCAGGCGCCGCCCGGCGTGGAGCGGTGGAACGGCCCCTATGTGCGCAAGGCCGACCAGCTGCTGGACCCGTGGGGGCGCAGCTTCCGCTACCGCGCGCCGGGCGAGCACGGTCCCTACGACCTCTTCACCCTCGGCGCCGATGACCGCGCCGGCGGCAGCGGCGAGGACCGGGACGTGACGAGCTGGTAGCCGCCATGCAAAGCCCCGGCTTCACGCTGTTCGAGACGCTGGTCGTGCTGCTGGTGCTGGCGCTCGCCTCCACCGCCGTGCCGCGGCTCTGGGGCACGGGGCAGGGCGGGCTGGTGCGGGCCGCGGCGAATGATGCCGCCGCGATGCTGCGCGAGGCGCGGGCGGAGGCGCGGCGCACCGGGCGCGAGACGCGCGTGGTCTTTGACACCGCGCTGGGCCGCTTCCGCCGGGCCGATGGGGGCCGCACCGGCAACATCCCCGCCGGCGCGAGCCTGGTCATCGAGGGCGTGGCGTCGGAGGCGGACCAGGAGGGGCGCATCGCCCTTCAGTTCGATGCCGAGGGCGGATCGACCGGGGGCCGGGTGACGGTCCTGCGGGGCACCGCCGTCGCGGCGGTCGAGGTGGATTGGATGACCGGCCATGTCCGCCTCGCGCGCTGACCTCCATGCGCCCGGCTTCACCCTGGTGGAGGCGCTGATCGCGCTGCTTGTGATCGCCGCGGCCGCTGCCGCGGTGCTGCCGGCGCTCGGCCATGCACTGCGGGCGAAGACCGAGCGCGAGGCGGGCCTGGATGCGGTGCTGACCGCCCAATCCCTGCTCGAAGCCTATGCCCCGCCCGGCGCCGCCCGGCCGGGGCGGCGCGAGGGCCAATCCGCCGCCGGGCCCTGGATCATCGAGATCGGGCAGGGCGAGGAAGGGGCGCGCGGGGTGGTGCTCCGCCCCGTGAGAGTGGTGCTGGGCGCGGTGACGCTGGAGACGCTGCGCCCGGGCCCCGTGGAGGAGAGGCGGCCATGACCCGCCGCGGCATGAGCCTCGTGGAGGTGCTGGTCGGGCTGGTGCTGCTCGGGATGGTCGCGACGCTCGGCTTCTCCTCGCTGCACCTCGTCGGGCAGGCGTCGCAGGTCACGGCGGCCGACCTGGCCGTGACGGGCGCGGTGCAGGACCTGCTGCGGCTGCGGCTGGCCGGCGTGCTGCCTCTCGTCGCCAGCGGTACGGCCGGCCGCCCCGCCATCCTCTTCGAGGGGCAGCCGGAGCGGATGGCCTTCGTGGCGGAACTGCCCCGGCGCTTCGGCCTGGCCGGCCCGGCCGTGGTCGAGCTCCGGGCGCAGGAGGAAGGGTTGCGCCTGTTCTGGCGCCCCCTCTCCGGCGATGCGGCGGGCGAGGGGCAGGCCGGGCGCGTGCTGATGGACCGGATCGCCGGGTTGCGGCTGCGCTATTTCGGTTCGCCCCGCCCGGCCGATGCCGCGGTCTGGCGTGAGAGTTGGAGCGATGCCTCGGCCTTGCCCGGGGCGATCGAGGTGAGCGTGCAGTTCCACGAGCAGGACGCGCGGCGCTGGCCGCCCTTCGTGGTCGTGCCGCGCCTCGCCGGCAGAACGGGAGGTGCGGCGGAATGAGCGGTTCATTGAGCCTTTCCGGCCTGGGCGCCCATGGCGCGGAGTTCCTCCGATGGTGGCGGCGCGAATTGCGGGACATGGTGCCCCGCCGCCTGCGCCTCGCGCGGCCGCGCCTCGTGCTCGACCTGCGCGACGGCGCGCCGCGCATCGCAAGGGCCGCCGGGCAGCGCCTCCAGCCCGTCGCGCCCTTTCCGGGCGGCGGTGAGGCGGCCGGGAAGGGCCGCGCCCTGCGGGGCCTGGCGGCGCAGGACGAGGTGGTGCTGGTCGTTCCCCCCGCCTGGATCCTGCGGCGCGTGCTGCAGCTGCCCGCGGCGGCGGAGCCGAGGCTGAAGGCCGTGCTGAATTTCGAGATCGAGCAGCATGTTCCCTTCGCACCGGAGGAGATGGTCTGGGACGCCCGCATTCTCCGGCGCCTTCCGGAGGCGCAGCGCGTGGAGGTGGAGGTGGCGGTGATGCCGCGCTTCCTGCTGGCGCCGGTGGCGGCCGGGCTGCGCCGCGTCGCGCGGACCGCCCGCCTCGTCGCCCGGCCGGATCCGGCGGAGGAATGGCCTTCCGTGCCTCTCGACGCCCTGGCGCCCCCGCAGACGCGCTGGCGCCGCCGGATCGAGGCGGGCCTGGGCGTGGCGGCCCTGCTGCTGGCCCTGCAATTTGGCCAGGCGGAGCTGCGGCGGCAGGAGGAGATGACCCTCGCCCTGGAGGCGCGGGCGGCGCAGGCCCGGCGGCAGGCCGAGAGCGTCCTGGCGCTTGAGGCCGGGGTGGCGGCGCTGCGCACGCGCCTGGCCGCGGCGGCGGCGTTGCGGGGCGGACGGCCGGCCAGCCTCGTCATCATCGAGGAGGTGGCGCAGCGCCTGCCCGACGATGTCTGGCTGACCGAGCTGCGGCTCACGGGTGACCAGCTTCTCCTCTCCGGCTTCGCGGCCCGGTCCGACGCGCTGCTGGAGCAGCTCGATGGTTCCGGGATCTTGCGCGATGTGCGCTTCGCCGCCCCTGTCACGCGCGGGCAGCGCGACACGACGGACCGCTTCCAGGTGGCGCTGCGGGTGGTCCCGCCCCCCGAGGCGCAGCGCCCCGCAGCCCGGTTGGTGCAGCGATGATGACGAACCTTTCCCTCCCCGTGCGGAGGCTGCTGGCCCTCGCCCTGCTCTCCCTTCCGCCGCTGCTGCTCTGGAGTGTCCTGATCGGGCCCTGGCTGGACCAGCGCGCGGCGCTGTCGGCCCGGATGGCGGATGCGCTGATGATCGAGGCGCGGTCCCTCGCCCTGGCCGCCCGGAAGCCGGCCATCGAGGCGGAAGGGGAGTCGCTCCGCCAGGCCCTGTCCGGCGTGGTGGATCCCCTGCCGGGCGGCAGCTACGCCCTGGCCGGCGCGGAGCTTCAGCGGCGGCTGCGTGAGGCGGCGGGCCGCCAGCGCGCCCCGGTGAGCAGTGTCGAGACGCTGCTGGAAGGGCGCGCCGGCCCGGGAATGGTCGGTGTGCGCGGCCGCCTGCAGACCGATGCCGAGGGCCTGCAGAGGCTTCTGGCGGAGCTGGAGGCGGGCCGGGCCCTGCTGCAGGTCCATTCCCTGACGCTGGCGACCATGGGGAGCGGCGCGCGCCGCGTGCTCGACGTGCAGGTGGAACTGCGCGCCCCGCGGCAGGAGGAGGCCACGCGATGAGGTTGCGCCTTGCGGGGCTGATCGCCCTTTGTGCCGGCCTGGCCTATCTGTCCTTCCGCGAGGACAGGGCGAGCCTGCCGCCCCCGCCGGGGCCGGCGATGGCCGAGCGGGGAGCGGCGCCTTCCGTCACGCCCCCGCCCGGACCGCCCGCCGGATTGTGGCAGGAGCAGGTCTCGCGCCCCCTCTTCGTCGCGGGGCGCCGGCCGCCCGGCGCGGCCGCGCCGGCCCAGGCAGCTCCGCCGGAGCCGCCCCAGCCACCGCCGCTCGGCGCCGCGGGCATCGTCGTCCGGGGCGGCAGTGGCGTGGCGCTGCTGCGCCTCGCGGATGGAGGCATCGCCCGGGTGACGGAGGGCGAGCAGGTGGATGGCTGGCAGGTGGTGCGGATCACGGCGGAGGGCGCGGAGCTGCGGCGCGGCCGCGAGACCGTGTCGCTCAACGCGCGGGTTCCGACGGCGGAGGGCCTGGCCCCGGCGAACTAGCCGCTCGCCAGCAAGCCGCCGCGGCACCCGTTGCGCGGCGTCACGCGGCCCGGGGCTCAGGGTGAGAGCCGCGCCCGCACGGAGCCCAGCTTTTCGGGGTTCCGCACGATGTAGATGGCCACGATCCGTCCGTCCCGCACCTCCAGCGCCGTCGTCTGGGGAAGCCCGTCGGCTTCCAGCGTCACGAAGCCAGGCAAGGTGTTGATGCTGCCGAGATGCAGCAGGGGCGGGGGTTCGGGCCGCTTGCGCGCGATGCCGGCGAAGAAGCGCCCCACCTTCTCCGCGCCCTGGATGAGGTTGCGGGCTGCGTTGCGGATGCCGCCGCCATCGGTGTGCAGCACGACATCGCCGGCCAGAAGCCGGCGCAGGCCTGCTTCGTCCCCGTCGCGGGATGCGGCGAAGAAGGCCTGGGCGATGCGGCGTGCTTCCGCTTCCTCCACCGCCTGGCGCGGCCTCGCCTCGCCCAGGTGCTCGCGCGCGCGGGTGGCGAGCTTGCGGCAGGCGGCCTCGTTGCGGCCGAGGAGGGCGGCGATCTCGGCGAAGGGCGTCTCGAACAGGTCGTGCAGGATGAACACCGCCCGCTCCGCCGGGGAGAGGCGCTGGAGGGTGAGCAGGAAGGCCACCGAGATGTCCTGGGCACGCTCATGCGCCACCTGCTGGGGCGGCTCCTCCGTATCCAGCACGGGTTCGGGCAGCCAGGGGCCCACATAGGCCTCGCGCCGGTGCCGGGCGGATTTCAGGTGGTCCAGGCTCAGCCGCGCGGTGGCCTTCAGCAGCCAGGCGCGGGGAATCTCGATGGCGCGGCGATCGGCGGCGTTCCAGCGCAGGAAGGCTTCCTGCGCGATGTCCTCCGCCGTCGCCAAAGAGCCGGTCATGCGATAGGCGAGCCCGATCAGCTCCGGGCGCAACGGGGTGAAGTGCTCCGTGGGATCGGGCTCGCCCGCCATGGTCAGGCGGCCGCCGTCGCGGGAAGCTGGCCGGGCACGGCGCGGAAGCCGATGGCGAGCCGGTTCCAGACATTGATCGCGCCGATCAGCAAGGAAAGCTGCACCATCTCCTCATCGGTGAAATGGGGGCGCAGCCCGTCATACACCTCGTCCGGCGCATGGGTCTCGGCGACCAGGGTCAGCGCCTCGGTCCAGGCCAGGGCGGCGCGCTCGCGGTCCGTGTAGTGGGGCGCTTCGCGCCAGGCATCCAGCAGGAAGAGGCGGGCGGGGCTCTCGCCGGCCTTCATGGCGTCACGCGTGTGCATGTCGATGCAGAAGGCGCAGCCATTGATCTGGGAGGCGCGGGTCTTCACCAGCTCGATCAGGCCGTGCTCCAGCCCGCTGGAGGTCACGGCCTTCTCCAGGCCGATCATGGCCGGCAGCAGCTTGGGGGCGGCAGCGAAGTAGTTCATGCGGGGAGTCATGGGAGGCATCCTCTCTCAAAGGGGGTTGTCGCCCATAGGACGAGGCGGCCCTGGCGGATGTGACGGACCGGGCGGGGAAATATTTCGCCGGGCGCCGTGGCCGTGCCGGCGCAGACAGCGGCGGGGGTGCCGCGCTAGCCTGGGCCCGCGGGCCTCGGGGGAGGCCCGAGGGGGATGTCAGGACTTGGCGGGGTTCATCCTGCGCTTCGGGCTGCTCGCGCTGGCGGGCGGCCTGCTTTCCGCCTGCGGGTCCACCCGCGGGCCGATCTCGGCTGGCCATGGCTATGAGGCAAGCGACGGCTACCAATCCTGCGTGCCCTATGCCCGGGCGCGTTCCGGCATCGATCTGCGCGGGGATGGCTGGCAGTGGTGGGATGCGGCGCTGGGCCGGTATGACCGCGGCCAGCAGCCCCGGCCGGGCGCCGTGCTGGTGCTCCAGCGCAGTTCCCGCCTGCGGGACGGGCATGTGGCGGTGGTGTCCCGGGTGGAGGGGCCGCGCCAGATCCGGGTGGACCATGCCAACTGGGCCTCGGGCGGGCTGAAGGGCCGGGTGGCGCGGGAGCAGCTGGTGGTCGATGTCTCCCCCCGGAACGACTGGTCCGCCGTCCGGGTCTGGTACCCGCCCATTTCCGCCGTCGGGAACACGGTGTTTCCGGCCTATGGCTTCATCCACCCCACTCGCCGCTGGGCATCGGCCGCGCTGGTGGATTGAGCGGGGGCGATGGGGGGATGACGGAGCCGTCATCTGCCCATTGCGTCCGGGCCCCGCATGGCCCATGTCCCTAAAGGAATTCCACGGGGATGGCGTGGGCCGGTTTACCCCCGGAAGGCGCCGCCCTAGTCTCAACCAGGGAACGTGGCGAAGGCCGCCCTCACCGGCACCGGCCCGCCAAACCACGCAAGGATATCGGGGCGTCACATGGGTTCGTTCAGCATCTGGCACTGGCTCGTCGTGCTGCTGGTCGTGCTTCTGCTCTTCGGCAGCGGCAAGATCAGCGGTCTGATGGGTGACCTCGCCACGGGCATCAAGTCCTTCAAGAAGAACATCAAGGAGGACGAGCCGGACGCCTCCATGGCGGACAGCACGGCCCATCCGCCGGCCGGCAACCTGCCCCCGCCGGGCACGCAGGCCACCAACGACCCGAACCGCACCGTGGTGCGCCAGCCCCCCGGGCCGGTCTGAACCCAGCCTTCACGGTCTGATGGCGCGCCGGCCCTGGAAGGGGCCGGCGCGCTGCGTTTGAGCACAGGTTACATTTCCATGGCTGATCCCATCCCCGATGCGGCGATCCGTGCGATCGTTGAGGCCGGGCGCCGCATGGCCGAGCGCAACTGGGTACCCGCGACCGCCGGCAACATCTCGGTGCGCCTGCCCGGCCATCAGAATGAGGGGGGGCGGATCGCGATCACCCGCTCCGGCTTCCACAAGGCGCATCTGGATTCCGGGGCCGTGATGGCGGTGGGAATGGATGGGCGGCCTGAGAACCCGGCGCTGCGCCCCTCGGCCGAGACGGGGCTGCATTGCGGCGCCTATCGCGCCTTCCCCGAGGTGGGGGCGGTGGTGCATGGCCATTCCATCGCCAACACCGTCCTTTCCCGCCGGGCCGGGGATTCGATCCGGCTGGAGGGCTACGAGCTGCTGAAGGCCTTTCCCGGCCTGCCCACCCATGACGCCGCGATCGAGCTGCCCATACTGGACAACGACCAGGACATCGCCCGCCTGCAGGCGGCGGTCGAGGCCCGTTGGGCCCGCATGGCGGCTCCGATCCTTCCCGGGTATTTGATCCGGGGCCACGGTGTCTATGTATGGGGTCCCGACATGGACGCCGCCCTGGCGCGCCTGGAGGGGCTGGAATTCATGCTGGCCTGCGAGATGGCCAACCTGTCCATCGGAGGTTACGCCCCATGAGCCGCCTCGTCATCCACGACGCCACCACCAACACCGTTCTCCAGGACACGCAGGATGTGGGCGAGATCGCCCGGTCCCTGGCCGAGATCGGCGTGCGCTTCGAGCGCTGGGACGTGGCCGACCTGCCGGAGGGCGCCGATGCCGAGACGGTGCTGGCCGCCTACAAGCCCCGCCTGGACGCCTTCATGGGCGAGACCGGCGCTGGCACGGCCGATGTGATCCGCCTGACCGCGGACCACCCCCAGGCCGATGCCCTGCGCAGCAAGTTCCTGGCCGAGCACCTGCACACCGAGGATGAGGTCCGCTTCTTCCATGAGGGCGCGGGCAACTTCATCCTTCATATCGGCGGCAAGGTGTATGACGCCCACTGCACCCGGGGCGACCTGATTTCCGTGCCGGCCAACACGCATCACTGGTTCGATGCGGGTGTGAACCCGAAGGTGACCGCGCTGCGCATCTTCACCGACACGACCGGCTGGACCCCGCATTACACAGGCACCGACATGTCGGAGCGCTTCCCGGCCACGACGGCCTGATGCCCCCCGAGGCTGTCGTCTGCGACATCGAGGGCACGACCAGCGCGATCGCCTTCGTGAAGGAGACCCTGTTCCCCTTCGCGGAGCGCGCGCTGGACGGTTTCCTGCGCGAGCATGGCGCGGAGCCCGCGGTGGCCGCCATCCTGGACGAGGTGCGTGCCCTGGCCCCTGACCAGGAACCGGCCGAGGCGCTGCGCGGCTGGATGGCGCGGGACGAGAAGGTGACGCCGCTCAAGGCGCTCCAGGGCATGATCTGGCGCCAGGGCTTCGAATCGGGCCTCATCCGCGGCCATCTCTGGCCCGATGTGGCGCCCTGCCTGCGGGCCTGGGCGGCGGCCGGGGTGAAGCTGCGCATCTACTCCTCCGGTTCGGTGGAAGCGCAGAAGCTGCTTTTCGGCCATTCCGAGGCTGGGGACCTGACGCCGATCCTCTCGGGCTTCGACGACACGCGCACCGGGCCGAAGCGCGAGGCGGAATCCTATGCCGCCATCGCCCGTTCCGCCGGCCTGCCGCCGGGCGGGATGCTCTTCCTCTCCGACGTGGCGGAGGAACTGGACGCGGCCAGGGCCGCGGGGATGCAGGTCTGCCAGATCGTCCGCCCGGCGGATGGCACGGTGGAGAGCGGCCGCCACCCGGCCTGCGCCACCTTCCCGGAGGTGGCCACCCGCTTCGGCCTGCCCGCCCCGGATGAGCCTCCCCCCGCCTGAGGCGGGGTTCCTGACACCCTGTCACGCCCCCGCGCTGGCGGCTTGCCGCGCGCGGGGCTAGGAGCGTGGGGCGCCTGGTTGCCGAATCGGCCGGGGCGCGGCCCGCGCGTAGCACTGCCGACCCCTCGCCCGGATCCCGGGAGGCCCTGCCCATGATGACCACTTATGCCCTTCGCGACGGCGCCTGCTCCGTCCATGGGGGCCTCGACACGGCCGAATCCATCGCCTCCGCCACCTGGATCGACCTGCTGAACCCGACGCCGGAGGAGGAGCGCGCGGTCCAGGATGCGCTGCAGATCGAGGTGCCGACGCGTGAGGAGATGCAGGAGATCGAAAGCTCCTCGCGCCTCTACAAGGAAGGCGATGTGCTCTTCCTCACGGCCTCCTTCCTCTATGGCGCGGATGAGGGGGAGTTCGGGTCTACCCCGATCACCTTCGTGCTGGCCCCGAACGCGTTGGTGACAGTGCGCTACGCCACGCCCAAGGCCTTTTCCGTCTTCGCGGTGCGCGCCCAGCGCCAGGCGCTGCCCCTCCTGCGCACGGCGGATGGGGTGATGCTGCACCTGTTCGAGCAGATCGTGGACCGGCTGGCCGATATCCTCGAACGGACCGCGAGCGAGATGGACCGCGCGAGCCAGACCACCTTCCGCAATGCGCGGAACATGCAGGTGAAGGCGAACAAGCGCGACATCGACCTGCGCCAGGCGCTGATCGCCCTGGGGCAGGTGGGCGAGGTGACGAGCCGCGCGAGCGACACGCTGCTTGGCCTTTCCCGCATCCTCACCTTCGTCGGCGCGGAGAAGGCGAATGCCGTGCGCAAGGAAAACCAGGCGATGATCAAGACCCTGGTCCGGGACGTGCGGTCGCTGGTGGAATACGCCAACACCATGAACAGCAAGGCGCAGTTCCTGCTGGATGCCGTGCTGGGCATCATCAGCATGGACCAGAACGGCATCATCAAGACCTTCACCGTGGCCTCGGTGGCGCTGATGCCGCCCACGCTGGTGGCCAGCATCTACGGCATGAACTTCGAGTTCATGCCCGAACTGAAATGGGCGCTGGGATATCCCTGGGCCCTGATGCTGATGGTGGTCAGCGCCGTGCTGCCCATCCTCTATTTCAAGCGGAAGGGCTGGCTGTAGCCGGCCCTCAGCTCGTCGGTGAACCGGCGGAGGGCGCCTGCACCGCGGGGCGCGTCTTCACCGGCTCCTCCGGCAGGGGGATGAACTCCTTCTCGTCGCCCGGCACCTTCGCGAAGCGGCCCTCGCGCCAATCGGCCTTCGCCTGCTCGATCCGCTCGCGCGAGGAGGAGACGAAGTTCCAGAAGAGGTAGCGCGGCCCGTCCATCGCCGCGCCGCCGAGCATCAGCAGCCGCGCGCCCTGCGGTCCGGCGCGCAGCGCCAGCCCGTCGCCCGCGCGGAAGACGAGCATGCGGCCGGCCTCGAAGCGGTCCCCGGCCACCGTCACCTCGCCCTGCACCACATAGGCGCCGCGCTCCTCATGGTGATCGGGCAGGGGCAGGGATGCGCCGGGCGCCAGCACGGCATCCGCGTAGAAAAGGTCGGACGGCGTGGCGACCGGGGAGCGCGCGCCCCAGCCATAGCCCGCGACCAGGCGCAGCTTCGCGCCCGCATCCTCGATCACCGGCAGGGTGGCGGCGGGATGATGCGCGAAGTCCGGCGCGATCTCCTCCTGCGCGCGGGGCAGCGCCACCCAGGACTGGATGCCGAAGAGCTTGTGCGGGTGCTGCCGCACATCGTCCGCCGTGCGCTCGGAATGCGAAATTCCGCGGCCGGCCGTCATCCAGTTCACGTCGCCCGGGCGGATCGGCTGGTTGGAGCCGACGCTGTCGCGGTGCTGGATCTCGCCATCGAACAGATAGGTGACGGTGGAGAGGCCGATATGCGGATGCGGCCGCACATCGATACCCTTGCCCGTCAGGAACTCGCCCGGGCCCATCTCATCGAAGAAGACGAAGGGGCCCACCATGCGGCGCTCCTTCGCCGGCAGGGCGCGGCGCACCTCGAAGCCACCGATGTCGTGGGTGCGGGGAATGATGACCTGCTCGATCGCCTGCCCCGCGATGCATTCGGGCATCACGCCCGCCGGATCACGCTCAACGCTCATTCGTGCGATTCCTTCAAAGGGCCGCGAGCCAGTCGCGGGTGAGGGCAACATCCATCTGCGACAGCCCGTGGCCGAGCGGCAGCGCATGATGCGCGACGGCGGCGCCGGCGTCTTGCAGGATCCTGGCCAGGGACGCGCTGTTGGCGGCCGGCACGATGGGATCCGCCGTGCCCGAGAGCAGGAGAACCTCCGTCCCCTCCAGCCTCGCGCGCGGTGGATCGCGGAAGGGCACCATGGCCCGCAGCAGCGCGGCGCCCCGCAGCAGGCCGGGATGGCGCAGCAGCAGGCTGGCCGCGATATTCGCGCCATTGGAAAAGCCGAGCACGACCGGGGCGGCCAGGCCGTGGCGCGCCTGTGATTCCCGGATGAAGGCGGCCAGCTCATCCGTGCGGCGGCGCAGGTCCTCCTCGTCGAACACGCCTTCGGCCAGGCGGCGGAAGAAGCGCGGCATGCCGTTCTCCAGCACCTTCCCGCGCGGGGAGAGCAGGGTTGCGCCGGGCGCGACGAGGCGGCCGAAGGGGATCAGGTCATTCTCGTCGGCCCCCGTGCCATGCAGCAGCAGAAGGGGAGGGCGCGTGGCATCGGCGCCCGGCTCGAAGCGGTGGATGAAGTCGGTCTCGGTGATGCTCATGGCAGCGGTGCTCCGGTGGCGGGCCACGCCGGGATGGCGCGGCCCGCGCTGCGGGTTCAGGCGAGGACGGGCAGGGTCGCCTCGATCTGCTTGCGATGGCCCTCCAGGAAGGCCGGCAGCTTCAGCGCGGTGCCGAGCTGCCCGGCCGGCTCATCCACGGCGAAGCCGGGGATGTCGGTCGCGATCTCGAACAGCACATGGCCGGGCTCGCGGAAGTAGACGGAGCGGAAGTAGTCGCGGTTCTTCTGCTCGGTCGTGCGCAGCCCGTGATTCGTGGCCAGCTTCCGCACCATCTCCATCTCCGCCGCGTCGTCCGCCGCGCGGAAGGCGAGGTGGTGGACGGAGCCGCGCCCGAGCCGTGCGGGCAGGAAGCCGCCCACCGCTTTCAGGTCCACGATGCCGCCGATGGAGGTGCCCTCCACGGCGTAGCGGGTCGTGTTCCCCTCCTTCGCGACTTCCCGGAAGTCGAAGACATCCGTGAGGATCGCGCCCGTCGCCGCGGTCTTCTCCAGCATCAGGCTGACGCTGTGGAAGCCGCGGATGGCGTTCTCCACCGGCACTTCGCCATTGTCCCAGGCGGGCTCCGCCTCGATGCCGGGGATGCCGGCCAGGGCCAGGCGCAGCCCGTCCGGGTCGCGGAAGGTGAGCACCGTCTCGCCGAAGCGGGTGCTGCGCTCCAGCCCGTGGTTCACCAGGCGCGCGGTCCAGTAGCCGATGGCGGATTGCGGGATGCGGAAGACCGTCTCCTGCAGCTCGCCCGCGCCGGCACGGCCTTCCGCCGCATTCTCCCAGGGGAAGAAGGTGAGGATGGTGCCGGGGCTGCCGGCTTCGTCGCCATAGTAGAAATGGTAGGCGCCGGGGTCGTCGAAGTTCACCGTCTTCTTCACCAGCCGCAGCCCGAGGGTGCGGGTGTAGAAATCCAGGTTCCGCTGCGCGCTGCCGGCGATGGCGGTCACGTGGTGGATGCCATGGGTGGTGTTGGTGGCCTGGGTCATGGTCGCTGTCTCCGGCTTGGCGGGGCGCATCCGGCGCTCCGGTGTTGGCGCAGCATCTGGGCAATCGCGGCGCGAATGCCAGCGAAAGGCGATTGCGTTCGTGCAATGCGGGGCTTGCCGTCTTCGCCGTGGCCTTGCGGCGGCCGCGTGGCCAACCTCCGGCCCAACGATCCCATCCCGGGGTCCCCGACCGGAGAATCCTCCCATGATCGATCCTCGCCTTGCCCCCTATGGCCTGACCCTCCTGCGGGTCTCGCTCGGCGTCATGTTCCTGGCCCATGCCTGGCTGAAGTTCGGCGTCTTCACCATGCCGGGCTTCACGGCCTTCCTCGGCCAGATCGGCCTTCCCGGCTTCCTCGCCTGGCCGATCATGTTGGCCGAGGCGCTGGGCGGCCTGGCCCTCATCCTCGGCCTCTATTCCCGGGCCGTTTCCCTGGCGCTGCTACCGGTGCTGCTGGGCGCGCTGATGGTGCATGCCGGCAATGGCTGGGTGTTCAACGCCCCCAATGGCGGCTGGGAATATCCCGCCTTCCTCGCCTTGGCGGCGCTGGTGCAGGCGCTGGCCGGCGATGGTGCGCTCGCGCTCCGCGCCACCCCGGTTCCGGCCATGGGTGGGCGCGATGGCCTCGCTGCCACGGCCTGAAGGGCCTAGAATCCTGGCGACCCGCCGGCGGCACGGTCCTCCCGTGCCGCCGGCTTCGCGTTCGCCAGGGACAGAGCCGTTGAAGGAAGCCGCGCGCACCCTCGCCTGGGATGATTTCCGGCTGATCGACGCGGTGGCGGCCACGCGCAACCTGCCCGCCGCCGCGGCAAGGCTGGGCATCGACCATTCCACCGTCTTCCGCCGGCTCAAGGCGGTGGAGGCCCTGCTGGGCACCCCGCTCTTCGAGCGCCATCGCAGCGGCTACACCCTCACCCCCGCCGGGGAGGAGATGGCGGCCCTGGCCGCGCGGGTGGACGAGGACATCACCGCCGTCACGCGCCGCCTCTCCGGCCAGGCGCCCGCCCCCTCGGGCGAGGTGAGAATCGCGACGAGCGACAGCATTCTCTCCGACCTGCTGATGCCCATGCTGGCGCGCTTCCGCGAGGCGAACCCGGCCATCCGGCTGGACCTTGTCACCGGCAACGCCGCGCTGAACCTGTCCCGCCGTGACGCGGACGTGGCCGTGCGCGCCACGGACAGCCCGCCCGAAACCCTGGTGGGCCGCCGCGCCGCGCGCATCGCCTGGGCGCTCTACGGCGTGGAGGGGGCGGACCAGGAGGGGGACTGGGTCTGCCTGGGCGACAATCTCGCCGGGCTGAAGGTGGTGCGCTTCGCCCGTGCCGCCGTGCCGCCGGATCGGCTGGCCGGCCGCTTCGACACGGTGCTGGGGCTGGCGCATGCCGTCGCCGCGGGCATCGGGGTGGCGCATCTGCCCTGCTTCATCGGGGATGCCTGGCCGGGGCTGCGCCGCCTCGCGGCACCTGAGCCGGACTATGCCTCCGACCTGTGGCTGCTCACCCATCCCGACCTGCGCCATACGCCGCGGGTGCGCGTGCTGATGGACAGCCTGGGCGAGCAGATCGCGGCCAGGCGCCCGCTGATCGAAGGGCAGGCGCCGCGCCCTGGCGGGGATGTTGCCAGGGCTCCTGGCGGGGATGTTGCTAGGGCATGATCCCTGGGGGAGCCTCTGGGTGACCTTCCCGGAGGCTCCGGGACATTGGCAATCGGAGACGGTGCATGGCGGCGCGACCCTTCCATCTCGGCTGGTTTCTGCAGGGTTCCAGCGTGCAGGCCTGGGGCGAGCCCTGGACAGGCCAGATCGGCCGGGACTGGCGCCATCCGGACCTGTTCATCGACATGGCGCGGGCGCTGGAGCGCGCCTGCTTCGACTACATCCTCCTCGAGGACAGCTCCTATGTCGGTGAGGCCTATGGCGGCTCGCGCGAGATCTACCTGAGGAACGGGCTCTCCGTGCCGCGGCAGGACCCCTCGATCATCGCGACGCTGCTCTTCGCTGCGACGAAGAGGATCGGCGTGGCCACCACCCTCGCCACCTTCACGCATCACCCCTATCTCCTCGCGCGGATCATCGCCACGCTGGACCAGGTCTCGGCGGGGCGCGCGGGCTGGAACATGGTGACGGGCAGCAGCGACATGGCCGCGCGCAACTACGGCCTGGACGGGTTGCCCGAGCATGACCTGCGCTACGACATGGCCGATGAATACATGGCCTGCGTGAACGCGCTGTGGGATTGCTGGGAACCGGGCGCAATCCTGGCCGACACCGAAAGCGGCGTGCTGGTGGACCACACTAAGGTTCACGCCGTGGACTTCAAGGGCAAGTGGTACTCCTCCCGCGGGCCGCTGAATTCCGGCCCCTGTATCCAGGGGCGCCCGGTAATCGCCCAGGCCGGCGGCAGCCCGCGCGGGCGACAATTCGCCGCCACCCATGGGGAGACCGTGGTGGCAAACCCCAAGGGCATCGAGGCCATGAAGGCCTACCGGAACGACATCCGTGCCCGCGCCACGGCGGTGGGCCGGAACCCCGACCACATCAAGGTCCTTTTCCTCGTCAACCCGATCATCGGCGAGAGCGCGGAGCATGCCGAGCTGCGGCGCCTGGAGCGCATCGCGATCGCGGACCGCAAGATCGCGCAGCGCCTCGCCCATTTCAGCAAGGTAACCAATATCGACTTCGCCGGCTTCGACCTGGACAAGCCGATCGACGAGAACCTGCGCACCAACGGCCACCAGCAGAACCTGGACACGCTGAAGAAGCTGGGCGCCGGCGGGAAGACGCTGCGCCAGGCCTTCACCGATTACAGCGCGACCGGCCTCTCGGTGGATCTCTGCGGCACGGTGGACAGCATCGCCGGGCAGATGGCCGAGGTGATGCAGGAGGTCGGCGGGGACGGCTTCCTCCTCTCCATGGGTGATGTGAGCCGCCGCGTGGTGGCCGAGGTGGCCGAGGGGCTGGTGCCCGCCCTGCAGGCGCGCGGCCTGGTGCGGAAAGCCTATGGGCACGCCACCTTCCGCGAGAACCTGCTGGAATTCTGAGCGGCGGCGGCCGGGGCGCGCTGCCCCGGCCAGCGGGCCTCAGGCCCCGATCCATTCCAGAACGGGCGCGGCCATGCGATCCGGCGTGAAGGAGGCGGCCTGCTGCAGCGCCAGCGGGGCAAGCTCTGCGATGCGGCGAGGATCGGAAATCTCCTTCAGCCCCGCGGCGAACTCATCCACCGAAAAGGGATCGAAGAACACGCCGCCATCCCCGATCACCTCGGGGAAGCTGGAGGTGAGGGAAGCCAGGACGGGCTTGCCCAGGCTCATCGCCTCCACCGCGGGAATGCCGAAGCCCTCGTAGACGGAGGTGAGAATGAGGAATTCGGCGGCCTTGAGCAGCCGGTACTTCACGAATTCCGAGACGAATCCGGTGAACTTCACCTTCTGCTGCGCCTGGGGGCGCAGCCTGGCGAGTGCCTGGTCCGCCAGCCAGCCGCGGCGGCCGATGACGATGAAGGTGAGGTCCGACGCGATGACGGAGGGATGCTCCAGCGCGCGCAGGAGGAGATCGAGGTTCTTCCGCGGCTCGATCGTGCCGATCACCACCGCGTAGCGACCCAGTTCCACCGTGGGCTGGTTCCGGTCGAGCAGGGGGAAATGCTCGGGCCAGTCCGCATACTGCATCAGCAGCCGGGTCTTGGGCGCGACCCAGGGAAAGGTATCGGACAGCGCGGCCCGAGTGGCCTCGGAAACGCAGAAGACAACCTCGTCGCTGGTGATCTGATCGCGCAGCGGCTCCAGGTGATAGGCCACATTCGCCTGGTCATGCGTCTCGGGCATCACCAGCGTGCTGATGTCGTGGATGGTGCTCGCCTCGCGACGCGCGAGGCCGAAATTCTCCTTCACCGAGGGGTACAGGAGCGGCAGCGAGGAATCGATCGGCTCGAAAGCGTCGGACGGGCGGCCATTGATCCGGCCGCGCAGGAAGGAGCCGGACCCGTGCCGGATGGTTTCCCGCACCTCGGGTGCGGCGATGCGCGTCATGCGGATGCCGTAGTCCAGCTCGACGCGGCCGCTCCGCTCCAGCGCCTGGGCAAGGCGGCGCGTGAAGACCGAGATGCCGGTCCACTCATCCTCGAGCAGCGGCGTGATGTCCAAGGTCAGGCGCGGTTTCGGGGTGGTCTCCGTCATGGCGTGTCGCTCAAAGTGACGCGCGCTGCCCATCCGGTGCTGCCCAGGCGAAGCAGCGTCACGTCCCGCTCCAGCCAGGCCGAGAGAAGGGCGCGGAACCGGCTGGCCATGCCGCTGCCTGCCACCTCGATGCGCTCCGCCATTGCGTAGAAATCCAGTCCGTAACACCAGAATGGGATGCCGGGATGCAGGAGGATGGAACCCAGCGGCGTGTCGCGTGGCGGGGCGGTGACGAACTGGGCGGCCCAGGACTCGGTGCGCGGAAAGGTTACCCCGATGGCATTGAAGGCCTTGACGGCCGCCGCGATCCGCCCGGCCACCTCGGCGCCGCCCTCAGGACGGGGCAGCTCGAGGAGCACAAGCTCGGGCCCGCCGAAGATCGCCCGCAGCACCTCCTGGGCCACCATGCGCAGGAAAGCGGTATCGGCCAGCGCCGTCTCGCTCAGCGGGATGTAGCGGATCGGACGGTCGGCCGGGAGCGGTGTGTCGGGCGGGGCGGGTTCGATGTCGCGCGTGCCCAGTGGCCCCAGCGGAGCGCAGGAGAAAGGAAAACGCTCAACCACGCCCATGGCCGGTGTTTGGCGGAGGCGCAGATGCATCGCGGATGGGCGGTGCCAGGCATCGCCGCAGCGATAGCCGATCCCGCCATTGATCTGCGAGGCAAGGCCCGAGAACAGCTCCGGCGCCAGGCGCAGCAGGTTCCGCAGCGCCGCCTCCTTCCCCGGATTGCCCCGGGGATAGAAGAACATGTGGTTCCTGAGGCCAGGGATGGCCCGCAGGGTGTGACCATCGGTAAGCGCCACATGGTCCTGCGTATCCCCGATGCGCTGGTCGAGCCATGCGCGGGCCCGGCCATGCGTGAAGATCTCCGGCCGCGCGACGAACTGCATGGTGATGAGGTGCGCCGTGGCTTCCTGGGTCAGCAGGGCGAGTGCGGCGCGCAACTCGATGGGCATCACCACGTCGCGCAGCGCGTCCCGCCCGAAGAGGGAGCCGGGAATTTTCAGTGCCGGAAGCCAGGAGCCGGGCAGGGAAACCAAGATCCGTGGCCCGAAAACGGACTGAGCGGGCGGTGCGTCGTCAGGCATGGGAAATGGCCGAACCGCTCTCAGTCATGGATGCCGAAGACGAAGGCCGGCGTATTGGGGGCCAGAAGCGCGCGGGGGCGTGCGCGGAACTCCTCGCTGGCGGCGAGCACGGCCAGCAGGCCGAAAGGGGTGAGAGCCCCGATGCCGAGCAGGGGCGCATAGCTGCGGATCCCATCCTCGTCGGCCGGGCGGCCGAGCACATAGAGATAGGCCGTGCGGATGAACTCCGGGATGCCGCGCCGGGACATGAAGTCCTGCAGCACGGGCGCATAGCCCCGGAGTTGCTCGATCGATCCGGCAACCAGCGGATCGGCGGCTACCACCCGGGCCAGGCTGTTGCCGATGGGCTCGGCGCCATCCCGCAGTTTCAGCACGCGCGCGGGCTGGATCTCTT
Source organism: Pararoseomonas baculiformis (assembly GCF_017813395.1). Lineage (GTDB taxonomy): Bacteria > Pseudomonadota > Alphaproteobacteria > Acetobacterales > Acetobacteraceae > Roseomonas > Roseomonas baculiformis. The sequence continues at coordinate 187,759 of NZ_JAGIZB010000005.1, read as the reverse complement.
CCCCGGTTTCCGCGGCCTGGAGGCTCACGGGAATGCCGGCGACCTCCTGGACGGGCCGCCCCAGCCGGAGGCGGAAGGCGCACCAGCCATATCCGAAATTCACATTGGCGAGGTCCGCACGAAAGAGATGCGCGTGACCGAGAGCAAGCTCTGCCCCCTCCGGATCCACCACGCGCACCTGAACCGGGCGTGCCGGGGTTTCACGGTCAAAGGCCCATCCTTCGACGAAGCCGGCAGCCGTCAGGGCATCAAGATGTCCGCGGATCACGTTCCGATCGTCCCGAGCCGGAGTGGCATGCAGATTCTCGGACTTGACCCATCAAGGTGCTGAAGGCGAGGCACCCTCAATGGAAGGCCCACCCGAAGCGCGTGTAACACCCTGCCATTTCACCACGAAGGATGCCCTTCGGCAATCATCCGTAACCGCATGAGTCAGACGACCTCGAAGATCCGTCCAAGAAAAGCGGCGAGGATCGCCTCGGGAGAGCGCAGGAGGCGTGGCGACATCACCCGCAGCGTGCCCACCTGTTCCTCGATATGGAAGAAGTCGAGCGCGCGGTCGTAATTGGGGCGGCGCTCGCCGACATCATGGATCATGACGAGCGGTGGTGGGTGTTGCCCGCGATGTGCCGCGGCCAGCAGGGCGGTGGAAAGGCAGCAGGCCACGCGAAAACGGCCATCGACGAAGACGAGGTCCGGAAATGTCCCGAGCCGGTCCCATTCCTCCCACATCCGGGCGATGTAGTTCGGCCATGGACGAATCGCGTTGCGGTCCACCGGCGAGCCCCAGGCCCCCACGGGGCCGATATCGGCGTGGAGGATGGAGGCGCGCCCCGCCGCGATGACGGCGGCCACTTCCTCATCCTCGCGCACGGTTCTGGCCCAGGCGGGATCCGACTCCACGCCCACCATCAGATCGAAGCCCTGCCGCGCCGCGAGCAGCGTCGAACCGCCCGTGCCGAACTCCGCGTAGCGCCGCCGGCCGGAAGCGAGCATCCGCTCCAGGAGCTGCCGCTCCTCCGCGCTCATATGCGGGCCACGCAGCAAGGGGCGTGCCTTGGTGTCCCCTTCCGGGACCGGGCGGCGGGAGGGCGCTGGCGGTGTTGCCGGCTTTGGGGCCGGCCTGGGTGCGGGCGACTTGGGCTGCGGCTTCGCTTCGTTCTCGATGGCTTGGCGGCGCCGTTCCGTCTCCTCGGCCTGCATGGCTGCCAGGGCCGGGGCATCGGGGAAGTCGAAGGCCAGTTCCTCCGGGTCGATCCAGACGGTCCGGGCATATCCGGCTTGGTCGAAGCGCTCCTGGCTCATATGCAGCCCGACCGCGCCGATATAGCGCCCGCTGACGAGATGCGTGTTCAGGGCGACGTGGCCGAGAGCGTAGGTCACTGCCTTCTTCACATCGTCCTGCGAGGTGACGCCGACCAGGATGTCGCGCTCCCGGTAGCGCCGCCGGATATCGGGCGTGGAACGATCCTTGTAGTCCCGGCCGAGCACCATCTCGTAGTAGTCGGCCATGAGGGGCTGCATCGCCTCCCAATGGCGGCGGAACAGGCCGAAGCCCCACAGATGGCCGATCCGGCGCAGCATCCTGCGGTGTTTCAGCTGGTCCGCCGCGCTGGCGGTGAGATGGCCATAGGCGGCGAAATAGCCGATCTCCGGCGTGCCCTCCGCCCCGGTGCGCAGCATGTCCATGATGCGAAGGTAGCGCGGCGCAAGAACGAGGTCGTCTTCCAGGAAATAGGCGCAATCAGCCTTCATCTCGCGGAAGAACAGGGTTTCGGCGCGGAGGAAGTTCTCGGCGACGCCGAGATTCTCCTCGGCGGCGAGGACCTCGCCACGGGGAAAGATCTCGCGGAAGGTGGCGATGCTGGCATCGATGTCCTTCGCGTCCGCCTTCACCCGCCCGCTGCGGCGGTTGTTCCAGTGGTCCTGGAAGAGGAAGACCTGGCGCTCCTCGATCCGCGCATCCTGCTGCGCGGCGAGGGATGCGAGGACCTGACGCAGGTAATCCGGCCGGTTGAACGACATCACGGCGATCGGAGGATGGCGCATTCCGTCCCTGTGGTCCTGCGGATGCCCGATGTTCAAGGGCGGGCGCATAAGGCGCGCGCGCCTCAATGAGTGTCAAGCCAAGGGATGGCCGCCTTGACGCATCCGGCGGGGCTGAGGAGTCTCCACCCGGCCTGGATGGGCGCAGCCTTGGAGGAGACATGAGCGTGCATCCTGTCTTCTCTCCCGAGAACACGCCGGCCGCCCTGCTCGGCGCCCATCCCGCCTGGCCGACAGCCCTGCGCTTCGGCCAGGGCTGGACACCCCCGGAGATCAGCGAAGTCCTGGAGATCGCGCTTGACGAAGCGGCGCTTCCGGTTCTCGCCGAACGTGGCGTGACCGTGAAAAACGGGTTGGGGAAGGGGAACCGGCTTCTGCTGGATGCGCGCACGCCGAAGCAGCGGCTGTCCATCGATCTCTCCCGCGCGAGCGGCAGCACGATCCTGCTGGGGCGCCATGCGCGGCTGGCCGGCGAGATCTCGGCGGTCGGGCGCGGCCATCTGCTGGCCTCCACAGGCTGGGACAACCCTTCGATCGCCATGGTCCATTGCACCATGCGCGGGGAGCGCTCTCTCATTTTCCTCGGCCACGGCCTCACCTCGAACCGCACCAACATGCTGGCGGAGGGGCCCGAGGGCGCGGTGCTGGTGGGCGATGACGCCATGTTCGCGACGGGGATCACGATCCGAACCTCGGATTCGCACGCCATCATCGATCTCGGCACGCGCAGTCAGGTGAATTTTCCGGCGCCGGTGGTGATCGAGCCCCATGTGTGGATCGGGCAGGACGCGCTGCTGATGAAGGGAGTCACGATCGGCGCGGGATCAATCGTGGCGGGACGGGCGGTGGTGACCGGGGATGTGGGGCCTCGCGTGCTGGTGGCCGGCGTTCCGGCGCGGGTGCTGCGCGAGAATGTCAGCTGGAGCCGCCATTCCAGGCCGCGCCCGGACCAGATCGAGGCGATGATCGGCGCCCTGCCGGGAGCGGACTCTCAGGCCAGGTAGAAGCCTTTTCCCTGCGCTTCCTTACTCCGCAGTAGGGAACGGCGGATCTGCCGCAGAGTGCGCTGGCCAACGTTCTGTGTGTAATAGGCCTCGTCATTGGGCAGGCGGTCCATCACCAGCCGCCAGAGCCAGTCGATCTCCTCCCGCGTTACCGGCCGGTCCGGGTTGAACAGGTGCCTGCGCATCTCCTCCAACTGGGCAGGATAGGCGGTCTGGCGGTGGGCGGCGCAGGCCGCGCGCTTCGTCGCGATGATCTCGGCGATGATGTCCGGCGTTGCCGCGGGCAGGGTGGCCGGCAGGGAGCCGACATAAGCCATGCTGCCGAAGCCGAGCTTCTCGAAGTTGGCCGGTTTGAAGGATTCGCCCTGCGCCCCGATATAGCGCGCGTAGCAGACGTCGGTGTTGATGCGGGCGAAGCCGAGATCGGCGCAGGCCATGGTCTTGGCCACGTCCTGCGAGGATGCGGTGCTGGAGACAGCCTTCGCGTCGTAGAGCTCCACGATCCGAAGATGCGGGCGGGCCTGATAGTCCACCTGCGCATAGACTTCATGGAAAGGCTTGAGCCAGGGCTGCATCGCACGCCAGCAGCGCCGCGTGAGGGCAAATCCCCAGTGATGCTCCATGGGCACCAGCTTCGGCGCCTGTGGATCGGAGGCGCGGAGATGATCGCCATAGGCGGCGAAATAGCCGATATCCTTGTGCGGCATCAGCAGGCGCCGCAGTTGCTCCAGCATGGCCAGGTAACAGGGGCCTAGCTCGAGATCCTCCTCGAAGAAATAGGCAACCTCGGCCTTCAGCGTGTCGAATGCCAGCTTCTCGCCGCGATGCAGGTTCAGCGCGATGCCGAGATTCTCGGGTGAGGCATGCACATGCCCGCGGGGGAAGATCTCGCGGAAGGTGGCGATGCTCGCCTCGATCAGTTCAGGCTCACCATAGACGATGCCGGAGCGGCGCGACCGGGAGCCGTCCTGCAGAAGATGCACCTGCTCGTCCGAAATGGAGACGCCCTGCTGCGCCTTCATGGATTCGCAAAGCTTCCGGAGATAATCCGGCCGCGTGAAGGAGAAGATGATGATGGGCGCATCGACGGGCGAGGAGGATGTGGGCATCGCTCACGCCTCCTGAAGGTCGGGATGAAGGGGCAGGGCGGCACGCAGCCATGCCGGCCGGTGGCGATAAGCCATGCTAGCCGAAATGGTTCCGCCACCAGGCCACGAAATGGGAGAGGCCGGTGCGGAGATCCGTGGTGGGTTCCCAGCCGAAGTCCCGCTTCATGGCGGACACGTCGGCGAAGGTGGCCGGCACGTCGCCGGGCTGCATGGGCTTGAGAACGCGATGGGCCTGCACGCCCAGCAGCTCCTCGAGGAGGCCGACCATGTCGAGCAGCTCCTCCGGGTTGCTGTTGCCGATATTATAGAGGCGGTGCCCGCCATCGGCCGGGGGTTGGTCCAGGGCAGCGATCACCCCGGCCACGATGTCCGAGACGAAGGTGAAGTCACGGCGCATGCGCCCTTCGTTGAACAGTTCGATCGGGCGGCCCTTCAGCATGGCCTCGGTGAAGAGCCAATAAGCCATGTCCGGCCGGCCCCAGGGCCCGTAGACCGTGAAGAAGCGCAGCCCGGTGAGCGGCAGGTGGTAGAGATCGGTGTAGACGCTGCTCATCAGCTCGCCCGCGCGCTTGGTGGCGGCATAGAGCGAGGCGGGATGATCCACCCGGTCCGTCTCCTGGAAGGAGCCGCCATCGGTGCGGGAGCCATAGACCGAGCTGGTGGAGGCATAGACGGTGTGGCCGATCCGCCCCTCGCTGCGTCTCACGCCCTCGAGAATGCCGAGATGGCCGGTGACATTGGCCGCCGTGTAGGCGAAGGGTGCCTGGAGGGACCAGCGCACCCCGGCCTGGGCGCCCAGATGGGCGACACGGTCGATCTCGGGATGCGCCGCCATCAGCGCCAGCAGCGCCTCCGTATCCGCCAGGTCGATCCGGTGCATCCGGAAGGCGCCTGGGCGGGCATTGCCCGTCAGCGCCATCACCCGGGCCTCCTTCAGCGCGGGATCATAATAGGGATTGAAGTTGTCAATCCCGATCACCTCGTCGCCCCTGGCCAGCAGGGCCTGGCAGAGATGCGCGCCGATGAAGCCGGCCGCGCCGGTGACGAGAATGCGCCCCATGATCAGGCCGCGCGCAGGCCGGCGGGGTGGCAGGCCTCCGGTCGCTGCGCGGAAGGGCAGATGGGCATCAGCGCGCTCCATGGGCGGTGGCTTGTCGGGAACCGTATAGCGCCGGGCTGCCGGCCCCACCATCCACCCTCCGGCCCGCCCTTCTTGCTTCGGGCGGGCGGCTGTTCCATACCGCCGGCGGACATCGGGGGGAGCCCATTCCGGGCTGAGAGGCGGGGAGACCCGCGACCCCTGGAACCTGACCCGGTTCGGACCGGCGTAGGGATCGGTGCACCATGACGACCAGGCGCCCCTCGCGCGTGAAGCGGCCCTACCGCCTGCCCCGGCAGCGCGCGGTGCTGCCGCGTGCCGGGGGCCCGGGTCCGGCCCCGCTTCCTTCCCCCGATCGCGGGATGGAGGAAGCCCCGTGCATCGCCGATCTCTGCTGACGGGCGCCGCTCTTGCGGCGCTCCCACTACCCGCACTGGCCCAACCGGCCCGGGCCCGCACGCTTCGCTTCGTGCCCCAGGCGGCGCTGACGGCGCTGGACCCGATCGTGCAGAACGCCACGATCAGCACCACCCATGGCTTCTGCGTCTTCGACACGCTCTTTGGCACGGATGGAAAGCTGAACCCCCGCCCGCAGATGGCGGCGGGGCATGAGATGAGCCCGGATGGGCTGCTCTGGACCATTCGCCTGCGGGATGGCCTTCGTTTTCATGACGGTGAGCCCGTGCGCGCCCGGGACTGCGTGGCCAGCCTGAAGCGCTGGTGCGTGCGGGACCTGTTCGGGCAGATCCTGGGCCGGGCCGTGGCCGAATGGGGCGCTCCGGATGACCGCACCCTGACCATCCGCCTGAACCGGCCCTTCCCCGCCATGCTATATGCCCTGGGCAAGCCGGCGGGCGTGCCCCCCTTCATCATGCCTGAGCGCCTGGCTTCCACCGCGCCGGACAAGCCCGTGCCGGAGATGATCGGCAGCGGGCCCTGGAAGTTCCTGGCAGGCGAGTTCAACCCCGGCAGCTTCGTCGCCTATGCCCGGAACGAGGCCTATGTCCCGCGTGACGAGCCGGCCGAGGGCGCCTCGGGCGGCAAGCGCGTGCATTTCGACCGGCTGGAGTGGCACATCATCCCCGATGGCGCGACGGCCGGCGCAGCCCTGCAGCGCGGCGAGGTGGACTGGGTGGAATACCCTCTGCCGGACCTGCTGCCGCTGCTGCAGCGGGACCGGAATATCCGCACCCAGATCTACGACCCGATCGGCTTTCTCGGCGTCATCCGCTTCAACCACCTCCACGCCCCCTTCAACAAGGTGGAGGTGCGGCGCGCGGTGCGGGACTGCATCAGCCAGCCCGACCACATGACGGCCGTGGCCGCCCCGGGCGACTGGCGCGAGTGCCACGCCCTCTTCCCCTGCACCCTGCCGGGCGTGGCCGAGTTCCCGGCCCCGCCCCGCGATTTCGACAAGGCACGCGCCGTGATCCGTGCCGCCGGAGTGGAAGGGGCGAAGGTGGTGGTGATCAACCCCACGGACTTTGCCGCCGTGGCGCCGCAGGGGCGGCTGGCCGCCGATGTCTGCCGCCAGCTCGGTTTCCGGGTGGAGCTGCAGGAGATGGACTGGGCCGCGATGCTCAGCCGCCGCAACTCGCGTGAAGATGCGGATCATGGCGGGTGGAGCATCTATCCCACCAACTTCCCCGCCGCTTCCATCGCCAATCCCGCGGTGAATTCCGGCATCCGCGGCGATGGCCCGACGGCCTGGTTCGGCTGGCCGACCGATCCGGAAACGGAGAGGAACATCGAGCGCTGGCTCTACGCGGTCGATGCCCGGGCCCAGGCGCAGGCCTTCGCGGATGTGCAGCGTTCCGCCTGGGACCATGTGGGCTTCGCGCCCAGCGGGCTCTTCGTGCTCAAGACCGGCTTCCGGTCCGACCTCTCAGGCGTTCTGCAGGGCCCCAACCCCTATATGTGGAACCTGCGGCGGGGCTGAGGCTGCCTCTGCGGGAAGGGCGGCTCCTCACGGTCTCGCGCCGCAGGGGCTGCCCGCCCATATTCGTCCCGTGAATGGATTTATGCGGGAGGCCGGGCTTGGCGCAGAGGACGGATGATGGCGGGCTGCGGAAGCTGGACCTGAACCTGCTTCCCGTTTTCGCGGCGCTGATGCGGGAACGGAGTGTCACCCGTGCCGGGGAGGTCCTGTTCCTTTCCCAGCCAGCCACCTCCTCCGCCCTCGGCCGGCTGCGCGCCTTCTTCGGGGATGAGCTCTTCGTGCGGAACGGGCGCGTCCTGGAGCCCACACCCCGGGCGCAGGCGCTGATGGATCAGCTTGCCCCCGCCATGCAGGCCGTGGCCGGGGCGATCGCCGGTTCCATTCCCTTCGATCCCGCGACCGACACCCGTACCTTCCGCATCGGCATGAGCGAGGACATCCAGATGGCGATGATCCCGGTGCTGCCCCGGCTGCGGAAGGCGGCGCCGCGTTGCCGGATCATCATCCGCGCGGCCACCTACCGCACCATCCCGCGCATGCTGGATTCGCGGGAGATCAACATGGCGGTGGGCCATGTCGAGGACCTGCCGGCAGCCGCCAAGCAGCGCGTGCTTCGCCGCTGCGGCTGGCGCGTGCTGCGGGATGCGGAGTCGCCTGGGCCGGTGGACCTCGATAGCTACTGCGCCCGGCCGCATATGCTGGTCACGCCCCGCGGGGACCTGTCCGGCATCGCCGATGAGGAGCTGGCGAAGCTGGGCCGCAGCCGCCAGATCGTCCTGGGCGTGCCGGATTTCGGGCTGATGCCGCGCACGCTGATCGGGACGGACCTGCTCTGCCTGGTCAGCGAGGCCGTGGTGGATGCGGTGGCGGCGCTGGGTGGGATGGAGGGCCTTGCGGCCGATCCGCCTCCCTTCGCCTGCCCGGAGGCCGTTACCTACATGGCCTGGCGCACGGCCGTGGACCAGGATCCGGGTGAGGCTTGGCTGCGCGCGCAGCTCATCCACCACCTGGCGCGGCGATAGGACGGATCAGCGCAGCCGCGCCGCGACAGCCTCCCCGGCCGCGCGCGTGCCCAGCCTGCCGCCCAGGTCGGCCGTGATATCCCCGGCCGAGACAGCCTCGGCCACCGCGGCCTCGATCGAGCGCGCGGCGCGCATATAGGCATCCCCGCCGCGGCGGCCGCCGTGCCAGTCCAGCAGCTGGGCGACGGAAAGGATGAGGGAGAGCGGGTTCGCCCGGTCCTGCCCCGCGATATCGGGCGCGGAGCCATGGGCGGCCTGGGCCATGGCATGCTCCATCCCGGCATTCACCGACCCGCCCAGGCCGATACTACCTGAAAGCTCGGCGGTCATGTCCGAGAGGATGTCGCCGAACATGTTGGTGGTAACGATCACGTCGAAGCGCGAGGGATCGCGGATCAGCAGCGCGGCCATGGCATCCACGATCACCTCCTCCAGCACCACGCCAGGGAAGCGCTCCGCCGCCTTGCGGCATTCCTCCAGGAACATGCCGTCGCCCAGGGCCAGCACATTCGCCTTGTGCACGGCGGTCACGCGCCCGCGCCGCGCCGTGGCCAGGCGGAAGGCGGCCTTCGCGATGCGGGCGCAGCAGGGGCGGGTGATGCGGCGGAGGGAAATGCAGACATCCGGCGTCACCAGCATCTCGGCGCCGCCTTTCTCCATGTTGCGGTCGGCGTAGAAGCCCTCGGTGTTCTCGCGCACCACCACCAGGTCGAAGTCGCGCATGGCCGGGTGGGGCACGCCGGGATAGGTGCGGGCCGGGCGGATATTGGCGAAAAGATCCAGGCGCTTGCGGAAATAGGCGGAAGGATTGATCCCGCCCTTGCTCTCATCCGTGTAGTCATAGGTGGACATGGGGCCCATCAGCAGCCCGTCCGCCTGCTTCACGATCTCCAGCAGGCCCGGGCGAAGCGTGGTGCCATAACGGCGCAGGCTTTCATGCCCGGCGACATCATGCGTGAGGTTCAGGTTCAGGCCGTGGCGGTTGGCCGCGGCATCCAGCACGGCCAACGCGGCATCGGTGATCTCCGGCCCTATCCCATCGCCCGGCAGCACGATGATGTGCATGGCATCCCCTCATTGCTTGGCTGCTTCCTCTATCGGACGGGCGGCGCAGGGCGTCCACCGGGGGATCTGCCGGGGTTCGTGGTTCCCGGAGAGGGCTCTGCCCTCTCCGGATCTCGCCCGCCAAGGGCCTGAGGCCCTTGGAACCCCGTCTGGCTGCCGCGGATGCGGTGCAACACGGGGTTTCTTATTCCCCATCCTGCCCCTGCAGTCGCCTCCGGTCATGGACCGGAGGCGCACCGCCAGCCGAACCGCCCCAACTGATAGAAGAAGATGATGGTGAGGGGTCCGGGGAGAGGAAGAATTCCTTCTTCCTCTCCCCGGGAAGCACGAGCATTCCAGGAGCAGGAAGCACGTCCGGATATCAGATGATCCGCGCGCCCAGTTGCCCGGCCCAGTGCTGCCTGCGTTCCTTCAATGCCGCGTTCCGGGCATAGGGCAGGGTTTCCTCCGGCAGCCCTTCCAGCACCTCGAAGGCGATCGCGTCCTCGCCATGCGCGTTCCAGGCAGCCTGGAGCGTGGGGAAGGGGCAGCCGCCCATCCTCAGCTGGAACCAGATCCGGTTTTGGATGGTGCCGAGATCGGGCGCGGCGCCCACCCAGGCTTCCCCTGTGGGCGCGCAGCGCAGCGCGTAGACGCCTGCCGGGATCTTGCGCTCCTTGTAGGCCGCAACGGCGGCCCGCCTCTCCTGCCCGAGCATGGGCTGCTCCTTGATCGCGTCCGGGGTGGGTACCCGCATTATACCCGGAAGAAAATCTGCGCAAGAATAAACCCGGGTAAAATCCTGCGTGCCGCTCCATCGCCTTCAGGGGCCGATCGGTTTACAGCAGGGCATGGCCGAAGCCCCCGCCCTGCTGGACGCCGCCCGTGCCCATTTCTCCACGGGCAAGACAAGACCCCTGGACGCACGGCGTGCCGCGCTGATCGCCCTGCGGGACGGGCTTGAGGCCATGGAGCCGGAACTGCTCGCCGCCCTGCATTCCGATCTCGGCAAGTCGGAATTCGAGGCCTGGACCTCCGAGATCCTGCTCGTGCGGCAGGAGATCGCGCTCGCCCTCAAGCGCCTGCCCCGCTGGGCGGCGGAGCGGCGGGTGAGGGGGCGCTGGTTCCACTTCCCCGGCCGCGCCGCGCTGCGCATGGAGCCCCGAGGGGCGGTGCTGATCCTTGGCCCCTGGAACTACCCGGTGCAGCTCTGCCTCGTGCCCCTGGTCAGCGCCATCGCCGCCGGAAACGCCGTGGTGCTCAAGCCTTCGGAAGTGGCTCCGGCCACGGCGGCGGCGCTGGCACGGCTGGCGGCGCTCTGCTTCGCCCCCGGCCATGTGCAGGTCGTGCAGGGCGGGCCGGACATGGCCGCGGCGCTGACGGCGCAGCCCTTCGGCCACATCTTCTTCACCGGCAGCACCGAAACCGGCCGAAAGGTGGCCGAGGCCGCCGCGCGCAACCTGGCCACCACCACGCTGGAGCTGGGCGGGGCCAATCCCTGCATCGTGGATGAGAGCGCAGAGCCCGTGGTCACGGCGCGGCGCATCGCCTGGGCAAAGTTCCTGAATGCGGGCCAGACCTGCCTGGCCCCCAACCACCTGCTGGTGCATGAGAGCCGCGCCGAGCCGCTCATCGCCGCCCTGCGCGAGACGATCACGCGCTTCTACGGCGCAGACGGGCGCGGGATGCAACGCGTGGTGGATGCGCGCCATCTCGGGCGGCTGAAGGCGCTGCTGGCGCGGGGCCGCGTGCTGCATGGCGGCGCGGTGGACGAAAACGCGCTGCATATCCAGCCGACGCTCCTGGCCGACCCCGCCCCCGCCCTGCTGCGGGAGGAGATCTTCGGCCCCATCCTGCCCATCGTGACCTGGCGGGACCGGGCGGAGCTTCTGGCGGGGCTCTCTGGCCTGCCGGCACCGCTGGCGCTCTATGTCCATACCCGCGACCAGGGCCTGGCCGATGCGGTGGCGGCCGCGCTGCCATCCGGCGGGTTCTGCGTGAACGAGAACCTCGTCCACTGCACCGTGCCGGACCTGCCCTTCGGCGGCGTGGGGCCGAGCGGGCAGGGGCGCTACCACGGGCAGGCCGGGTTCGAGGCCTTCTCCAACGCGCGCGCGGTCTTCCGGCAGCCCGCGGGCATCGATCCGGCCATGCGTTATCCGCCCTACAAGGCGCCGCTCTCCATCATTAAACGCCTGATGGGATGAACAACCACTTCGACGCGATCATCCTGGGCGCCGGCGCGGCGGGGATGATGTGCGCCTTCACGGCGGGGCGGCGCGGCAGGCGCGTGCTGCTGCTGGACCATGCCGAGGCACCGGGGGCGAAGATCCTGATCTCCGGCGGCGGGCGCTGCAACTTCACGAACACGGGCACGGAGCCCTCGCGCTTCTTCTCGGCCAATCCGCATTTCGCGCGCTCGGCCCTCTCCCGCTACACGCAGCACGACTTCATCGCGCTGGTGGAGAAGCACCGCATTCCCTATCACGAGAAGACGCTGGGCCAGCTCTTCTGCGACGGCTCGGCGCGCGCCATCGTCGGCCTGCTGCTGGATGAGTGCGAGGCGGCGGGGGTTGATCTTCGCCTGCGGCACCGGGTCGTGGATGTGAGCCGCGCCGAGGCCTTCCGGGTGGAAACGGATCGCGGCACCTTCACCGCGCCCGCCCTGGTGCTGGCGACCGGCGGCCTCTCCATCCCGAAGATGGGCGCGACCGGGCTTTCCCTGGAGGTCGCGCGCCGCTTCGGCCTGCCCATCGTGGAGACCCGCCCGGCCCTGGTGCCGCTGACCTTCGGGGAGGCGGATCTGGCGTTGATGCGGCCCATTTCCGGCGTCTCCCTTCCCGTCGAGGCCCGTGCGGGCAAGACGCGGTTCCGGGAGGCGATGCTGTTTACCCATCGCGGCCTGTCCGGCCCGGCAATCCTGCAGGTTTCCACCCCCTGGCGCGCAGGAGAGGCGGTGACGCTGGACCTGCTGCCGGATGTGGATGCCACCGCCTGGTTGCTGGCCCGGAAGAACGAGCGCCCTAAGGCGGCGCTGCACACGGTGCTGGCCGAGCAGCTTCCCCAGCGCCTGGCCTCGGCGCTCGGGCAGGTGCGGCTGGCCCAGCACACGCGCCCCATCGGCGAGCTGGGCAACAAGGCCCTCAAGGAGGTCGCCACCCTGCTGAAGGGCATGGCGCTGACCCCCACGGGCACGGAAGGCTATGCCAAGGCCGAGGTGATGGCCGGCGGCGTGGACACCGCCGCCCTCTCCTCCCAGACCATGGCCGCCCAGGATGTGCCGGGCCTGCATGTGATCGGGGAGGCGGTGGACGTCACAGGCTGGCTGGGCGGATACAATTTCCAATGGGCCTGGTCGTCCGGATGGTGCGCGGGGATGTCGGTCTAGGCGGCTCCAGGGGCGCCTCTTTTCGGCAGCTATCCCGCTCCGCCCCGGGCCGCGCGATGGCGGCAATCCCGCCATGCCGGCCATGCGGTGGCGGCATGGTCGTGGCGGGACGACAATCCGGTACGCGATGCCGATTCGGAACGCTCCATCCCACTTTCCCCAGCCGCACGGAACGGCGGGGAAGCCCGCGAGGCCAGTGGCCCGGGACCTTGGGACGCAGCGCCGCACCAGAACCGATCCCAGAACATCAACACGAAAAGAGAGGAAGCTTTGACGCTGACAGGCTCAAATCAGGCATCATCCATGCTGGCCGAGGCCGCCATGCTCGCCATCCGGCTCCATGCCGGCCAGCTGCGCAAGGGAACCGCCATCCCCTATGCCAGCCATCTCTTCGCGGTGGCGGCCCTGGTGATGGAACAGGGCGGGGACGAGGAGCAGGCCTGCGCCGGCCTGCTGCACGACCTCATCGAGGATTGCGGGGCCGAGCACGAGGCCGAGATCCGCGAGCGCTTCGGGCCGCGCGTCGCGGGCATCGTCCGGGCCTGCACCGATGCGGATACCCAGCCCAAGCCGCCCTGGCGCGCCCGGAAGGAGGCCTATCTCGCCCATCTGGAGGAGGTGAGCCCCGACGCGCTCCTCGTCTCGGGCTGTGACAAGCTTCACAACGCCCGCGCCATCGTCGCCGATATCCGGGTCCATGGCGCGGAGGCCGTGTTCTCCCGCTTCACGGGCGGGCGCGAGGGCACGCTCTGGTACTACGCCTCCATCTCCCGGGTCATGTCCCGCCGGTTGGATGGAGGACTGCCGCGGATGATCGCGGATGCCGTGGCCGAGATGCACGCGCTGGCCGGGAGCGTCCCGGCCAGTTGAGGCCAGCCGCCCTCGTCGCCGGTCCGGGGAAATGCGCGGCCCCGGATCCGGCGCGCGAGTGTTATTCCACACCCGCAAGCCCTATATCCCGCCCTGCCATGCTGCGCCTCACCGAGATCAAGCTTCCCCTCGACCATGCCGACGATGCGCTGCGCGATGCCGTGCTGGCACGGCTGCGCATCCCTGCCGCGGATCTGCTGGACATCACCGTCTTCCGCCGCGGCCATGATGCCCGCCGGCGCGGCGCGATCACGCTGATCTACACGCTGGACGTGGCGGTGCGGGACGAGGCCGCGGTGCTGGCGCGCATGGCCGGGGAAAAGCACGTGGCCCCGACGCCGGAGACGGCCTACCGCCTGCCGCCCGCCCCGCCGGCGCCGCCGCGGCTGCGGCCCGTGGTGGTGGGCGCGGGGCCATGTGGCCTCTTCGCCATGCTCATCCTGGCGCAGATGGGCCTGAAGCCCATCCTGTTAGAGCGCGGCAAGGTGGTGCGTGAACGCACGCAGGACACATGGGGCCTGTGGCGCCGTTCCGTGCTGACCCCGGAGTCCAACGTGCAGTTCGGCGAGGGCGGGGCAGGCACCTTCTCGGACGGCAAGCTCTACAGCGGCATCGGCGACAATGCGAACCGCATCCGCAAGGTGCTGGAGGAGTTCGTGAAGGCCGGGGCGCCGGAGGAGATCCTCTATGTCTCCAAGCCCCATATCGGCACCTTCCGCCTCGTCTCCATGGTCGAGAAGATGCGCGCGCATATCGAATCCCTCGGCGGGCAGTACCGCTTCGGCACGCGGGCGGAAAGGCTGGAGCTGGGGCCGGACCGGCGCGTGCGCGGCCTGCACCTCTCGGACGGCTCCTTCCTGGAGGCGGACCATGTCGTGCTCGCGGTCGGGCATTCGGCGCGTGACACCTTCACCATGTTGCATGAGACCGGCGTGTTCATGGAGGCGAAGCCCTTCTCCATCGGCGTGCGGATCGAGCACCCGCAGGGGCTGATCGACCGCTGCCGTTTCGGGCCGCAGGCCGGGCACCCGCTGCTGGGCGCGGCCGACTACAAGATCGTGCATCATTGCAAGACGCCCGCGGCCGAGGGCCGTGCCGTCTATTCCTTCTGCATGTGCCCCGGCGGCACGGTGGTGGCCGCGACCTCCGAGCCCGGCCGCGTCGTCACCAACGGGATGAGCCAGTATTCGCGCAACGAGCGCAACGCGAATGCGGGCATCGTGGTGAGCATCACGCCGGAGCGCGACTATCCCGGCAGCCCGATCGCCGGCATCGCCTTCCAGCGGCACTGGGAGGAACGCGCCTTCGTCGCCGGCGGTGGCGATTACCGGGCACCCGCGCAGCGCGTGGAGGATTTCCTGGCCGGGCGCCCCTCCACCGGGCTGGGCGAGGTCATCCCCTCCTACAAGCCGGGCGTGACGCCGACGGATCTCTCCCAGTGCCTGCCCGGTTTCGCCGTGGCCGCGATCCGCGAGGCGCTGCCGGCCTTCGACCGCCAGATCAAGGGCTTCGCCATGGGCGACGCTGTGCTGACAGGGGTGGAGACCCGCACCTCCTCGCCGCTCCGGATCCGGCGCGACGAGACCGGGCAGAGCCTGAACACGCCCGGCCTGTTCCCGGCCGGCGAGGGGGCGGGCTATGCGGGCGGGATCCTCTCGGCCGGGGTGGACGGCATCCGCATCGCGGAAGCGGTGGCGGCGAGCCTTTCGGCGGGCGTCCTGGCCGCCTGAGGACGCCCGCATCACCTGCGTCAATGAGGGTGATTGACGCCACCGGGGCAGAGGCGTCTCGACCCGGCGATGGGCGGTGAATAGGTCAGCGGGCGAATGACGCACCCCACGGACGAAGGACATCACGTGGCCGCTTCCCTTGAATTCGCGCTCGACACCTTCGGCGATGTCACGGCCGGGCCGGATGGCGCGCTGCTGCCGCATGCCCAGGTGCTCCGGAACCTGGTAGAGGAGGCGGTGCTGGCGGATGGGCTGGGGATCGACTTCTTCGGCGTGGGCGAGCACCACCGCGCCGATTTCGCCGTCTCCTCGCCCGAGGTGCTGCTGGGCGCCATCGCATCCCGCACCAGCCGCATCCGCCTGGGCACGGCGGTGACTGTGCTGAGCTCGGACGACCCGATCCGGGTGTTCCAGCGCTTCTCCACGCTGGACGCCGTTTCCGGCGGCCGGGCGGAGGTGATCCTGGGGCGCGGCTCCTTCACGGAATCCTTCCCCCTCTTCGGCTTCGACCTGCAGGACTACGAGACGCTTTTCGAGGAAAAGCTGGACCTCTTCGCGGCGCTGCGGCGCGGAGGGCCCGTGACCTGGCAGGGCAGCATCCGCCCACCGCTGAAGGACCAGCGCGTCTTCCCGCCCGTCGAAGCGGGGCTGCTCAAGGCCTGGATCGGCGTGGGTGGCAGCCCGCAATCCGTCATCCGCGCGGCGCGCCACGGCATGCCCTTGATGCTGGCCATCATCGGCGGCGATCCCGCGCGCTTCCGCCCCTATGTGGACCTGTTCCACCAGGCGCTGGAGAAGCTGGAGCAGCCGCCGCAGCCCATCGGCGTGCATTCCCATGGCTATGTCGCCGAAACGGATGAGCAGGCGAAGGAGGAGCTCTGGCCGCACTGGAAGCGCTCCCGCGACCAGATCGGGGCGGAACGCGGCTGGCCGCCCGCGCAACGCCGGGATTTCGAGCGGGAAATCGAGGGCGGGTCCCTCTATGCCGGGGCACCGGAGACCGTCGCCCGCCGGATCGCCGCGACGGTGAAAACGCTGGGCCTGGCCCGCTTCGAGATGAAGTACAGCGCCGGCACATTGCCGCATGAGAGAATGATGCGCAGCATCGAGCTCTATGGCAGCAAGGTGATGCCGATGGTGCGCGACCTGCTGGCCTGAGCACCGGCCGGAACCGGCGCGGCAGGATCAGCGTTCCGAAGGCGTCATGGCCGATGATCCCCTTGCCCCCTACCGCGCCAGGCGCGACTTTCGCAGCAGCCCGGAGCCCGAGGGCGCCGCGCCGAAGCGGCGCCGGGCGAAGATGCTCTCCTTTGTCGTGCAGAAGCATGATGCCACGCGGCTGCACTATGATTTCCGGCTGGAACTGGGCGGCGTTCTGAAATCCTGGGCCGTGGCGCGCGGCCCCAGCCTGGACCCTGCGGACAAACGCCTTGCGGTCGAGGTGGAGGACCACCCGGTCGAGTATGGCAGGTTCGAGGGGCGCATCGCGGAGGGCTATGGCGCCGGCATCGTGATGCTCTGGGACCACGGGCGCTGGGAACCGGCTTCCGAGGACCCGGCGGCGGATCTGGAAAGGGGAAGCCTGCGCTTCACCCTGCACGGAGAGCGGCTGCGGGGTGCCTGGCATCTCGTGCGGATGCGCCCGCGCGGGGGCGAGGCGAAGCATAACTGGCTTCTCATCAAGGACGAGGATGGGGAGGCACGCCCCGGCGACAGGGATGCGTTGCTGGCGAACCTCACCACTTCCGTCGCCACGGGGCGGGACATGGAGGCGCTGGGAGGCAAGCCCGCCGCAACGCCGGGGCCACCGCGCAAGCGGGCCGCGCCCCGGAAGAAGGACGCCGCCGCGGCACCACCCCCGAAGCGCCCGGCCTCATCATCCCGCGTGGCGGTGGCGGGCGTCACCCTCTCGCATCCGGAAAAGCTCTATTGGCCGGAGGACGGGATCACCAAGCGCGAACTGGCGGAATACATGGAACAGGTGGCGCCGCGGCTGTTCCCCTGGATCGAGGGCCGCCCCCTCTCCCTGTTGCGCGCACCGGACGGGATCGGGGGAGAGCGCTTCTTCCAGCGGCATGGCGGACGCGGCGTCTCGCGCCTGCTGAGCCAGGTGAAACCGCGCGGCGAAACCTCCTCCCTGTTGCAGGTGGACAGGCCGGAGGCGCTGGTCGGGCTCGCGCAATGGGGCGCGCTGGAGATCCATCCCTGGCCCGCGCGCAGCGCCGCCATCACCAGGCCGGACCGGCTCATCCTGGATCTCGACCCCGCGGAGGACCTGCCCTTCGGCGCCGTGGTGGAGGCGGCGCTGATGCTGCGGGAGCGTGTCTCGGCGCTGGGGCTCGTGCCCTTCTGCAAGACCACGGGCGGGAAGGGGCTGCATGTCGTGGTGCCCGTGGAGGGGGTGAGCTGGAAGGCGCTGCACGACACGGCCGGGCGCATCTGCGCGAGGCTGGAGGAGGAGGCGCCGGACCGCTTCACCACCAGCAGCGCGAAGAATGATCGCCCCGGGCGGATCTTCCTGGATTACCAGCGCAATGCGCGCGGCGCATCCGCGGTGGCCGCCTGGTCGCCGCGCGCGCGGCCTGGCGCCACCGTCTCCATGCCGCTGGACTGGTCCGAGGTGAGGCCGGGGCTGGACCCGAAGGCCTTCACCATCCGCACGGCGCCGATGCGGCTCAAGGAGGCGGATCCGTGGAAGGACTTCTCCGCCTCCGCCCAGCCGCTGCCAGGAAAGCTGCCCTGAGGAGAGGGAGTTATTTCTTGCCGTGGCCGGGCTCAGCCATGCCGCGATGCATCTCCGCCGTCACGGCAGCGGGCAGGACATTGGCCACGGCGGATTGCAGCTTGTTCTTGAGGCCGCTCACCACGTCCCCGTCGCCGCGCATCATCGCATCAAAGCCCGTCTTCGCCACCATGGCGGGATCGTCCTTCTTCGCCTGGCCGACCGGCGTGTCCATCAAGTCGCCGCGCTCGAAGAACTCGGTGTCGGTCGGGCCCGGCATCAGGCAGGTGACGGTGATGTTGGTGTCCTTCAACTCGTTCCGGATCGCCCAGGAGAAGGAGTTCAGGAAGGACTTGGTGCCGTTGTAGACGGCCTGGAAGCTGCCCGGCATGAAGCCGGCGATGGAACCGGTGATGAGGATCCGCCCCGCGTTCCGCGCGCGCATCTCCTGCCCGATCTTCTGGATCAGGTAGATCGTGCCGGTGATGTTGGTGTCCACCACCTTGCGCACTTCGCTCCAGTCCTGGTCCAGGAAGCCCTTGCCAAGGCCGCGCCCGGCATTCGCCATGAGGACCTCTATCGTGCGGCCCTTCGTGGCGGCGAGGAGCTTGTCCACGCCTTCCTCGGTGGAAAGATCGGCCTGCACCGCATCCACCTGCACGCCAAGCGTGCGCAGTTCCGTGGCGGCCGCCTCGATCTCCGGCTCGTCGGCGGCGATCAGCAGGTCGAACCCGTGCTGCGCGGCTTCCCTGGCCAGCTCGCGGCCGATGCCGGTGGATGCGCCCGTGACGATGGCGAGCGGCTTGATGGTCTCAGCCATGGTGGAGTTCCTTTTCTGGGGGCGGTGAATGGCCGTTCCGCCTCATCGCGGCGCGAGAGCGTCGGGCTAGGCGTTCACCACGTCGCCACCGTTCGGATGCAGCACCTGCCCGTTGATGTAGGAGCTGTCCGCTTCCGAGGCGAGGAAGATGTAGGAGGGCGCCACCTCGTCCGGCTGGCCCGCGCGGCCCATCTTGGAGGAACTGCCATGTTCCGCCGTGCGCTTCTCATCGAAGCTCGCGGGGATCAGCGGCGTCCAGATCGGGCCGGGGGCGACGGCGTTCACGCGGATCTTGCGCTTCTCGAAAAGCTGCTCGGAAAGGCTGCGCGTGAAGGCGACGATGGCGCCCTTCGTGCTGGAATAGTCCACCAGCTGCGGGCTGCCGCGATAGGCGGTGACGGAGGTGGTGTTGATGATGGCGGCGCCATCCGGCATGTGCGGCAGGGCGTATTTCGCCATCCAGAAATAGCCGAAGATGTTCGTGCGGAAGGTCCGCTCCACCTGCGCCTCGTTGATATCGGCCAGGTACTGGCACTCGTGCTGCTCGGCGGCGTTGTTCACGAGGATATCGATCCGGCCGCCAAGGAAACCGACGGCGCGCTCGATCGCGCTTTTCACGAAGCTGGAATCACCGACATCGCCGGCCAGGACTTCGCAGCGCCGTCCAGTGGCCTCGACCAAGCGCTTCGTCTCCGCGGCGTCCTGGTGCTCGTCCTTGTAGAGGATGACGATATCGGCGCCTTCCTTGGCGAAGCCGATGGACACGGCGCGGCCGATTCCGGAATCGCCGCCGGTGATCAGCGCCCTCTTCCCTTCCAGCTTGCCCGAGGCCTTCCAGTTCTCCATCGAGGAACGAGGCCGCGGCGTCATCTCGGCCTCAATGCCGGGCTGGTGGTCCTGGTGCTGGGGCGGCTGGGGGGGCTTGGGCTTGTCGGACATAAGTCGGCTCCTTGCGCGCCCGCTGAACGGGGAGCGCGGCGCCGGGGTTGCCCGCAAGGGAGTATTTAACCTGCTGATTAACCTATGTGTGGCAACGTCCGGGTCATGAGCATCGAACCGGTCCAGGGCGCGGCCATGCGTCCCGCGCGCAGGGTGAAGGCAATCGCCAAGACGGCGGATTTCAAGGGCACCCTGGCCCGGGCACAGGCCCCGTTCCAGCCTCATCCCGCCCCGGCCCGGAACTCCGGCGTGGCGGAGGCACGGCCCGCCGCACGGGGAGGCGAGAGCGGCTTCCGCGGCCGGATCGCCGCGCAGGAAAGCGCCGGGGCCGGCTGGGCGGCGCGCAACCTCTCCTCCGGCGCGCTGGGCCGCTATCAGATGCTGCCCGTCGCGCTCCGCGACATCGGCTGGCAGGATGCGGAAGGCGGCTGGACCGCGCAGGCGGCCGCATCGGGCGTGCGGAGCGAGTCTGATTTCCTGGCCAGCCCGGCGGCGCAGGAAGCGGCGATGACGCGGTATCTCCAGCGCACGGAGCAGCAACTATCCGCCAATGGCGCGTTGGGCGCGGCGGGCCGGACCGTGACAGCCATGGACGGCCAACCCCTTCCCATCACCCAGGCAGGGCTGGTCGCCGCCGCCCATCGTCGCGGCGCCGGCACGGTGGCGCGCTGGCTGGATCACCGGACGCGCACCCCGGACGCGCCCGTGCCGGAGACGAGCCGGGCCGCCTTTGCCAGTGTGGAGCAGCGCCTGCGCGACTTCGCCGGGCTTTCCTACGCCGTGCGCGGCGGGGTCAGTCCTTCCGCATGAACAGCACGGGCATGGAAATGCCATGCCCCAGGGAGCGTTCCCCAGGGCGATCGGCGCGGTAGCCCAGGCTTTCGTAGAAGGGAACCGCCCCGAGATAGGCCCGCAGCATGAAGCGGCGATGGCCCGCGGCCCCTGCGCGTGCCTCTGCCGCCCGGACAAGACGGGTCGCCAACCCCTGCCGCGCCGCGTCCGGGTGGACGAACACCTTGCGGATGCGGGCGGCCCCATCCTCACCAGGGCACCATCCCGCGCTGCCGAGCAGGCGTCCGTCCCGCTCCGCCACCCAGAGATCGCTGGCCAGGACCTCGGGCGGGTAATCCGGCGCCCGCAGCATGGCGGCATAGGCCGGCACGAGATGCGGCGGATAGGCGGTGGCCAGGGCGGCGAAGGAGGCGGCGTGCAGCGCCACAAGCGCCGGCATCTCGTCCGGGCGCAACGGGCGGAGGGTGGGGGGCATGGCATCTCCTGCCTCGACCAGGGCGGCGTGCGGGCGCAAGATCGGCCCAAGTAACGGTGCTGCCAAGGCGCCGGGCTGAAGAGGAAAGAGGGAACGTCCATGCCGCAGAATGCAGGCCCCGGGCTGCGCCGCCGTCATCTCGCCATGCTGGCGGGCGCCAGCCTGCTGCCCGCCCCGGCCGTGCTGGCGCAAGGCACCGGCAGCTTCCCGAACCGGCCGATCCGGATCGTCACCGCCTTCGCCGCCGGCGGCAACTCGGACACTATGGCCCGCCTGATCCAGCCCCGCCTTTCGGAGTTCCTGGGACAGTCCGTGGTGGTGGAGAACCGCACCGGAGCGGGGGGCGCGCTGGCGGCCGGGCAGGTGGCCGGCGCCCCGGCAGACGGCCACACCCTGCTCTTCGATGCCGCCTCCTTCATCATCGCCCAGTTCATCCACCGGAACCTTCCCTTCGACTACGAGAAGGATTTCGCCCCGGTCGGGATGGTGGCGGAGGTGCCCTATATCCTGGCCGTGACCCGCTCGACCGGTATCACGGACCTGAAGGGCTATGTGGACCAGGCCCGGATCACCGAGGGGGGCATGCCGTTCGGCTCCCCGGGGGTGGGGAATACGGGGCATCTGGCCGGGGCGCTTCTCGCGCATCGGTCGGGAACGAGGATGGAGCACATCCCCTATCGCGGCGGGGCCGAGGTGGCGCGGGATCTTGCGGCGGGCACGCTGCCCTCCGGCTATCTCTCGCTGAACTCCCTCTCCCCGGTGCTGGAAGCCGGGCGGGCGCGGGCGATCGCCCTGACCAGCGGGCGCCGCATGGGGGTGGAGAACGTGCCCACCATCGCCGAATCCGGCTATCCCGGCTTCGACCTGACGAGCTGGAACGCCGTGTTCTGCCGCGCCGGCACGCCGGAGCCGGTTCGCCGCCGGCTTGAGGAGGCCGTGAACTTCGCCACGGATGACGAGGAGGTGCGCCGGCGCCTGGGCGCCATGGGCGCTTCCCCGGTGCCGGCCGAGGCCGACAAGCTTTCCGCCCGGCTGACCAGCGAGCGCCGGCTGATCCAGGATCTGATGCGCGACACCGGCATCAGCTTCGGATGAAAAAAGCGCGCCGGCAGGGCCGGCGCGCTTTCCGTGCAAACGGCGAGGGGCCGGGGAGAACGTGTCTCCCCGGCCCCTTTCCAATTTCAGCCGACGATCTCGTGGCCGGCGAAGAAATAGGCGATCTCGGTCGCCGCGTTCTCCGGGCTGTCCGAGCCATGCACGGAATTCGCCTCGATGCTCTCGGCGAAGAGCTTGCGGATGGTGCCCTCGGCGGCGTTGGCCGGGTTGGTGGCGCCCATGATCTCGCGGTTCTTGGCCACCGCGTCCTCACCCTCGAGCACCTGCACGACCACGGGGCCCGAGGTCATGAAGGAGACGAGGTCCTTGAAGAAGGGGCGCTCCTTGTGGACGCCGTAGAAGGTCTCGGCCATCTCCTGCGTCATCTGGATGCGCTTCTGGGCGACGATCCGGAGGCCCTTCTCCTCGAAGACGGCGTTGATCTTGCCGGTCAGGTTCCGGCGGGTCGCGTCGGGCTTGAGGATGCTGAAGGTGCGCTCGGTGGCCATGGTCAGGGTTTCCTGCTCTTGAGTCGGGGGCCGGGTAGCGGCGCGGGCGCCGTTCGGCAAGGGGGCAAGGCGGAGATGCCGGGGGCTTCCCCCGCCTTGCCTCTGATTCTTCTCCGTTCCCGCCTTGCCCGGCTCAGCGGGAGAGCGTGGGCGGGAAGTCCGGCCGGGCAAACCGGAGCAGGGCGTAGCCCAGCAGGCCGGAAACCAGCGACCCGCCCAGGATCCCGATCTTTGCCTCGGCCTGGAGGAGGGCGTCCCCCGGGAAGGCGAGGAGGGTGATGAAGAGGCTCATGGTGAAGCCGATGCCGCAGAGCAGGGCCGTGCCGAAGAGCTGGGTGCGGCTGGCATAGGCGGGCATGTCGGCCAGCCCCAGCCGGACGGAGAGAAGCGAGGCCCCGAAAACCCCGACCGCCTTCCCGACCAGCAGCCCAAGCCCCACGCCGAGCGTGACAGGGGCCGCCAGGGCGGAGGCGGGCAGGCCGATGACGGTGACGCCCGCATTCGCCAGGCCGAAAATCGGCACGATGATGAAGCCCACGGGCAGGTGCAGCGCGTGTTCCAGCCGGTGCAGCGGGCTGGTCGAATCGCCGTCCGGAGCGCCGGGGGTGGGCTTCAGGGGGATGGCGAGGGCGAGGAACACCCCGGCCAGGGTGGCATGCACGCCCGAGCGCAGCACCAGCACCCAGAGCACGAGTCCGAGGAGCAGGTAGGGCCAGAGCTTCAGCACCCCGGCCCGGTTCATCCCGAACAGCACCGCGACCACCGCCGCAGCCCCGGCCAGGTCCGGCAGGGAGAGGCCGGCGGTGTAGAACAGGGCGATGATCACCACGGCGCCGAGGTCGTCGATGATCGCCAGCGCGGCCAGGAACACCCGGAGAGAGGCCGGGACCCGGTTGCCCAGCAGGGAGATGACGCCGAGGGCGAAGGCGATGTCGGTCGCGGCCGGGATGGCCCAGCCATGGGCCGTTTCGGCACTGTTGAGCAGGAGATAGACAAGGGCGGGCACGGCCATGCCGCCCGCGGCCGCGATCCCCGGCAGCGCCCGGCGGGGCCAGGTGGAAAGCTGCCCGTCCAGCGCCTCGCGCTTGATCTCAAGGCCGACCAGCAGGAAGAAGACGGCCATCAGCCCGTCATTGATCCAGTGGCTGACAGAGAGCGGCCCGACATAGGCGTGCAGGACCGCCTCATAGGCGGCGGACAGCGGCGAGTTCGCGATGACCAGCGCCAGGGCGGCGGCCCCCATGAGCACGAGGCCGGCGGAGGACTGACCCTCCAGGAATTGTCTGAGGGCGCTGGGCCGGTCGTGCCTGGACGAAACCATGGTTAATCCCGAGTTGCTGTTGCGCCGCCCTAACACGAAGGGCGGGATGCGCCAGGGGGAATCGAGAGTTGCTGCTTCCGCGGGGCACGCGGCGCGCATCGGCGTTTCGCCCGCGCTCCGGGCGGGCTAGAAGCCGGGCATGACTGTCCTGGCACTTCGCGACCTGACCATCCGCCTGGCCGGCCGCACCCTGCTCGATGGCGCCAACCTGCAGCTCGATCCCGGCCGCAAGCTGGGGCTCGTGGGGCGGAACGGCGCCGGCAAATCCACCCTGTTCCGGGTGCTGACCGGCGCGTTGCAGCCCGATGGGGGCGAGATGCGGATCGCCGCCCGCGCCCGCATGGCCCATGTGGCGCAGGAGCAGCCGGGCACGGATGTGTCCCTGATCGACACGGTGCTGGCCGCCGACACGGAGCGGGCCGAGCTTCTGCACGAGCTGGAGCATGGCGATCCCGCCCGCGCCGCCGAGGTGCAGGAGCGGCTGATCGCCATCGGCGCCGATTCCGCCCCGGCACGCGCCGCCACGGTGCTGGCGGGCCTGGGCTTCGATGCCACCGCCCAGCTCCGGCCGGTGAAGGAATTCTCGGGCGGCTGGCGGATGCGCGTGGCCCTGGCCTGCGCCCTGTCGCTGGAGCCCGACCTGCTGCTGCTGGACGAGCCCACCAACCACCTGGACCTGGAAGCGACCCTCTGGCTGGAGGGATGGCTGAAGCGCTTCCCCGGCGCCGCCATCATCATCTCCCATGACCGGGAGGTGCTGGACGAATGCGTGGACAGCATCGCGCATCTCGATCGCGGCAAGATCACCACCTATCCCGGCGGCTATTCGGAATTCGTGCGGATCCGCGGCGAGCGCATGGCCCAGCAGGCGGCGGCGAACGAGAAGGTGCTGGCCCAGCGCGCGCATATGCAGGCCTTCGTGGACCGCTTCCGCGCCAAGGCCAGCAAGGCGCGCCAGGCCCAGTCCCGCCTGAAGGCGATGGAAAAGCTGGCGCCCGTGGTCGAGGTGATGGAGGACGGCTCCACCCGCTTCGAGTTCCCGGACCCGCCCGAGGTCCCGCCGCCCATCCTGACCATGTACGACGCCAGCGTGGGCTATGGGGACCGCACCATCCTGCGCGGGCTGACCCTGCGGCTGGACCAGGAGGACCGTGTTGCGCTGCTGGGCGCCAATGGCAACGGCAAGTCCACCCTGGCCAAGCTGATCGCGGGCAAGCTGCAGGAGAAGTCGGGCGAGGTGCGGCGCACCCAGCGCCTGAAGATCGGCTATTTCGACCAGCACCAGGCCGAGGCGCTGGACCCGAACGGCACGCCGCTGAGCCATATGCAGGCCGCCATGCCCAAGGCGACCGTCACCCAGACCCGCGCCCAGCTCGCCCGCTTCGGGCTGGACGAGGACCGGGCGACGACGCTGATCAGGGATTGCTCGGGCGGGGAAAAGGCGCGGCTGCTGCTGGCCCTCACCACCCGGGACGCCCCGCAGCTGCTGATCCTGGACGAGCCGACGAACCACCTGGACATCGACGCGCGCGAGGCGATGGTCCGCGCCCTGGCCGACTACAAGGGCGCCGTGGTCCTCATCACCCATGACCCGCATATGGTGGAGCTGGCGGCGGACAGCCTCTGGCTGGTGGCCGATGGGGCGGTGAAGCCCTTCGACGGCGACCTGGCAGATTACCGCGCCTGGCTTGCCGGCCGCGCACGGGATGCCCGCAGCGAAGCCCGCGCCGCCAAGGCCGATGCCGATGCCCCGGCCAGGCCCACCGCCGCCAGCCGTGCCGCCGCCCGCGCCGCCCTGGCCCCCATCCGGGAGCGGGTGAAGGAGATCGAGGCGCGGATGGAGAAGCTGCGGCTGGAGGACCGGCTGCTGGAGAGGAAGCTCTCCGATACCGAGACCTATGCCCGCTTCAAGCCCTCGGACATCACCTGGGCCAATACCCGCCGCGCCGCCATCGCCGACATCGTCGCCAAGCTGGAGGAGGAGTGGCTGGAACTGGCGGAGAAGCTGGAGGCGGCGTGACCGCTGCCCCACGGCATTGTTGAAATCCCTTCCCGCGCGGGCGCAGTCTCTGGCCAAGGGCGGGGAACGGGACGATGGGCGAAGAAAGCCTCACGGCGCGCAACCTGGCGCGCGTCCAGGAGATCTACGGCCGCTATGCGCAAGGCGACAGGGGTGCCCTGTTCGAAGCCCTGGCGCCGGGCGTGAGCTGGAATTCCGTCGGGGACGGGCTGCTGCCCTGGGCGGGTAGCCGGAAGGGGCCCAAGGGCGTCCGGGCCTATTTCGCGGCGCTGGACGCCGAGGCGGAGGTCACCCGCTATGAGGTGGAGCAGGTGATCGCCCAGGGCGAGTGGATCGCCACCCTGGCCACCGTCCAGATCCGCTACCGCCGGAGCGAGCAGAGCTACCGCTACGCCAAGGCCGATTTCATCCGCCTGGTGGATGGGCAGGTGGTCGATTTCCGCGAGTTCTACGACACGGCCCAGGCCTGCCGCGACCACGCCTGCGGCGGCTGAAGGGCGCCGCCTCAGGCGCCCTGGCGGGCCTCGGCCAGGGCCGCCCGCTCGGCCCTCACGCGGTTCACCACCATCCTGTCATGCAGCTGGGTGATCGTGGCCGAGCCGGTCCTGGTGAACAGGAAGGGCAGGATCGCGTGCACGAAGCAGGCGAGCGAACCCAGGAACATGCGCCAGCCGAACCATGCGGCGGTGTGCATGTGTTCCAGATAGGTCTCGCCGACCGCGGCCGGATGTTCCGTGAAGGAGGGACGGGGCATGTCGATCTTCCCTGCGAGGTCCTGGGAAGGATAGTGACGATCGCATGACAACGGATTGCGTTTATTGCTCGGCTTCCGCAGAATCACGCAAAGCCATGCCCCGGATCGCCGGGTTTCACGAAAAGCCATTCCCCATGGATGCCTTCGACCGCAAGATCCTCGAATGCCTTCAGGAGGACGCGACGCTTTCCGTGGCTGAGGTGGCGGAAAGGGCCGGGCTCTCCCCCTCGCCCTGCTGGCGCCGGATCCGGCGGCTGGAGGAGGAAGGCGTGATCCGGCGCCGGGTGGTGCTGCTGGATGCCGCCAAGATGCGGGTGGGGGTGACGGTCTTCGTGACCATCCGCACCAACCGTCACAGCATGGCCTGGGCGGAGGGCTTCTGCCGGGCCGTGGCCGGGATCCCGGAGGTGCTGGAGTTCCACCGGATGAGCGGCAGCGTGGACTACCTGCTGCGCGTGGTGGTGCCGGACATCGCGGCCTATGACGGGGTGTACAAGCGGCTGATCGAGATCGCCGACCTCTACGATGTCAGCTCCAGCTTCTCGATGGAGCAGATCAAGTACACCACGGCCCTGCCGACCTCCTACGCGCCCTGACCGGGGCGGATTTCAACCGGCGCCGATCCGCTCTAGCCTATGCGGCAGAACGGAGGGGAACGACGTATGTCCACAGGCCTGCGAAAGGGTTTGACGAGCTACGGGGATGCGGGGTTCTCCCTCTTCCTGCGCAAGGCCTTCATCAAGGCGGCCGGCTATTCGGATGATGCGCTGGACCGGCCGATCATCGGCATCACGAACACGGCCAGCGACTTCAATCCCTGCCATGGCAACGCGCCCCAGCTGATCGAGGCGGTGAAGCGCGGGGTGATGCTCTCGGGCGGGCTGCCCATGGCCTTCCCGACCATCTCGATCCACGAGAGCTTCGCCCACCCGACCTCCATGTACCTGCGCAACCTGATGGCCATGGACACGGAGGAGATGGTCCGGGCCCAGCCGATGGATGCGGTGGTGCTGATCGGTGGCTGCGACAAGACGCTTCCGGCCCAGATCATGGGCGCGGCCTCGGCCGGCATCCCGGCCATCGTGGTTCCGGTGGGGCCGATGGTGGTGGGCCACCACAGGGGCGAGGTGCTGGGCGCCTGCACCGATTGCCGTCGCATGTGGGGCCAACACCGGGCGGGCAAGATCGACGAGCCGGAGATCGAGGTCATCTCCGGCCGGCTGGCGCCTTCGGTCGGCACCTGCATGGTCATGGGAACGGCCAGCACCATGGCCTGCATGATCGAGGCGCTGGGTCTTTCCCTGCCCTACAGCGCCGCCATCCCGGCCCCCCATGCCGAGCGCCTGCGCTGCGGCGAGGCCAGCGGCCGGGTGGCGGTGGAGATGGCGCGGCGGAAGGGACCAGTGCCACGGGCGCTGATCACCCAGGCCTCCATCCGCAACGCCATGACAGTGCTGCAGGCCATCGGCGGCTCCACCAACGGGCTGGTGCACCTGGCCGCCATGGCGGGCCGGGCGGGGCTGAAGGTGGATCTGGAGGAGTTCGACGAGATTGGCCGCCGCGTGCCGGTGCTGATCGACCTCAAGCCCTCGGGCGACCACTACATGGAGCATCTGCACCATGCCGGCGGCGTGCCGCGCCTGCTGAAGGAGCTGGAGCCGCATCTGGAACTGGATGCGCCGACCGTGCTCGGCGGCACGTTGCGCGACTATCTGGACCTGGCCGAGGAGGTGCCGGGCCAGACCGTCATCCGCTCGCGCGACAACCCGCTGAAGCAGACCGGCGGCATGGCCGTGCTGCGCGGCAATCTCTGCCCCGGCGGCGCGGTGATCAAGCATTCCGCCGCCACGCCCTCCCTTCTCCAGCACGAGGGCCGCGCGGTGGTCTTCACCAGCGTGGAGGACATGACCAACCGCATCGACGACCCGTCGCTCGACGTGAACGCCGATGACGTGCTGGTCCTCCAGAATGCCGGTCCCAAGGGTGCGCCGGGCATGCCGGAGGCGGGCTACCTGCCCATCCCGAGGAAGCTCGCCCAGGCCGGGGTGAAAGACATGGTCCGCATTTCCGATGCGCGCATGTCCGGCACGGCCTTCGGCACCATCGTGCTGCACATCACGCCGGAGGCCGCGGTGGGCGGCCCGCTCGGCCTGGTGCGGACCGGGGACCGGATCCGGCTGGATACCGCGAACCGTCGCATCGAGCTGCTCGTTGACCAGGCCGAGCTCGATCGCCGCGCCGAAGATTTCAAGCCGCCGCGCCCGGCGCCGAAGCGCGGCTATGCCAAGCTCTTCCACGACACGGTGCTGCAGGCAAACCAGGGCGTCGATTTCGACTTCCTCACCGGGGTGGATGACGAAGCATGAGCAGCCTCAGCCGCATCGCCGTCCTGGATGACTACCAGGGCGTCGCGCTCTCCCTTGCCGACTGGGGCTCGCTCGGCGTGCCCGTGGATGTGTTCCGGGACACGATCAAGGATGAGGACGCGCTCGCCGCGCGCCTTGCCCCCTATGACGCCATCGTGCTGATGCGGGAGCGCACGCCGTTTCCGCGCTCGCTGATCGAGCGTCTGCCGAACCTCAAGCTGCTGGTGACCACGGCGGGGCGGAACCTCTCCGTGGATTCCGGGGCGCTGAAGGAGCGCGGCATCACCTTCTGCGGCACGGGAGGCGGCGTCTCCCAGACGGCGGAGCTGACCTGGGGGCTCATCCTGGCCCTGGTGCGAGACATCCCGGCCCAGGACCGCAGCCTGCGCGAGGGGCGCTGGCAGACGGCTCTGGGCGAGGGGCTGGAGGGGCAGACCCTCGGCATCATCGGGCTGGGCAAGCAGGGGCAGCGCGTGGCGAAGGTGGCGCTGGCCTTCGGGATGCGCGTCATCGCCTGGAGCCAGAACCTGACCGCCGAAACCGCCGCCGCCCATGGCGCCGAACGAGTGGAGAAGGAGGCGCTGCTGCGGGAAGCTGACGTGGTGACGCTGCATCTCGTCCTCTCCGCGCGGTCGCGCCACACCATCGGCGCGGCGGAACTCTCGCTGATGAAGCCGGGCGCCTTTCTGGTGAACACCTCCCGCGGGCCATTGGTGGACAGCCAGGCCCTGGAATCCGCGCTGCGCGAGGGCCGTATCGCCGGTGCGGGGCTGGACGTGTTCGACGAGGAACCGCTGGCCGCCGGCGCCTCGATCGCCGCCCTGCCGAACACGGTGCTGACGCCGCATCTCGGCTACGTCACGCGCGGCAACCTCGCCACCTTCTACCAGGGGGCGGTGGAGGATATTGCGGCCTATCTGGCGGGGGCGCCGATCCGGGTGATCTGACGGGGGGCGCGTTGTTGTCCTGATCCGTCGCCGCTTGTGGCCCCCGGGGAGAGGAAGAAAGAATTCTTCCTCTCCCCGGACCCCTCACCATCATCTTTTTCTATCAGTTGGGGCGGTTCGGCTGGTGGTGCGCCTCCGGTCTATGACCGGAGGCAACTGCAAGGGCAGGAGCAGGGGCAGAAACCCCGTGTTGCACCCTACCGCGGCAGCCAGACGGGGTTCCAAGGGCCTCAGGCCCTTGGCTGGTGAGGTCCGGAGAGGGCAGAGCCCTCTCCGGAACCCGGCAGATCAGAAATCCCGCCGTCCGAAAGGACTAATCCGCCCCGGAGGAGGCCGCGACGGGCGTTGGCACCCCCGATCCGTCCGGCCCGCGCATCCCGATCCGCCCCAGCCCGGGCAGCTTGATCGCGGGGCGGCGAATGTCGATCCCGGCGACGGCGCCGAGGATGTTCACCTCCAGCCCCTCCACCCAGCCCAGGGTCACGCCCGCATAGCCGCCCAACGAGAGGCGGATGCCCGTGCCGGAGGGCGAGGCGCGCAGCCACCGCCCGTCATAGGGGTAATCCTTGCCGATGGCGTTCGGCGGCAGGGTGACGCCGATGCCGGGGATGGAATCCAGCACGGCCGCGACGAAGGTGTTGGAGTTTGGCCCGGGCCAGGCGCGGTAGTCGCCCTGGTTGCGCCAGGCATAGCCCGCGATGGCCTGCTGCATGCGCGGGATCATCAATGCGGCGGCGGGGCCATCGGCGGCATAGACCACCTGCGGCGCCTGCCCGAACCAGCGGCCATCCGGCGCGAAGCCGTTCAGGCGGATCGGGTCGCCCCAGGCGGTGTAGTCGTAGCGGGTGTAGGCGGTTGCACCCTCGGGCTTGAAGACGATCCAGCAATGCACGGCGAAGATGCCGCGCCACCGCACCGTGGGCGCCGCGAAGACGCGCACCACCGCGCCCGGGTTGCGCGCGGGCGGCAGAAGGCCGGCGCTGGAACGATCCGCGTTCCACCAATCCGTCCCGGCCATGCGAGCCTGGTAGATGGCGGCGGAGACTCCGAGGGGCAGGAGGTAGAAAAGGGCGAAGAGCAGCAGCGCGGCTTTGAGGATCGTCATGCTCCCCGCCATGTTTGTGGCGGGGCGGCAAAGCGCAACCCGCTCAGCGATCCGGGCTCAGGGCACTTTCATGCCAGCGGCGCAGGATGAGGTGCGAGAGGAGCGAGAGCGCGAGGAAGATCACCACCCCCGCCAGCGAGATCAGCGCCAGCGCCGCGAACATGCGGGGGATCTGCAACTGGTAGCCCGCCTCCAGGATGCGGTAGGCCAGGCCGGAGCTGGCCCCGCCCGCCCCGGCCACGAATTCCGCGACGATCGCCCCGATCAGCGCCAGCCCGCCCGAGATCCGCAGCCCCGCGAGGAAGAATGGCATGGCGGCGGGCAGGCGCAGATGCACCAGTGTCTGCCAGCGCGTGGCGCCATAGAGGCGGAACAGGTCCACCAGGTTCCGGTCCGTGCTGTTCAGCCCGATGGTGGTGTTGGAGACGATGGGGAAAAACGCGACGATCCAGGCGCAGATGAGAAGCGCCGCCTGCACATTGTCCACCCAGATGATGATCAGCGGCGCGATGGCGACAATGGGCGTGACCTGCAGGATCACCGCATAGGGCAGGAAGGTCATCTCCACCCATTTGGACTGGCTGAACAGCACGGCCAGCACCACGCCCGCCGTCACCGCCACCAGCAGCGCCAGCACGGTGATGCGCAGCGTCACCATCAGCGCGGCGGCAAGGCTGGGCCAGTTCGTCACCAGCGCATCGCCGATGGAAAGCGGGCCAGGCAGGACATAGGGGGGCACGCCGAAATGCCGCACGGCGAATTCCCAGGCGCCGAGCAGCAACATGCCCATCATCAGCGGCATCAGGAGGCGCGGCCAGGCCTCGGGGGCCAGGCCGAGGATGCGGATCGGGCGCTTGCTCATGCGGCCATGCCTCCCGCCAGCGCCTCGGAGACGGTGCGGCACAGCGCGGCGTAGTGGGGAGAGGTGCGGA
This sequence comes from Pararoseomonas baculiformis, assembly GCF_017813395.1. Taxonomy (GTDB): domain Bacteria; phylum Pseudomonadota; class Alphaproteobacteria; order Acetobacterales; family Acetobacteraceae; genus Roseomonas; species Roseomonas baculiformis. The sequence goes on along the minus strand of NZ_JAGIZB010000005.1, from coordinate 155,711 downwards.
AGGCTTCGTCCCGCGCGGCGGGCGCCTCGATCGGCAGGTCCGCGAAGAGCCGCCCGGGGCCTGCCGCCATCACCACCACGCGCTGCGAGAGATAGACGGATTCGAACACGGAATGCGTGACGAAGACGGCGGAGAAGCGATGCGCCTCCCACAGCCGCAGCAGGTCGTTGTTCAGGCGAAAGCGCGTGATCTCGTCCAGCGCGGCGAAAGGTTCGTCCAGCAGAAGCAGGTCGGGCTCCGTCGCCAGGGCGCGGGCGATGGAGACGCGCATCTTCATCCCGCCAGAGAGCTCCCGGGGGTAGCGCCCGGCCGCCTCGGCCAGGCCCACCAGGGCCAGCATCTCCCGCGCGCGGCGATGGCGCCCGGCTCGCGCCATGCCCGAGAGCTTCAGCGGCAGGGCCACGTTGTCCAGGGCGGTCTGCCAGGGCATCAGAGTGGGTTCCTGGAAGACAAAGCCCAGCCTGGGGGCCGCCTGGGGCCAGGCGATATGCCCGGCGGTGAGGGGCGCCAGCCCCGCCATCATGCGGAGCACCGTGCTTTTCCCGCAGCCGGAGGGGCCGAGGAGGCTGACGAAGCTACCCGCCGCGATGTCCAGGTCGAGCCCCTCCACGGCCAGGGTGCCGTTGGGATAGCGCTTGGTGACATCGCGCAGGCTGACCACCGCCCCGCCGGCGGGCGGCATGGTTCCGGCCGGGCCTGGGCCCTGGGTCTCGGTCAGCGGGGGATGGGGCATGGGAAGGAATCTCCTGGCCTCTCCCGCCCGGTTGCGCAAGCCTGAATGCCGGCGGGCGGCGCGGCTCTTGCTTGTCGCCCGGGTGTCATGGCGGGGAGCCCGGGGATGAGCATGGCGACGGCGGCGCCCAAGCCGCGGGAGATGATGCATCTCAACACCCGCTCCGATGCGCGGGGTGCCGCGCGGGCCGCGATCCATCTGGGCCTGATCCTGGCCACGGGCTGTCTGGTGGCCATGGCGCCGGGGGTGCTGGTGCTGCCGGCCATGCTGCTGGCCGGGGCGGTGCAGGCCGCGCTCTTCGCCCCGCTGCACGAAACCTGCCACTACACCGCCTTCAGATCCCGCCGGGCCAATGCCGTGATTGGCTGGCTGGTGGCGCTGACGGCCCTGCGGAACTGGCATTTCTACCAGCAATTCCATTTGGCCCATCACAAGCATACCCAGGACCCGGAGCACGACCCGGAGCTCTCCCCGCCGCCCCCGGGCGACCTGCCGGGCTATCTCGCCCGCATGGTGGGCCTGACCTATTGGAAGGCACAGCTCACCATCTGGGCACGGGGCTGGAAGGGCGATCTCTCGGCCTATCCCTTCATCCACCCGGCGGTCGCGCCGCGCGTGATCGCCAGCATCCGGGCCGGCTCAGCCCTGACGGTGGCGCTGGCCCTGGCGGCAGGGTTTGCCTTCGGCTGGGAAGCGGTGCTGCTCTTCTGGGTGGGGCCCCAGCTTCTTGGCCAGCCCCTGCTGCGCCTCTACCTGCTGACCGAGCACACCGGCTGCACCGAGGATGCCAACGGGCTGACCAACACCCGCACCATGCTCACCATCGCGCCGGTGCGGCTGCTGATGTGGGAGATGCCCTTCCATGCCGAGCACCACCTCTACCCCTTCATCCCCTTCCACCGCCTGCGCGACGCGCATGCGCTGCTGCGGGACCGGCTGGGGCAGGTGGGGCCGGGCTATATGCGCTGGCACCGGGACCATGTCCGGGCGTTGCGCAAGGCCGGGTGAGGGCGGGGCTCAGCCCCGTTCCGCCACCAGATCCGCGTATTCCGGGTGCCGCTTGATATAGGCGGCCACGAAGGAGCAGCTGGGAACCACCTTCAGCCCATCGGCCCGGGCCAGGTCCAGCGCACCCTGGACCAGGCGCGACCCCACGCCCTGGCCGGAAAGGCTTTCCGGCACCTCCGTGTGCAGCATATCGATCCGGCCCGGCCCGGCCTGGCGGTAGGCGATGATGGCGGTGGCCTCGCCCTCCTGCATCTCGAAGCGGTGGCGCGCGGCGTTGTCGGTGACCTGGGCGGCCATGCGGATCGACTCCTGGGAAAGGGCTCCACGGGCCTTTTCCCCCGCTTTCCGGCCGGCGCGCCAGGGCGGCGCGGGTGACAGGGCGGTGAGCGGCGCTAGGCTGGGGGCATGAGCCAGACAACGGATGACGCCCGGCGCCACGCCCCCGCCGCCGCCCGCAACCGGGAGCCCATTCTCGCGGTCCTGCGGGAAGCGCTGCCGGAAAAGGGCGTGGTGCTGGAGGTGGCGAGCGGCACGGGGGAGCATGCCCGCCATTTCGCGGAGGCCCTGCCCGGCCTCACCTTCCAGCCCAGCGACCCCGATCCGGCCGCCCGCGCCAGCATCGATGCCTGGGGCGCGGGGGTGGCGAATATCCGCCCCGCCCTGGCTTTGGATGCCGTGGGCGAATGGCCGGCCCTGGCGGCGGATGCCATTCTTTGCATCAACATGATCCATATCGCGCCCTGGGCAGCCTGCCTGGGGCTGTTCCGCGGCGCGGCGGCGCGGCTGGCGCCGGGGGCGCCGCTGATCCTCTACGGCCCCTATCGCCGGGGTGGCCGGCACACCGCCCCCAGCAACGCGGCCTTTGACGAGGATCTCCGCGCGCGCGACCCCTCCTGGGGCGTTCGCGACCTGGAGGCGGTGGCGGAACTGGCCGCGGCGCGGGGCTTCGGCCCGCCGCAGGTCCATGAGATGCCGGCGAACAACCTCCTCCTTGTCTTCCGCGCCGGGGCGGAAGGGGGCTGAGGCGCGCCATGCCGGGAACCATCCACCGCTTCCTGCGGGGCGAAGGCCCAGATGGCCGGGGGCGCCTCCTGGCCGATGTGCTGGCCTTCGATGATGACCGGATCGAGGCCCTGCACGACTTCATCCAGTGGCTCTTCCCCCTGCCGCAGCCGAGCCGCGCCGCTCCGGGCGCCCCCGTGCTGGGCGAGGAGGAGGCCGCCGCCATCCGCGGGGATGCCCAGGCGCAGGAAGGCCTCCGCGCGGCGCTCGCCCGGATGGAACGCTTCTACGCCGCCACGGATCACTGGCTCAGGCCCTTCGACCACAACCATCTCCGCATCAGCCGGATCATCGCCGCCACGCGGAACCTGCTGGGGCCGGAGGAGGCAAGGGGCTTCCATGCGGCCGTCACGGCCCGCAACGAGGCCGCGGGACATCCCATCAACCCGGAAAGCCTTCGGCACTGGGCCCGGGCCCTCGGGCGGGGCTAGAAGCCGGGCATGATCATGACGGATGGCCGGTCCCATGCTCCCGCGCCCGGCTCCATGCTGGCCCGGTTGATCGACGGGCCGGTGGCGCCGGGGCGCGTGGCCTGGATCGGCCTGCGCCCGGCCCGCCGGGCGCCGGTGCGGGCGGTGGAGGAGGTGCTGGCGGCACCCGGCCAGGGACTGGCGGGGGACCGCTATGCCAGCAACCGCAACGGCGCCCGCCAGGTCACGCTGATCGCGGCCGAGCATCTGAGCGCCATCGGTGCCTATCTCTCGATGGATGCGGTCCTGCCGGAGCGGCTACGGCGGAACATCGTGGTGCAGGGGATCAACCTGGGCGCGCTGAAGCATCGCCGCTTCCGCGTCGGCGGGGCCGTGCTGGAATATTCGGGCGAGTGCCACCCCTGTTCCCGCATGGAGGAGGAACTGGGCCCGGGCGGCTACAACGCCACGCGCGGACATGGCGGCATCATCGCGCGGGTGCTGGAAGGCGGGCTCATCCGGCTTGGCGATGGGGTGGAGCGATTGCTGGAGGGCTGAGGATCAGCCCGCGCGGATCACGCGGGCGCCTTCCGCGGCGAAGGGGGCGCAGGCTTCCTCCGGCGCATCGGTCACCAGCACCCAGCCTGGCGGAAGCGGCGCCCAGAAGGGCTGACCCTCGCGTCCGAGCTTCGAGGCATCGGCCAGCACCACCACTTCCCGCGCCTGGCGTATCATCAACGATTTCAGCGCCACCTGCTCCAGCGTGGCTTCGCAGACGCCGCGGCCGGGCAGGACGCCATCGGCGCTCATGAACACCCGGTCGGCCGTGACATGGCGCAGCGCCTGTTCCGCCAGCGGGCCGACGGTGCTGACGCTGATGGGCCGCACCGTGCCGCCCAGCACCACCAGCTCCATGCCCGGTGAATCCGCCAGCACGGGGATCAGCGGCAGGTTGGTGGTGACCACCCGCAGCGCCCGCCCGCGCAGCAGCCGCCCCAGGGCCTCCACGGTGGAGCCGCCATCCAGGATCACCGTGCCCCCATCCCCGATCAGCGGCAGCGCGGCCTGGGCAATGGCCGCCTTCGCCGCGCGGTGCTGCCCGGTGCGGGCGCGAAGGCTCGTCTCCAGCGCCGGCGCGGCCAGGATGGCGCCGCCATAGGTACGGGCGATGGCCCGCTTGGCGGAAAGGGCGTTCAGGTCCCGGCGGATGGTGGAGGCGGAGACGCCGAAGCGCGCGGCCAGCACATCCACATCCGCGTCGCCGCTGGCGATGGCGGCCAGGATTTCGTCGTGGCGGGTCCGCCTGTGTCTCATGGCCGCGGAACTTAGGATGCTTCGCGCGGCGCGGCGATCCCCGGGGCGCGGCGTGGTGCCCCCGTGGAAAGGCCGCTAACCTGCCCTTCCGGGCGGACAAGACGAGCCCGCCCCTGACCTTGGAGCGTCGTTGTGGCCGGGCCCATCGCAGAACAGCTGATCGAGCGTTTCTTCCGCTATCTCGCGGTGACGAGCCAGAGCGATGCGCGGGCAACGACGCTGCCGAGCACGCCGGGGCAGCGGCGGCTGGCGGAACTGCTGGTGCAGGAACTGCGCATGCTCGGCCTTTCGGATATCCATCTGGACGGGAACGGCATCGTCACGGCGCTCCTTCCCGGCACGATGAGCGAGGCCCCCTGCATCGGCTTCGTCACGCATCTGGACACGGTGGATGTGGGGCTTTCCCCCGGGATCCGGCCGCAGCGCCTGCGCTACGAGGGCGGCGACCTGCTGCTGAACCCGGCGGAGGGGATCTGGCTGCGCGCGGCGGAGCATCCGGAGATCCTTCCCTATCGCGGGGAGGAGATCCTGTTCAGCGATGGCACGAGCGTGCTGGGCGCGGACAACAAGGCCGCGGTCGCCGTGGTGATGACCCTCCTGGCCGAGCTGAAGCGGGAGCCGCGGCCGCATGGCGACATCGCCGTGGCCTTCGTGCCCGACGAGGAGATCGGCCTGCGCGGCGCGAAGGTGCTGGACCTTTCCCGCTTCCCGGCCGCTTTCGCCTACACCATCGATTGCTGCGAGCGCGGCGAGGTGGTGTACGAGACCTTCAACGCCGCCCAGGTGTCGATCGAGATCACCGGCGTCACCGCCCATCCCATGTCGGCCAAGGGCGTGCTGGTGAACCCGATCCTGGTCGCGACCGAGCTGATGGCGCTGTTCGACCCGTTCCAGACCCCCGAGCAAACCGAGGGCCGCGAGGGCTACTGGTGGTTCAACGGCATCACCGGCAACCAGGCCACCGCGCGGCTTGAGATGTCGATCCGGGATTTCGACGCCGAGAGCTTCGCCGCCCGCAAGCGCTTCGTGGGGGAAGCGGTCGAGCAGATCCGGGCCCGGCACCCGCGCGCGCGGATCGCCTGCAGGATCGAGGACAGCTACAGCAACATCGACTCCGCCATGGGCAATGACCGCTCGAGCGTGGAGCTGATCTTCCGGGCAATGGGGGAGCTGGGCATCGCGTCGAAGGTGGTGGCCATGCGCGGCGGCACGGATGGCTCGGCGCTCTCGGCGCGCGGGCTTCCCACACCCAACTACTTCACGGGTGCGCTGAACTTCCATTCGCGCTTCGAGTTCCTGCCCGTCAGCGCCTTCGTGGATTCCTACCGGCTGACGGAGCGGCTCTGCCGGCTGGCCGCCGGGCGCTGAGCGTCCCGCGACGAGGGAGGCGGGCGAAGGCGCCGCCTCCCCCGGCCCGCATCAGGCCGCCTGCATCCTCCGCTTCGGCGCCAGGTCCACGGCCTGCTTCAGCGCCTCGACCAGCGAGCCCTCGTCGGCGATGCCCTTGCCCGCAATGTCGAAGGCGGTGCCATGGTCCACGGAGGTGCGGATCACGGGCAGGCCGACGGTGATGTTCACCCCGGCCTCCAGCCCCATCACCTTTACCGGGCCATGGCCCTGGTCGTGATACATGGCCACCACCAGGTCGAAATCGCCGCGGGCGGCGCGGAAGAACAGCGTGTCCGCGGGCAGCGGGCCCGTCACCTTCCAGCCCCTGGCCTGGCACTTCTGCACGGCGGGGATGATCTTCTCCTCCTCCTCGCCCTGGCCGAAGAGGCCGTTCTCGCCCGCATGCGGGTTGATGCCGCAAACGCCGATGCGCGGATCGGCGATGCCGGACTTCACCAGCGTGGCGTGGCCGCGCGCGATCACGCGCTCCACCAGCCCCGGCTCGATCTTCCGGATGGCATCCATCAGGCCGATATGGGTGGTGACGTGGATGACGCGCAGCTTCGGCGCCACCAGCATCATCGATACTTCCGGCGTGCCGGTCAGATGCGCCAGCAGCTCGGTATGGCCCGGATATTTGTGGCCGGCGGCGTGCAGCGCCTCCTTGGAGAGCGGGGCGGTGCAGATGGCGTCGGCCTCGCCGGCCTCCACCAGCCGCGTGGCGCGCTCGATGTAGCGATAGGCGCCTTCGCCCGAGAGCGGGGAGAGCTGGCCAAAGGGATGGCCGGCAGGGATGAGGCCGAGGTCGATCACATCGGCCGTGCCGCGCTGGTAGCGGGCGCCGGCGGGAGCCTGCAGCGCGTTCACCGCCAGGCCGGTCTTCACCACCGCATCGGCCTCGCGCAGGCGCGTGGCCTCGCCCACCACCAGCGGGCGGCACATCCCATAGACGTCCTCCCGCGCGAGGGCCTTCATGATGATCTCCGGCCCGATGCCGGAGGCGTCGCCCATGGTGATGGCGACGACGGGGCGGGTGTCACTCTGGCTCATGTCGCGCTTTCCGTTGAGAGATGGCGCAGCCTGGCAAGGCTGCGGAGGATGGTTCCGGCATCGCCGAAGGCGCCGGCCTTGGTCATCACCGGCACCTCGATCGCCCCCTGGGTGATGCCGAGCGGCACGCCGGGCTCGACCTCCTCCAGCAGGCGGATGCCGTGGACGCCGAGATGGCTGAGCAGCGCGCAGGCCGTCTCCCCGCCTGTGGCGAAGAGCCCGCCCATGCGGGCGGCGGCAGGGCCCAGCAGGCCGGCCAGCCCTTCGGCCAGCGCCGCGCCCTGCGCGAGGTCGGCCGTGGCATCGGCCCTGATGACCACGAGCGTGTCGCGGCCGGCTTCGAGGGCATCCGTGATGGAGGCGGCAAGGGGGCGCCAGAGCGGATCGGCGGGGCCGGCGAGCAGAAAGGCGGGCGGCACCTCGAAGCGCGGTGCCCCGGCTTCAGCAGCCAGCCGCTCCGCCGCGGCGCGGGAGGCCTCGGCGACGCTGCCGACGACGACCAGCACGCCACCGCGCAGTGAGGCGGGGGAGGGGAGAGGGGCCTGGTGGCCATCCGGCATCGCGGCGGCCAGGGCGGCCGCGATGCCACCCGATCCGACCCAGAACACCTGCCCCGCCAGCGGCAGGCTGGCGCGGGCCAGGACATCCAGATCCCCGGGCAGCACGGCGTCGCAGACTACGGCGTCCAGCCCATCCGCCATGGCGTCCCGCAGCGCCCTGGCCAGCGCGGCCTCGCCCTGGCGCATGAGGCCGAGGGGCAGGAGGCGGGAGGAGAGGTCAACCGAGGCCAGGATCTCGGTCAGCGCCGCGTTCTCATAGCTGTGGTCCCGCGCCCAGAGTGGCGTGGCCTCCAGCGCTTCCCCATCCAGATGGACGCGGCCATCCAGGGTGGTGCGCCCGGTGGCCGGGAAGGCCGGGGCCAGGATGGCCAGGGCCGGGCGCCCGTCATTACGCAGGGCGCGGATGGTCGCGGCCAGCTCGGCGGCGGGCTGCCCGCGCAGGGTGGAATCGATCTTCTTGATGAGCCCCTGGCCGGGCCGGTGCCGTGCCCGCAGCAGCGCGGCATGGCGGGCCGCGGCGGCTTCCGGGGAAAGCCGGCGGCTGTCGGCATCCACCGCCAGCACCGCCCCTCCCAGGGGCGCTTCCACCCCGTGCCAGCCGACCGAGGCTTCCAGCCCGCGGCGGGCGAAGGCGATGCCGCAATCGGCTGCGCCGGTCAGGTCATCGGCCAGGATCAGCCAGTTCCGGGTCATGTCGCCCGGTCCGCGCGCGGTGCGACCATGCCGTCCGGAAGCGTTTCGGGGGCATGCCGGCTGGGGATCTGCATCGGGTCTCCACGGCGGCCTGCGCAGGGCGCCCTCGCGCCGGATGCGCGGGAATAGAGTGCTGCTTCGGCCGCCATGCACCGAAAGTCAACGAAATTTCTGCGCATTTCGCGCACGACTTGCAAGCTGGAGCATTTGGAGAGCGGCTTTTAGAAAGCGCTCGTGACCTTTCGAGCAGATAACGCTCGACATTTGTGCTCAAAGCGCGCAATACGCGGCGCCCGTTTCAGTCATGTGTAGGACTGGCCGCCCCGATGGCGTGCCGCTGCAAAGGGATCAGGAGGATGCGTGAACAGCCTGATCCGTCCTCCCGCGCCCGCAGGATGGAGCCGCCCCGCCCCATGAGCCTCGCCGTCGCCGAGAACACCGCCCTGGTGGCGGAGCTGGCCGCCCTGCTGGGCCGCCAATACGTGACTGCCCCGGACGAGGACCAGGAACCCTATGTGGTGGACTGGCGCGGCCGCTATCACGGGCGGGCCGCCGCGGTGGTGAAGCCCGCCAGCACGGCCGAGGTGGCGGAGGTGGTGAAGCTCTGCGCGCGCCACGGCGTCGCCCTCGTGCCCCAGGGCGGCAACACCGGCATGTGCGGCGCCGCCACCCCGGATGCCTCCGGCCGCGCCGTGGTGCTGCGGCTGGACCGGCTGAACCGCATCCGTGCGGTCAGCGCCCTGGCCAACTCCATCACGGTCGAGGCCGGCTGCATCCTGCAGACCATCCAAGAAGCGGCGGCGGGGGTGGACCGGCTCTTTCCCCTCAGCCTGGGCGCCGAGGGCAGCTGCCAGATCGGCGGCAACATCGCCACCAATGCCGGCGGCACCGCCGTGCTGCGCTATGGCAACACGCGGGAGCTGGTGCTGGGGCTGGAGGTGGTTCTGCCCGACGGCAGCGTGCTCAACCGCCTTCAGGGACTGCGCAAGAATTCGAGCGGCTATGACCTGAAGCAGCTCTTCATCGGGGCCGAGGGCACGCTGGGCATCATCACCGCGGCCTCCCTCAAGCTTTTCCCCCGCCCGCGCGCCTCGGCCCTGGCCATGGTGGCGCTGCCGGAGATCGAGGCGGCGCTGACCCTGATGGGCCGCCTGCGGGACATGGTGGGCGACCGGCTGGCGAGTCTGGAGGCCATGTCGCGCGGCCAGATCGAGGTGATCGCCGAGCATGTGCCCGATGTCTCCATCCCCTTCGCGCTGGAGGCGCCCTGGTACCTGCTGATCGAGCTGACCGACACGCTCGCCGGCACCGATCTCCGCACGCCGCTGGAGGAGGTGCTCGGCGCCGCCTTCGAGGAAGGGCTGGTGACGGATGCCGTGATCGCGGAAAGCCAGGCCCAGGCCCATGCGCTGTGGAAGATCCGCCACAGCGTGTCCGAAGGCAGCAAGCGCGCCGGCTATGTCGTCAGCCATGACAGCGTGGTGCCGCTGGAGAACCAGGCGCTGTTCGCGCGCAAGGTGGAGCGGCGGATCCTGGAACAGGTGCCGGATGCGCGCGTGGTGATGCACGGGCATATCGGCGACGGCAACATCCATGTCCTCGCCATCCTCGATGCCGCGCGCTTCCCCGATGCCACGGCCGCCGCGCCCGTCGCGCTGCGCATCAACACGGTGGTGGATGACGAGACGGCGGCGCTGGGCGGCGTGATCAGCGCCGAGCACGGCATCGGCATCAGCAACCGCGCGCGGCTGGGCCGCGTGACCGATCCCGCCGAGATCGCGCTGATGCGGCGCGTCAAGGCGCTGCTCGACCCCGCCGGGATGATGAACCCCGGCAAGGTGCTCCCCCCCGAGGCCTGAACGGCCCGCATGATCCGCCAGAGAGGAAACCGCTTCATGAACCGTCGCACGCTTCTGGGCTCCGCCATCGGCGCGGCGCTCGCCCTGCCCTCCATCGCCCGCGCGCAGAACTGGCCCGCGCGGCCGGTCCGCCTGATCGTTCCCTATCCGCCGGGTGGTGCGACCGACGTGATCGCGCGCCTCTATGCCGAGCATATGAGCGGCACGCTCGGCCAGCCCGTGGTGATCGAGAACCGCCCGGGCGCGAGCGGCAATATCGGGATCGACGCCGTGGCGAAGGCCGCGCCGGACGGCTACACGGTCGGCGCCGGTACGGTCAGCAACTTCTCGATCAACCAGTATCTCTACAAGTCCGTGCCCTATGACGTGGAGAAGGATCTCCGCCCGGTCTCGCTGGGCTGGGAATTCCCCAACATCGCCGTCGTCGCCCCGGGCAAGGTGCAGGCGAAGACAATGCAGGAATTCGTCACCTGGGCGAAGGCCAAGCGCGGCGGCATCACCTATGGCTCCACCGGCGTCGGCACCACCACGCATCTCTCCTCCGCCATGCTCTTCTCGCGCCTGGGGATCGAGGCGGTGCATGTGCCCTATCGCGGCGCGGCGCAGATCCAGCCGGCGCTGCTGAGCGGCGATATCGATTTCGCGATCGACGGCGTCGCCTCCTACCAGGCGCTGGTGGAGGCGGGGCAGATCCGCGCCCTGGCCGTGACGAGCGCCGAGCGCTGGCCGACCCTGCCGAACGTGCCGACCATGGCCGAGGGCGGGATCGACAATTTCACCGTCACTGTCTGGGGCGGCTTCGTGGTTCCCGCCGCCACCCCGGATGCGGTGGTGGAGCGGCTGAATGCCGCGCTGAAGGCCGCGGTGGAGGACAGCACCCAGCGCGAGCGCTTCGCCCGCGTTGGCGCCAAGCCGATCTGGACCACGCCGGCCGATGCGGCCGCCCGCGCCTCGCGCGAGCGCCCGATGTGGCGGGAGACGATCCAGAACTCCGGCGCCTCGGCCGACTGACCGGGCCTTCTTCCGGCCGGGAACGACCCGGCCGGAAGGAATCACCTTTCCCGATGCGGCGGGCTAGGATGGGCGGATGAGCGACGACACCCCCACCCCGGATCCCTCCGGCATGGCCAGCGCCATCGCCGCCGCGCAGGCCGCGCTGGATGCCGATGACCTCGTGCGGAGCCTGCCCCCGGGCACGCCCGCGCGGCGCGAGCGCATGCAGGCCATCATCCATGCCGTGGCCGCCGAGTGGGAGGTGGGGCGCATGGAGCTGACCATGGCCCTCACCCAGCTTTCCGTTCGCCGGAACTGACCCGGGGCCGCCGCCCATGGCCCCCGCGAAGGGCGAGCCCCGGGGCGGCGCGCCCGGCCCGCGCCTGAGCATCCGCATCGATCTCGGCGGCGGGGTGCGGATCGGGCCGGGAAAGGTGCGGCTGCTGGAGGAAATCGCCCGCGCCGGCTCCATCTCCGGCGCCGGCAGGGCGCTGGGCATGTCCTATCGCCGCGCCTGGGAACTGGTCGAGGCGCTCAACAACGGCCTCGGCCAGCCTGTGGCCGAGACCGCAGCCGGCGGCCCGGGCGGAGGAGGGGCGCGGCTCACGCCCCTGGGGGAGGCGGTGGTGCGGAACTACCGCGCCATCGAGGACGAGGCGAATGCCGGGGCGGCGGCGCGGCTGGCGGCCCTGTCGCGACGCGAGCCGGGGTGAATCTCACGGGGACGCGATGCCCCCTGGCCTTGTTTCCGGGCCTGCCCGCCGCGATCTGCCCGTGATCATGAGCATTTCGGATCCCGGCACGCTTGAGGCGGCCCGGAAGGGCGAGGCGATCCGCTTCCCCTTCGACAATTCCTATGCCCGCCTGCCGGACCGCTTCCGTGCGCGGCTGGACCCCACGCCGGTGGCCTCGCCAAGGCTGCTGAAGCTGAACACGGCCCTGGCCGAGCGGCTGGGGCTGGACCCTGCCGCCCTGGCGACGCCCGAGGGCGCCGAGATCCTCGCCGGGAACCGGGTGCCGGAGGGGGCGGAGCCCATTGCCACCGCCTATGCCGGGCACCAGTTCGGCAACCTCGTGCCCCAGCTCGGCGATGGCCGCGCCATCCTGCTGGGCGAGGTGGTGGCGCCGGACGGAAAGCGCTTCGATATCCAGCTCAAGGGTTCCGGCCGCACGCCCTTCTCCCGCGGCGGCGACGGGCGGGCGGCCATGGGGCCGGTGCTGCGGGAATACCTGGTCAGCGAGGCCATGGCGGTGCTGGGCGTGCCCACCACCCGCGCCCTGGCGGCGGTGGCCACCGGCCAGCCCGTGATGCGCGAGACGCCGCTGCCCGGCGCGGTGCTCACCCGCGTCGCCTCCAGCCACATCCGCGTCGGCACCTTCGTGTTCTTCGCGGTGCGGGGGGATGTGGAAGGGCTGCGGGTCCTGGCGGACCATGCCATTGCCCGGCACTACCCCGAGGCGGCGGGGGCTGAGAACCCTTATCGCGCCATGCTGGAAGGCGTGGTGGCGCGCCAGGCGGCGCTGGTCGCGCAATGGATGCTGATCGGCTTCATCCATGGGGTGATGAACACCGACAACACCTCCATCTCCGGCGAGACGATCGACTACGGCCCCTGCGCCTTCATGGACGCCTACGACCCGGCGACCGTGTTCAGCTCCATCGACCAGCTCGGCCGCTATGCCTATGGCAACCAGCCCCGGATCATGCAGTGGAACCTGGCCCGGCTGGCCGAGGCCGTGCTGCCGCTGCTGGGCGAGAGCGAGGAAGCCGCGCTGGCCGTCGCCACTGAGGTGCTGAACGGCTTCGCCCCGGCCTTCGAGGCCGCCTATCTCGGCGGGCTGCGCGCGAAGATCGGCCTGCCCGGGGACCACATGGGCGATGTGGCCCTGGCGGGCGAGCTGCTGAAGGCGATGTCGGCCAACGGCGCCGATTTCACGCTGACCTTCCGCCGCCTCTGCCGCGCGGCGGAAACGCCGGAGGGCGACGCGGCGGTGCGCGCCCTCTTTTCTGATCCCGCGGCCTATGACGCCTGGGCCGCGACCTGGCGTGCGCGCCTTTCCGAGGAGGGTGGCGATCCGGCCGCCCGCGCCGCGGCCATGCGGGCGGTGAACCCGGCCGTGATCCCGCGCAACCACATGGTGGAGGAGGCGCTGGCGGCCGCGATGCAGCAGGATGACCTGGGGCCCTTTGAACGCCTTCTGGAAAGCCTGTCCCGGCCCTTCGAGGACCAACCGGAGGCGGATGTTCCGCCCCCGGCAGGCGAGGTTCCCTACATGACCTTCTGCGGGACCTGAGCGGCCCCTCAGCCGTCCAGCCGGATGCCGAGTTCCTGGATGAGGGGGCGCCAGGTGGCGTTTTCCGCCCGCACGAACTCGGCCATCTGCGCGGGGCTGTGGGGCACCGCCTCCACCCCCATCTCCTGCATGTGCTTCGTCATCTCCGGGCTGGCGACGGCCGCGCGCATGGCCTCGTTCAGCCGCGCGACGATGGCGGGCGGCGTGCCCGCCGCGACGCAGACGCCCTGCCAGCCATAGGCGACCGTGTCCGGGAAGCCGAGCTCGATCGCGGTGGGCACATCCGGCAGGCTGGCCGCGCGACGGTCCCCCGCGACGAGCAGAGCGCGGATCCGGCCACCCTTGATCGCCGGAAGGGCGCTGCTGGCATCCAGCACCGCGCAATCCACCGAACCATCCAGCACGCCGTTCAGCGTGGCCGGCGTGCCGCGATAGGGAACATGCGTGGCCTCCAGCCCGGAGCGGCGCTTCACCACCTCCATGGTGAGCTGGTGCGGGGAGGCGACGGCGGGCGTGCCATAGGTGACCGCGCGGGTTTTCGCCGTGGCCAGCAGGGCCTTGAAATCCGCGTGCGGGCTGTCCTGCCGAACCACCAGCAGCATGGGGAAGCGGCCGATGAAGCCGACGCTGGTCAGGTCCTTGTCCGGATCGAAGGGAAGCCGTGCATAGAGGGCCGGGTTGTAGATCAGCACGCCATTGTCGACATGCAGCAGGCTGTAGCCATCGGCCGGGGCGCGCACCACGCTCTCGGTCGCCACGATGGCGCCGCCGCTGGGGCGGTTCTCCACCACGATGCTCTGGCCCAGGCCAGGCGTCATCTGCCGGGCCATCATGCGCGCGAACACGTCGCTCGCGCCGCCCGGCGCATAGCCGACCACCCAGCGCAACGGCCGGTCCGGCCAGTGGCCCTGCGCCCACGCGCGTGAAGCCAGCGCCGCGCCACCGGCGCCCAGCGCCAAACCGGCAAACCCCCTACGACCCAACATGCAGCAGTCTCCGCCTTGGTTATCCGCGTGCCGCCGTGCTGACCTGCTTCGCCCCTCGTCGTCCTGCTCCGCGCCAGTTCAGTCCGGCAACACGGGTGGTTTGGCGAGCCCTTCGGCCCGCAGTCGATCGACGAGGGCGCCGAGGCGCCGCCGCCGATAGGATTCGATATCCTGGCCGTCATAATTCAGGAAACCCTGCCCGGTGCGAAGCCCGATCCGGCCTTCCTGCATGTTGCGCTCGATGATTTCCGGCGCCCGGTAGCGCTCATGCCCCAGCGCGCCGGTGAGGTAGCGGCTGGCATGGTAGAGGATGTCGCCGCCGCCCCAGTCGATGAACTCCAGCACCCCCAGCACGCCGAAGCGGAAGCCGAAGCCGTATTTCACGGCCTTGTCGATGTCCTCGGCGCTCGCGACGCCTTCCTCCACCATGCGGGCGGCCTCGTTCATGGCCAGGGCCTGGATGCGGGGCACGATGAAGCCGGGGCTGGCCGCGCAGGTCACGGGCACCTTGCCCACGGATTCCAGCAGGGCGTTCAGCCGCGCGACCGTCTCCGGCGCCGTGGCGCGGCCGGACGATACCTCGACCAGCGGGATGATATAGGCCGGGTTGAGCCAATGGGCGTTCAGGAACCGCTCCGGCCCTGCCACGGCGGGGGAGAGGTCATCCACCAGGATGGTGGAGGTGGTGGAGGCCAGGATGGCATCCGGGGCCATCAGGGCCGAGGCGCGGGCCAGGGCCTCGCGCTTGAGATCCAGCACCTCCGGTACGCCCTCGAAGACGATGCCGGCGCTGCCCAGGGCCTCCGCCGCGCCGGAATCCGGCACCACGCGCACGCGGGCGAGCAGCGCCTCCGCCAGGACCGGATCGAAAAGGCCCAGCTCGCCCAGGGTGCGCAGCGCGGCGCCGATCTCGGCCAGGGCTTCGTTCTGGAGGGCCTCGAAGGCCTCCGCCGGGCGGGGCTTCGCGTCCAGCAGCACCACCTCGTGCCCGGCATAGGCGAATTGCACGGCGATGCCGCGCCCCATCCGCCCCGCGCCAAGGCAGGCGACCGGGATGCGTTCAGGCGAAGCCATGGCGCAGCACCCGATCGATGCCCGCACGGTCCAACCCGCCCAGCCCGACATCCGCGAGCCTCCGCCCACCATGATCCGGAGCATCCCCGCGGATGGCGGCGCCGATGGCGGAGAAGCCCTTGGCCAGCGGCACCTCCACCCCCGCCAGCGCGGCCGCGGAGATGATGAGGGACAGGCCGAGGCGCAGATCCTCCGTCATGTAGCGATGCTCGGTGAGGATGATCCGCTCCCGCCAATCGCCGGATTCCGTCAGCCGGTCATGGGAGGCGCGGCCATACATCCATTCCTCGCCCGATTTGGCGTAGTGATGCGCCAGCGGATAATGCGGCGGGCCGTAGCCCAGGGCCTCGCGCACCGCCATGCGCTCGGCATCCAGCGCGTCGGTGGTGCGGCGGATGGCGGGGACCGTGCCCTCGTTGTGGATGTCCCATTTCTCGAAATGCTCGAGCGGGCCGGCATTCATGACGATGAGTGGCGGATGGATGATGGCGCCCGCATTCATCAGCGCGCCGGAGAGCGCATCGCCGCAGGGCTCGATCACGCCGGGGAAGGCGGTGCCGATCACCTTCAGCGCCATCTCCGCCCGGTCCAGCGGAAAGACGCCGACGGGCAGGCGCACGGCGCGGACCGTGACGGCCACCTGGTGCGGCCCGTGCTTGCGGGCGAGCCAGGGGAGGGTGCCGGTTTCGGCGAAGGCCACCTCCGGCCGGCGGCCGCTCTCGTGCAGGGTGTGCGCCATCAGCACCGTGCCGAGCGTGCCGGGTGGCAGGAACACCACCTGGCCATCTTCCAGGCAGGGCGCCAGGAGGCGCGCGATATCGGCCTGGGCCGTGGCCGGGGCCGGGCAGAGGATCAGCTGCGCGCCGCGCACCGCCTCGGCCATGTCGGTGGTGAGGAGGGCCAGCCGCGCCTCATGCACGCCCTTCGAATCCTTCACGGCGATGGTGCTGCCCGCCGCGCGATGCGCCTCCACGGCCGCCGCGTCGCGCCGCCAAAGCCGCACCTCATGCCCGGCCAGGGCCATGTCCCCGGCGGCGGCGAAGGAGCCATTGCCGCCACCGAGGACGGCGATGCGTAGCGTCATGCGTCGGTTCCGATCAGGGGACGAAGCTCGAAATGCCGCACCTTGCCCAGGGCGGTGCGGGGCAGGCTATCGGTGAAGACCACGCGGCGCGGCACCTTAAAGCGCGCCAGCCGGGCCGAGACATGCGCGCGCACCGCCTCCTCCTCCAGCACCGCGCCGGCGCGGAGGACGAGGAAGGCGACCGGCACCTCCTGCCATTTCGGGTCGGGCGCGCCGAGCACGGCGGCTTCCGCGATGGCCGGGTGCTCCAGCAGCACGCGCTCCACCTCCGCGGGGTAGATGTTCTCCCCGCCGGAAATGATCATGTTCTTGCGGCGGTCATGGACGAAGAAATAGCCCTCCTCGTCCCGCGTGCCGATGTCGCCGGTGCGGTACCATCCGTCCTGCATGCATTCGCGCGTGGCGGCCTCGTCCCGCCAGTAGCCGCAGAAGATGTTGCGGCCGCGCAGCATCACCTCGCCCGCCATGCCATGGGGCAGTTCCCGCCCGGCATCATCAGCGATGCGCGCCTCGCAGAGCAGTCCGGGGAGCCCGGTGGAGGAGCCGCGCGAGAGATCGCCGCCCAGGCGCGTGTAGATGGCGATGGGGCAGCTCTCCGTCGCGCCATAGACCTGCAGCAGCGGCAGGCCACGCGCCGTGACGGCATCGATCAACGCCTGGTGCACGGGCTCGGATCCCGTGCTGATGGCGCGCAGCGGGGAGAGGTCCGCATCCGCCCAGCCGGGCAGGGCTAGCAGGGCGCGGAGGGTGGCCGGAACCAGCAGGGTGAGGCTCGGCCGGTCCTGCGCGATGGCGGCCAGCACGGCCTCGGGCACGAAGCGGGAATGGATGGTGACGGTGGCGCCGGCCTGGAGCGCCGGCGTGGTCTGGATGTTCAGCCCGCCCACATGGAAGAAAGGCAGGACGGAGAGGATGTGGTCCTCCGCGACCATGCCATGCATGTGCTGGCTCATCACCGCGTTGTGGAACAGCGCCTCCTGCCGCAGCAGCGCCCCCTTGGGGCGGCCGGTGGTGCCGGAGGTGTAGACGAGGAGGAGAGGATCCTCGAGCACGCCCGGGCCATCCGCATCCGCGCCTGCATACGGTATGTCCAGCGGCGCCGCGGGCAGGTCCGGCGCGGCCTGCCGCAGGGTTTCGGCGAAACCCGGTTCCACGAAGCCCACGCGCGGCTCGGCATGGCCGAGGATATATCCCAGCTCCGCCGCGGCGAGGCGCCAGTTCAGCGGCAGCAGGATCGCGCCCAGCCGCGCGCAGGCATAGAGCAGGATGAGATAGGCGGGGTGGTTCGATGCCAGCACCGCCACCCGGTCGCCCTTGCCCACGCCGTAGCGGGTGCGCAGCAGGAAGGCCGCCCGCGCGATATCCCGCGAAAGGGCGGCATAGGTTATCGCCTGCCCCTCGAAGCGGATCGCGGTCTTGTCCGGCGCGAAGCCGGCGTTGCGGTCTATGAGGGTGGCGAGGTTCGTCACCCGCTCAGTCGTCCTTCTCTCCGGGCTTGTAGAGCGTGTCGCGGCCCAGCCGGTCCAGGCAGATCTCGGCGGTCCAGGGCAGCATGAGGGAGCCGCAGCGGCTGTCGCGGTAGATGCGCTCCAGCGGCAGGCTCTTCAGCATGGCTTGGCCGCCGCAGGTGCGGATGGCCTTGGCCGCCAGCGCATTGGCGTTCTCCATCACCGTGTATTGCGCGGCATAGGCGCGCTGCACCTGCTCCCGCGTCGGGTCGGGGCGGGCCTCGCGGATGGCCTGGAACCAGAGCGCCTTGGTCTGCTCCAGCATGACCCGCATCTCCGCCACCGCGATCTGCTTGGTGGGGAACATCCGGCGCTTCACCGGCGGCATGCCCGGCAGCTCACCGCGCAGATAGGAGACGGTGAAGTCATAGGCTGCCTGCGCCAGGCCCATATAGGTGGGCGTCAGCGTCATGAACATGTGCGGCCAGCGGCCCGCGGCCTGGAAATACACGCCGCGCGGCATCAGCATCGCGTCCTCTGGCACGAAGACGTCCTTCAGCAGCAGCGTGCGGGAGACCGTGCCGCGCATGCCCAGCGGATCCCAGTCGCCCACCACCGAGACACCTTGCGCATCGGCGGGAACGGCGAGGTAGAGGGTGTTGCGGCGGCTCGCCGCCTCGTCGCCCACACGCTCGGTGCAGAGAATGCCGTAATAGTCGGCGGAGCCCGAAAGACTGGCGAAGATCTTCTTGCCGTTGATGATGTAGCCGCCTTCCACCGGGCGGGCCTCCGTGCCGAAGGCGACGGCCCCGGCGGCCGCGGCGCCACCTTCGGAGAAGGGCTGGGAGTAGATCTTCCCGTCCCTCACGATCCGGGCGTAGTGCTTCGCGCGGCGTGCGCGATGCGCGGCACGCTCCCCCTCGGGCATCTCCAGGTCTTCCGAGAGAAGGCCGGACCAGAGGGTGGAACAGACATGCATGTTCCAGGAAAGCGCGGTGGCGCCGCAATAGCGGCCCAGCTCTGCGGCGGTGAGGCAGTAGGTGGTGAAATCCGCCCCTTCTCCGCCATCCTCCTCCGGCACGCAGATGCGCAGCAGGCCCTCGCCGTGCATGTCCCGGAAGTTCTCGATCGGGAAGCGCGCCTCCCGGTCGTATTCCGCGGCGCGGGGCGCGAGCACGGCCTTGCCGAAGCGGCGGGCGCGGGCGGTCAGCTCCGCCTGCTGGGGGGTGAGGTTGAAGGCCTCGGGCGCGAAGATCGGCTCGTCCTGGGCCAGCTCGCTCGGCAGGCTGTCCATCACGCATTCCTCTCGTTCAGGTGGCGGTCCAGGAAATCCAGGACGATCGCGTCAAATTCCTCCGGCGCCTCGATGTTCGGCAGGTGGCCGATGCCGGGCATGCAGCGGTATTCGGCGCCCGGGATCTTCCCGGCCATGCGCTCCATCACCGGGGCCGGGGCGTTGGTATCGGCCTCCCCGGCCAGGCACAGCACGGGAATGCGGATGGCACCGAGCGCGGCGCGCTCGTCGAAGGTGACAAGGCAGCGCACGGCGGCGCGGAAGGTGGGGGAGGGGGTGGCGCCCAGCACGGCGATGGCATGGTCCCGCCAGGGCGTTCCCGCGCCGCGCGGGCCGGTGAGATGGGCGAAGTTCTCCTCCGCCATGTCAGCCATGGTCCGGCCCTCATCCAGCGGCTTCAGCCGGGCGGCGACGAATTTCTGCTGGAACTCGCCCGAGGGATTCCCGAAGGCCGGGCTGGTGGCGCAGAGGATGGCGGCAGCATAGGCACCGGGCCGGCGGCGCAGCAGGGCCTGGGCCACCATGCCGCCCATGGAATGGCCAAGCAGCACCACACGCCCCGGGCCGCGCGCGGCGATGGCGGCTTCCACATCGGCGGCCAGCCCTTCGAAATCCATCGCCCCGACCGGTGGGCGGGCGCCATATCCCGGGAAGTCCAGCGGAACAGGGTCGTAGCCGCGCTCGGCAAAGCTCCCGGCCTGGGGCTGCCACAGCCGCGAATCCGCGCCGATCCCGTGCAGCATCACGACCGAAGCCTTACCCGCCATGCCTGCACCAGCCCTGCCTGCCCCGGATCATATGAAATGTCATATAACTGTCCAGCACAAAATCAGCCGAACACGTCCTGCAGCGCGCCCTTCACCACCACGGGGGTGCCATCCACCAGGATGTCCGTGCCCATGACCGGGATGTCGAAATGCCCGGGCGTGTAGCGGCCCGCGAACTCGTTCGCGCCCGTGGAGAAGAGGAAGTTGCCGGAAACGGCCCGCAGCTCCGTCCCATTGGTGTCGCGCTGGCCATACATGGAGAGCGCCTCGTACCGCGCCGCGGGGTTCATGCCGAAGCCGACATGGGAGACGGCATAGGCTTCCCTGTCGCCCCAGGCGGCGAAGGACTGGCGCATCATCTCCGCATCCGGGCCACTGCCCTCGATGGCGGTGACATAGTCCCTCTCGATGGTCAGGCGGATCGGGGCGGCGAGGTACCGCTTGAAGGTCAGGTTGATGTCGCCCGTGTCCAGCACCAGCGTGCCGTTCACCGTGCCGGCCGCGGGGAAGCTCACCACCAGCCCGCCGGGCCAATGGGCCAGGGTGCCCGCCCGGTCCGTCCAACCCCAGACACCCACGGTGGTGGCGCCGGCCATGTCGATCTCCAGCGCCGTGCCGGCTTCCGATCGCACGCTCATTCGCCTGGCGCCGCGCAGCATCCTGGTCGCGGCTTTCGCCTTCGCGGCCAGGGCTTCGTCCGGGCGCATGCGCTCCAGCGCCTCGGGGTGTTCGTTCGAGATGGAGAGGATACGGGCGCCGCCTTTCAGGATGGCGGCGGTTTCACGGGCATGCATCAGCCCCTGCACCGTCAGGTCCACCACCAGCCCGCTGGCGGCCAGCGCGCCCACAACGGGTTCCAGCCCGCCGATCGCCTCGCTGGCCCCGGTGGAGCGGACGGGCACGGGATAGGGGTTCCGCCCCGTGGGCACGACCAGGTGGAAAGGCCGTGCGCCGAGCTGGAGCAGGGCGAGTTCCGCGAGATGCACGTTCAGCGCGCGCGACTGCGTCTCAGACAGGATCGCCACCGCCTCGCCGGGCTTCACGGCGCATTTCGCCAGAACCTCGGCGAAGGCCTCGATCCACTTGTGCTCGATGCGGTCCGCAAACATGCTTCGGAAACCCTGTGCGTGCGCGGCCATTCGGGCGCAAACAGGGCGTGCCGGTCAAGATAGATGAAAAGGGATGCAATCCGCCCGTGGCCTTCACCGAGGAATACCTGCCCTATCTCCTCGCCCGGGCCAGTCATTCGGTCTCGTCCAGCTTCCACGCCTCCCTGCGGCAATGGGACCTCTCCGTGGCCGAATGGCGGGTGCTGGCCTGCCTGACGGATGTGGATGGGCTGGGCGTCGGGCAGCTGGCGGACATGGCGCTGATGAAGCAGCCCAGCATGACCAAGGTGCTGGACCGGATGGAGGCGGATGGGCTGGTTCGCCGCAAGGCGACGGAGGAGGATCGCCGCCGCGTACTGATCCATCTCACCCCCAGGGGCCGGGCGCGCGTGAAGCCGGTGCTCGCCGCCGCCCTGGCGCATCAGCGCGAGCGCCTCGCGCCCTTCGACGAGGCGGAGCGCGCCCTGATCCTGCGCGCCCTGCACCTGCTGATCGGGGAGGGGTGAAGGAGATGGTTGCCACCGCCGTGCAGCGCCGGAAGGCTGGGGCTGCCCTGCCGCCGCCGGGCTAGCGCAGCAGGTTCTGGCGAACCGCCTCCTCCACCTCGCGAATGGCGGCGGCCAGGGCACGGCCATCCCCGCCAAAGGTGCCGCCCCGCTGCATGCAGCCACGGAGGTAACGCGGGATGGCATCGCCCGGGATGGTTTCGCCCGTGTGCCAGATCCGCCCCTCCCGGCTTTCCAGCCCGATATCCAGGCCGCAATCCCGCGCGGACTGCACCATGGAAAGGAAACGCGGCGGCTCCGGCACGTCGAAGCCGTGATGCGCGCCCTCGAACACGCGCATGGTCACGGGGCTGCCCTTGCTGCGGAACCATTCGGCGTAGCGCGTGCAATGGGCGCTGGGCGTGTAGTCATCCGCGCCGCCGAGCAGCAGCAGCATGGGCGCGCCCGTCACCGCCTCCGCCTTGTAGGGAATGGAGCAGGAGGAATAGAGGGCCACATGCAGGGCGAAGCGCTGGCCCTCCGGCAGGACGGCACGGCGGAAGGGCTCCAGCGCCGTGTACAGCGCCACCTGGCCGCCCTTCGAAAACCCCATGATGCCGATGCGCGACGCATCGATCCCGGGATGGGTCGAGAGCAGCCGGAGCGCGGAGAGGGCGTCTGCAACGCTGGCCGCGAGGGAGAGCCGGCTTTGGTCGGCGCCAGTGGCGCTGATCCCGCGCGGGGTGAAGCTGTCCACCACGAGCGTGGCGATGCCCAGCGCGTTCAGCCGTTCTGCCCAGGCCATCTCCCGCCCGGGCCGGATGCCGCCGCTGCCATGGGAGATGATCATGGCCGGCACCTTCCCGCGCGCCCGGGGCGGCATGGCCAGCACGCCCGTGATGGGGGTGCCGGGCGATGTGCCCGCCAGCATCTGGCTGGGCCCGGTCGGCGTGGCGGAGAGGAACTCCAACTGGCCGGAGCGCCCATCCCGTAGATCCGCCAGGGGCTGGGCCTGCCCCGGGGGCGCGGCAAAGGCCAGTGCGGCAGCGAGCAGGACCGAGGCGAGCAGCGGGCGCATCCGGGCTTGTTCCATCCATGGCTGCCCGGTGCACCGGGCACGGCGTTGCGGCGGGATTCCTAAAGCCGTGCTTCCGGCCTCGACAGGGCTCCCGGCCAGGCCTCGCCCGGCTGCCGGAACGGGACGGCAGCTTTGCCTTGACGCAGCGCGCAGCGGCTGCTGAAACTCGCCCCAACAGAACAACATTTGTTCGCATTCCGAACTTCGGCGGAAAGCGGCTCAGGAGGGATGATGGCCAGGAGCGAAGGAGGCGAAGCGCCAGCCGCGCCCGGCCAGCTTGCCCCCACCGGCAATCCCAAGAACCTCGTTCACTCCGCGGCGAAGGTGTTCGCGGTGCTGCGCGCCTTCGGGGCGGACCTGCCGGAGCTGACCGTCACCGAGGTCGCCACCCGGGCCGGGCTGGACCGTGGCACCGCCTTTCGCCTGATCCACACGCTGATCGCCCTGGGCTACCTGCGCGCCGTGCCGGGCACGCGGCGCTTCCGCCTGACGCTGCGCTGCCTCGAACTCGGCTTCGCCGCCCTCTCCGCCAACGACCTGCCGGGCCATGCGGAGCCGCTGCTGCGCGAGCTGGTCCCCAGCCTGGCGGATGCCGGCTCCCTCGGCGTGATCGAGGGCGGGGAGGTGATCTACCTGCAGCGCGTCCAGCAGGGGCTGGAGCGGAGCGGCGTGGTGCGCCGCCCCGGCACGCGGGTGGGCGCCTATGCCACCGCGCTGGGCCACGCCATCCTCGCCCACTTCCCGCGCCACCGGCAGATCGAGCATCTGGAAGCGGTGGAACGGGTGATGCTCTCCGAGCGCACGGTGACGGATCTCGACGCCCTGCTGGCGCGGCTGGAAGCGGTGCGGGCCCAGGGCTACGCCGTTTCGGATGGCGAGAATGCCTATGGCCTCCGCACCATCGCCGCGCCCGTG
The DNA here is from genome assembly GCF_017813395.1 of Pararoseomonas baculiformis. Lineage (GTDB taxonomy): Bacteria > Pseudomonadota > Alphaproteobacteria > Acetobacterales > Acetobacteraceae > Roseomonas > Roseomonas baculiformis. The sequence goes on along the minus strand of NZ_JAGIZB010000005.1, from coordinate 132,105 downwards.
CTCGGCACGGATGGGCTGCCTCTGGCGGGGGTCAGCCTCACCATCCAGGCCGCGCGCCAGCCGATCGGTGCCTTTGTCGAAACCGCCCTTCCCCATCTGCGCCGCCTGGCCGAGGAGCTGACGGAGGGCGTGCGCCTCTCCCTCGGCGCCATCGGCCTGCGCCGCGCCGGATAGCCCTTTCAGCCGGAACCAACGCGATGCCCGATCTCCACAGCCCCATCGAGCTTCTCCGCCCGCAGCGCATCGAGTTCGGCTCCGGCACCCTTTCCGTCATCCGCCCCTGGGTGGAGGAGCGCGGCCTGAAGCGCATCCTGGTGGTGGCCGATGCCTTTAATGCGGGCCGCGTCGATCTGCTCGGCCTTCCGGGCGAGGTCACCGTCTTCGGGGAGGTGAAGCCCGAGCCCGACCTGCCAAACCTGGAGAAGGTGCTGGCGGTCGCCGAGGCGATGAAGCCAGATCTCGTCATCGGCTATGGCGGCGGCAGCGCCATGGACCTGGCCAAGCTCGTCGCCGTGCTGCCGGGCAGCGGGCAGACGCTGCATGATGTCGTCGGCCCCGAGAAGGTGCGCCGCCGCAGCGCCGCGCTGATCCAGGTGCCCACCACCGCGGGCACGGGCAGCGAGGGCGGCACGCGCTCCCTCGTCACCGATCCCGCCACGCAGAACAAGCTGGCGGTCCAGAGCCGGCACATGCTGGCCGACCTCGCCGTGGTCGATCCCGACCTGACCATGACCGTGCCGCCCGCGGTGACCGCCGCGACGGGCGTGGATGCCATGGCCCATTGCGCCGAGGCCTTCACCAGCCGGAAGGCGCATCCGATCATCGACCTCTACGCGCTGGAGGGCATCCGGCTTGTCGGCCGCTTCCTGCCACGCGCGGTGAAGGACGGGTCGGACAGGGAGGCGCGCGCGGGCCTCGCCCTGGCCTCCATGTATGGCGGCTTCTGCCTGGGCCCCGTGAACACCACGGCGGGCCATGCGGTGGCCTATCCGCTCGGCACGCGGCACCACATTCCGCACGGCCTGGCCTGCGCGCTGATCTTTCCGCACACCCTGGCCCATAACGCCCCGGCCGTGCCGGAGAAGACGGCGCTGGTGCTGGAGGCGCTGGGCCTCCCCGCCTCCCAGGATCCGGGCACCGTGCTGGAAGGCGCCCATGCCTTCTGCGAGCGCCTGGGCGTGGAGATGCGCCTCTCCCGCCTGAACGTGCCGCGCGATGACCTCGGCACCATGGCGACGGAGGCGCATGCCATCCGCCGCCTGCTGGACAACAACCCCCGTGACCTCAGCCGGGACGAGATTCTGGCCATGTATGAGGCAGCCTACTGATGTCCGCCGCCACCTCTCCCTCGGGCAGCCCTCCGCCCGATTTCAGCGCCAATGGCAGGCTCGCCCCGCATCCCGGCGATGCCGCGCGGATCGAGACCTTCATCCCACACGCCACCGTGCAGAGCCATGCGGCGAACCTGACCCAACTGCCGAATGGCGACATCGCCTGCGTGTGGTTCGGCGGAACCCAGGAAGGCGTGCCGGATATTTCCGTGCAGTTCTCCCGCCTCGCCCGCGGAAGCGACACCTGGACCCAGCCGGTGCAGCTCTCGGACGACCCGACGCGCTCGGAGCAGAACCCGCTGCTCTTCCCCGCGCCGGACGGCACGCTCTGGCTGATCTGGACCGCGCAGATCAGCGGCAACCAGGACACCGCCATCGTCCGCTGCCGCAAATCCGCCGATCATGGCCACACATGGGGCCCGATCGAGACGCTGTTCGGCCCGCGCCCGGATGGCGGCACCTTCATGCGCCAGCCGGTGGTGGTGCTGGAAAATGGCGACTGGCTGCTGCCCATCTGGGTCTGCCTTACCACCCCCGGCCGGAAATGGGTGGGGGACAAGGACTACAGCGCGGTGAAGATCTCCTCCGACCAGGGCAGGAGCTGGACCGAGGTGGGCGTGCCCAACAGCGAGGGCTGCGTGCACATGAGCGTGCTGGACATGAAGGATGGCAGCCTCGTCGCCTTCTATCGCAGCCGCTGGGCAGACAATGTCTATGTCTCCCGCTCCACCGATCTCGGCCGGAGCTGGACGGCGCCCGAGACGACGGAGCTGCCGAACAACAACTCCTCCATCCAGGCCGTGCGGCTGGCCAATGGCCATATCGGCATGGTTTTCAACGAGAGCAGCGCGGCCGATGCCAGGGAGCGCCGCCTCTCCCTCTATGACGACATCGAGGGCGATGAGGGCGACGACCGCGCGGAGCCCGTGCCGGTGGAGGGCGTGCGCAGCACCTTCTGGGGCGTGCCCCGTGCGCCGATGACGCTCGCCATCTCCACCGATGGCGGCCGGACCTGGCCGTATCGCCGGAACCTGGAGACCGGCGACGGCTACTGCATGACCAACAATTCGCGGGACAAGGCGAACCGCGAGTTCTCCTACCCCACCATCATGCAGTCCCCGGATGGGGCGCTGCACATCGCCTACACCTATTACCGGCAGGCCATCAAATACGTCCGCGTGGCCGAGGGCTGGACCGGAGTTCCCGCATGAGCATGCTTCATCCCACCGGCGTCTTTTCCGCGGCGCTGACGCCGCTGGACAATGCGCTGAATCCCGACCTGCCCGTCTTCGTGGACCATGCGAAGCGGCTGATCGCCCAGGGCTGCGATGGCATCGCGCTGCTCGGCACCACGGGGGAGGCCAACTCCTTCTCCGCCGATGAGCGCAAGGCGATCCTGGAAGCGTCCGTGCAGGGCGGCATCGAGCCGGGCCGCCTGCTGCCCGGCACGGGCGTGGTGGCCATCCCCGAGACGGTGGCGCTGACGAAGCACGCCCTTTCCCTCGGCGTGAACACCGTCGTGATGCTGCCGCCCTTCTACTACAAGGCGCCGAGCGAGGCCGGCGTGATCGCCGCCTATTCCGAGATCGTGGAGCGGATCGGCAGCAGCGACCTGCGCGTGGTTCTGTATCATATCCCGCAGATGTCGGCCGTGCCGGTCACGGCCAACATCATCGAGGCGCTGCTGAAGCGCTATCCCGGCACCTTCACCGGCATCAAGGACAGCGCGGGCGACTTCGCCAACATGGAGATGCTGGTGAAGGCCTTCCCCGGCTTCGCCGTGCTGGCGGGCGCGGACCCGCTGCTGCTGCCGCTGATGCGGGCGGGCGGCGCGGGCTGCATCACCGCCACCTCCAACCTCGTGGCCGCCGACCTCGCCTTCATCTATCGGAACGCGAAGGATCCTTCGAAGGCCGCCGAGGTGGATGCGGCGCAGGCCCGCGTGGTGGCCAAGCGCAACCAGGCCTCGAAATTCGCCCAGATGGCGTCGCTGAAGGTGCTGCTGGCGAAGGAAACAGGCCACCAGGGCTGGACGCGCCTGCGCCCGCCGCTGGTTCCCCTCAACGCCAAGGAGTCGGCCCAGCTTCTCGCGGCCTGAACGGCAACAGGGCCGGTCCCGCAGAAGGGCCGGCCCTTTCAATGGGAGAGAGACACGATGAACAGGCGCCATTTCCTTCTGGCCGCTTCCGCCGCCGGCACCGGCGTGCTGGCTTCCCCCGCCATCCATGCGCAGCAGGCCTGGCCGCAAGGCAAGCCGATCCGCGTGATCATTCCCTGGCCGCCCGGTGCCGCAAATGACACGCTGGGCCGCCTGCTGGCCCAGCGCCTTTCGGAAAAGCTGAGCGCGACCGCGGTGGCCGAGAACCGCACGGGCGGCGCGGGCCTGGTGGGCACCAATGCCGTGCTGCAGGCCGCGCCGGATGGCTACACCCTGCTCGCCTCCGCCTTCAACACGGCGGTGATGCCGCTGGTGCTGAAGGGCGCCAACTTCGATCCGCAGAAGGATCTGGAGGTCTGCGCCCGCACGGCCCGCGCGCCGCTCGTCCTCGCGATTTCCGGCCAGAAGCGGGAGAAGACGCTGGCGGAGGTGATCGCGGCGGCCAAGGCCAAGCCGCGCGAGTGGAACTTCGCGATTTCCTCCCTCGGCTCCGCGGGCCATCTCGCCACCATCGAGTTCCTGCGCCGCACCGGGCTGGATCTGGACATGGTGACCTATCGCGGTACCCAGCCCGCCCTGACGGACCTGATGGGCGGCAATGTGCAGCTGCTGATCGATCCCTGCTTCGCCATCCTGCCCGCCCGGGGCGACGGCAAGATCAATGTCCTCGGGATCGCGGCGCCCGAGCGCTCCGGCCTGGCGAGCGACGTGCCGACCATGGGCGAAGCCGGCCTGCCCGGATACGAGTTCCAGTCCTGGTATGGCGTTTGGGCGCCCAAGGGGACCCCGGCGGAGATCTGCGGCCGCATCAACGCCCTGATGCAGGAGACGATGCGCGAGCCTGCCATCGTGCAGCGCATGACCAACCAGGTGCTGGAGCCGGTGACGGAGAGCATCGAGGAATCGAAGCGCTTCATCGCCAGCGAGATCACCCGCGCCAGCGAGCTGCTGAAGCTCGTGAACTACCAGCCGGAGTGATCGCGCATCCCATGAACGGGCCCGCCCCCACCCGCCACGCCGTCGTCACCGGCGTCAGCTCCGGCATCGGTGCCAGCATCGCGGCCCGGCTGCTGCGGGAGGGGTGGCGGGTGACCGGCCTCAGCCGCTCCGCCCCGGATCGGGCCGAGCCGGGCTTCGCCCATCGCGCGGCGGACCTTTCCGATCCCGCCAGCCTGGAAGCGGCGGTGCAGGGGCTGCGGCCGGATGCGCTGGTGCATGCGGCCGGCCTGCTCCGCACCAACGGCCTCGGCGCGCTCGATGCCGGGGACGGGGAGGCGATGTGGCGCCTTCACGTCGCGGCGGCGGAACGGCTGGCCAACCTGGTCGTGCCGGTGATGCGCGATGGCGGGCGCGTCGTCCTGATCGGCAGCCGCACGGCCACCGGCGCGGCGGGGCGCAGCCAGTATGCGGCCACCAAGGCCGCCATGCTGGCGCTTGCCCGTTCCTGGGCGGCGGAGCTGGCCCCGCGCGGCATCACCGTGAATGTGGTGGCGCCCGCCGCCACGGATACGCCGATGCTGCGCGACCCCGCCCGCGCGGGCGTCCCGCCCCGCGTGCCGCCGATCGGCCGCTTCATCCAGCCGGAGGAGGTCGCGGCCCTCACCGCCTTCCTCCTGTCCGGGGAGGCTGGCGCCATCACGGGGCAGCAGATCACCATCTGCGGCGGCAGCTCCCTGTAGCGCCGGGGCGGATGGGGCGGTCCGGTGGATCGACCCCGAGTCCTTGCGCTAACGTCACCGAAGCGCGGCTCAGCGACGATCCGCGAAGCTGGGAACCCGTACCTCTCCGATGCCTGATCTCTCGACGAACGACCCCGCCCCGCATCTGGCTGCCGTTGCAGCGGCCATGGCGGCCCCCGGGCAGCCCCAGGCCGGGTTGCAGGCGCTGGACCGCGCCCTGGCCGCGACGGTCGGGCACAAGCTCTTCACCGTGCTCGTGCTGAACCATGCGGCCGGGCAGAAGCAGCGCTACTACACCAACCAGCCCGAGGCCTATCCGGCCGGCGGCCACAAGCCGATCGAGCCCTTCGGCGAGTATCATGAGACCGTGGTGGTGGCCGGGCGCCCGCGCTTCCTGCGCGACCGCGCGGACATCATCCGCGCTTTCCCCGATCATCCGCTGATCCTGTCCCTGGGATGCGAGGGCGCGGTGAACGTGCCCGTGCGCTGGAATGGGGAGACGCTGGGCGGGCTGAACCTGCTGGATGAGGCGGGCCGCTACGACGAGGCGCAGACTCCCCTCCTCCTCACCTTCGCCGCGCTCGCCCTGCCGGCCTTCCTGCACATCACCCGGAACTGGACGGAGTCCGCCGCATGAACCCCATCATCACCCGCCGGGGCGCCGGCGCCCTGCTGGCAGGCGGCCTCGCCATGCCCGCACTCGCCCAGGCACCCTGGCCGAAGGCGGGACCGATCCGCTTCGTGGTGCCCTTCGGCAGCGGCGGCACCACCGACATCATCGCCCGCATTCTCGCGGCCGAGATGTCGCAGCGGCTGGGGCAGACCGTGCTGGTGGAGAACCGGCCCGGCGCCGGGGCTACGCTCGGCACCGGGCAGGTCGCGCGCGCCGCGCCGGATGGCTACACGCTCGTCCTCTCGGTCATCAGCGCCATGGTGGTGGGCAAGGTGCTCTACGGGCCGCGCATCACCTGGGATCCGGTGGCGGACTTCGCGCATATCGCGATGGTGATGAGCACGCCCTATCTCTGGCTCGTCCGCCCGGACCTGCCGATCCGCAGCGTGGCGGACCTCGTGGCGGAGGCGAAGGCGAAGCCGGACGGGCTGACCTATGGCACCTCCGGCATCGGCTCCATGCCGCATCTCACCGCGGTGCGCTTCTGCCGCGCCGCCGGTGTCTCCATGCAGCACGCGCCCTATCGCGGCGCGGCCCAGGTTGCGACCGATGTGATGGCGGGCGTCCTGCCGCTGATGGTGGACAGCCTGACGGCGGCCAGCGCCAATATCCGCTCCGGCGCGCTGCGTCCCCTGGCGCATTCCTGGCCCGAGCGCGTGCCGGATTTCCCGGACATCCCCACCTTCCGGGAGCTGGGCTACACGGACCTGGTGGTGGATGGCTGGTCCGGCATCGCCGCCCCCGCCCGCACGCCGCGCCCCATCGTGGAGAAGCTGGCCGAGGTGGTGAAGGAATCCCTCGCCTCGCCAGACCTGCTGCGCCGCTACAAGGACACGGCCACCGCCCCGGGACGCCTCTTCCTGGAGGATGCGCAGAAATACGTGCGGGACGAGCTGGCGGCCTGGACGCCCATCATCCAGGCTTCCGGCGCCTCGGTGGACTGACCGGAAAAGGGAAGGGCCGGTGGAGAACTCCACCGGCCCTCCGGCCTACATCCCGCCGATATAGTTCGGCCCGCCGCCGCCCTCGGGCGTGCGCCAGTCAATGTTCTGCGTCGGGTCCTTGATGTCGCAGGTCTTGCAGTGCACGCAGTTCTGCGCGTTGATCACCAGGCGCGCCCCGGCATCCCCCGCTTCCACCTGCGCGCCCTCTCCGGTGGCTTCCGGATCGGGCGTGCCCTTCAGCTCCCGCTCGGCTTCCGGTCCCACAGCCTCATAGACGGCGGCGGGGCAGTAGCGGCTCTCCGGGCTGCGGAACTGGTCCCAGTTCACGCCCTTCCAGCGGCCCGGATCCTTCAGCACGAGGTGCGCAGGCTGGTTCTCCTCATGGTTGGTGTTCGAGAGGAACACGGAGGAGAGGCGGTCGAAGGTCAGCACCCCGTCCGGCTTGGGATAGACGATCCGCTCCATCTTGTCGGCCGGCTTCAGCGTCTCGTGGTCCGCATGGTGCACCCAGGTCCAGGGCGCCTTGCCACGGAAGACATAGGTGTCGAGCGCCGCCGCGGCCATGCCGCCGAAGAAGCCGAACTTCGAGAAGCCCGGGCGGATGTTGCGGACGGAATGCAGCTCATCCCACACCCAGGACTGGCGGATGGCCTCGGGGTAGCTCTCCAGCACCTCCGGCCGCGCTTCCTGGCCGATCACGGCGGCGATTGCCTCGGCCGCCACCATGCCGCTCTTCATGGCGGTGTGCGTGCCCTTGATCTTCGGCACGTTCAGGAAGCCGGCCGTGTCGCCCACCAGCATGCCGCCCGGGAAGACCAGGCGGGGCACGGACTGCATCCCGCCCTCGTTCAGCGCGCGCGCGCCATAGGAGATGCGCTTGCCGCCCTCCAGGAACTTCCGCACCTCGGGATGGGTCTTGAAGCGCTGGAACTCGTCGAAGGGCGAAAGCCAGGGATTGGGATAGTCCAGCCCGACCACGAAGCCGATGGAGACAAGGTTCTCCCCCAGCATGTAGAGCCAGGAGCCACCATAGGTGTCGCTCTTCAGCGGCCAGCCCGTGGAGTGCCACACCAGGCCCGGCGTGTGCTTCTCCTTCGGGATTTCCCAGAGCTCCTTGATACCGATGCCGAAGGTCTGCGGCTGGCAGTCCTTCCGCAGGTCGTACATCTCGAACAGCCGCTTGGTCAGCGAACCCCGGCAGCCCTCCGCGAACACGGTGTAGGTCGCGCGCAGCTCCATGCCGGGCTGGAAGTCCGGCCCTTCCTCGCCCTCGCGCGTGATGCCCATGACACCGGCCACCACGCCCTTCACCACGCCATCCTCGACCACGAGGTCGGAGGCGGCGAAGCCCGGATAGATCTCGACGCCGAGCTCCTCGGCCTTGGCGCCGAGCCAGCGGCACACATTGCCCAGGGAGACCACGTAGTTCCCGTGGTTGTTCATGGCCGGCGGGGTGGGCAGCTTGAAGGCCCGCTTTGCCGTCAGATACATGAAGCGGTCGTCGCCGGCCGGGGTCGCCAGGGCGGGCGGGTCGTCGCGCCAGTCCGGGAACAGCTCGTCCAGCGCCCGGGGCTCCAGCACCGCGCCGGAGAGGGTATGGGCGCCGATCTCGGACCCCTTCTCGACGAGGCAGACGCTGGTTTCCGGGGAAACCTGCTTCAGGCGGATGGCGGTCGCCAGCCCGGCGGGGCCGCCACCGACCACCAGCACGTCGAATTCCATGCTCTCGCGTTCGGACACGGGCTCTCCTCCTGATGCGACAGGGGATTTAGCTCCGCCTTCTCCTTCGCGTAACCCGCTATCCACATCCCGGCCATTGCGCGAGGCGCCGCCCGGGAGCGATACCCTTCCCATGGATCTGGATCAGGCCGAGACCGCGGCCCTCCTCGCCGCGCTGGAACTGCAGATCGCCTGGGGTGCCGATGAGGCACTGGACGAGGCGCCGCTGGACCGCACCCGCCCGCGGGAGCAGCCGCCGGCAGCCGGCATGCCCGCTCCGGCGCCGCCCACCCCCCCATCCCAGCGACCGGCGCCCATGCCGTCCACGCCGGCCGCCGCCTTCGCCCCGGCCGCCACGCGCGCCGGGGAACTGGCGGCCTCGGCGGACAGCATCGAGGCGCTGCGGGAAGCCCTGGCCGCCCTGAACCACCCGCTGCGCGAGACGGCGGGCAACCTTGTCCTGTCCGATGGCGTGCCCGATGCCGGCCTGGTGCTGGTAGGCGAGGCGCCGGGCGCGGATGAGGACCGGCAGGGCAAGCCCTTCGTCGGCGTCTCGGGCAAGCTGCTGGACCGGATGCTGGCCAGCATCGGCATCGAGCGCAGCCGGAATGCCTACCTGACCAACATCCTGCCCTGGCGCCCGCCGGGGAACCGCACCCCCACGGATGCGGAGATGAACCTTTTTACGCCCTTCGTGCTGCGCCACCTCGCCCTGGTCCGGCCGCGCCACATCGTCCTGCTCGGCGGCACGGCGGCCAAGGCGCTGCTTCGCCGCAACGAGGGGATCACCCGCCTCCGCGGGCGCTGGCATTCGCTGGATGTGCCGGGCCTCGGGCCGGTGCCAACCCTGGCCACGCTGCATCCGGCCTATCTGCTCCGCCAGCCCGCGGGGAAGCGTGATGCCTGGGCGGATCTGCGCCTCCTGCGGCGCGCCCTGGATGCCCGTCCCGACGCCGCATGAACGGAACGTGAATGGTTGATTGAGGCTAAGTCTCTGATTCTAGACGATATCGTGAAATTCGATCACGCGCTCGCGGCTTGCTCGCTCATGAACAAGGTCCTAACGCTGCGCCCCATGCGAGCTTCCCCCCCCGGGCTCGGTCGCCGTCCCCCCCGGCGAGTGCGCGTGACGCGGGTGATCCTGTTGCTGGCCATGGCCCTTTGCGGTCCGGCCGCCCAGGCCGCACCACAGCGCGCACAGGAGAGCCAGACCCGGCGCGAGCAGGTCCTGCCGCGCGATTCATCACAGCGAGGCGCCCCGGCCCGCAACGCCAACGCTCCGGCGAGAGCGAATGCGCGTGCCACACCGAGGCGCCTGGCGCCCCAGGGGACCGTCCTGCGCCCCGGCCCCGCGCGCAGGCTGGCCAACCAGGCGAAGGCGACGCCACGGCAGGCAATCCGCAGCAAGCCGCGGCAGGTCATGGCCCGGCCTTCCCCGGTGCCGGAGCGGATCGCCCCGTCGCGCCTGCCCTCCACGCGGCTGGCGGAACTGCATACGCCGCAGGAGATTGCCCTCTCCTTCGCCCGCACGCCCCTGGCCGGGGTCGCCGCGCCGACGGCGCCTGGCCTGCCCCAGCCTCTCGCGCCCTCGGATGCGGCCCGGCTGCGCCGCATCTTCGATCTGCAGGCGCGGGGCCAGGTGGCGCAGGCCATCCGTGAATCCGAGCGGCTGGATGACCGGCGCCTGATCGGCCATGTCCTCGCCGATCGCTGGCGCCTTGGCGGCATCGAGCCCACCGCCGCCGAGCTGCGCGCCTGGCTCTCGGATCATTCCGATCACCCGGACGCCACGCGGCTGCACGCCATGCTGGTCGCGCGCCTGCCGCGTGACGCGACGCCCCCACCCCTTCCCGGCACCGCGCTTGCCGAGGAGGTCCCGGCCCCTGGCCAGGAGGTGCCGCCCGAGGAGCGCGAGCCGGCGGCCGCGGCAGCCCGGCCGATCACCCGCAACCCCGCGCTGGACCGCACCGTGGCCGAGATGGCCGCCCGCGGCGACGTGCAGGACGCACTGCGTCATATCGCCAGCACGCGCGGCATGACCCCGGCCTATGCGGCCGCGCTGCAGACCGATATGGCGCTCTCGCTCTTCACCGCCGGGCGCGACGCGGATGCCTTCCGCCTAGCTTCCATGGCGGCGCGCTCTGCCGCGGCGCCCGCCCAGGCCAGCTACCTGGCGGGCCTCTCTGCCTGGGGCCTCGGCCAGTACGAGACCGCGCTGCCCTATTTCGAGCGCGCGGCCCGCGCGGAGACCGCTCCGGCCGTGATGCGCGCGGCGGCGGCCTTCTGGACCGCACGCGCGGCCGTCCGCGCCCGGCGCCCCCAGGCCTATGTCCCCTGGATGCTGCAGGCCGCGCAGGAGCCGCGCACCTTCTACGGCCTTGTCGCGCGCCGTGCCCTTGGGCTGCCGCCCGGCTTCGCCTGGGAAGGCGAGGTGGCCGGCGAGGCGGAAGGGGCTGCCCTGGCGGAAACCGCCGGGGGCTGGCGCGCCCTGGCCCTGATCCAGATCGGGCAGAAGGCCCGCGCGGAGGCGGAGCTGCGCCGCCTCTGGTCCGTGGCCGGCGGCAACCCCGCCCTGGCGCGCGCCATGCTCGCCGCCGCCACCGGCGCGGGGATGACGGAACTGGCGACGATGCTCGCCTCCCAGGCGCAGGCGGCCGATGGGCGCCCGCGTGACTATGCGCGCTTCCCCGTGCCGCGGCTGGAACCGCAGGGTGGCTGGCGCGCGGATCCAGCGCTCATCTACGGGCTGGCGCGGCAGGAATCGAATTTCGATCCGGACGCGGTTTCGCCGGCCGGCGCGCGCGGGCTGATGCAGGTGATGCCGGCCACCGCCGCCTACATCACCGGGGATTCCAACCTGCGCGAGGGCGGCGGGCTGCGCCGGCTGCACAATCCTGGCTACAGCCTCGAACTTGGCCAGCGCTACCTGCTTCACCTCGCCGGCCAGGAGAATGTGAAGGGCGACCTGATCCGGCTGCTCGCCGCCTACAATGCGGGGCCGGGGAATCTTTCTCGATGGATGCCCGCCAACCGGCACCGGGATGATCCGTTCCTGTTCATCGAGAGCATCCCCTTCAACGAGACGAGGGCCTATGTGCAGCGCGTGCTGGCCTATTCCTGGATCTATGCCAGCCGCCTGGGCCTTCCCTCGCCGAGCCTGGACGCGCTGGCAGCCGGCAGCGCGCCGCGCTTCATGGGGGTGGACGAAATCGCCCGGCTGGTTGCGGGCAATCGCGGGGTGCGGTGAGCATGGTTGAGGCCCGCGGGTTTGCGGGGCTCACGGCACGACACCGGGGCGCCTTCATGCTTCCATCCCGCCGCAAGCCTGGAAACGCACACCATGCCGCCAGATGGCAGGGCCTGTCCTTGAGGCGGCGACACAGCGCATGAGGGCGACCGAAAGGCCTGGCTCTATCCTGGACAGGCGTGCCATCCGCGGGCCGGCGCAAGGCCGGGGATCATCCACGGGCGGATTCCTTCGGGGCGCGTGCCAGCCGGGATGAGCGCCACCTTCCGCTCCCCGCCACCGCGTGGGCTTGCCGCAAAGACTCCCGCCCTGCTTCCGGATACCGCGGATTCGCTCTGCGCGCTGGAACCGATCCACATCCCCGGCAGCATCCAGCCCCATGGCGTGCTTCTGGTCGCGGACCCGTCCGACGGCCTCCGGGTCGTCGCGGCCAGCGAGAATGCCGGCCTGCTGGCCGGCGGAATCTCCTCCAACACCCTGCTCGGCATGCATGTGGCCGGGATACTGGGCGGGGAGTTCGCGGCATCGCTGCGGATGCAGGCGGGAACGGGCGATATCCCGGGGGAGGCCCCCTGGGAAACCGATATCGTCCTCGCGGCCGGAGCCTTCGAAGTGGCGGTGCACAGCCAGGACGGCATGGTGCTGATCGAGCTGGAGCCGGTCGAGCCGCGCGACGAGACGGAGGCACTGGCCGCCAGCCGCGCCCTGCAGCGGGAGATTGCCCGGCTCAGGGCCGCCGATGGCCGGCTGGAGGAGCTGGCGCGCGTGGCCGTGGCCGGGATCCGGCATCTCACCGGCTATGAGCGGGTTCTCATCTACCGCTTCGACCGGGACTGGCACGGCCAGACCCTGGCCGAGGACAAGGTGGAGGACTGGGCGCAGTCACTGGACGGGCTGCATTTCCCGGCCTCCGACATCCCCGCCCAGGCGCGGGAACTGTACCGCCGCAGCCTGATCCGCTGGGTTCCCTCGCGCGATGCCGTGCCGGTGGCGCTGCACAGGGATGCCGGATGGGAGGCGCCCGGCATGCCGGAGCGGCCGATCGACCTCTCCTTTTCCCGCCTCCGCAGCCTGTCGCCGGTTCATCTCCAGTATCACCGCAACATGGGGGTGGACGGCTCCATGTCCCTCTCCATCCTGCATGAGGGACAGCTCTGGGGGCTGATGGTCTGCCATCACCGCCGTCCCCACCGGCCATCGCCCGGGCAGCGGGCCGCGGCGGCGGCCCTGACGGACGCCTTTGCCCTTCGCGTCGGCGGCGCCGAGCAGCGCGGCGTGGACGAGGCCCGGCGCGCAGACTCCCACCGCCTGGCCGAGCTCCTGGCCCATATGGCGGAGGCGGATGACGTCACCTCGGCGCTGACCGCCGGCTCGGTCACCATCGCCTCGCTCTTCGGTTGCGTCGGGGCGGCGGTGGTACGCTCCAGCATGGTGGAGCGCCTGGGGTCCGCACCGCCGGAGGCCGATATCCTGAGCCTCGCCGACTGGCTTCGCGCCCGCGGCGACGACGAGATCTTCCACACGGATCATCTCTCCGCGGCGTTCCCGGATTGGGTGCATGCGCCGGTCGCGAGCGGCGTGCTGGCCGTTTTCCTGGCGGCCGACCGGGCGGACATGATCCTCTGGTTCCGGCCGGAGGAGCCGCATCTCGTGAGCTGGGGCGGCAATCCGCACAGGCCCATGGTTCCGGAGGGCGGCTCCATCCTGCCGCGCCAGTCCTTCGAGCGCTGGGTGGAGGAGCGGCTCGGCTATGCCCGCGCCTGGGCCGACTGGGAGCTGGAGATGGCGGCCACGCTGCGCCATGCCATCACCGAGGTGGTCATCCGCAGCCTCAGCCGCATCGCCGAGCTGAACGACCGGCTGCGCCAGAGCCAGAAGATGGAGGCGGTCGGCCAGCTCACGGGCGGGATCGCGCATGACTTCAACAACCTGCTCGCCGGGATCGTGGGCAGCCTGGAATTGATGCGAAGCCGCATGGCCCAGGGCCGCGTGACGGAGCTGGACCGCTATATCGAGGCTGCCACGGCCTCGGCGAACCGGGCGGCCGCACTGACGCACCGGCTGCTTGCCTTCTCGCGCCGGCAGACGCTGGACCCGCGCCCGACCGACGTGAATCGCCTTATCGCCTCGATGGAGGAGCTGATCCGCCGCACGGTGGGTCCGTCCATCCAGGTGGAAACGGTGATGGCGGGCGGCCTCTGGACGGTGCATTGCGATGCCAACCAGCTCGAGAACGCGCTGCTCAACCTCTCCATCAACGCGCGGGATGCCATGCCCGATGGTGGGCGCCTGACCATCGAGGCGGCGAATGCGCGGCTGGACGAGGCCTATGCGCAGCGTCACCACGACCTGGAGCCTGGGCAGTATGTCTCGATCTCCGTCACCGACACGGGCACCGGCATGCCGCCGGAGGTGATCGCGCGCGCCTTCGATCCCTTCTTCACCACCAAGCCGCTGGGCCAGGGAACCGGGCTGGGCCTCTCTATGGTCTATGGCTTCGCCAAGCAGTCCAACGGCTATGTCCGGATCTATTCGGAGCCGGGGCAGGGAACCGTGCTGCGCCTCTATCTTCCGCGTTCCATGGAGGATGCGGCGCCGGATGGGGCCGATGCGGAAGCGGTGCCGCCGGCCACGGCGCCGGAAGGCGGCACGGTGCTGGTGGTGGATGACGAGCCCGTGGTGCGCATGCTGGTGGGCGAGGTGCTGCGCGACCTCGGCTACGGCGTGGTCGAGGTGGCCGATGCGGCCCAGGCCCTCCGCGCCATCGGGAACATGCGCCGGATCGACCTGATGATCACGGATGTGGGCCTGCCCGGCGGGATGAATGGCCGCCAGCTGGCCGATGCGGTGCGGGAGATTCGGCAGGGCCTGAAGGTGCTGTTCATCACGGGCTACGCGGAGAACGCGGCCGTCGGCAACGGCCTGTTGGAACCGGGGATGCAGGTGATGACCAAGCCCTTCGCGATGGATGTGCTGGCCACCCGGATCCGGGCGATGCTCTGATGGAGGCCGAAACCCTCTCCATCCGCGACCGGCTCCGCGCCGGGACGCGGATCGATCATGACCGGCTGGAGGACGGGCTGCGCCTGGCCGATCCCGGCCTGACGCTGGAGCGCTACCGCGAGGTGCTGGCGCGCTTCTACGGCTTCTGGGCAGGCTGGGAGCCGCGGGTGGCGGCGGAGCTTTCGGACGAGACCTTCCTGGCCCCCCGCCGCCGGCTTCACCTGTTGCGGGACGACCTTCATACCCTCGGCCTGGAGGCCAGATCCCTCCCGGCCTGCCCTCCGCCGGCCCTGCATGGGCGTGCCGAGGCGATGGGTTCCCTCTATGTCATGGAAGGATCGACCCTGGGCGGGCGGGTGATCCTCAAGGCGCTCGACAGGCTCGGCCTGCCGGGGGAGGGCGGCCGCTCCTACTTTGCAGGCTATGGCGACGCCACGGGCGCGATGTGGCGCGCTTTCCTGCAGCGGCTGGAGGCAGAGCCGGACGCCTCCGGCGTGCTGCGCGGCGCGAAGGCCACCTTCGCGGCCCTCGCCGACTGGATGCTGCGCCCGGCCTGAGGGCGCGCTACGCGGCGCCCCGGATGGGTGAATCCGCCAGCACCAGCAGATGGCCCTGGGAACAGCGCTCCACCCTTGCCTCCACCTCGTAGACGCGGGCGAGGAGATCGGGCGTCAGCGTCTCCGCGGGCGTCCCGTCCGCCTGCACCGCGCCCTCGCTCAGGGCCACCAGCCGGTCGGCGAAGCGGGCGGCCAGGGCGAGGTCATGCAGGACGACCACGCCCACCAGCCCGCTGCGCAGCACCGTTTCACGCACCAGGGCCATGACGGAAACCTGGTGGCGGAGGTCCAGCGCGCTGGTCGGCTCGTCCAGCATCACCACGGAGGGCTCCCGCGCCAGGGCCTGGGCCAGCCCGACAAGCTGCCGCTGGCCGCCCGAGAGACGGTCCAGCGTGCGGAGCGCCAGATGCGCGATGCCCAGCCGTTCCAGCACGCGGATGGCATGGGCCGCCGCGCTGGCGCCATCCGGAGCAAGGGCCGTCGGCACGGCGCGCAGCGCGCCCACCAGCGTCTCCATCACGGTCAGCGCCACGCCGCCCGGCAGGCCCTGTGGCATGTAGGCCAGGTGCTGCGCGCGCTCGGGGATGGACATGCGCAGGAGGTCGCGTTCCCCCAGCCGCACCTGGCCGCGCGTGCCGGGAACCAGCCCGGCGATTCCGCGCAGCAGGGTGGACTTGCCCGCCGCGTTCGGTCCGACCAGGGCCGTGAGCGTGCCGGGCAGCAGGGGCGGCAGGCTCAGGTCGTTGACGATCACCTTGCGCCCATAGGCGACGCGCAGGCCGGACACGGTGAGGGCGGGCGCGCTCATGCCATGCGCCCCCGCCCGAGCACGAGTGCCACGAAGACCGGCACGCCGATCAGCGCCGTGACGATGCCGATCGGCACCAGCAGCCCCGGGATGACGAGCTTCCCGGCCACCGAGGACAGCGAGAGCAGCAGGGCACCGCAGAGCGCGGAGGCCGGGAGGAAGAAGCGGTGGTCTTCCCCGACCATCAGCCGCGCCGCATGCGGGCCGACCAGCCCGACGAAGCCGATCGTTCCTACGAAGGCTACGGAAACGCCGGAGAGGAGGCTGACCCGCAGCAAGGCGCCGCGCCGGGTGGCATGGGTATCCACCCCGAAGGAGCGCGCCCGGTCCTCGCCGAGCCGCAGCGCCGTCAGCCGCCAGGCGGCCCGGGCGGAAAAGGGCACGGCCACCAGCAGAACCGCCGCGAGGATGGCGATCTTGTCCCAGGTCGC
Source organism: Pararoseomonas baculiformis (assembly GCF_017813395.1). Lineage (GTDB taxonomy): Bacteria > Pseudomonadota > Alphaproteobacteria > Acetobacterales > Acetobacteraceae > Roseomonas > Roseomonas baculiformis. Next base: position 115,555 of record NZ_JAGIZB010000005.1, on the reverse strand, counting down.
GCGGGCGAGGCTGCCCATGGACCAGAAGACGAGCTGCTGCAGCGCCTGCTCCGTGGCGACGAACTGGATCAGCGCGACGAGCGCGTTGAAGGCGAAGACGAGGGCGATGCCGAACAGCACCAGGGTCTGCACGCCGGCCCCGCGCAGCCGCGCGAGGAACTGCAGCAGGAACATCGCGGCCAGCGCGAAGGCGAAGGCGTTGGCCGGCACCAGCCAGTCCTGCGGCACGAAGGGGATGCCGCGCCCGAGCACGATGGCCAGCGCGGCCCCCAGCGAGGCCGCGGAGGACACGCCGAGGGTGAAGGGGCTGGCCAGCGGATTGTCGAGCACGGTCTGCATCTCGGCGCCCGAAAGCGCGAGCGCGGCCCCGACCAGCATCGCCATCACCGCATAGGGCAGGCGCACATCCCAGACGATGACCGACATGGGGCCGCCGGCGCCGCGCCCGGCCAGAAGCGCCTCCAGCACTGTCTCAAGGGGAAGCCGGGCCGGGCCGGTGGCGATGTCCAGCAGGAAGGCGGCGACGAGGCCCAGGGTTAGCGCCGCCAGGAGCACGGAGCGCCGCAGCATCAGGCGGCGATAGCCCGAGGCGGCTTCCGCGGCCGAGAGCATCGCCGCGCTCATCGCAGCGAGGCCCAATAGGTGCCCTCAAGGGGAAGACGGGCCAGGAAGCGGCGGTTCATCTCCGCCATGGTCGCGGCCGGATCCACGTCCCGGAACAGCGCCGGATGGATCCAGCCGGCCATCGCCTCCAGCGCCAGGAGGTTGAAGGGGCTGTCGTAGAAGCTGTGCCACAGCGCATGGGCCCGCCCGGACTTCACCCCGGAAAGCCCGGAGATGCCAGCGCGGGAAACCGTGCGCGCCAGGGCGGCCCGGGCTTCCTCCGGCGTCACGCCCGGGCCCACGCGGGGCTGGGTGCCCTCGCCACCGGCACCGCCCGTGGCGATGTAGACCGCCGGATCGCGCGAGACGACATATTCCAGGTTCAGCGGCCCGAGCGCGCCGGGGATGATGTCGGCCCCGATATTCACGCCGCCCGCCAGCTCGATCAGGCCCCCCAGATTGCCCTTGCCCGGGGATCCGCAGCACTCGCGGTTGCCGCCTGCGCGAAGCTCCATCAGCACCGGGGGGCGGGCGGGCCTGGCCTCCTCCAGCCGCGTGCGGATGCGGTCCGCCCTTTCCCGGGCGAAGGCGACATATTCGGCCGCCTCGCGGTCGCGGCCCAGCGCCTTCCCGATCAGTTCGATGCTGGGAAGGGTGTTGTTCAGCGGGTCCTGCCGGAAATCGATGAAGATCACGGGCACGCCGGCGCGGGTGAACTGCGCCACCGCCTCGCTGCCCTGGCCCGGCCCATGGCCGTCCAGCCCGAGGATGACGAGGTCCGGCCGGGCGGTCAGCGCGCTCTCGATGGAGAAGCTGTCGGCGGAGGAGGCGCCGACGACGGGAATGCGCTCGGCCGAGGGGAAGCGCGTGGTCAGCTGGGCGTAGCCCTGCGGGTCCAGCCGCCGGAATTCCCCCATCCAGCCTGCCACCACCCTGGTGGGATCGTCGCGCTCCAGCAGGGCGATGGTCGAGATCAGCCGGCCCTCGCCGAGGAGCAGGCGCCTGGCCGGCCCGGCCAGGGTGACGTCGCGCCCCGCCATGTCCCGCAGGCGGATCGGGCCGGGGGATTGCGCCCGGGCCGGCCGGAGGGGCGAAAAGGTCGGGAGAACGGCGCCAAGGCGCAGCAGGCTGCGGCGGTACATGACATCTCCGGGTGGAGGGGATGTCGCAGAGGATAATCATTCGCAGCTGGGACGACAAATGCGCGCAGCGCGGGGCTCACCGTCCCCGCAGGGCGTCACCGACAGGACGGGCCAGCCGTTCATGGAACTCCGCCCTGATCATGGCCCGGGCAAGGGCCAGCAAAGCCAGGGCCAGCGGCACGGTGGAAACGAAGCCGAGGCTGAGGAAGGACATCGCCCCGACCAGGCCGCCCAGCAGGAAGGCCGAGAGAATGCCGGACAGGAGCCGCAGCTTCGCCCGGTCCGCCCGGACCACATGGCCGCCCGGGCCCGGGGGGCGCCGGTTCCAGTAGAGGAGCTTGCCGAGCTCGATCCCGAGATCGGTCACGACCCCGGTCATGTGCGTCGTGCGGATCCGGGCGCCGGAGATCTTGGTGATGGTGGCGTTCTGCAACCCCATCAGGAAGCAGAGAAGGGGAATGGCGAACGCCGCTGCCGGCGCGGCGCTGAGGAGGCCGCCCAGCAGCCCCAGGAGCAGAAGCAACCCCGCTTCCAGGCGCAGGGGAAGGGCGAAGGGGTGATGCCCTGGGTTGCGCCGGCCCCAGTTGATCAGCGCCGCCGAAACCGCGGCGCCCAGAATGAAGCAGAGCACGGCCGCCAGCCCTGCCATGGCCAGGGCGAGCGATCCCGTGACCGCCGCATCGGCCACGGCCGAGAGGATGCCGGACATATGGGAGGTGTATTGCCCCACCAGCAGGAAACCGCCCGCATTCACCGCGCCCGCGATGAAGGCGAGCGACAGGCCCAGCCCCGTCTCGGTGATAGCCAGCCTGCCGAAATCCCGCGTCTGCATCGGCCTGCCTCCCTTTCGCGGAAGGATAGGGCAAGGCGATGGCCGCCGCATGGCGGAATGCCGTGGCCCCGCTGGCGCGCGTCTTGCCGGGAAAACACATAGCGCCGGCTCGGCGCCGTGTCGTTATTGCGAACCAATTGCATTTATGGAAGAAGGGCGCTCTCGAGTTTGCGGATGATTCGCATGATCCACCCTGCTTCCCCCTCCCTGCGCCGTATCCTGCTGGCCACGGCCGCCCTGGCCGCCATCGCCCTTCCCGCTGGCGCGCAGACCGAGGGGAACGAGGCCGCGATCGCCGTTCCGGAAGTGGATGTGCAGGCCACCGCCTGGCGCAGCTGGCAGCCCGTGCAGGGCTATGTCGCGCCCGTCACCACCACGGGCACCAAGACCGACACCCCGCTGATCGAGGCGCCGCAATCCCTGGGCGTCGTCACCCGCGACCAGATCGACGATCAGCAGCCGCAGAGCGTTTCCCAGGCGTTGCGCTACACCGCCGGCGTGCTGTCGGAGATCCGGCCCAGCGCCCGCTTCGACAGCGTCTTCGTGCGCGGCTTCGGCGGCCAGGGCACGGGGGCGGCCTTCATCAACTTCCTCGACGGGCTGCGCGTCGGCCGCGGCGCTTCCTTCGCCGTGCCGACCTTCGACCCCTATCTGCTGGAGCGGATCGAGGTGCTGCGCGGCCCCGCCTCCGTCCTCTATGGGCAGACAGGTGCGGGCGGGCTGGTGAACCTCGTCAGCCGTCGCCCGACCGAGACGCCGATCCACGAGGTGCGGCTGGAGGCGGGGACCGACGCGCGGCTGCAGGCCGCCTTCGACTTCGGCGGTCCGCTGACCAGCGATGGCCAGTTCCTCTACCGCCTGACCGGCATCGCCCGGAAGGGCGAGACGCAGTATGACCATGTGGGCGAGGAGCGTATCGCCATCGCGCCCGCCTTCACCTGGCGGCCGGACAGCAACACCACTTTCACGCTCCTTGGCTCCTACCAGGATGATCCGCGCGCAGGCTTCTACAACTTCGTGCCGGCCGTTGGCACGGTGCTGCCCAGCCCGCATGGCCGCATCGGCTCCAACTTCTTCGGCGGCGACCCGAACTGGAACACGGAGCAGCGGCGCCAGGCCTCGATTGGCTACCAGTTCGAGCACCGCTTCGATAACGTGTTCACCGCGCGCCAGAACTTCCGCTACATGCACATCGATTCCGAGCGCCGCGTGCTCTCGGTGCAGTCGGTCGCGGCCAATGGGCGCACGGGCAACCGCACCGTGACTCATGCCATCGAGCATGCGGACACCTTCGCGCTGGACAACCAGCTGCAGGCGGATTTCAGCACGGGGCCGGTGCGCCACACGCTGCTGACCGGCCTCGACTGGTCGCGCTCCTCCGCGAAGCGCCGGCTCGGAACCGCGACGGGGCCGACGATCGACCTCTTCTCGCCCAGCTACTACCTGCCGGTCACGCGGCCGACCCTGGGCCTGGCCCAGACCATCGGCCAGATCACGGACCAGCTTGGCGTCTATGCGCAGGACCAGATCGCGATCGGCCGCTTCCGCTTCAATATCGGCGTGCGCCAGGACTTCGCGACCTCCGAGACGGTGCAGCGCATCAACAGCAGCCACACCAGCCAGGTGGATGATGCCTTCACCTGGCGCGCGGGCGCGCTCTATCTTTTCGACAGTGGCTTCGCGCCCTATGCCAGCTACTCCACCTCCTTCCTGCCGAATTCCGGGACTTTCTCGCCCGCGCGCGGCGGCGGCAACTTCGAGCCGACCACGGGCGAGCAGTACGAGGTCGGCGTGAAGTATCAGCCGCCGGGAATGAACAGCTTCATCCAGGCTGCGATCTACCAGATCCGCCAGCAGAACGTGCTGACGCCGGATCCGAACAGCACGCTCTTTTCGGTGCAGACGGGCGAGATCCGCTCACGTGGCGTGGAGCTGGAAGGGCGGGCGAGCCTGACGAACAACATCGACCTGATCGGCACCTACACCTACATCGACGCCGAGATCACCAGATCGAACACGGCGGGTGTCTCGGGCAGCCGCGTGCCGCAGGTGCCGCACCATATCGCCAACGGCTGGGCGAACTACGCCTTCCGCGAGGGCCCGCTGCGCGGCCTCGAGATCGGCGGCGGCGTGCGCTACATCGGCGAGACCTACGGGAACGAGACGAACACCTTCAAGGTGCCCGACGTTACCCTGTTCGACGCCGCCATCCGCTACGACTTCGGGCAGCGCTTCGACAATCTGCGCGGGCTGGAGTTCACGCTGAACGGCCAGAACCTGGCGGACAAGGAATACGTCTCCAGCTGCAACACCATCACCACCTGCTACTACGGCAACCGCCGGCTGGTGCTGGCGGGGCTGCGCGTGCGGTGGTGATGGCGGAGGGCCGCGCCGTCACGCTGCCCCGGACCTGCTGGTGGGACATGCGCGCCGGCGGCGATCCGGCGCGCGCCCACCGGATCCTGCTTGCCTGGCCGGAAGGGCCGCCCCCGCCGGGCGGCTTCCCTGCCTTGCTGCTGACGGATGGGAACGCGACCTTCGCCACCGCCGTGGACGCCGCCCGTGCGCGGGCCTGGCGCGGGACGGCGGCGGATATCGCCCCGGGCCTGATCATCGGCCTCGGCCATGCGGGGGAGGAACCCTTCGACATCCCCGCCCGCAGCCGCGACTACACGCCTTCCCTTCCTGGCGCGCCGGAAGGCATGGGCGGCGCCGATGCCTTCCTGGATTTTATCGAGACGGAGCTGCTCCCCGCCATCGGGCGGCATGCCCCGCTCGACCGCACCCGCCTCGCCCTGTTCGGGCACTCCTTCGGCGGGTTGCTGGCGCTGCACGCCCTGTTCACCCGCCCAGCGCTGTTCAGCCGCCTGGTGTCTGCCAGCCCTTCGCTCTGGTGGGCGGGCGGCGCCGTGATGGAAGCCGCGCGAGAGTTTGCGGCGGCCCCGCCGGCCGAAGCACGGGGCGCAGCCCTTCTCCTGACGGTAGGCGGGGCGGAGGGCCGGGAGCGTGGCCCCCATGCCGCGCTCCATGCCGAACGCCGCATGGCCGGGAATGCCCGTGACCTCGCGGCGCTTCTGCGGGGACGAGGTCCCACGCTCGATTTCGTGGAGTTCCCCGGCGAAACCCATGGCTCGGTCATTCCGGCGGCCATTGCCCGGGCGCTGCCCTTCGCCCTTCCCCATGACGTGCCACTTCCGGGAACGCCCGCATGAGACGCCGCATCCTCCTCGGCAGCCTGCCCGCCCTTGCCATGCCCGGCCTCCTGCGCGCCCAGTCGCCCATCCAGGTCACGGATATGCTGGGGCGCAGGGTTACGCTTTCCAGGCCGGCGCGGCGCGTGGTGCTTGCCCAGGGGCGGCATGTGCTCGCGATGGCGCTGCTGCATCCCGATCCTGTCTCGCTGGTGGTGGGCTGGGGCGACGACCTGCGCGGCATGAACCCGCCGGACTACGCCGCCCTGCGCGCACGCTTCCCGGCGGCCGACGCCATCCCGCTCGTCGGGCGCGTGGAGGGGGAGGGGTTGTCGCTGGAATCCGTCCTGGCCGCGCGGCCGGACCTGGTGATCTTCAGCGGCAACGGGTTGCGCCGGATCGGGCAGGACGCCCCGGACCGGATCGCCGCGCTCGGCATCCCCGGCCTGGTGATCGACTTCTTCACGAACCCCATCCGGGACACGCGGCGCAGCATGGCCATGCTGGGCCAGGCGCTGGGGCTGGAGGAGCGCGCCGGCGCCTTCGACCGCTTCTATGCGGAACGGCTGGAGCACATCGGTGCCCGTCTGGCCGGGATCGGGGAGGACAGGCCGAAGGTCCTGGTCCATGCCCATGCGGGCGGGCCGCCCTGCTGCTCATCCCCGGGAAAAGGCGCCTTCGATTCCATGATCCGCTTCGCGGGCGGGCATAATATCGGCGCGGACATCCTGCCCGGCCCCAATGGCCAGCTGGCGCTGGAATATGTGCTGGCCCAGGACCCGGCGGTCTATGTCGCGACGGGCGGCCCATTCGCAGGGCGCGGCGGCATCCCGCTCGGGCCAGGGGTGGGCGCGGCGGAGGCCGGGCGGGAACTGGCCGCCGTCATCCGCCGCAGCCGGCTTGAAAGCCTGACCGCCGTGAGGAAGGGAAGGGCCCACGCCATCTGGCACGGCTTCAACGACACCCCCGCCCATCTGGTGATGCTGGAAGCGCTGGCGCGCTGGTTCCATCCGGATCGCTGCGCCGACCTGGATCCTGCCGCGACCATGGGCGAACTCAACGCATCCTTCCTGTCCATTCCCATGGAAGGCGCGCACTGGGCCAGCCTGCCGCCTGGCGCCATCCGCTAGAGGAACACCCGCCATGACCACGCTGATTGCCGAGGCGCGTGCCCGCACCCGCAGCCCCGAGGCGCTGATCGCCCGCTTCCGGGAGCACATGGTCGATCACGGCCTGCAGGTCGCCGGGCCGCTCGCGGATTCCCGCATCATCTTCCCGGACGTGACCGCGCTGCTGCGCATGAAGGACGGCGAGATCGACCTGCGGATCGAGGCCGCCAACCCCGACCGGCTGGCCGATGCCAAGAACATCGTTTCCGGCCACCTGGATGCCTTCGCGACGGATGAGGCGCTGGGCATTGTCTGGATAGGGGACGGCGCCGTTCCTCCCGATGCTCACCCGCACAACTTCCGTGCCCTGCGCGTGCTGCGCGTGACGGCGCTGACGCCCCGGATGCGGCGCCTCACCCTCTCTGGCGAGAAGCTGGAGCGCTTCGACGCCGACCAGATGCATGTGAAGATCCTGATGCCGGAGAAGGGGGCAGCGCCGACCTGGCCGGGGGTAAGCCCCAGCGGACAGCCCATCCTCGATGGCTGCGGCCTCACGCGCCGTACCTATACGATCCGCAGCCTGGATCTGGCGGCCGGCACGCTGGACATTGATTTCGTCCTGCATGGGGAGGAGAGCCCTGGCTCCCGCTTCGCCATCCGTGCCGAACCGGGAGACTGGCTGGGCATCATGGGGCCGGGCGGCGGCACCATCGCGGCCGATGGCTGGACCCTGCTGGCCGGCGACGAAACCGCGCTGCCCGCCATCGCGCGTGGCATGGAGAAGATGCCGGCCGATGCGCGCGGTGTGGCGCTGATCGAGGTAGCTGATCCGGCGGAGGAGCAGCCGCTGCGCCACCCGCCCGGCATCGCGCTGCGCTGGGTGCACCGGAACGGCGCCCCTTACGGCGAAAGGCTGCTGGAAGCGGTGCGGGGGGTGGAATGGCCGGAAGGCGAATCCCCGACCTGCTGGGCCGCGTGCGAGAACGCCACGGCCCGTGCCCTGCGCGAGCATTGGGGGGAGAGGTGCGGCCTGGACCGCTCCCGCTTCCGCGCCGTGGCCTATTGGCGCCAGGGTGCCGCCGATGGGGAGGGCTGATCCCGCCGCGGCTTCGTTCTGATCCTGCGGTGGTGGTCTGCCCCTCGGCGGGCGAGGTCCGGAGAGGGCAGGGCCCTCTTCGGAAAGCAGCAGGTCAGGACCGAAGCCCGGGATCCGCCCCAGTGCCTCGGGCGTCAGCCGACGCCCAGCAACTCCACATCGAAGACCAGCGTCGCGTTCGGCGGGATCACGCCGCCGGCGCCGCGGGCGCCATAGCCCTTCTCCGGCGGGATGGTCAGCGTGCGCTGGCCGCCCACCTTCATGCCCTGCACGCCCTCGTCCCAGCCACGGATCACATGGCCCATGCCGAGAGGGAAGGAGAAGGGCTCGGCCCGGTCGCGCGAGCTGTCGAACTTGCGGCCCTTGTTCTCGGGCTTGGAGGCATCGAACAGCCAGCCGGTGTAGTGCACCGTGACCTCCTTGCCCGACACGGCCTCGTCGCCCGTACCGGCCTTGCGATCCTCGATCATGCGTCTCGTTCCTTGCTGGAAGGGGGCGGTTCTATCCGGGCAGCGCGCCAGGGCCAAATGACGAGGGCGCGCCGGGTTCCTTCCGGCGGCCCCCTCAGGCGGCAACGGGCTGGGAGGCCGCCACCTCTGCCATGATGGCGAAGGAGCGCTTCCGGGCCTCGTGGTCGTGGATATGGCCGGTAAGCATCAGCTCATCCGCCCCGGTGCGCTCGATGATGTCCCGCAGCCCACGCCGCACCGCATCGGGCCCGCCCACGATGGTGCAGGAGAGGCTGTTGTCGATCATCGCGCGCGCATACGGGTCCAGGCTCTCGTAGAAGCCCTCCTTCGGTGCCGGCAGCTTGCCCGGGCGGCCGCTGCGCAGGTTCACGAAGGACTGCTGGTGGGAGGAGAAGATGAATCGCGCCTCCTCATCCGTCGGCGCGGCATGAAGGTTCACGCCGATCATCACATGCGGCTTCTCGATATGGCCGGAGGGGCGGAAGCGTTCCCGGTAGATGGCGATGGCGTCGTGCAGCGCGGCCGGGGCGAAGTGGGAGGCAAAGGCGTAGGGCAGGCCGAGCGCGGCCGCGAGCTGCGCCCCATAGGTGGAGGAGCCGAGGATCCAGACCGGCACCTCCAGCCCGGCGCCGGGCACGGCCTGCACCCGCTGCCCGGGCTGGGCCGGGCGGAAATAGGCCATCAGCTCCATCACATCCTGCGGGAAGGAATCCACATCGCCCTGCAGGGTGCGGCGCAGCGCATGGGCCGTGACCTGGTCCGTGCCGGGGGCACGGCCGAGGCCGAGATCGACGCGGCCCGGATAGAGGGAGGCGAGGGTGCCGAACTGCTCCGCGATGGTCAGGGGCGCGTGGTTGGGCAGCATGATGCCACCCGCGCCGAAGCGGATGCGCTTCGTGCCATGCGCCACATGGGCGAGGGCTACGGCCGTGGCCGCGCTGGCGATGCCGGGCATGTTGTGGTGCTCGGCCATCCAGTAGCGGTTGTAGCCGAGATCCTCGGCATGCCGCGCAAGGTCGGCCGAGTTGCGCAGCGCCTGGCCGGGGTCGCTGCCCTCGGGGACGGGGGAGAGGTCAAGGACGGAGAGCGGGATCATGGGGGGCATATGGTTGGCTCCTGCCCCGGCCGGAAGGCCAGGGGGTCCGGCGCTTGTGGAAGGGGTCAAGCGGGCTGGAAGAAGCGGTTGGCGGGCCGGGGAAGGCCCAGGTTCTCGCGCAGGGTCCGGCCCTCATATTCGGTGCGGTGCAGCCCGCGCCGCTGCAGCTCCGGCACCACCTTGGTCACGAAGTCGTCCAGGCCGCCGGGCAGGTAGGGGAACATGATGTTGAACCCGTCGCAGGCGCCACCCTCCAGCCAGGCCTGCATCTCGTCCGCGATCCGCTTCGGCGTGCCGACCATGGCGGCACCCCCGTAGCCGCCCAGGCGCTGGGCGAGCTGGCGGACGGTGAGGTTCTCGCGCCGGGCGATGCCGATGGCCCGGTCCCGGCCGCTCTTGCTTGCATTCGTCTCCGGGATGTTCTCGGGCAGCGGGGCGTCGGGGTCGAAAGCCGAGGCGTCGGTACCCAGGGCGACGGAAAGGGACGCGATCGCGCTGTCATAATGCACGCCCGCATCCAGCCTGGCGCGCTTCTCGCGGGCTTCCTCGTCACTGTCGCCCACCACCACGAAGGCGCCGGGCAGGACGAGAAGGTGGTCCGGGTTCCGTCCGGCCGCGGCGGTGCGGGACTTCACATCGGCGTAGAAGGCCTGTGCGTCCTCGATCCGGCTGCCGGCGGCGAAGATCACCTCGGCCGTCTCCGCGGCGAGCTGGCGGCCATCCTCCGAGGCACCGGCCTGCACGATCACGGGCCAGCCCTGGATCGGCCGGGCGACATTCAGCGGCCCGCGGACGGAGAAATGTTCCCCCTTATGGCCGAGGACACGCATCTTCTCCGGGTCGAAATACACGCCGTTCGAGACATCGCGAATGAAGGCGTCATCGTCCCAGCTGTCCCAGAGGCCCTTCACCACATCGATGAACTCATGGGCGCGGCGATACCGGGCGGCGTGTTCCCAATGCTCCTCGCGCCCGAAATTCCTGGCCTCGTCCGGGTTGCCGGAGGTCACCACGTTCCAGCCCGCGCGGCCGCCGCTGAGATGGTCGAGGGAGGCGAACTTGCGCGCCACATGCCAGGGTTCGTTATAGGTGGTGGAGGCCGTGGCGATCAGGCCCAGCCGTTCCGTCACCATGGCGAGCGCCGGCAACAGGGTCAGCGGGTCGAAGCTGGTGACGGTGGCGCTGCGCTTCAGCGCCTGGATCGGCATGTTCAGCACGGCCTGATGGTCGGCCATGAAGAAGGCGTCGAACCGCGCCGCCTCCAGGCTGCGGGCGAAGCGGACCAGGTGATCCAGGTTGAAGTTCGCATCCGGGAAGGCCCCTGGATAGCGCCAGGCGGCCGTGTGGATGCTGACAGGGCGCATGAAGGCGCCAAGGCGAAGGCGGCGGGACATCGGGCGATAAAACCACGAACTTGTTTCGTGTATTTATATGATCACCCCGGGCCCGCCGTGCAAGGCGGTGCCCGGCCCGCCAGGGCCCCTCCCGCTACCGGGGCACGACCCCCCAGATATCCTCGGCATATTCACGGATCGTTCGGTCGGAGGAGAACCAGCCGACCTGCGCCGTGTTCAGCACCGCCGAGCGCCACCAGGCATCCGGTTGCGACCAGCGATCCGCCACGTCGCGCTGCCTGGCGTGATAGGCATCGAAATCGGCGGTGACGAGGTAGCGGTCATCCCGCAGCAGCCCTTCCACCAGGCCGCGGTAGCGATCGGGCTCCCCGGGGGAGAAGACGCCGGAGGCGATCGCATCCAGCGCCCCGCGCAACTCGGGCGAGGCGGTGATGGCCGCGCGGGGGTCGTAGCCCATGCGCTTGCGGGCGGCCACTTCCTCCGCGGTCAGGCCGAAGATGAAGATGTTGTCGCGCCCAACCCTTTCGTCGATCTCCACATTCGCGCCATCCAGCGTGCCGATCGTCAGGGCTCCGTTGAGGGCGAGCTTCATGTTGCCCGTGCCGGAGGCTTCGAGACCGGCGGTCGAGATCTGTTCCGAAAGATCCGCCGCGGGGATGATCATCTCGGCCAGGCTGACATTGTAGTTCGGCAGGAAGGCCACCTTGAGGAGGCCCCTCAGCGTGGGATCGTCATTGATCGTGGCTGCCACGTCATTCGCCAGCCGGATGATCAGCTTGGCCTGGTGGTAGCTCGGGGCCGCCTTGCCGGCGAAGATCTTCACCCGGGGAACCCAGTGGCCGGTCGGCCGGGCACGCATCGCGTTGTAGAGCGCGACCGTCTGGATCACGTTCAGCAGCTGCCGCTTGTACTCGTGGATGCGCTTGATCTGCACGTCGAACAGGGCCTCGGGATCCACCCGGAGTCCGTTGCGCGCGGCGATAAGGTGCACCAGGCGCTCCTTCGCCTCGCGGCGCTGCGCCGCGAAGCCCTGGCGGAAGGAGGAATCCTCCGCGAGGGGCACCAGATCCGCCAGCCGGTCCGGATCGTCCAGCACGGCGGGGCCGATGGCATCCACCAGCAGCCGCGTCAGGCCAGGGTTGGCCCGGTGCAGCCAGCGGCGGAAGGTGATGCCGTTGGTCTTGTTGGTGATCCGGTCGCCGCAGACCTTGTTCAGATCCGCAAACACCGTGTCCTGCATGAGCTGCGAATGCAGGGCGGAGACGCCGTTGATCCGGTGCGAGCCGACGAAGGCGAGATGCCCCATCCGCACCCGGCGCCCATGCCGCTCGTCAATGAGGGAGACGGAGGCCAGGAGCTGGTCATCCGCGCCGCCGCTCCGGGCCCGGTCCAGGTGCCGTGCATTGATCAGGTAGATGATCTGCATGTGGCGCGGCAGCATCCGCTCCATCATCGGCACCGGCCAGGTTTCCAGCGCCTCCGGCAGCAAGGTGTGGTTGGTGTAGGAGAAGGTGGCCTGCGTCACCGCCCAGGCCGCGTCCCATTCCATGCCATGCACATCGACCAGCAGTCGCATCAGCTCCGCGACGCCAATGGCGGGATGGGTGTCGTTCAGCTGGACCGCCACGCGGTCGGCCAGGTTCTCCAGCGAGGGATGCCGGGACAGGTGGCGGCGGATGATGTCCTGCAGGGAGGCGGAGGCGAAGAAATACTCCTGGCGCAGGCGCAGCTCCTGCCCCGATTCCGTCTCGTCGCCGGGGTAGAGCACGCGGGAGATCGCCTCCGCACGCATCCGCGCAGCCTGGGCGCCGACATGGTCGCCGCGGTTGAAGTCGCTCAGCTGCAGCGGGTCCGTCGCCCGGGCCGACCAGAGCCGCAGCGTGTTGACCCGCTTGCCGCGCCAGCCGACCACGGGCGTGTCATAGGCCAGCGCGTTCACGATCTCGCCCGCATGCCAGACCATGCGGGTGGAACCATCCACCGAGACCTCGGACCGGACATGGCCACCGAAGCGGATCTCATAGACGAGGCTCGAGCGCTCGAATTCCCAGGGGTTGCCCAGGGCGAGCCAGTCCTCGGGCACCTCATGCTGGATGCCGCCCGCGATGATCTGCCGGAAGAGGCCGTTCTCGTAGCGGATGCCATAGCCATAGGCGGGCACGCCGATGCTCGCCATGCTTTCCATGAAGCAGGCGGCCAGCCGCCCGAGGCCGCCATTGCCCAGGGCCGCGTCCGCCTCCTGCCCGGCCACCTCCTCCAGATCGACCCCCAGGCCGGCAAGGGCCTGCCGCGCCGTCTCGGTCAGCCCCAGATTGCCGAGCGCATCCGAGAGCAGCCGGCCGATCAGGAACTCCATTGAGAGATAGCAGACGCCCTTGCGGTCCTCGGCGCGGGTCTCGTCATTTGTCCGGCGCCAGTCATCCACCGCATGATCCCGGGCGGCGAGCGCCGTCGCGATGAACCAGTCGCGCGCGCTGGCGCGCTCCGGCCGGCCGCCGACCTGGTAGATCAGCTTCGCGAGGATATTCTTGCGGAAGTCCTGCACCGCGGCCGCGCTCGGGGTTTCGATTCCGGAGAGGGCAGGGGAGAGGCTATCGTTCATGGGCCGTCCTGGTCATGAGAGGGCCATCCTGCCAGGGATGGGCCCTGAACGTAAGGCGCGAGTCACTTCGTGGCCGCTCGCCTTCTGCGCGAGGCATCAGGCCGTTGCCGCGACGCTGCGATAGAGGGCGGCGTAGCGCGCCGCCGACCGGGCCCAGCCGACAGGGGCACGCAGGCCGTTCGACTGGATCCGGGACCAGGCCTCCCGGTCCCGCCAGAGCGCCGCCAGCCTGTCGAGGGTCGCATCCAGCGCCCCGGCTGTGGTCGGAATGAACTGGAGCCCCGTGGCGACGCCGGTGGCGAGGGCGGCCTCGTTCGCATCGATCACCGTATCGGCCAGCCCGCCGACGCGGGCCACGAGGGGCACGGCGCCGTAGCGCAGGGCGCATAGCTGGGTCAGGCCGCAGGGCTCGAAGCGGGAGGGGACGAGCAGCGCGTCGCAGCCGCCCTGGATCGCATGGGCCAGCGCCTCGTCATAGCCGATCCGAACGGCCACGCGCCCGGGATGGGCCTCCGCGGCGGCCTGGAACCCTGCCTCCAGGCCTGGCTCCCCGGCGCCGAGCACGGCCAGCTGCATCCCGTGCCGCAGGAGGGTGGGGAGGCAGGCCAGGAGCAGGTCCATGCCCTTCTGCCCGGTGAGCCGGCTGACGACGCCAAGAATGGGGGAATCCGGCTCCCCCGCCAGGCCCATCCGGGCGCGGAGGGCGCCGCGGTTCAGCTCCCGCCCGGCCAGGTCGTCCGGCCCGAAGGAGGCGGCGAGATGCGGGTCCGCCGCGGGGTTCCAGGCCTCGTCGTCGATCCCGTTCAGGATGCCGTGCAGCGCGGATGAGCGGGCACGGAGCAGCCCGTCCAGCCCCATCCCATGCTCCGGCGTGGTGATCTCCCGCGCATAGGTCGGGGAAACCGTCGTGATCCGGTCGGCCAGTCGCAGGCCGGCCTTCAGCGTGCCGATCCCGCCATAGAATTCCACCCCGTCGATATGGAAGGCGTGGCGCGGCAGGCGGAGCTGTTCCAGCTGCTCCGGCGGCGCCCATCCCTGGAACGCGAGGTTGTGGACCGTGAAGACCGTGCCGGGCCTGCGGCCCTCAGGGCCATACTGGACATAGGCCGGGACAAGCCCGGCCTGCCAGTCATGGGCATGCAGCACATGGGGGCGCCATCCCGGGAGGAGGCCCCGGCCGATCTCGGCCGCCGCCCAGCACAGCGCGGCGAAGCGCCGCGGATTGTCCGGCCAGTCCCGCCCTTGCGGATCATTGTAGGGCCCGCCGGGGCGGGCATAGAGATGAGGGGCATCCAGGAGCAGGAGGTCGAGCCCGGCGGCGCGGGCGGCCAGAAGCCGCGCCGGCCCGCCGAAAAGTTCCTCGAAGCGGTGGAGCTCATCGGTGCTGCCGGCTTTCGCCAGCACATCGGGAAATCCGGGCAGCAGGATCCGCATCGCGACGGATTCACCGGCCAGCGCGGCCGGAAGCGCCCCGACCACGTCGGCGAGCCCTCCCGTCTTGATGAGCGGAAAGCACTCCGAAGCGACCGAGAGCACGCGGAGGATGCCCGACGATGCTGCCGAGGGTGGCGTGTTGTGATCGGACAAGCTTCGCGCCCCCCTCGGAATCCACAGGCCGGCAACCGGTGCCTGGCCCGCTTGCGGGCGGGCCCCGATGGGCGGCCATCATGGCAGGAAAGCGTGATGACGACCGCTACCCGTCCGGTCAAGCCACGCCTGGGCGGCCTTCTACGGCAAGGGATGCCGCTGGCCGCCCTTTCCAGGGCAGGGGACGGAGGCTGGCCTGAAGGGCGCGACCGATGGCCTGCCTGGGCTTACCCCGAACCGGCCAATGGCCTGCAGCACGTCCAGGAGCCGTACCGGTCTTGCGAGCCGCTCCATCTGCGGCGCGCAGCGCGGGGTGTCCGGCATGGTACGCCGGCTCGCGTGATACAGGATGGGAAGATCGGGCCGCTCGGTCCGGACGGCATCGATGATGGCAAAGCCGGCGAGGCCGTCCGCCCCATCCAGATTGGCCAGGAGAAGCCGGGCGGACCGTGGCGAGCGGAGGCAGCTCAGCGCCTCCCCCGCCAGCGCCGCGGCCTGCACGCGAAAGCCGGCATCCTCCAGGGCGTGGTGCAGCACGTCCCTCAGCAGGTCGTCCGGTTCCAGGAGGAGCAGGTCATGCATGCACCCGCACTCCCGCCCAACCGGTCACGCAGGTGAGGCCAGGCAACGGCATGGCGCTTCAGCGAGCCGCGTGTGCGACACGTTCCGGTGTGGACATGGCCATGGAGCGAAAGCCGGACCGAACGAGGTCCGGTCGTGCCCCGCCCTGACGGGCGGACGCCTCGCCTTGAGCAGCCCCCATGCCCTCCCCGGGCCATCCATGGGCCACGGCCAGAATCTCCATCAGCACTTCCTGGGCACCGGTCATGCCGTTGGCGGAAGCGTATCGCGCCAGAACTTCCACCGCTTCGATCACGGTCGCCATGGGGTCTGTGGTGCGAGAGATCATGCAATGGCTCCACTATCGCGTCTGGTCTTCCCAAGCCTCTCAACTTGTCCGGGGCCTGGAAGCGCCCGGCGGGAAAAGCATGCCAAATGCCGGAATGGCGTCAATGCGGAAGCACCCGGGTTCAGGGCCCCGGGGCCCTTGTGCGCCGCACCCATCCTAGAAGTGATGACGCCCGTGCCGGGCGGACCGGCGCCGCCCATTCCGTGTATTTGCGGCCGATACATGCGCCGGCTTCCGCATGGCTGGAGCGGGTGGAACGGCGCACCGCCCAGCCCGCTCGGGCGCGACTCGGGGGCGCGCCCGTGAGGGCCGGCCCGGTCAGGCCTTCAGCGCATCGATCATCGGCTGCGTGATGAGGCTTACCCCCTCAGGGGAGCGGCGGAAGCGGCGCGCGTCCTCATCCGGATCCTCCCCGACAACCAGCCCTTCAGGCAGCACCACCCCGCTATCCACCACCACCTTGCGAAGGCGCACATGGCGGCCGACCAGCACGCCGGGCAGCAGAACAGCCTCCTCGATCTGCCCGTAGGAGCGCACATGCACATTCGAGAACAGGAGTGACCGGCGCACGCGGGTGCCGGAAACGATGCAGCCGCCGGAAACGAGGGAATCGACCGCCATGCCGCGCCGGTTATCGTCGTCCATGACGAATTTCGCGGGCGGCGTGACCTCGCCATAGGTCCAGATCGGCCAGTCGCGGTCATACAGGTCCAGGGCGGGAACCACGTCCGTCAGGTCGATATTGGCCCGCCAATAGGCATCGACCGTGCCCACATCCCGCCAATAGGCATCAGCCTCCCCGCTCGAGCGGACGCAGGAGTCCTCGAAGCGGTGCGCAACGGCCCCACCCCGCGCGACGATGGCGGGGATGATGTCCTTGCCGAAGTCGCGGCTCGATCCCGGTGTCGCGGCGTCGCGCTTGAGTTCCTCCGTCAGGAGGCTGGTCTCGAAGACATAGATCCCCATCGAGGCCAGGGCCACGTCCGGGCGCCCGGGGATGCTGGGGGGATCCGCGGGCTTTTCCAGGAAGGAGACGACCCGGTCGGCCTCGTCGACATGCATCACGCCGAAGGCGCTTGCCTCCTGCCGCGGCACCTCGATGCAGGCAACGGTGACCTCGGCGCCGGACTCGCAGTGGCGCTGCAGCATCACCTCGTAGTCCATCTTGTACACATGATCCCCGGCCAGGATGATCATGTAGCGCGGCGCGTAGCTCTCGATGATATCGAGGTTCTGGTACACGGCGTCGGCCGTGCCGGCATACCATTCGGTTTCCGAGACGCGCTGACTGGCCGGGAGGATGTCGAAGGTTTCGTTCGCGCCAGGACGCAGGAAGTTCCACCCGCGCTGCATGTGGCGGATCAGGCTGTGCGCCTTGTACTGGGTGGCCACCCCGATCCGCCGGATGCCGGAATTCACGGCGTTGGAAAGCGCGAAATCGATGATGCGGGACTTGGCGCCGAAGAACACGGCCGGCTTCGCGCGCCGGTCCGTCAACTCCATCAATCGGGATCCTCGTCCGCCCGCCAGCACATAGGCCATGGCCGAACGCGCCAGTGGCGCGGAATGGACCGGCCGTCTCGACATGCTCTCCTGTTCCTCCCGTGCAAGCCACCGGACTATGGCAGCTTTCGGAACGCCGGGAATGGGGGGCGCCATGAACAAAATCGGCATCGCCGTCCGGCGGGACGGGCAGCGACGGAAGGTCGGGACGGCGGTGTTCGGGGCGAAGCCCGGCGGGCCTGCAACCCCCGGTGGAAAGGGGGGCGCCGCATCCTGCTGCCCGCCGCCTGTCGCGGGTTGCGCAAGGCGGCGTAGCGGGCAGGCCGGGGAAGCGGTGCTCCCCCGGCCGTTTCGGCACGATCAGTTCATGGACATCGTCGCGATGTCGATGAACCAGCTCCGGGGCTGGACCACCCCGGTCACGCGCGGGGAAATGGCGCGAGGGCCGACATCATGCCCCACCCAGAGGAAGGGGGCCTCCTCCACGATGCGCGCATGCAGCCGGGCCAGTGCCGCATCCCGCCCCGCGGCATCGAAGGTGGTGCGGGCGGTCGCGATCAGCTCGTCGAACTCGGGGTTCGAGACGAAGCCCCAGTTGTTGGAGACCGGCGGCTGTGCGGCCGTGGCCACGAAGCGCACCATGGCGAAGAAGGGGTCCATGGTGGCGAAGGTCACGTTGGTCGCGTTCGCGCCACGGGCGTTCGGGTGCTTGGCCCCCTCGCGCCAGTTGGTGAACACCGCGTTCCACTCACCCACTTCCAGCTGCACGTCGAAGTAGCAGGCGCGCAGAGCCTCCTGCAGGAACTCGTTCATCGTCAGGGGCTGCATCTGGCCGGAGCCCGAGGCGGAGGTGAGAACCTTCACCCGCAGCGGCCGCTGGGCGGAATGCCCGGCCTCCCGCATCAGCCGCTGCGCCTCGGCAAGGTCGTAGCGGATGTTGAAGGAGGGATTGCCCCACCAGGGATGCCCACGCTCCACCGTGCCATGCGCCTCCACCATCAGGCCGGAGAGCAGCGTCTTCAGCTCCGCGCGGTTCACGCAGAGATTGGCGGCGTGGCGGACGCGGCGATCCAGCCAGGGCGAGCCCTCGACGAAGGAGAACTGCCAGGGCCAGACATGCGGCTGCTCGTTCTGGTACAGCTTGAACCCGCGCGAGGTGATCTGCTGCACCGCATCGGGCGCCGGTGCTTCGATCCAGTCCACCTGGTTGCCCAGCAGCGCGGCGGTCCGGGTATTGGCCTCGGGGATGGGCAGCAGGACCACCCGGTCGATCTTCGGGCGGCGTGCCGGATCCCAGTAGTTGCGGTTCGCTACCATCTCGAAGCGCTCGCGCGGGGAAAGCCGCACGCCACGGAAGGGGCCGGTGCCGGAGGGTTCGGCCGCGAAGGCCGCCCAGGCCTGGTTCGCCCGCTGCCGGGCATCCGTCACGCTCGCCGGCACGGCGGCCAGCTTCGCCTGCCAATGGGCGGGGGAGGCCATGAACAGGTTGGTCAGGTTGATGGGCAGGAAGCTGTCCGGCTCGCTGGTGGTCAGCTCCACCTCGTAGTCGGAGATGGCGCGGGCGGCGCGCAGCGTGGGCATGCGGCTGACGGTCACGCCCACCTGGGAGGCATCGTAATGCGGCGCGCCCTGGTCCAGCACCTTCTGCACGTTCCACACCACGGCGGCGGCGTTGAACGGGCTGCCGTCATGGAAGGTCACGCCCTGGCGCAGCGTGAAGCGCCACTTGGTCTTGTCCGCCTCGTCCACGCGCCATTCCGTGGCCAAGCCGGGAATGATGACGGAGGGCTTATCCGCGCTGGAAAGGTCCCAGTGGACCAGCGCGTCATACAGGGGGATGCCGGTGAAGCGGTTGCCCTCGAAGCCCTGGTCGGGCTGGCCCAGGGTCCGGGGGATGTCGGCCGCGGTCATGCCGATCCGCAGCACCTTCTCCTGCGCGAGCGCGGGGGCGGCGCCGAAGCCGGCCAGGCCGGCGAACAGGGCGCCCGCCATCAGCCAGGCCCTTCGCGTGGTCTTCCTCATCCGTGTCCTCTCCGTGGGTGACGGTCCGGACCAGGCGTTCGCAAGTTCGGTGCCAGCGGGCCTTCTCCGCCATTGGCCCGCCGCTTGCTTGCTCCCAGGCCGGGCGATGCCCTCCTGCCCGGCCCCATGGGGAAACGATGAAGGCCCGAAAAGACGTCCTGCCGCCGCTGCCCGATATCGGCGGCCCCGCCCAGCCCCTTCTCACCGTGCGCGGGCTGACGAAGCACTTCCCGCTCAAGTCGGGCTTCCTCGGCCGCGCCTCCGGCGTGGTGCAGGCCGTGGACGACCTGAACTTCGAGGTCCGCAAGGGCGAGACCCTCGGCATCGTCGGGGAATCCGGCTGCGGGAAATCCACCACCTCGCGCCTGGTGATGGCGCTGATGGCGCCCACGGCGGGGGAGGTGCTGTTCGATGGCCAGGTCGTCGGCGGGCGGGAGCTGCCGCTGAAGGAGTACCGCCGCCAGGTGCAGATGGTGTTCCAGGACAGCTACGCCTCCCTGAACCCGCGCCTGACCATCGAGGAATCCATCGGCTTCGCGCCGGAGGTGCATGGGCTGGCCCGGAAAGATGCGCGGGCACGGGCGCGGGACCTGCTTGCCGCCGTCGGCCTCAACCCCGACCAGTTCGCGCGCCGCTACCCGCATGAGCTCTCGGGCGGGCAGCGCCAGCGCATCAACATCGCCCGCGCCCTCGCCCTTCGCCCGCGCCTGGTCATCCTGGACGAGCCGGTCTCGGCGCTGGACAAATCGGTCGAGGCCCAGGTCCTGAACCTGCTGCAGGACCTGAAGGCCCAGTTCGGCCTGACCTACATCTTCATCAGCCACGACCTGAACGTGGTGCAGTAC
Source organism: Pararoseomonas baculiformis (assembly GCF_017813395.1). Lineage (GTDB taxonomy): Bacteria > Pseudomonadota > Alphaproteobacteria > Acetobacterales > Acetobacteraceae > Roseomonas > Roseomonas baculiformis. The sequence goes on along the minus strand of NZ_JAGIZB010000005.1, from coordinate 95,192 downwards.
ATGTCGGACCGGGTGCTGGTCATGTATCTCGGCCGTGTCGCCGAGGTGGGGCCGGTGGGCGCGATCTATGCCGCCGCGGCGCATCCCTATACCGCGGCGCTCCTGGCCAGCCGCCCCTCCATGGATCCCGATCTCCGGCGGACCGAGCCGCCGCTGACCGGGGATCCTCCCAATCCCATCAACCCGCCCTCCGGCTGCCGCTTTCACACGCGCTGTGCCTTCGCGGAGCCGGTCTGCTCCATCACCGTGCCGCCGCTGCACCCGGCGCCGGCGGGGCAGTCGGCATCCTGCCTGATGGTGGTGCCGGAAAGCGGGCATAGCCGGGCCCCGGAGCTGGCCGCATGACCGAACCCCTTGTCCATGTCCGCAACCTGAATGTCCGCTTCGTCTCGCGCGATGCCACCGTCCACGCCGTCAACGGCGTGTCCTTCGATCTCGCCGAGCGTGAATCCCTCTGCATCCTGGGGGAGAGCGGCTCGGGCAAGTCGGTCACGCTGCGCGCGCTGATGGCGCTGAATCCGCCACGCCGCACGCAGCTTTCAGGCACGGTGCGGGTCGGCGGGCATGACATCATCGCCGCTTCCGAGCGGAAGATGGCCGATATCCGCGGCAGCACCGTGTCCATGATCTTCCAGGAGCCGATGACGGCGCTGGATCCGGTCTTCACCATCGGACGCCAGATCGCCGAAACGGTGATGCGCCATGAGGGGCTGAGCCGCGGCGCCGCCGATGCGCGCGCGCTGGAGCTGCTGGAGCTGGTCCAGATTCCCTCCGCCAAGCGGCGGCTGGCGGCCTATCCGCATGAGCTGTCGGGCGGGCTGCGCCAGCGCGCGATGATCGCCATCGCCCTCTCCTGCCGCCCCAGGCTGCTGCTGGCCGATGAGCCCACCACCGCGCTCGATGCCACGGTGCAGATCCAGATCCTGCTACTGCTCCGCCGCCTGCAGGAGGAGATGGGCATGGGCGTGATCTTCGTCACGCATGACCTCGGCGTGGCGGGGGAGATCGCGGACCGCGTGGCCGTGATGTATGCCGGCAAATTCATCGAGGAAGGGCCGGTGCGCGGCCTCATGCGCAGCCCGCTGCATCCCTATGCGCAGGGCCTGCTCGGCGCCACCGTTCATTCCGGCCTGCGCGGCGAGCGGCTGACCACCATCCCCGGCGCGCCCCCGAATCTGGAGCGCGTGCCGCAGGGCTGCGCCTTCGCCCCCCGCTGCGCCCATGTGGAGGAAGCCTGCCTTCCCAGGGTGCCGGAATTCCGCAGCCCCACCCCTGGCCATGCCGCGCGCTGCGTGCGCGTGCCGCAGGCAGCCTGAGCAGGAGGGCGCAGCATGCTTCTCTATCTCGTCCGGCGCGTCCTCTACGCCATTCCCATTGCCCTCGCCGTCGGCCTGGTCTGCTTCATGCTGGTGCAGATCGCCCCGGGCGATCCCATCAACGCCATCGTGCCCGCCGATGCCCCGCAGGAGGTGGTGGAGCAGGTCCGGCGCGACTATGGGCTGGACAAGCCGCTGCCGATCCAGTTCGGCCTGTGGATCTCACGCGTTGTGCAGGGCGATCTGGGCCGCTCCCTGGCCACGGGGCGGCCGGTGACGGCGGATCTGGTTTCCGCGATCGGCAACACGCTGATGCTGGCCCTTGTCGCGGCCGGGATCGGCTTCGTCATGGGCAGCATCCTCGGCACCATCGCCGCCGTGTTCCGTGGCAGCCTGCTGGACAAGGCGGCGGTCGGCTTCGCGGCCGCAGGCGTCTCCATCCCACACTACTGGCTCGGCATGGTGCTGGTGGTGCTGTTCAGCGTCACCCTGAACTGGCTCCCCGCCATGGGCGCGGGGCCTGGCGGCTCCGGCTCCTGGGCCTGGGACTGGGAGCACGTGAAGTTCCTCATCCTGCCCGCCGTCACCCTTTCCGTGATTCCCATGGGCATCATCACGCGCACCGTGCGTGGCGTGGTGATGGAGTTGCTGAACCAGGACTTCGTCACCACCCTGCGCGGCAAGGGGCTGCGGCGGGGCGGCATCGCCCTGCATGTGGTGAAGAACGCCGCCCCCTCCGTGCTCGCGGTGATGGGGCTGCAGCTCGGCTATCTCATGGGGGGCTCGATCCTGGTCGAGACGGTCTTCTCCTGGCCCGGCACCGGCTTCCTGCTGAACAGCGCCATCTTCCAGCGTGACCTGCCGGTGCTGCAGGGCACGATCCTGGTGCTGGCCATCTTCTTCGTTGTGCTCAACCTCGCGGTCGATCTCATCCAGACCGCGCTCGACCCCCGGATCCGCCGCGCATGAGCACGACCATCGCCTCCCCGCCGGCCGCCATCGCCGTTCCGCAGCCCGCGCCCAGCCGGAGCAGGGGCTACTGGCAGGGCGTCGCGCGCCGTCTCTCGCGTGATCCGGTCACGCTGTTCTTCGGGGCCATCCTGCTGCTGATGGCGCTGGCGATCCTCTTCGCCCCGCTGCTGGCGCCGCATGATCCCTACCAGACCAGCATGATCCGCCGTCTCCGCCCCATCTGGTTCCAGGATGGGCGTTACCCGCTGGGCACGGATGAGCTTGGGCGCGACATGCTGACCCGCCTTCTCCATGGCGGGCGGCTTTCCTGGTTCCTGGGCATCACGCCGGTGCTCATCGCCTTCGCCATCGGCGGCACGCTGGGCGTGATCGCGGGATTCGCGGGCGGCTGGGTCAACATGATGATCATGCGGACCACGGACGTGTTCTACGCCTTCCCCTCCGTGCTGCTGGCCGTCGCCATCTCCGGCGCGCTGGGGCCGGGAATCTCCAACGCCATGCTGTCCCTGACGCTGGTCTTCATCCCGCAGATCATCCGCGTGGCGGAGAGCACCACCACATCGGTCCGCAACCTGGACTATGTGGAATCCGCGCGGGCCAGCGGGGCGGGCGCGTTGACCATCGTGCGCGTGCATGTCCTGCCCAATGTGCTCGGCCCGATCTTCGTCTATGCCACAAGCCTCATCAGCGTCTCCATGATCCTGGCCTCGGGCCTTTCCTTCCTTGGCCTCGGCACCAAGCCGCCGGAGCCGGAATGGGGGCTGATGCTGAACACGCTGCGCACCGCCATCTACACCCAGCCTTTCATCGCCATGCTGCCGGGCCTGTGCATCTTCGCCACCAGCATGTGCTTCAACATGGTCAGCGACGGGCTGCGTTCCGCCATGGATGTGCGGGCATAACGAACGGGCCAGGGGCGCTAGCCCCTGACCTTTCGCCTCACGGCACGCGGGTTGCTTCGGGTGGCGTAACCTAACCCGGAGCCACTGATGACCCTCTCTCGTCGCGCTCTTCTGGGCGCCACCGGTCTTGCCGCGCTTCCATCCGGCCTCATCCTCCCCGAGGCCCAGGCGCAATCCGAGCGCGTCCTGCGCTACGCGATCTCGATGGCCGACATCCCCCTCACCGCCGGCCAGCCGGACCGCGGGGCCGGCGCCTATCAGTTCACCGGCCATACGATCTACGACCCGCTGGTGGCCTGGGAGATGGACGTGGCGGACCGGCCGGGCAAGCTCATCCCCGGCCTCGCCACCTCCTGGGAGGCCGATCCGGCCGACCGCAGGCGCTGGGTGCTGAAGCTGCGCGAGGGCGTGACGTTCCATGACGGCTCGGCCTTCGATGCCGATGCGGTGATCTGGAACCTTGAGAAGGTGATGAACGCCCAGGCGCCGCATTTCGACCAGCGCCAGGCCGCGCAGGTTCGCCCGCGCCTGCCTTCCCTGGCCGCATGGAAGAAGCTGGATGCCATGACGGTGGAGCTGACGACCAAGGCGGTCGACAGCCTCTTTCCCTACCAGCTTCTCTGGTTCCTCGTCTCCTCGCCCGCGCAATACGAGAAGCTCGGCCGTTCCTGGGACCGCTTCGCCGCCGAGCCCTCGGGTACCGGCCCGTTCAGGCTGGCCCGCCTCGTCCCGCGTGAGCGGGCGGAGCTGGTCAGGAACGCGGCTTACTGGAACCCGAAGCGGATCCCGAAGCTGGACCGGCTGGTCCTGGTCTGCGCCCCGGATGCCGTCACTCGCAGCAATGCGCTGCTCTCGGGGCAGGTGGACATGATCGAGACCCCGGCGCTGGACATGGTCCCGCAGCTCAGGGCGGCCGGGAACCGGGTGGTGGAGAACGTCACCCCCCATGTCTGGAACTATCACCTCTCCATGCTGGAGGGCTCGCCCTGGCGGGACCTGCGGCTGCGGCAGGCCGCGAACCTCGCCATCAATCGCGACGAGGTCGTCCAGCTGCTCGGCGGCCTGGCCAAGCCGGCGACAGGCGTGGTGGATCCGGCATCTCCGTGGTTCGGCAATCCCTCCTTCAAGGTCCGGCACGATCCGGACGAGGCACGCAAGCTGGTCCGCGCCGCCGGCTTCTCGCCGCGCAATCCGCTGAAGACCCGGTTCCTGATCGCGACCGGCGGCTCCGGCCAGATGCTCTCCATGCCGATGAACGAATACATCCAGCAGGCCTGGAAGGAGATCGGCATCGAGGTTGAGTTCCGGCCCGTGGAACTGGAGGTTCTCTACACCGCATGGCGCAACGGCGCGGCGCATGAATCCCTGCGGGATGTCACCGCCAACAACGTCGCCTATGTCACCTCCGACCCGCTCTACGCCCTGGTCCGGTTCTTCCACTCCGGCCAGGTGGCGCCCACCGGCGTGAACTGGTCCCATTACAAAGATGCGGAGACGGACGGGCTGATCGACCAGGCCGTGCGGTCCTTCGACCCGGCGGAGCAGGACCGGCTCATGGCCCGCGTGCATGAGCGCGTGGTGGACCAGGCGCTGCTGGTCTTCGTGGTGCACGACACGAACCCGCATGTGCTGGGCCGCAACGTGCGCGGCTACACGCAGGCGCAGCACTGGTTCCAGGATCTCAGCACGATTTCCTGAGCGGACGGCAGGCGCCGCATCCAACCATCCTGCCTCCCCGGCGTTGCGGCTCCTGCCGGACCAGGGAGCAGGATGGCCCAGATCTTCACACCACGGGCCGATGCCCGTCTGCGTCTCGCCCTTATCGTCGGGGCCGGCCTGGTCATCCTGATCGGGGCGTCCGCTTTTGCCTGGGTTCGTTCCGGCACGGCCTGGGCGGTGGGCGAACCCGCGCCACAGCCGATTCCCTTCAGCCACGCGGTGCATGCCGGCGGGCTCGGGCTGGATTGCCGCTTCTGCCATGCGGGGGTGGAGCGGATGGCGGGTGCGGGCATGCCCAGCGCCGAGACCTGCCTTGGCTGCCATGACCGGGTGTGGAACGTCACGGCGCAATTCGCGCCCTTGCGGGCGGCCCTCGCGCGCGGCGCGCCGGTGCAATGGTCCTCGGTCAGCCGCCTGCCGGACCATGCGCGCTTCGATCACTCGGCCCATACCCAGGCCGGCGTTGCCTGCTCGACCTGCCACGGAGAGGTGCAGGAGATGCCGCGCACGGTGAAGGCCGAGACGCTCAACATGGGCTTCTGCCTGGACTGCCACCGCGACCCGGCCCCGAACCAGCGGCCCGCCGCGGCCGTGATGGCGCGGGACTACGTGCCCACGGATGGCACCCGCGATCTTCGCCCCTATGGCCTGCAGGTGCAGCGCTACGAGCATTTCGGCGTGGAGGTTTCCCCGATGACGCGCTGCTCGACCTGCCATCAATGAGCACATCCCTCCCGCCCCGGCACGGCCCCGATCCCGCGCCCGAGCCGCCCCAGCCCGCAGCCCTGGCGCCGGCGCCCCACAATGCCGTGGAGCGCCGCGACGCATTGAAGCTGATGGGAGCCTCCCTGGCCCTTGCCGCCGTCGCGGGCTGCGACGAGGCGCAGGAGCATGGCCATCCGCTCTACGCACCGGCCCGGGCCGCGCATGCCGAGGTTTCCGACGCCGAATATGCCACCGTCCTGGAGCTGGACGGGCTGTCCCGCGGCGTGTTCGTCCGCACCCGCAACGGCCATGCCGTGAAGGTGCAGGGAAATCCGCGCCACCCCGCCAGCCTGGGCGCGACCGACGTGTTCGCCGAAGCGTCCGTGCTGTCGCTGCACGACCCCAACCGCTCCCGCCGCATCCGCAGGGACGGGCGCCCGGTTCCGCCGGCGATGCTGGATGCCGCGATGGAAAGGCTCCGCGCCGATCTCTCGGCCAGGGGCGGGCAGGGGCTGCGGATCCTCACCGGCCCGGTATCCTCCCCCACGATCGGCCGGGTCATGGGCGCGGTCCTCGCGGCGTTTCCGGAAGCCCGCTGGCACCAGCACGACCCGCTGTCGGATGATGCCGCGCTGGAGGCCGCCATGCGCGCCTATGACCAGCCGCTCATCTCCGTGCCCGATCCCGGGCGCGCAGGGGCCATTCTCTGCATCGGCGCGGATCTGCTGGGCCAGGCGCCCGGGCATCTCCGCCACGCCCGCGAATGGATCAACGCGCGCGAGGCCGGGCGGGCCCCGCGCCTTATCGTCGCCGAAGCCACGCCCAGCATCACCGGGGCACGGGCTGATCTCCGCATTCCCCTCCACCCCGCGGAAGCGGAGCCCTTCGCGCGCGCGGTGGCCGCGGCCCTGGGCGTGGAAGGGCTGGCGGCCCGCGCGGAGCACCCGGCGGCCGGGGATGTCGCCGCCCTTCTCAGGGCCTCACCCGGTGCTGTGGTCGTGGCCGGGCTCGGCCAGGGGGCGGCGGTTCACGCCCTGGCCCATGCCATGAACGCCCATCTGGGCGCTGCCCGGCGCCTGCTGCCGCACCCGCTGGTGCGGCCCGAGCCCATGGCTGCTTCCCTCGTGGAACTCGCGGCCGACATGGCGGCGGGGCGCGTCACGCATCTTCTCATGCTCGGGACCAACCCCGCCTATGACGCACCGGCGGCCCTCGGCTTCGCGGAGGCCCTGCGGGACCTGCCCTTCACCCTTCATCTCGGCTTCCGGCAGGATGAGACGGCCCGGCTCTGCCACTGGCACCTGCCCCAGCCGCATCCGCTGGAGGCCTGGGGTGACTCCCGTGCCTTCGACGGCACCCCGGCTATCCGGCAACCCGCCACCGCCACCCTCGCCGAGGAAGCGCGGGGTGAGGTGGAGCTTCTCTCCGCCCTGCTGGGCGCGCCCCTGGGTGCCTACCAGGCCGTCCAGGAAACCTGGCGCGAGACCTGGGGCGAAGCCTCCTTCCCCGCGCGCTGGGCGGCCGCGCTGGAGGAGGGCCTGGCCGGGGAGGCGCCGCCTCCGCTCGACCTCTCCCTCCGGCCGGGCTGGGACCGGCCTTCCCCCCCGATGCCGGCCGGGATGGCGGCTGTCTTCGCCCCGGACCCCCACATACGGGCCGGGCAGGAGGCGCATGACGCCTGGCTGCAGGAAATGCCGCGCCCCCTGACGAAGATCACCTGGGGCAATGCCGCGCTGATGGCCCCGGCGATGATGGTGGAGCTGGGCCTGGCGCCCGGCGATGAGGTGGAACTCGAACTGGGCGGGCGCCGGGTCCTGGCGCCGTGCTGGCCCCTGCCGGGGCATGCGGCGGGCTGCGTGACCCTGCCCCTTGGCAGTGGCCGCCGCGCAGGCGGGCCGGTCGGGGAGGGGAGGGGCTTCGATGCCTATGTCCTGCGCCCGGCCGATGGCGCCTGGTCCGCGCCGGGCCTGTCCTTCCGCCCCACCGGGCGGAACCGCCCGCCGATCACTACGGATTCCCACCATCGCCTCGACCCGGTCGAGGCGATCCGCAGCGTCCTGCCCGGGGAAGTCCTGCCCCAGCCGGAGCGCGATGCTTCCCTGTACCGGGACTGGCCCTATCCCGGCCATGCCTGGGGCATGGCGATCGACATCGACGCCTGCATCGGCTGCAACGCCTGCGCCATGGCCTGCCAGGCGGAGAACAACGTGCCCGTCGTCGGGCCGCTCGCCGTCCAGCAGGGGCGCGAGATGCACTGGCTGCGGGTGGACCGCTACCACCACGGCGTGGACGAGAATCCCGGCGCCAGCTTCCAGCCCGTGCCCTGCATGCATTGCGAGCAGGCGCCCTGCGAGCCCGTCTGCCCGGTCAACGCGACGCTGCACGACCATGAGGGGCTGAACCTCATGGTCTATCCGCGCTGCGTCGGCACGCGCACCTGCTCCAACAACTGCCCCTACAAGGTGCGCCGCTTCAACTGGGCGGATCACCGGCGGCTGCTCGATACGCCCGCGCGGAATCCCGATGTCACGCTGCGGACGCGCGGTGTGATGGAGAAATGCACCTACTGCATCCAGCGGATCACCACCGCGCGCAGCCAGGCATCCACCGAGGGGCGCCCCCTGCGCGACGGCGAGGTGGAAACCGCGTGCCAGCGCGCCTGCCCGACCCGCGCGATCACCTTCGGGGACATCAACGACCCTGACAGCGCCGTCTCCCGCGCGAAGCGGAACGGCCGGCACTATGCCCTGCTCGGCCAGCTCGGCACGCGGCCGCGCACCACCTATCTCGCGCGCGTGCGGACCGAGGTCGGGTCGTGAGCGATATCACCGTCCCTGTCGCGGAAGCCGCGCTCCGCCCGGGCGCCTGGAGCTTCCGCCTTTCCGTGGCCGCCTGCGCCATGGGGATCATCGTGCTCGCCGCGTCCGTCGCCGCGGTGCTGGTCTGGGGTGTCGGGGTATGGGGGAACAACATTCCCCATGTCTGGGGCTTCGACCTGATTGCCTATGCCTGGTGGATCGGGATCGCGAACGCCGCCAGTCTTTTCGCCTCCATCCTCGTGCTCCGGCGGCACGGGCTGCGCACGGCCGTGAACCGCTTCGCGGAAGCCGCGGCCCTGGCCGCCATCCTGGCGGCCGGCTTCTACCCCATCCTGCATCTCGGCCGGGCCTGGCTCTTCTACTGGACCCTTTCCTATCCCTCCTACACCGGCCTCTGGCCCCAGTTCGGCAGCGCCCTGGTCTGGGATTTCTGGGGGATCATGTCGCATATCATCGTGACATCCCTCTTCTGGTATATCGGCCTCATCCCTGACCTCGCGACCATGCGGGACCGCGCTGCCATGGCCGGGCGGACAACCCTGGCGCGCGCCTATGGGCTGCTGGCCCTGGGCTGGCGCGGATCGGTCGCCCATTGGCATCGGCACCAGGCGGCCTACCGCATGGTCGCGGCCCTGGTGCTGCCGCTGCTGCTCTGGGCGCAGACCGTGGTCGCGCTCGAATTCGCCACCACGGTCGTGCCGGCCTGGCACCAGGCGCGGCTGCCCCTGCATGTCATCGTCACCGGCCTGCCCTCCGGCCTCGGGATCGTGCTGGCGCTCGCGGCCGTGCTGCGCGTCGCGCTCTCGCTGGAGCGCTTCATCGATGACAAGGACATGGACCTGCTGGGCCAGCTCGTCGCCTGCGCGGCGCTGGCGGCCGGGCTCGCCTATGCGCATGAGCTGCTGGTCGGCTTCCTGGAGGAGGACCCGACGACCCGCGCGGCGCTGGCCGCCCGTGTCCTTGGCGATGGGGCCACTGCCTATTGGGGCGCGGTGCTGCTCGTCGCCCTGCTGCCGCAGCTTCTCTGGAGCGCGACGCTGCGGCGCCATGCCCTGGCGACCGTGCCGATCGGGCTCCTCGCCGCGGCCGGAGTGTGGCTGGACCGCTGGTCGATCGTGGTGGACGGGCTGCTGCGCCCCCATCTGCCGAGCATGAGCCGGGGCTACTCGCCAAGCCTCGCCGAATGGGGCCTGCTGGGCGGCACCATCGCCCTGTTCGGCCTGGTCCTGCTGTTGTTCGGCCGCGTCATCCCCGCCGTCTCCATGTACGAGACGCGCCATGAGGAGAGCGAGGCCGAGGCGGAGGAGGAGGAGCGATGAGCCATCCCCCCGCCTTCGGTATCATGGCCGAATTCACCGAGGGCGATGCCCTGACCGGCGCCGTCCGCGCCGCACGCGCCGCCGGCTGGACGAGGCTGGAGGCCTATTCTCCCTATCCCTTGCCGGAAGCGGCTGAGGCCCTGGGGGTGAGTGCTGCTCCGGTGGGTTATATCGCCCTGGCAGCAGGCGCCGTCGGGGCTGCCATTTCGGCCGGTGCGGCATGGTATGTCTCGGTCCACCTCTATCCCGTGAATGTCGGTGGGCGCCCGCCGAATGCCTGGCCGGTCTTCATGCCCACCACCTATCTCGTGGGCATTCTCTGGGCCTGCGCGGCAGCCCTGATCGGCATGCTGACGCTGAACCGCCTGCCCCGGCTGAACCACCCCGCCTTCTTCGCCCGCGGGTTCAACCGGGCCACGGAGGATCGCTTCTTCCTGTTCCTCTCCGTGGAAGATCCGCTCTACGAGGCGGATGAGGCGTCGCACTTCCTTCGCTCCCTGTCGCCGCTCCGCGTGACGGAGGTGCGGAGCACATGAAGCGGCTCCTCCTGCTGCTCCTGCTTGCGGGGTGCGACGGTTGGCCGGAGAGCCCGAAGCCGCCGCCCCCGGTTCCGCCGCCCGAGGGCGCGGTGCCGCTGGGCGCGGCCGCAAGGCAGGCCGCCCTTGCTCCGCCCGGCCCGGTGGTGGATGCCGCCCTGCTGGCCCAGGGGCAGGAGCGCTACGCCATCTACTGCACGCCCTGCCATGGCCCGAGGGGGATGGGAGACAGCGTGGTGGTCTCGCGCGGCCATCCGCCCATTCCGCCCCTGCCGGCCGATCCCGCGCGCAGCATGGAGGTGATCGCCGGGAACCATCTCGGCGCGCATCCCATGTCCGACCGGCTGGACCCGCGCCAGCGCTGGGCCGTCGCACGCTATGTGGAAAGGCTGATGGGGGGCGCGCCATGACGCCTTTCGCCGAGGCCTGGCTGCTCGCCTTCACCATCGCCGCCACGCTGGGGGCGGGAGCGCTGGCGGTGCTTTCCGTGGGAATCCTGCTGCAGGAACGCTGGGTCGAGCCCCTCGCGCCCATCTTCTTCCGGGCGGGGCGTGCCATGCCGGCCCTCATCCTGCTCGCGCTACCCCTCTATTTCCTTTCGGGCACACTTTATCCCTGGGCAGAGGGCAGGGCGGCGCCGGTCATGCTCGGCGGCGGTTTGGGGATCCTCCTGCTCTGGGCCGTGCTGGGCCACCTTCTCACACGCCCGGCGCCGACGCGCCGCATGGCGGGGATCGCGCTCCTCCTGCTCGTGCTGTCCGGGGCCATAGGGTTCGAGGACCTGGCACTGTCCCGGGACATGGGCTGGGTGGGCAGCCTCAACGGGCTGGCGATGCTGGTCGGGGGTGGGGCGGCGTTCCTGGGCCTTGCCGTTCTGATCCACGGGCCGCTTGAGGATCCGGATGAGCGGACCGGGATGGAGCGTGCGCTCCTGACCTCCGCGGTCTTCGCCCTCTGGCTGCTCTTCGTACCCTTCGTGACCGTCTGGGCGGCGGACCTGCCGGTGGAGGCTGCCTGGTATCTCCGGCGGCAGCAGGGCTTCTGGCACTGGCTGACGCTCGGGATCATCCTGCCCGCCCTTGTCGGCAGCATCGTCCTCGCGGCCGTGCCGCAATGGGGGCCAAGGCGCATGCGGCTGGTCTGCGCGCTCCTGCTTGTCCAGCACGTCGCGCTGGTGCTCTGGACCGTCCGGCCCGACGCGCCCCTGGCGCCCGGGGCGGCCCATGGCAGCCCGTACCTATGGGCGGACGTGATTGTGATCGGAGCGATAGGGCTTCTGCTGTTTTTCACGGCCCGCCTGGCAGGGCGTGCGGACAGGCAATCTGTATGATCGTTCATGTCTGAGCACTGGAGGGAGCCACGCATGACCGGAAGCGATGCCGTGCCCTTCTGCGGCCTGCCCCCTCTGCCGGGGGACTGGGCCTGGAACCTCGATCCGCTGCTTCTGGCCATCCTGGCCGGCGGCCTTGCCCTGGGTTGGCGGGCCGGAGGGAACCGGCCTCTGTTCCTGGCGGGCTGGGCCTTGCTGGCCCTCGCCCTTGTGTCGCCGCTCTGCAGCCTTGCCGTCGCGCTGTTCTCGGTGCGGGTGGGGCAGCACCTCATCCTGATGCTGGTGGCGGCGCCCCTCCTTGCCATGGGGCTGCGCCCGCGCACCGCCGCGCCGGCGGAGCTGGCGGGCTCGGCTGCTGTCTTCGCGGTCATCCTGTGGTTCTGGCACCTGCCCGCGCCCTATGCCTGGACCTTCGTCTCGGACGGCGCCTGGTGGGCGATGCACGCCTCCCTGTTCGCGAGCGCCGTGTGGCTGTGGCACGGGGCCATGCGGGCCAGCCGCGCCGATGCCGCCCTGCTCTCGGGCCTGGCCACGGCAGCCCAGATGGGGGCGCTGGGCGCCTTCCTCACCTTCGCGCCGCGCCCGCTTTTCGCCCCGCATGCGCTGAGCACCCTTCCCTGGGGGCTGACGCCGCTGGAAGACCAGCAGCTCGGGGGGCTGCTGATGTGGGTGCCCGGCGGTACCGCCTTCGCGGCCCTGGCCCTTTTCGCGCTGTCCCGTGCCCTTGGCGCCATGCCGGACCGGCTGAAGACGTGAGACGGCTCCTTCCGCTTCTGGCGCTGCTTCCGGCGCTCGCCGGCTGCTCGGGCATACAGACGCCGCTGGATGCCTGGGGCATCCAGGCTGCCCGGGTCGCCACGCTGAGCCATGTGCTGTTCTGGGGCGGGGCGGTGATCTTCCTGATCACCATGGGCTTCCTCACCCTCGCCATCCTCGCGCCGCACGGTGTGCGTAGGGCCATGGCATCCCACCGCTTCGTCATCGGGGCCGGGATCCTTTTTCCCGTGACAGTACTGACGACACTGCTGGTCTACTCTCTCGGGCTATCCCGGGCGCTGACCATGCCCATGTCCGAGGAGCCGCTGCGCATCGAGATCATCGGCCGGCAATACTGGTGGGAGATGCGCTACCTCGACCTGGGGGAGGGCGCGGTGACGGCCAATGCGCTGCATCTTCCGCGCGGACGAGAGGTGGAGCTGCACCTTACCTCCGGGGATGTCATCCACAGCGTCTGGGTGCCGAACCTGCACGGCAAGATGGACATGATCCCCGGGCGCGTGAACCGCCAGCGCCTGCGCGCCGATCGCGTGGGCACGCTGCGCGGCCAATGCACCGAGTTCTGCGGGCTCCAGCACACCCTCATGGCCTTCGATGTGGTGGTGCAGGAGCCGGAGGAGTTCGATGCCTGGATCGCGCGGCAGCGCGCGCCCGTGCCCGAACCGCAGACGGATGAACTGCGCCGCGGCATGCAGGTTTTCGGAGAGGCCGGATGCGGCGCCTGCCATGCGGTGCGGGGCACGCCATGGAATGCCCGGATCGCGCCGGATCTCTCCCGCGTCGGCTCCCGCGCCACCCTGGCGGCGGGCGCGCTGCCGAACACGCATGGCAACCTTGCCGGCTGGATCGCGGCACCGCAGGACATCAAGCCCGGCAATGCCATGCCCGCCTATGCCCGTTCGCTGGAGGGTTCAGACCTGCTCGCCCTTGCCTCCTGGCTGGAATCCCTGCGTTGAGCGACCTGCCGAACACGCTGCCGCGCCCGCCGGAGGAATTGGGACGGCTCACGAACGCCTGGGCTTTCCCGCGCGGCTTCTCGGTGATCACCGAGGTCAACAACAACCTGATCGGGCCGCTCTTCGTCGCGACCGCGCTCGTCTTCCTGCTGCTGGCCGGGCTGCTGGGCGTGCTCATCCGGCTGCAGCTGGCCGTGCCGGGCCTGACGATCCTGGACCCCGACACATACAACCAGGTCTTCACCACCCACGGCACGATCATGATGTTCCTTTTCTCCGTGCCGGTGGTGGAGGCGGTGGGCATTGCCCTGCTGCCCGCCATGCTCGGCGCGCGGGAAATGCCGATGCCGCGGCTCGGTGCCTATGCCTATTGGATCTACCTGATCGGCGGCACGGCCTTCTTCTGCTCCCTCTTCTTCGGCGCGGCGCCGGATGGGGGGTGGTTCATGTATCCGCCGCTGACGGGCAAGGCGCATTCGCCCGGCATCAACACGGACATGTACCTGCTGGGCATCGGCTTCATCGAGATCAGCGCCATTGCGGGCGCGATCGAGCTGATCACGGGCATCCTGCGCTGCCGCGCGCCGGGCATGACGCTGGGGCGCATGCCGATCTTCGGCTGGGCCATGCTTGTCTTCGCCGGGATGGTGATCTTCGCCTTCCCCGCCGTGATCGTCGCCTCCACGCTGCTGGAGCTGGAGCGCGCCTTCGACTGGCCCTTCTTCATTCCCGAACGGGGCGGCGACCCGCTGCTCTGGCAGCACCTGTTCTGGTTCTTCGGCCACCCGGAGGTCTACATCATCTTCCTTCCCGCCGCCGGCATGGTCTCCATGATCGTGCCGGCCATGGCGCGGGCGCCGCTGCTTGCCCATTCGCTGGTGGTGCTGGCACTGGTGGCGACGGCCTTCCTCTCCTTCGGCCTCTGGGTGCACCATATGTACACCACGGGAATCCCTGGGCTGAGCCTCGCCTTCTTCGCTTCGGCCGGGTTTGTCGTCTCCATCCCTTCGGGCCTGCAGGTCTTCGCCTGGATCGGCACCCTGGCATCGGGCAAGAAGGTTCAGATCGCGACGCCGACCCTCTTTATCTTCGGGTTCCTGTTCATCTTCTCCCTGGGTGGCCTGACCGGCGTGATGGTGTCCGTCACGCCCTTCGACTGGCAGGCGCATGACACCTATTTCATCGTCGCCCATCTGCACTACGTGCTGATCGGGGGCATGGTCTTTCCCGTGCTGGCGGCGCTCTACTACTGGGCGCCCTGCGTCGGTGCGCCTTTGTCGGAGCGCCTCGGGAAATGGGTTTTCGGGCTCCTGTTCCTCGGCGTGAACCTCACCTTCTTCCCGATGCACTTCGCGGGCTTCATGGGCATGCCGCGGCGCATCTACACCTATCCGGCCGGCATGGGGCTGGAGATCCCGAACATGCTCTCCACCATCGGCGCGCTCATCGCCCTGGCCGGGGGGCTGCTGCTCTTCTTCGATCTCCTGAGGAACTTCCGCCCGCAGAACGGGGGCGGCAATCACTGGGGAGCCGGCACGCTGGAATGGCTGCCCAACTACAATTACGGCCCACGCAGCCTGCCGGCCGCCCATAGCCGCTACCCGCTCTGGGACCGTCCTGGCCTGGCGGATGAGGTGGAGGCGGGCGGCCACTACCTGCCCTCCACCATCACGGGCCTTCGGGAGGGACTGGTCGTCAGCCCGTCCGAGGGCACTCCCCAATATGTCGCGGTCCTGCCGGGACCCAGTTGGGCCCACCTCGTCGCGGCGGTCGGGACGGCTGGCTTCTTCCTCGTCCTGACGGTGGAATGGGTGGTGCCCGCGGCGGCCTTCGCGGCGCTTGCCCTCGCTGCCTTCATACGCTGGCTCTGGACCGGAACGGATTACGGGGTGATCGGCTCCGGGCAGGGCCATATCGGCGGCGGGATCGTGCTCCCGACCTATGTCACGGGGCCCATGGCCACCTCCTGGTGGGCCATGTCCGCGCTGATGCTCGTGATGGGATCTGCCTATGCCTGCCTGATCGGAAGCTACCTCTATCTCTGGCTCGTGAATGGCGACGGCATGTGGCCGCCGGCCGGCATGGGGCTGCCCCTGCTGGAATGGGGCGGGGCCGCCCTGCTGCTCTATCTCGGCGGCGGCGCGGTGATGCTTCTGGCCGGTGCCATGCTGCGGCGCCGGGGCGTCCTGCCCTTCTGGGGGATGCCTCTCGCGCTGCTCTTGTTCGGTGCCGGATACTTCGCCGATTATTCCGCGCTCTGGGGAGCGGGGCTGAGGCCGTCGCAGCATGCCTATTCGGCCGCCTGCTACGCGATGTTCTTCTGGCAGGGCGTGCACATCGCAGTGGCCTTCATCATGGCTCTCTACACCCAGGCACGCTCCTGGGCGGGCATGATCGACGGCACGCGCCGCCTGACCTTCGACAACACCATGCTCTTCTGGCTCTACACGGCCGGGCAGGGGGCGGTGGGGATCGTGCTGCTGCACGGCTTCCCGCGGCTGCTATGAGCAAGGCGGCCGCCTCCGTCGCCCGCGCGGTGGCCTGGCCCGCGGCCGGGCTGGGCGTGTGGGCCGCCCATTTCGGGGCGATCTACGCGATCCACGCCTTCGCCTGCGAGCGTGGCTTTGCCGGTGAGCAGCTGTTCGGCATTCCCTGGGTCATGGCAATGATCCTGGGGGTGACGATCCTCGCCCTGCTGATGCTGGGCCTGCTTTTCTGGCTCGGCTACCCGGGCGGCGCCCTGACCCAGGGCGGGGAGGCGGAGCCACGCTTCACGCTGTGGTTCGGCGCCATCGCCTGCGTTGTCTCGGCCTTCGCCGTTGTGTTCCAGGCCGCCCCCGCGATGGTACTGCCACCCTGCTCCTGAGGCGCGCGGGCTCGCGGTTGGGAGGGCGGATCAGGCGCGCGGCCGGATCCGGGGCTCCTCCCTTTGCCCGGCCTGATCCGGGCCGAGCGGGATGCCGGCCGGGACAGGGGGCAGGCGCTCCGCTCCAAGGGTGAAAAGATAGGCGGCGGCGTCCCGCGCCTCCGTCTCGGTCAGGCCGAGATTGGGCATGGCGCTGCCGGGTGAGATCGCCTGAGGGTTCTGGAGCCAGGCGACCAGGTTCTCCGGCGAATTCGGCAGATGCCCCGCCAGATAGCCCCGGCGGGACCATTCCATGAGCGGGGGGCCGGCCCAGGAGACCGCGCCGCGCACGCCCGGAATCACATGGCAGGCGCCGCAGCCATAGTTCAGCGCCACGAGGCGCCCGCGCTCGGAATCGCCCCCCGCCACCCGGAGCTGGGCGGGCGGCTGGCTGTCGCAGGCCGCCAGGAGGCCGAGGAGAAAAACGGCAGGGGAGGCGCGGATAGGGAGGGCCTCCTCTCGGGTTGCACCGCCCGGCGAACGCGGCTTCGCCGGGCGGGGTTGCGTTCAGATCGGCTCGCCGGCGCCGGTGCCGTGATGCGGGGTCGGAAAGGTCCACTCCTCCCCGCGTGCCGTCGTGACATATTCCGGCCAGCGCAGGTCCACGGGCGGGTCGAAATCGGCCGGAAGCAGGGGGCCGACCCATTCCGTGCCGCCCACGCCGCCGCCGGTCCGCTCCCGGAACTCCGCCTGGCAGGCCTCCAGCGCGCCCGGCTTCACCGCCAGGTCCACCATGGTGAGCGCCATGGTCCTGCCCGCGACGAACATGCCCGGGTCCACCACCGCCGGCAGGCCGCCCAGCGCCAGATAGGCCCAGTTGGGATAGGCATAGCCGGGCGAGGGCGGCTGCAGCCGCGGGCGCGCCGCGAGCAGCCGCACCGTCGGGCAGTGCCAGGAATATTCGACATAGTCGTCGGCGCTGAGATGGGTCTGCCAGCCCGCCAGGGTCCGCCGCAGCCCGGCGTCGTTCTCGGCCGGGGTTGTCAGCCTGGTCACGCTGGGAATGAAGGGGTTCTCCATCGGCTCCAGGCCAAGGTTCTTCTGGATCTCCCGGCCGAAGGCCAGCGCCTCCTCGCCATAGGCCGGGGCGCCCACCTCCTGGAGGTTCGCCCAGGTCAGCTCCGTCAACGCCGTGTTGGGCAGGCCCACCCTGGTCTTCGTCACCCAGCGGACATGGGCCCGGCAGCCCGTCGCCATGGCCGCGGATTTTGCGTTATTCGCCAGCACGCGCCAGATCTGCTCCTGGATCGCCAGGGAGGAGGAGCGCCAGGAATACTGGATCTGGCTGAAGCGCGGCGCGAGATTGTCGGAGGTGGCGCCGGCATCGCCCAGCACGAACTCGTTCAGCGTCCAGGACCCGCTATGCGGGAACATCGCCTCCTTCGTGTATTTCGTCGTCGTGTACATCAGGCACATCGCGTCCAGCGCGCCGGGGGCACGGGCCACGGCATGCGCCGCCTGGGTCGGCATGAGGGAGGGGTCCACCCAGGTTTCGGGCGCCGGCGCCTCGAAGGTGATCACGGCGCTCCAATAGGCGCCGAAATGGATCTCGCCGGTCACCGTGTTGCTGGGCCAGGGATGCCAGACCACGGCGGCGTCCAGCCCGTCGAAATATCCCTTGGCGGCATGGATGGGCTTGGAGCCGCAGACCTTCTCCGCGGGTTCGCCGAAGAGCTTCAGCGTGGCATTCACCCCGTGCTTCTCGAAGGCCGCCCTGGTTGCCAGCATCGCCGTCAGCGAGGCCGTGCCCAGCACCGAATGCGGATCGGTATGCCCGGCCGCATAGGGGTGCAGCCCGGCCCGGGGCGCCTCATAGGGCACCACCTGCTGCGAGTTGCCGGGCACGGCATCGTATTCCGAGAAACCGGCCAGCACCGGCCCGCCATGGCCCCAATGCGCGGCGAAGGCGGTGGGCATCCCGCCCGAGCCTTCCTCCACCGTGAAGCCTTCCTCGCGCAGGATCTCGGCATAGGCCTTGAGGGAGCGGTACTCGCGCCAGGCCGGCTCGGCATAGCCCCAGATGCGCTCGTTGAACGCGGAAAGGCGCGCCTCATTCGCGGTGATCCAGTCCAGCGCGGACTGGCGGATCGCTTGCGGGTCACTCATCGCGTCGGAACACTCCCCAAGGCGCGCCACGCCGGCGCGAACGGGAAGCCTAGGTCGGATCGGGCGGGGCGGGAATCCCGTGGATCAGCCGGCGCAGCGCGCCTCGGTCACCTGGCACACCAGGCCCCGGCCGCGCTGCGCGCAGGCGGCGCGGGCCTCGCGCTCCGCGTCCTCACGGGTCGCTCCGGTGCCGATGGTCGCGGCCATCACGGTGTAGGTGCTCGGATGCGCCGTCATCACCACCGCGCCGTTCGAGCGCAGGGCATGGGCCACGGCGGCGCAGCGCGCCGAGAAATCCGCGGCAAGGCGGCAGGCATTCCCGACACCGCCATGGCAGCTGCTCTCCGCCGAGCGATGCGCGCTTCCCCGGTCGGCGACCCCCACGGAAAGCCCATAGGCGCGGGACGGGGCCGCCGCGACATAGATGGCGCCGAATCCGCCGCGGGATGGCTGGGCGGCCGCTGCCGCAGGCGGGGAAGCCGCGGCCGCGCCGGGCATGGCGGCCTGTGCGGCGATCAGCGAACCGAACAGCGATGACGGTGCATTCGGAGCGGGGGGCACGGCCGGAGCGGGTGCGGGTGCCGGCGGCTGGGCGGATGCCACCGCCCCCCGTTCCGGCGCGGGCCGCCCCTGCCGCGCCGCGGCCTCGCGCTGCGGCGTGCGGGCGGCCTGCCTCCGGGCCTCCTGGGGCCGGGCAGCGGGCGCCTGGCGCCGGCTGTCGGGCAGGGCGGTCCAGGGCGTCTGCGGCGTGGGCATGGCCATGGTACCCGTGACATTCGCCTTGCCCAGCGCGGCAGTCCGGGCCGCGCAGCGGACCAGGCAGGACTGGACGGTGGCCGTGTTCTGCGCGCGCTCTGCGAAGAGCGCCGCGCATTCGATGCGGCACATCTGGCTGTCGGCCTGGGCCAGGGCGCCAGCAGGGGCGAGCAGGCCCGCCAGGAGAACGAGGCCCAAGCCCTGCCGGACCGGCGGCCGCCGCATCCTCTTCCCGTGCATCCTGCACCCCCGCTCACGCAACCGGTTCCCGCAGCAAGTGCAGGCATCACCGGTTCGTGCTACGCGGCATCTGCCATGCCCAGGGCTCCCATCGCAACCGCCGCGCGCAATGCCCCACCGCAGAGGAACGCCGGCCGCCGCCCTGCCAAGCGTGCCGAGGCCCAGCCGCCTGCCTTGCCCCAGGCAGCGCGCCGCCGGCGCCGCCTGGTTCGCCGGCTGGCCGCCTGGTC
Organism: Pararoseomonas baculiformis; assembly: GCF_017813395.1. GTDB lineage: Bacteria > Pseudomonadota > Alphaproteobacteria > Acetobacterales > Acetobacteraceae > Roseomonas > Roseomonas baculiformis. The sequence continues at coordinate 75,604 of NZ_JAGIZB010000005.1, read as the reverse complement.
CCTCATGGCCGCGGTCTGGGGAAGCATCGCGCTGGGCATCCTCCTGCTGGCCTTCGCCTGGGACCTTCCAAGGCCTGGGGATGCGCTGGAGACCACACGCCGCCCCTCCGTCACGCTCGAGGCGGCGGATGGCCGGCTGCTCTCGACCAGCGGCGATCTCTATGGCGAGACGGTGCGCCTGCGGGATCTGCCGGTGCATCTGCCCACCGCGCTCCTCGCCATCGAGGACCGGCGCTTCCGCGACCATTTCGGCCTGGACCCTGTCGGGCTGCTGCGCGCGGCCTGGGTGAACATGACCACGGGGCGGGTGGCCCAGGGCGGCTCGACCCTGACCCAGCAGCTCGCCAAGAACCTGTTCCTGACGCCCGAGCGTTCGCTGCGCCGCAAGGTGCAGGAAGCCATGCTGGCCCTGTGGCTCGAGAGCCGCTTCACCAAGGACCAGTTGCTCGAGATCTACCTGAACCGGGTCTATCTCGGTGCCGGCGCCTTCGGGGTGGATGCCGCCGCGCGGCTCTATTTCGGCGTTCCCGCGCGCCGGCTGGCGGTCTGGCAATCGGCGGTTCTCGTCGGGCTGCCCCGCGCCCCGTCGCGGCTGAACCCCCGCGCCAACCCCACCGCGGCTGCGGAGCGCGGGGCGGAGGTCCTGCGCGCCATGGCGGCCACCGGCGCGCTCACCGATGCCCAGGCGCAGGCGGAAGCCGAGCGCATCGCCTTTCCCCCGCGCCCATCCCGCGATTCCGGATGGTTCGCGGACTGGGTGAATGACGACCTGGCCACCCGCTTCCCTGGCTCCGCCGACCTCACGCTCCGCACCACGCTCGACCTGCGCGTGCAGGCCATGGTGGAGGCGAAGCTGGAGGCGCTGCTCTCCGGCGCCGGTGCCGCGGCCGATGTCGGCCAGGGCGCTGTGGTGGTGATGGACGCCGCCACGGGCGCCGTGCGCGCCATGGCAGGCGGGCGCGACTACCGGCGGAGCAGCTTCAACCGGGCGGTCTCGGCACGGCGGCAGCCCGGCTCGGTCTTCAAGCCCTTCGTTTTCCTCGCCGCGCTGGAGCGCGGGCTGCACCCCGAATCCACCGTCTCCGACGCGCCGATCACCCTGGGGCGATGGTCCCCCGGCAACGGAAGCTGGCGCCCCCGCGGGGACCTGCCCCTGGAGGACGCCCTGGCGCACAGCGTGAACACCGCCGCGGTTCGCGTCCTCGCCCGCGCCGGCGGGGCGAGGGAGGCGGCCTCGGTCGCGCGGCGCCTCGGCCTCGCCGGTCCCTTCCCGAAGGATGCGACCATCGCCCTCGGCACCGGAGAGGCGAGCCTGCTGGAGCTGGTCGCAGCCTATGCGGCTTTCGCGAATGGCGGCATGAAGGTGGTGCCGCATGGCATCGCAGCCGCCCGGGCCGAGGGGCGGAGCCTGGCGCCGGGGAACCCGGCCCCGGCGCGCGTGGTTCAGCCGGATGATGCCCAGGCGATTCGCCGGATGATGGAGGCCGTGGTCTCCCGCGGCTCCGGCCGGGCCGCGGCCGTTCCAGGGCGCCCGGTTGCCGGGAAGACGGGGACCACGCAGGACTTCCGGGACGCCTGGTTCGTCGGCTTCTCCGGGGGCACCGTGATCGGCGTCTGGCTCGGCAATGACGACGCGACCCCGATGGACGATGTTCGCGGCGGCACCCTGCCGGCCCGCCTTTTCCACGACATTCTGGAGGCCATGCCCCGATGACCACCATCCGCCGCCCCGCCGGAAGTGCTGCCTGATGGCCGAGAGCAAGCCCATCGCGCCCGTGGCGGAGCAGGCCATGGCCCTGCTGTTGCGGCCCGTGCGGCACGCCGTGAACAATCTTTCCATGGTGGTCACGGCCAACCTGGATTCGGCGGTTCCGAAATTGCCGCAGGGAGAGGTGGTGACGCGGCAGGTGAACCGCGCCCGTGAGGCGGCGATCGACTATGACCAGCTGGCCCGGGGCTACCTCGCCCTGGGGCGCGAGGAGGGCACGCGGCCCGTCCCGGCCAGCCGCATGATTCAGGAACTTCTGCCGCTCCTGATCCTGGCGGCGGGCGGGCCGGTGGAGCTCCGGATTCTTGGTAACGCGGTGGTGGAGCGCCGCTCCCCCATCCTGGATGGGGCGCTGATCGTGGCGGCTTCGGGCGGGGCCGGCCTGCCCGCGGGGCCACGGCCGCCCCTGCGCCTCGATGGCGCGAAGCTGAGCTTCGGCTGGCCGATTCCGCCCGAGGCGCGCGAAGCCCTGCTCTCGCTCGGCGCCTCGATCGAGCCTGAAGGGGATGGGGTGGTGGTCACCCTGCCTCCGGGCTGATCGGCGCCGGCAGATCATCGCGCCAGGTTACAACGGCACGGGGCTTGCTGACATGCCGGGCGTGAATCGCGCCCCTGCCCCTTGCCGGCCGCATGGAATTGCCCCGCGCGCCGCGGGAGGCTAAGGGCGTGCTCTGCGGTCCGCGCAATCCCGCGTTGATCCAGGCACAACCCTGGCGCAGCATGACGCCGGGAGCGCTTCTAAGGCACTCAGGGAGAGTTTAATGACGATGCAGCCCTTGCGGCGCGTGACGTTTGGAATCCTCGGCGCGGCCGCCATGGCGGCGCTGGGTGCGGCACCGGTTGCGGCCCAGCAGCAGGCCCCGGCGGCCGGCGGCGCGTCGATGATCGACACGATCAGGTCCCGTGGAACGCTTGTCTGCGGCGTGAACACCGGCCTGGCCGGCTTCGCCCAGCCTGACAGCCAGGGCGTCTGGCGCGGATTCGACGTGGAATATTGCCGCGGCCTGGCCGCCGCGATCTTCAATGACCCGAACAAGGTCCGCTACGTCCCCACGACCGCGCAGAGCCGCTTCACGGCGCTGCAGTCCGGCGAGGTGGACGTCCTGATCCGCAACACGACCTGGACGCTGTCCCGCGACACGTCGCTCGGCCTCGATTTCGCCGGCGTCAACTTCTATGACGGCCAGGGCTTCATGGTGAAGACCTCGACCGGCGTGAAGACGGCCAAGGAGCTGGAGGGCGCCACGATCTGCGTCCAGCCCGGCACCACCACCGAGCAGAACCTGACCGACTGGGCCCGCGCCAACAATGTGCGCTTCACCCCCGTCGTGATCGAGCGCCTCGAGGAAGTGGTCGGCGCCTATGCGTCCGGCCGCTGCGACGCCTACACCACCGATGTGTCCGGCCTCGCCGCCACCCGCTCCAGCCAGCCCAATCCCGGTGAGCACACGATCCTGCCGGACGTGATCTCGAAGGAGCCGCTCGGCCCGCTGGTGCGCCATGGTGACCAGCGCTTCGCCGACCTCGTCCGCTGGCTCCACTACGCCCTCGTCGGCGCCGAGGAGATGGGCATCACCCAGGCGAACGTCGCCCAGATGGCCGCCAACGACCAGCGCCCCGAGGTGCAGCGCATGCTCGGCAAGAATGGCGGGCTCGGCCAGATGCTCGGCGTGCCGAATGAGTGGGTCGTGAACGTGCTCCGGGCCACCGGCAACTATGGCGAGATCTTCGCCCGCCACCTGCAGCCGATCGGCATCCAGCGCGGCCCGAACGCGCTTTGGACGACCCCGGGCGGCCAGCAGTACTCGATGCCGTTCCGTTGATCCGCATCGCCGCGGGGGCCTGTTCGCAGGCCCCCGCGGACCTGTTCGAAGAACAAGAATAGACAAAGGCCCCACCGGATGTCGCAGACCGCCACTGACCCGCGGCACCTCCGCACACCCCCGAAACGGCAACTTCGGTTGTCATGGGCCGATGAACGCGTCAGGGCCATCGTCTGGCAGGTGCTGATCGTCGGTGCCGTCATCGGCGTGATCTGGTGGTTGGTGCGCAACACGCAGCACAACCTGGAGGTCCGGCGGATCGCCACGGGCTTCGGCTTCCTGCAGCGCGAGGCCGGGCTGCCGATCGGCGAGGCCCTGATCGAGTACACGCCCGCAAGCACCTATCTGCGCGCCCTCACGGTGGGCGTGCTGAACACGCTGAAAGTGGCCGTGATCGGCATCGTGCTGGCCACCATCTTCGGCACGCTGATCGGCATCGCGCGCCTGTCCCGGAACTGGCTGCTGTCGAAGATCGCCGCGGTCTATGTCGAGCTGATCCGCGACGTGCCGCTGCTGCTGCAGCTGCTGTTCTGGTACACCATCCTCCAGAGCCTTCCCGGGCCGCGCCAGGCGCTGAACCCCGCGGCGGGCGTGTTTCTTTCGAATCGTGGCCTGAAGCTGCCCTTCCTCGACTGGCAGCCCGCCCATAGCTGGGCCCTGCTCGCCTTTGTGGTGGGCTGCGTGGCCACCTGGCTCTTCGCGAAGGCCATGCGCCGCAGGCAGATGCAGGACGGCCAGCCGCGCCGGATCTGGCCGGCGGCCCTGGGCTTCATGCTCGGCCTGCCGCTCGTCGTGTGGCTGGCCGGCGGGGCGCCGACCGCGATCGACTGGCCCGAGCTGCGCGGCTTCAACTTCCGTGGCGGCATGACGGTCACCCCGGAATACTTCGCGCTCCTGATCGGGCTCACCACCTACACCGCCGGCTTCATCGCCGAGATCGTGCGCGCCGGCATCCTGGCCGTGCCGCATGGGCAGTGGGAAGCGGCGCAGGCCCTCGGGCTCCGCTCCGGGACAGTGCTCCGGCAGATCGTGTTGCCGCAGGCGCTCCGGGTGATCGTGCCGCCGATGACCAGCCAGTACCTGAACCTGACGAAGAACTCCTCGCTGGCGGTCGCGATCGGCTACCAGGACATCGTCAGCATCGCCAACACCACCCTGAACCAGACGGGACAGGCGATCGAGGGTATCGCCATCATCATGCTGGTCTACCTGTCGATCTCGCTGTCCATCAGCTTCTTCATGAACTGGTACAACTCGCGCATCGCGCTGGTCGAGCGCTGAGGGAAGAACCGGAATGAGCGACATTCCCCTCACCACTTCGGTCGCGGGCGTGCCGGAGGCGGCCGCGCCGCGCCAGCCGCCTGCCCTGACCACGGGCCCTGCCGCCTGGCTTCGGGCGAATCTCTTCTCGTCCTGGCTGAACACAGCGGTGACGCTGGTCCTGGGCTATTTCATCGTCCGCTATGCGATCAGCTTCGTGGACTGGGCCTTCATCAACGCCATCTGGTCGGTCGAGAACAACCAGACCCAGGCCTGCCGCGCGCTGAAGGCTTCCGCCGATCCCGGGGCCTGCTGGGCCGTGATCACGGAAAAGCACCGCTTCATCCTTTTCGGCACCTATCCCTATGAGGAGCACTGGCGGCCGGCGATCGTCTGCCTTCTCTTCACGGGCCTCTATATCGTCTCCGCCATGCGCCGTTTCTGGCGCTGGGAGCTGGCCATCATCTGGGCCGTCACCCTGATCACCATCGGCATCCTGATGTGGGGCGGGGTGTTCGGCCTCAGCTATGTCCCGCAGGAGCGCTGGGGCGGGCTCCCGATCACGCTCATCCTTGCCACCTTCGGCCTGGCCTTCGCCTTCCCGCTGGCCATCCTGGTGGCGCTGGGGCGGCGTTCCTCCATGCCGGCGATCCGGGTGCTCTGCATCGCCTATGTCGAGCTGATCCGCGGCGTGCCGCTGATCTCCCTTCTCTTCATGGCCAGCGTCATGTTCCCCCTTTTCCTTCCGGAGGGGCTCAATATCGACAAGCTGCTGCGTGCCCAGGTGGCCGTGATCCTCTTCGCCGGCGCCTATCTGGCGGAGGTGGTGCGCGGTGGCCTGCAGGCCCTGCCCAAGGGGCAGTATGAGGCGGCCGAGGCGCTTGGCCTTTCCTACTGGCAGAAGACCGGCTTCATCATCCTGCCTCAGGCGCTCCGCCTCGTGATCCCGCCGCTGGTGAACACCTTCATCGGCTTCTTCAAGGACACGTCGCTGGTGCTCATCATCGGCATCTTCGACCTGCTGACCGCGGGCAAGACCGCGATCGTGGAGCCGGCCTGGCAGGGCTTCGGCGTCGAGGTCTACATCGCCATTTCCGTCATCTACTTCATCTATTGCTTCGCCATGTCCCGCTACAGCCAGAACCTGGAGGCGGAGCTGAACCGCCACCGCGTTCGCTGAGCGCCGAGAAGGATCACGTCATGAGCGCCGCGCTCGACACCGAAACCCACATCGCCTCCTCCATCCGCGCGGATGCGCCTCCGGCCATCCTGCTGGACAAGGTGAACAAGTGGTACGGCTCCATGCATGTCCTGCGGGACATCTCCCTCCAGGTCGCGACCGGCGAGCGGGTCGTGGTCTGCGGGCCCTCCGGCTCCGGCAAGTCCACCATGATCCGCTGCATCAACCGGCTGGAGCAGCACCAGGAGGGCCGGATCGTCGTGGACGGGACGGAACTGACGGATGATGTCCGCGCCCTGGACGCTATCCGGCGCGAGGTCGGGATGGTGTTCCAGTCCTTCAACCTGTTCCCGCATCTGACGATTCTTGAGAACTGCACCCTCGCCCCGATCTGGGTCCGCCACATGCCCAAGAAGGAGGCGGAGGAGCTGGCGATGCACTACCTGACCCGGGTGAAGATCCCGGACCAGGCGCGCAAATACCCGGGCCAGCTTTCCGGCGGGCAGCAGCAGCGCGTGGCCATCGCCCGGGCGCTGTGCATGAAGCCCAAGATCATGCTTTTCGACGAGCCAACCTCCGCGCTCGACCCCGAGATGATCAAGGAGGTTCTGGACACCATGGTCGGGCTGGCCGAGGACGGCATGACCATGATCTGCGTGACCCATGAGATGGGCTTCGCCCGCCAGGTGGCGGACCGCGTGGTCTTCATGGACCGGGGCGAGGTGGTGGAGCAGGGCGCGCCGGAGCAGCTTTTCAGCAATCCATCCACCGAGCGCCTGCAGACCTTCCTGTCCCAGATCCTGCGCGGGCACTGAGCCCGGAGGCCAGGGCGCGGCAGCCTCCATGCCGCCCCTTTCCGCGAAACGCATAACGGCCCTGCAACCACCCGGCCGGACCGGGGGTTGCAGCGTCCGGGGCAGCGGTCATATGCCGCCGCCAACCAATTAGCGCGGACAACGGACGTGACATCTGCGGCCACCCACGGCGATCGGCAGCCTCTCAGCGCGGCCGTCCTCCTGGCCGTCCTCGGCATCGTTTACGGCGATATCGGAACAAGCCCGCTCTACGCGATGCGGGCGGCCCTGTCGCACTTCTCCTCCGATGGGCTGGAGCGCTGGGAGATCCTGGGGATCCTCAGCCTCATCATCTGGTCGCTCATCATTGTGGTGACCGTGAAATATGTCTTCCTTGTCATGCGGGCGGACAACAAGGGGGAGGGCGGTATCCTGGCCCTCATGGCGCTCGCCCAGCGCGCTGCCGTGACGGAGCGGGGCCGTTGGCTCATCGCCCTGGTCGGGATCGCGGGCGCGGCGCTCTTCTTCGGCGACGGTGTCATCACCCCGGCCATCTCGGTCCTTTCCGCCGTTGAGGGCCTGAAGGTCATCTCCCCGACCTTCGAGGACGCGGTGGTCCCCCTTTCCCTGGCCGTCCTTCTGGCCCTGTTCCTCTTCCAGTACCGTGGCACCGGGAGCATGGGCGCGGTCTTCGGCCCGATCACCGTGCTGTGGTTCGGCGTGATCGGCCTCCTCGGCCTGATTGAGGTGGTCCGGGAGCCTGAGGTGCTGGTCGCCCTCTCCCCTCATTACGCCGTGCGCTTCGCGCTGGCCTATCATCTGGCCGCCTTCATCGCCCTGGGCTCCGTGGTGCTGGCCGTGACGGGGGCCGAGGCCCTCTATGCCGACATGGGGCATTTCGGCCGCCGCCCGATCCAGCTGGCCTGGATCGCCTTCGTCCTGCCGGCGCTCAGCCTGAACTATCTGGGGCAGGGCGCCCTGCTGCTCTCCGACCGTGCGGCGCTGGAGAACCCCTTCTACCTGCTGGCTCCCGAATGGCTGCGCCTGCCGCTCGTGGTCCTCGCGACCGCCGCCACCATCATCGCCAGCCAGGCGATGATCTCGGGGGCCTATTCGATCGCCCGGCAATGCGTGCAACTCGGCTTCCTGCCCCGCCTCGTCGTGCGCCACACCAGCGAGACGGAGGAGGGGCAGATCTACATGCCCCAGGTGAACTTCGCGCTGCTGCTCGGGGTGGTCATCCTGGTGGTCACCTTCCGCAACTCGGACAGCCTGGCGGCCGCTTATGGCCTGGCCGTCACCGGCACCTTCCTGGCGACGTCCACCCTGGCGGGGCTGGTCTTCCGCCGCAGCTTCGGCTGGTCGCTGTCCCTGGTCATCGCGGTCTTCACGCCGCTCTTCCTGCTCGACCTCGCCTTCTTCATCTCCAACGTCCTCAAGATCCCGGATGGCGGCTGGGTGCCTCTCCTGCTTGGTGGTGGGCTCTTCGCCATGATGCTCACCTGGCGGCGTGGGCGGGACCTGCTCTTCAGCCGGTTCCGGCAGGACAGCCTTCCGCTCAAATCTTTCCTCGCCCGCCTGCCGCAGTCCCGCACGGTGCGGGTGCCCGGGATTGCCGTCTTCATGACCAGCCAGGCCGACTACGTGCCCAGCGCCCTCCTGCACAACCTGAAGCACAACAAGGTCCTGCATGAGCGCGTGCTCTTCGTCACGGTCTCGGGCGAGGACGTGCCGCAGGTGAGGGCCCGCCGCCATGTGGAGGAGCTGGCGCCGGGCATCCACCGGGTGTCCCTGTGCTACGGCTTCCAGGAGAGCCCCAATATCCCGCGGGAGCTTGAAGGCCTGCGCGAGGTGGGCGTCGATTACGAGCCGATGCAGGCCTCCTACTTCCTGGGGCGGGAAACCGTCGTGGCCTCAGCGATCCCGAAGATGCCGCGCTGGCAGCAATGGCTCTTCGGCATCATGTCCCGCAACTCGGTTCCGGCAACTGAGTTTTTCCGTATCCCAAGTGACCGCGTGGTCGAACTGGGCGTCCGGGTCGCCATCTAGGCGGCCGGAGGCCAGCTGAGAGGAAGGAGGTTCCGCATGCCGCTCGTCGTCCTGTCGCCGAGCGGCGGAGGCGGACTTCCCGAGGGCAGCCCCGAGCACCGCTACGAGGTGACGCTCACCCTGGATCACCAGGGTTTTCCGGATCCGAATGCCTGGCGTGAGGATGCGGCCATGTGGCCGGCCCGCCGCTTCTGGCCCGGCCAGGGCCTCATGGACGGGGATGTCCTGTATGACCCCGACATGGGCTGGGCCCTGCGCTTCTTCCGGCGGGACGACAACCCGGTGGACGCCCCGTTGCAGGCTGTGATCCGCGGCAGGGCGCCGTGCCGGCCCGGGGAGACGGTGACGATCTCTGAGCCGGATGGAAGTGAATACGCCTGGCGGATCGTCGGCGTGGGGTAAGCGGCAAGTTCTTGTCCGTGAGGACAAAGAGAACGGAAAGAAGAGAGGCAGAAAAGAGAGCGGGGCGCCCGTTTCCGAGCGCCCCGCGTCATCCGCTTAAACTGGTGGAGCCAATCGGAATCGAACCGACGACCTCTTGAATGCCATTCAAGCGCTCTCCCAACTGAGCTATGGCCCCCCACCGTGCGGGTGCCGCGATATAGCCCCCTGCCGCAGGGGCGGCAATACCCCTTCTTGCGATTTTCCGCCCCTTTATGAAGGAGGGAGGGAGGGCTAGCCTCCGGCCGCCGAAAGCGCTGGAGGAAGCCATCGAATGAGCAGGAAACTCTACCCGGACGCGAAGGCGGCGCTGGACGGGCTGCTGCGCGACGGGATGCTCATCCATTCCGGCGGCTTCGGTCTCTGCGGCATTCCGAACCTTCTGATCGAGGCCATTCGCGACAGCGGCGTGAAGGATCTCACCTTCGTCTCGAACAATGCCGGCGTGGACGATGCCGGGCTGGGCCTGCTGCTGAAGACACGGCAGGTCCGGAAGATGATCGCCTCCTATGTCGGCGAGAATGCAGAATTCGCCCGCCAGTTCCTGGCCGGGGAATTGGAGATCGAGTTCAACCCGCAGGGCACGCTGGCCGAGCGGATCCGCGCCGGCGGCGCGGGCATCCCGGCCTTCTTCACCCGCACGGGCGTGGGCACCGCCGTGGCCGAGGGCAAGCCGACCCAGGAATTCGACGGGGTGACCTATGTGATGGAGCGCGGGATCATGGCGGACCTCGCCATCATCCATGCCTGGAAGGCGGATCCGGAAGGCAATCTGGTCTTCCGCAAGACGGCGCGGAACTTCAACCCGGTGATGGCCACCGCCGCCCGCATGACGGTGGTGCAGGTGGAGGAAATGGTCGGGCAGGGAGAGCTGAACCCGGACCACATCCACACGCCCGGCATCTATGTGAAGCGCATGATCGTCGTGCCCCCCGGCACGGAGAAGCGCATCGAGCAGCGAACGGTCCGGAAGCGCTCCGAATCCGCCGCGCCGGCCGCCGCCGGCACTGATCCCCTTCCCACCCGCTGAGGAGCGCCGAGCCATGGCCTGGACCCGCGACGAAATGGCCGCCCGCGCTGCCCGCGAGCTGGAGGACGGCTTCTATGTGAACCTGGGCATCGGCATCCCGACCCTGGTGGCCAACCACATCCCCGAGGGCGTCTCCGTTCAGCTGCAGAGCGAGAACGGGATGCTCGGGATCGGTCCCTTCCCGCTGGAGGGCGAGGAGGACCCGGACCTCATCAACGCCGGCAAGCAGACCGTCTCCGAGCTGCCGTCGACCAGCTATTTCTCCTCGGCCGACAGCTTCGCCATGATCCGTGGCGGGCATATCGACCTGTCCATCCTCGGTGCGCTGCAGGTGGCCCAGAACGGTGACCTGGCGAACTGGATGATCCCGGGCAAGATGGTGAAGGGCATGGGCGGCGCCATGGATCTGGTGGCCGGCGTGAAGCGCGTGGTGGTGCTGATGGAGCACACCGCCGGCGGCAAGCCCAAGCTGCTGAAGGAGTGCACCCTTCCCCTGACCGGCCAGGGCGTGGTCGATCTGGTGGTCACCGATCTCGGCGTGCTGGAGGTGGACAAGGCCGCGGGCCGGATGCGCCTGCTGGAGCTTGCGCCCGGCGTGACCGAGGAGGAGATGCGGGCCAAGACCGAGGCCGAATACGACGTGGCCCTGCGCAACCGCTGAGAACCCACCGGGGCGCCCCGGCGCCCCGGCCTGGCCGCCGGTTGCGGCCCCGGCGTAAGCAGGACATCTGCCGGCGTGCTGAGCGAAAAGCCCGCTGTTTCCTCAGCGGGACTGCTGAAGCTGCCGCTCGAGTTCCTGGATCCGGCGCTCCTGCGCCGCGATCCGCCGCTCGAGCCGCGATTCGCGGATATCCGGCGAGCGGGTGCGAACAGAGGTCGCGCGACCCTGGCGATAGGGCGCGCGCCGGCTGGCCCGGGGCTGGGGCGTGCTGCGCTCCATGAGCGGGGCCGAGGTGATGACGGGCATGCCGACATCCACGGCACCGCCCGGCACATCCGTGATGGGCAGGTTGGGCACGGGCCGCTCCGCACGCCCCGCCGCCTCGATGGGCGGGGGCGCCAGCCTTTCGAACTGCCGGACCGCAGAGCCGAGATAGTCGCCGGTCGGCCCGGAATCGCTCGGCCAGCTCTGTGCCGCAACCGGCGATGCGGCCAGGCCAAGCAGGCCAAGCCCAAACAGCCCGGCACGAATCCGCGGCGTCACCATGCAGCCCTCTCCTTTTCGCGGCATCGCACCGTTACGCTACCCGGCGCGATGAAGGAAGCGAAGGCTCGTCAGCGAAGCGCAAGCCAGACGAGAATGATTCCGCCCAGCGCGATCCGATACCACCCGAAGGGCGTAAACCCGATTCGCGAGATGGAGGCCAGGACCACGCGGATCACGACCATGGCGACGACGAAGGCCGCGGCGAAGCCGATGCCAATCTGGCCAAGGCTCGAGAGATCAAGGTCCTGGCGCGCTTTCCAGAGGCTGTAGACCGTCGCCGCCAGCATGGTGGGGATGGCGAGAAGGAAGGAAAACTCCGCCGCCGTCCGCCGCTCCACGCCAAGCAGCAGGGCGGTGATGATCGTGGCGCCGGAACGGCTGGTTCCGGGGATCATGGCCAGGACCTGCCCGAAGCCGATCAGCAACGCCGCGAGCGGACCGATCTCCGGCACCGAGGCGATGGTGGGATTCGGCCGTGCCCGTTCGATGGCGATGATGGCGATGCCGCCCAGGATCAGCGCGATCGCCACGACCCAGGGATTGAACAGCATCCGGGTGATCGGTCCGTGCAGCACGGCGCCGATCACCAGGGCGGGGAGGAAGGCAAGGAACAGATTGACGGCGGTGAAGCGCTCCACCGTGCCGGGGCGCCACATGCCCAGCGCTATGCGCCAGAGCTGCCCCCAATAGGTGAGCACCACCGCCAGGATTGCGCCAAGCTGGACCGCGATCTCGAAAACCTTGCCCGGCGGTCCCTCGAAGCCGATCAGCTCGCCCAGCAGGATCAGGTGCCCTGTGGAGGAGATCGGCAGGAACTCGGTCAGCCCTTCCACCACGCCCAGGAGAAGGGCGGACAAGAGGCCGGGAATATCCATGGGGTTTTCCGTGGGCGTCGGCGCGAGGGGCGGGCGCGGATGGAACGAGAAAGGGGCGGGGCCCCCCGGCCCCGCCCCTTTCCTTTAAGCCCCCAGGCGGTTCAGCGCACCGTCTGCGAGGCCGTGAAAGCGAAGTTGTCGAATGAATTCTCGCTCACGCGGTGCCAGGTGTAAACCTCGTCCCGGAAGCGGCGCTGGCTCTCCATGATCCGCTTGAAGCGCTCATTCTTGCTGGCCAGGTCGTCCATAACCTCGTTCGTGGCGCGCCAGGCGGCCTCGAGGATCGGGCGGGACCAGAAGCGGAGCTGCGCGCCGCCGGCCACAAGGCGGCGCAGCGCCTGCGGATTCGCGTAGTCGTACTTCGCCACCATCTCGGCATCCGCCTCGGCGGAAGCCACCGCGATCGCCGCCTTGTAGGCAGCGGGCAGCGCCTCATAAGCCCGCTGGTTGGCAATGAGGTGCAGGCGGGCGCCCGGCTCCCAGAAGCCCGGGGCATAGTAGTTCGGCGCCACCCGCGCGAAGCCGAGCTTCTCGTCGTCATGCGGGCCGACGAACTCGGCCGCATCGATCGTCCCGCGCTCCAGCGAGGAGTAGATGTCCGAGGCCGGCACCACCGAGGGGGTGGCGCCCATCTTCTGGAACACCTGCCCGGCCAGGCCGGTGATGCGGAACTTCAGCCCCTTCACGTCGTCCACGGTGCGGATCTCGCGCCGGAACCAGCCGCCCATCTGCGCGCCCGTATCGCCGCAGGGGAAGGCGATCGCGTTGTACTCGCGCATCATCTCGTTCATCAGGTCCTGGCCCCCGCCGAAGCGGAGCCAGGCCGTGTTCTGGCGCGCATTCAGGCCGAAGGGCACGGCCGTGAAGAAGGCCAGGGCCGGGTCCTTGCCGATATAGTAATACGATGCGGTGTGGGCGCATTCGATGCTGCCCGACTGCACGGCGTCCAGAGCGGCCAGGGCGGGCGCGATCTCGCCGCCCGGGAAGGGCTGGATGCGGAAGCGCCCATCGGTCAGCTCGCCCACGCGGCGCGCCACGGCCTCGGCCGTGCCCCACAGGATGTCCGTGTTGCGCGGGAACGAGGAGGTGAGGCGCCAGCGCACCTCCGGGTTGGTCTGTGCAATGGCCGGGGCGGCCAGGGCCACCGGAACCACGGCGGCGGGTGCCGCCGTGAGAAGCGCGCGGCGGTTGACGCGGGACGTCATTCGGAAGCGTTCCTTTCCCTGAAAGGCGGTTTTGGTTGCCATCTGCTTACGGCATGCCCGGGCTTGGCGAAAGAACATATCACCAAGACGCGATTACTCTGCGGCGGCAGCCTGCTGCTGCCGGTAGGGATGGGCGAGATAGCACCCGAGCACATGCACCTCGCGCGAGAAGAAGCGCAGCTCCTCCAGCGCGCGGCGCAGCGGCGGCTGGTCCGGATGGCCATCCACGTCGCAGAGGAACTGAACGGCCGTGAACTGGCCGTCCAGCATGTAGGACTCCAGCTTCGTCATGTTCACGCCATTGGTCGCGAAGCCGCCCAGGGCCTTGTAGAGGGCGGCGGGAACGGATCGCACCCGGAAGACGAAGGTGGTGATGCAGCCCGGCGCCGTGACCGGCGGCAGGGCGGCCTCGCGCGACATGACGTAGAAGCGCGTGGTGTTGTGCGCCTCGTCCTCCACGTTCCGCCGCAGCACCTGGAGCCCGTAGATCTCCCCGGCCAGGGAGGAGGCGATGGCCGCGTCCTCCACCCCGCCGCGCTGCGCCACCAGCTGGGCGGCACCGGCCGTGTCGGCCTCGATCACCGCCTGCCAGCGCATGTCGCGCAGCAGGTTCAGCACTTGGCCGAGCGCGACCGGGTGGGAATGGGCCCGGCGGATCGTCTCCAGCGTCGCGCCGGGCGGGGCGAGAACGCAGTGCTCCACCCGCTCGAAATGCTCGCCCACGACATGCAGGCCCGAATCGGGAAGAAGCCGGTGGATGTCCGGCACCCGCCCGGCCAGGGAATTCTCGCAGGGGAGCATGGCCAGCTCGGCCCGGCTTTCCCGTACCGCCGCCATCGCCGCCTCGAAGGAGGGGCAGGGCAGGGTGGTCCAGCCAGGATAGGCGGCGCGGCAGGCCAGGTCCGAATAGGCGCCGGCTACGCCCTGGAAGGCGATGATCTGGTTCACGGGGTCTCTCTCTGGGCGGCGATGCCAGGGTGCAGCACGGCGCGGGCGCGGGCGAGGTCGGCGGGGGTGTCCACGCCGAAGGGGGCGTGGTCCACCCGCGCGACGGCGATCCGCATCCCGGCTTCCAAGGCGCGAAGCTGCTCCAGCTTCTCCCGGTTCTCAAGCGGGCTTGCCGGCAGGGCCACGAACCGGGCCAGCGCGGCGCGCCGATAGGCGTAGAGCCCGATATGGTGCCAGAGCGGCCCTTCCCCGAAGGGAATCGGGTGGCGGGAGAAATAAAGGGCCGGCGCCACGGTGGCGCCTGGCGGGAAGGCGCAGGCACATTTCACCACGCTGGGGGCGGCTGCCTCCTCGGCGCTGACCACGGGCGCGACCAGGGTGGCGATGTCCACCGCCGGATCCGCGAGGGGGATGAGGACGGTCCGCAGCAGATCCGGCGGAAGGGCCGGGAGATCGCCCTGGAGGTTCACCACCACATCGTGCTGGCCCCCCGGATCCAGCAGCGCCAGGGCGCGCTCGATCCGATCCGTGCCGGAAGGCAGGTCATCCGCGACCATGACGCTGGTGCCCCCGGCGGCGACCACGGCGGCCTCAATGGCGGGGTCGTCACAAGCCACGGCCACGGGCCCGATTCCGGCCGCGCGGGCCGCTTCCAGCACATGCACGATCATCGGCCGGCCATGGATATCGGCCATTGGCTTGCCCGGCAGGCGGGTGGAGGCCATTCGGGCGGGGATCAGGACGATCGGATTCAAGGCTGGCCCTTTGCGACGGCGCCCCCGGCGGGGCCGGGCGGCCACGGGTTGTCGCGGAAGCCCGGGATCATTATGGTCCGCGGGCTTCTAGCCGCGACGGCGGGGCTGCGCAAACGCGCGCGCCGCGAAGCGTTTGGATGCGGCACAACACGGGATTCGGGCAAGGCGTATGAGCCTGGAAGCTAACAAGGCGTTCGCGGCGGTCCTCACGGCCGGCATCTGCTTCATGGTCGCCGGGCTGGTCGGCGGGCTGGTCGTTCATCCTCAACGCCTGGACAAGCCGGCCATCGAGACGGGCGAGGTGGTCACCGCCGCCGCGCCGGCCGCGCCGGCCGCGCTGGAGCCGATCGCGCCGCTGCTGGCCAGCGCCAATGTCGAGAACGGCCGCACCATTGCCAGCCGCCAATGCGCGGCCTGCCACACCTTCACCGAGGGTGGGCGCAATGCCGTGGGGCCGAATCTCTACGGCGTTGTCGGCGGCCCGCACGCCCACCGGGAGGACTTCAACTATTCCCCCGCGATGAAGGCGCTGCACGAGAAGCCCTGGGATTATGAGGCGCTGAATGCCTTCCTGAACCGCCCGGCGGCCGCCATCCCCGGCACGCGCATGGCCTTCGCCGGCCTGAACCAGGCGCAGCAGCGGGCGGATGTGATCGCCTATCTGCGCAGCCTGGCCGGCAGCCCGGTGCCGCTGCCGTAAGGCTGGGGCACTGATGGACAGCTTGCTCGCCTCGGCCGAGGCCGCGGCGGATCTGGCGGGGGCGGTGATCCGCCCCCTCTTTCGTTCCGCGCTCCTGGTGGAAGCCAAGGGCGACGCCAGCCCCGTCACCGAGGCCGACCGGGGCGCCGAGCGAGCCATCCGGGATCACATCGCCCGGCACCACCCCGGCCACGGCGTGATCGGGGAGGAGTATGGGCCGGACCGGGCGGATGCCGAGTGGGTATGGGTCCTCGATCCGATCGATGGCACCCGGGCCTTTGTCACGGGGCGCCCTCTCTTCGGCACGCTGATCGGCCTTTTCCATCGCGGGCGCCCTGTCCTCGGCATTATCGACCAGCCGGCCACGGGGGAGCGCTGGATCGGCGTGGAAGGGCGCCGCACGGTGTTCCGGGGGCCTTTCGGCGGCACGGTCGGCTGCCGTCCCTGCCCGGAGATCGGCCATGCGGAACTGTCCTGCACCAGCCCGGACATGTTCCCCCCTGGCGAGGACACGGGCTTCCACGCCCTCCGCCAGGCTGCCCGCCGGACAACCTGGGGCGGGGATTGCTACAGCTACGGCCTTGTCGCCCTGGGGCTGGTGGATATCGTGGTCGAGGCCGCGATGAAGCCGTGGGACTGGGGGGCGCTCGTGCCTGTCATCGAGGGGGCTGGCGGGCGGGTGACGGATCATGCCGGGCGGCCGCTCACGCTGGAATCCGGCGGGGATGTCCTGGCGGTTGGCGACCCGGCCCTGCTGCCCGCCTGCGTATCATTCCTTTCCGTATGATGGTCTCCTGTTGAGAGACGGGGCGTTAGCCCCCAATCTTGGGGGTATGCGCCGCCGCACCCTCCTCCTTTCGGGCCTTGCCACCGGGCTGCCCCTTCCCCCCGCGCTGGCCCAGGGAGCAAACCCCGGTCCGCGCCGGGTCCATGCCCTCTCCCTTCTGGGGGAGCCGGCCCTGCCGGCGGATTTCACGCATTTCCCCTGGGTGAACCCGGATGCTCCCAAGGGCGGCGAAATCACCCTTTACGCCCTTGGAAGCTTCGACAGCTTCAACCCCTTCATCCTGCGCGGCACGGCCGCCGTGGGCAGCGGGACCCTTTACGATCCCCTGCTGAAGGAGAGCGCCGACGAGGCCAGCGCCGAATATGGCCACCTCGCCGGCACGGTCGAGCTGCCCGCGGATGGGCGTGGCGTCACCTTCGAACTGCGCGAGACCGCCCGCTGGCATGATGGGCGCCCCATCACGGCCGAGGACGTGGTCTGGACCTTCACCATGCTTCGCCAGCACGGCCGCCCCTTCTACCGCGCCTATTGGGCCGATGTGTCTGAGGTGGTGGCGGAGGGGCCGCGGCGGGTCACCTTCCGCTTCTCCACCGACCAGAACCGGGAGCTGCCCCTCATTCTTGGGCAGCTGACCGTGCTGCCGAAGCACTGGTGGGAGGGGCGGGACTTCTCCCGGCCCCTGCTGGAGCCGCCCCTCGGTTCCGGACCCTACCGGATCGAGCGCTTCGAGGCCGGCCGCTCCATCGCCTATCGCCGGGTGCCCGACTATTGGGGCCGGGACCTGCCCACCATGAAGGGCACGAACAACTTCGATCTCATGCGGTACGAGTACTACCGCGACGCCATCGTCTCGCTGGAGGCCTTCAAGGCCGGGCAGATCGAGTTCCGCACGGAGAACGTGGCCCGCGACTGGGCGACCTCCTACGACTTCCCGGCGGTCCGCCGCGGCCTGGTGAAGCGGGAGGAGATCCGGCACGAACTGCCGACCGGGCTGCAGGGCTTCATCATGAATGAGCGCCGCCCGCTTTTCCAGGATCGCCGCGTCCGGGAGGCGCTGGGGCTTGTCTTCGACTTCGAGTGGATGAACGCCAACCTCTTCTACAATTCCTACACGCGCACGAGTTCCTACTTCTCCAACTCCGATTTCGCGTCGCGCGGCCTTCCGGAAGGCCGTGAGAAGGAGATCCTGGAGCGCTTCAAGGACCGCCTGCCGGCGGAGGTCTTCACCCGCGAGTTCAAGCTCCCCGGGACGGATGGCAGCGGCAACAACCGGGAGCAGGCTCGCCGGGCGCTGGAGTTGCTGCGGGAGGCCGGCTGGACCGTGCGCGACCGCCGCCTGGTGAATGCGCAGGGGCAGCGCTTCGAGTTCGAGATCCTGCTGAACGGCCCGACCTTCGAGCGCATCGCGCTGCCCTATATCCAGTCCCTGCAGCGCCTGGGCATCGAGGCGCGGGTGCGCACGGTGGATCCGCCCCAGTACCAGGTGCGGATGGATAATTTCGACTATGACATGACGGTCGAGGTGTTCGGCCAGTCCTCTTCCCCCGGCAATGAGCAGCGGGATTACTGGACCAGCGGCAAGGCCGACGAGAATGGCAGCCGCAACACCATCGGCATCAAGGACCCGGTGGTGGACGCGATCGTGGAGATGATCGTTGGCGCGCAATCCATCCAGGAGCTGACCGCAGCCTGCCGCGCCCTGGACCGCGTGCTGCTCTGGGGTTTCCACAGCATCCCCCAATGGCACAGCCGCACCTTCCGCCTGGCCTGGTGGGACAAGTTCGGAAGGCCCGAGCGCGCCCCGCGCCGCGCCATCGGCCTCGACAGCTGGTGGGTGGATGCGGAGAAGGAGCGTGCCCTCGCCGAAGCCCGCCGGACCGCGGGCTAGGCCTTGGGCGCCTATGTCCTTCGCCGGCTGATGCTGCTGGTGCCGACGCTGTTCGGCATCATCCTCATCAACTTCGCGGTGACGCAATTCGCACCCGGCGGCCCCGTGGAGCAGATGCTGGCCGAGCTGCGCGGCCAGGGGAACACCACCCTGGGGCGGCTGACCGGCGAGGGGGGCGGGGAGACCCGCGCGCCACGGCCGCAGGATCAGGTCAGCGGCGAGGGGCCGCGCTCCACCTATCGCGGCGCGCGCGGGCTCGACCCCGCCGTGGTCGCCGAGATCGAGAAGACCTTCGGCTTCGACCGCCCGGCGACCGAGCGCTTCTGGGAAATGATCACCAGCTATCTGCGCTTCGATTTCGGCCGTTCGCTGTTCCAGGACCGCCCGGTGGTGGACCTGCTCCTGGAGAAGATGCCCGTCTCCATCTCGCTCGGGCTCTGGTCCACGCTGATCATCTATTTCGTCTCCATCCCCCTGGGCATCCGCAAGGCGGTCCGGGACGGGACGCGCTTTGACGCCTGGACCTCCGGCGTCGTGCTGCTGGGCTATGCCATCCCCGGATTCCTCTTTGCCATCCTGCTGGTGGTGCTCTTTGCCGGCGGCTCCTTCGTGCAGTGGTTCCCGCTGCGCGGGCTGACCAGCAGCGGCAGCGAGAGCTGGCCCTTCTGGCAGCGCGCGGCGGACTATGCCTGGCACATGGTGCTGCCCACCATCGCGCTGGTCGTCGGCGGCTTCGCCGGGCTGACCATGCTGACCAAGAACGCCTTCCTGGACGAGATCAACAAGCAATACGTCCTCACCGCCCGCGCCAAGGGCGCGGGGGAAGGGCGCGTGCTCTACGGGCATGTGTTCCGGAATGCGATGCTGCTGATCATCGCGGGCTTCCCGGCGGCCTTCATCGGCATCCTCTTCACCGGCGCTCTGCTGGTGGAAATCGTGTTCAGCCTGGACGGGCTGGGTCTGCTGGGCTTCGAGGCGGCGATCCGCCGCGACTACCCCGTGATGTTCGCCACGCTCTACATCTTCACCCTGCTTGGCCTCGTCATGCAGATCGTGGGCGATATCAGCTACACGCTGGTGGATCCCCGCATCGATTTCAGCGCCCGCCGTTGACCCTCTCGCCCCTTACCCTCCGCCGCTTCGCCAATTTCCGCGCCAACCGGCGCGGCTGGTGGTCGCTCTGGATCTTCGCGATCCTCTTCATCCTCACGCTGTTCGCCGAGTTGATCGCGAATGACCGCCCTATCGTGGCGCGTGTGGACGGCCGGTGGTTTTTTCCCGTGGCCGTCGAATATGCCGAGAGCGACATCCTGAGCGACGGCTTCCCAACCGCCGCCGACTGGCACGACCCGGTGCTGGCCGAGGAGGTGGAGAAGCGCGGCTGGGCGATCTGGCCGCCCGTGCCGTTCAGCCACCGCACGGTTGTGCGGGATCTCGGCCGCCCCGCGCCTTCCCCGCCTTCCGCCCGCAACTTCCTGGGCACGGATGACCAGGCCCGCGACGTGCTGGCACGCGTGATCTACGGTTTCCGCATCTCGGTGCTCTTCGGCTTCACCCTGACCATCCTCTCCTCCGTTGTCGGCGTCGCCGCCGGGGCCGTGCAGGGTTATTATGGAGGCTGGGTGGACCTCATCTTCCAGCGCGTCATCGAGATCTGGTCCGGCATGCCGCAGCTGCTCCTGCTCATCATCCTGGCGAGCGTGATCGAGCCGAGCTTCTTCTCGCTTCTCGGCTTCCTTCTTCTCTTTTCCTGGATGGCCCTCACGGGCGTGGTGCGGGCCGAGTTCCTGCGCGGCCGCAATCTCGACTATGTCCGTGCCGCCCGGGCGCTCGGCGTCTCGGATGCGCGGTTGATGAGCCGCCATATCCTGCCCAATGCGATGGTGGCCACGCTGACCATGCTGCCCTTCATCCTGGCGGGCTCGGTCACGGTGCTGGCCAGCCTGGACTTCCTCGGATTCGGGCTGCCTCCGGGCTCGCCATCGCTGGGTGAACTGGTGTCCCAGGCCAAGAACAATCTCCAGGCTCCCTGGCTCGGCATCACGGCCTTTGTCGTGCTGGGCGGCATGCTCACCCTGCTCGCCTTCATCGGAGAGGCCGTGCGCGACGCCTTCGATCCCCGCAAGCAGCCCGGAGGGCGCCCGTGAGCGCACCCATCCTCGATGTGCGGGATCTCTGCGTCGCCTTCCGTGGCCAGCAGGTGGTCGGCGGCGTCTCCTTCTCGGTGCAGCCTGGGGAGACCCTTGCGCTGGTGGGGGAAAGCGGCAGCGGCAAGAGCGTCACGGCGCTGTCCTGCCTGCGCCTTCTCGGCCCTGGCGGCACCAATCCCGCCGGGCAGGTCACGCTGGATGGCGTGGATGTGCTGAAGGCCTCCCCGGACGAGCTGCAGCGATTGCGCGGCGGCGTGGCTGGCATGGTGTTCCAGGAACCCATGACCTCCCTCAACCCGCTGCACAGCATCGGGCGCCAGGTCGCGGAAGCGGTGACCCTGCATCGCCCGATGCGGGGGGACGCCCTTCGTCAGCGTGTGATCGAGTTGCTGCAGCGAGCCGGCCTCGGTGCCGCCGCCGAGCGGCTGGATGCCTACCCGCACCAGCTCTCCGGCGGCCAGCGCCAGAGGGTGATGATCGCCATCGCCCTGGCCAACGACCCTCGTCTGTTGATCGCGGATGAGCCGACCACCGCGCTGGACGTCACCATCCAGGCCCAGGTTCTGGAACTTCTCGCGAAGCTGAAGCGCGAGCTCGGCATGGCGATGCTCCTCATCACCCATGACCTGGCGATCGTGCGCCGCTATGCGGACCGGGTCGTGGTGATGAAGGACGGCGCCGCGGTCGAGCAGGGCCTGGTGTCGGAGGTCTTCTCCCGCCCGAAGCACCCCTACACCACCATGCTGCTGGAAACCCAGCCGCATGGCCGTGCGGCACCCCTCCCGGCGGATGCGCCGGAAATCCTGCGCGCCGAAGGGGTGAAGGTGCATTTTCCCGTGCGGCGCGGCCTGTTCCGCCGCGTGGTGGGGCATGTGAAGGCGGTTGACGGCGTGGACCTCACCCTGCGCCGCGGCGAGACGCTGGGCGTGGTGGGAGAGAGCGGCAGCGGCAAGACCACGCTCGGCCTCGCCCTTCTCCAGCTGGAGCCCTCTGCCGGCCTGGTGGTGCTGGACGGACAGCCCATCCAGGACCATTCGCGCAAGGCGCTACGCCCGCTGCGGCGCCGGATGCAGGTGGTGTTCCAGGATCCCTATGGCAGCCTCTCCCCGCGCATGAGCGTGGGCGAGATCGTGGGGGAGGGGCTGGCGGTGCATGAGCCCGGCCTGTCCCGCGCGGAACGGGATGCGCGCGTGGCGGAGGCGCTGCGCGAGGTCGGGTTGGATCCCGCCACCGCCATTCGCTACCCGCATGAATTCTCCGGCGGGCAGCGCCAGCGCATCGCCATCGCCCGCGCCCTTGTCCTGCAGCCCGAGCTGGTGGTGCTGGACGAGCCGACCAGCGCGCTGGATGTGTCCGTCCAGGCGCAGGTGGTCGAGCTCCTGCGCGACCTGCAGCTGCGGCGGGGCCTGTCCTACATCTTCATCTCGCATGATCTTCGCGTCGTCCGCGCGCTCGCCCACCGGATCGTCGTGATGAAGGACGGCCGGCTGGTGGAGGCGGGCGAGACGGAACAGGTGGTCGGCGCGCCGCAGGCGGCCTACACCCGCGCCCTGATGGATGCCGCATTCGAGCTGCGGACCGAAGCCGGGGTGGAGACGTGAGCGAACTTGAGAAGCTGAGGGAGATGCTGGACCAGGGGCAGGTGAAGCTCGGCATCAACATCCGGCAGATGAACGCGCCGGGATCCCCGGTCTACAGGACCTGGGAGAACGTGACCGTGCCCTCGATCCTGCTCGTCTCAAGCCTGGTGGCCACGATGTACATTCACACCTGGCTGGGCTTCGCCATTCTCGGCCTCGGCTCCGCCTGGTGGATCCTCAAGGTCCTGCCCAAGATCCGGGATGGCGTGTTCGACCGCAGCGCTGCCTTCGCCCTCTCGAACGAGGCCGTCTTCGACGCGCTCTGGGTCAAGGGCGTGCTCAGCCTCTACGCGAAGATGCCGGACGGCACGGAGAGGGCGGCCGCGAAGCGCCAGGACTGGCGGGCCTTCGTCCGGTCCCTCTCGGAGGGCTAAGCACCGTGGCGGACCGGCCGCCGGGGCGACGCCCCGGCGGGAAGATCCGCCCTGCCTCAGCTCGCGCGCTGGGCCACCATGAGGCCGTTCCCGGTGCGCTGGGCCGCCACGTTCTCGTCCTCGGCCGTGGCCGCGGCCTCGCCCATGATGCTGCGCATCTCGCGCAGCAGGGCCGCGCCCTTCACGGTGCGCTGGACAAGCACCGAGCGCCGGTCCTGCGGATCCGTCTTGCGGCGGGCGAAGTCCAGCTCGCCCAGCCGGTCCAGGGCGCGGGTGATGGCGGGCTTGGAGACGTTCAGCGACGCGGCCAGGCCGCGCACGGTATGCGGGCCCTCGCTGAGATAGACAGTCAGGAAAACACCCAGCTGCCGTGCCGATAGGTCAGGACCATCACGGCGCACCAGGGCCACAACCGTGTCTCGCAGAACGCCAACGAGCTGGTCCGGAGTGCCTTGCACGGGCATCAATTATCCCTCCTCTAGGGGCGGCCAAGCCTTGCGAAAGGGCCGCTGTCACTGGTTCGGTCGCCGGGGCTTACCGCATCGGGAATAGCCCGGGCCGGCCTGATGGGGTTCATCAGGCACCGGCCCCTATGGGCAACAGGCTCATCAATCCGGCGTGCATGGCCCTGAGGCCCATGGCTTCCCCGCCTTCCGGACGACCCGGTCGCGCCACATCGTTCCATGCATAAACGTCGAGATGAGCCCAACGTATGCCGCGCGGAACGAAACGGCGAAGAAAGAGCGCCGCGACGATGGCCCCTGCCATCGGCCGACTGCCGACGTTGTTGATGTCGGCAGCCGAACTGTCGAGCCACGAAGCGTAACCTTCATGCAACGGCAGTCGCCAGATCGGGTCGTGGCACGCATCGGCTGCCGCGGAAAGGGCGGCGGCAACGCCTTCGTCATTCGTGAAGAGCGCAGGGAGATCCGGGCCGAGCGCGACGCGTGCCGCGCCGGTGAGCGTCGCGGCATCCAGCAGCAGGTCGGGCCGCTGTTCCGAGGCGAAGGTGAGAAGATCGGCCAGGACGAGCCGGCCCTCGGCATCGGTGTTGCCAACCTCCACCGTCAGGCCGGCCCGGGTGCGCAGCACGTCCAGCGGGCGCATGGCGGTGGAGGAGACCGCGTTCTCCACGGCGCCGATCGCGACCAGCAGCCGGATCGGGGCACCCAGGCGGATCAGCGCCTCGGCCAGGCCGAGCATGATCGCGGCCCCGCCCATGTCCTTCTTCATGCGCTTCATGCCGTCGGGCGTCTTGAGGTCCAGGCCGCCCGTGTCGAAGCAAACACCCTTTCCGCAAAGGGCGATGAGCGGGCCATCCTTCGCGCCCTCCCAGCGGATCAGCGCGACCCGTGGCGCCCGGTGGCTGCCGGCACCCACCGCCGCAACGGCCGGGAAGCCCTGGTCCAGTGCCTCCCCGGACACCTCCTCGAACGCCGCCCCGCAACGCTCCGCCAAGGCGCGGGCGGCGTCGGACAGCTCGGCCGGCCCCAGGTCGGCGGCGGGCAGGTTGATCAACTCCCGCGCGCGCAGCATGGCTTCGGCGAGGATGCGGGCGCGGCGCACTTCCTCCGGCACGTCATCGGGCAGGACGAGCAGGGCGGGGGAACGGGGCGGGGCCTTGTGGCGGGTGAAGCGATAGGCGCCCAGCAGCCAGCCCAGGGTCGCGGCGGCCAGGTCGCTGCCCTCGGCCATCTTCCAGCTCGTGTTCGCCGGCAGGCCGAAGGGGAGGGCGCCATAGGGCCAGGGGGCGGAGCCGGAGCTTCCCAAGCCCAGCACGGCCGCGGAGATCCCGGAGGGACCGGGGAGAAGGAGGATCTTTCCTGCCTCGCAGGTGAAGCCGCTTTCGGTCAGATAGGCGGCGGCCCCTGGCTCCAGCCTTTCCAGCAGGCCAGGCAGCTCATCCTGCGTGACCGCATGAACGGTGCGGGCCGCGGGGTCCGGACCGGCAAGAGGAGGGTCTGGCAGGCGGTCGATGGTCATTGCAACTATGGATTGTAAATCATCGGCGCTTATCGCGATACAGGCATTTCGGCGCGTATGCCTGCCGCCAGGGCCTCGGCAAGGCAGGCATAGCCGCGGTCGTTATGGTGCAGCCCATCCGGGGCGATCACCGCCGCATCGGCCGTCCCGCCGGCCGCCCAGGCATCCATCATCTTCCTGCGGGAGAAGAGCTGGATGCCGCGTTCCTGCGCCACCTCGGCCAGCACGCCGTCGAAGGCGTCCCGCAGCACCGCATGGGCCCGGGCCCATGGGCCCCGCTGGCTGTCCATGAGCACGACATCGGCCCCAGCCTCCTGCATGCGTGCGACACCCTGGCGCAGCAAGGTGCGGAACCGGGTGAGGCTGTGCTCGCGGATCGCGCCGTTCACCCCGAGTTGCCATATGACCAGGTCGGGCTCCGCCGCGACCACATCGGCCTCCAGCCGCGCCCGCATCTCGAGCGCATCCTCCCCGCCACGGCCAAGGTTGAGCACCCGCACCGCAAGGCCTTCGCGCCGCAGCGCCGCTTCCAGCCGGGCCGGATAGGTCCGGTCGGGGGCGGAGGCATAGGCGCCCTGGGTGGAGGAACTGCCGAAGGCGAGGATGCGCGCTTCCCGTCCCTCAGCCAGGGCCTGGGCGAGACGGGGGAGATGGAGGAGCTGGAGCGGCGCTGGCGGGCATGCGGGAACATCCTCCGCCCGGGCTTGGCCCATCAGGAGAAGGCCCAGGAGGAGGCAGAACACGGCGAGGATGCGGCCCGGCACCATCCAGCGGCTATGCCGCAGCACCCGCATGGCGCCAAGGGCCTGCATTCGGGGCCGCCCTGCTTTTCCGGATGCGATGCGGGTGTTAGGGGCGCATCCCATGCGCATCCTGCTTTGGTATTGGGGCCGACGCGGCGGGGGAGCCCAGTTTGCCCTCTGCCTCGCGCGCGGGCTGGCCGGGCGCCCCGGCGTGACGCTCGGCCTCTCCTTGGCGGGGCGGAACAGCCTGCTGCCCGAGATGCGCGCCCTCGGCGTGCCCCTGGAAACGATCGAGACCTTTCGCGGCCCCGCCGGGGCCGTGCTCGGCCTGGCTCGCCTGCCGGGCCTCCGCGCGGATCTGGTCCGGCAGGCGCGCGAGATGGGGGCAGATGTCGTGGTCTCCGCCATGAACCATGTCTGGACGCCTTTTGTCGCCCCCGCGCTCCGGCGCGCGGGAATCTCCTTCGTCAGCATGATCCATGACGCCGTGCCCCATCCGGGCGATCCCGCCCTGGCCTGGAACTGGCGCCTGGGCCGCGAACTGGATGCCGCCACGGGGGTGGTGACCTTTTCGGAGCCGGTGGAGCGGGCCATCGCGGCGCGGCGCCCGGGGCTGCCGATCCTGCGCCTTCCCCTGGGCGCCCATCTGCCGGCCGCTGCCACGGCAGCGCCCGGGGCGCCGGTGGCGGACTTCCTCTTCTTCGGCCGGTTTCGCGCCTACAAGGGCCTGGATCTTCTGAGGGACGCCTTTGCCGCCCTGCGAAGCCGCCATCCCGGCGTCACGCTCCGCGTGGTGGGTGAGGGCGATGCGGAAGCCTGCGCGCCCGGGCTCTCGTACCTGCCAGGCGTCACGGTGGAGGCGCGCTGGGTGTCCGATGACGAGATGCCGACCCTGATCGCGGCCGCCCGGAGCGTGGTGCTGCCCTATCGGGAAGCGAGCCAATCCGGCGTGCTGCCCATCGCCCTCGCGCTTGGCGTGCCCGTGGTGGCCACCCCGGTGGGCGGGTTGTCCGACCAGCTTGAGCATGGCGGCAGCGGATTGCTGGCACGGGAAGCCTCGGCGCCCGCCCTCGCGGAATGCATGGCCAAGCTGCTCGACCCCCTGTGCCATGCCGCCCTGTCAGCGGGTGCCCGGGCCGCCGGGGCGCGGCTGACGGATTGGGATGCCCAGGCCGGGATGTTGGTGCGATGGCTCGAAGACCTGCGAAGGACCAGCCCATGAGCGTGTTACACCGACTCTGGTCGCTCCTGCCGCGCTCCGCCCGGCGGGAAGCGCTTTTCTCGGTCACGGCCGCCCTGGCTCCCCGGATCGCCTCGCCTGCCCCGGCGGCGGCTCTGCCCGTAACCGTCGCGGGCTATTTCAACGCGACCACCGGGCTGGGTGCCGCGACGAGGCGCCTCGCCGCTGGCCTTCGCGCCCAGGGTATCGCGGTGGGGGAGGCGGACCTGACCGGCCCGTTGCGCCAGGGGCCCCCAGGGCCGCCGCCCGCGATCCCGCCGGGGGCCGGAACGCTGCTGGTGCATGTGAACGGCCCGATGCTGCCCTGGGCGCTCCTGGCGCTGGGTCGGCGCGCGGTCGCCGGGAAAAGGGTGATCGGCGTCTGGAACTGGGAACTGCCCATCCTGCCGCCAGACTGGGAGCGCGGCTTTGCCGCCTGCCACGAGATCTGGGCGGGCACGGAATTCGTGGCCGCGGCCTGCCGCAGGCCGGGCGGCCCACCGGTCCGGGTGGTTCCCTATCCGCTGCCGAGCCCGGCGCCATCCAGCCTGGGGCGTGCGGATTTCAGCCTGCCCGAGGATGCCTTCGTCACCCTCACCGTGTTCGACGCCACCTCATCCCTGGCCCGGAAGAACCCGCTGGGCGCGATCGAGGCCCATTCCCGCGCTTTCGGCGATGACCCCGGGCATATCCTGCTTCTCAAGACCCATGGTGCCGCCAAGGCGGGGCCGAGCTGGCAGGCGGTGGCGGATGCGGCGGCACGGCACCCTAACATTCGCGTGATTGATGCGGCCCTTTCGCGCGCGGATCTCTGGGCCCTGATGGCCACCAGCGACGTGCTTCTCTCCCTCCACCGCTCGGAGGGCTATGGCTTCGCGATCGCCGAGATGATGGAACTTGGGCGCCCCGTGGTCGCCACGGGGTGGTCGGGCAACACGGACTTCATGCATGGCCCGGGTTGCCACGCCGTTGGCTGGCAACTGATTCCTGCGCATGACCCGCAGGATACCTATGACCTGCCCGAGGCCCGCTGGGCCGAGCCCGACATCGACGGCGCCGCCGCCGCCCTGCGCCGGATCGAGGCTGACCCGGCCTTGCGCCACCCGCCCGCAGTCCGGTTTCCGCCGCCGGACTACAGGTCGGCGCTCGGCCTCGCCGAGCCGGCCTGACGGCTGCCTCTAGCAGTGGCGGCGCAAGGGGGTTAAACGCGACCGGCCTGAACCGCAGTAAAATTGGAACAGATGCCGCGCGCGCTTATCACCGGTGTGACCGGACAGGACGGGGCCTACCTGTCGCAACTCCTGCTCGACAAGGGCTATGAGGTCTTTGGCCTTCTGCGCCGATCCTCCTCGGGGGACGTGATCGACGAGCGGCTGCGTTGGCTCGGCATCGCCGGGCGCGTGCAGATGATGGACGGGAACCTGATCGACCTGTCCTCCCTGCTGCGGATCCTGCAGGAGGTGAAGCCGGACGAGGTGTACAACCTCGGCGCCCAGTCCTTCGTGAAGACCTCGTGGAACCAGCCGCTGCTCACCGGCGAGGTCACCGCGCTGGGCGCGGGCAACATGCTGGAGGCGGTGCGCCTCGCCGCCCCGAAGGCGCGCTTCTACCAGGCCTCATCCTCCGAGATGTACGGCCTGATCCAGGAGCCGATCCAGAGCGAGAAGACGCCCTTCTACCCCCGCTCCCCCTATGCCGTGGCCAAGCTCTACGCGCATTGGATGACGGTGAACTACCGCGAGAGCTTCGGCCTGCATGCCAGCAGCGGCATCCTGTTCAACCATGAGAGCCCGCTGCGCGGCATCGAGTTCGTGACCCGCAAGGTCACGGATGGCGCGGCGCGCATCAAGCTGGGCCTGGCCCGCGAACTGCCCATGGGCAACCTGGACGCCAAGCGCGACTGGGGCCATGCGCGGGACTATGTGAAGGCCATGTGGCTGATGCTGCAGCAGGATGTGCCCGACGACTATGTCGTGGCCACCGGGCGCACGGTCACGGTGCGCGACATGTGCCGCATCGCCTTCGCGCATGTCGGGCTGGACTACGAGGAATTCGTGAAGGTCGATCAGGCCTTCATGCGCCCCGCCGAGGTGGATGTGCTGCTGGGCGATTCCTCCAAGGCCCGCGAGAAGCTCGGCTGGGCTCCCGAGGCGAGCCTGGAGGACATGATCCAGGAAATGGTCGAGGCTGACCTGGCCCGCCACCGGGCTCGGATGCGCTAGCCGGCGTGGCGCAGCCCGGGCGTATCCTGCTGACGGGAGCCGGCGGCTTCGTCGGCCGCCATCTGCTGCCCGCGCTGCGCGTCGCCTTTCCCGGCGCCGTCCTTGTCGGCGCCACGCGCCATCCTGGCGAGGAACCGGTTCCGGGGGCGGATGAAGTCCTGGCCCTGGACCTGGATGATCTCGCCGCGATCCCCGAGGCGGTGTCCCGGGCGCGCCCCGATGCCGTGGTGCACCTGGCCGCCCGGGCCGTTGTGGGGTCCTCCTTCCGGGACCCGCTCCCGGTCTGGCGCACCAATCTGATGGGCACGGTCGCCCTCGCGGAGGCTGTCCTGCGGATAGCCCCGGAGGCGACCTTCATCATGGCCTCGTCGGGCGAGGTCTATGGCCTGGCCTTCAAGGCGGGGGCGCCGGTTTCGGAGGACACGCTTCCCTCCCCGGCCAATCCCTATGCCGCCAGCAAGGCCGCGGCGGACCTGGCCCTGGGCGAAATGGCGCTTCGCGGCCTGCGCGCCATCCGGATGCGTCTGTTCACCCATACGGGGGCCGGCCAGTCGGACGATTTCGTGGTCGCGGCCTTCGCCCACCAGCTGGCGCGGATCGAGGCGGGGCTGCAACCCCCCATCCTGCGGACCGGCGCGCTGGACCGCTGGCGCGACTTCCTGGATGTCCGGGATGTCTGCGCTGCCTATGTCAAAGCCCTGCAGCGGGCTGCCTCCCTTGCCCCGGGCACGGCGCTCAATATCTGCTCGGGCACGCCGCGCCGGATCGGCGACATGCTGGACACCCTGCTGGAGCTGTCCGGTCTTCGGGTGGAGGTGGAGCAGGAGGCGTCGCGCCTCCGGCCGACCGATGTCGAACGTGTCCTCGGCGATTGCACCCGGGCCCGGGCTGCGCTGGGCTGGGCCCCGGTCATCCCCTGGGAGGACACGCTGGCCACCGTGCTGGCGGATTGGCGGGGCCGGGTCGCCGGGCCGGGTTAGGGCACGCGGCCCGGGGCCGGGCCGCCGGGCCTGATTCTCATCGCTGCGCCTCCGGGGTGGAAGCCGTGTCCTTCCCCTGGCGCAGTATCATCCAGCGCGGCCTTGTGCCGCCGGCACGGCCGGCGGGCCATCCCTCGCGCTGGCGGGACCGGTCGCCATCCGCCTCCTCGGTCTGGTCGTGCCAGAGCACCTGGGAGGTCGGGAAGGGCAGGTCGATGCCAGCGTCGGTCAGCGCCTGCTTGACCGACTCCACGGTCTTGTCCAGCGCGTCCACCGCCTCCCGCCGGCGTGGCGGGTCGATCCAGAACCGTGCCACCATGTCGACCCCGGAACTGCCCAGGCCGGTCACCAGCGCCTCCGGGGGCGGATCGGCCAGGACGCCTGGGGTGCCGCGCAGGGCCTGTACGATCACCTCGCGCGCCTCGCCGATCGAATCCCCGTTCCCGATCGTCAGCGCGAATTGCAGCCGGCGCTTCTCATAGGCCGTGATGACCTCGATCTTGTCGGTGAAGAGTGACGCGTTGGGGATGAGGATGCGGCGGTTGTCATAGGTGCGCAGCACGGTGGCCCGGACCCAGATATCCTCCACCGTGCCTTCCTGTTCGCCGTGCCGGATCTGGTCCCCGATGCGGAAGGGGCGGGTCAGCAGGATCAGCACGCCCGCCAGCAGGTTCTGGAGCACGTCGCGGAAGGCGAAGCCGATGGCGACGCCGCCGATGCCCAGCAGGTTGAAGAGATCGGCCGCCGAGACGGAGGGGAAGGCGATCGAGGCCGAAATCAGGAACAGCACCATCGTCGCCACGCCGCTCGCGATGCGGCCGAGCACGAGCGCGGACCCGGCGGAGGCCTCGCGCAGCGACGCGGCCCGGGTCACCCCGGCGCGTATTCCCCGGACGAGCAGCAGCCCCAGCGCGAACACGACGATACCGACCAGCAGGCCCGGAAGGATCGCAGCGGCCCCTTCGCCGAGGGATTCCAGGCGGTTCAGCGCTTCATCAAACATGGCGTTCTCCGGACCCGACGGAGCCCGAACGCCGCAGGTCGGGAAAGGTCTGAACATTCCGCCCAACGCAGCGGGGTTGTGGGCGCTGCCGGGCTGCGGCGCCTCCCCTCAGTCCGGGACCTGGGGCGCCTCCAGCCCGGAGAGCAGGGCCCGGGCCGTGGCCGACCAGGGCACCGGCTGGAACTCGGTGCGGATGCGGTCCTCCAGCGCCTTGATCTCCCCGGGATGGGACAGGATGCGGCGCAGGATCTCCACGGCCTCGGGCACGTCCTCGGGGTGGTGGTAGAAGCAGAAGCTACCGCCCGCTTCTGGAACCGACGTCACCGAGGAGGCGATGCAGGGCTTGCCGAAGGCCAGGCTCTCGGTCACGGGCAGGCCCCAGCCCTCATAATGGGAGGGGAACAGCGTGAAGCGGCAATCGGCGTAGAGCGCGGCCAGTTCGTCATCGGTGGGATCATCCACCAGCACGACCTTGCCCTCCAGCCACTGGCAGTTCTCCAGCTGCTGCAGCAGGTCCGCCACCATCCAGCCGATCCGCCCGGCGAAGACGAGGCTGGGCACCTGGTCACGCGGCATCTCCTCCAGCAGCTGCCGCCAGGCGCGGAAGGCAAGCAGGTGGTTCTTGCGGGCCTCCATCGTGGAAACGAAGAGCGCGAAGCCGGGAGGCAGCGCCTTCACCCGGGCGGTGCGGCCCTGGCTGGCATCCGGCATCTGGCCGAAGCCACTGCCGATGGGAAGGGTGAGCACCGGGCCGGGAAGCCGAAGCCCCATCCGCTCCGCGAGGCGCTCGAGATCCCGTGCCGTCGCCTGGGAGATCGCGAAGAAGCGGTCCACCGCCGGGAGGGTCGAGCGGAACCAGGCGGTGAAGGTGCGCACGAGGCCAGGGTCGCAGAACTCAGGGCGAAAGACCGGGATCAGGTCATAGACCAGCAGGCACACCTCCAGCCCGGTCGCCTGCTTCACCCGCTCCAGCAGCTCGCCGTAATCCGTGCGGAACCATGGGGAGCCCAGGATCAGCAGCATGTCGCCTGGTTTGGCCAGGGCCTTGAGGTCCCCGCCGCCGGCCACGGCATCCTGGCCCGGCCTGGTCTGGGCGGGGCGCAGCTGGCGGCGCAGCGCGGCCATCAGTCCACGGCCGAGCAGGACCCCGGCCTGGATCGCCGCGGCCTGGCTCCGCATCACCTGGCCCATGGGAAGCCGGATATCCGCCGGCAGGCGGGACGCCAGCCGGCGGGCCGTGCCGGCCTGCCCGAGCTTCTGCGTCATGGCGCCCGAGGCGCCCATGCCGCTGAGGGCCTTCCGGCCCGCGGTCTGGGTCAGGTCCTGGAAAAGCGCCTCCACCTCGGACCAGGGCACGGCCCGGAGCGTGTCCCGGATCCGGTCATGCCGGCAGAAGGCGATTTCCCCCGGCCTTTCGGCCAGCAGGGCACGGTACAGCTCATAGGACAGGCGCTGAATGCCGCTCGGCCGGCGGGCGACGAGGACGTATTCGAACAGGTCCTCTACATCGATCCAGTAGGTCATTCGGGAAGGCACCTGCGCGGCGCCGGCTCATGCCGGCCGGTCCGGGGACCAGGGGCAGGCCAGGGCAGATTGCGGAAATCGGGCCACGGCGATACGCGATGCGTCAGGCGGTGCCAAGGCGCGGGCCATGCCGGGCGCGCATCGTCCCGGCTGGCGCGACCTCCGGCAGGGCGCGTGCCCGGTCCGGCGCTCCCTCTCCGGGGGGCTCCGGCCCCGGCGCCACCCGCCTTCCTTGCCTGACGGAGCGATCCTGTGTCTGAACTGCCTGCTGTCGTGATCATTGGGGCCGGCGGGCACGCCAAGGTGGTGATCGAGGCCTTGCGCGCGGCCGGCTACCCGCCGCCCCTCGGCCTGGTGGACCCGCACCCGGCGGCGGCGGTCATCCATGGCGTGCCCGTCCTCGGCGGCGACGACATCCTGCCCCGCCTCCGGGCGGAAGGCGCCGCGGCAGCCATCGTCGCCCTCGGCGGCAACGGCCTGCGCCAGCGCGTCGGCGATGCGCTTGCGGCGATGGGCTATGCCCTGCCTGCCCTCGTCCATCCCGCCGTCCAGCTCTCCCCGAGTGCCCGGATCGGGGATGGCGCCGTGGTGATGGCGCGGGCCTGCCTGGGGCCAGATGCGGTGATCGGTTCCCTGGCCATCGTGAACACCAACGCGGTGGTGGAGCATGACAACGTGATCGGCGTGTCGGCCCATGTGGCCCCGGGCTGCGCGCTGGCGGGAAATGTGACGGTCGGAGACCGTGCGCTGGTGGGCGTGGGATCGGCTGTCAGGCCAGGGATCACCATCGGGGCGGATGCCGTCATCGGGGCCGGCTCCGCGGTGGTGCGCGACGTTCCGGCGAAAGCGCGGGTGGGAGGCGCGCCGGCCGCGCCACTCCGGCGATGAAAACCCCGGGACCTGCCAAGAAATGCGCCGCCGGGCCCTGGTGCGGCGGATTTGAATCCGGTTTATGAAGCCGAAGACCAGTTTCGCCGGCGGATAGTCCGGCTACGGAGGCGCAGTCACCATGAGCGGTGCGATGAATCCGGCTCAGGCGGAGCGGCCGGTGCGCGCAGCACAGCCTGTCATTCCCGTCTATCGCCCTGACCTGTCCGGCAAAGAGCGCGACTATGTGATCGACTGCGTGGACAGCACCTGGATCTCGTCCATCGGGGCCTATATCGGCAAGTTCGAGGCGGCCATCGCCGGAGTGACGGGGGCGAAGCATGCGCTTTCCGTCTGCAACGGCACCGTTGCCCTCCACCTGCCCCTGCATTGCATGGGTATCGGTCCGGGCGACGAGGTGATCGTGCCGGCCTTCACCTACATCGCCTCGGTCAACACCATTGCCCAGACAGGGGCTGTCCCCGTCTTCGCCGAGAGCCTCCGCGGGGACTGGCTGCTGGACCCCGAGGATGTGGAGCGCCGCATCACGCCGCGCACCAAGGCCATCATGCCCGTGCATCTCTATGGCGGGGCCTGCGACATGGCCGCCATCATGGACATCGCCCAGCGGCACGGCCTGCAGGTGCTTGAGGACGCGGCGGAAGCGCTGGGGACGACCATCGGCGGCCAGCATGTCGGCACCTTCGGCCATGCCGGCAGCTTCTCCTTCTTCGGGAACAAGACCGTGACCACCGGCGAGGGTGGCATGGTGGTCACGAA
The DNA here is from genome assembly GCF_017813395.1 of Pararoseomonas baculiformis. Lineage (GTDB taxonomy): Bacteria > Pseudomonadota > Alphaproteobacteria > Acetobacterales > Acetobacteraceae > Roseomonas > Roseomonas baculiformis. The sequence continues at coordinate 41,409 of NZ_JAGIZB010000005.1, read as the reverse complement.
TGACGACGCGCTGGCCGCCACCATGCGGATGACCAAGGGGCAGGGCCAGTCCACCACCCGCCGCTACTGGCATGAGGTGCTGGGCTTCAACTACCGGATGACCAATATCAGCGCCGCCATCGGCCTGGCTCAGACGGAGCGGCTGCCCCAGATCCTCGCGGCCAAGCGCCGGGTGGCGAAGATCTACAAGGAATCGCTGGCAGGCATGCCCGTCACCTTCCAGCAGGCCATGGCGGGGGTGGAGAGCGCGGACTGGCTTGTCAGCCTGCTCCTGCCGCCCGGCACGGATCGGGACCGGCTGATGGCCGAGATGCAGGCCGTGGGCGTGGAAACCCGCCCGGTTTTCTACCCCGCGCATCATATGCCGATGTACCGCCGGGAAGAGCATTTCCCGATCGCGGAGGACATCGCCGCGCGTGGGCTTTCGCTGCCGAGCTTCCCGGCCCTGACGGATGGTGAGCTGGCGCGGGTTTGCGAGGCGCTGGTGAACAGCCTGCGCCAGCAGGGTAAGGCCTAGCCAGGCCTTAACCCCTCAGGCGGGGCAACCATCCGGCGGGGCTACTGGCCATCATGGCCAGCCCGCCGGGGGGGAACCCCCCTCCCTGCTTCAGGCCGTCTGGGCCAGCATGCTCTCGACGACGGGGCCCACCGGCCCGTCGGCCACGATCCGTCCGGCATCGAGGCGGATGGCGCGATTGCACCAGCGGCGCGCGATGTCCATGTCATGCGTCGCGATCACCAGGATTTCGGCGCCCGAGACGAGGGTTGCCAGGCGGGCTTCGGCCTTGTCGATGAAGCTCGCGTCACCCGCCATGAACCATTCGTCCATCAGCAGGATCTGCGGCTGCATCGCCGTGGCCAGGGCGAAGGCCAGCCGGATCAGCATGCCGGCCGAATAGCCCTTGATGGGAACGTCCATAAACTCGCCGAGGCCGGCGAAAGCCACCACCTCCTCCTCGAGCGCGGCCTGGGCCGCCTCGTCCAGGTTCCGGTAGAGGGCGCGGAGGCGGATATTCTCCCGCCCCGTGCTGTCCATGTCCATGCCGGCCGCCGGATCGATCAGGGAGCCGATGGCACCCTCGATCCGGATCCTGCCGCCCACCGGCTCGTAGATGCCGGCGAGGGAGCGCAGCAAGGTCGTCTTGCCCGCGCCGTTCCGGCCGATGAGGGCCACGCGGTCTCCCGAGCTGATCCGGAAGTTCAGTTCGCGCAGCGCGCTGACCACCACGCGATTCGACTCGTCCGTCCGGACGCGGGCGGCCGCGCGGGCCAGCAGCCGCTTCTTCAGGCTGCGGGCCGCGAGGTGGTACAGCGGGAACTCGACCCGCAGGTCATTCGCTTCGATCAGCGCCATGGAATCAGACCCAGAAGGCCAGGCGCCCGCGGAAGCGGGCGAAAAAGGACAGGGACACGGCGCCGAGCAGCAGCGTGTAGATGATGGCCGCCAGCCAGACCAGCGGATCCCCGCCGCCGCCAAGCAGGGGGCCACGGATGGTTTCAAGAAGCGTGTAGAAGGGATTGAAGGGCAGCCAGGCCGCGCCTTCCCCGAGCAGCTCCGGCTTCCAGAGGATCGGGGTTAGGAAGAAGGCGAGCTGCATCACATTCGCCACGATCGGGGAAATGTCCCGGAAGCGCGCGCAGAGCATGCCCAGGAACATCGCGGCGAAGAAGGCATTCACCAGAAGGATGAGCAGCCCGAAAACAACGAGCAGCCCCTCCACCCCGGGGAAGGTGCCGAAGGCCAGGAAGACCAGGGGGATCAGCGGGAAGCTGTGTGCCGCGGTCAGCCCGTTCCGGAACACGCTCCGCAGGGCATGCACCGAGAAGGGCACGCGGAGCTGGCGGATCACGCCCTCGGCATTGGTCATGGTGGTGCAGGAATCCGTCACCATGCCGGAGATGATGGTCCAGACCACGAGGCTGACGGTCAGGTGCGGCAGGTACTCGGTCAGGCTCATGTTGAGGAGCCGGGCGTAGAGAAGCCCGAGCCCGATCAGCATCAGCAGGGTCGAAAGGGTCATCCAGAACGGCCCGATCACGGAGCCGCGGTAGCGGTTCCGGAGATCAAGCCGCGCGAGAGCCCAGGCCAGACGCCAGGAGGCGAGGCCCTTCCGCAAGTCGTCGCGCGCGACCTCGACGCGGCGAGGCGCGGCCGCGTCGAAGGCGTAGGTTTCGGAAGCGGGGAGTGGGCCTGCGAGCATTTGGCGGGCCTATACAACGATTGGCGCCCCGACGGCCAGCGGCGGCCGGGGCGCCTGACCCGAGGCTACTTCCAGGCGCCGCCCGTATAGCCGGCGGGGGCACCGTAGCCGGCCGGGGCACGATAGGCGGGAGCGGGCGGGCCACCGGCCGCGCGGCTGATCCGGGTGCGGTCCCCGCGGGAGATCACAACCCGGTCGCCAGCCTGCAGCCCTTCCTCATTCGTCTGCACCACCTGGAAGTCGCCGCCGGTATCCTCGCGAACGGTGAACTCCGCCGCCTGGCCGGTGCTGACGGCGGAGCCGATCGCGTTGCCGGCCAGGCCGCCCACCAGCGCGCCGCCGAGGCCGCCCAGGATGTTGGAGCGCGGGTCGCCGCCGATGAAGGAGCCCGCCACGCCGCCCGCCACGGCGCCTGCGGCCGTTCCGATCGTCGAGCCGCCCTCGCCCCGCACCGTGACCGGGCGCGTGCCGACGATCGTGCCATAGGACACCGCTGCCGTGCGCCCCATGGCCGCCGAGCTGTAGACCCCGCCGGTGTTCTGGGGCGCGCAGGCCGTGAGGCCGGCTGCGAGAAGCACTGCCGCGAGGCCGGCGCGCAGGACCGGCAAACGGGTGTGGCGGATTGGCATCAGGTTCTTCCTCCGGCCAAGCGAATATAGCGTGCCGCCCCGTCGCGGGGGCAGCGCCGGCATCCTACACCAGTCCCGCCCGATATTCCGAGCCCGGGGGCTGGCGCGCACCGGAATGACCTCGCCCGGCCTGGATATTGCCGCCTGCCGGCCGCAAAGTCTCCTTGCCGTGGCCGCAAGCATCCGTTAGCCCTGGCGGTGCGACAGTTGATCGCAACCGGTGGGAGCCGGCGACGCCGCGTGGGGACGTGGCGGCGGTGGTTCCTGCACCCGGCGGACGACTTGGCCGCCGGGCCACAGGACAGGGGGTTTTGGGGGATGATCCTGATCGCTCGGGGTGCGCACGCACCTGTCATGCGTCGGGGTGCGCGGGCACTGGCGGCGATGACCGTCATGGCCGCGCTGGCGGCATGCAGCAGCCAGCCGGACACCGGCCCCGTCACCAGTTCTTCCCGCGCGGCGGTTTCCAGCCGTCCCAGCAGCTATGACCCGCCCGGGCCTTCCTCGGATCCGTGGGGACCGTATATCCGTGAGGCCTCCGCGCGCTTCGACGTTCCGGAGCGCTGGATCCGCGAGGTGATGCGCCAGGAAAGCGGCGGCCGTGTCGCGGCCACCTCCCGCGTGGGTGCGATGGGCCTGCTCCAGCTGATGCCGGGCACCTATGCCGAGCTGAACAACAAGCATGCGCTGGGGGACGATCCGTACCACCCCTGGTCCAATATCATGGCGGGCACCGCCTATATCCGGGAGATGTACGATCTCTACGGGTCGCCGGGCTTCCTGGCCGCCTATAATGGTGGCCCGCGCCGGCTGGAGAACTATCTCTGGTCCGGCGGCCGGATGCCGGACGAGACGCGCAACTACGTCGCCCGCATCGGGCCGCGGATCCAGGGCGCGCATCCCAGGCGCCGCGCGCCGGATGAGGTCTATGCCGCCGCCGATATCGGCCTGAACCCGCCGACGCGCCGCAGCGGCGACCCTGCGACCATGCTGGCCCTGCGCGAGCAGCGGCGTTCCGTGGATCCCGGTATCCGCCCGACCCAGCTGGCCGGCACCGTCATCCGGATGGAGCCGATCCCGGACGGCTCGACCTATGCGTCCAGCGCCTCTCCGGCGGCTGCGCCGGTGCAGACCCAGCTCGCCTCGCTCGGCCCGAACGTGATCCGCATGGAGCCGATCCCGGACGGCTCCACCTATTCGCGTGAGCCGGCGCCGGTGGTGGTGGCCCGGATGGACCCGATTCCGGATCCGCCCGCTCCGACCCCGGCCCAGACCTATGCTCCCGCGCCCTCGCGCCCCATGGCCCTTGCTTCGGCCGAGGCGCGCCCGACCATGCCCGAGCCGGCCCCGCGCCGTGGTGGCGGCTTCGGCTTCCTGGTTGCCCCGGCCCAGGCCGGCACGCTGCCGGCGCCGCTGATGCGCCAGAACAACCTGCCGCCCGGCGTGCTTCGCGCCGGCGTCCCCTCCACCCCGGCGGCGGTTGCGGGTGGCTGGGCCATCCAGGTCGGCGCCTTCGCCAGCGAGAACCTGGCCCGCGATGCGGCCGGCCAGGCGCGCAGCGGCACCGGCAATGGGCGGGCAACCGTGATGCCCGTGCCCCAGGGCCGCGGCACCCTCTACCGCGCCCGCGTCACCGGCCTTTCGCGTGATGCCGCGCAATCCGCCTGCGACCGGCTGCGGGCCCGTGGCAACTGCATGGTGATCTCGCCCGACGCGCAGGGCTGAACGGCGAACGGCCGGGCGAAAGCCCGGCCGTTCGAAAGAGTGACGAAAGGCCGGGGAGCCTCCTCCCCGGCCTTTTCGTTTCAGACACCCAGAACCACGGCGCCGCCGAACTCGCGCTGCACGAACTCCCGCACGGAGGGATCGGTGTAGCCGGAGGCCAGCTTCGCGGCCCAGGGCGCGTTGGCATCGGCGCGGCGCACCACCACGAGGCAGGTATAGGGGTTGGTCCGGGCCCCCTCGGCCGATTCCGCCGCCAGGCTGTCACGCCCGGGCTGCAGCCCGGCCGGCACGGCGTAGTTGCCGGTGATGGCCGCCGCATCCACGTCTTCCAGGGCGCGGGCGATGGTCGCGGCCTCCAGTTCCACGATGCGGATGCGCTTCGGGTTCTCGGTGATGTCCGCGACGGTGGCCCGGAAATCCGCGCCGGCGCGCAGCTTGAACAGCCCGGCCTGGGCCAGCAGCACCAGGGCCCGGCCGCCATTGGTCGGGTCGTTCGGGATGGCCACGCGGGCGCCGTTCGGCAGTTCGGAGAGCTGCTTGTGCTTGCGGCTGAACACCGCCATCGCCGTCAGCACCGTCTTGCCCACCGGCACGAAGTCGTAGCCGCGCTGCTGCTTCTGCGCATCGAGGAAGGGCTGGTGCTGGTAGGTGTTGGCGTCGATGTCGCCACCCTGCAGGGCGACATTCGGCTGGATGAAGTCCGCGAACTCCGTGATGCGGATCACGAAGTTCTCGCGCGCCAGGGCGTCGCGCACGCGCTCGAGCACCTGGGCATGGACACCGGAGGTGACGCCCACGCGGAGCGGCCGGGCGGCGGTGCCGAAGGCCTGTGCGCCCTGGGCAAAGGCCCCGCGCGCGAGCAGGAGGCCGGGCGCGGCGAGGAGAAGGCTACGGCGGAGCATGGCGGATCGATCCTTTGCGATCAGAAGGCGGGGATGACGGAGCCCTGGAAGGTCGCCTGGACGAAGTCCTTCACCTCGTTGGTATGGTAGGCCGCGAGAAGGCGGCGCACCCAGGGCGCATCCTTGTCCTGCTGGCGAACCACGATGAGGTTGGCATAGGGGCTGTCGGTCCCCTCCAGGACAATGGCGTCCCGCACGGGGTTCAGCCCGGCATTGATGGCGTAGTTGGTGTTGATGGCGGCCAGTTCCACCTCCTCCAGGGCGCGTGGAAGCTGCGCGGCTTCCAGCTCCACCACGCGGATGCGGCGGGGATTGCTGGTGATGTCGGCGACCGTCGCGCGATGATCCGCGCCCTCCTTCAGGCCGAACAGGCCGCCCTTGGCGAGCAGCACCAGCGCGCGGCCGCCATTGGAGGGGTCGTTGGGGATGGCCACGCGGCCGCCATTGGGCACGTCCTGGGCTGCCTTGTGGCGGCGCGAATAGGCGCCCATCGGGAAGAGCATCGTCTTGCCCACGGAAACCAGGGGCAGGCGGCGGTCGCGCACCGCCGCGTCCAGGAAGGGCTGGTGCTGGTAGGAATTGGCGTCCAGGTCACCGGCGGCGAGGGCCGCGTTGGGCTGGATGTAGTCGGTGAATTCCACGATGCGCAGGACCAGCCCGTCACGCGCCGCGATCTCGCGCACCTTCTCCATGGCCTGGGCATGCGGCCCGGCGGTGACGCCGATGCGGATCGGCCGCTGCGCCGTGCCGATGTCCTGGGCGAAGGCGGCAACAGGGGTGAGGGCGGCAAGGGCGCCGAGGATGCGACGTGTGACCGGCATTGTTGTGTCCCGTGTGTCAGCGCCGGCTGAACCGCCGGACGAGCCAGTCGCCCAGGGATTGCAGCCCCTGGACGAAGAGGATGAGGATGGCCACGACCGTGGCCATGACCTCCGGCATGAAGCGCTGGTAGCCGAAGCGGATGCCCAGGTCGCCCAGCCCGCCGCCGCCGATCGCCCCGGCCATGGCGGAATAGCCGACCAGGCCCACCAGGGTGACGGTGATGGCCGCGATCAGCCCGGGAAGGGCTTCGGGTACCAGCACGCGGGCCATGATCTGGGTGCGCGTGGCGCCCATGGCACGCGCGGCCTCGATCACGCCCCGGTCAACTTCCCGCAGCGCGTTCTCGAACAGGCGGACGATGAAGGCGGTGGCGGCGAGGGCGAGCGGCACCAGGGCGGCCGTGGTGCCGATGGATGTGCCGGCGACCAGCCGCGTGAAGGGCACGATCGCCACCATCAGGATGATGAAGGGCGTGGAGCGGATGGCGTTCACCAGCAGCCCGATCGGCCGGTTGATCCAGCCATTCGGCAACAGCCCGCCCGGCCCCGTGGTGTGCAGGAGAAGCGCGAGCGGCAGCCCGGCGATGATCGCGATCACCGCGCCGCCGAAGGTCATGAGCAGGGTCTGCCAGGCGGCCTCGATCAGGAGGTCCGTCAATGCGGGCGGCAGCCAGGGGATCATGCCGGGTCCTCCCCGATATCCGAGACATCGAGGCCGAGGCTGCGCATCCAGGCGCTGGCCTCCTCGATGGCGTTGGGCGGGCCATAGGCGGCCAGGGCCATGAGGCCATAGGGCTCGGAGCCGATCGCATCGATCCGGCCGGAGACGATGTTCAGGTCGAGCCCGAAGCGCCGGGAGGCCTCGCTGACCACGGCGCGGGTGGAGGAGGGACCGGCGAAGAGAACCTGCAGCAGCCGCCGCTCCTCGCCCGGATTGGGGTCGGGCAGCCGGGCGACGGTGCCGGGCGGCACGACATGGCCGATCACCTCCGAGACGAAGCGGCGCGTGGTGGGGTGGGCCGGGCGGGTGAACACGTCGAAGACGCGGCCCTGCTCGATCACCATGCCCGCCTCCATAACAGCCACGCGGTCGCAGATGGCCTTCACCACGGCCATCTCATGCGTGATCAGCAGCACCGTCAGGTCCAGCCGGTCCCGGATGGAGCGGATGAGGGAAAGGATCTCCTCCGTCGTCTCCGGGTCCAGCGCGCTGGTCGCCTCGTCGCAGAGAAGGATGCGGGGGCGGGAGGCGAGGGCGCGGGCGATGCCCACGCGCTGCTTCTGCCCGCCCGAGAGTTGGGCCGGGTAGTAGTCCCGCCGCGCCTCCAGCCCCACGAGAGGCAGCAGTTCCGCCACCCTTGCCTCCCGCTCCGCCCTCGGCACCCCCGCGATCTCCAGCGGAAAGGCGATGTTGCCCGCCACGGTGCGCGCGGAGAGCAGGTTGAAGTGCTGGAACACCATCCCGATGCCGCGCCGGGCCTGGCGCAGCGCCGCCTCGTCCAGGCGCGTCATCTCCTGGCCCAGGACGGTGACGGTGCCCGAATCCGGCCTCTCCAGCAGGTTCACGCAGCGGAGAAGGGTGGATTTGCCGGCGCCGGAGCGGCCGACAATGCCGAAGACCTCGCCCGGGGCGACGTCCAGCGACACGCCATCCAGCGCGCGCATCGGCGTGCCGCGGCCGCGGAACTCGCGGACCAGCGCGTGGAGGGAAATGGCCGGCGGCTGGCCGGGGGCATCAGGCATGGATGGAACCCGGAAGGGGAGGGGGGCGGTCAGGCCCGCGGGGTCTGCCACGAAAGGGTGGCCCGAGAAATCCAACAGGCCGCGACGCTGTGTTGCGCCATGGGGCGGCTGGCCGAGCGTTCCTCGCGGTATCGCGTTCCGGAGCGCACCGGCCTTATCTCCCGATCAAGAGCGTGATTTGCGGATTGGCACCTAGGGTTATCGTGCAACGCTGTCAATGCGGGGCGCATGGGTTGCCGCCGGCCCGGTAGCGCCGCACCATGCCGGGCATGGATATCCAACGCTTCGAAGCGCTGGTGGTCGGCGCCGGGATCGGCGGCGCGACGGCCGCGGCGCATCTCGCCCCCACCCGCCGCATCGCTCTGCTCGAGGCGGAGGAGAGCGCGGGCTACCACACCACCGGGCGCTCGGCCGCGATCTGGATCCTCAACTACGGCACGGCCGATGCGCAGCTCCTCACCGCCGCATCGGGCAATTTCTTCCGCAATCCGCCACCGGGTTTCGCGGACGGGCCACTGATGGCAGCGCGCCCGGTCGTGCACCTCGCGCCCCCCGACCAGGTTCCGGCGCTGGAGGCCCTGATGGCGCGCGGGGAGGGGGTGGAGCCGATCACGCCGGAGGCGGTGCGCGAAATGGCCCCGGCGCTCCGCCCGGGCTACGCGGCCGCGGCGGCGATCGAGCGGAATGCCTTCGACATGGATGTCGCCGCGCTCCATGCCGGCTTCCTGCGGCAGGTGAAGGCCCATGGTGGCGTCCTTGCGCTGCGGCAGCGCGCCGGGCGCATCTGGCAGGACGCCGGGCTCTGGCATGCCGAGACGAGCGACGGCACCGTCTTCGCCGCTCCCATCCTGGTCAATGCCGCCGGAGCCTGGGGCGACGAGGTGGCGCGGATGGCAGGCGTGGCGCCTCTGGGCCTGCAGCCCAAGCGGCGGACGGCGCTGATCGTCGATCCGGCCCCCTTCGATGTCTCGGACTGGCCGCTGCTCGGGGATGTGGCGCACCAATGGTATGCGCGCCCCGAGGCGCGTTCGAAGCTGATGGTGTCTCCGGCGGATGAGATCGACAGCGACCCCTGCGACGCCCAGCCGGACGAGCTGGACGTGGCCATCGCCGTGGACCGTTTCGAGCAGGCGCTGGACATCCCGGTCCGCCGTGTGGAGCACCGCTGGGCCGGGCTTCGCACCTTCACCCCGGATCGTGGCCTGGCCATCGGCCCCTCCGGCACGCCCGGCTTCTTCTGGAATTGCGGCCAGGGCGGCTACGGCATCCAGACCGCCCCGGCCGCCGGCCGCCTGCTGGCCCTGCTGGTGAACGAGCAGGACCCGGAAGGCTTCAGTGATATCGTGCCGATGGTCGATCCGCGGCGCTTTGCGAGAGAACACGCATGACCACCCTGCCGACCTATGATGATGTCCGCGCGGCCGCCGGCCGGCTGGCCGGCCGCGTCGTCCGCACGCCCATGCTGCGCCATCCCGTGCTGGATGCGCTGGCCGGCGGCACGGTGCTGGTGAAGCCGGAGCCGCTGCAGCGGACCGGTTCCTTCAAGTTCCGCGGCGCCACCCATGCGGTGCTGCGCCTGCCGGCGGAGAAGCGGGATGCGGGGGTGGTGACCCATTCCTCCGGCAATCATGGCCAGGCCATCGCCTGCGCCGCGGCATCGGAGGGTGTCCGGGCCTTGATCGCCATGCCGAAGGACGCCCCCTCGATCAAGGTGGAGAGCACCCGGCGCTGGGGCGCCGAAATCACCTTCTTCGACCGCCTGACCACTGACCGGGACGCCCTGGCGAACCGGCTGACGGAGGAGCGCGGCGCCACCCTGATCCCGCCTTTCGACCACCCGGACGTGATCGCGGGCCAGGGCACGGTGGCGCTGGAACTGATCGAGGATGCCGAGGCGGCCGGGCTGCGCATGGACGCCCTGGCCGTCTGCACCGGCGGCGGCGGGCTGATCGGCGGCTGTGCCCTGGCGGTGGAAGGGGCCAGCCCCGGCACCCAGGTCTTCGCCGTTGAGCCGGAGGGGTGGGACGACACCGCCCGGTCCCTGGCGGCCGGCGAAAGGCTGCGCGCGGATGGCAAGGGCTCGACCTTCTGCGACGCCCTTCTCTCGGTCGCCCCGGGGGAGATCACCTTCGCGGTGAACAAGCCGCGCCTGGCTGGCGGCGTGACCGTCACGCCCGATGAGGTGCTGAAGGCCATGCGCTTCGCCTTCGATCACCTGAAGCTGGTGGTGGAGCCGGGCGGGGCCGTGGCCCTGGCGGCGGTCATGGCAGGCCATGTCTCGGCCAAGGGCCGGACGGTGGGCGTGGTGATCAGCGGGGGCAATGTGGACCCGGCCGTCTTCTCCCGCGCCCTGGCCTGAGCCGAAGGGGGGCGGAAGGCCGCCCCCCAGCGCTCAGGAGTAGCCCTTGTTCCGGTGGTCCTTCGCGGCCTCTTCCTGGCTCTCCGCGCCGACCTGGGAGGTGCTGGAACCGGAGGAACTGCCCCCCGAAGCCTGGCCGCCCGAAGCCTGGCCGCCCGAAGCCTGGCCGCCCGAAGCCTGGCCGCCCGAAGCCTGGCCGCCCGAAGCCTGGCCGCCCGAAGCCTGGCCGCCCGAAGCCTGGCCGCCCGAACCCTGGCCGCCCGAACCCTGGCCGCTAGACGAGCCCTGGCCGCCGGAACCGCCCGCGGCGGCATCGCCTTCGGGGATGAAGTCGAACTCGCCGCCCTGGCTCTGCCAGGTCTGCACGGTCAGCACCTTGGCGCCGCCCCGGCTCTCATGCGGGCCATGCACCACGCCCTTGGCATGGGTGAGGAAGGCGCCGGCGCCCAGGGTTTCCCCGGCCTCGATCAGGTCGCCTTCCAGCACATAGTGCATCTCCTCGCCGGCATCGTGGTGATGCGCCGGGATCTTCCCGCCCGCGGGCAGGTGGACGATGGAGGTGACGACGCCCTTCGCCTTGTCCTCGTTCAGGATCTGGATCCGGAACTCGCCGGTCGCGCCGGGGATTTCGAAGGGAACTGCCTCGCCCGCCTGGGCCATGCGCAAGCCGCTGCCAGCCATGTCTTGCCTCCACCTGTCCGAGCGCAACGAACGTGGCCCCGGATGCGGAAGTTGCCAGGGTGCGGCTTCACGCCGCCCGCAGATGCTCCAGCAGGCGCGGCATCAGCTCCACAAGATTGCAGGGGCGGAAACGTGCATCGAGCTGGTGGACCAGGATGTCGTCCCAGGCATCCTTCACCGCCCCGGTGCTGCCGGGCAGGGCGAAGAGATAGGTGCCGCCCGAGACTCCGCCGATGGCGCGGGACTGGATCGTGGAGGTGCCGATCTTCTGGTAGCTGAGCATCCGGAAGAGCTCCCCGAAGCCGGTGATCTCCTTCTCCAGCACCCGGGCAAAGGCCTCCGGCGTCACGTCGCGGCCGGTGATGCCGGTGCCGCCCGTGGTGATGACGCAATCCACCTGCGGATCGGCGATCCAGCGGCGCAGATGGCTTTCGATGGTCCCGGCATCGTCCGGGCAGATGGCGCGGTCCGCCAGACGATGGCCGGCCGCCCCGATCCGGGCCGCCAGCGTATCGCCCGAGCGGTCCGAGGCGAGGTCGCGCGTGTCGCTCACCGTCAGGATGGCGATGTTCACGGGCAGGAAGCTGCGGCTTTCATCGATCGGCATAGCAGGTCTCCTCGGCAGGACCCTCATATAGGGGCGGCGGCCGGGCCTGTCCCGCGCAGCGCTCCCCTTCGCGCCGCGTCGAAGCCATGGCAGGGTCCGCCTGCCCGGCCATGAGGAGAATCGGATGCCCAGGCTGCTGAACATCCTCGGTTTCGTCATCTTCGTGCTGGGCGCGGTGGCCCTGGCGGTGGCGGTCTATGTTCTTCTGGCCGGGGTGATCGGCTGGAACCCATTCAGCCATGGCCGGCCGATGATCGCCGGGTTGAACACCATGCTGGTCCTCGGCGTGGCCGGGCTGGCGCTGCTGATCATCGGCGCCTTGCTGGCCCGGGCGGCGGCCCGGGCCCAGTGGCGGCAGGAAATCCAGGCCACCGTCGCACCCTGAGACCCGGGCGGGCCGGGCTGGCCAGCCCGGCCGCAGGCCTCACCACTCTCCCAGGAACACACCGGCGCGCTTGTGGCTGTCGGTGCGCAGCTCCGCCTCCGCCCAGGTGATGGTGGTCCGGCGCTTGAGGCCCTGGAACCAGGCCAGCAGCCGTTCCCGCATCTCCTGGCATATCTCGCCCATATCCGGATCACCGCCCAGGTCGTTCAGCTCATCCGGATCGGCGGCCAGGTCGAACAGCATCGGGCGCAGCCCATCGGTCCAGTGGACGTATTTCCAGCGCTCGGTCCGCACCATCCAGGCGTGGTGATGGCCCGTGGGCAGGCCGAGCCGCCGGCGGGCGCCCCGGAAGGTCCAGTCCAGCTCCGAGAAGGCGGCGTCGCGCCAGGCCACCTCCTGCCCGCGCGTCACGGGAAGGAGGGAGCGGCCATCGATGAGGTGCTCGGCGGGGTCGAGCCGCAGCGCGTCGAGGATGGTGGGCACCACATCCACCGCCTCCGCGAAGCGCTTCTCCACCTTGCCCCGCGTCCCGTCCGCCTCCGGCGAGGGATCGTAGAGGATGAAGGGCACGCGCTGGATGCAGTCGTGGAACAGCTCCTTCTCGCCGAGCCAGTGGTCGCCGAGATAGTCGCCATGGTCGGAGCAGAAGACGACCAGCGTGTCCTCCCAGCGCCCCAGCCGCTCCATCGCCTCCCAGACACGGCCCAGATGGTGGTCGAGTTGCGCGATCAGGCCCTGATAGGCCGGGCGCACGGTGGAAACCGTCTCGTCACGGGCGAAGTTCTGCGCCACCTCCTCGTTCTGGAACTCCCGCAGCACAGGATGCGCCTGCGGACCGCGCTCCGCCTCGCTGCGCACCACGGGCAGGCAATCCCCGGGGCTGAATTTCTCGTGCCAGGGGGCGGGGGCGATGTAGGGCCAATGCGGCTTCACATAGGAAAGATGCAGCACCCAGGGCTCGTCGCCGCGCTCCTCCATGAAGCGGATGGCGACATCCGTGGTGTAGGCGGTTTCGCTGTGCTCCTCCTTCACGCGGGCGGGCAGGCGGGCGTTCCGCATTTTCCAGCCGGAGAGCGGGCCATCCGGGCCATCGACGGCGATGACGTAGTCCGTCCAGGGATCGGGGCTGTCATAGCCCTTGCTGCGGAGCCAGTCGGCATAGGCGGAGTCCGGTTCGCCATGGTGGCCGTCATGGCGGTCCACCAGGGTGAACCAGCCCTCGTCCAGCAGGGCCTTCAGGTCGTGCTGGCCGTCCAGTTGCAGGCGCTTCATGCCGCGCGCATCCGGCAGCACATGCGTCTTGCCCGCCAGGGCCAGCGCCTTTCCCGTCTCGCGGAGATGCCAGCCCAGCGTCACCTCGCCGACCGAGAGCGGCACGCGGTTATGCGTGGCGCCATGGGAGGAGACGTAGCGGCCGGTGTAGTAGGACATGCGCGAGGGGCCGCAGATCCCGGATTGCACATAGGCCTGGGCGAAGCGCACGCCGCGCGCGGCCAGCGCATCCAGGTTGGGCGTGGGAAGATGCGGGTGGCCGGCGCAGGACATGTGATCCCAGCGGAACTGGTCTGCCATCACGAACAGCACGTTGCGAACAGCCATGCCGGCCTTGTCCTCCCCTGGTCTGTGCCGCCACGATAGGGGGTGGCGAGAGGCGGCGGTAGGCGGCCCCGGAGGAAACGGAGTGAGCGTGATGCACATCACCAGGCGGAGCGCTGTCGCCCTCACGCTGGGAGCGGCGCTCCCCAGGATGGCCCTGGCGCAAGGCGACCTCACGCGCATCATCGCCGCCTTCCCGCCAGGCGCCGCGCTGGACGGCGTGGCCCGCTTGCTGGCCGATGGCGCCTCTCGCGGCGCGGACGGACGCCCGCGCGGCACGGTGGTGGTGGAGAACCGGGCGGGCGCGAATGGCAACATTGCCTCCGCCGCCGTGGCGCGGGCCCCGGCCGATGGCCGGACCTTCCTGCTGGCGATCGACACCACTTTCACCCTGAACCCGCATCTCTACAGCAATCTCGGCTTCGAGCCGCGCGACCTGGAACCGGTGGCGATGGCCGGCACCTTCCCCCTCGCGCTGCTGGTCCATCCCTCGCTTGGCGTCACGGACCTCTCCGGCTTCCTGCGGGCCGCGCGCGAGCGGCCGCTGCTCTATGCCTCGGCCGGGAACGGATCGCCCGGTCATCTGGCGATGGAGTTCCTCCGCAGCCGGCTCGGCCTTCCGGCGGGGGCGCTGGAGCATGTGCCGTTCCGCGGCAATGCGGAGGCCATGACCGCGCTGCTGGGCGGCCAGATCGGGGCCGCCTTCATCGCCGTCTCCGGCGGGGCCGACTTCGTGAAGGATGGCCGCCTGCGGGCGCTTGCCGTCTCCGGCCCGCGCCGGATGGCCATGCTGCCGGAAACGCCCAGCGTGGCGGAAGCGGGCCATCCCGGCTTCGATGTGCGCTTCGCCTACATGCTGATGGCGCCGCGCGGCCTGCCGGCGGAGCAGAAGCGGGACTGGGCCGCGCTGGTGGCGGCCGTCCTGGCCGAGCCGGCCACGCGGGAGCGGCTGGCCGGATGGGCCGTGGAGCCCGAGGCCGGCGGGCCGGAGCAGGCCGCGGCCTGGATCGCCGCCGCCCATGCGCGCTGGGGAGAGGTCGCGCGCGAGACGAGGATGCGCGTGGGGTGAGGCGGGGCGGGCCGAGGCCGGGGCGCGGAATGCGCGCCGGCTAGGCCGCGGCCCAGGCGTTGATCCGGTCCGCCACATCTTCCCAGCCGGCATCCAGCATCATCAGGTGGCCGGTGCCCTGGAGGAAGGTGGCGGTGGTGCCGTGCCAGGCGGCGCAGCGCTCCACGGCGTCCCGCGGGATGAGCCGGTCATGCGCGGCGCCCAGCACCATCACCCGCCGGCCATGGATCCAGCCCGGCGACACGGGTTGCGGCATCTGGGCCTCGAGCAGGGCGGCGGCTGATTCCTGGCTGAACCGGCTCGCGAGGCGCAGGGCGGCTTCGGGGTCCATCCGCGGCCCGAACAGGCCGCGCAGCACGGTGGGGGATGGGTCCCCCGGTCCTGCCATCCGCGCGATCTCCGCCCAGAGCACGGGGTCCCTCGAGGCCAGATGGGCGTTGGACCACCACAATCCCTCCGGGGAAACCGGCGCAAGCAGGGCCGCGCCCCGGACCGAGGGGTGGTCCAGCAGGCGCTGGGCGATCAGCGCACCAAGGGAATGGCCGACCAGGATCGCGGGTCCCTCATCCAGCGCGGCGCGGAGCGTGCCCACCCGGTCCGAAAGTGTCGCCCCGTGCAGCGCCGGGGCGACAACCGGATGCCCTGCTGCGGCAAGGCGCTGGGCGAAGCCTTCCGCCCAGACCCAGGGGCCGCAGGCCGCGCCATGCAGAAGGATGATCGCCAGGCCCGGCGGCGTCCCCCGGGGCGGGCTGAAGCGGAGGGTCAAACCCCCAGCCCCGCCGTGGCGGCATCCGCCACGCGGCGCTTGCGCAGCACATCGACGGTGGCCTGGGATGTGCTGGAGGCAACGCCCATGCGCTGGAGCGCGAAATCGGCGATCCCCAGCGCGACCTCCCGTTCACCCATGACGGCAAGGCCGGTGGCATCCAGGTCGTGCAGCCAGTCCACCTCGGCATCCTGGTGGGCGCGGACGGTCACGACGATGCGGGGATTCGCGGCCCGCGCCAGCTCCACCACGCGGCGTGCCTCCCAGGCCAGGGGAAGGGTGACGATCACGAGCCGGGCCCGCTCCGCATGCGCGGCTTCCAGCATTTCCGGCTGGGTTCCGTTGCCCCAGAGCACGGGCAAGCCCTGGCCGCGCAGCATCTCGGCCCGCTTGCGGTCATCCTCGATCACGATGAAGGGCAGGTTGTGCCGGCGCAGGGCGGCGGCGACCAGCACCCCCACCCGGCCATAGCCGATGAGGATCGCGTGGTTCTCCATGCGCGGCAGGGTCGCCACGAAGCGCCCGCGCGCGTCGCGCGCCGGAAGGATGCGCCCGCGCATCCGCGAGCCCAGGCCGGTGAGCAGCCGGAAGGTGAGGGGCATCAGCAGGATGGCCCCGAAGCTGCCCAGCAGGATCGGCCCGCGCAGCGCCGCCGGCAGGATGCCCTGGCCAATCGCCAGCTCCATCAGCACGAAGGAGAACTCGCCGATCTGCGCCAGGGCGGCCGCCACGATGGCGGCGGTCTTGGGCGGCGTCCGGAGCAGGACCAGCAGGACGAAGGTCGCGCCCCCCGTGCCCACCAGCACCACCGCCAGCGCGAGCAGCGAGGTGAATGGTGCGTCCAGCACCGTCGCCGGATTCAGCAACATGCCGACGGAGACGAAGAAGATCGCGGCGAAGATGCGCTGCAGCGGCAGCGTTTCCGCCGCGGCCTGGTGGCCCAGGTCGCTTTCCCCCAGCACCACCCCCGCGAAGAAGGCGCCCAGCGCGAAGGAGACGCCGAAGAGCGTGGTCGCGCCGAAGGCGACGCCCAGCGCCACCACCACCACCGAAAGGGTGAACAGCTCCCTGGAGCCGGACCGCGCCACCCGCGCCAGCGCCCAGGGCAGCAATCGCCGCCCGACGATCAGCATCAGGGCCGCGAAGGCCACCAGCTTGGCGACGGCGATCAGGATGGAGAGGCCGAGCCCGTCCCCCTGCTGCCCGGCGGCGGCGGGCAGGAGGACGAGGCCGAGCACGACGATCAGGTCCTGCAGCACCAGCCAGCCCATGGCGATTCGCGCCGCTTCGCCGGAAAGCTGCCCGCGCTCCTCCAGCGCCCGCGTGGCGACGGCGGTGGAGGCGATGGCGAGGGCCAGGCCGAAGACCAGGGCCGTGCCGAAGCTGAGCCCCGGCAGGGCCATGCCCAGCGCCGCGCCGAGCAGCATGCCGACTGCCACCTGGGCCGTCGCGCCGGGCACGGCGACCCGCCAGACCGCGAGAAGATCCTGCGCCCGGAAATGCAGGCCCACCCCGAAGAGCAGGAGTCCCACCCCGACCTCGGCGAGGGTCCGGGTGAACTCGCCGTCGATGATCACGCCCGGCGTGTTCGGCCCGATGGCGACTCCGGCGACGAGATAGCCGACCAGCGGGGGCATCCTGAGCATGCGGGCCGCTATGCCGAAGGCGAAGGCGAAGGCCAGGCCGAGGACGAGGCTGGCTAGGAAGGGCGGCGCGTGTTCCATCGGGGGCGAGTTGTTGCAGCCGAACCGTTCCAGGGCCAGGGGTGATCGGCTGTCCGCTTCAGCTCAGGATCACGAGCAGCACGCTGGCCACGATCAGCAGCGCGCCCACGGCATCCCGCGGCTTCAGCGCCTCCTTCAGGTACCAGCGCCCGAAAGCCAGGGTGAAGACGATCTCCACCTGCCCCACCGAGCGCACCAGGGCGACAGGCGCCAGGGCGAAGCCGGTGAACCAGCAGGCCGAGCCGAGCGCCGAGAGCAGGCCCACCGGGGCCGCGTTGCGCCAGTTGCGGAACACCGCGCCGACGGAGGCCGGCTCGCGCAGGACCAGCCATGTGCCCTGCATCACCGTCTGCATCATGTTGGTGACCACCAGGGTGCAGAGGGCCCCCAGCACCGTGTCCACCGCCGCCAGTTCCTGGTTCGCGGCACGGATGGCGATGCCGGTCAGGCCGAAGCAGGCGCCGGCCGCCATGCCGAACAGGGCAGCCGGCTGCGCCGTGGCCTGGAGCGCCTGGCGCAGGCTGCCCACCTGCCCGGCCATGGAGAGCCACAGCACGGCCACGACGCCCAGCGCCACCCCGGCCCAGGCGAGGGGCGGGAGATGCTCGCCGAGCAGCAGCATGGCGAAGATCGCGCCCTGCAGCGCCTCTGTCTTGGAATAGGCCGTGCCGACCGCGAAGCCCCGCGGCGCGAAGGAGGCGATGAGGAAGACCGTGCCGAAGATCTGCAGCACCCCGCCCAGCGCGCAGAGGAACAGCACCCAGGGGCTGAAGGCGGGCAGGGGGCTGCCGCTGATCGCCCACCAGCTGCCCATCAGCACGAGGCCGGGCGGGACACCGTAGAGATACCGAACCACGGCGGCGGCATTCAGTGAAAGCGCCCCGCGCAGCTTCTGCTGGAGCGCGGTGCGCCAGCACTGGAACAGGGCGGCGGAAAGGGTTGCGGCAAGCCAGAGAGGCATGGGGCGGAACGGGTCCGTTCTAGCCGCGCACCCTCTCCGAAAGGATGCGGTGCGCCAGGGCCGCGGCCCCGCCGCCGCGGCGGAAGCTGAAGCTCAGGGGAGCATCCCCGGCCCGGTCCCAGACCTTCAGTTCCTCGTCCATGTCCAGCGTGCCGCCGGCCTCCAGCGAGAAACGGAGGATGGAGCGATAGGGAATGCTGACCAGCTCCGTCTTGGAGCCGGTGAGCCCTTGCCGGTCCACCAGGACCAGGCGCCAATCCGTCAGGGCGAAGCCGTCGCGGATGGTGCGGAAGGCGGCCAGTACGGTTTCACCCGGCAGGATGGCTTCCTGGAAGCGCTCGCCCAGCGCCTCCGGCTCGATCCGGCCCGCATCGCCCGTCACGGCACCCAGCAGCTTGCCCAGCATGGCTCTCTCTTGAATCGGCGCCTGGATTGGCAGCGGCAGCCTAGAGCAGCAGGGCCGTTCCGGAAGCCCCGGCGGTGCTCCTGGCAGCATGGCGGGCGTTCCACGAGGCGGAGCGATGCCGGCGCCCGGCCGATCACAAGCCTGCGCCGCCCCTGTGACGGCGCGGTGCCGCCCCATCTCTGCCGCATGACCTCCGATAGCATGGTGGCATGAGACGCCTTTTCCTGACCTCCCTCCTCGCCCTGCCCATGCTGGCAGGAGCGGCCCTTGCCCAGCCAGGTCCGGTCTTCCCCGGACCAGGGACGTTGCTGCGTCTCTCGGAGACGGCCGAGGTCATCCGCGCCCCGGATGAGGTGCAGGCCAGCCTGCGCGCCGAGGCGCGGGAGGCCACGGCGGCGGCGGCCCAGGCGAGCGTGAACCGCGCCGCGGCCGCAGCGCTGGAGGTAGCGCGCGGCGTGCAGGGCGTCACCGCCACCACCGGTGCCTACCGCACCTGGCGGCAGGAGGATCCGGCGCGCTGGTTCGCCACCCAGGCCATCAACCTGCGTGGCAGGGACCAGGCGGCGCTGCTGGAACTG
This sequence comes from Pararoseomonas baculiformis, assembly GCF_017813395.1. Lineage (GTDB taxonomy): Bacteria > Pseudomonadota > Alphaproteobacteria > Acetobacterales > Acetobacteraceae > Roseomonas > Roseomonas baculiformis. Next base: position 22,256 of record NZ_JAGIZB010000005.1, on the reverse strand, counting down.
ACGGGAAGCCTCCAGTCCCGCGGCATGGCGCTGGGCGGCATCCAGCACGGCCTCACCCGCGATACGGCGCGGGCGGCCCGGCAGGAGGCGGCTTCCATGGCGCTGGACGCCCTCCGGCGCCGGGCGGAGGCGGTGGCGGCCCAGATGGGCATGCGGGTGGAGCGGATCGCGGAGATCCAGCTGGAAGCGCCCGATCTCCCCATGCCGCGGCCCATGATGGCGGAAGCCATGGTGGCCCGTGCCGCGCCGGCCCCCGTTGCCCAGGCGCAGGACATCGTGGTGACCGCCATGGTGCAGGCCACGGTGATCCTCGCACCGAACTGACGCCCGGTTGACGCGGCGGGAGCGCGGCGGGACGGTCCGGCCAAGAAAACCGGAGGATTCGCCCATGCCGCGCCCCGCTTCCCTGCTTGGCGCCCTTGCTCTCGGCCTGCTCGCCGCCCTGCCGCTTCCGGTGCTGGCCCAGCCCGCGGCCCAGGGGCAGCCGCCCATCCGCCTGATTGTCGGCTTCCCGCCCGGCGGCGGCATCGACCTCCTCTCCCGCGTGATGGCGGAGGGGCTGTCCGCGCGGCTCGGGCGGACCGTGGTGGTGGAGAACCGCACCGGCGCCGGCGGCAACATCGCGGCCGACGCGGTGGCCAAGGCGGCGCCGGACGGCAACACCCTGGGCGCCGTGCCCGCGGGGCCGCTGGTGATCAACCGCCATATCTACCGCAGCATGCCCTTCGATCCGCTGCGGGACTTCACGCCGATCAGCCGTTTCGCGGCCATTCCCGTGATCTTCATGGCGGCGCCGAATTCCGGGGTGACGGATATCGCCTCGCTCCGCACGGCGTTGGAGAAGGGGCCGCTGCCCTGCGGCACGCCGGGGGCGGGCACCACCCAGCATCTTGCGGTGTCGCTGCTGATGCGGGAGCTCGGCCGTGAATGCACCATCGTGCATTACCGCGGCACCGGCCCGGCCCTGCCGGACCTGCTGACCGGCACCATTTCCCTCTACACGGACACGGTGGTCACCGGCCTTCCCCCGACGCGGGATGGCCGCGCCCGGGCCATCGCGATTGCCTCGCCGCGTCGCTCCGCCCTGGCCCCGGACGTGCCGGTGGTGGCGGAAAGCGTGCCGGGCTTCGTGGCGGAGACCTGGCTCGCCCTGGTTGGCCCGCGCGGCCTGGCCGAGCCTGTCGCGGCCCGGCTGGAGGAAGCCATGATGGCCCTGGCCCGCGATCCGGCCGTGGCTGCCCGGCTGCGTGAGCTGGCCTCCGAGCCCGTGGGTTCCACGCGCGCCGAGCTGGCCGAGACCATCCGTGCCCAGGATGCCATCTGGGGCCCGGTGGCCCGGTCCGCGAACATCACGGCGGACTGACCCTCCCAGGGAGGGGCAGGGGACGGGGCGGGCGGCGCGTGCGATAAGCCGCCCGATGTCCCCCGTCCTCGCCGGCCTGCTGCTCCAGTTCTGCGCCATCGCCCTGTTCGTCGCGCTGGACACGGTCACGAAGATGCTGACGGCCGACTACCCCGTCCCGCAGATCGTCTTCATGCGCTTCGTCTTCCACACGGCGGTGGTGGCGCTGGCTCTGCGCCTGGCCACGGGCCGCCTGCCCTGGCGCAGCCGCGCGCCGGGGCTGGAGGTGGTGCGCAGCCTGTCCCTCCTGCTGGCCAATGTCCTGTTCGTCGTCGCGCTCTCCTATATTCCCCTGGCTGATGCCTCGGCGGTGACCTTCGCCTCCCCCATCTTCACCGCCGCCCTCGCCGCCCTGGTGCTCGGGGAGGTGGTGGGGCCGCGCCGCTGGGTGGGGATCGGGATCGGGCTGGCCGGGGTGATGGTCGCGCTGCGCCCTCCCTTCCTGACCGGGGAGATGCCGCATTGGGCGCTGTTCCTGCCGCTGGGCACGGCGGCCTCCTTCGGCGTCTACCAGATCCTCACCCGCAAGCTTTCGGCGGTGGACAGCCCCTCCACCATCATCCTGCATACCGGCGTGGCGGCTGGTGCCGTCGCGGCGCTTGCCCAGCCCTTCGTCTGGCAGCCTCCCTCCGGCCTGGCCTGGCTGCTGATGATCCTGGCCGGGGTCTTCGGCTCGGCCGGGCATTACCTGCTGATCCAGGCCTATTCCCGTGCCCCGGCCAGCATCCTGGCGCCCATGACCTACACGCAGCTGATCTGGGCCACCCTTTCCTCCGCCCTGGTCTTCGGGGACCCGCCGGATGGCTGGACCATGCTGGGCGCCGCGGTGATCGCCGCGGGCGGCATCGTCACGGGCTGGCCGGAGCGCCGGCGGGGCTGATCGCCGCGCTCGCGGGCGGGCGGCGCGTCATCCAAACTTCACGGCGCTGCAAGGAGAACGTCCCGGCGCGCCTTCTATCGGAACCCGATGGCCGGAACCCAGGGACCGGCGCGACCCGGCGCATGGCCCGGCCGCGCAAGCTTGCGCAGGATACCGCAAGGGGAAGCCAGCTTCGGATGACATTCGCCGTTTGGGCGGGGGCGGCCTGCGCCGCCCTGACCGCCGTGAACCTTGCCAGCATCGGCCTCGCCTGGTCACGCCTGCGCCCCAGCCGCATGCCGGCGGCCGCGCTCGGGGCCACTCCGCCCGTGACGATCATCCGGCCTGTCTGCGGGATCGAGTCCTATATCGAGGAGACGCTCGGGACGAGCTTCGCCCTCGCCTATCCGGAATACGAGGTCCTTTTCTGCGTCGAGCGGGAGGATGATCCCGTGGTGCCCCTGGTCCGCCGCCTGATCGCGGCGCATCCCGGGGTTCCGGCCCGGCTGCTCGTCGGCGAGGACCGGATCAGCGCCAACCCCAAGCTGAACAATTGCGTAAAGGGCTGGCGAGAGGCGCGGCATGACTGGGTCGTGCTGGCTGATTCCAACGTGCTCATGCCCCCCGACTACCTCCAGCGGCTGCTGGAGGCCTGGCGCCCCGAGACCGGGCTGGTCTGCTCCACGCCGCTGGGGGTGCGCCCCGGCAATCTCTGGGCGCAGGTGGAATGCGCCTTCCTCAACACCCTGCAGGCCCGGTGGCAATATGCGGGGGAGCGCCTGGGCCTGGGCTTCGCCCAGGGCAAGAGCATGCTCTGGCAGCGCCAATTCCTCGATGCCCGGGGCGGCATCCATGCCCTGGCCGCCGAGATCGCAGAGGATGCGGCCGCCACGAAGCTCGTCCGCGCGGCGGGGCGGCATGTGCATCTGGTCCACTCCCCCTTCGAGCAGCCGCTGGGCGAGCGGAGCGGAAAGCAGGTCTGGGACCGGCAGCTTCGCTGGGCGCGGCTCCGGCGCGTGACCTTTCCGCTGTTCTTCGCCCCGGAACTCCTCAGCGGCGGCGCCGTGCCCCTGGCCCTTGGCATCGCGGCGGCGCTGGCCGGAGGCGTGAACATGCCCCTGGCGGCGCTCGGGGTACTGGCCGCCTGGTACGGGCCGGAAATGGCCCTGGCCGCCCGCAAGGGGTGGCCCCTCTCCTGGAAGCTGGTCCTGGCCTTCCTCATCCGGGACGCCATCATCCCGGCCATGTGGGCCGCGGCCTGGAGGACGGGGCGGACGGTCTGGCGGGGCAATGCGATGCGGATCCGCTTCTCCCGGCTGGATGCCCCTGCGCCGGAGCCAGAGGCGGCCACCCCCGGTTGACCCGCTGGGCGCCCGGCGACAGCCTGCGCGCCTCGAACGGGAGGGTAGAATGGCCGAGTACGGGATGATCAAGGTGGAAACGCGCGGCAAGGTCGGGTTGGTCACGCTCGACCGGCCCGCCGCGCTGAATGCCCTCTGCGATCAGCTGATGACCGAGCTGGGGCAGGCCCTGAAGGGCTTCGATGCCGATCCGGCGGTGGGCGCCATCGTGCTCACCGGCAGCGAGAAGGCCTTCGCCGCGGGGGCCGACATCAAGGAGATGAAGGACCGCAGCTTCCCCGCCGTCCATTTCGAGGACTTCATCGGCAACAAGTGGGAGACGGTCCTCACCATCAAGAAGCCGGTGATCGCGGCGGTGGCCGGCTTCGCCCTGGGCGGCGGCTGCGAGCTGGCCATGATGTGCGACCTCATCATCGCCGGCGAGAACGCGAAGTTCGGCCAGCCCGAGATCAAGCTGGGCATCATCCCCGGCGCCGGCGGCACCCAGCGCCTGATCCGGGCGGTGGGCAAGTCCAAGGCCATGGACCTGATCCTGACCGGCCGGATGATGGATGCCGCCGAGGCCGAGCGCGCCAACCTCGTCACCCGCGTGGTGCCCGTGGAAAGCCTCTTGGAGGAGGCGGTGAAGATGGCCGGGGTGATGGCGTCCTACTCGCTGCCCTCCGTCGCCATGGCCAAGGAGGCGGTGAATGCCGCCTATGAGATGACGTTGCGGGAGGGGGTGCGCTTCGAGCGCCGCCTGTTCCACAGCCTCTTCGCGACCGAGGACCAGAAGGAGGGCATGTCCGCCTTTGCCGAGAAGCGGAAGCCGGACTTCCGGAATGCCTGAAGGCGCTGCGCTGCACCCGGGAGGCCGCTTCCGGCAGCCCGCGCCGCAGCGCAGGACAGGGTCCCGGCCAGTGGAGAGGGGCCGGGACAGCTCGTCCTTGACTCTCCGGGGGGCTGTGGATAGAACGCCCCCCTCTCGCGGCCGCCCCAGGCGGTGCGCGTCCCGCGAACATTTCGACTGGTAACTCCTAGGCCCATGGCGAACACCGCTTCCGCGCGCAAGCGCATCCGGCAGAACGAGAAGCGCCTCGAGCGCAACCGCGCCCGCCGCTCGCGCGTCCGCACCTTCCTGCGGGCGGTCGAGGACGCGATTTCCGGCGGCGACAAGGCGAAGGCCCAGGAGGCCTTCCGCCTCGCCCAGCCCGAGCTGCAGCGCGCGGCCGACAAGGGCGTGACGCATGACAACACGGTGGCGCGCAAGCTGTCGCGCCTCTCGGCGCGCATCAAGGCGATCGGCGCCGCCGCCTGACCAAGTGAAGGGCGCCATGCCGGCGCCCTCTCGCGAAGTCATTATACAGTAAAGTCGTGATGCGGAAGCGTCACGGTGCTTATGCGCCGTGGCGTTTTTCTTTGCGCGTGCTTGATTGCCCCCAGGAACGTGTTTGGCGTTTACCCTGGGCTGGGCCTCAAGTTACGCTTCAGATGCAGGGACCGTCCGCGCATGGCGTGGATGGAAAGGGGGCTCGGGGGTGGATCGCATGCCGGATCAGCACGCCAATGCCGCGTCCGCCCTGCCGGCATCGGGTCTTTCCGATGACCCCCGGCTGGACGCTGCCTGGGCGCGCATCCGCGGGCGCCTGCGGGAAGAGGTGGGCGAGGCCGAGTACCGGACCTGGCTCCGCCAGTTGACGCTGGCCGGGGTGGAAGGGGAGGAGGCGGTCATCCACGTCCCCACCCGCTTCCTTCGCGATTGGCTGCGCGGCCAGTATGGCGACCGTCTGCGGGCGCTGTGGCTCGCCGAGTCCGTGGGTGTGCGCCGGGTGGATATCCGCGTGGCCACGGCCCAGCCCGCCCCTCGGGGGGAGCCGGCTCCGGCGGCGCTGGATGGTGCGGAGATCGCGGAGCCCCTTTCGGCCACCCGCCCCCTGGGCGAGGTGCATGTTGAGGTGCCCAGGCCGGATCCGCGCGGGGACTGGGCCGCGCCGCTCGATCCCCGCTTCACCTTCGACAGCTTCATCGTGGGCAAGCCCAACGAGTTCGCCCATGCCTGCGCGCGCCGGGTGGCGGAGAAGCCGAATTCGCCCGGCTTCAATCCCCTGTTCCTCTATGGCGGCGTCGGCCTGGGCAAGACGCATCTGATGCACGCCATCGCCTGGGCGATCCGCGAGCCCCAGTCCGGCGGCCCCGGCCGTTCCGTGGCCTATATGAGCGCCGAGAAGTTCATGTACCGCTTCATCGCGGCGCTGCGCTCGCAGTCCACGATGGAGTTCAAGGAAAGCCTCCGTTCCGTCGACGTGCTGATGATCGATGACCTGCAGTTCCTGATCGGCAAGGACAATACGCAGGAGGAGTTCTTCCACACCTTCAACGCCCTGGTGGACCAGGGCAAGCAGATCGTTGTCTCCTCGGACAAGCCGCCCAGCGACCTGGCGGGGCTTGAGGACCGGCTGCGCACGCGGCTTGGCTGCGGCATGGTGGCGGATATCCATGCCACCACCTATGAGCTGCGGATCTCCATTCTGGAGTCCAAGGCGGCCGCGGCCGGGGTGGATGTGCCGGCCCGGGTGCTGGAGTTCCTGGCCCACAAGATCACCTCCAATGTCCGCGAGCTCGAAGGCGCGCTGAACCGCCTGATCGCCCATGCGAACCTGTTCGGGCGGCCGGTGACGCTGGAATCCTGCCAGGAGGTGCTGCACGACATCCTGCGGGCCCATGATCGCCGCGTGACGATCGAGGAAATCCAGAAGCGGGTGGCCGAGCACTACAATATCCGCATCAGCGACATGTCCTCCGCCCGCCGCGCCCGCAACGTGGCCCGGCCGCGGCAGGTGGCGATGTACCTGTCCAAGCAGCTCACCTCCCGCTCCCTGCCCGAGATCGGCCGCCGCTTCGGCAACCGCGACCACACCACGGTCATGCATGCCGTATCCCGCGTGGCGGAGCTGATGCAGGGCGATGCCGGCTTCGCCGAGGACGTGGAGTTGCTGCGGCGGATGCTTGAGACCTGATCCCTCCTCGCCTCGGGCGATGGGGGATTCCCCGGCGGCGGGCCATCCGGCCGCGGTCGTGATCGGGGCCACGGGCGGCATCGGGGCCGCTCTCTCGGACGCGCTGGAGGCTGGCGGGCGCCCGGTGCTCCGGCTGGGGCGCCGCACGGAACCGCCCCTCGACCTGCTGGACGAAGCGAGCATCGCCGCGGCGGCGGAGCGGGCCGGGACTGGCCTGACCCTGGTGATCGACGCCACCGGCTTCCTGCATGACGACCGCTTCCGGCCCGAGAAGGCGCTCCGGGAGATCGATCCTGCCCACATGGCTCACAGCTTCGCGGTGAACGCCACCGGTCCCGCGCTGCTGATGAAGCACTTCCTGCCCCGCCTGGCACGCGACCGGCGGGCCGTCTTCGCCACGCTCTCGGCACGGGTGGGCAGCATATCCGACAACCGGCTCGGCGGCTGGGTCAGCTATCGCGCGGCCAAGGCGGCGTTGAACCAGGTCGTCCGCACCGCCTCCATCGAGCTGGCCCGGACGCACCGGCAGGCCGTGCTGGTCGCGCTGCATCCCGGAACGGTGGAGACGGGCCTCTCCGCCCCCTTCGCCCGGGCGGGGCTGGAGGTGCAGGATCCGGCCGTCGCGGCCTCCCGCCTGCTCGCGGTGATCGACGCCCTGGCGCCGGAGCGGACCGGCCTGCTGATCGACCATCGCGGCGAGACCGTCGCGCCCTGAGGCGCCTTGGCCTTCACGCCGCCTTTTCAGGGTGATACGAGGCTCATCCGGGGGCTCCTTGCCCTCCACAGCGTTGCGGGGGTGGCTGCGATGAAATTCACGGTGGACCGGGCGGTGCTCCTGAAGGCCCTCGCCCATGTCCAGAGCGTGGTGGAGCGGCGCAACACCATCCCCATCCTGGCGAATGTGCTGCTGGATGCCGGCGAGGGGCGCCTGCGCCTGACCGCGACCGACATGGAGATCGCCATCGTCGAGGAGGTCGCCGGCGTCGAGGTGGCGCGGGAGGGGCGCTGCACCGCCCCGGCCGCCACGCTGTTCGAGATCGTCCGCAAGCTTCCGGACGGCGCGAAGGTCGAGCTGGACCACAAGGGCGGCGACGCGCCGCTGGCGCTCCGCGCCGGCCGCTACAGCACCGGCCTGATGGTGCTGCCCGTGGAGGACTTCCCCTCCATGACCGAGGGCAAGCTGCCCCACCGCTTCACGGTCGGCGCCGGGATGCTGCGGGAACTGGTGGACCGCACCCGCTTCGCCATCTCCACCGAGGAGACGCGCTACTACCTCAACGGCATCTATCTGCACGCGACCGAGGCCGAAGGCGCCAAGGTCCTGCGGGCCGTGGCGACCGATGGGCACCGCCTTGCCCGCGTGGAGGAGCCGCTGCCGGACGGGGCCGAGGGCATGCCGGGCGTGATCGTGCCCCGCAAGACCGTGGCCGAGCTGCGCAAGCTGGCCGACGAGGCGACCGACGAGATCGAGATGCGCCTCTCGGACACCAAGCTCCAGGTGAAGCTCGGTTCCGTGACGCTGACCAGCAAGCTGATCGACGGCACCTTCCCGGATTATGAGCGGGTGATCCCCAAGGGGAATGACCGCGTCCTCTCCGTGGACAAGACGGCCTTCGCCGCCGCCGTGGACCGCGTGGCGGCCATTTCCTCCGAGCGTTCCCGCCCGGTGAAGCTCTCCCTTGAGAAGAACCACCTGCTTCTCACCGCCGCTTCCCCGGACCAGGGGCAGGCGCAGGAGGAGCTGGATGGCGATACGGTGTCCTACGATGCCGCCCCGCTCGAGATCGGCTTCCAGGCCCGCTACCTGAAGGACATCACGGACCAGGTGGATGGGCAGGTGGAGTTCCGCTTCGCCGACGGCTCCGCCCCCACCATCGTCCAGGACGCCGCCAAGCCCGAGGCGCTCTACGTCCTGATGCCGATGCGGGTCTGATCCCGCATCGCTTGATGTGGCGCCCGCGGGCGCCATCTGAGAGTTGCCGCCCGGCCGGGGCGCCTTTCCGGCGCCGCGGCCGGCCTGGTTTTGGCGGCCCGCCATTCCGGGCCCTTCCCCTGGGCGCCGCTTCCCCGTGACCCCCTCTCTCCGCCTGACCCGCCTGCAGCTGCAGGATTTTCGCAACCACGCGCGCGCGGCCATGCGGTTTTCCGCCGGGATCGTGGTGATCGCGGGGGAGAACGGCTCGGGCAAGACGAACCTTCTGGAAGCGATCAGCCTGCTGGGCCCGGGCCGGGGCCTGCGCGGCGCCCGGATCGCCGATCTGGGCCGCCATGTCGGGGAGGGGAGCCTGCCCTGGGCGGTATCGGGCCGCTTCGAGGGCCCGGAAGGGGTCTTCGACCTGGGCACGGGCACGGCCCATGACGGCCCCGCGGAAAAGCGCGCCTTCCGCCTGGATGGGGAGCCGGTGAAGATCCAGGCGGAGCTGGGGCGGCTTGTCGCGGCCGTCTGGCTGACGCCCCAGATGGACCGGCTTTTTCAGGAGGCCGCCTCGGGCCGCCGCCGCTTTCTCGACCGGCTGGTCTGGGCGCTCGATCCCAACCATGCCCGCGAGGTCTCGGCCTATGAGAACGCCATGACCCAGCGGAACCGGCTTCTCTCCGACATGCGGGAGGGAGGGCGGGTGGAACCTCGCTGGCTGGACGCGCTGGAGGACGCCATGGCGCGCCACGGCGTGGCGCTCACGGCCGCCAGGCGTTCCCTGATCACCCGGCTGAACGCAGCGCTGGCAGAGGGCGTGGCGGGCGCTTTCCCGGCCGCGCTCTGCGCCCTGGAATGCGAGACTGCGGCAGCGCTTGAGAGCCGCTCCGCCCTGGAGGTGGAGGATGGGCTGCGCGAGGCCCTGGCCGCCCGCCGAGGGCGGGACTCGGGCGCCGGCATGACCCTGGCCGGTCCCCATCGCTGCGACCTGCGCCTCTCCCACCTGCCCAAAGGCGTTCCCGCCGAGCTCTGCTCCACGGGGGAGCAGAAGGCGCTGCTCATTTCCACCGTGCTGGCGCATTCCGCCCTGATTGCCGCAGCCCGGGGCTTCGCGCCCCTGTTGCTGCTGGACGAGATCGCGGCGCATCTGGATGCGGTCCGGCGGGAAGCCCTGTTCGCGGCCCTGGCCGCCTTGCCGGCGCAGAGCTTCCTGACGGGCACCGAGCCCGAGGTCTTCGCATCCCTGGCCGGAAAGGCGGAACGCTTTGCCATCGGGGCGGACGGGGTTTTGCCGGGCTGACGGAGGGGCCGGGACGGAACCTGCCGTTCCTGGCCGGAATCGCCCCGGAAGCGGGCGATTTCATGCCGAAATCCTTGATTTCCGAGTCGGAAGCATGGCTTCGCGCGCGCGGAATCCTTATATTGTCATCAACTGATTCCGCTGTTGTCGCGCGCCCATCCTGCGCGGCCCGAGAGGTCTCCATACCGCATGTCCGAATCCGCCCGCGCCGCCCATAAGGCCGAGGTCGCCGCCGCTGGCGCCGATGGCGCCTATGACAGCGCCTCCATCACCGTGCTGCGCGGCCTTGAGGCCGTCCGCAAGCGCCCCGGCATGTATATCGGCGACACCGATGACGGCTCGGGCCTGCACCACATGGCCTTCGAGATTATCGACAACGCGGTGGACGAGGCCCAGGCCGGCTTCGCCAACACCTGCGTGGTGGTGCTGAACGGGGATGGCAGCGTCACCGTCACCGACAATGGCCGCGGCATCCCCACCGACATCCATGCCGAGGAAGGCGTCTCCGCCGCCGAGGTGGTGCTGACGCGCCTGCATGCGGGCGGCAAGTTCAACCAGAACTCCTACAAGGTCTCCGGCGGCCTGCACGGCGTGGGCGCGGCCGTGGTGAACGCGCTTTCCGAATGGATGCAGGTCCGCATCTGGCGGGACGGCAAGGAGCACTTCATCCGCTTCGAGCATGGCGAGACGGTGACGCCGCTGGAGATCGTCGGCCCCAGCGATCACCCGAACGGCACCGAGGTGACCTTCAAGCCCTCCGCCGAGACCTTCACCAGGACCGAGTTCGAGTTCGCCATCCTGGAGAAGCGCCTGCGCGAGCTGGCCTTCCTGAACTCGGGCCTGCGCATCCACCTGCGGGACGAGCGGCACACCCCGGTGCAGGAGGTGGATTTCCACTTCGAGGGTGGCCTCGTCGCCTTCGTGGAGTGGATGGACGCCGCCGAGGATCCGCTCTTCAAGCCGCCCGTGTCCTTTTCCTCGAAGGAGGTGAACGGCATCAAGGTGGAGATGGCGATGTGGTGGAACCGCTCGCCGCGCGAGCGCACCCTCTGCTTCACCAACAACATCCCGCAGCGCGACGGCGGCACGCACCAGGCCGGCTTCCGCCAGGCGCTGACGCGCGTGGTGACGAAATACGCCGCGGAGCTGGCGAAGAAGGAAAAGGTCGAGCTCTCCGGCGAGGACATGCGCGAGGGCCTGACCTGCATCCTCTCGGTGAAGGTGCCGGATCCCAAGTTCTCGTCCCAGACCAAGGACAAGCTCGTTTCCTCCGAAGTGCAGCCCGTGGTGCACATGGCGGTCGCCGATGCGCTCAGCCACTGGTTCGAGACGCATCCGAAGGAGTCGAAGCTCGTCCTCGACCAGGTCGTGCTCTCCGCCGTCGCGCGGAAGGCCGCCCAGGCGGCGCGCGAGAAGGTGGGCCGCAAGAACGCGCTCGATATCTCCACCCTGCCGGGCAAGCTGGCGGATTGCCAGGAGAAGGATCCGGCGAAGTCCGAGCTCTTCCTCGTCGAGGGTGACTCCGCAGGCGGCTCCGCCAAGCAGGGCCGCAACCGCGCGAACCAGGCGATCCTGCCGTTGAAGGGCAAGATCCTGAATGTCGAGCGCGCGCGGATGGACAAGATGCTTTCCTCCGCCGAGGTCGGCACGCTGATCACCGCGCTGGGCGCCGGCATCGGCGCGCGTGATCCGGACCGGCCGAACATGCCGTTCTTCGATCCGGACAAGCTGCGCTACCACCGCATCGTCATCATGACGGACGCGGATGTGGACGGCTCGCATATCCGCACGCTGCTGCTGACCTTCTTCTTCCGGCAGATGCCGGAGCTGATCGAGCGTGGTTATCTCTACATCGCCCAGCCACCCCTCTATCGCGCCAAGCGCGGCAATGATGAGCGCTACCTGAAGGATGACCGCGCGCTGGAGGAGTTTCTCCTGGAGAAGGCGCTGCATGGCGCCCGCATGTCCTTCGCCGATGGGCGTGAGATCTCGGGTGATGAGCTGCGCGCCACGGTGGACGAGCTGCGCAACACCTCCCGCCGAATCCGCCGCCTAGCGACGAATGTGCCGGCGGAGATCGTCGAGCAGGCGGCGGTGGCCGGCGCGCTCGGCGTCGAGCCGCATCCCGATGCGGCGCAGCGCCTGATCGCGCGCCTGAACGACATCGCGGCGCCGACGGAGCGGAGCTGGAAGGCCTCGCTGGACGAGGATGGGCTGCGGGTGTTCCGCCAGGTGCGCGGCGTGACCGAGAGCCACCATCTCGACCAGGTGGCGTTGCGCTCGGCCGAGGCGCGTTGGCTGGAGGAGCGCCGGCAGCGCCTCTTCACCGATTTCGACGGCCCGGCCACGCTGCATTTCGACGCCCAACACCAGGAGGTGCGGGGGCCGATGACGGCGCTCGACCGCATCCTGGCCCAGGGCCGCAAGGGGCTCACCGTCCAGCGCTTCAAGGGGCTGGGCGAGATGAACCCGGAGCAGCTCTGGAAGACCACGCTGGACCCGGAGGCGCGCACCCTGCTGCGCGTCGCGGTCGAGGATGCCGATGATGCCGGCCGCGTCTTCTCGACGCTGATGGGCGATGTCGTGGAGCCGCGCCGCGACTTCATCGTGGGCAACGCGCTGAAGGTGGCGAATCTCGACGTTTGAGGTTGGGAATCAGGGCGGCGGGGGTTCGTCAGATCCCCTCGCCGCCTCGGGCCGGGAAGCTCTGAAAAACCGGCGCCCGCCCCTTCAACAGGCCCTCGAATCCGGCCACCCTCCGCCGCACCGTCGTGAACGGCTGAGGAATTCGCCATGAAGCTCTATTACGCCCCCGGTGCCTGCTCCCTGGGCATCCACATCATCCTTGAGGAGATCGGCAAGCCCTACGAGCTGGGCCAGGTCGCCCTCAAGGAAGGGGCGCAGCACAAGCCGGAATATGTGGCCGTGAACCCGAAGTCGAAGGTGCCGGCCCTCGATCTCGGGGATGGCAGCCGTGCCCTGACCGAGTTCCCGGCCATCGCCGCCTATCTTGCCCTGTCGAATCCCGAGGCGGGGCTGATGCCGAAGGACCCGCTGGGCCAGGCCCGCACGCTGGAGGCGGTGGACTATGTCACCGGCACCATCCACCCGCATGCCTTCACACGCCAGTTTCGCCCGAACATGTTCTCCCTGCGCGAGGAGGACCACCCGAAGGTGGTGGAGCAGGCGCGCGGCAATGCGGAGAAGTTCTTCGGCGTGCTCGACCGGATCTGGGCCGGCGAAACCTGGGTCATGCCCCAGGGCTATTCCATCGCCGATGCCGCGCTGTTCTTCGTCCAGTACTGGCAGGTGAAGCGCGTTGGCCAGCCGCTGCCCCCGAAGGTGGAGCGCCACTACAGGGCCATGCTGGAGCGCCCGGCGGTGCAGCGCGCCCTGGAGCAGGAAGGCCTCTCCGCCTAAGACGGGGCGACTGCGACATATCCGAGAGAAGGAGAGGGGCCGGGACGAAGGTGCGCCTTCGCCCTGGCCTTGCGCCAGCCATGACCGATCCCAACCCCATCCCCTTCTGGTTTCTCCGCCATGGGGAAACCGACTGGAATGCCCGCATGCTGTCCCAGGGGCAGGTGGACATTCCGCTCAACAGCGTCGGCCTCGCCCAGGCCGGGCGGGCGGCCGAGGCGCTGGTGGGGCAGGGCATCCGTTCCATCCATGCCAGCACGCTGGGTCGCGCGCGGGTGACAGCGGAGATTGTGGCGGCGCGGCTGAACCTGCCGGTGAACCTGGACCCCGAGTTGATGGAATGCGCCTTCGGGGTGCAGGAAGGGCAGGAGATGTCCGGCTGGTTCCAGGACTGGATCGACGGGATCACCACGCCGGAGGGCGCCGAGCCCTTCGCGGACCTCCGCGCCCGCGCGGTGCGGGCCATCAACCGCGCCACCGCCAATCCGGGGCCGGTGCTGGTGGTGGCGCATGGCGCCCTGTGGCGGGCCTTCCGCCAGGCCACGGGGCTGGAGGCGAATATCCGCACGCCCAACGCCCTGCCGCTCTGGGTGGAGCCGCCGGCGGCGGACCGGGGCTGGCGGCTGACGCCGGCCGAACTGGGCGCCTGATCAGCGCTGCGTCCGGGGGCAGAAGAAGGTGCTGCGCCCGGCCTGGGTGATCCGCGCCACGCCGGCGCAGGCTGGCGGGCCGGGGCAGCGCGGGCAGGGCTGCCCCATTCGGTCATAGACCTCAAACCGGTCCTGGAACCCTCCGATCTCGCCGTCGCTGCGGACATAGTCGCGAAGCGATGACCCCCCGGCCTCGATCGCCTCGCTGAGCACGGACCGGATGGCCGGGACAAGCCGCGCGGCCCGCGCCCCCGGCACGGTTCCGGCCAGGCGGCGCGGCGAGATGCCGGCGCGGAACAGCGCCTCCGCCACATAGATGTTGCCCAGGCCGGCCACCACGCCCTGGTCCAGCAGCGCCGCCTTGATGGGCGTGTTCTTCCCGGCCAGGGCCTTCGAAAGGATGGCGGGGGTGAAGTCCTCTTCCAGCGGTTCCGGGCCCAGCGCGGCAAGAAGCCGGTGGGCGTCCTCCGCCTCGGTCGCCATCAGATCCACGCAGCCGAAGCGGCGCGGGTCCTGAAAGCCTACGCGCCAGCCATCGCTGGTCTCCATCACCAGATGCTCATGGGCCAGCCCGTCTCCCGCGCCGCGCGCATCGGAGAAGGCGCCCTGGGGCGCGATGCGGGGCTGCGGCGCCTGCCCCGGAGGGCGGGCCACCATCCGGCCGGACATGCCGAGATGGATCAGGGCGGATTCCCCGCCGGAAAGCCGCATCAGCATGTATTTTCCGCGCCGCCGGAACCCCTCCACGCGGCGTCCGGCCAGGCGCTCGGCGAGCATGTCGGGAAAGGGCCAGCGCAGGCCGGCGCGGCGGGTTTCGGCGCGGGCGATGATGCGGCCGGTGAGCACGGCGGAGAGGCCGCGCATCACGGTTTCCACCTCGGGCAGTTCAGGCATCGACCGAATATGGGGTGGCGCGGGCCCCGGGCGATAGAGCCCGCCGGATCGACGTGGCCAGGAGCCGGTGCTCTCCTTCGCGCCTCTACGGAGCCCCGCCCATGCCGTTCCGCCTTTTTGCCGCGCTGCTTCTGTCGCTGTTCGCCGGAGGACCCGTCGCGGCGATGGATGGCCCGGCGCGCGCGACGCGCCAGATGGTCGCAGCGGCTCATCCCCTGGCTGCCCAGGCCGGTCTCGATATCCTCCGCGCGGGCGGGAGCGCGGCGGATGCTGCCGTGGCCATCCAGGCGATGCTCTCGGTCGTGGAGCCCAATGCCTCCGGCCTCCTCGGCGGTTCGCTTCTCCTGCACTGGAGTGCCTCCTCGCGCCGGCTGGATGGCTATGAAGGGCTCGCATCCGCCCCGGCTGCGGCGCCCGCGCGGCTGGCGGAGGGGACCGACCTCACCCGCGGCACCCCGGTCAGCATCACGCGCTCCGGCCGCGCGATCGGCGTGCCGGGCGCGCTGCGGATGCTCGCGATGGTGCATGCCGATCATGGCCGCCTGCCCTGGCGTGACCTGCTCGCTCCCGCGATCCGCGTGGCGGAGGAAGGCTTCCCGCTTCCGCCGACCCTGCATCGCATCCTGGAAACCCGGCCCGCGCAGCTTGCCCGCGATCCGGATATCCGCGCGCTGCTTTTCGGGGCGGATGGAAGTCCGCTGCCTGTTGGTGCGCTGATCCGCAACCCTGCCCAGGCCGCCGCGCTGCGGCTTCTGGCCGAAGGAGGCGCGGAGGCGCTGTACACCGGCCCCCTCGGGCGTGCGGTGCTGAACGCGGTGGCGCGCGAGCCCCTGCCGGGCTGGATGACGGCCGAGGACCTGGCCGGCTACGAGGCAAGGCGCCGGGATCCCGTCTGCAGCCCGGCCTTCGGCCGCCAGGTCTGCTCCGCGGCGCCGCCCTCCGCGGGGGTGACGGTGCAGCAGCAGCTCGGCCTGCTCGAACGCCTCGGGATCGCCCGCGTCGCTCCGGATTCGCCCGAGGCGGCGCATCTCATTCTGGAGGCGAGCCGCCTGGGCACGGCCGATCGCCGGCGCTGGCTGGGCGATCCGGACCGCGCCGCGGTGCCGGCCGAGGCGCTGGTCTCGGAGGGTTATCTGAAGCGGCGCGCGGCCCTGGTGGCGCCCGGGCAGGCGATGCGGGATGCGCCGGCCGGCAATCCGCTGGAACGCCAGGGCGCCCTGCCGCCCCCGGGGGATCCCCTGGCGCTCTGGGGTACCTCCCAGGCGGTGGTGGTGGATGCGGCCGGCAACGCCCTCTCCCTCACCATGACGAACAACCTGAATTTCGGCGCGGAACGACTGGCCGCCGGCATCGTGCTGAATAACGGGCTGACGAATTTCGCCGCCGATCCGGGCCCGGCGGGCGCGCCGGCCTTCAACCGGATGGAGGGCGGCAAGCGCCCGGCCACCAGCATGGCGCCGACCATCGTGCTCGGCGCGGATGGCGCGCCGGAGCTGCTGGTCGGTTCCGCGGGCGGGCTCCGGATCATTGATTCCATCGTCCTCGCCACGGTGGAGGTGCTGGCCTGGGGCGCCGATGCGCGGCGCGCCACCGCCCGTCCCCGGATCGGCGCCCAGATGGGCCGGGAGGAGCTGGAGGAGGATAGCCAGGCGGCCGATCTGGCCGGGCCGCTCCGCGCCATGGGCCACCGGCCCGTGCTGCGGGAGATGAACACCGGCCTCCAGCTCATCCGCCGCGTCCCCGGCGGATGGGAAGGCGCGGCCGATCCCAGGCGGGACGGTGTGGCCCTGGGCGACTGAACGGGCCGCCCGTGACGGCCGGGCCTTGTGGGCCTATCTTCCCGCCATGCCCCAGAACGACACGATCGACTTCGGCTTCACCCCCGTTCCCCGCGCCGAGAAGGCCGGGATGGTGCGCCAGGTCTTCGACAGCGTGGCGCCCAGATACGACGTGATGAACGACCTGATGTCGCTGGGCCTGCACCGGCTCTGGAAGCGCATCTTCGTCAATGCCATCGGCGCCGGGCCGCGCGACACGCTGCTCGATCTCGCCGCCGGCACGGGCGATATCGGCTTCCTGGCAAAGGAACGCGGGGCCGGCCGGGTGATCCTGGCCGATATCAACCACGCCATGCTGAATGTGGGGCAGGGCAGGGCGCTCGGCCGCGGCCTGGCCGCCGGGCTGGATTTCGTCTGCTGCGACGCGGAGAAGCTGCCCTTCCCCGACCGCTCCGTGGAGCGCGTCTCCATGGCCTTCGGCCTCCGCAACTGCACGGACAAGGACGCCGTGCTGCGCGAGGCGCGCCGGGTGCTGCGCCCGGGCGGGCGCCTTCTCGTGCTTGAATTCTCCCGCCTGCAGGTTGCCGCGCTGGACCCGGTCTATGACGCATGGAGCTTCAAGGCGCTTCCCGCTATCGGCGCGCGCGTGGCGAAGGACTCCGAGTCCTACCGCTACCTCGCCGAAAGCATCCGCATGATGCCGGACCAGGAGCAGCTGGCCGGCATGTTCCGCGCGGCGGGGCTGGAGAATGTGAGCCACCGCAACCTCTCCGGCGGCATCGTCGCGATCCATTCGGGCTGGCGCCTGTGAGCCTGTCCGGCAAGCGCGTCCTCCTCATCGTTTCGGGCTCGGTCGCCGCGTTCAAGGCGCTGGAACTGGCCCGGCTGCTCGGCAAGGCCGGCGCGGCGGTCACGGGCCTGCTCACCGCCGGCGGGGCCCGATTCGTCACGCCCCACGCGCTGCAGGCCATCACCGGGCGGCCCCTGGCCCAGGATCTCTGGTCGTTGGAGGAGGAATCGGCGCGCGGCCATATCCGGCTGGTGCGGGAGACGGATCTTGTCGTCGTCGCGCCCGCCTCGGCGGACCGCATCGCGCGCATGGCGGCAGGCCTGGCCGACGACCTCGCCGGTGCCGCCCTGCTGGCCTGGGATGGCCCCGTCCTGGTCGCGCCGGCCATGAACCCGACCATGTGGGCCCATCCGGCGACCGGCGCGAATGTCGCCACCCTCATGGCGCGCGGCGTGACCTTCATCGGGCCCGAGGACGGGCTGATGGCCGAGGCCGAGAGTGGCACGGGCCGCCTTTCGGAACCCGCCACCATCCTCGCGGCGATTTCGGCCATCTTGTCCGACCCCGGCCATGGCGAACCGGATGCGGCGCTGGAGGATGCGCTGGACGCCGCCATCGCGGCCCAGGACGGTGCCCCGCCCCCGGTACGGCGGAGCCCCGCGCCAGCAGTGAGCCCCTCCACCTTCTCGGACGGCCATCCGCAGGCGCTGGACCACCATGCCGATGCGGCCGAGACAGCGCCCTCGACCTTCTCGGCCTCCCATGCCGCCACGCCGGGGCCGGCGCCGCATGCCCTGCGTGGCACCGCGCCGGGCACCCTGCCGCTAGCCGGGCGCCATGTCCTCGTCACGTCGGGCCCGACGCATGAGCCGCTGGATCCCGTCCGCTACCTGGCCAACCGCTCCTCGGGAAAGCAGGGCCATGCCATCGCCGCCGCGCTGGCCGCGCTCGGGGCGCGGGTGACGCTCGTCTCCGGCCCCGTGGCCTTGCCGGACCCGCCGGGGGTGACGGTCCGGCATGTGGAGACCGCGCGCGAGATGCTCGCCGCCTCCGAGGCGGCGCTGCCGGCCGATGCCGCGGTCTTTGCCGCCGCGGTCGCGGATTGGCGCCCGGCGGAAGCCGCCACGCAGAAGATGAAGAAGCCGGCTGACGAAGCGGCCCCGCCGATGGCCCTGGTACCGAATCCCGACATCCTCGCCACCCTCTCCCGCCATGCCATGCGCCCGCGCCTCGTCATCGGCTTCGCGGCGGAGACGGAGCATGTGGTGGAGCATGCCCGGTCGAAGCTGGCGCGGAAGGGCTGCGACTGGATCGTGGCGAATGACGTCTCGGGCGATGCGATGGGCGGCGCGGAGAACACGGTGCATCTCGTCACCGACGCCGGGGTGGAGGACTGGCCGCGCCTGCCGAAGCAGGAGGTCGCCTCCCGGTTGGCCGACCGCGTGGCCGAGGCGCTGGCATGAGTGTCGCCATCCAGGTGGTCCGCCTGCCCCATGCGGCGGACCTGCCGCTGCCCGCCTACGCCACGGAAGGGGCGGCCGCGATGGACCTGCTGGCCGCCGTGACCGGCCCGCTCAGCATTCCGCCGAACGGGCGCGCCCTGGTTCCAACCGGCCTTCGCGTCGCCCTCCCGCCGGGGCATGAATGGCAGATCCGCCCCCGCTCGGGCCTGGCGCTGAAGCATGGGATCGTCCTGCCCAACGCGCCCGGCACGATCGATGAGGATTACCGCGGCGAGGTGCAGGTGATCGTCCTGAATGCCGGCACGGAGCCCTTCACGGTGGAGCGTGGGATGCGGATCGCCCAGGCCGTGCTGGCCCCGGTGACGCGCGCGGCCCTCACCGAGGTGACGGAACTGCCGGATACGGCACGGGGAGAAGGGGGCTTCGGCAGCACGGGCCTGTCCCGCGCAGGCTGACCGTTATTGCGCATACCTCACGGGAAGATTATTCCGGTTTATTAACGTTCCCGTGAGGCATTCTGCATGCTGCTGCGTCTCTGCGCCCTGATCGGGCTTGTCTTCCTTTCCGCCTGCGCCACCATCACGACCAGCCCGAGCCAGAACCTGACGGTGCTCACCGAGCCCCCTGGTGCCAGCTGCGAGATCCAGCGCAACAGCCGGCATGTCGCCGTGGTCAGCCCCACCCCCGGCACCGCCCGCATCGGCAAATCCGTGCATGACACCACCGTCACCTGCACGCGTGAGGCCCATCTTCCCGCCCAGGCGACGCTGACGCCGGAATTCCAGCCCGTCACCCTCGGGAACATCCTGATCGGCGGCGTCGTGGGGCTCGTCGTCGATGTCAGCACCGGCGCCGTCTCCAAATACCCGGAAACCGTGCAGGTCACGCTGATTCCGGCAAGCTTCCCCTCGCCCGAGGACAAGGCCGCCTATTTCGCCCAGCGCGCCCTGGAGATCCGGCGCGCAACCGACCTGCATCTCGCCTCGATCCGCCAGGGCTGCCAGGGATCGGATTGCGACACGCGGGTTGCGGAGGCCGAGGCGCAGCGCGACCGCTTCCTCGTCCAGCTGGAGGAGCGGCGCCAGCAGACCCTCTGACCCGCGCCTTCCGTCCTTGCCCCGGCGGCCATCCTGGACAACATGCGCTCCATGGATGGCCCCGCCCCCCTCGCGCTCGACTTCTCCGAGGACGAGCTGCACCGCTACTCCCGCCACATCCTTCTGGGGGAGGTGGGGGCCATCGGCCAGGCGCGGCTGCGGCAGGCGCGGGTGCTGGTGGTGGGGGCGGGGGGGCTGGGTTCTCCCCTCGCGCTGTACCTTGCGGCAGCGGGAATCGGGACGATTGGCCTGATCGACCATGACACGCTGGAGCTCTCCAATCTCCAGCGCCAGGTCGCGCACAGCACGGACCGGATCGGCCAGCCCAAGGTCGAGAGCATGGCCACGGCCCTGCGGGCGCTGAACCCGCTCACCACCGTCGAGCCCCATCTCCGCCGCCTGGACGAGGCTGCCGCCCGCGAGTTGATCCCGCGCTATGACATCGTCTGCGACGGGACGGACAACTTCCCCACGCGCTTTCTCCTGGGCGATTGCTCCCACAGGCTCGGCCGGCCACTCGTCTCGGCGGCGGTGCTGCGCTTCGAAGGGCAGCTTTCCACCTTCAAGTCGCATCTGGGCGCGCCGCATCCCTGCCATCGCTGCCTCCACCCCGAGCCGCCGCCGCCGGGCCTCGTTCCCTCCTGCGGAGAGGCGGGGGTGCTCGGCGCGGTGACGGGGGTGATGGGGACGCTGCAGGCCACGGAGGTGCTGAAGGAGATCCTGGGCATCGGGGAGTCCCTTTCCGGCCGCCTGCTTCTCTGGGACGCGCTGGACACCCGCTTCCGCACCATCCGGCTGAAGCGTGACCCGGCCTGCCCGCTTTGCGGGGGCGGTGAGGGGGCATGACCCCGCTCGGCATCCTCCTGCGCGGCGCCGGGCATGAGCCCGCGCATTACGCCCTGGTGCTCGCCACGGGTGCCGCCGCCATCGGGCGGCCGGTGACGCTGTTCGCCACCAATGCCGGGCTTGCCTTGTTCCGCCGAGACGCCCCCCTGCTTTCCGATCCGCGTGAGGCGCGGCTCGAGGCCAGCGGGGTGGCGGGGGTAGCAACGCTCTGGGAAGCTGCCGTGGAACTCGGCCTGCGCCGGATCGCCTGCGAGGCGGGGATGCGGAGCGAGGGCATCGCGGCGGAAGCGCTCTCCGAAGGGATCGAGCTGGCAGGCGTCGTCACCTTTCTCGAGGCAACGCGCGACGGCCAGCTTCTCTCGCTCTAAATAGCCCCGCCGCTTGACCATCCCTGCCTGTATGCGCGTGATCGGACCTGATGAGACGCCTGCTTCCCATCCTGTTGCTGCTCGCCCCCGCCGCCCCGGGCTGGACACAGACCGGCACGCTTCCGCCGCCGGTTCCCCGCAACCAGCCCGCGGCGCCAGCCGCGCCGGCACCGGCAGCGGCACCGGCACCCGCACCAGCCGCGCCATCGGCCCAGCGGCGGGAAGCCCCCGCCCCGCCCCGGCCGGCGCCCCCGCCCAGCCCCGCGCCGGCTGAGAGTGGCCGCGCCACGGGCACAGCACGGCCTGGGCCCGCGCCCAGACCCGCAACTGGACCCGCAGCTGGACCGGCGCCCGCCGCTTCGGCGCGTGAGCGCCGGCCAGCGCCGCGCCCCACGCAATCCCAGCCGGCCCAGCCCCGCACGGTTTCACCGCAGCAACCCCAGCCCAACCGCCGCCGTGCCGCGGCCGCCGCCGGTGCCGTGGCCGGCGCGGCGGCAGGGGCTGCCGCGGCTGCCGCCAGCCCGGCTCCGCAACCCGCTCCCCCGCCGGAACCGCAGCCCAGCATCGGTTCTGTCACGAGTCTCCCCCTGCCGCGCTTCGCCGCGCTGCGGGCCGAGGAGGTGAACATGCGCGCGGGCCCCGGCACGCGCTATCCGATCGAATGGACCTATCAGCGGCGCGACCTGCCCGTGGAGATCGTGCGGGAATACGAGCTCTGGCGGCGCATCCGCGACATGGACGGCACCGAGGGCTGGGTTCACCAGTCCAACCTTGCGGGCCGCCGCACCTTCGTGGTGACCGGGGAGGAGCGCGCCCTGCGCCGCCGGCCCGAGGACGCGGCCCATGTGATTGCCCGGCTGAAGCCGGGCGTGCTCGGCCGCATCCGGCTCTGCGAGGGTGGGCAGGTCTGGTGCGAGGTCCAGGTCGGCGAGCATCGCGGCTGGATGAAACGCAGCGAATTCTTCGGCGCGAAGCCCGAGGAGGAGATCAAGTAGTCGGCCTTGAATAACCTCCTCAGGCCGTCTGGATCGTAACCGGCTGGTAGTCTGGCCGACCCATTTTCTGAATGAGAGCGCCAAGGAGGGCGATCAAAAGGGTCCTGAGGTGGGCGAGGATC
>NZ_JAGIZB010000049.1 GCF_017813395.1 Pararoseomonas baculiformis | reverse complement strand
GCGGATCACGATAGGGAACGAGACGAAAACATCATCCCAAGACACTGATTCACCGCGATTCCTGTGTCTAGGCCTTCGTGAAGCCTTCCACCTCGGCAACGTTGGGATACGTAGTGTATCTCCCGGCGATTAGTATGATCCGGACCACTCGCCTTCAGAGGAACCGAACCCAGGCTGTACGACTGCCGAAAGGTGTGGCGTTTCTGAAAGGCTTGAGAGAGGTGTCGATCCTGCGTGACGGTACACGGCAGGCAGATTATCGGCCCCTACGACCTGATGATCGCGGGCCACACGCGAAGCCGCGAATTGGTTGTAGTCACGGACAGCCTCAGTGAGTTCTGCCGCGTAGAGGAATTGTGCTGTCCTCCGCCCCACGGTTGAACGAGACGCCCCGCAAGCGGACGGTATCCGCAGATGGGGTGCATGATGATGACAGAGAGGATGGACGCGGCCGCTCCTGGGCGGGGTGGCCGGATGTCACGGCAGCGCAAGCGGGACGCGGTGCTTCGGCTGCTTCGGGGCGAGGACCTGGAGACAGTCTCGCGGGCGCTGGGCGTGACGGCGGCGACCCTGAGCGGCTGGCGTGACGCCTTCCTGGCTGCTGGTGAGGCGAGCCTGGCCACGCGACCTGCCGATGGCGAGGCGCTGGAGAGCGAGCGGCTCAAGGCGCGTTTGGGCGAGATGCTGCTTGAGCGCGAGCTGCTGGAGGCCAAGGTGGCTGCGCTCGAGGGTGGCCGCCCTTTGGTCCGGCGGAGGTCACGGCCATGAGCCTGGCCGTCTCGCCCAGCAGCGGCAGACCCTATGGCCTGGCCCGGGTCTGCCGGATCTGGCGGGCAGCCCGGGCCACGGTCTACCGCCATCGGCTGCCACCCCGGACGGAGCCGCCCAGGCGACCTGGGCCGGTCGGGCCGATGCCGGATGCGGCGCTTCTGGCGACGATCCGGGCCGTCCTCGCGGCCTCTCCCTTCCATGGCGAGGGCCATCGCAAGGTTTGGGCGAGGCTGCGCATGAAGGGTGTCCGGACCTCCAGGCGCCGTGTGCTGCGGCTCATGCGCGAGCACGACCTGCTCGCCCCGTCCCGGGTCGGCAGCCCTCGAGGCCCGCGCAACCACGACGGCACCATCATTTCTGACACGGTGGACACCATGTGGGCGACCGACATGACCACCACCTGGACCGCTGAAGGTCAGGCGGCGGTGTTCGTCGCCGTCGACCACCACAGCGCCGGGTGCGTCGGCCTCCACGCTGCGCGGCGCGGCACCCGCTTTGAGGCCCTCGAGCCCTTGAGGCAGGGCGTGCGCCAGCACTTCGGCGGCTTCGCCAAGGGCATCGCGGCGGGCCTCGCACTCCGTCATGACCACGGCAGCCAGTACATGTCGGACGCCTTCCAGGGCGAGCTGAAGTTCTTCGGCATCGAGAGCTCGCCCGCCTTTGTGCGGGCACCCGAGGGGAATGGCTGCGCCGAAAGCTTCATCCGAACCCTGAAGGAAAACCTCCTCTGGGTCCGGACCTTCGACACCGTCGAGCAACTTCGCCAGGCGCTGCTGGAGTTTCGCCAGACTTACAACTCGACGTGGCTGATCCAGCGACACGGCTTCAGAACACCGGACGCCGTCCGGCAGGATCAGCTTTCACCCGCGGCACTCGCCGCATAGGCTCCACTCAGGTGTCTCACTAACCGCGGGCGGTACAGCTGCGCCGACTGCTTGATGTCAACAAAAATTGCTTGAATACAACACGTTAAGCCGCAGAGTGTGCTTGTATGTTACATAACAAATGTTACACGACCGAGCGATCCAGGGTGCGACCTTGGGAAAATTCCTGCCCCGCACCGGGCTTTAGGTAGCCACAACCCGGTCCTCTAGCTCACGGATGGCCAAGTCCACTGCGTCCGCGTCTCTCCGCCGATCCTCGACCGCTGCCCTAGCTTTGGCGGCGTCGATCTGCGCCGTTTCGCTATTGTGGGCATCGTCGTCTGCAAGCTGCCTCAGCGCGCTGGCTGCTCGAGCCAAGCCCGGGTTTGCTCATCCTCTGAGGCTCCGGTGGTCCTGCTTGCTATCGGCCCACCTACGAGGCGCGGCAGAGGCGGCCCAAGGCAAGACATACTGGCAGCAGGTCCGGGATGACCCGACCGGTGAACTCGTCGAGCGCTCGTCGCACCGCGATCTCAGTGCCTGCTGGCAGGACCAACCTGCCTGGCAGCATCGAGGCCGCATGATGCTCGGCCAGCCGTCGCACCGTGCCGCGAGCCTCCTCCAGGGTGCCCGGCGTGAAGAGCGGGCTGAGCCAGTCTGGCAGCAAACGCAAAACGCCAGGCCAATGCGCCAGGTGCAGATAGAGGCTGGGGATCACGCCCTCCGGAACGCCGTGCCGCGCCGCCAGGGCACGCACCTCGTCAGCCACTCGTGGCGGCAGCTCGTTAAGGCTTGGAAGCGCATCGAGCGCCGGCAATGCATCCGCAATGGGCGCCGGTTGAAGCGGCGGGGCCTGAGGGGCATCCGGCTCCGCCAGACGTATCCGAAGGGCTGTCAGCGCCAGGAGGTTCGTCAGGTTTCCGCGGGTATAAGCACCGACAATCGCCCTGATGCGCTCCAAATCTGCCTCGCCGCAGCCAGCGAGCCGCCAGTCCGCGGTGCTTTTGGCATGCGAAGGAACCGCCGCCGCGAGCCTCCGGCGCGCGGCATCCATCTCTGTCGAGCCGACGATTGGCCGCACGGAACTCCAGACGGAAGGCAAAACCCCGGGCAACGCGGCAAAATGGCGCCAGATCAGATTGACCAGCGGGAGGCCAGAGACGGCCCTGATCTCGGCGTAAATAGCAGCGACGTCAGGCGGAGCCTCGCTCTCGCGGATTTCAGGCAGGTTCATCATCTGGCCAGGAGAGCGGGGAGTTCGGCCAGGCTTCGAACCTCTCGCACCGGGATGCCTGGAAGGCGCTCGCGCCGCTGCCCATAGCGGTTGCACCAGACCACGCGCATTCCGAAGGCGGCTGCCGCATGGGCATCCCAGCCGTTGGAGGACTGGAAGGCGATTGCCTCCGCCGGCACGCCGAGACGGTCCACGGCAAGTTGGTAGACCCGCGGATGGGGTTTGTAGATGCCAAGCTCATCGACCGACAGCACGGCATCAAGATGGGCGCCGATCCCTGCGCTCTGCACGGCACTGCCCAGCATGTCCGGCGAGCCATTGGAAAGGATCGCGGTAACGAAGCCAGCCTCCCGCAACTGACGCAGCACCTCCGGAACCTCGGGGAAGGGTTGCAGCCGGCGATAAAGGCCCATCAGCTGCTCCCGTAATTCCGGGTCGGCAAGGCCAAGCGTCTCAAGCGCAAAGTCCAGACTGTCACCGGTCACCTGCCAGAAATCGACATAGTGGTCCTGGAGGCTCCGAAGCCAGGCGTACTGCAACTGCTTGTCCCGCCAGAGCGTGGTGAGCGGCCCGGCCTGTGAGCCCAACCTGTCCGCGCACCCTGCCGCAGCGCTCGCGAAGTCGAACAGCGTCCCATAGGCATCAAAGACGCAGGCCCGGATGCCCGTGAGAGGCTCGCTCATCGCCATGCTCCTCCAGACGCGGGCGCCGCGCCCGGGATCATTCCTGTCCCCGCTGGAAGTGTCTATAGCTCGCGGCAAGTACGGAGGGAGGGTCCCTGAGGGCCATGCGTTCCCCTTCCCCGCCCCCAGTGCGGCAGGCGCCGTCTCCGCAGGGGCTGGTCATCGTACTTGCAGGACCCAATCCCGTGCAGACCTCGCCTACCCTCCGGCCCTGCTCCAGCCCCGGCTCGGCCTCCGCGAGCAGCCCAATGATCTTTTCTGGTGCTGATCGCTCCCCAACCATCCTCACGTCCTCCAAGCGGCCAGCTCTCGTACCAAGCTCAGAGCCAGTTCCGGGGCGCGGCTCAACTCACCAAGGCGAGTCTGTGGAACACCAAGAGATGGGACCGACAATGCCGCCGCCACGATTCGCGTGCATGGGGCAATCCATGCATGGACCGAGGCATCAGGAACCGGGGGGCGAGCGCTGTAAACGATCGGGCCGCCTTCCTCCACCAAGCCCGGAACACAGCACTCAATCAGGGCAGGCATTGCCTAAGGTGATCGCAGCACGATCGCCTTCCAGGCAGCCGACCTCTTCTTTTTCCGCTTTTCTCTTAGGCCAGTGCAAACATCTCTTGACCCCTGTTCCTGGCGCTTCAAGCTCCCATGGTTCCGCCCTGGAGACCACGATGCTGCGATTGCTCGCCCAGCTGCCCGGTATCGCCCTTGCCGCGGGCCTCATGATCACAGCGGCCCATGCGCAACCTGCGGCGCCAAGCGTCCCGCCCGGGCCCCGTGTGAACATCGTCGCCATTACGCAACCTGTACCAACTAATACGCAGTTCACCATGGTGGACGTGCCCTATCTTCGGGAGATGGGCGCCCGCACCAATGGACGGGTGAACGTTACCCTGGCCTCTCATGCCGAGCGCAATCTCAGCGGCGCGGAGATCGTCCGCCTCGTTCGCTCCGGCCAAGCCGAGATCGGCGCCGGCACGCTCTCCACCCTTTCGGGTGACGTGCCAATCCTCGACGGCGTAGATCTGTCCGGCATGGCGCCTAAGATCGAGGATGCCCGCCGGATCACTGAGGAGCTGATGCCCATTGCGAACCGGGACCTCGAGCGGTTCGGCGTGCGTCTTGTCATCATGTATCCCTTTCCCGCCCAGGTGCTCTTCTGCCGGTCAGCCTTTCGCTCCCTGGACGACCTGCGCGGGCGCAAGATCCGCACCTTCGGCGCCTCCCTGGTCGATCTCGTCGGCGCGCTGGGTGCCCAGCCCGTCTCGATCGGCTTTCCTGAAGTTTATTCGGCGCTGGAGCGCGGCGTGGTGGACTGCGCGGTGACCGGCACGGGTAGCGGTGCCGCTGCTCGCTGGCCCGAGGTCTCGACTCATATCTCTGACCTGCCGCTCTCCTGGGCGGTGGCCGGATACATGGTCAACTTTGCCTGGTGGAACCGGCTGGATCCGGCCGTGCGGGCTCACTTGGAGGCAACCTTCAAGGAGATGTCCGACAGGCTTTGGCAGCTCGGCGATGTTGGGACGCGCGACGGTATCGATTGCAACATCGGAAACCGTGAGGCTTGCCGCCTCAACCAGCTCGCCCCCCGTCCGATGACGGAAGTGAAGAGCACGCCGGAGGAGGCGGAGCGCCTGCGCGGCATCTTCCAGCGTACCGTGTTACCCAACTGGGTCGGCCGCTGCGGCGCGCGATGCGGCGAGATCTACAACCAGGTGATTGCCCCGATCAGCGGCGTCCGCTTCGGCGGATGACGCATCCCCTGCTGCGGGCTGCGCGCGTCCTCTCGGCGGGGACCGCCCGCGCCGCATCCATCATGGCATATCTTGCTGGCTGGAACTACGTGGCCTGCGCCATCTTCATCACAGCCGATGTGCTGGGGCGCAGCTTCCTTGGCGTATCTTCCGCCGCGACGATCGAGATAACGGGCTACATGCTGGCCGGCGGCATCGCCTGGGGCCTGGCGCATGCCCTGGCGCGGCGCGCCCATATCCGGGTCGACGCGCTGGTGAACCGCCTGCCGGCCCGTCCCCGCGCCGTGCTGCACATCCTCGCCCTCTCTCTGCTTGGCGCCTTCGCGGTCTTCTCTGCCTGGGCAGGGTGGACGCTTCTGGATGAGAGCCTGCTCTTCGACGCTCACGACAACAGCGCGCTTCACATCCCCCTCGCCCTGCCACAGGGCCTCTGGGTCTTCGGCCTCGCAGCCTTCTGCGTGATGATCATGGTTCTTCTCTTGGAAGCCGTTCTCGGCCTCGTCCTCCAGGGGCCGGCGGCGGTTGACGCGCTGCTCGGCCCGCGCGGGCTGCAGGACGAGACCGAGGAGGCCCTCGAGGCCATCGCCATGGCCCGGAGGGCAGGAACCGCACCATGATCGCCGTTCTCTTTCTTCTGCTCCTACTGGGGGCAGCGGTCTTCGCGGCGGCCAGCGGCGGCCAAGCCGTGCCCGTCGTCGAGATCCTGGCCCTGATCGGCGTTTTCCTTGTCTTCTTCGGCGCGGGCGTCTATGTCGCCGCTGTGCTCGGCCTTCTGGGCATGCTCGTCGGCCTCGCCTTTTCCGACAGGCCCTGGTGGCTTTTCGCGGGGCAGACACTCTGGTCCCCCTCCAGCAACTTCGTCCTGGTAGCGGTGCCGCTCTTCCTGCTGATGGGTGAAATCCTGCTCCGCGCCGGCCTGTCGGACCGCCTCTACAAGGCGCTGAACCTCTGGCTCGAGCGCCTGCCTGGCGGATTGCTGCACACGAATATCGCGGCCTGCGCAGTCTTCTCCGCTATTTCCGGCTCCTCCGTGGCCACCGCCGCTACGATGGGCTCGGTCGCCCTGCCCTGGTTCTCCGGCACGCGCTACAGCCAGCGGATGGTGCTCGGCTCGCTGGCCGCCGGCGGGGCCCTCGGCAACCTCATCCCGCCCGGCATCACCTTCATCATCTACGGGCTGATCACGGAGACCTCGGTCGGCGCCCTTTACATCGCGGCGCTTATCCCTTCCGTCCTCGTCACGGGGCTCTTCGTTGCCGTGATCCTCGCCCACGGCCTTTGGCATCCGATGGCGAAAGCTCCTCCCGTCCCGCTGCGGGAGAAGCTGCGCGGCCTCGCGGATCTCGGCCCCACTATGGCCCTGATCGTGCTCGTCCTGGGCAGCATCTATGGCGGCCTTGCCACGCCCACAGAGGCCGCGGCGCTGGGCGTGGTCGGCGCGGCTGGTTTCGCGGCGCTGGACGGGAAGCTGAGCTGGCGCATGCTGCACGCCGCGGCCGAGGCGACGGCCCGCAACACCGCCCTCCTCGGCCTCATCCTCTTCGGCGCCTATCTGCTGAATTATATCCTGACCGGCATCGGCGTACCGCAGGCCATGGCGGAGATGATCGGCGGCCTCCCGCTGCCGCCCTGGGCCATCATGGCCGCAATCCTGATGCTCTACTTCGCGCTGGGTACCTTCATGGAGGGCTTCTCCATGATCATCACCACGGTTCCCGTGGTCTTTCCCATCGTTGTCGCGCTCGGCTACGATCCGATCTGGTTCGGCGTCATGGTGACCATGCTGGTGGAGATCGCTCAGATCAGCCCACCTGACGGCACGGTCATGTATGTGTTGCAAGGCATGCGCCGGCCACCCGGTCCCATCGGCGATGTGTTCACCGGCGTGATGCCCTTCCTTGCCGCCTATCTCCTCGCGGTCGCACTGATGCTGGTCTGGCCCGGCATTGCGCTGTGGCTTCCCTCCTTGATGAACTGACGGTCAGAGAACAGGAAACAACCCTTGTCCGACTCAACGAGGCCCGTCCGCATAGCCGTGGACATCGGCGGTACCTTCACCGATCTGCAGGTCCTTGATGCGCGTGACGGCTCTGTGCGGGCCTGGAAGACTCCGACCACCCCGCTCGACCCGTCCGAGGGCCTCCTGCGCGGGGTGCGAGAGGCAGCGATGCGCTTCGGCTTTGCCCTGGCGGATGTCGGGCTACTGCTGCATGGCACGACCATTGCAACGAATGCCGTGCTGGAGCGCCAGCTGGCGCGCGGGGCGCTGCTGACCACCGCCGGCTTCGAGGATGTGTTGGAGATCACGCGCCATTACCGGCGTGACCTTTACGCGCTGGATCCCGATCCCTTTCCTGTGCTGGTGCCGCGCGACCGCCGCCTTGGTGTAGCCGAGCGCATCCGCGCGGACGGCAGCATCGAGCAGCCGCTCGACGAGGCGACCGTCCCTGCCCTGCTCGCCCGGCTGGATGAACTGGAGGTGGACTGTGTCGCGATCAGCCTCCTGCATGCCTATGCCAACCCAGCGCATGAGCGACGCCTGCGCGACCTCATAATGGCCGCCCGTCCGGGCGTTGCTCTCTCTCTGTCCAGCGAAATCAGCCCGGAGATCCGGGAATACGAGCGAAGCTCCACCACCGTGCTGAACGCGCTGCTCGTGCCGGTGGTGCGCGAGTATCTCGAGCGGCTGGAGCGCCGCCTGGGCGAGGACGGGTTCGCTCCCACCGTTTTCCTCGTCCAGTCCAATGGTGGCGTCTGCGGGTTGCGGCGCGCGGCGGAGCAACCGGCCCGACTGCTCCTTTCCGGTCCCAGTGGCGGCGCCCTGGCGGCTGAACGCCTATCCCAGCTGCTGGACCGGCCAGACCTGGTAGCCGTGGACATGGGCGGCACCTCCTATGACGTTTCAGTTGTCCTTGGCGGCCGCGTCTCCGTCGTCACTCAGGGCGAGGTGGACCGCCTCCCCGTTCGGCTTCCGATGGTGGAGATGCGCACCATCGGTGCCGGTGGTGGTTCCATCGCCTCCGTGGGCTCGGGCGGCCGGCTGACTGTCGGCCCGCGCTCCGCCGGTGCGCGGCCCGGCCCCGTTGCCTATGGCCGCGGCGGCACGGAGCCCACCGTGACGGACGCAAACCTCGCCCTCGGCCGCCTGGATCCCGACTACTTCCTCGGCGGTACCATGGCCCTTGATATGGAGGCGACGCGCGGCGCCATCGCCGAGCGCATCGCCACCCCGCTGGGCCTGGGCGAGGAGGAGGCTGCGGAGGGCATCCTGCGCGTCACGGACGGCGCGCTCGGCGCCGCCGTGCGCTTCTCTCTCTTCGAGAAGGGGCTGGATCCCCGCGACTTCACGCTTCTCTCTTTCGGTGGCGCCGGCGGCTTGCACGCCACGGCGGTGGCCGAGGAGGTGGGCATCCGCGAGGTCGCCTTCCCCCGGGAGCCCGGCACCCTCTCTGCCTATGGAATCCTCTTCGGCGACCTTGTGCAGGACATCTCCCGCACACGCGTGACCCCCGCCGCGCCGGCAGGCCTGGCGGCGCTGTCGATCCTGCTGGAGGAACTTCGGAGTGAGGCCGAGGCGCGCCTCTCGGCCGATGGCGTCGCGCCAGGGGACCGCGCCATCGAGGTGTCGGCCGATATGCGCTATCGCGGCCAGGCCTTCGAGCTGTTGATCCCCTGGGGCGACGTCTCCGCACCGGACGAGGCGGCCCTGGCAACACTCCTGACCGCCTTTCATGACACCCATCGCCGCCGCTTCTCCTATGCCGATGAGGCGGAGGCGGCGGAGATCGTCACCCTCCGCATCTCCGCCATCGGGCGGCTGCCCCGCCGGGCTGCCGCCGAGGCGTCTTCAGCCGACCGTCCGGCCCGCAAGGGCACCCGCCGCTGTTGGGAGGGCGGCGAATGGCGCGAGGTGCCCATCTGGGACCGCGAGGCGCTGACGCCTAGCGACCGCATCGAAGGGCCAGCCCTCGTGGAGGAGAGCTTCGCCACCCACTGGATCGGCCGCGGCTGGACCGCCTCTCTCGGCCCTGCAGGCGCGCTCGTCGCGCGGCGCGAGGCGGAGGAGGCTACGGCCACCAAGGCTTCCGCCCTCGGCCCTGTGGAGATCGAGGTGATCCGCAACGCCCTCACCGCCGCCGCGGCGGAGATGGATGTGACGGTCTGGCGCACCAGCCGCTCCACCATCGTGCGGGAGCTGCTGGATTACTCCACCGCCGTTTTCGACGCGGAGGGCAACAACCTAGCCCAATCCGCACGCATACCCGGCCACCTCAACTCCATGAGTCACCTTCTCCGCGAGCTGCTCGACAAGCATGTGGATGCGGAGAGCTGGGGCCCGGACGACGTGGTGGCCACCAACGATCCCTATTGCGGCGGTCAGCACCTGCCGGACATCGTCACCTACAAGCCAGTCTTCCACGAGGGACGGCGCATCGCCTTCGTTGGTACCCTCTGCCACCACATCGACATGGGCGGACTGGCTGCCGGCTCCTATGCCGCGACGGCGACCGAGATCTTCCAGGAAGGGCTGCGCATTCCGCCGCTGAAGATCGTGGAAAGTGGCAAGCCAAATGCCGGGGTCTGGGCGATGATTCGCCAGAACGTGCGCAAGCCGGCCCTCGTCCTCGGCGATCTCGCCTCGCAGCTCGCCAGCCTGGAGGTGGGCGCCGCTGCCATCCGGCGCCTCGCCAGCCGCTACGGCGCGGAAGGCATGATCGAGGCTGGCCATCGCATCCTCGACAACAGTGAGGCGGCGATGCGCGCTGCCATCGCCCGCATGCCGGATGGGGTCTACGAGTTCGAGGATTTCCTGGATGACGATGGGGTCGTGCTCGATCAGCCTTTACGCCTGCATGTGCGGCTGGAGATCGCAGGAGACTCCATCACCGCTGATCTCTCCGGCTGCTCGCCTCAGGCCAAGGGACCTGTGAATGCGACCCTAGCCTCCTCGGCTGCTGCCGTGCTCTATGCGGTGATGTCGGCCAGTGATGAGCCGCTGGCGGCCAATGCGGGCTGCTACCGGCCCGTGCGGATCGTGGCGCCCGAAGGGCTTTGCGTGAACGCCCGGCACCCTGCGCCCGTGGCGCATCGCGTCGCGGTCAGCCATCGGTTGCTCAACGCGGTGCATGGCGCGCTGCACGGGGCCGTGCCGGATCGCATCCCCGCCGCCTATTACGGCAACTCCTACGTCTGCACTTTCCAGACTGTGGCAGCGGACGGCTCGCGGGAGGTGCTGGTCGAGATCGAGATCGGTGGCTCCGGCGCGCATCCACGCAAGGACGGAGTGAACGCATATGCCTCTGGCATGCACAATAACAGCAACATCCCGGTCGAGATGGTGGAGAGCGGCATGCCGCTAACGATCACCGCCTACGGCCTTCTCTCCGGGTCGGGCGGAGCCGGGCGGCGGCGTGGTGGGCTGGGCCTCTTCCGTGAGTGGCGGGTGGATTCCGAGACCTGCATCCTCACCACGAACATGGACCGCTTCCAGCATGCGCCCTACGGCCTCGCTGGCGGAGAGCCCGCTGCTCCGGGCAGGCTGTTGCTGATCCGGAGCGGCATCGAGACACCGATCCGGCCCAAGACGGATGGCTTGCTGCTGCAGCGTGGCGATGTGGTACGGCTGGAGACCTCGGGCGGCGGCGGCTTCGGTCGCCCGGAGGAACGGGATCCCGGGCTGGCGGCACGCGACGTCGAACTCGGCTACGTCACGCCGAAGACTGCTCGCGAGTTCGTCGAAGCGTGATGTTGCAGCTCCTCATCCGAGTCGATCTAACGGGTCGCATGGGGAGCGAGGGAGGTCCGCTTAGATGCATGCGGCGTGGCGTTGCTATTTCGGCTACGAAGCATTGCTGAGTGCCACTCCAGTGCTCCCGCAGCTGCCAGGCTTGGCAATGCTCGGAAGAATTGGCTGGATGCGCAATTCGAGGAAGTGCTCCGCCCGCCGTTTGGTCGGCGGTTGACGGCGGGCTGCTGGATGTGTTCACGGACGGCTCCTTCCGGTGCCGGAGCGCCGCGTCAGTACCAGGCACAGAGATTTCATGTTTCGTCTCGATTCCATCAGCAAGCAGAACGGCCAGCAGCTTCTCTTCATCGAAGCCTCAACGGCGCTCCAGCGCGGCGAGAAGGCGGGCTTGGTCGGCCCCAATGGTGCGGGCAAGACCACCCTGTTTCGCATGATCACCGGGCGGGAGCAGCCGGACGAGGGTCAGGTACTGGTGGACCGCGGGGTCAGCATCGGCTTCTTCAGCCAAGATGTGGGGGAAATCTCCGGTCGCACCCCGATTGCGGAGGTGATGGATGGCGCTGGCGACGTTAGTTCCGTTGCGGCCGAGTTGGCCGTGCTGGAAGCCGCGCTGGCGGACCCCGAGCAAGCCGACAAGCTCGATGCCCTGATCGAGGGATCTGTCAGTTCTCGCGCCCGTCACAACGAGCAGGCACCTGCCAACCGCCGCCGCGTTCTTCATCTCCGGCGCGCGGCGACCGTTCTGGCGCGAGACCTGACGCAACCCCGTGGACGCGGGCAGCCCCGGGGCGCATCAAGGTCCATCGTTCGGTTGGAATCGAGTGCGGGGTTAAGCCTTGGACGCCCGGCCCGGCGCGGGGTGCAGCGAGAGGTGCAGGTCCAACCCTGATCGCGCTCTACCCAAGCCTAACCGGACCGTGCGGGCAGCGTCGGTATACCCTATCAGGTGCCCGCCCCTCCGTGTCCCTTCGACTCCCGCCGCAACAGGCCGATCAGCGGCGACACCATCAACTGCACCACGGGGATCAGCAAAGCGCCGACCGCCAGTCCCACCACGCCCGAACCCGCCGCCGTCGCCAGCCATTCCACGGCACCCGCCATAGCCGGCACCGCGTCCGCCACTGCGATGGCGGCGCCGTGAATCGCGTGCTCCACCTCAGGC
This sequence comes from Pararoseomonas baculiformis, assembly GCF_017813395.1. Lineage (GTDB taxonomy): Bacteria > Pseudomonadota > Alphaproteobacteria > Acetobacterales > Acetobacteraceae > Roseomonas > Roseomonas baculiformis. Next base: position 3,021 of record NZ_JAGIZB010000049.1, on the reverse strand, counting down.
AGGCCGTAGCTCGCCAGCCCGTGCACGATGATGCCGCCGCCCACCCACACCATCGCCGCCGTGCCCACGACCGCCAGCAACTTGAGGAACCAGGGCATCCCAACCACCAGCCCCCGCCCGATCGCCTGCGTCACCGGCCGCACCGCGAGGTCGGCGCCGCTAGGTTGGCCGATCCGCCGGCGGAAGACTGCCGAGATCGGGCGCTCGCCGGCCGCCATCGCCAGCCCCGCGTCGTCCGCCTTCACGATCAGCGCCACCACGCCGTAAACGCCCACCGTAATGCCAATTCCTACGATCGCCAGAACCACCGCCTGTTCCCACAGCGGCAGGCCGGGCAGGGTGCCGAGCGTGATCGCCATGATCTCGGCCGACAAGATGAAGTCGGTGCCGATGGCGCCGCGCACCTTGGCGTCTTCCAGCGCTTGGGGGTTTTCCGGCGGCGCCAGCAGCTTGGCCTCGTGCTGGCCAGCCCCGTGCGGCGCCACCACGTGCCACACTTTCTCGGCACCCTCGTAGCAGAGATAGGCGCCCCCCAGCATCAGCAGCGGCGTGATCGCCCAGGGCGCGAACAGGCTCAGCAGCAGCGCGCCGGGGAGAAGGAACAGCAATTTGTTTTTGAGCGATCCCCAGGCGATCTTCGCCACGATCGGCACCTCGCGCGCCGCGGCGAAGCCCACCACGTATCGCGGCGTCACCGCGGCATCGTCGATCACCACGCCCGCTGCCTTGGCGCCGGCCTTGGCCGACTGCGCCGCCACGTCGTCCAGCGAGGCCGCCGCGACCTTGGCCAGCCCGGCAATGTCGTCCAGCAGCGCGATCAACCCTGTGCTCAAGCGAAGCCCCCCTCGTGGCGCGTGCGTGGCCATCGTGAACGATACGCAAGCTCGCCGCGACCCCGAGGGGGCGCTTCGAACATGCCGTGACCGGGCTGGGAGCGGCGCTAGCCTCCCCGGCCGGGGGCTAGCACTGCATCGGGTTGGAAGTAGACACAAACGTGCAGCACTCCGACCACTGCTGTGCACCCACTCTGGCAGTGCACTCGCCTCCAACAGACTTCATGTCTGAGCACACCAGCGGCGTCCAGGCGCCGAAGTAGACGCACTACGAGCCGAGGTTCCCGCCCAAGATCAGCAGCACGATTTATGCGAGCCATACTCTCAAAAGAGCGGCGAAGACCGGCCGCTCGCTCTTCGTAGGCCGCCTTACCCGCCTCAAATGCTTGACACGCCTGTTCCATCACGTCGTTTCGGGGGCCTATGCTCTTCTCCACCTGCCCTGTCGCCGATAGAGATGTTCGGTGCCACCTCGGTCCCGTCAGGTCATTGACCCGCGAAAGCGTGTACGGAGGGACTGTGCCCGGCGCGCAGACGAGGGCCTAGCCGCAGCCGGACGCGCTCTATGAGCGTTCATTGCTCCATGAGCGAGGTTGAGACACCATTTCAGGCTGCCGAGCGCAACGTCCGACTGGGCGAGGAACACATCGCGCGCCAGGAGCGGGTAGTCCGGGGGATGGACCGAAGTAGGTTCCCGAAGCAAGCGGTCCTGGCCGACAACCTACTTACCATGCTGCACGGCTGTCAGGAAATGCACCGCGAACACCTACGCCGCGAGCGCGAGAAGGACGTATCCGGAGCGAGGCTGGGTTCAGCTAAGCCCTGAAGCGCAGATAAACGCCAACTTCCACCTTCAGACGCAACAAGCCGCCCGGAGTGCTGGGGTCGGTCCCAACGCACCAGGCGGCAATGCTAGGTTGCACGCCCCGTTCGGTCCCTGCTGCGGGAGGCTACGGCGCTTTCGCCCGCTACCGCAACACACCCCTGCGGCACAGCTGGCGGTGGTCCACCAACGCCGTCAGCAGATTGCGATTAGCTCGCGAGCCCGAAGCCGCCCGTGTCCTCCACACGGCCATCGGGGAACAGACGAGCAAACTCCCAATCTTCACTGAGCAGCTCCACGCACTCAGCTCCACTGGCGAACGCTGCCCAAGCTTCTAGCAGTACCTGGACCTGGGAATGCGAAAGGCTGTCCTCCCCGCCATCGGCGGAAGCGCTCCAGGCCGTTCGCTCCTACATTCTCATTGGATAGCATCGGGTGCAGGGCGGCATCGGGAAGAGCCTCGGCAAATGTCCCGTTCGACCTACCGGCCTGACGGTTCATTCCATCTTGGCAGCGCGATGCTTCGATGTACCGCATAGGAGGCCGGTTCATTTCCCTGTGCGGAGTGGCGCCTGGCTGGTCGATGCTGTCGCGCCGCTCCAGTCCGCCCTGTTCACCTGCCCGCCTCAGGCGAAGCTCTGCTTGTTCGGATGGCCTCGCCACTAGGAGCGGGTCTCAAGGGTGAGGTGATGCTCGGAGATGACCTGTCCTGCCTCGTCCCGCACTACCATCGAGAGCGCACCGGCTTCTCTGTCGCGGAACTGAAAACGGGGCATGTCGATGAGGGCGCGTAGCCCCTCGCGCCGCGCCTCGGCGGTGCTGGGCAACTCTAACCCTTCGTCATCGCCTAGCCTTCGGTCCCCATTCTGTTGATTGCCACTGAGAACTGACCCGGGGATTGGAGTGAACCCCTGGGGCTGGACCACTTGGGCAGGCGGAACTGATACGCTGGCTGGACCTTCGATCAGGAGAAGGTCATGTCGTCCCGAGGCCCCTACCGGCGACACACGCCGCAGTTCAGGCTTCAGCTGTGCCACGAGATCCGCAGCGGTGCCATTGGGCGCCGTGATGCGGCCCGGCACCACAATCTGTCGACCAACCTGCTTCAGCTCTGGCTGACCCAGTACGACCGGGGAGAACTCACCCACGAGGAGGCCGAAGCCTCCGTCATCGCGGAGTACGAGGCCAGGATCGCCGCGCTTGAACGCAAGGTCGGCCAGCTCACGATGGAACTGGACCTGGCAAAAAAAACTAGGCCGGCAAAGTCGGCTGGCAGGCAGTCTGTTCCAGTTGGGCCAGGTAGGCTTGTGGATCGCGGCGGAACCGGGTTCGCAGTGTCCGGGCATGGCGTCGCTGTTCAAGACG
>NZ_JAGIZB010000048.1 GCF_017813395.1 Pararoseomonas baculiformis | reverse complement strand
CGACCGCCCTTGGGCTTCGGCCGCTCCCGCGGCAACAGCGGTTCCACCGCCGACCAGAGGTCATCAGGAACGAGGAGCGCCATCCCTCCTCAACGCCTCAGCCCAGGTTTTGTCCCGAGCTTTTAGCGCAGAAAGCTCGTGAGTGTGAGATCACCGAGCATGGCAAGAGTTTTGTAACTCGCCTGCAGATGACTTTGGGTGGTCTGAAGACGTACGAATGCTTCCGCCAGGTCAACGGACTCCAAGTCACCTAGCTGCCGCTCCAGCTGACTAGCAACCTCGGTGTTCTGCGCGCGCGCGGCGGAAAGCCGTTGTTCGGCATAGCCGAGTGCGCCGGCTTCGTGGTCCACTCGATCTTTCGCCGATCGAAGCGTAGCGATCACACCCTTTAGGAGCGCTCCAGTGTCGCTCGCGGCTGGTGCAGCGTCGAGGTTTGATAGTACGCTTAGCCCATGTAGTAGGTCGCGCGACCAGGACCCGGTGCTTTCAGCGCCCACCGGGAGCGGTGACGAGTCGCGATTCGGGTAGAGGCCGATTTCAACCCGAACACCGTCAGCCACGGTAACGCTGCGCCGAGGGTCATCGACCTCCCCTCGGGAGGACGCGGCAGCGTGCGCAGAGAACGGGGTTACGGAGGTATCGTCACTGCTAGCCAGTGCGCGAGTGCTCGCCAATACCGCGGCGGCGTCGATCGTGCCGAGCTTCATTACCTCACCGCGGACGCCGGTATAGAGACCGGATTTGAAGATCTCGTCAGGGCTGACGATTGGATCATTCTCTGGATCACTGCCACCGAACACGGCCTCGCCCTGGTACCGCTCGCCGAGCAGGCCTGTTACCTCCGCGAGGGCCTTACGTGCGTTCTCCGCAATGAGGTTACGATCGGTACCCAAAACGCCGAGGCCGTCGTCCGCGGAGGTAGCCATGGCGGTCGCGATATCGGAAAGCCGGGTGAGGATCGTCTGAGTATACGATACGCGTGCCTCAGCTTGGCTAGCATTGGTGGCCAGAGCCTCGCGGCGCAGGAACTCGCCGCGGAGACTGACTGAATGCCGCGCATCCGAACCGAGGCCAGCGTAGGTGTCCGTCCGCATGCCGCTCGCCGCCTGTCGTGTCTCCTCATTGAAGCGGGAACGAAGCTGCATAGCCGCCAGCATGGTGCTGTCCAGGCCACGGAAGCCGCTGATTGCCATCTTCGCCTCTCCTTACCTGACAGACGCCAGCAACGCGTCCCACATGTCCTGTACTACGGACATTACCCGGGCATTCGCGGCGTACGCATTCTGAAGCTGCACCATGGACGCCATCTCGGCATCAACATCAACACCTTCACGCTGCTGAAGCAGCGTGCCGAACTGTGCGCGGATGGCCGCTGCCTGCCCGGCGGCACCCTTCGCCGCAGCCGCCTCCTCGCTCTGTCTGCCGATGACAGTCGCTGCAAAGTCGACGATTCGGGTGGAGGTAGCCACGCCGGTGCTGATATTTCCACTTGGCCCGAGTTGGCTCCGCGGGATAGACGGGTGCAAAGTTCCGGCGCTGATGTGCGCACCGAATGCATAGTCATTGATGCGATTCAGGAGGGCACTGTAGCCGCTCGGACCGCCAGCAGGGTTCGGTGGAAAGGAACCAGAGTTCGCAGTGCCATCCCGCAGCAGCCGGGGCTCGCTTGCCACTTCAGGGTTGATTTGGATCCGACTGGCGAAGCCCGCCATTGCCGGCCCTGCGCCTCCGGCAAGCGGGTCCGGTCCCTGGGTGCCTCCGGAGTCGGTGAACAGCCGAAGCCCCTGCTCCGCAAGCCTGTATGCGAGGGTGGCGGCAGTCACATCGAGCTCCGCTTGCAGACGGGGCAGGGTCTCGTCACGCAACTTGAAGCCCTCACCAATCCGGCCGCCGAGTCCACTCGTCAAGGCGAGAGGCACGCCGTTGACGGTGAGCCCCGGGAGCTTCCCACTAGGCGCTCCGAAGTAGTCGTGATCAGTCACCGTCACGTCCGCCAAACTGAACGGACTAGTATGCGGATCCAATGGCAGGGTAGCGCCGCTGGGCAGGAGAAGCCCGATCCCGTTGCTGCTCTCTGGTACTGGTGTGACGTTGATGAGGCTGGACAGGTCTGACACCGCGGCGTCCCGCTGATCCAGCAACTCTACCGCGCTGCGACCTGCGGCAACTTCGTTCCTAACCAACCGGTCCAGGCGGGCGATGTCCTGCACCAGCCCATTGGCACGGCTCACGTCCTCCCGCAGGCCATCCTGCACGCCCTGCCTCGCCTGGCTCGTGGCTGAGCCGACCGTGTTGATTCGTTCTGCGAGGGAACGGGCGGCCTCAAGTGTCGCGGTCTGCTTGCCAGCGTCCGCCGGGCTGTCGGAGAGAGTCGTGAAGTTGTCGCGCAACGCTCCCATCAGGCCGCCGATGCTGGAACCGTCGGACGGGTCCCCCTGCAACTGGGAAAGTCGCGCCAGGACACCGCTGCGGAGCGCTGCGGCCGCCTCCTCTCCCGCAGCCCGGCGCGCTTCCGTCCGCATCGCCGGGTCCACATCCCGCTGAGGGTCGAGCGCGCGCACGCCCCCAGTGTCGACTGACAGACCGGCCACCTGCTTTCGCGTATAGCCTGCCGTCCCGGCATTGGAGACGTTATGGGACGCAGCCGCGAGCTGGCGCGACGCGAGCCGGAGGCCGCTGCCGGCGGTTAAGAGCGCGGTGTCGAGGCTCATAGCGGCATAACCCGCGCTGATTGTTAACGCATTGTCACCAGCCGCCGCATTCGCCCACGGCACCGCTCCGGCGTAGGTACGGATCGCCTGAACGGCGCCGGCTCACGCCGCTTCCGCCACGCGATGAGCCAGAGTCATCTACGCTAGCCCCTGCTTCGGTGGCGCCGATCTGTTTGCTTCCTGCCCGGCAGTCCGGAGCACGAGGGATACTCTGCCGGCACCCAGGGCTATTCAGCTGAAAGGATCGGCTCAGGCCATCAAGGAAATTCCTGAGCCAGAGGCCGCGACGAGGTAACGTTGGATTAGCTTGTCGCGCTTCTTTGGGTCAGCGAACTGATCGACGTCGAAACGCGCAGAAAGGCTGCGTGCCTGGGCTTCAATGGACTGAAGCGCAAGTTGATCCGGCAGGCTGGCGACGGTCGTGGCAACGCGCCGCATGACCTTGTCCCCGAGAACCGTATAGATGTTTGGCTTGGTGTCGGGCAGAGCCTTGATGGCCAGCGCGTCTGCCACAATTTGGCTCTTCTTAGATATAGCTGAGAGTCGCCTGTACTCGACGAGCCCATCGGAGATGAGCTGACGGAACGCAGGGTCTTTCAGCTTCTTCAGACCAGACGCGGCGAAGTCTAACTGGGCAGCAGCTGAGGACCAGCGCTGGTCCGGAAGCTGCTTGGCTAAGCTGTTCGGCTTTGACGGATCAGAGGTCAAGGCCTTGATCGCCAGGCCGGCGTTGTCAACTTGGTCCGCAAGGCCGAGCCCCTGCATCAGAACCCGCCTCGCGTCAGGATCCCTCAGGAGATCCTCCGGAGCTCTAGCTTTGTCAACCGCCTTGAACAGGGATGCGAGCTCCCGCTTGATGGTTGGGTCTGCTCGCAGACGCTCGGTGTCCTTGCCAGCGTTCTTCAGGGACTGGTTGTAGAAGGTTACTGCCTCGGACGAGGACATGGATGTAGGCGTGGCTGCCGATCCGCCGAACAGGGTCAACAGATTCGGATTGGCTGCCATGGTTCGCTGCACTACGGGGCGGTGGTCAGCGCGAGCACCGCGTCGTCGTGAGCAAAGAGGCGGCGAAGGCCACGCATCGCCTCCCAGCAATCGCCGCGCTCGAGAGATGCGATGGCTGAGGCGAGAATTGCACGTGCGGTGTCGGATGTAGTGGCGGCAGAATACTCGTCGGTCAGCTCGCGAGCGGCCGCGATGTAGGCGGGCCGCTCTGCGTCCTCCGCGACATAAGCGGCTTGAATGGCAAAGTAGATGCGTCGCGCAGGCGTGCGGGCATCTTCCTGCGACATGATCTGCTTGCCAAATAGAAATCGGGCATGATTGCCGAGCATCACGCTGGTCCGGGTTCTAAACTGCAGCGCCGCGCCATTGACAAGCATGCGGTCCCCTGCGCGCAGGTCTAGCACCAGCCTGCCCTGTGACGGAGCCGGTGCCTCAGTGTTCTGGCTCATGCTGCCGCCGCTTCCGTGGGAGTGTTGGCCGTAACCGGCCGGGTGCGCAGACCGGCCGCGAAGTTATCGCAGATCTCGGCCAAGAAGGTGAAGTCAGTCTTCTCGCCTTCAATATCGGCGAGCGCCACCCGCGCCACAGAGGCGATATTCCCTCGGATTTCCTGAGGCAGTGGGCAGGAGGGATGCAGCACAAGCACCTCCAGGGCGTTGAAGAGCCGGCGCGCGTCGGCACGGGCGCGAGTTCGGTCCATCTCGGAGCCGCTGCACAGGGCCGCGCGAAGGCGGCCAGAGAGAGTCGTATAAACTTCGGCTTCCTGTTCGCGCAGGGATCGGGTGGCCTGGACTGCGCCATAAGCGCGCAGGGCCTGGGAAGGGGATGGATGCACGATGCCAGCCTCTCGTTTTGACGGCAATGGGCCGCATGGCCCTGTATCGGCAGCGTGGCCGGGGGCTGCTACGAGTCCCCGGCCATTTCAGGCGGTGATCACCGCCACGATCTGCTTAGCGGAAGAGGCTGAGCAACGACGAGGGAGCCTGGTTCGCCGTGCTCAGTGACGTAGTGCCGAGCTGCTGGCGGATGGTCAGCGACTGCATGCGCGCGGACTCCTTGGCGAGGTCCGCGTCGATCAGCGCACCAAGGCCGGTCTCTAGAGCTTCCATCTTGCTCTTGTTGTAAGAGACCTGGTTGCTGATCGCCTTGCTGTCGTTACCGTACTGATTCAGCGCGTTGTTAACTTTCTGCTCGACGTAAGCGAACCCGCCCGCCGTGGTCTGCGCGAGCGCGGCCTTCCAGTTCAGGGCCTTCGCTGCATCAGTTGTGCCAGTGCTGATAGTAGCGAGCGTACCCAGATCGAAAGAGCCGGAATCCTGCCCTTCCAGCGCGTAGGTCGCCAGCTTCTCGCTGCGCACCACGTTGAAGTCGGTGCCAGCCGCTGCAGTTGCTCCGTCCGCAGCACCTGACGTTCCCAGCAGAGAAGCGCCGTTGTAGGTCGAGTCGTTAACGAATGAGCCCACCTGCTGGCGCAGCTGGGTGTACTGGCTCTCGTAGTTAGCGCGCTCCTCTCCGGTGATCTTGTCGTCGGCGAGCTTCGTCATCACCGATTTCACGCTGGAGAGAGTCTCAGAGATGCTCTTAAGGCCCGTCAGCGTGGTGTCCAGCAGGCCGGTCGCGCCACCGAGCTGCTCATTTGCGCTGGTCAGACCCGCCACGTCGCCGCGGACCTTCTGGGCCACGGCGAAAGCCGCGCCGTCGTCCTTGGAGTCCGCAACGCGGTAGCCGGTGGAGATGCGCTTCTGGGTAACGTCCATCATGTCGTTGGTCTTATTCAACGACTGAAGAGCCACCATCGCGCCAGCATTGGTGATGACCGAATTGAGGGCCATGGTACGGATCCTTTTTACCTTACATCGCCGGCTTTTCCGACGATGCGGCCGGCCTCCCCTGGGTTCTGTGACGGGGCGGCCTAGCCAAAGGACGATCGCTGGGCGGATCCTCCGCCGCACCATCCCTCCCGCCCCTTCCTTGGGCGGCCTGTGGAAGAAAGCTGGGAGGGGTTTACTAACCAGATGTTTACGGCCTGGGGCTTTTTTGCACCTCTCTGCCCTTTCCGCGGAAGGCAGCGCCCGCCACCTTGCCCATTGAGTGCAGAGAATTGAGAGAGGTTAACAGACTGGTCGGAATTTGGCCGTGTTCTAGCTTGTGCGGGTAGCAGACGGAAGCACGGGCGTGGACGACCTCATCTCGGAATTTCTGGCCGAAACCAACGAGGCGCTGGCTGAGCTGGACACCGCGCTCGTCGATTTAGAGCGCGCGTCAGAGGACGCTGAGATCCTGGCGCGGATTTTTCGCCTGGTGCATACCGTGAAGGGTACCTGCGGTTTCCTCGGCCTCTCAAGACTGGAGACCGTGGCCCATGCTGCCGAATCCCTACTTGGTCTGTACCGTGACGGCGAGCGCTCCGTCACTCCGGACGGTATCACCGCCGTACTGGCCGCTCTCGACACCATTCGCCTAATCATGGGTGGCCTTGCTGACGCAGGCGAGGAGCCGAAGGGCGACGATTCGGCGCTGCTAGCCCGGTTGGAGGCGCTGGTGCAAGACGAACACGTGTCAACCCAGCCGACGGACCCTGCCACCCGGGACGATGAACCACCTCAGGCGGATGAAGAGCCGACTGCAGTCGCGTCTGCCCTAGCCATAGTTCACGACGGGCCTGCACCCCCATCCGGAGCGACAGCGGCAGCTACTCCAGTAGCTTCTAGCACGGTCGACACCAATCTTCCGGTGCAGGCAATCCGGGTTTCTCTCCCCGTGCTGGACGAGCTGATGACGTTGGCATCTGAGCTGGTGCTAGTGCGCAACCAGCTTCTGCAGGTGGCGCGGAGCCAGGGCAGCACGCCCTTCTCTGCTCCGCTGCAGCGACTGTCGCGCATTACTACTGATATGCAGGAAGGGGTGATGAAGACCCGGATGCAGCCGGTCTCGGCTGCCTGGGCGAAGCTACCGCGCCTAGTTCGCGATCTCGGGCAGGAGCTGAACAAAAAAATCGATCTCGTTATGACGGGCGGGGACACTGAGTTGGATCGGCAGGTTTTGGAGCTGATCCGCGACCCGCTGACGCATATGGTGCGCAACTGCGCCGACCACGGCCTAGAGACGCCCGAGCAGCGAATCCGAGCCGGCAAGCTGGAGACCGGGCGCATCCTGCTCTCCGCTCGCCAGGAAGGCGGACGCATCGTCATCCAGATCGCAGACGACGGCCGTGGCCTGGACCTCACCCGTGTGCGGCAGCGCGCCGTGGAGCGTGGCCTGGCCACAGAAGCGGCCGTCACGGCCATGGAGGACGCGGATGTTGCCCGTTTCGTCTTCCGACCCGGTTTCTCGACCGCTGAAGCAGTCACGTCCGTGTCCGGCCGCGGCGTTGGGATGGACGTGGTGCGCAACAACATCGAGCGCATCGGCGGCAATGTGGACCTGCAGACCACCCAGGGCCGCGGAACGGTGCTGACCATTCGGATCCCGCTGACCCTTGCCATAATCTCGGGACTAGTCGTGGAATCCGTCGGGGAGCGCTTTGCGGTTCCGCAGTCGGCCGTTGTCGAACTCGTTCGGGTTGGCGGCGGCAACACGCGAGTCGAGTGGGTGGACTCCGCCCCAGTACTGCGGCTGCGCGGTCAGCTACTTCCGCTTGTACAGCTCGGCCCGCTGCTAAATCTCGCGCCATTTTTGGGAGGAGGAGCGCCGGTCGAAGGGTTCGTCGCTGTGCTGCAGGCCGATACTGCCCGGTTTGGATTGCTGGTTAACGGCGTCTTTGACACTGAGGAAATCGTTGTTAAGCCAGTTGCCCCTATTCTGCGTGATCTCCAGGCGTTCTCCGGCAACACCATTTTGGGCGACGGCGGGGTCATCATGATCATCGATCCTTCCGGCGTCGCCCGCATGGCAGGCATTGGCAGCGATCGAACTGCCCAAGCTCAGGGCGAGACGATCACGAAGGATGAGGAAGGAGCCCAGCTCCTTCTGTTCCGGGCAGGCGGTACGCCAACGCCCAAGGCAGTGCCACTCGGCCTCGTCGCGCGGCTAGAGGCACTACCCTCCTCCACCATCGAGATGGCCGGTGACCGCCCGGTCGTGCAGTACCGCGGTCGACTGATGCCGCTCATGCCACTCGGCGCCTGGGCTAAGCCCTTGGCCGGGGCACACCAGCAACTTCTAGTTTTCCAGGACGGCGACCGAATGCTCGGCCTGATGGTGGACGAGATCTTGGACGTCATCGAGTCCCGCATCGACCTGCGCCCCTCGGCTCAGCACGCAGGATTTCTCGGTAGCGCTATCATTGCGGGCCACGCGACCGATGTCTTGGACTGCGCCTACTGGCTGCGCCAGGGAGATCCTAGCTGGTTCGGTAAGACCGACCAAGCAGTACCACGTTTGCTTGTAGTCGAGGATAGCGGCTTCTTCCGGCAGATCGTCGTTCCCGCGCTCTCTACAGCCGGCTATGACGTAACAGCCTGCGCGGACGCTGCCTCAGCTCTTCGCCTCCGCGACAGCGGTGCGGTCTTCGACGCGATTCTGTCCGACATCGAGATGCCCGGCATGGACGGCTTTGGCTTAGTGGCTGAGATCCGCCGCGGCGGACCCTGGTCCAAGCTCCCGGTCGTGGCGCTGAGCAGCCGCTCAAGCCCGAAGGACCTGATGCGCGGGCGTGCGGCGGGCTTTAGCGATCACGTCGCTAAGTTCGACCGCGATCGCGTGCTGAGCGCACTTGCTAACGCCCTATCTAACATGAGTGAAGCCGCATGAACGCCCAACTCCTGCAGATGTCCCCGCGCCGTTCAGCGATCGAAGAGTCTCGCCTGCTGCTCACGCTTCAGATCGCCGGCCGCCTTTGTGGCATCCCTGTTCCATGTGTTCGTGACGTACTTCGCGCGGAGGCGATCACACGGGTGCCTCTGGCTCCGCCGGGTGTCGCAGGTGTGCTGAACCTGAGAGGTCGTATCGTGACCGCGGTTGAGCTTCGGAGCCGTCTCGGACTTCCCCCTGCTGACCGGGGCGCCCCACAGATGAGCATCATTGTTGAATACGATGGCGAATTGTACAGCTTAGTTGCCGACAGCGTCCGCGAGGTGATCAGCATCTCCCCCGAGACACGCGAGGAGGCTCCAGCTACGCTCGGGGATACTTGGCGCACCCACGCCACCGCCGTCTACCAGCTTGATGGCGAGCTCCTAATCGAGCTCGACCCTGCACAGCTCCTGGCTTTTGGCCGGGGCGTTGAAGGGGGCATATCTTGAGCCATGCTTTGGGAACCGGTACGCGCAGCGTCGGGTCGGAGCCAGACCACGAGCGTCTGAGAGTCTTAATCTGCGACGACAGCGCGGTGATCCGCACCGCGACCGCACGCATGCTAGAAGCAGACCCAGATCTTCAGGTCGTGGCCCGTGCACGCAATGGTGAGGAGGCGGTGGCCGCAATACGGCGCGGTGGGATCGACGTTGCCGTTCTCGACATCGAGATGCCAATCATGGATGGGCTGACTGCACTGCCCCTGATGATGCAATTGGATGCGAGGCTGCGCGTCATTGTCGTCTCCACCCTGACAACCCGTGGCGCCTCGGCTGCTATGGAGGCTCTGCGACGCGGAGCATCCGACTGCATGCCCAAGCCAAGTAGTGGCGAGGAGAAATCATTCGCCCAGGAGCTCATCACCCGCGTGAAGGGACATGGTGCCCTTCGCCGGCGCGCGCCCGTCCGGGGGACTGTCACCCCTGTCGTTGTGGCACCAGCCGTAATGGCGGTGCCACCGCCCAGCCCGGGAGCACCCGTACTCGCCGCTCGTCCCAGGTCCATGGGCGCGCAGGCAAGCATCCTCGCCATCGGCTCATCCACAGGAGGACCTCAGGCGCTTGCCGAAGTGTTCCGCGCCTTTCGTCGTGCACCGAGGATACCCTTGTTGCTGACCCAGCATATGCCGCCCCCATTCATTCCTATGTTGGCCGAGCATCTCAGCCGCTTGGGCGCCGTGCGCGCCGTGGTCGCCGCGGCTGGCACTGTGCCTCAGGCCGGTTACGCCTATCTGGCACCCGGTGGGCACCATCTGGTGGCTTCAGCCGGCGCTCCGCCGACGCTGCAGCTGTCCGACGGGCCAGAAGAGCATTTTTGCCGCCCTGCAGTGGATCCCATGATGCGCAGCTTGGCGACCATCTACGGCGACCGCTGCATCGCCGCTGTGCTGACGGGGATGGGCCATGATGGTGGAGCTGGGGCAGCTGCAATACAGGCGGCGGGTGGATACGTGCTCGCGCAAGACGCACAGAGCAGCGTAGTCTGGGGTATGCCCGGTGCGGTGGTGGAGCGCCGTGCGGCGCACGAGGTGTTGCCACTCCCCGAACTGGCCCGCCGCTTGGCGGAACTGGCTGGTGCCTCGTGATCGAGCCTCAATACCGCCAAATCGCCCGAGTCGTTCAGGATGTATCTGGCCTCGTTTTGGGACCGGACCAGGGCTATCTGCTCTCAAGCCGGCTTGGACCCGTGCTGCGTCAGAATGGACTGGTCGACCTAATGGCGCTCGCGCAACGGCTGGCGCTGCCAGGCGCGACTGAACTCGCGAGGCAGGTCGCTGAGGCATTGACAACGAACGAAACGAGTTTCTTCCGTGACCGTCTCCCCTTCGATCACCTAGCCGGCACGGCTCTGCCGCGACTCGCTGCAGCTCGCGCACGTGGTGCGACACTCCGCGTCTGGTCCGCAGCCTGCTCGACTGGACAGGAAGCCTACTCCGTGGCGATGCTGGCAAGGGAGGTCCAGGGATCCCTCGGCGGAAGGCGGGTGAGTATCTTTGGCACTGATATCTGCGGCAAGGTGATCAATCGTGCGCAGGAAGGCGTCTTCAGCACATTCGAGGTTCAACGGGGACTGTCGCCTGAGCGCTTGGCGCGTTGGTTCATTCCCGAAGGCCCAAACTGGCGGGTACAGCCCGGCTTGCGCGAGGACTGCCGCTTCGAAGTAGGTAATCTTATCGGGCAGATTTCCGTCAGTGGCCCCTTCGACGTGATCCTGCTCCGCAATATCCTCATTTATCTGGACAAGCAAACAAAGGAGCAGGTGGTGGAGGCCTGCTTGAGGCGGTTGGCTCCTGATGGCGTGCTCTACCTCGGGGCGGCGGAGACAATGTTAGGCCTGTCCACCCGAGTCACACCGCTGCCAGAATATCGTGGAGCCTACTGCTTCACCGGTGCCCTGCAGGGAATGCCGGCGTGAACAGTCAGCCCCAGCGCAGTGACTTAGCGCGTCGAGCGACAGCCGCGACGGCCGCGCTGCGTACCCTTCCCAAGGGTCGCATTCAGGGGGGCGTTGCGAGCGCCGGCACACTCTCGATCGACGTCACGGGATTACAGAGCATCGTCGCCTGCGGAGCCCGGGTAGAGGTGATGGGAGCCGCCGGCCTCATCCCTGCTGAGATCGTTTCCCTCTCCGAGGACAGAGCTCGCGCCATGCCCTTCGGCGCGCTAGACGGCGTGCGTCTCGGCTCCCCGGTCCTGTACCGGGGAGCGGCTGAGCTATGCCCAGGCGCTGGATGGCTCGGCCGCGTGGTGGATCCGCTCGGCCGACCAATGGACGGGCTCGGTCCACTTCCCCTTGGCCCTGTGTCACATCCAGTTCGGCGCCCCCCGCCAGATGCTGGGCAGCGTGCCCGCTTAGGTCCGCGCCTTCACCTCGGCGTTCGGGCGCTGGACGCCTTCTGCACCATGCGCCGCGGCCAGCGCCTTGGTCTCTTTGCTGCCTCCGGAGTCGGGAAATCGACGCTTTTGTCCATGCTCGCGCGCGGCGCCGAATGCGATGTCGCAGTGCTCTGCCTCGTTGGCGAGCGCGGGCGCGAGCTGCGGGAGTTCCTAGAGGACGATTTGGGGCCGGAGGGGCTTGCGCGCAGCGTAGTAGTTTGCGCCACCTCTGACGCGCCAGCGCTAATGCGCCGCGAAGCGGCTTACGCAGCTATGACTGTGGCCGAGGCGCTCGCCGCAGAGGGCCGGCATGTGCTGCTGATGATGGACAGCCTGACCCGCTTCGCACTTGCTTGCCGGGAAATCGGCTTGGCTGCAGGGGAACCGCCGGCAACCCGCGGCTATACGCCTAGCGTCTTTGCAGAGTTGCCCCGTTTGCTGGAGCGCGCCGGTCCCTGCGCTGATCGGCCTGGTGGTGGAGCAATCACTGGTCTCTTTACTGTACTAGTAGAGGGTGATGACCACGACGAGCCCGTTGCCGATGCAGTGCGCGGGATTCTCGATGGACATGTCGTCCTCGACCGCTTGATCGGAGAACGTGGACGCTGGCCCGCCGTGGATGTCCTCCGGAGTCTGTCGCGTACCGTTCCGGGCTGCCTTGCACCGCACGAGCGTACGCTCATGGCGCGGGCCCGCAGCATTCTCTCGCTCCAAGGTGATATGGCGGAACTCGTACGGCTCGGCGCCTATAAACACGGCACCGACTCCGCAGTGGACGAGGCACTGCGCCTGGGTCCGCGCATTGAGGCCTTCCTCTCGCAACGTAAGGAGGATCCAGTCCTGACCGTGGATGACACATTCGCCTCTCTGGCGGACATACTCGCGCAGGCCGATGCCTCAGCGTGACTCCCTCGCTACTCTGCACCGCCTGCACGGATTGAAGGTGGCGGAGGCTCAACGGATCTTGGCCGCACGGCGATCCAGCGCAGTTGAACTGTTCCACCGCGCCACCGCAGCTGCCGCGGCCATTCCGCGCGAAGTGGCCGCTGCGACGACGGAATGCGGCTCGGAGGCAATGCTGTCCCTACACATTACTGGCGATCTGACGGCTTGGCTGCCGCGCGGTGAGTCATTGCGGCAGCGTGCTGCCACCGAGGCTCGGCTGGCCGAAGATGCGGCCGAGGCCGCACGCGAGGAAATGGTCGCCGCGCGTGCCGCCCAGCGCGTGGTGGAGTTGCTGCGAGCGAGGCGTGCGGACGAGGTGGCTCGGAAAATGTCGCGCCGAAGCCAAGCGATGCTGGACGAGATGGCAGCAAGGAAGTTGGCTCGCTGAGGTGGCAGGATCCGCGTCGCGTTTGGCGTGGCATTTGTGTACCAATTTACGTGAGCGAACCTTCTTCGGGGATTCGTACTACCTTGCGGTATTTCCAGCCACAACGGAACCCGCGCCTGTTCCGGGCATCACCATCTACTTCCGCTCAATAAGCAACATCCCGCTCTTGTTCACTTGGCTATTGCCAACCCATTACAGTGATCTCATGCGGCCTAATTCGTGCGCCCTGCTTCGATGTAGAAACCGGCCCAGAATCGCTCGGATAGAGTTGCTCCAGCTAAGGTACTCTGGTGACAATCTGGTGATAACTTACGGGCAATATGAAGTCCTCCGGATTTGGACATGTGGAGGATTTTACGCGTGTTGCTCCTGTCTAGTCTCTCAATCGCCAGGAAACTGACGATAGCCTTTGGCGCTCTCGTTCTCGTAGTGGTTGGAATAGGGGCTGTGGCGATCCACAGGATCGACACGGTGAGGCATGAAGCTCACGAGCTGGGACAGAGATGGCTACCTCAGCTGGACGCGATCGGACGCCTGAACGAAGCCGCCCTTCGCTACCGAATGAACCAAGCTAACATGGTGATGTCGAGCGACGCCGAACTCCGCGCAAGCGCTACTCAGCGCGGGGCCGACTCGCTGCGCCGCGTCCAGGAAAATTATGGCCGTTTGCAGACCGATATCGTCTCGGCCGAGGGAAAAAGACTCCTCGACACCTTCGATGCGGCTTTCCGCGGCTACCGTGCGCTCGACGCCCGCATTGAAGCGCTCGTTTCAGCGGGAAACGCAGTGGAGTCGGCACGACTCTTCAATGGCGAGATGCTCTCGGCTTTCAACAAGGTCCGCGACAGCATCACTGCACTGCTTGACTTCGTTGCCAAAAACGGCGCCGAAGCTGCTGCGCGCGCTGAGGAGACCTACGTCTCTGCGCTATGGCAAACGGGAGGCGTGACCTTGTTCGCGCTCGTAATTGCCCTGATTTCTGGTGGCTGGCTGAACAGGGAGATCGCCAAGCCGGTCGTCCGCATGTCGGGAGCCATGCTCCAGCTTGCCCGTCGCGACTATGGTTTCGACCTTCCCGAAGTGAGCCGTCGTGATGAGATTGGCGGTATGGCGCAAGCAGTCGAGGAGTTCCGCACTGGCCTGCAGGATGCAGATCTCCTCGCGGCAGCTCAGGCAAAGGAGGCAGCGGAAAAAGCCTCCCGCAGCGAGCGCGTGGACAGGCTCATCCGAAATTTCGAAGCTGAGGCGACTGAGGTACTACGCACGGTCGCAGCCGCCGCTACAGAGTTAAACGCAACTGCGGGGGAGATGGCTTCGACCGCCCACGACGGGGTAGAGCGTGCGACTTCGGTGGCAGCAGCGTCGGAACAGGCCAGCGCAAATGTTCAAACTGTAGCAGCATCATCTGAGGAGCTAGCGGCGTCCATCGCGGAAGTGGCGAGGCAGGTTGCTAGTTCGGCAGATGTCGCGCGGCGGGCGGCAGATGACGCACGGCAGACCGACGGCGCAGTGCAGGGGCTGTCAGAGGCCGCGCGGAGCATCGGCGACGTAGTGCGACTGATCAACGACATCGCGGGCCAGACCAACTTGTTAGCGCTGAATGCTACAATCGAGGCGGCGCGCGCCGGCGAGGCCGGGCGCGGCTTCGCCGTGGTGGCGAGCGAAGTGAAGACTCTGGCGACGCAGACTGCGAAGGCGACAGAGCAGATTGGTAGTCAGATTGCGGCGATGCAAGGTCAGACGGAGCGCGCTGTCTCTTCAATCGCCGGCATTGTTAGAACGATTGAGGAAATGAACAGCATTACGACGCGAGTCGCTGCGGCTGCCGAGGAGCAGTCTGGGGCAACGCGGGAGATCGGGCGCGCGGTTGCCGAGGCGGCATCTGGTACGCAGGACGTGTCCGGCCATACGGCGGGAGTCAAAGAAGGAGCAGAGCGCACCGGAGCGGCAGCGGCACAGTTGCGTTCCGCTTCAGGCGATTTGGCACAGCGCGCTGAGCAGCTGCGCGGCCAAGTGGACACATTTCTCGCCGGGATTCGAGCAGCGTAGGAACTGCGGGCGCCTTGTCGCTCGTTCATGTACAGGAGACAGCCGCGTGCGAAGGCTGCTCCCGGATGTCGGCGAGCGACAGATTCCGTAATGAAGCAGCGCGGCTTGGCAAGTTTGCCAGCCGCCGCTTGCTTCGTTCTGGAGGATGGAGAAAGGTCCGCACGGCGATGTGCACTCGAGGTGTTGATTGCCACTGAGAACTGACCCGGGATTGCCATGAGGATCTGACCCGGGTTGTGGATGGAAGCGGGGTTTTCGGATCCTGTCAGTTAGACTGTGACTTCTTCTCCCGATGGGCTTGGGTTGCGGAGCTGTTCCTGAAGCGGAAGCTGTCGTTTCCGGTCTCCAGGATGTGGCAGTGGTGGGTGAGCCGGTCGAGGAGAGCGGTGGTCATCTTGGCATCGCCGAACACATCGGTCTGCCTCTGTTTCGGACCGGGTCATCTCTGAGGTGACGGTTACCGACCCGCATCACCCGCTGCATGGGGAGCGGCTGCGACTGTTGTCGCTGACCTGCGCACGGGG
>NZ_JAGIZB010000047.1 GCF_017813395.1 Pararoseomonas baculiformis | reverse complement strand
GCTGCGGCCGTCCCGCGCACCCTCCACCACGAAATCGCTTACCAGCGCCACGGCCTCCGGATGGTTCAGTTTCACGCCCCGTTCCAGGCGCCGCCTTGCTACCTGGGCGGCCATGGCGATCAGCAGCTTGTCCTTCTCGCGTGGCGTGAGGTGCATGGGCTGTTCCGGTTCGGGGGTGGGAAGTATGGCGGCGGTCGCGTCAGGTGGTCCATAGCCTGGGTAGGAAGGGCGGCAACCCCAGAAGGACCGGGCGAAGCGCCGGGATGGCGGCAACCAGGGCGGCGCGTACGGCGGCCGAAGGCCCGAGCCACCGGATGAGCGCCACGCCCTCACGCGGAGTGGTGGCGGCGCCCAGCGGGCCCGCCGCCTCCCGCATCGGCGCGAGTTGGGCCGCGGCGTCGGGGCCAGCATAGAGAAGGGTGGCGAAGGCGCCGGCACCGCCAAAGCCGAAGCGGTCCGCGAGCGCCGCACCGGGCTCGTCCAGCCGCAAGGTATCGGCCCAGCGAAGCTTGCCACTCACCCGCAGCCGCCAGGAGTCATGCAGGCTTCCCCTGGCGAAAGACTCCCCCCGCGCACTGCGGCCGAAGACGAGCATCTCCGCCGCCAGAAGCCGCGCATCCGGCGCCAAGTCGATCTCCAGCCGACGGCGCAGGCGGGCCTCGCTGAAGAGGATGGTTTCCTGCGGCAGCCACTCGAGCGTGGCGCCCGCCTCCACCTGCAAGGTAGTTTCGACCTGTGTTTCGGGACCTAGGGAGCGATATAGCTTCTCGGCCGCAGGGGTGCAGAGGGTGGCGATACTGCCGGGGGCAGCCACCATCGCCACGCGCAGTCGATCGCCCCCCGCGAGCCCGCCGGCTGTGTTCACCAGGGCGGCAAGCGGCGGTTCTTCCGCTTCGGGCCGCGGGAACAGCACGCGCAGCGGCGCGGATTGGTAGAGGTGGCGCAACACGGTGCCCGCTCCCTGGCGCTCGAAGCGCAACTCGGCCGAGCCATTCGCCCGCTGATGGCGAATCAAGTCGGGGAAGGTGGGGCTTGCCGTCACGGTTTCCAACTATAATGCCGTCAGTGGAGGGCGGCCATCGGGCTAGATCCGCCATGTGCAGCGCCGGCGAGCGGGGTGCCGCGTGGGAGGCGGAACGCCGCCGTGCCTGCGACCGGCGTGGCATGCGTTATTTCAGTGTTTTGAGCGATGCCGAACGAACGATGGTCGCACCGCTGATCCGGCATGGATAACGGAACGGACGACCTCGGATCGCAGGTGTGCGGGCCTCATGGCCACGGGTGACGACTTCGCGCAGCGGGTCGGGTATGCGCTCCACCGCACGTTCGCAGCAGAAGATGGTGGCAGGAAGGGTGGTCTCGTCCAGGGTATGGAGCATGCGCCAGAGCCTGGCCCGCGGGCTATAGCCGAAGATCCCTTCCCGCCCCTGACTACGGATGCTGGGCGCAACGACGCTGACCACATCGCGGACGTGCTCACTGCGCGGGTCGCCATCGCCAACCTGGTGCTCGAATCCTTCCCTAAGTTCACCACGACCGAAACGACGAGCTGGGATCCGTTGGTCCAGCGCAGATACGGCCAGCGGCCGCCATAGCCATTGGCGCTGGCCCAGCTTTCCTTCCTCCTTTCGCCGCTGCTGATCCTGGCTGCGACCTCGCTGACGACGGACGAGAACTTCACCCGAGCCAGCCTGCAGGCCTGGGCGGACGTGCTGGGCGGGCTGACGGTGCTGGCCACTGCCCTGCTCGCGGTGCCGCTGGCCCTTGTGCATCTAACGGCCGGGCGCGGTCTCAAGCGGCTGAACCTGCTGGCGGCGGTGCTGCTGCTCACCTCTGTCGTGGAGCGTCGCTTCGCCGGGATCGCGCTCATCTCCCAATGAGCGCCGTGACCTGCCGGCCTCCCTGTCGTGGTTAGGGTCAGGACAGTCGGCACACGGTTCTGGCTAGCGCTGCTCGCTTGGCAAGGTGTTTGCCTGAGGGTGCTGCACAGCGGCGCTTACCATTGGCCGGTAGGGGATCAGACGACTGCGAGTCCTTCTGGTGGATACAGATGCCGAACGTGCAGCCCTCGTTTCCGCTGGGCTAAGGGCGGCTGGTTACGAAGTCGTGGCATTCGTGCCAGATGCCATTGATCTCACCCGTCATGTGAGGGCCTCGGGCGCTGAGGTCATCGTTTGTGATCTTGATGACCCGAGCCGCGATGCGCTCGAGAGCATGCGCGCCCTGAACCGGGACGAACCTCGGCCTGTTATTCTCTTCGCTGAGCGAGGCGAGCCAGAGCAGATCGAGGCGGCACTTGAGGCCGGTGTCGCGGCCTATGTCGTGGAAGGACTGGCACCCGCCCGCGTGCGCCCAGTCATCGAGGTGGCGATCCGCCGCTTCCGTGCCCACCATGCCATGAAGCAGGAACTGGAAGCCACTCGCGCTACTCTTGCCGCCCGGAAGCTCATCGACCAGGCGAAAACGCGGCTGATGGAGCGCGGAAGGCTGACCGAGGAAGAGGCATATCGCCGCATGCGCCAGGCCGCGATGAATCAGGGACGCCGATTGACCGAAGTAGCGAGAGCTATATTGAACGAAAGCTAGGCACAATGCCCTTATTTTATTCGTTCATGGGCTTTGCTGGCGCCGCATGGACAATTGGTGGGCAGAATCCCACTTGATCCGCCGCGTCGCGATATGCTGCAAAGGGTCCATCGAGCCGGTCTGCAATGGCGTAGGCCCTTGAGCGCTCCGAGTAGTCACCCGGCGGTCCAACGGCGGCCCGCCTCCTGGTTTCGCATGCGAAACCCTGGAGAGCGAGCGTGCCCGACCGAGTTCTACGTATCGGCTATGTCCCGCTGATCGATGCCGCGCCGTTGCTGGTGGCAGAGGCGCGCGGAATGTTCCGCCGATTTGGCGTTAGGGTAACCCTTTCTCAGGAGGCCGCCTGGGCTGCCGTACGTGATCGGGTGGCCCACGGCCTCCTGGACGGCGCCCATATGCTGGCGCCACTACCCATTGCCCTGGCCTGCGGGCTCGGCGGTGTTCAAGCTTCGTTATCAGTCGGTGCCGGTATCGGTCGCAACGGCAATACCCTCACCCTTTCCCCGGAACTGGCCGACGAGTCCGGGCTGAGCCCGGATGGCGCACCACTCTCTGCCGGGGCCTTCGCGACCGCTGTGCGGCTCCGTGTAGCCGCTGGGCGGCCGCCGGTGCGGCTGGCAGCCGTGTTCCCCTTCTCCTCGCACCACTACTTGCTACGGCATTGGCTTGCCTCTGGTGGGCTGGATCCTGACCGGGATCTCCGCCTCACCGTGGTCCCGCCCCCACGTAGCGTCCAGGCTCTCGCACAGGGCGAGATCGACGGCTTCTGCGCAGGCGAGCCCTGGGGCAGCCATGCCGCGGCACTTGGCGTCGGTCGCGTGGCGCTGACGGGGGGCGATATCTGGCCCGATCACCCGGAGAAGGTCCTTGCCTTCCGCCCAGGCCTCCGCACGGAGCAAGCGGTCGGCGTGACCGCCGCCGTGATCGCCGCTGCGCGCTGGCTGGACGACCCCACGAATCGCGAGGATGCGGTGCGGCTGATGCGCGACCGCGTCTTCCCCGGCATGCAGCCGGAGACCATCCGCATGCCCTTGGCCGGGCAGACACCGACCCAGGCCGGGATCCGTGCCCTACCTGCCCCGATGCGCTTCCGCGAGGCGACCCTGGCGCGCCCCGAGGCCGCAGCTTGGTGGCTGAGTCAGATGCGCCGCTGGGGCCATGTGCCCACCACCTGCACCGATGCCGAAGCCCTCGCTGCCTACGACGATGCCACCTGGCGTGCCGCAGCCGCCCTGCTTGGCGAGGCGGAGCCCGACACCATCAGCCATCCCGAGGAGAAAGCCGCATGACGATGAAGCGTAGGCAGGCCATCGCCGCCACTGCAGCCCTCTTCGCCGCAGCGCGCGCCAGCGCGCCGCGTGGCGCCTTCGCGCAATCCTCCACCACGCCGGAGGTGCGGAAGGCGGTGCTCGGCTACATCGCGCTGACCGATGCGGCGCCGCTCATTATCGCGAAGGAGAAAGGCTTTTTCGCCAAGCACGGCATGCCCGACGTCGAAGTGTCCAAGCAGGCGAGCTGGGGCGCGACGCGGGACAATCTCGTGCTCGGCGGAGGCTCAGGCGGCATCGACGGCGCACATATCCTCACGCCCATGCCGTATCTCATGCACACCGGGCGCGTAACACAGAACAACCAGCCCGTGTCCATGGCAATCCTGGCGCGTCTGAACACGAACGGCCAGGGCCTCTCGGTGGCCGAGAAGCACAAGGCTACGGGCGTGAGGCTCGACGCCTCCGGCCTGAAACGCGCGCTGACGCCGGAGAGCAAGGTCGCCATGACCTTCCGTGGGGGCACGCATGACCTGTGGCTCCGCTACTGGCTGGCCGCGGCCGGGATCGACCCCGACAGGGACGTGCAGACCATCGTCGTGCCGCCGCCGCAGATGGTGGCGAACATGAAGGTCGGCACCATGGACGCCTTCTGCGTGGGCGAGCCCTGGAACGACCAGCTGGTCAACCAGAAGATCGGCTTCACAGCCGCCGTGACAGGAGAGTTGTGGCGCGACCATCCGGAGAAATCCTTCGCGTTGCGGGCGGATTTCGTGGCCGCCAACCCGCGTGCCACGGAGGCGCTGACCGCTGCCGTGATCGAGGCGCAGCGCTGGTGCGACAACGACGCCAACAAGCAGGAGATGTGCACGATCATCGGGCGCCGTGCCTGGTTCAACGTCCCGGTGGCCGACATCATTGACCGGACGCGTGGCAATATCGATTACGGCGATGGCCGCAAGGTGGAGAACTCGCCCCTGCTGATGAAGTTCTGGCGCGATCATGCGTCCTATCCCTTCCGCAGCCATGATCAGTGGTTCCTGACCGAGGATATCCGCTGGGGCGTACTGCCGGAGGGGACGGACGTTGCGAAGCTGATCGGCGAAGTGAATAAGGAGGGCATCTGGCGCGCCGCCGCCGAGCGCGCTGGCGTGCCGGCGGGCGAGACGCCGGGCGGTATGAGCCGTGGGCGCGAGACCTTTTTCGACGGCAAGGTCTTCGACCCCGAGAACCCCTCGGCCTACCTCGCCTCGCTTTCCATCAAGAAGATCGTGGCGGCCTGAGGATGAACGCTTCCGTCCAGCCCCCGGCGGCGGTAGCGCCCGCCGTCACCGCGATCGAGCCGGCAGTGATGCCGCCCCCCAGCCTCGTCGCGCGGCTTCGGCCCGCGGCAGAGCGCCTGCTGCCGCCCATGCTTGTGGTGCTCACCCTTGTGGTGCTCTGGGAGGTCGTGGCGAGCGGCCCGGATGCCACGCTGCCCTCGCCCTCCAAGGTCTGGGCGGATGCGGGGGAGCTCATAGCCGATCCCTTCTTCGACCGGGGCGGGCTGGATAAGGGCCTGTTCTGGCATCTCTTGGCCAGCCTCCGGCGTGTGGCGCTGGGCTTCGCTCTCTCCGCCGTCGCGGGGATCGCGGTGGGGCTGCTGATCGGTACCTCCCAGCTCGCCATGCGCGGTCTGGACCCGATCTTCCAAGTGCTGCGCACCGTGCCGCCGCTCGCGTGGCTGCCGCTCTCCCTTGCCGCCTTCCGAGAGGCACAGCCCTCGGCCATCTTCGTGATCTTCATCACCTCGATCTGGCCGATCATCATCAACACGGCGGTGGGCGTGCGCAACGTGCCGCAGGACTACCGCAACGTCGCGGCTGTGATCCGGCTGCGGGGCTTCGGATACTTCTCCCGCATCATCCTTCCGGCAGCGGCCCCCTATATCTTCACAGGGCTCCGTATCGGTGTCGGCCTCTCCTGGCTCGCCATCATCGCCGCAGAGATGCTGATCGGCGGGGTCGGTATTGGCTTCTTCATCTGGGACGCCTGGAACTCCTCCAACCTGTCCGACATCGTCGTGGCCCTCATCTATGTCGGCCTCGTCGGCTTCGCGCTTGATCGGCTGATGGCGCTGGCCGGCCATCTCGTCACCCGCGGCACCGCGACGGCCTGAGGACGTGGTCATGAGTGGCAACCAGATCTTCCTCGACATCTCCGATGTCACCGTAGCCTTCGGGCGGTCGCGCGTACCCGTGCTTAATGGCATTGACTTGAAGGTGCGGCGCGGGGAGTACATCGCCGTCATCGGCCATTCCGGCTGCGGCAAGTCCACCCTGCTGAACGTGGTGGCAGGGCTCCTCGAGGCGACAAGCGGCGGCGTGGTGCTCGACGGGCGGGAGGTTTCCGGCCCCGGCCCGGACCGTGCGGTGGTGTTCCAAAACCATTCCCTCCTGCCCTGGCTCACCTGCTACGAGAACATCCGCTTGGCGGTGGACCAGACCTTGTCGAAGCAGATGTCCCGTGCCGAGCGGCACGAATGGACGCTGCAGAACCTCGCCCTGGTCCGCATGACTCATGCGAAGGACAAGCGGCCCGGCGAAATTTCAGGCGGGATGAAGCAGCGCATCGGTATTGCCCGTGCGCTGTCGATGAAGCCAAAGGTGCTTCTGCTGGACGAGCCCTTCGGCGCGCTGGACGCGCTGACCCGGGCCCATTTGCAGGACCAAGTGATGCAGATCCATGCCGATCTTGGCACCACGGTCATGATGATCACGCATGACATGGACGAGGCGGTGCTGCTCTCCGATCGGATCGTGATGCTGACCAACGGTCCGAATGCCCGGATCGGCGAGATTCTGGAGGTGGAACTGAAGCGTCCGCGGAACCGGCTGGCCCTGGCCACCGACGCGCGCTTCATCGCGGCACGCGCCTCCGTCCTGGAGTTCCTGCATCACCGTCACACGGCACCGGGGCTCGTTTCCGTATGAGGATCCTGGTCGTCGGCGCCGGGCCGGCCGGAACGCGCTGCGCCCTGCGGATCGCCGGGCGCCTGCCCCGGGCGCAGGTGGTGCTGGCGGGGGCCGAGCCCGCTCTGCCTTACGACCGGGTGGCACTCTCGAAGTATCTCATCGGCGAGATGGCGCAGGAGGCGCTGGTGACTCATTCCCTGGCCGCGCTTAGGGCGGCGGGGGTGAGCTACCGGCCCGCAACCCCTATCGCCGCGCTCGACCTCGCAGCGCGCGAAGCGATCACCGCGCGTGGCGAGCGGATTGCCTATGACCGCTGCGTTCTCGCCACCGGAAGCCGCGCCGTCCGCCTGCCGCTGCCGGGCGCCGAGTTGCCCGGCGTCATTCCCTGGCGTGACCTGGCAGAGAGCCGCAGCATGATCCAGGCGGCGCGCGAAGGCGGACCGGCCGTCGTGATCGGTGGTGGATTGCTGGGGCTTGAGGCCGCCGCGGGGCTGGCCGCGCGCGGGATGAAGGTGACCGTGCTGCATGCCGTGGGCTGGCCCATGGAGCGGCAGCTCGACCCCGAAGCGGGCGCGCTGCTGGCCGGCCGACTTCGCATGCGCGGGCTGAACATCCGCATGCCCGTGGCGACGGCCGCCATCGAGGGGCGCGAGCGGGCGCAGGCGGTCCTGCTGAAGGACGGCACGCGCATTCCCGCTCGGCTCGTCGTCATGGCTGTGGGTGTTCGGCCCAATTCCGATCTAGCACGCGCCAGTGGCCTGGATGTAGGACGCGGCATTGTCGCGGATGCCGCGATGCGGACGAGCGACCCGCATGTGCTGGCGGTCGGCGAATGCGCTGAAGTGGAGGGCCGGCTCATCGGTCTCGTCGCTCCCGCGCTGGAGCAAGCCGAGATTGCGGCCGCTACCATCGCGGGCGAAGCCGTGGCCTGGGCACCACGCGCGGACTCCGCCGGACTGAAGGTTTCCGGCACGCAGGTCTGGTCCGGGGGCGAGGTGTCGCCGGCGGATGCGGAAGCTGTGACGCTGCGGGCTGGCGAGACCTATCGCCGCCTCTGGTGGCGCGGGCAGCGGCTGGTGGGCGCCGTGCTCTATGGGGACACGGCTGAAGCTGGCTTCTACCAGGATCTGATCGCGAGTGGCCGCGCCGTCGCCTCCCGGGCCGGTGCCGCGTTGGGCCAAGCCTTTCTGAAGGATGCCGCGTGATGGGCGACTTCACCCCGGAACAGCAGAACTACCTTAAGGGCTTCATGGCCGGGGTGGAGGCGCGCCGCGGCTCCCTTTCCCCGGCCGGCGCAGGCGAAGGTGGCACGCCGCCGGATGCCATGCGCGCGGCGCAGGATGCAGCCATCGCCGCAGGCGGAAAGCTGACGCCGGAGGAGAAGATGAAGCGGGAAAAGCACCCGCTGGACCGCTGGGAAGAAGTGGAGGCGCGCGCAAGGGCCGGCGAGTTCCCGCATGGGCTGGAGAACCTGGCCACGCGCTGGCATGGGCTGTTCTATGTGGGGCCGACGCAGGACTCCTTCATGTGCCGCCTGCGCATCCCCGGCGGGATCCTCTCATCCCATCAGGCGAGCGGCGTCGCCGCGATCTCAGAGGAGTGTGGCGGCGGCTATGTGGACGCCACGACCCGCAACAACCTGCAAATCCGCGAGATTCCGGCCGGCAAGGGCGTGGAACTGGTGGAACGGCTGGCGGATCTGGGCATCATTCCCAAGGGCACCGGGGCGGACAACATCCGCAATATCACCGCCTCCCCCACCGCGGGTATAGATCCGAACGAACTGATCGACACGCGCGCGATCGTGCGCAACCTGCACCACCACATCCTGAACACGCGCGACCTTTTCGGCCTTCCACGCAAGTTCAACATCTCGCTCGACGGCGGCGGGCGCGTGGCCGTGGTGGAGGACACGAACGACATCGCCTTCACCGCTATCCGGGTGGGGGAAGAGGTCCTGTTCCGCCTGGGCTTGGGCGGCATCACCGGCCACCGTGACTTCGCGCGGCAGAGCGGCCGCGCGGTGGCACCTGAGGATGTGGTGCGGGTGTGCGACGCCATCCTCCGGGCCTTCCTTGCACATGGCGACCGGACGGACCGGCGCAAGGCTCGGCTGAAATATCTTCTGGACGCCTGGGGTCTGCCCCGCTTTATCGAGACCGTGGAGGCGCAGCTCGGCTTCCCGCTTCGCGAGGTCGATAGTTTCGAGCCGGCGCCGCCGCCGGAGAAGCACGGGCATCTGGGCGTGCATGATCAGCGCCAACCCGGGCTACAATATGTGGGGGTGGTGGTGCCGGTGGGGCGCATCACCGCCGGCCAGCTGCGTGCCCTGGCCCGCATTGCCGATGTCTACGGAAGCGGCACGCTGCGGCTAACGGTTTGGCAGAACCTGCTGATCTCGGACATTCCGCGCGAGCGCATGGTGGAGGCCTGCCGCGAGATCCAGGCTGCCGGCCTGGGCACCAGCGCCAGTCATTTGCGTGGCGGGCTGGTGGCCTGCACCGGCGCTGCAGGCTGCAAGTTCGCCGCCGCGCACACCAAGCAGCACGCGGCCGATCTTGCTGACTACCTGGACGCGCGCATCGCCGTAACGCGGCCGATCAACATCCATCTCACCGGCTGCCACAATTCCTGTGCCCAACATTATATCGGCGATATCGGCCTGATCGGCGCGAAGGTGGAGCGCGGAGAGGAGGAGGTGGAGGGCTACGACCTCCATGTCGGCGGCGGCGCGGGAGTGGAGCAGAGGATCGGCCGGCTGATCCGCCCGAAGGTGGCGCATGATCAGCTGGGCCCGCTGGTGCTCAACCTGCTGCGCGCCTGGCAGGCCGAGGCGCCGGAAAGCAGCTTCCAGGACTTCACGGCGCGGCATGCCGAGGTCGAGTTGCTAGCCATGGCTGAGCGCGAGGCTGCGGAGATCGAGGCATGAACGCCATCTCCCCCATCGCGGGCGCCTTCCCGCAGCCAGCGCCGGTGCCGCTGATCCCGGAGAATGCGCCCTTCACGGCGGAGCAGCGAGCCTGGCTGAATGGCTTCCTGGCCGGCCTTTATGGCAGAGCTGCCCTGCCTGGCACCGCAGCAGCGCCGGCCTCGGAGCCAGAGGAGGAGTTCCCCTGGCACGATCCGGCGCTGGGTTTGGACGAGCGTCTGGCGATGGCCGCAGGCAAGCCGCTGTCGCGCCGCTACATGGCGGCCATGGCGCAGTTGGATTGCGGACAGTGCGGCTATGTCTGCAAGACCTATGCGGAGGCGATCGCGACAGGAGCCGAGGGCTCGCTCTCCCTCTGCGTGCCCGGCGGCAAGGCGACGCAGAAGGCGCTGAAGGCCCTGCAAGCGGAGGCGCCGGCCGCGGCGCACCCTGCCCCGGCCGCAAAGCCGGCCGGGCCGGCCCTGGTGCCCGTGCGCCTGCTGGCGGCGGACCGCCTCTCGGGCGAGGGCTCGACCAAGGATGTGCGGAATCTGGTACTCGACCTGGAGGGCACCGGGTTGCGCTACGAGCCTGGCGACAGCCTCGGGCTTCTTGCGCCCAATAATCCGGCGTTGGTGGAAGCCTGCCTCTCGGCGCTGGGTGCTACCGGCGAGGAGCCTGTTCCCTGCCCCGATGGCATCGCCCGCCCGGTGCAGGAGGCCTTCCTGGCGCACCTCGCCATCGCGCGCCCACTGGATCGGACCCTCGATCTCCTTGCGGGTGCCGCGCGCGACCCCAAGGAGGCCGCGATGCTGCGCCGGCTCGTGGATGGCGAGGATAATGCCAGGCCTGAGGATGCGGACCTGCTGGACCTGCTGGAGCACTTTCCCTCAGCGCGGCCAAGCCTGGCCGATCTTGCGGCATCCCTGCCCGGGCTGAAGCCCCGCCTCTACTCCATCGCGTCCTCGCCGCTGGCCATGCCTGGAAAGGTGGAGCTCTGCGTTTCCGTCGTGCAGGCCGAGCGGCGCGGACGAGTTCGGCAAGGCGTGGCCTCCTGCCATCTTGGCTTCCGCGGGCTGGAGGCGCCGATGCCGGCCTATATGCAGGTCAGCCATTTTCGCCTGCCCGATGATCCAAATATCCCGATCATCATGTGCGGGCCTGGGACCGGAATCGCGCCCTTTCGCGCCTTCCTGCAGCACCGTGCGGCACAGGGCATCATGGGCCGGACCTGGCTTTTCTTCGGTGACCAGACCTCCAGCGCCGATTATCTCTTCCGGCCGGAGATCGAGGGGTGGCTGGCCGATGGAACGCTGGAGCGACTCTCCCTCGCCTGGTCGCGCGATCCTGGGACCGCGAAGGTCTATGTGCAGGACCGCATGAAGGAGCAGGCAGCCGATCTCTGGCGCTGGTTCCAGGATGGCGCGCGCTTCTACATCTGCGGCGACGCATCCCGTATGGCCAAGGACGTGGACGCGACGCTGCGGGAGATCGCGATACGTGAGGGCCGCATGGACGCGGATGCCGCACGCGACTGGATCGTCGCCCTGGCCCGCCAGAATCGCTATCAGCGCGACGTGTACTGAGCCATGGATGCACTTCCCCCATCCTCCCCTGGCGCCGTGCGCACCACCTGCCCTTATTGCGGCGTCGGCTGCGGCGTGCTGGCAGCGCCGGATGGGCGGATCGCAGGCGATCCCGATCATCCCGCTAATCGTGGGCGGCTCTGCAGCAAAGGCACAGCCCTGGGCGAAACGCTGAACCTCCCCGGACGCCTGCTGCATCCTGAGGTGATGGGCAAGCGCGCTTCCTGGGATGCGGCGCTGGACACGGTCGCCGAGGGCTTCCGCCGCGCCCAGGCGGAGCTGGGCCGGGATGGCTTGGCGCTTTATGTTTCGGGGCAGCTGCTGACCGAAGATTATTACGTGGCGAACAAGCTGGCGAAGGGCTTCCTGGGCACGGCGAATATCGACAGCAACTCCCGCCTCTGCATGGCCAGCGCCGTCGCTGCGCATCGCCGCGCCTTCGGCGAGGATGTGGTTACCGGCGTCTACGAGGATCTGGAGACCGCCGACCTGGTGGTTCTGGTGGGGAGCAACCTAGCCTGGTGCCACCCGGTGCTGTTCCAGCGCATCATGGCGGCCCGCGCGCTGCGCCCCACCATGCGCCTCGTCATCATCGATCCGCGACGCACGCCGAGCGCCGAGAGCGCGGACCTGCATCTTCCGATCCGCCCGGGATCGGATGTGGCGCTGTACAACGCCCTGCTCGCGCATCTCGACGAGAGAGGACTGGCGGACAACGCCTATGTAGAGGCCCATACCGAGGGGCTGGACGCAGCCCTGGCCGCCGCGCGCGCAGACGCCGCCGATGCGGCCGGGCGCACCGGGCTCGATCCCGCCGACCTCGCGACCTTCCTGCGCTGGTTTGCGGAGACGCCGCGCGTGGTCACGCTCTGGAGCCAGGGCATCAACCAGTCCGAAACGGGCACGGATGGCGCGAATGCCATCATCAACGCCCATCTTCTCACCGGCCGCATCGGCAGGCCGGGCATGGGACCTCTCAGCATTACCGGCCAGCCCAATGCCATGGGCGGGCGTGAGGTGGGGGCGCTGGCGAACATGCTGGCGGGACATCTCGACTGGTCTGTCGCGGGCGAAGCCGACCTGGTACGCCAGCACTGGAACGCCCCGAACCTTGCCACCGGGCCCGGGCTGAAGGCAGTGGACCTGTTCCGTGCCCTGGGACGGGGCAGGATTGGCGCCCTTTGGATCATGGCCACCAATCCCGCCGTCTCGCTTCCTGAAGCCGGGCTGGTGCACGAGGCCCTGTCGCGCGCACCTTTCCTTGTGGTTTCGGAGGTGATGAGGGAGACGGACACCGCCGCTTACGCGCATGTCCGCCTGCCTGCTTTGGGCTGGGCGGAGAAGAAGGGAACGGTCACGAACTCCGAGCGTATGATCTCGCGCCAGCGCAGCCTCCTTCCTCCGCCGGGTGAGGCGCGGGCGGACTGGTGGATCATCTCCCAGGTCGCCGCTCGCCTCGGGTGGGGATCGGATTTCGCCTGGACCGGCCCGGCCGCGATCTTCCGCGAGCATGCCGCCCTGACTGGCCGCGGCAACAACGGCACGCGCGCCTTCGACATTTCCGGCCTGGCCGGGCTAACAGACGAAGACTACGACGCCTTGGCACCCACACGCTGGCCCGTGCCGGCCTCCGCCTCTGCCAAATCCCGCCTCTTCGCCGATGGCGCCTTCCCGATGCCGAGCGGGCGAGCGAAATTCGTCGCCGTCTCCCACAGGCAGAGGCCGGAGGGCGCGGGCCTCCTCACGCTTCTGACCGGGCGCTTGCGCGACCAGTGGCACACGATGACGCGCACGGGTGGCGTTCCGCGACTGATGGCCCACGCGCCCGAGCCCGTGCTGACCGTTCACCCGGAGGACGCCGGGGGGCTGACGGATGGTAGCCTCGTCCGAGTGACGGGCCATGCCGGAGCGGAAGCCGTGCTACGGCTGCGCTACGATCCGGGTCAGCGGCGCGGCTCAGTCTTTGCGCCGATGCATTGGACGGCGCAGGCGGCACCCAGGGCGCGCATCAATCCCGCGGTTCCGGCTGCTACCGATCCGGTCAGTGCCCAGCCGGCACTGAAATCTGCCCGGGTGAAGCTCTCAGCCTATGATGCAGCCTGGCACGGCTTCCTGATCGCCCGGCGCAGGTTGGAGCCTGATGTCGCGGATTGGGTAGCCGTGTCCCTGGCCGGTGACGGCGTTTACCGCCACGAACTCGCGGGAGCCGAGATACCGCAAGAAGCCTTCGCGCGGCTCATCGTCTTGCTGGGCCACGAGGAGGGGGAGTGGGCCCGATTGGAGGACCCCAAAGCCGGCCTGCATCGCGCAGTTCTCCTGCGGGATGGCCGGGTGGATGCGGCGCTCTTCATCGGGCCCGATCACGATCTGCCCTCGCGCGACTGGCTGTCCGCAACCCTCGGGGCGGGCAACGTCGCTCCCACTGTTGCACTCCTGGCCGGGTCCCCGGCCAGCGGCCCGGCGCCATCTCCGACGCTTTGCGTCTGCCATGGCGTTGCTGAAGGCGCTGTCCGACACGCGATCGCGGGTGGAGCTTGCAGCGTGGCCATGGTGGGCGAGGCAACGCAGGCCGGCACCGGCTGCGGTTCATGCCGGCCCGAGATAACCGCCTTGCTGGCAAGAGTCGCAGTGGAGCTTGCCTGATGCGACATTTCCCTGCCTTCCTCAATCTGAAGGACCGCGCTGCCTTCGTGCTGGGGTCCGGGGATGCCGTCGAGATCAAGGCAGGCCTGCTTGCCCGGGCGGGGGCGGTGCTGCACCGTGCGCCACGCTTCGGCCGAGACGGACAGGCGGGCGATCTTCCGGAGGGTTGCGCGATTGCGATCGGAAGCGGTGCGCCGGATGAGGACTTGGAGGCCCTCTTCCACGCCTGCCAGGAGCGTGGTGTTCCTGTCAACATCGTCGATCGGCCGGCCCTCTCCTCTTTTATCATGCCGTCGATCATTGATCGCGCGCCCGTCACAATCGGCATCTCGACTGGCGGCGCCGCCCCGGTTCTTGCCCGCCTGCTGCGTGCTCGGATCGAGAGCATGCTGCCCCCGGCGCTCGGCCGGCTGGCGGCCCTGGCGGAGCGGTTTCGGGAGCTTCTCCGCAGCACCATTCCCAGCCCGCCCGCGCGGCGGCGCTTTCTCGACGCGGTGCTCACCGGCCCCGTGGCGGATCTTGTACTCGCCGGAAGGGAAGTGGAGGCTGAGGCGGCCTTCTCCACTGCATTGTCCAAAGCAGACAGGGCGCCGCCCGGCATCGTCCATCTTGTCGGCGCGGGGCCTGGCGCCGGCGACCTGCTGACCTTGCGTGCGCTCCGCCTGCTCGGTGAAGCTGATGTGATCGTGCACGACCGTCTTGTGGGGAACGAGGTGCTAGAGCTCGCCCGACGGGACGCGGAGCGCATCTATGTCGGCAAGCAACGGGCGCGGCACTGCCTCCCCCAAGAGGGCATAAACGAGCTACTCATAAACCTTGCCCGGCAGGGCAAGCGCGTTGTGCGCCTAAAAGGCGGCGATCCGTTCATCTTTGGTCGCGGCGGAGAGGAGTTGGAGGCTTGCCGCAAAGCCGGCGTGGCCTGCGAAGTCGTGCCCGGCGTGACCGCCGCACTCGCCTGCGCCGCCAGTGCAGGAATCCCACTAACCCACCGCGACCATGCTCGTATCGTCACCTTTGTCACGGGACACACAAAGGACGGACGGTTAGATTTGGACTTCGCGGCGCTCTCCCGCCCGGAGCAGACGCTCGCCGTCTATATGGGCGTTTCCACTCTGCGGAAGTTGCGCCACGGACTTGTCGCTGAGGGGCTTGACCCCATGACGCCTGTTGCCCTCATCGAGTCAGGTGGAACTGACGGCCAACGTGTACTACTCGGCACTCTTGACGGCATCGCTGAGAAAGCTGCTCAATGGCATCAGGGCGGACCAGTAATGACTCTCGTTGGAACTGTTGTTGCAGGATGGAGCCCCTCTTTGACGAGCAGTAGGGCGCCCGTCGTCGGATCTTTTGGACTATGAGGGGGCTGACTTAAAGTAGGTACCAAACTGTCTGATCTGACGCCGGCAGATGACGGCGCGGGCGAGGATTGTGAGGGCGAGGTGCAGGTCTGCTCGACTGTGGTGCATGGATCGGATCTGAGGCCGAGGTAGGGTGGGATAGGGCTAGGGTGCCCCTGTCCGTCGTCGAATGCTTTGGGACAGGTGAGGTGCTGAACTAACGGAGGCTCTGGCTCATCTGGGCTGGAGGTTAGGCGGCTCGGCGCTGATGCAGCAAGCGCCGCTGCTGGATGGTCTTGCGCTTGATGCGTTCACGCTTCCGCATGATGGTTTGTCCTCGGCCGAGATAGACATCGGCTGGGGTGAGATTCTGCAGGCTCTCGTGGTAGCGCTGGTGGTTGTAGTGCTCGACGAAGGCCTCGATCTGCGCCTCGAGGTGGCCGGGCAGATAGTAGTTCTCGAGGAGAATG
>NZ_JAGIZB010000046.1 GCF_017813395.1 Pararoseomonas baculiformis | reverse complement strand
CCGCGGCGAAGCGGGTCGGCAGGCAGAGCATGGCGGCGTCTCTTGGCGGGGACGCATCCACCCTAGCCGGTCAGCCCGCTCCGCCGCCTCTCCTCAGCTCAAATGGCCAAAGTCGAGCTTAGAACACCTAACAGAACCGTCTGATCTGGCCGAGGCAGACTAGGGCGAAGGCGAGTGTCGTGAGTGCGAGGTGGATGTCCGAGCGTCGCTCGTATCGGATGGTCAGGCGGCGGTATCGGGACAGCCAGGCGAAGGTCCGTTCCACGACCCACCTGTGGCGACCAAGGTGGGTGCTGCGCTCGACGCCACGGCGTGCGATGCGCGAGACGATGCCGCGGGTGCGGCACTCCTGGCGGCAGCGGCGGTGATCGTAAGCCTTGTCGGCGTGGAGCTTGCCCGGCCTGCGTCGAGGACGGCCAGGATGGCCGGTCCGGATTGGCGGCACGGCATCCAGGGTCGGGGCCAACATACGGCTGTCGTGGCGGTTGGCCCCGCTGAGTGTCAGGCCAAGCGGCGTGCCGCGGGCATCCGTGACGAGGTGGCGCTTCGTGCCCGGCTTGCCGCGATCCGTCGGGTTCGGCCCGACTTCCGCGCCCCCCTTTTGGCGGCACAGCACGGCGCTGTTGCATAATTCCTATTAAGGGCGCGCGGAAGCACTGACTGCTTGGATTAGACGAGCGGGACGGTTTTGGGCATGCCGAGGCTGTTGAAGGTGTTCAGGATGACGCAGCGGATCTGGACCTCGGCGATCTGACGGGCTGGGTCACGGGCCGCGAGGCGCTCGCCCAGGCGCTTGAGGCGCGACATCGCTGTCTCGGCGAGACTGCGGCGGTGATAACCGCTCCAGCGCTTCCAGAGCCGCCGGCCGAGGCGGCGAATGGCGCGGAGCGTCTCGTTGCGCTCAGCGGATCCTGTGGTTCGGCTTTTCCATGGCTTGCCGTTGCGGCGCGGCGGCACGATGAGAGCAGCCTTCCGTTCCGTCGAAGCCTCGTAGACGCCGCGCGTATCGTAGGCGCCGTCGCCGCTGATGACCCCGATCCGCTCCCCTTCCGGCACCTGCGCCAGAAGTCCTGGCACGATCTCGCCATCGCCATGCCGGTGGTCCGTCATCTCCACCGCCCGCACCTCGTGGCTGTCCGCGTCGATGATCAGGTGCACCTTGCGCCAGACCCGGCGCTTGTCGGCTCCGTGCTTCCTGACCTTCCACTCGCCCTCGCCCAGCACCTTCAACCCCGTGCTGTCGATGACCAGGTGCAGCGGCCCGCGCCGAGGACGGTAGGGGATGGTGACCACCAGGTCCCTCTGCCGGCGCGAGAGAGTGCTGTAGTGCGGCACCCGCCAGTCCAGCCCCGCCAGGCGGATCAGACTGCCCGCCATGCCCTGCACCGCCCGCAGCGGCAGCTGGTACAGCACCTTCAGCGTCAGCACCGCCTGGATCGCCGCATCCGTGAACTCCCGCGGCCGGCCACGCCCGCCCGCGTCCTTCACCGCGTGCCAGGCTAGATCAGGCGAGATCCAGACCGTCAGGTCACCGCGCGAGATCAGGCCACGATCGTATTCGCGCCAGTTCCTCGTCCGGTAGCGCTTCCGAGGCTGCCCGACCCCCGTCGCATCCTCACCCATGGCACCTCACCGTTGCTGATTAATGCAACAACGCCGGGCGGAACTGTCGCTTCCTGCAGGGCTCCGACCGCGAGCAGCCGGAAATCGCCGCTATGCGCCACGCTGTCGCGGCAGGCCAGCCAGTGACAGTAACGCTCCGGAACTACCGCCAGGACGGGTCCATGTTCTGGAACGAGGTCCGGCTTGCTCCCTTACGGGAAGACGGCAATCGTCATGCCCCGCCGCGCTACTATGTTGGGTTCCAGCGTGACGTAACGGACCGTGTGGTGGCCTCGATGGAACTCCAGCGAGCCTTGCGGGCCGCGAAGGAGGCCGAGGCGGCTAAGCTGACTTTCTTCAAGGCTATGGACCATGAGTTCCGGACGCCCATCGGCATCATCATCGGCTTCTCGGACATCCTTGCCGCCGCCACGGAACGTGGCGCTCCAGAGCCTCGGCAAATTTCGTATCTTGGCGATATCCGCTCCGCCGCACACCACCTGCTCATGATGGTGGAAGACGTCCGCCGATATCTCCGGATAACGTCTCCTACGGATCTGAAGCGCGAGCGGGTGTTCCTGGCTAAGGCCATTGAGGGCGCAGCACATCGTGTCGAGCCCGTTCTGCATGGCCTCGGAGCGAAGCTGCACATCGCGGTGTCCGAGCAGGTAGCGGTTAGTGCGGACTTACCGTTGCTGCAGCAGGCGCTTGCGAACCTGATCGCTGAGCTAGCCCGCCGGGCCGCTCGGGCGGCCGATGTCGCAGTCGAGATCTGCCCCAGCGAAGATCTGGCTGTGGCCGAGGTAAGATGTCCGAGCCTGATCCTGCCTGAGGGTGCCTTCTCCGGCCCGAACCAGCTCCACGGCTGTGGGGACATCCTGAACCGCGGTCTGGAGGGAGCTGGCGTGGGCCTGGTTGTCGCCGAGCGGATCATCCGCTTTCACGGCGGGGAACTCAGAATACGCAGTGACGCTGGATCCGGGACCGCCATTCGGGTGGCCCTGCCGCGCGACAACAATCCCGCCGAATAGGCCAAGTGGAGGACGCCCTCATAGGCTGCCTACATTGCCTCATCCACTAACTGCCCGCCCTTTGCGTCGGGATGTCCCCGCTTCTCCCGCGCTGTCGGCTGCGCCGTACTGGACCACGTCATCTGGTGCCGCGTCGCGTCAGGGTGTTCACCGCGCCCTACTTCGGCACCTCAACGAAGGCAGCATAGGTCTTGTCTCCGACGTCACAGAGCCATCCGACCGTGCTGATCTGTGCCGCATAAGGCGACATGGCAGGTACAAAATGCGCAGCAAGCGTCGCGCCAGTGACGAGCAGTTTGCCGGCTGCGGTGAGGCGAGAGAAGGCCGGCTGATCCGGGTCGAGCGCCTTGCCCAGCGCGTCTGGCGCGGTCAGCAGCATGAGGCTATCACGGAGCACGGGCGCGCTCGGAGCAAGCGCCGGCACGAAGGGTTCCAAAGCCTTCACGGCGCCCGCCGCGAGCTTGCCGCCAGCCGCGAGCCGGGCCGTCGGCGTAACCGTGCCGTCGGTCACCTTCGCGAACCCATTCGGTACGCCCAAGAGGAAGACGCCGGCCTCGAACGCGCCCTTTCCCACCGTCGCCTGAGCCGCTTTTTCCAACTCGCCCAGGGCTGCCCTCGCGGTTATCTGGTGCTCGCGCGGCACC
Organism: Pararoseomonas baculiformis; assembly: GCF_017813395.1. Lineage (GTDB taxonomy): Bacteria > Pseudomonadota > Alphaproteobacteria > Acetobacterales > Acetobacteraceae > Roseomonas > Roseomonas baculiformis. The sequence goes on along the minus strand of NZ_JAGIZB010000046.1, from coordinate 13,250 downwards.
ATCGCCATGAGTAGGGGGAACAGCTTTGCCGATTTCGGCTCGAGGCCGAGGGCCGCAAAAAGGGCCGTATCGAGCTTTTTGTCGGCCGGATCCTGGCCGAAGGCCGGCGATGCCGGGGAGAGCAGGCCCGGTAGGGAGAGGCGCGCCGCACCGGGCGTCGCGCCGGCGGCAGCGGTCGTCACCGCCACAGCTGCCTCGCCGGGCTGCGCCGCCCGCGCTTCCAGCACGGCCGCGATCCCCGGGTTGCCAATGATCGCGCGAAGCTGTGGAGGCAGCTCTGGAAGTGGGCGCGCCTGACTGACGGTGATCTTCATGGCCCAGCAGCCTAGAACTCCGCGCAGGCGAAGGTCATCACCGATCTCTGCGGGGGCGGAACCGGTGCCGTGATCGGCACAGGAGAGCCGGCCCCCGGGATAGCAGGACTAACCCCGTCTATAGCAGCCGGTCAGTGACGGTTCGATCTCCTCCCACAGCATGCCAAAGCGGACAGGCGGGAACCGGCCAGACTGCGCCGTTGAGCGTGCACCCGTGCAGGCAGCACATGTAGGCGTTCAGGATAGGGAAGTGGCCGCTGGGGCTACGCCCGCCCTCTCCAGCGATAGATGCCCCTGTCACAGGGCGGCGCAGGTGGACCGGGGATGCGCCGGGCCCGGTCTGAGCATGGCGTCTACCCCGTCCGATGCGCGCTACCGCCCCAAAAATCTAGCAATCTGGGCCTAACCCGCCTGTCTGTCCCGGCACTCAGGCACGATAACCCTCTAACAACGCGCCTGATGAGCAGGGCAGGGGCGTTTGCCACAATCCAAAAAGTTAACGAGGCCTCCCGATCGACAGCTTCGCGCATAACTCGGTTCTCCCGGAGCCGCAGACGCTTGCTCAGAAGCGGACGTTCCGAAGGCCCGAGCTTAGTGACTCGATCGGGGATGCGATGCGACCGCGGCTCCGCTGGCCACGAAAGCCTGGCTCTGGTCGATAAGGCGTGCTTGCCGAACTCGCCCCGCCGTCGGTTAAGTGCGTTGTCATGCGTAGGACGGATCGGCTGACCAGCCGGTCATGATCAGGTTGGCAGGCGGACGCGATGACGGAGAGCGGTTCAGGGCCTTCGGGCAACTCGTTTGAGCCGAACAAGCCGGGCACGCCTGCTCGCTCCTTGGCCGAAGCCCGCATTGAGGGACTGAGAGATCGGGGCGGGATCTTCGCCGAGGCGGTGCGCGCCACTCGGATGCCGATGGTCGTGACCGACCCCTCGCTGCCGGGCAACCCCATCGTTTTCGCGAATGGGGCGTTCCTCGCACTCTCGGGTTACGGGATGGCCGAGGTGCTGGGTCAGGGGCCCTACTTCATGAACGGGCCGGAGACCGACCCGGCGAATGCGGTCCGCCTCCGCGAGGCCCTCGAGCAAGACCGCGACGAGGTGGTCGAGACCGTCCAGTACCGGAAGGACGGCTCACGCTTTGTTGCTTCCCTCTTCATCAGTGCCTTCAAGGACGAGGGGGGGCGTACCGCCCACCAGTTCCTCTCGTACCTCGACGTGACCCGCCGGGTCGCGGCAGAGGAGAGGCTACTGTCGCGGGAGAGGATGGAGGCCGAGTTGCGCGAGAGCGAGGCGCGGTACCATACCCTCTTCAGGGCGATGGACGAGGCATACGCCGTGGTGGAGGTGCTGCGAGACGAGGGGGGCGTTTGGTGCGACTTCCGCTTCCTGGATGTGAACCCAGCTTTCATGGCCCACACTTCGATGCCCTACCCCGTGGGCCGGACGGCGACGGATCTGCTCGGCAGCCCGAACCCACGCTGGGCACGGATGTATGGTCAGGTACTCGACACCGGCGAGGCGTTGCGGGTCCAGGAGGCCGAACCGAGGCTGGGGCGCATTTTTGACCTCAACATCTTCGCCCTCGACCGCGAACGGAACCGGGTGGCGGTACTGTTCACCGACATCACGGCGCGGCTGCGTGCCGAGGCGGCGCTGCGGGAGAGCGAGGAGCGCAACGCGTTCCTCGTCCGCTTCTCCGACGCGGTCCGCAGCTTGTCTGACCCCCAGGCCGTCGCGGAAATCGCCTGCCAGCTCGCCGCCGAGCAACTCGGAACGGAGCGCGCCTACTGGGCGGAGATCGACTGGGAGCGGCGCGAATACGTCATCGAGGCCGCGTTCCACCTGCCGGGCGTCCCGGTGGTCGATGGCCGTTTTCCCCTCGACGCGTGGGAACCCTTCACGTCCTTCCATCTTGCTGGCCGACCCGTCGTGGTAGACAACACGCAGGCGGACGAGCGCATCCCGCCGGCGATGAAGGAGGGCTACGCCCGGCTCGCGGTCGGCGCGGACCTGGCCACCCCGGTCCTGGTCAACGGGCGGTTGCGTTGCACACTCGCGGTGAACGAGCGGGCGCCCCGGCAGTGGACCCCGGAAGAGGTCAGCGCTGCTGAGCGGCATCGCCGGACGCTGCTGGGCGGAGGTGGAGCGCGCCCGGGCCGAGGAGATGCTGCGGGAGAGCGAGGAGCGGCAGGCGTTCCTGCTGAAGCTCAGCGACGCACTGCGGCCGGTTGGAGATCCGGTTGAGATACAGCGTACCGCCACCCGATCCCTCGGCGAGCAACTGGAGGCAAGCCGCGTCTTCTACGTCCTGGTCGAGGAGGACGGCGATACGGCGACGATCCTCGCGAACTACACGGACGGTGCTCCGGACAGGCTTGGCCGCTACTCGCTGTCAGCCTTCTCATCCTACGCGGCGGGCGAATGGCGAGCTGGACGCACGGCGAGCACCGATGACGTCAACGCCGACCCGCGCTGGGGTGAGGCCGAGCGCGCGGCCTATGCCTCGGTATCCACGCGTGCCGGGTTCGGCATTCCGCTCATCAAGGAGGGCCGGCTGGTGGCGCTGCTCGGCGTCAACCAGTCGGTCCCGAGGCGCTGGACCAATGCCGAGAGGGAGCTGGCGCGCGAGGTCGCCGAGCGCACCTGGGACGCGGTCGAGCGTGCCCGTGCCGAGGCGCAGCTTCGCGAGAGCGAGGGGCGGTTCCGCGACTTCGCCGAGAACTCCACCGACGTGCTCTGGATCGCGGATGCCGGTCGCCGCCGGATCGAATACCTCTCCCCCGCCTTCGAGAGGGTGTTCGGCGTGCCGCGTGCCCCAATCCTCGACGGCTCCCGCATGGTGCGCGACCTCGTCCACCCCGACGACCGGGACACCTTTGAATCTGCCTGGCCGCGGGCCATCGCGGGTGGGCCGGCCATCGTCCACTACCGGACCGCGCACCCGGGGCGCGGCATCGTCCACCTGCGCGACACCCTCTTCCCGATCCGGGACGAGGTCGGCGCCGTTCGGCAGGTCGCCGGCATCGTGCAGGACGTGTCGGATATCGAGGCGGCACGGGCGGCGCTGGATGCGGAGAAGGAGCGGTTCCGCACCCTTGCCGAGGGCATCCCGCCGCTCGTCTGGCGCTCCTGCGACGAGGGGCGGTGGACGTGGTCCTCTCCGCAATGGCTGGACTACACGGGGCAGTCCGAGGCGGAGAGCCGAGGCCTCGGCTGGCTCGACGTCGTGCATCCCGACGACCGGGGGCGGACGATGGCAGCGTGGCGCGAGGCGCCTCCGCACGGACGACTGGACGTGGAGTACCGGGTCAGACGCGCGTCCGACGGAACCTGGCGATGGCATCAGACGCGCTCCGTCCCCGTGCGGGGCGGGCCTACGGCCGAGCAGCCCGGGGGGCGCATCGTCGAGTGGCTCGGGACGACGACGGACATCGAGGACCTCAAGCGCCTCCAGGCCGAGCAGGGCGTGCTGGTTGCCGAACTTCAGCACCGGACGCGCAACCTGCTGGCCGTCGTGCGCAACGTCGCGCGCCGCTCCATCCCGCCCCAGCCCGGGCGGGACGAGTATGACGCGCGCCTCGCAGCCCTCGGCCGCGTGCAGGATTTCCTGGCCCGGACTGGCCGCTACACGGTGGCGCTGCGCAACCTGGTCGAGGCGGAACTCCAGGCCGTAGGCGACGGGGGCTCGGACCGGGTGACGGTGGGAGGCCCGCCTGTGGACCTGCCGGGCGAGGGGGCGCAGCCTGTGGCGCTTGCGCTGCACGAGTTGGCCACGAACGCGGTGAAGTATGGGGCCATCGCGCAGCCCACAGGGAGGCTTTCCGTTACCTGGCAGGTCGAGGAGGGAGACGGCGGTCCACGGCTGCACATCACCTGGAGGGAGAGTGGGGTGTCCATGCCGGCGGGGCCGCCCGCGCGCCGGGGCTATGGGAGCGAGCTGATCACCCGCGCGCTGCCCTACCAGATGGAGGCGGAGACGGTGCTGGAGTTCACCGCGGATGGGGTGCAGTGCTCCATCGCGCTCCCCGCCCGGGCGTTCAGGATAGTGGAGAAGGCGGCATCATGAGCGGGACCGAGGACACCCTGCGGGGTCGGCGCATCCTCGTCGTGGAGGATGAGTACATGATCGCCGACGAGCTCACGGAGGCGCTCGAGGAGGCCGGAGCGGAGGTAGTCGGGCCGGTGGCGCGCGTCGGTCGGGCGCTGGATCTGGCGCGGGGAGAGAGGGACATCGCCGGCGCGCTACTCGATGTGAGTCTCGGAGGCGAGATGGTTTGGCCCGTTCTCGACACGCTCACCGAGCGTGGCGTGCCGGCGGTGCTCGTGACAGGCTTCGACGCAGGTGTCGTGCCGCCGGCCTATGCCCGCCTGCCGCGCTGCGAGAAGCCGGTTGCTGCGCAGGACCTGCTTCGGACGCTCGCCAGGGAGATCAGAGGTTAGGGCACGAGGCAAGCGTCAGAGGTTGGTTGTCAGGGCGCTTCCTCGACCTATGTAGCTGCTTTCTGAGAAGTGGCCTGCCGCGGGCTGGACCACCCTGCCGAAGGCCTGCTTATGACTGATCCGACCGACAAGCCCGAGACAGCCACTGGCCGTCCGGCAGAGGGATCTATGGACCAGGGCGCCCTGGAGCCGCTCGGGCGGCCCGGGCTGCACCACTGGCGCCAGGCCGAGATTACGGACACGACGCTCGATGAGCGCGGGAGCGTTTTCTTCGCGGCGGTCGAGATGACCCGTATGCCGATGATCCTGGCTGACCCGCGCCAGGACGACTGCCCCATTGCCTTCGCCAACAATGCCTTTCTCGACCTCACGGGGTATGAGGAGGCTGAGGTCGTCGGCCGCAACTGCCGCTTTCTGCAGGGAGCAGGCACGGATCCGGCCCATGTCCGCCAGCTCCGCGATGCCATCCAGGAGAAGCGGCCGACGGCGCTGGAGATCCTGAACTACCGCCGGGACGGGACGCCATTCTGGAACGCCATCTTCATGGGACCTGTCTTCGACAAGGCAGGGGAGCTGATCTACTTCTTTGCCAGCCAGCTCGACGTCTCCAAGCGTCGGGAGAGTGAGCAGCAACTGCGCCAGGCGCAGAAGATGGAGGCCATTGGCCAGCTCACGGCCGGCCTGGCCCATGATTTCAACAACCTTCTCCACGTGATCGACGGCAGCCTGGAGCGCCTCAAAGCGAAGCGCTTCGACGACCGTGCCTTCGAGCGCTTCCACGAAGCCGCTGTGGCAGCCTCGGACCGAGGTGCCAAGCTTACCCGTCAGCTCCTGGCCTTTGCTCGGCGCACCCGCCTGGAGCCGAAGGGCGTCGACCTCACCCATCTGGTGAACTCGTTCAGCGAGCTGTTAGAGACCTCGGTGGGCGAGAGGGCCGATTTGCATCTCAATCTCCAGCGCCGCCTCCCGCAGGTGAGGGTCGATCCGAACCACCTGGAGATGGCCCTCCTCAACGTCGTCGTGAACGCCCGCGATGCCTCGCCGAAGGGCGGGGCGATCACGGTCACGACCCGAGCCATTCACCTGAACGGGGATGCTGTGGCCCGTCACCTGGAGCCAGGTGACTACGTCATGCTGTGCGTCAGTGACGAAGGGGTCGGTATGCCGCCCCATGTCCAAGCGCGGGCGATCGAGCCTTTCTTCACCACGAAAGGTCCGCAGCACGGGACAGGGCTCGGTCTGGCCATGGTGCACGGCTTCGTCCAGCAGTCCGGGGGGCGTCTCGAGATCGAGAGCGAACCCGGCCGGGGCACGACGGTCCGCATGATCTTTCCCAAATTCGTTCCACTCGAGGAGCGGAATGGCGAAGCAGCCGGGCGGACCGGTTACCAGGCGGAGCCCGTCGAGGCCGCGGCCAGGGTGCCGCTTATCCTCGTGGTCGACGATAGTCGCGAGGTCGCAGAGCTGGCGCGCGATGCTCTCGTGGAAACAGGTTACCGGGTGGCGGTGGCACACAGTGCCGAGGAGGCGATTGCAGCCTTCGACCAGGCTTCAGAAACCGGAGACGCTTTCGATCTGGTCTTCTCCGATGTGCTGATGCCGGGAGGGGCGAATGGTCTGGTGCTTGCGGAACAGGTGCGCGAGCGTTCGCCCTTGACCCCCATTGTCCTGACAACCGGCTACAACGACGAGATGTCGATAGACGGCCCGAAGATGGACGTGATGGACGTCCTGGGCAAACCTTACAAGCGGGCCGAACTTATCGGCCGCATCCAGGCTGCTCTCCGCCGTGGCGCTCGAACGGACCCGGGGCGCGACACGTCTGGATTTGGGCACGCACAAGCATAATCGGCAGGGGCGCCAGTTCGGGGGTAAGTCGGCGATCTCCCGGCTTTGCTCTGCCGGGAGCGGCCCATCGAGGCTGCTGTCGGAGGTCTGCTTATCCTCGCTGCACACCTGAAACGGCCATTCCGTTTGCGGCCAGACTGCGCCGTTGAGCACGCACCCATACAGGCAGCACATGTAGGCATTCAGGAGAGGGAAGTGACCGCTGGGGCTGCGCCTACCCTCTCCAGCGATAGATGCCCCTGTCACAGGGTGGCGCCGGCTGACCGGGGACGCGCCGGGCCCGGTCTGAGCCTGACGTCTACCCCGTCCAATGGACGCTACCGCCCCGAAAATTCAGCAAATCCGGGCCCAACCTGCCTCTCCCGGCAGGCACTTAAGCGCGATAATTCTCTATCAGCGTGCCTTGTACGAAAGGCAGCAACGTCTGCCCTAGTTGCTGGCCCCGGCAGAATACAGTCGTTCTCACCGTGCCCAGCCAAGAACCAGCTCGCCGCACCTAGTCCCTTTGCGGCGCTCCACCCTCTCTCGGGGCCGACCATCCTACCCTGAGAAGCTGACTGTCGTGCCCTTGGGCCATCGTGGGCGTTGTATAACAGAAACTTGATATCCGAGTAAATGGGTTGGTTAACATTTTGCGCCGTCCCCTGAGATATTCACCCACCCGGAGATGGCGGTCAGGTGCATGAGATGCGCCCCGGGGTTCAGAACGGACCGCTGCCATGCCTCACGACGGCGAGGAAGTACCCATGGCGACGATAGTAGATCCAGCGCAGCGCAAGCGCTTTTCGGCCTTTGGCATCACCGAGGATGATTTGTTGCTGCTGCGGCGGCAGTCCGGCTACGCGCAGGAGCGGCTCCCCGCCCTGATTGTCGAACTGCATCCGACCTTTGCCAGCTGGCCAGAGATCCAGGCCGCGTTGATGGCGCCCGAGGTCCACCGGGTGCGGGTTGCCCATTGGCAGCGCGTGGTCTCGGGCGAGCTGGGCGAGGGCTTCATGGAGTCCGCCGAGTGCCTCGCGAAGGCCTTCTACGATCGCGGTGTGCCGAGCTACGCCGTGGCCATCTGCCATTCGACCGTGGGCGCCGCGATCTGCCGTGATCTCGGATTGGACACGCCACACCCCCCGCACCTTTCGCTTTCCTGGCTCGTCCGGGGCCGCAAGGTGGCTCAGGGCAGAGCGGTGCTCGCTGCGGCGCTGAACAAGCTTGCCTGGCTCGACCTGGAGGTGCTGCTGGAAACCTATGTGGTGGCCGAGCGGACATCCCGCCGTGTGACGCTGGATCGGCTGGGGCAGGAGTTCGAGGCCAAGATCGGCGAGGTAGTCCAGAGCGTGGCAGTCTCCGCGACGCAGATGGAGGCCGCGGCTGCTCCGATGGCCGAGGCTGCGGCACGTACGACCGACAGGTCTGCCTTGGCGGCTGCGGCGGCCGAGGAAGCGAGTGCGAACGTGCAGACGGTTGCAGCCGCGGCGGCGGAGCTGACCGCCTCCATCGGTGAGATTGCCCGGCAGATGAGCCAGTCCTCTGGCATGACGGGGCGGGCGGCGCAGCAGGCGCAAGACACGGACGCCCTGGTGCAGGCACTGGCCGAGAATGCCGGACGGATCGGCGATGTGGTCCGGCTGATCGGTGACATCGCCGGGCAGACCAATCTTCTCGCCCTCAACGCGACGATCGAGGCCGCGCGCGCGGGCGAGGCCGGCCGAGGCTTTGCGGTGGTAGCCAGTGAGGTGAAGGCGCTCGCCACCCAGACAGCCAGGGCCACCGATGAGATCGGGGGGCGGATCGCGGCCATGCAGACCTCAACGGGCCAGGCTGTGGAGGCGATCAGCGGGATTGCGCGGGTGATCGACGAGATCAGCGGGATCACCAGCGGTATTGCTGCTGCCGTGGAAGAACAGGGCGCTGTGACGGAAGAGATCTCCCGCAACGTGCAGCATGCCGCCGCCGGAAATGAGCGTGTGAGCGCGGTGATGGCCGGCATTCATGAGGACGCAGCCGGGACGTCGAGAGTATCCGGTGAACTCGCGGGAACAGCACGGGACCTTTCGGCGCAGTCGGGCGTGCTGCGGCTAGCCGTGGACGGCTTTTTAGCGGAGGTCAGGGCCGCTTGAAGGCGGCCTTCTCCCTCGGTTCTGCAGGCCAGGCTTTGGAATGGCATCCGATTGAGTCGAGCGACAACGTACCGCCACCCCAGCAGCGTTGGACGTTCAAACGGAACCTGCAACCATGATGCTCACCGCGGTGGAAAGTTGAAGACCTTGGCCCCGCCTGTCTGGAGACGGCGCTGCTGCGGCCCCTGACCTCACATCAGCATCCCTCGTGGCTTGTGCTCCATTCATCCATCATTCAAGGACATTCAAAATGCACGCAGCTGAGGAAGGCAGAGGTGATGCCGGGGTGCTCGCCGGTTCCCCCGAAGGTGAGGCAGTCGCTGAGCGGCACAACCTCCGAGTTGCGGGTGCGGCCGGGCCGACGATGATCTTCGCCCACGGGTATGGCTGCGACGCGTCGATGTGGCGCCTCGTTGCTCCGCACTTCGTGAAATCCTGGCGCACAGCCCTCTTCGATCACGTTGGGTCCGGTCGCAGCCGGGTGCCCTACGACCCGGATCGGTATGCCACGCTGGACGGCTACGCCGACGACGTGCTTGCGATCTGCCGCGCGCTCGGGCCGGAGCCGGTGGTTTTTGTCGGGCACTCGGTCAGCGCTATGATCGGAGTGCTTGCTGCCTCTCGCGAGCCGGAGCGTTTCTCCCGCCTCGTGCTGATTGGTCCCTCGCCTTGCTACATCAATGAGGGCGAGTACCAGGGCGGCTTTACGAGAGAAGACATTGAATCTCTGCTGTCCCTGCTGGAGGCGGACCATGATGGCTGGGCAAAAGCAATGGCCCCGACGATCATGGCCAATCCAGATCGTCCAGAGCTTGCCGAGGAGCTGACCGAGAGCTTTTGCCGTGTCGACCCTCAGGTGGCTCGCCACTTCGCCCGGGTTACCTTCACTTCGGACAACCGTGCGGACCTGGCGCGGGTTCGGACTCCAGCCCTGGTCATACAGTCAGCAGACGACGCGATCGCTCCGTGTTCAGTCGGCCACTACGTTCACCGACACCTATGCGCCAGCAAGCTCGTCGTCCTCGACACCTCTGGCCATTGTCCACATCTCAGTGACCCGGGCGAAACGACAGCCGCGATCAGGAACTTCTTGCTAGATGCATGAAGCACGACTGCCTGACTGCAGAACGAACGATGACTTCTCGCGCTTGAATGGCGAGACTGCGGAAGATCTCTATGAGGAGGCCCCCTTCGGCTATCTCTCGACCGCAGCAATCGACGGGCCGGTCCTACAGCTCAATCGCACACTCTGCCGGTGGACGGGCTACAGGTCGGACGAGATCGTCGGTATCCGGCGCTTCATCGACTTTCTCTCGCCCGCAGGGCGGATCGTGCACGCAACCCGGCACGTCCCGCTACTGCAGACGGCGGGTGCCGCGGACGGGATTGCCCTTGAGTTGCTGCGCGCCGACGGGTCCCGGTTTCCGGTGCTGATGAACTCGGTTGTGCGTCGCGCTCCCGACGGCCGGCCACTGCTCACCCGGACCGCCCTTTTTGATGCGACGGCTTACCGCCGATACGAGACCCAGCTCATCGAGGCACGTGCCCGGGCGGAGCAGTCAGAAGTGCAAGCCCGGCGCGCTCTAGGTGTCGCCCAGGCTGCAGATCAGGCGAAAGCCCGCTTCCTCGCCGCGATGAACCATGAGTTTCGAACGCCGATCAGCATCATCACCGGCTTCTCCGAGTTGCTGGTGGAAGCTGCGGGAGAGGGAAGGGCGGTGCCCGCGTCGGCCTGGGCGAGGGATATCTCGGACGCTGCCGCCCATCTTCTCGAGCTTCTGGAGGACGCGACGCGCTACGCGCGCCTGGATGAACTGGGGCCGCGTCTTCAGCTGAGTCACACGAACCTGCAGCGCTCAGCCCGCGCCGCCCTGCTTCGTGCGAGTGCAGCGCTGAGGCGGGCGCAGGTAGCTGCCAAGGTGGAAGAGGGCGAGGAGGTTATCGCCTTCCTTGATAAGGAGCTCTCCGCCGAGGCACTCGCCTGCTGCTTACGTGAATTCGGCCGGCGGGCAGGGCCAGGTGCAGAGCTATGGCTCCGCTGTCTTGATCAGCCAGCGAGGATCGAGCTGCGCAGCTCCACAGCAATCAACCCCGAGGAGGTGCTGGCCAGCATCTCAGTGTCCCTTGATGCGCCAGCACTGCTGAACCGAGGACTGGAAGGTGCTGGCCTCGGCATGATCGTTGCTCACCGGATCGCCGCGCTGCACGGGGGCGAGCTGCGGATCGGAGCGGACCACGAGGGAGCAACAACACTGACAGTAAGTTTCGGATCGGGATGAACGATGGAGTACTCCGCGCCACAATGAGAAGACGAGCTGTGCTCAGCGTGGTCGAGAGGTAAGATCGAGGTGTCTGCCAGGATCGGCTGCAGCCTCCGGGTCCTTGCACGACGGTCCTGTAAGGGACGGCCATAGCAGGCTGGCTTGGGAAGGGACTGCTCGGCGCCTATCCCGTTGAAGAAATAGGACGACGCGCCGGGGCCGGCAGGGCAGGGCGGTGCCGCGTTCCACGCTGCCGATCCGAAAAACGGGCAAATCCGGGCCCGACCAACCTCTCTGTCCCGGCACTTAGGCACGATAAAACTCTATTATCGTGCCTAAGGAGGAGGGAGGGTCGGATTGCCACGAGAGCGCTCCCTCCGGCTCTTAGGGAAAGGCCTGAGGGAGCCGACCGGTCGCTCCCGGAGAGCACGCGGCGGACACCCTCCACCGCTCCACCCATCTCAAACGACAGGGGAGCATACCGCCTGACGACACCCCGCACGCGTTTGCCGACATAGGGTAGGAGACCTAGGTGGGATAATCATGCCGAGCAGTACCGACCACATGGACGGTTCCGAGCCAGCGGCGCTGGCCGAGTTGGCGGACGTCCTCGACGAGACCGTCGGCTACCGCAAGGCCGACGCGGCAAGGGCTGCACGAGTGGCCAGCGCCCTTCGGGGAGATGCCGGGCCAATCAGGGGCGAGGCCGCGCGCGCTCGCCTCGCCCACTTGGCGCTTCTGATGCTCGCAATGCCTGAGATAGCCTCTCCCGGGCCCGTATGGGTGGCTCGCTTCCTTTCGCGACGCAGCGGCTCCCTGGGGGAAGCCCCAGTTGATCTTGTCCGCACCGTGGAGGGCGCTGAGCAGGTGCGCCGGCTTATCCAGTTGGAGCCCTCCTTGGGGCGGCCCGACCCGGAACGCGTTGCTGCCGCAGCAAACCTTGATGACCTCACCGCGGAAGAGGCCTTCGCCGCCTACGCGGCGGGCCATATCGCCAGCCCTCGCCTGATGGCCATCACCGGCCTCCGCAGCATCTACCGCATCATCTCCGCGCTGACGCAGCGCGACCTTCGGCTCCCCGTCAGGCCGAGCCGGGTCAGCCCGGACCGTGATGACCGTGATCTCCTCTGGGAGGACATGAGCGGTCGTGAGGATCCCGCCCTCCTGGCGGAGGACATACGCGCCCATCATCGTCCATTGCCACAGTCCGGACCGGAGTTGGACGCGGCCTGGCCCACCGTGACCCCGAGTGACCCGGCCAGCCAAGCGGCCCTGGATAGCGTCACGGCGGCCCTGGACGCCGAAGTAACAAAGCAGCTGGCAGAGGCGGACCGGGCCGCGACGGCCGCGGCCGGGCTGCGGGGTGACGCAGCGGCGGTTGGCGGCGATGAGGCCAGGGTGCGGCTTGTCGCCTGGAGTACGCTGATGATGGGGCGCGCGGAAGGGGAGCACCGCGCTTTCACCACCTCCCTGTTCCTACTTCAGCCACTTGAGGATCCGGACCTGCCCTACTCTGTCCAGGAGGATGGTGACGCTGCCCTGGAGCTGGCGCGAACGGCCGAGGGCGCGGCACAGGTCGAACGCTGGTTGGACCCGCGCAGGAGCCCTCCCATGGTCACGGTATCCGGTACCATCTTGCCCCCGAACCCCGCAGCGGAGGAGGCATTCGTCGCCTATGCCGAAGGCCGCATCGACAGCCGCCGACTGATGGACGTCACCGGCCTGGATGCATTCTATGACGTCTGGGGGCATTTGAAACTGCGCGGGCTTCATCTGCCCGTGGTTCCCACCCCCGTGGCGCCGGGCCTCAATGACCGTGACCTCCTGTGGAAGAGCCTGGCCCAGCAGGCAGAGGATTAGCCGCCCTATGCTGGGCCTTATCAGGTTGGCAGGTCGCGGCGGGACGGTGGCAGTTTACCCGCCATGACGACCTCGCCTGATCCGCACCGAGGCTTCCGCTACCCGGCTGAGGTCATCGAGTGGACTTCCCTCCGAATGGTGGAGAGGTGAGATCAGGGCGTTATGCTGCGAGTGGCATAACGCTCTCGCTCATGTTTATGCGTGCCTCGGCTGGGGTACGGTAGCCGATGCCTGAATGAAGCCGCTGCCGATTGTAGAAAATTTCGATGTAGTCGAACACCGCTGCCTTAGGCTCAGGACCCGTTAATGCGGGGTAGCGCCTGATCTCGTTGACTGATTCCATGGCGGCCGGAGGTGCTGCCATGGCTGACCTGTTCTGGCTGACGAAGGCGCAGATCCAGCGAATCACGC
>NZ_JAGIZB010000045.1 GCF_017813395.1 Pararoseomonas baculiformis | reverse complement strand
ATCACCGCGGCGAAGCGGGTCGGCAGGCAGAGCATGGCGGCGTCTCTTGGCGGGGACGCATCCACCCTAGCCGGTCAGCCCGCTCCGCCGCCTCTCCTCAGCTCAAATGGCCAAAGTCGAGCTTAGAGCTGCCTGCCCAGTGTCGCCCCGGAGCCCACACCGGGTTCAAGCCCGTAAGCTCGACATGCCCTTGCGGCCAGAGGCACGCCAGGACCCGCGCTGATTTCCATCTGGGCAGTCGCCGTGCCTGCACGTCCCGGGCCTCGGAACGGATGTGGGAGGACCCGCAGGTAAGGACTTCGCTTTCGGGTAAGCACATCGTTCATGAGAAAGATGTTCGTTTTGTTGGCCCACGCGCGCCTGCCGGAACAGCAGCCCCCGCTGCGCCAGTTCGGCTACGACACCTTCCGCAACCTCGCCCCGCCGGCGGGCGGGTCATCCGCCCTGGTCGGGGCACTGCCGGACGACTACGTGCTCGGCCGCGACGACGAGGTGGCGATCGCCATCCGCGGCCGCTCCCGCCAGTCCCTCTCGCTGCGCGTCGGGCGGGACGGCAGCATCACCCTTCCCGACCTCGCCCCCTTCCCGGCCGCCGGCCGGACCCTGCGGGAGCTGCGCGCGGATATCGAAACACGGGTGGCGCGGGAACTCGGCGGATCGGAAGCCTTCGTCTCCATCGGGCAGACGCGGCAGATCGCGATCTTCGTGGCGGGGGAGGTGATGCGCCCCGGCCTGGTCCCCCTGCCCGCCCTGTCCTCCCTGCTGGATGCGCTGGGCGCCGCGGGCGGCATCCGCCGCACCGGCAGCCTCCGCGCCGTGCGGGTGGAAGGGCCCGGCGGCACGCGGGTCGTGGATCTCTACGCCGCCATCGCGGGCACGCCTGGCCTGCCCAACCTCACCCTGCGGGAAGGGGAGCGCGTGGTGGTGCCGCCGCTCGGCGGCGTGGTGGCGCTGGGCGGGGACGTGACGCGCCCGGGCATCTATGAACTGCCCGCCGGTACCGCCGCCGCCCCGCTCTCCTCCATGCTCGCCCTCGCCGGCGGCGCGCTGCGCCCGGCGGGGAACCGGTTCCTCTCCACCGGCACGGATGCGGGCGGGCGCCGCGCGATGTCCGAGCTCGCCCCCGGCTCCGCCCTGCGGCGGGGCGATGCGGTGGTGGTCTCCCCCGGGGTGGACGCGATGGCGGGCGGGCTGCGGCTGGCCGGGCATGTGGCCGCACCGGTCACGCGCGGGATCGGGCCGCGCGGCCCGGGGCTGCGCGCCCTGCTGGCCGATCCCCGCGTCATCCGCCCCGATCCCTATGTGCGCATGGGCGTGGTCTGGCGGCTGGATGAGCGCACGCGGGTCCGCCGGTTCATCCCCTTCGACCTGGGCCGGGTGATGCAGGGCGGCGCCGAACTGCCGCTGCACGAAGGGGATGAGGTGATCCTCCTCTCCCAGGCGGATGTGCTCTGGCTCGCCTCCCCCGCCGTGCAGCGCGCCTTGCGGGGCGAGGTGGCGGCGCCGGCCGCCCTCCCGCCCGCGCTGCCCGGCGCGGCGCAGCCCATCACCGCCGTGCAGGCCCAGCCGGAATCCTGCCCGGCCCTCCTTGCGCTCGCCGTGGCGGCGAAATCCTCGCCGCTGCGTTTCGCCCATGCGCGCAGCGCCGGCTTCCCCGATATCGGCGCGGCGGGCTGCCCGCAGCTCTTCCTCGACTATCCCGCCCTGCTCCCCTTCCTGCTGGACCAGGCCGTGCTGCTGGCGGGCGAGGTGCGGCTGCCCGGCCTCTATCCCGTGCTGGACGACACGGGGCTGGACATGGTTCTCGCCGCCGCGGGCGGCGCGGCGGACACGGCCGATCTGTCGGCCGTGGAATTCGCGCGGGAGCCGCTGGAGAACGCCGGTGCCATCCCCCTCTCCCGCACGCTGCTGGACCTGCGCTCCCGCAATTTCGCCGCCATCCGCCTCTCCCCGCGCGATGCCGTGCGCGTGCCCCGCGGCTTCGGGGACCGCGACACCGGCCCCGTCATGCTGGTGGGGGAATTCCTGCGGCCCGGCACCTATGACATCCGGCGCGGCGAGCGCCTCTCGGAGCTTCTCGCCCGTGCGGGCGGGCTGACGGCGCAGGCCTATCCCTATGGCGCGGTCTTCACCCGCGAAAGCGTGCGCCAGCGCCAGCAGGAAGGGTTCCAGCGCACGGCGCGAGAACTGGAGACAAGCCTGATCCAGGTGGCCGCCGGCCAGGCCGTCGCCGGCAGCCGCCAGGGCAATCTCGATCTGGGCGGCGCCATCAATGCGGGCCAGGCGCTGGCCGGCACGCTGCGCGAAGCCCGCGCCGCCGGGCGCATGGTGGTGGAGGCGAACCCCGTGGTGCTGGCCGCGCGGCCGGAACTGGACGTGCTGCTGGAACCGGGCGACCTCCTCGTCATCCCCAAGCGCCCGAACGAGGTGACAGTGGTGGGCGCGGTGCTGAACCCGGGCAGCCTGCAATTCGCCACGGGCTGGAAGGCCAGCCAGTATGTGCGGGCCGCCGGCGGGGAGCAGCGCTTCGCCGACATCTCCCGCGCCTTCATCGTGCTGCCCAATGGGCAGAGCGTGCCCGCGGGGCTGGGCAGCTGGCAGGCGGGCGGGCCGCCCATCCCGCCGGGCAGCCTCGTCGTCGTGCCCCAGGACCCTTCGCCCTACGAGACCTGGGGCTTCATCCGGGACCTCACCTCCGTGCTCGGCCAGATCTCGATCAGCTCGGCCGCGCTGGCGGTGATCGCGCGGCAGGCGCGGTAGCGCGCGCTCCCCGGGTCAGGGCGCGCAGGCAAGGCCCAGCACGGGCACCGTGCCCTGGCCGGGGGCGAAGGGGCGCAGCTGGCGGTAGCTGCCATCCGGGGCCTGGCAGGCAAATGCGATCGCCTGCCCCGGCCGGATGAGAAAACCCTGGATCCCGGCCGGCGCAGGAACGAAGCCCGGAAGGGTCACCGCACCGGTTCCTCCGCTTCCGGTTCCGGTTCCAGTTCCGGGCCCGCCCCTGCCCTCGCCTTCCACCCTCGTCTTCGGCCCCGCCGTCTGGGCGGCGGCCATGCCGGCGGAAAGGGCGACGCCGAGCGCGAGGCCGGCCAGGAAGCCAGGACGGATGCGGGAAAGGCGGTGCAGCAAGGGAATCCTCCGCTTGGATGGGAACGGCGCGGATGATGATCCGGCAACGCGGCCGGGACCAAGCACCCTCGCGCCGATCGCCGGGATCGTCGCCGCCTATCCCCCGGGCGGCGCTCACGGGATTGCGTCGCGGTCCCCGGCCTGGCGGTGCTAGGCTTCCTGCCACGGCGCTCGCGCCGCCCAAGCCGGCTTCTCCAACGGCATCTGCCGGAGGCCTCACATGGAAACCCTGTCCCACAGGCCCCGGGGACGCGTCCCCGGAATCAGCCTCCCCGTGGTGATCCTCGTCCTCGGGCTGGTGGTGGCCTTCGTCCTGCTTGAATACGTCTTCGACTGGCCCATCCATCTGCGCCAGGGCGGGCCCTGACCCGAAGGTCCGGCGGCTCTACCCGAGGGTGAATTGCAGCCGGGCCAGGCGGGCATAGAGCCCGCCTTCCTGAACCAGCCGCTCGTGGCGTCCTTCCTCCACCACGCGGCCATCCTCCATCACCACGATCCGGTCGGCGCGCCGCACCGTGGCCAGGCGGTGCGCGATCACCAGCACCGCGCGCCCGCGCGAAAGCCGGGCCAGGGCGGCCTGCACCGCCGCCTCGCTCTCGGCGTCCAGCGCGCTCGTCGCCTCGTCCAGCAGCAGCAGCGGCGGATCGCGCAGCACGGCGCGGGCAATGGCGATGCGCTGGCGCTGCCCGCCGGAAAGCCGCACCCCCTTCTCGCCCAGGAAGGTGCCGTAGCCCTGCGGCAGCCCCTCGATGAAGCCGGCCGCATCGGCGGCCTCCGCCGCGGCGCGGATCTCCGCATCCGAGGCGCCCGGCCGGCCATAGCGGATATTCTCCCGCACATCGGCGCTGAAGATCACGGGATCCTGCGGCACCAGCCCGATGCGCGCGCGGATATCGGCGGGATCCGCCGCGCGCAGATCCACCCCATCCAGCATCACCCGGCCGGAATCCGGATCCCGGAAGCGGAGCGCGAGCTGGAACAGGGTGGTCTTCCCCGCGCCGGAAGGGCCGACCAGCGCCACCGTCTCCCCGGGCTCCACCACCAGGGAAACGCCATCCAGCGCCAGGGCCTCCGGGCGGCTGGGATAGCGCAGGCTGACCTCCTCGAAAGCCAGGCGACCCACGGGACGGCCCGGCACGGAGGCGGGAAGCGGCACGGGATCGGCCGGCGGCCGGACCTCGGGTTCCACGGCCAGGAACTCCGCCACGCGCTCCGCCGCGCCGGCCGCGCGCTGCACCTCGCTCCACAATTCGGAGAGCGAGGTGACGGAGGTGGCGAGCAGCACGGCATAGAAGACAAAGGCCGAGAGCTGGCCGCCCGTCAGCCGCCCGGCCAGCACGGCATGCCCCCCCACCCAGAGGCTGAGGGTGATGGCACCGAAGCCGAGCAGGATGATGGACAGCATGAGGAAGGCGCGCACCCGCACCCGCGCCAGGGATGCCGCCACGCTCTGCTCCGCGCGCCCGGTGAAGTGCCGGAGATCCGCCGCCTCATGCCCATGGGCCTGCACGGTGGGCATGGCGTTCAGTGTTTCCTCCGCCTGCGCGCCGAGATCCGCCACGCGTTCCTGCGCCACGCGGCTCAGCCGCCGCTCCCGGCGGCCGAACACCACCAGCGGCAGCACGACCAGCGGCGTGACCGCGATGACGAGGAAGGTGAGGCGCGGGCTGGTGAAGAACAGCATCGCCAGGGCGCCCAGCGCCGTGATCAGCGCGCGCAGCCATTGCGAGACGGCGGCCCCCACCAGGCCGCGCAGGATCTCCGTGTCCGCCGTCAGCAGGGTCAGCACGTCGCCCGTGCGGCGCTGCTCGTAATGGCTCGGCGGCAACCGCAGCGCATGGGCGAAGACGCGCTGCCGCAGCGCCAGCCCGATATGCTCGCCCAGCCAGGAAACCAGGAAGAAGCGGCTGGCCGTGCTGATGCCCAGCAGCACCACCAGCCCCAGCATCAGCAGCGCGTGATGGTCCAGGCTGGAGGTGCCGCCGGCGCCAGAGAAGCCGTCATCCACGATGCGGCGGAGCCCCTGGCCCAGAAGCAGCAGCAGCCCCGCCGCCGTGGCCATGGCCAGCACCGCCCCGGCCACGCGCCCCGCATGGGGCCGCAGCAGGGGAAGGACGATCTGCAGGGCAGGCAGGCGGGTCATGCGCGGGGGCTCACGCATCCGGTGCGTCGGGTGCCGATAATACACGCTTCGTGCCGCGGCGTGGGACGCGGAGATCAGAAAGTCGCACGGGGCGGTAGCCGCTCGGGTCCACGCCCACGTCGAACTGGCGCGGCAGCGGCTTCAGCCGCCCATGGGAATGGCCATGCAGGTTCCAGGCGCCCTTGCCCTGCCCGTTCCAGCTGCGGAAGGGATAATGGCAGAGCACCAGCGCCTGCCCCTCGCGTTCAAGCTCGACATAGGGCTGCACGCTGGCCCAGCCCGGCAGGGCGCGGATCGCCGGCGGGTCGTTGTTGCCCCAGACCAGATGTTTCACGCCATGGAGGGATCCGAGGAGCCCGGCCGGGTTGCGATGGCCCACGGCGAAATCGCCCAGGTGCCACACCTCGTCCTCCGGCCCCACCGCGGCATTCCAGGCCTCGGCCAGGGCGGCATCCATGGCAGCCGTGCTGTCGAAGGGACGGCGCATCAGGGCGCGCAGGGCGCCATGGCCGAAATGCGTGTCGGCGGTGAACCAGGCTGGCATGGCGCCACCTCAGCCCCGGGCATCCGGGGCGGTGGGGAGTGTCAGCATTCCGTCAGCGGCACGGCGCAGGCTCCCCCCGTTCCGGCGATCAGGCCCCCTGCGATGTCGTCCAAACACCACGCCGTCCTTCCTGTTCTCTGCACCCTGTTCACTGCCTGGAGGCTGCTGAGCGGCACCCGTCATCGCCTGATCCGTGACGCGGCGCTCTGGCTGCGTGCCCCGGCGGACCGGCGCCCCACCTGGCGGGAGCGCTAGGCGGGCGCGCCGCCAGCAGGCACACAACACGCCAGGAACCCGGAAGTGCGCGCCCGGTCACGCGAGCTTCGCCAATTCCCTTCCAGGGCCGGCCGGGCGGCGCCTCGGCGCGAAGGCCGGGCTCCTGCCCCTCTGCCGGCCGGAGCGTAGCCGCGGCCCGGCCCGGCCATGACGCCCCGCCGTGCTGCGCCCCGAGGATGGCCGGGATCTTGCCTCGCCACGGCGGCATGATGCCGTCATTGCCTGGCAGGCGGCGATTCGCCATGCCACGACGCGGCGATTGCAGGGGAATTGCGGGCATGTTCGATCTGGCCATCCGCGGCGGCACCGCCGTTCTCGGCGATACGGTGGCACGCTGCGACATCGGCATCTCGGATGGCCGGATCGCCGCGATCGCGGACCGGATCGAGACGGCGGCGCAGGTGATCGACGCCACCGGCCAGCTGGTCCTGCCCGGCGGCGTGGACACCCATTGCCATATCGAGGAACCCTTCCCCGAAGGCGGCTTCCAGGAGGAGAGCTGGGAGAGTGCCTCCCGCTCCGCCCTGGCCGGGGGCACCACCTCGGTCGTCGCCCATACGCCGCAGTTCAAGGGCGGGATGCTGCTGGACCAGCACCGGGCGGCCCGCGCCCGCGCCGCAAGCGCCATGATCGACTACGGCTTCCACCAGATCATCGCCGATCCCTCGCCCGCCGCCATGGCCGAGATCCCCACCCTGGTGGCGGATGGGGTGGGCAGTCTCAAGGCGTTCATGACCTATGACGCCCTGCACCTGGATGACGCCGCCTTCCTGCGCGTGCTCCAGGCCGCGAAGCGCCACGGGCTGATGGTGCATGTGCATTGCGAGAACCACGACGCCATCCGCCTGGCCACGGAGGCCCTGCTCGCCGCCGGCTGCACCGCGCCGAAATACCACGCCACCTCCCGCCCGCCCGTGGTGGAGCGCGAGGCCACCGGCCGCGCCATCGCCCTTGCCGAGCTGGTGGGCCAGCCCATCCAGGTCTTCCACGTGTCCTGCGCCGAGGTGGCCGAGGAGATCGCCCGCGCCCAGGCGCGCGGCCTGCCCGTGAAAGGCGAGACCTGCCCGCAATATGTCACCCTCACCGCCGATGACATGGACCGGCCGGGCTTCGAGGGCGCGAAGTTCATGTGCAGCCCCGCCCCCCGCATGGCCGCCGACCATGAGGGCATCTGGGCCATGATCCGCCGCGGCGTGCTGGACGTGGTCACATCGGACCATTGCGGATTTTCCTTCGAAGGCGTGCGGGGCAAGGCAAGGAACGGGCGCGATGCGAGCTTCGACGCCATCCCCAACGGCATTCCCGGCCTGGCCGCCCGGCTGCCCATCATCTTCTCGGAAGGCGTCTCCAAGGGGTGGATCGGCCTGCCCGCCTTCGCGAAGCTGGTGGCGGAGAACCCAGCGAGGATCGCGGGCCTCTATCCCCGAAAGGGCGTGATCGCCGTGGGCAGCGATGCCGACCTGGTGCTGTGGGACGCCAGCCGCCCCGTGACCATCACCAACGCCCTGATGCAGCACGCCATCGACTACACGCCCTATGAGGGCATGCAGGTCACGGGCTGGCCCGCCGCCACCATCCGCCGCGGCGAGCTGGCCATGCGCGACGGCGAGGTGCTGGCCCGCCCCGGCTCCGGCCAGTGGCTGCCGCGCGGTCCGGCGGCGGGCTGAAGGCTTGCCGGCGCCTCAGAACGAGGCGCCGCGATTGTCGTCCGGCATGATCTCCTGGCCGCGCCCCGTGCCGGGATTGCCCCGGCTGATCGGGCCCGTCACCGGGTTCAAGGGCGTGACCCCGGGCACGGTGGCGCCGGGCGAATAGCCCTGGGTGCAGGCTGGCAGCAGGCCGGAAAGGGCGGCCAGAGCCGCCAGGAGGAGAAGGCCGCGCGGTTGCGTCATCGGGTTTCGTCCTCAACGGCAGACAACATCCTGAACGCTCCGCTCCCGCCGGGTTTGCGGGGGCGCGCGCTTTCCGCTCGCCCGGCGCCGGGCTAAGCATCACCGCGCCGCATCCAGGAGTTCCGCATGCCCGCCTCCGCCCGAACCTCGCCGAACCGGGCCTGGGACTTCTGGGTGGACCGCGGCGGCACCTTCACCGACGTGATCGGGCGCGATCCCCAGGGGCGGCTGCATGCCCGGAAGGTGCTTTCCGAGAATCCCGGCGCCTATCGCGATGCCGCCGTGCAGGGCATCCGGCTGCATCTGGGCCTCGCTTCCGGCGCGCCCATCCCCCAGGGCGCGGTGGGCGAGGTGCGGATGGGCACGACGGTCGCCACCAACGCCCTGCTGGAGCGCAAGGGCGAGCGCACCGCGCTGATCACCACGCGGGGCTTCCGCGATGCCCTGGCCATCGGCCACCAGGCCCGGCGCGACATCTTCGCCCGCCGCGTGGTGAAGCCCGAACTGCTCTATGCGCGGGTGGAGGAGATCAGCGAGCGCGTGCGGGCCGATGGCACGGTGGAAGCCGCGCTGGACGAGGGCGCGCTGCGCGCCACGCTGGAGGCGCTGAAGGCCGATGGCTTCCGCTCCCTGGCCATCGTCTTCCTGCATTCCTGGAAGTTCCCGGAGCACGAGGCCCGCGCCGCCGCCATGGCGCGGGAAATGGGTTTCGCCCAGGTCTCGGCCAGCCATGAGGTCGGGCCTCTCATCAAGCTTGTCGGCCGCGGCGACACCACGGTGGTGGACGCCTATCTCTCCCCCGTGCTGCGCCGCTACGTCGCGCAGGTGGAGGAGGAGCTGGATGTCGCCCGCACAGGCGCGCGGGTGATGTTCATGACCTCGGCCGGCGGCCTCACCGCCGCATCCCTCTTCCAGGGGCGCGACGCCATCCTCTCCGGCCCCGCCGGCGGTGTCGTGGCGCTGGCCCGCACGGGCGCCGAGGCCGGCTTCGAGAAGGTGATCGGCTTCGACATGGGCGGCACCTCCACCGATGTCGCCCATTATGCCGGCCAGTTCGAACGCGCACTGGAAACGGAGGTGGCGGGCGTGCGGATGCGCGCGCCGATGATGCTGATCCACACCGTGGCGGCGGGTGGCGGAAGCATCGTGCGCTACGCCGATGGGCGCCTTCGCGTGGGTCCGGAAAGCGCGGGCGCCAATCCCGGCCCGGCCTGCTACCGCCGCGGCGGCCCGCTGACCGTCACCGACTGCAATGTCATGACCGGCAAGCTGGTGCCGGACCTCTTCCCCTCCATCTTCGGCCCGGATCAGGACCAGCCGCTGGACGTGGAGGCCGTGCGCGAGGGCTTCGCGAAGCTGGCGGCCGAACTCGGCGGGGACCGCACGCCGGAATCGGTTGCCGATGGCGCGCTGCGCATCGCGGTCGCCGGCATGGCGGAGGCGATCAAGACCATTTCCGTCCAGCGCGGCTACGACATCACCAAATACGTGCTGAACGCCTTCGGCGGCGCCTCGGGCCAGCATGCCTGCCTGGTGGCGGATGCGCTGGCGATGACGCGCGTGCTGATCCACCCCTTCTCCGGCCTGCTCTCGGCCTATGGCATGGGCCTGGCCGATATCCGCGCCCTGCGCCAGCGCACACTCGACCAGCCGCTGGTGGATAAGGCGCTGGCGGGCATCGCCCCCGCCCTGCAAACCCTGGCCGCCGAGGCGCGGGCGGAGGTCCTGGCCCAGGGCGTCGGCGGTGATCTCCTTTCCACCCGCATCGCGCTCCAGCTCCGCTACGCCGGCACCGATACGCCACTGGAAATCCCCGCGCTGGAGATCCCGGGCGAGAGGGATGTGGCCGCCTCCGCCACCACGCTCCGCGCCGATGCGCTGCGCGAAGCCTTCGAGGCCGCGCATCTCGCCCGCTTCGGCTTCACCGATCCCTCCCGCGCCGTGGTGATCGAAGCGGCGCTGGCCGAGGCTGCCGGTGGCGGCGCCTCCGCCGCACTCGCCACGCGCGCGGGCGAAGGCGGCGCTGCCGAGCCGCTGCGCAGCACGCGCATCTTCTCGAACGGTGCATGGCACGATGCGGCCGTCTATCGCCGAGAGGCGCTGCGCCCGGGCCAGGCGGTGACCGGCCCCGCCCTGATCATCGAGCCGAACCAGACCGTGGTGGTGGAGCCCGGCTGGTCCGTGGTGCTCACCCCCGCCGACCATCTCGTGCTGGACCGCGTGGAGCCGCTCGCCCGCAACGCCGCGCTCGGCACGGAAGCCGACCCGGTCATGCTGGAGATCTTCAACAACCTCTTCCGCTCCATCGCCGAGCAGATGGGCGTCGCGCTGCAGAACACCGCCAGCTCCGTGAACATCAAGGAGCGGCTGGACTTCTCCTGCGCCGTCTTCGACGCGGAAGGAGGCCTCGTCTCCAACGCGCCGCATATCCCCGTTCATCTGGGATCCATGGATGGCAGCGTGGAAAGCGTCATCCGCGCCAACCCGAACCCCGGGCCCGGCGATGTCTGGGCCATCAACGCGCCCTATAACGGCGGCACGCATCTGCCCGACATCACCGTCTGCACGCCGGTCTTCGGCAAGGACGGCAAGGTGATCTTCTGGGTCGCCTCGCGCGGCCACCATGCCGATATCGGCGGCACCGCGCCCGGCTCCATGTCGCCCGACGCCACCACCATCGAGCAGGAGGGTGTCTATATCGACAATCTCCACCTCGTGGAGAGGGGCCGCTTCCGCGAGGATGCGGCGCTGGCGCTGCTGACCGGCGCGGCCTATCCCGCGCGCAACCCGCCGCAGAACATCGCGGACCTCAAGGCCCAGGTGGCGGCCAATGCGCGCGGCGCGGCGGAGCTGCTGCGCGCGGTGGAGAGCTTCGGCGCCGATGTCGTGCACGCCTACATGGCCCATGTGCAGGACAACGCGGCCGAGAGCGTGCGCCGCGTGCTGGACCGGCTGCCAGAGGATTCCTCCTTCGACTACGCCATGGATTCCGGCCGCCGCGTGCGCGTGCGGATCACCGTGGACCGCGCGGCGCGCGAGGCGGTGGTGGATTTCACCGGCACCTCCCCGCAGCAGCCGGATAACTTCAACGCGCCCCGCCCCGTCACCCGCGCGGCCGTGCTCTACTGCTTCCGCCTGCTGGTGGATTCCGACATCCCGATGAATGCCGGCTGCCTGCGGCCCATCCGCATCGTCGTGCCGGAAGCCTCCATGCTCTCCCCGCAATGGCCGGCGGCGGTGGTGGCGGGAAATGTGGAGGTGTCGCAGGCCGTCACCTCCGCGCTGCTCGCCGCCACTGGCTCCCTTGCCCCGGCGCAGAGCACGATGAACAACCTGACCTTCGGCAACGCCACCTACCAGTATTACGAGACCATCTGCTCCGGCGCCCCGGCGGGCGAGGGCTTCGACGGCGCGCCGGGCGTGCAGACCCACATGACAAATTCCCGCCTGACCGACCCGGAGATCCTGGAAACCCGCTTCCCCGTGGTGCTGGAGGAATTCTCCATCCGCCCGGATTCCGGCGGGCAGGGGCAATGGAAGGCCGGCGACGGCACGCGCCGCACGATCCGCTTCCTGGAGGACATGGAGGTCGCCATCCTCGCAGGGCACCGGGAGGTGCCGCCCCCCGGCCTTCTCGGCGGTGAGGCGGGCGAGCTGGGCCAGAACCTCGTCCGCCGGCTGGACGGAAGGGTGGAGAAGCTGCCGGGCTGCGCCCGCTCGGCCCTGAAGGCCGGGGAGGCGGTGACCATCGTCACCCCGACAGGGGGCGGATACGGCCCGCTTGCCAGGCGGGGGCGTTGAGCCCCGCCCGGAAGGCGGCACCGGGCGCGTTCTCCAGGACACAACTTAACCCTGAGCCGCAGCCACTTCTCGCAACCCCGTGAAAAGGCCGGTGACGCGCGTCGCGCTGGGCCTTAGAAGAGCCTCCGCCCCGCGCAACGGGGTGCTGTTCCCGAGGACGAACCAGTGACCAAGACGATCCTGAAGGCCGCGCTGCTCCCGTCGCTGGCCCTGCTGGCGGCCTGTGCCGCCACCCCGCCGCCGCCCCCGGCCGTTGCTCCCCCGCCCGAGGAGGCCTTCCGCCCGGCCTGCCAGCAGCGCCTGCCCGGCGCGACCGAGTTCGGCCTCAAGAAGTGCATGTATGAGGAGCTGGACCGCTCCCGCGCCCCGGCCCCGGCCAGCGTGACCCCGGCGGCTGCCACGCCGGCCCCCGCCGCCACCCCGGCCCCTGCCTCGGCCCCGGCCCGGAACTCCACGAGCCGCACCCGCGCCCGCGCCCGCTGAACGCAGCGGTCCCGGCAGCACGCCGGAAGGATGCCTTGCCCGGCCCGTCCCCTCGCGGGGGCGGGCCGGCGCCGTTTCAGGCCGGGGGAGCATCCCGTTCATGGGCCAGGCGGCCGGCCACATAGGTGGCGCGCACCGCCCGCTCATCGCCCAGCGCCATGAGGGCGAAGAGGAGGTCGGCCAAGTCCCGCCGCCCCTCGGTCCGCAGGGCCAGGGCAGGCGTGGCGCGCGGGTCCAGCACCACCATGTCCGCCTCCATCCCCGGCGCGATGGTGCCGATCCGGTCCTCCAGCCGCAGCGCCTCCGCCCCGCCTCGCGTGGCCAGCCAGAAGGCCTGGGCCGGGTGCAGCCGCGCCCCGCGCAGCCGCGCGACCTTGTAGGCATCCCCCAGACTGCGCAGCGTGGACAGGGAGGTGCCCGCGCCGACATCGCTGCCCAGCGCCACCCGCACCCCCTCCCCCGCCACGTCATGCAGCCGGAACAGCCCGCTGCCGAGAAAGAGGTTGGAGCTGGGGCAATGCGCCACGCCGCAGCCGCTTTCGCGCAAGCCGGCGATGTCGCCCTCGTTCACATGCACCGCATGGCCCATCACGGCGCGCGGCCCCACCAGCCCCGCGCGGTCATAGACATCGAGATAGGATGAAGCGGCGGGAAACAGTTCCCGCACCCAGGCGATCTCCTTCTCCGTCTCGCAGAGATGGGTTTGCACATAGGTGCCGGGATGATCCCACCAGAGCCGCCCTGCGGCCTGCAGCGCCGCATCGGTGCAGGAGGGCGCGAAGCGCGGCGTGATGGCGTAGAGCAGCCGCCCGCGACCATGCCAGCGCGCGATCAGGCGGCGCGTGGCGGGAATGCCGTGGTCCTCGCCATCCAGCAATCCCTCGGGCGCGTTGCGGTCCATCAGCACCTTGCCGGCGATGATCCGCATCCCCAGCCGCTCCGCCCCGGCGAAGAGGGCGTTGGCGGAATGCTCGTGCACCGTGCAATAGACGGCGGCGGTGGTGGTGCCCGCACGCAGCAGCTCGCGCAGGAAAATCCCGGCCGCCCGCGCGGCATGCGCCGCATCGGCGAAGCGCAGCTCGGTGGGAAAGGTGTAGCGCCGCAGCCAGTCCAGCAGGGTCTCCCCGAAGGCGCCCGTCATCTCCAGCTGGGGGTAGTGGACATGCGCATCCACGAAGCCCGGAGCGATGATGCCCTCGGGATAGTGGTGCACCTCAAGGTCGTCCGGGTGGCGCGGGCGTTCCGCCGCATGGTCGCCAAAGCCGGTGATCACCCCGTCCCGCATGACGACCAGCGCATCGGGCCAATGCACCAGCGCCTCCTCCGCCTCACCCTGGAAGGGATCGTGGCGGAAGGTGAAGGCGGGGCCGCGAAGGCCGATGGGTCCGTTCGTCACGCGCCACTCCGTCCTGCCGGGCGCATCATGCCATCACGACCGGGGCCGTGAAGCGGCTTGCAGCGGAGGGGGCGCCGTGGCCTGCTCACCCAATCTCCGGAGGCAAACGACCATGCAGCGCCGCCATCTCCTGCCGCTCCTCGCGGCCCCCGCTCTCATAACCCGCGCCCAGGCTCAGGGAACCTCTCAGGGAACCTCCCAGGGAAGCCCTCAGGGAACGGGCCAGGGGCGCCCCATCACGCTCATCGTGCCCTATGCCGCCGGCGGCGGCACGGACATCGTGGCGCGGGAACTGGCGCCGATCCTGATGGAGCAGCTGGGCCAGAACGTCATCGTGGAGAACCGCGGCGGGGCCGCGGGCCATGTGGGCGCCACCGCCGTCGCCCGCGCGCGGCCGGATGGCACCACGCTGCTCTTCGCCGTCTCCACCAACATCGTGGTGAACCCGCATCTGCAGCGGAACGACCGGATCAACCTCTCCACCGCCCTGGCGCCCGTCACCAAGGCCAGCTCCTACCAGTACGTCCTGGTGATCGACCCGAAGGTGCAGGCCAACACGCTGCAGGAGCTGATCGCGGCCGGGAAGCGGCCGGGGGCGGGCTTCACCTTCTCCTCCGGCGGTGTCGGCTCCAACAACCATCTGGCCGGCGTGCTCTTCGCCGAGGCAGCGGGGCTGGAGATGGAGCACATCTCCTATCGCGGCACCGCGCCCGCCCTGCAGGACGTGGTGGCGGGCCGGGTGACGATGAACTTCTCCTCGCCCCCGCCCGCCGTGCCCCTGGCCAAGGACGGGCGGCTGCGCGCCATCGCCGTGACGGGCGAGCACCGCCTGCCCTCCCTGCCCGAGGTGCCCACCCTCTCCGAGGCCGGGCTGCCCGGCATCGTCATCCTGGGCTGGCACGGCATCTTCGCCCCTGCCGGCACGCCGGATGCCGAGATGAGCCGGCTGGAGGCTGCGGCCAACAAGGCCATCCGCGACCCGCGCTTCGCCCGCAGCCTGGAACGCGACGGGCTGGAAGTGGCCGCGGCCCAGCCCCGCGCCGATTTCGCGAAGGCAATCCGCGAGGAATATGATTTCTGGGGCAGGAAGGTGCGGGAGCTGGACCTGAAGGCGGAGTAGGCGCCGCGGCCCGGACACGAAAAAGGGGGCCGCGAGGCCCCCTTTCCCGTTCAATGCCTGAAGAATGGATCAGGCCGCGGCCTTGATCGCCGCCTTCTTCACATCCTCGCTCACCGCGCCGGCGAAGGTCTCGAAATTCGCCTCGAAGCGGGACTGGAGGTCCTTGGCGGTCTTGTCATAGGCCGCCTTGTCCGCCCAGCTGTCGCGCGGGTTCAGCACCTCGGCCGGAATGCCCTCCACCGCCTTCGGGATGGCCAGGCCGAAGAAGGGCTCCTGCACGAACTCGGCCTTGGACAGCGAGCCATCCAGCGCGGCGCGCAGCAGGGCGCGGGTGTGCTTGATGGACATGCGCTGGCCCGTGCCGTAGGCGCCGCCGGTCCAGCCGGTGTTCACCAGCCACACCTGCGCGCCGTCGCGCTCGATCAGCTCGGCCAGCATCTTGCCGTACACCTCGGGGTGGCGCGGCAGGAAGGGGGCGCCGAAGCAGGTGGAGAAGGTGGCCTGCGGCTCCTTGCCCAGGCCCTTCTCCGTGCCCGCCACCTTCGCGGTGTAGCCGGACATGAAGTGGTACATCGCCTGCGCCGGGGTCAGCTTCGCGATCGGCGGCAGCACGCCGAAGGCATCGGCCGTCAGCATCACCACGTTCTTCGGCAGGCCGGCCATGCCGCCGGGCTGCGTGTTCGGGATGAACTCGACCGGGTAGCAGGAGCGCGTGTTCTCGGTCAGCGAGCCATTGTCGAGATCGAGGTTGCCGCGCTCATCGGCGACCACGTTCTCCAGCACGGCGCCGAAGCGGTGGGAGGCATCCCAGATCTGCGGCTCGGCGTCCTTGGAAAGCTTGATGACCTTGGCGTAGCATCCGCCCTCGAAGTTGAAGACGCCCGTCTTCGTCCAGCCATGCTCGTCATCGCCGATCAGCGCGCGCTCGGGATCGGAGGAGAGCGTGGTCTTGCCCGTGCCGGACAGGCCGAAGAACAGCGCCGTGTCACCGGCCTTGCCCACATTGGCCGAGCAGTGCATCGGCAGCACGCCCTTGGCCGGCAGCAGCCAGTTCATCACGGTGAAGATGCTCTTCTTGATCTCGCCGGCGTAGCTGGTTCCGGCGACCGCGATGATCTTCTTCGCGAAGGAGAGCGCGATCAGCGTGGTGGAGCTGGCGCGGCCGCCATGCTCGGCCTTCGCCTCCATCTCCGGGGCGTGCAGGATCACGTAGTCCGGCTCAAAGCCCTCCAGCTCCTCCACCGGGGGGCGGATGAACATGTTGCGGGCGAACATGGCGTGCCAGGCATTGGTGGTCACCAGCCGCACCTTGATGCGGTGCGCGGGGTCGGCGCCGGCATAGAGGTCCTGGGTGAACAGCTCCGGCTGCGCGCCGAGGAAGGCGCGGACATCGGTGGTGAAGGCCTCGAACTTCGCGGGATCGAGCTTCTGGTTGACCTTGCCCCACCAGATCTCCTGCGTGACCTCGGGATCATCGGCCACGAACTTGTCGGCGACCGAACGGCCGGTATGCACGCCGGTCACGGCCATGAAGGCGCCATCGGCGGAAAGCCGGCCCTCGCCGCGGCGAAGGGCATGGGTGGTCAGGCCGGGGGCAGTGAGGTTCGCATGCACCGTCTGGGGGGCGGACACGCCAGTGCCGGACAGGGCGCGGGCATGGGTAGTGTCGGTCATTGTTAAGTGCGTGCCTCCGGCTGGCCGGTCCCCCTGAATGACGGGAACCGTTGGGAATGGGCCCTAATGTCGCGCAGCACGAGAGCAAAATTAAGGCTGGATTGCAGGGAGCCGCGAAAATAACCGTATAGTTACTTAACATTCCGCACCCCACTGTACCCTCACGGGGCGGGGTGCAGGGTGGTCAAGCCTATCCAGCTCCTTGATGATGGTAAAAAAGAACGGAGGACGTCCATGAAAATCGCGACCCGGCGCGCCATGCTCGCCGCCGCGCTGCTCTTTCCCGCCGCATCCCGCGCCGC
Organism: Pararoseomonas baculiformis; assembly: GCF_017813395.1. Classification (GTDB taxonomy): domain Bacteria; phylum Pseudomonadota; class Alphaproteobacteria; order Acetobacterales; family Acetobacteraceae; genus Roseomonas; species Roseomonas baculiformis. The sequence goes on along the minus strand of NZ_JAGIZB010000045.1, from coordinate 1,087 downwards.
CCTGCCGGACCGGCCCCTGCGAATCGTCCTCGGCTTCCCGCCGGGCAGCGGGCCGGACCTCGTCGCCCGCCTCCTGGCCGATGGGCTGAAGGACGGACTTCCCGCCGGGGTGGTGGTGGACAACAAGCCCGGCGCCGCCGGCGCCATCGCCGCGCAGGAGGTGGCGCGTGCCGCGCCAGACGGCACCACCCTTCTCCTTGGTGAGGTCGGGCAGCTCGCCATGGCGCCCAGCACCTATGCCCGCCTGCCCTACGACCCCGCGCGCGACTTCGCGCCCATCGCCGAAGTGGCCGCGGCCGATTTCGCCCTGGTGGTCCCTGCCTCCATCCCCGTGGGCAGCTTCGCGGAATACCTGGCCTGGGCGAAGGCTCGTCCTTCCATCTTCCTCGGCACCTTCGGGGCAGGCACGCCCGGCCATTTCGGCGCCGCCATCCTGGCCAACAGCGCCGGGCTGAAAGCCGAGCCCGTCCATTTCCGCTCCACCGGAGATGCCATGGGCGCGGTGCTGAACGGCAATGTCCAGGGCATGTTCGGCACGGTGGCGCTCGTGGCACCCCATGTCCGCGACGGAAGGCTGAAGGCCCTGGCCGTCACCGGCCCCGCCCGCTCCCCCCTGCTGCCCGGCGTGCCGGGCGTGGCGGAACTCAACCAGCCCGACCTCGCCTTCAACGCCTGGTTCGGCCTGGTGGCCCCGGCCGCCACCCCGGCCGCGGTCAGAGACGCGCTGGAAGGCGCCACGCTCCGCGCCCTCCGCAGCCCGGCCCTCCAGAACCGCATGCAGGAAGCCGGGTTCCGCGTGGCCGGCAACGGGCAGGCCGCCTTCGGGACGCTGATGCGGGAAGAAACGGCGCGCTGGGCCGGGGTGGTGCGGGCAACCGGGTTCCGCGCCATCGAGTGATGCCGCATCCCGGGGAGAGGAAGAAGGAATTCTTCCTCTCCCCGGACCCCTCACCATCATCTTCTTCTAGAGCGGTTTCCCATAAGTCTGGGTCGTAACCAGCTGCGGCGAAGTAGTTGGTGCATTCGGCTGGGGTGAAGGTTGGGATGAGGCGGCCGATGGTGTTCCAGAGGCCATCGACGGTGCGCT
>NZ_JAGIZB010000044.1 GCF_017813395.1 Pararoseomonas baculiformis | reverse complement strand
ATCCCTCCCCATCCACGATCAACCCCAGGACAACCACCAAAGGCCACCCCAAGATCAAGGCAAGAAATCCACAGGATCTCTTCTCGTCTTCAGGAAATCAGATATGATTGTGAAGGAACGAACGCCAAAAGCCCCGGGCATTACCCCGGCTGGGCAAGCCCAACCTCTGATCGAAACCGCCGACTGAAGCGCGGCGGGCGACGTATATGGCGGCCGTAGACCACCTCGTCAACCCTGCCCATTCACTTCGTCCGGGGCCACCGTGGCGGCCGTTTCAGGCGCCGTCGGTGTGGGGCGGCTTATATGGTGCCGCCCCAAACCTGTCAAAGGGGTATCACACGATTTCCGCGAAGGAACTCGCCGGGGTGACCTCCAGCCCGTCCGGGCCAACGGAGACCCGCAGCGCCTGGCCATCCCGAACGCTGCCCTCCAGCAGCAGATTGGCAAGCCGGTCCTGCAGGTTCCTCTGGATCACCCGCTTGAGCGGCCGGGCGCCATAGACAGGGTCGTATCCGGCCTCGGCCAGCCAGTCCCGGGCATCCTGGTCCAGTTCGAGCGTGATCTTGCGCTCCTCCAGCAGCTTGCGCAGCCGGCCGAGCTGGATTTCCACGATGGAACCCATGTCGCCCCGGGCAAGCCGGCGGAAGAGCACGACCTCGTCCAGCCGGTTGAGGAACTCGGGGCGGAACCGGGTGCGCACCACGTTCATCACCTGGCCGCGCACCAGATCCACGTCCTCGCCCTCGGGCTGGGCCGCCAGGATCTCGCTGCCCAGATTGCTGGTCAGGACGATCAGCGTGTTGCGGAAATCGACCGTCCGCCCCTGCCCGTCCGTCAGCCGTCCGTCGTCGAGCACCTGGAGGAGGACGTTGAACACGTCCTCATGGGCCTTCTCCACCTCGTCGAAGAGGATGACCTGATAGGGCCGGCGCCGGACAGCCTCGGTGAGCGAACCGCCCTCCTCATAGCCGACATACCCGGGGGGGGCGCCGATCAGCCGGGCGACCGCGTGCTTCTCCATGTACTCCGACATGTCGATGCGCAGCAGTGCGCGGTCGTCGTCGAACAGGAAGCTCGCCAGCGCCTTGGTCAGCTCGGTCTTGCCCACGCCCGTCGGGCCAAGGAAGAGGAAGCTGCCGATCGGGCGTGACGGGTCCTGAAGCCCGGCGCGGGCGCGCCGGACGGCTTTCGACACGGCCTCCAGCGCCTCCTCCTGGCCGACGACCCGCCTGCGCAGCTCGTCTTCCATGCGGATGAGCTTGGCGCGCTCGCCCTCCAGCATCTTCTCGACCGGCACACCGGTCCAGCGCGAGACGACCGCCGCGACACCCTCCTCCGTGACCGCCTCGTTCACGAGACGGCCCTCGTCGGAAGCCTCCGCGATCTTCTTCTCCAGCCCCGGGATCACGCCGTAGGTCAGCTCGCCGGCCCGGGCGTAGTCGCCCTTGCGCTGCGCAAGCTCCACCTCGGTGCGGGCGCGGTCCAGCTCCTCCTTGGCCTTCTGGGCCTCGGTAAGCTTGTTCTTCTCCGCCTGCCAGCGCGCGGACAGCTCGGCCGAGCGTTCCTCCAGCGAGGCGATCTCGCGCTCGAGCTTCTCCAGCCGGTCGCGGCTCGCCGCATCGGTCTCGCGCTTCAGGGCCTCTCGCTCGATCCGGGACCGCATCAGGTCCCGGTCAATCGCGTCCAGCTCCTCCGGCTTGCTGTCCACGGCCATGCGAAGGCGGGACGCCGCCTCATCCACCAGGTCGATCGCCTTATCCGGCAGAAAACGGTCCGTGATGTAGCGGTTGGAAAGCGTCGCCGCCGCGACGAGGGCGGAGTCCGCGATCCGCACGCCATGGTGCAGCTCATACTTCTCCCGGATGCCGCGCAGGATGGAGATGGTGTCCTCCACCGTCGGCTCGCCGACGAAGACCGGCTGGAACCGACGGGCAAGGGCCGCATCCTTCTCCACATGCTTCCGGTACTCATCCAGCGTGGTCGCACCGATGCAGTGCAGCTCGCCGCGTGCCAGGGCCGGCTTGAGGAGGTTGGACGCGTCCATCGCCCCGTCCGCCTTGCCCGCACCGACCAGCGTGTGCATCTCGTCGATGAAGAGGATCACCTCGCCGGCCGCGCTCTCGATCTCCGTGAGCACGCCCTTCAGGCGCTCCTCGAACTCGCCGCGATACTTCGCGCCCGCCACCATCGCGCCGAGGTCAAGCGCGAGCACGCGCTTGGTCTTCAGCGCCTCCGGCACGTCGCCATTCACGATGCGCAGCGCCAGGCCTTCCACGATGGCCGTTTTGCCCACGCCGGGTTCGCCGATCAGCACCGGGTTGTTCTTGGTGCGCCGCGCCAGAACCTGGATGGTGCGGCGAATTTCCTCGTCGCGCCCGATCACCGGGTCCAGCTTGCCGGAACGCGCCGCTTCCGTCAGGTCGCGCGCATACTTCTTCAGCGCATCGAATTGCTGCTCGGCATTGGCATTGTCCACGGTGCGCCCCTTGCGCAGCTCCGCCACGGCGGCCTGCAGCTTCTGCGCCGTCGCGCCAGCCTTGACGAGGATCCGGCCGGACGGCGTGTCGCTGGAGGCGATCGCCACCAGCAGGCGGTCCTGGGCGACGAAGCTGTCGCCGGCCTGGCTCGCCATGCGCTCGGCGGCGTCGAGCACGCGGACGAAATCGGGCGTCACCTGCGGCTGGCCAGCGCCGCCGCCGGAAACGCGAGGATTCTTCGCGACCTCGGCATCCACCTCCCGCTTCGCGGCGGCGGCATCGCCGCCCGCTGCGCGGATCAGGCCGGAGGCTGCGCCCTCATCATCGTCCAGAAGCGCCTTCAGCAGGTGCTCGGGCGTGACGCGCTGGTGATACTCGCGGATTGCAATGGTCTGCGCGGCCTGCAGGAATCCGCGGGCGCGCTCGGTCAGTTTCTCAAGGTCCATGCTCTGTCCCTCCGCCCCGGATCGGAACTCCGGGGGATCTTTGGCGACCGCCCTCCCCGCCCCTATCAGGCGACGGTTTAGGCGTTTGACAGTGATGTGGTATCGGGTTCGGGCGGGCTTCAAGAGGCCTGGGAAGGAAATCCGATGCGCGTCGAACGGCTCTATCGCTACCCCGTGAAAGGACTCTCGGCTGAGAGCCTGGAGGAGGTGGAGCTGGCCGCTGGCGAGACCATACCCCATGACCGGCGCTTCGCGCTCGCCCAGGGCGACGCTCCCTTCGATGAGGCCGAACCGCGCTTCCTGCCGAAGCAGAACTTCGCCTGCATGATGAAGAACGGAAAGGTGGTGCTGGTGCGCGCCGCCTTCGACCCGCGCGCGCATACCCTCTCCCTCGCGGCGGAGGGCCACCCTCCCCTCTCCGCCCCCACCGGCACCGCAGAGGGCAAGGCCGCCCTGGGCGAGTGGCTGATCCGCTTCCTCGGCGAGGAGGCGCGCTACGGCACCGGCCCGGATGGCACGCCGCGCCCGCCCCGCTTCACCGAAGTGCCGGGGCACGCCTTCACGGACCAGAAGCTCAAGGGAATCTCGCTGATCAACCTGGCGAGCCTGGAGGCGCTGGAAAAGGCAATCGGCCGCCGGCTGCACCCGCTCCGCTTCAGGGCGAACATCTACTTCACGGGCCTGCCAGCCTGGGCCGAGCACGAATGGGTGGGCCAGGACCTGCTCCTGGGCGGGGCGCGCGTCTCAGTGTTCAAGCGAACGGTGCGCTGCCCGGCCACCCAGGTGGATCTGCAGACGGGCGAGCGGGACTGTGACGTGCCACGCCTGCTCAAGGAACATTTCGGCCATATGGACCTTGGCGTCCACGCCACCGTCGCCGAGGGCGGAAGAGTCGCGGTCGGGGACGCGCTCGAACTGGTCTGAGCGGGCCGGGCGCTTGCCCGCGCCCAGCGGGGCCCGCATCCTAGGCGAAGGCCGGCCCAGCCTTCGCGCACCGGCGATGCCCGCCAACCCGGGCTTCGCGTTTGCCGGGCATGCCGACAGGGAGTGACCCGCATGGATGACGAAGCACCGGGCGCGCCTCGGCCAGATGGCGAGGGTGCCTGGAGCGTGACGGCGACGGCGGCGACGGCCCTGGCTCTCTACCGCCCCCGCACCCTGAAGAACGGCTCTTCCTTCCTGGTTCTCGACCATTTCGGGGATGCCCAGGCCATCGGCTCCACGGCCGAGGGGCTGTTCCATGATGACACGCGCTTCCTCTCGCGCCTGTCGCTCCGCCTGGCGGGGCTGCGCCCGCTGCTACTGTCCTCGGCCGTCAGCGCGGACAACACGATGCTGACGGTCAACATGACCAATCCCGACATCCCCGTCGCGCCGGACCGCAAGCTCATGCGGGACACAGTGCACCTGGAGCGGCAGATGGTGCTCGGCCCCGGTGTGGTGCGGGAGCGAATCACGCTGCGCAACTTCGGCGACGCCCATCTCTCGACCGAGATGTCGCTGACCTTCGCCGCCGATTTTGCGGACATCTTCGAGGTGCGCGGCCAGAAGCGCGCGCGCCGTGGCGAGCGCCTTCCGCCGGAGGCGCGGCCCGATGGCGCCCTTGTCTTCGCCTATCGCGGCCTGGACGAGCTGGAGCGCCGCACGCGCCTCCGCTTCGATCCTGCCCCGGACACCCTGGCCGGCCGCGACAACCGCTGGCGGCTGGAACTGCCCGCGGGCGCGAAGACCGTGATCGAGGTGACCATCACCTGCGAATCTGGACCGGAGGCACAGCAACCGCCCGAGGCGCCAGGCTTCGATGGGCTGCTGGCCGGGATGCGCGCCTGGCGCGCCGAGCGCGAGGGGGCGCGTGCCCAGGTCATCTCCTCCAACCAGGCCTTCAATGACTGGTTCGCCCGGTCGGAATCCGACCTGACGATGCTGACCACGCAGACGCCGTCAGGTCCGTTCCCCTATGCCGGCATCCCCTGGTTCTCCTGCCCCTTCGGCCGCGACTCCCTGATCACCGCGCTGCAATGCCTCTGGGCGGATCCCGAGCTGGCGCGGGGGGTGCTGCGCTACCATGCGAGGCTGCAGGCCACGGAGATGGACCCGGCGCGGGACGCGGAGCCGGGAAAGATCCTGCATGAGAGCCGGCTGGGCGAGATGGCGGCGCTGCGGGAGGTGCCCTTTGGCCGCTACTACGGCTCCGTGGACTCCACTCCGCTCTTCGTCGTGCTGGCGACCCAGTATGCGGAGCGGACAGGCGACTGGGCGCTGATCCGCGAGATCTGGCCCAACATCATCGCCGCCCTGCGCTGGATCGAGCGCCATGGCGACATCGATGGCGACCTACTGCTCGAATATGACCGGCAGTCGCCGAACGGGCTGGTGAACCAGGGCTGGAAGGATAGCTGGGACAGCGTGTTCCACGACGACGGCCGCCTCGCCGAGGCACCGATCGCGCTGATCGAGGTGCAGGCCTATGCGGAGGCAGCCTGGCGCGGGGCGGGCCGGATGGCCAAGGCGCTGGGCCATGAGGACGAGGCGGCGGTCTGGACCGACCGCGCCGATGCCGTGCAGGCCCGGGTGGAGGAGGCCTTCTGGTGCGAGGAACTTTCCACCTATGCCATGGCGCTGGACGGGGAAAAGCGCCCTTGCCGGGTACGCTCCTCCAATGCCGGGCACACGCTGCTCACCGGCCTGCCCTCCCCGGACCGGGCGAGGCGCATTGCGCAGACGCTGATGGCTCCGGAGAGCTTCTGCGGCTGGGGAATCCGGACGATCGCGGAAGGTGAGAGCCGCTACAACCCGATGTCCTACCACAATGGCTCGGTCTGGCCCCACGACAACGGGCTGATCGCCCTGGGCATGAAGCGCTACGGATTGAACGTGCAGCTCGAAAGGCTGCTCACCGGGATCTATGACTCGGCCCTGGCCGTGGACATGCGACGCCTGCCGGAGCTGTTCTGCGGCTTCCCCCGCCGCCTTGGGGAAGGCCCCACGACCTATCCGGTGGCCTGCCTGCCGCATGCCTGGGCCGCTGCGACGGCCCATGCCGCCCTGGGCGCCATGCTGGGCGTGAGCTTCCGCCCTGAGGAAGGCGTGATCCGCTTCCAGCGCCCCGTCCTGCCAAGCTGGCTGGACGAGCTGCGGATCGAGAACCTCCGCCTCGGAAGCGCTTCCGTCGATGTGCGCCTGCGCCGGCATGAGGCAGATGGCGGCGTTTCGCTGAACCTGCTCCGCCGGCGCGGTCAGATCGAGGTCGCCGTCATCACCTGACCCTGCCGCCCGGGCCGGCCAGCCGGGCCCCGACGCGGCACCGGATGCCCGGTGCCGCGGATAGCCTACTGGACGGTTTCGCGCGGCTCGGCGCCATCGGCCGGGGCAGCGTCATAGCCGCCATTGCCGTCGCCATCGGGTTCGCCGAAGCCGTCGCCCTGACCGTCGCCGCCCTGGTAGCGGCGCCCGCCATGCTGAGGCGCCGCGCCGCCGCCCTGCTGCTGCTGCGCCTGGTTCATGGCGGTGAGGATGCGGAAATAATGCTCGGCGTGCTGGAAATAGCCCTCGGCCATCACGCGGTCGCCAGAGCCCGTCGCGTCGCGTCCGAGCTGAAGATACTTCTCGAACAACTGCTGGGCCGTGCCCCGCATCCGCATGTCCGGCCCGATGGAGTCGAACACATGGTTGCGGTTCATCGGCTGGTTGCCGGTATTGTGGTGCCGGGGCCCACCCCCTCCACCACCGCCGCCGCCATGTCCTCCCTGACGGAAGTTCCCGCGGCCGCGCATACGCTTCATGTTCATCTGGTTCTGGTTCGCACCTGGATGCTCGCGCTGCCGGCCTGCGCGAAGAGGGCCTGGGCCCATCCGGGGCCGGCTGGCGAGAGGATGATCACTATGCCTCGGGGGCACACCGATCTGTTGTGCCTGGCGGCGCGACCGAGGTGAAGGCCAGCCCGCCAGGGGCATGGAAAGCCGTTCCCCGGCCGACCCGCCGCATACCGCGAAGGGGGCCGCCATGTGAAGGTAGTGACCCCGCCCGATTCCTCCAAATGGTTTTTTCAGGCGGCAAATTTCAACAAGCGCCCAGCAGCAGCGCGCGGGGTACCCCACCGAGATCCTCCCGGCAGCCCAGGGGACGGAGCCCTGCCCCCCGCATGATCGCCTCCACGGGTGCCTGCTGCCCCTGGCCGAGCTCCAGCACCGCCTTTCCGCCCGCAGCCAGCAGGCGCGGCAGCGCCGAGGCAAGCGCCCGATACGCGTCCAGCCCATCCGCCCCCCCATCCAGCGCCAGGGCGGGCTCATGCAAGGCCACTTCGGGCATCAGCCCGGGAATACTGCTCGATTCGATATAGGGCGGGTTCGAGAGGATCAGGTCGAAACGGCCGGACAGCGCGTCCGCCCAGTCTCCCGCCAGCAGCGCGGCCCGGTCCGCCAGCCCGTTTCGGGCCGCATTGGCGCGCGCCAGAGCGGCCGCACGCGGGTTGCGGTCCACGCCAACCCCGAATGCACCCGGGAACTCCGCCAGGCAGGCGAGGAGCAAGGCCCCCGTGCCGGTCCCAAGGTCGAGCAGCCTCGTTACGGAGGAGCGGTCCGGGAAGGTATCCAGCGCCAGCTCTACCAGCGTTTCCGTGTCGGCCCGCGGGATCAGGGTGCTCGGGTCACTGAGCAGGTCGAGGGTCCAGAACCCGGCGGAGCCGATCAGGTGCGCCATCGGCACATGCCGCGCCCGTGCGGAAAGCGCCGCGCGGAAGCGCTGCTGCGCCTCGGGGCCGACCGGCGCCCTGGGGTCGCGCAGCAGGTCCTCCTGGCGGCAGCCCATGGCATGCGCAAGAAGCAGCCGCGCCTCCAGCCGGGGCGCCTCCACGGCGGCGGCCCGAAGCACCTGCCCCGCCTGGCAGAGAAAGGCGCCGACCGACTCTCCCGGCTCGCAGCCGCTCACTCGCCCTCGGCGGCCAGGCGTGCCGCCTGGTCCTCGGCCATCAGCGCGGAGAAGATCTCCTCCATCTCGCCCATCATCACCCGGTCAACCTTGTGGAGGGTGAGGCCGATCCGGTGGTCGGTCACGCGGCCCTGGGGAAAGTTGTAGGTGCGGATGCGCTCGCTGCGGTCGCCCGTGCCCACCTGGCCCTTCCGGTCCGCGGCGCGGGCGCCTGCAAGGGCTTGGCGCTGCGCCTCGTAGATGCGGGCGCGCAGCACCTTCATCGCCTTCGCGCGGTTCTTGTGCTGGGACTTCTCCTCCTGCATCGCCACCACCGTCCCCGTGGGAATGTGGGTGATGCGGACGGCACTGTCCGTCTTGTTCACATGCTGCCCGCCGGCGCCGGAGGCGCGGTAGGTGTCGATCCGAAGATCCGATTCGTTGATCTGCACATCCACCTCCTCCGCCTCGGGCAGCACGGCCACGGTCACGGTGGAGGTGTGGATGCGGCCCTGGGTCTCCGTGGCGGGAACGCGCTGCACCCGGTGCACGCCACTCTCGAACTTCAGCTTCGCGAAGACGCCACGGCCGGTGATCGAGGCGCTGGCCCCCTTGATGCCGCCCGCCTCGCTCTCGTCCCATTCCAGCATCTCGAAGCGCCAGCCCTGGGATTCGGCATAGCGCTGATAGGCGCGGAACAGCTCGCTCGCGAAGAGACCGGCCTCGTCGCCGCCGGCGGCCGGGCGCACTTCCAGGATCGCGGAGCGCTCATCGGCCGCATCCTTGGGCAGCAGCATGATGCGGATCTCATGCTCCAGCGCCGGCACGCGGTCGCGCTGCTCGTAGAACTCCGCCTCGGCCAGCTCACGCATCTCGGGGTCGGCCATCATCGCCTCGGCATCGTCACGGGCGCGCTCGGCCTCGCGCAGCGCCTGCACCCTGGCCACGACCGGCTCCAGCTCGGCCAGTTCCTTGGACAGCGCCCCGAAGCGGCTGCCATCGGCCGTGCCCAACTCGTGCCGCAGCTCCTCGGCGCGGGTGAGGAGCCGGTCCAGCTTCGCGGGAAGTGCCATCAGTCCAGCCGCGCCGCCAGCTCGGCCAGGGGCACCCGATCCTGCGTGCCGGCATCCAGGTCGCGCAGCTGCGCCACGCCCGCGGCCAGCTCGTCATCCCCGATGATGATCGCGGCCCGCGCGCCCAGCCGGTTCGCCCGTTCCAGCCGGCGCTTGAGGTTGCCCTTGTAGCCGATCTCGGCCGCCACCCCGGCCCGGCGCAGCTCCTGCACCGCATCCAGCGCGGCACCTTCCGCGGCTTCGCCCACCGGGATCACCGCCACGGGGCGTGGGGCGCCCGGGGCCTGTTCCAGCAGCATGGAAAGCCGCTCCACCCCCGCGGCCCAGCCGACGGAAGGCGTGGGCGGGCCGCCCATCTCCTCCACCAGCCCGTCATAGCGGCCGCCCGCCATCACCGTGCCCTGTGCGCCGAGACGGTCGGTCACGAACTCAAAGGCCGTGTGGCTGTAGTAATCCAGCCCGCGCACGATGCGCGGGTTCTCGCGGTAGGGCACGCCGAAGCGGTCCAGGGCGCGCTTCACGCCAGCGTAGAAGGCCGCGGCCGCCTCGGTCAGATGGGCCTCGATGGTCGGCGCATCCGCCACCAGGGCCTTGTCCCCGGGGTCCTTGCTGTCGAGGATCCGAAGCGGGTTCTTCTCCAGCCGGGTCCGGCTTTCCTCGGAAAGCTTGTCGGCGGATGCCCGGAAATAGGCCACCAGCGCCGCGCGATAGGCCTCCCGGCTCGCCGCATCGCCCAGCGTGTTGATCTCCAGCACCGAGCCCTGGTCGATCCCCAGCGCCTGCTGGATATGCCAGCCGCAGGCGATCACCTCGGCATCGGCCAGCGGCTCGGCCGCGCCCATCACCTCGCAGCCGATCTGGTGGAACTGCCGGTAGCGGCCCTTCTGCGGCCGCTCGTAGCGAAACATCGGCCCGGCATAGAAGACCTTGCGGGGCAGGTTGGCCTGGGTGAGCCCATTGGTCACCAGCGCCCGGCAGGCACCCGCCGTGCCCTCGGGGCGCAGGGTCACGCTGTCCCCGCCGCGGTCCTCGAAGGTGTACATCTCCTTCGAGACGACATCGGAGGTCTCGCCCAGGCTGCGGGAGAAAACACGGGTGTCCTCGAAGATGGGAGTGGCCCATTCCTCGAAGCCATAGAGGGCGGAGATGCGGCGCGCCGTGTCGATGACGTGGTGGTGGCGCCGGAACTCCTCGCCGATCAGGTCATGCGTGCCGCGCGCGGGCTGGAGGTCTGGTTTCGCCATGGTGGCGGCGGATTAGCACCGCCGTGGCGGAATGTCCCTACCCCTGGCGCAGCACCGTGACGGCTCGCCGGAGATGGTCCTTGGCCTCCTCGAACACCTCGGCGTCCCGTTCATCCAGCGGGCCATGCCCCTCCTCGAACTCCTCCAGGAGATCGAGGATGGCCTGCTCCATCGCGGCCAGGACAGGGTGCGGGTCGTTCTCGGCGGAGGGCATCACTCGGCCGCCTGCACCAGCGCGGCCTCGGCCGCCTTTTCCGCATCCTTCTGCGCCTTCAGCAGCGCGGCCCGCTGTTCCACGAGCCCGACGATGTGGTCCACCATCTCATCGCTCCGTGTCGTGTGGCTGGTTTTGCCGGCCGAATAGACCATGTGGGTCCCTGCCCCGCCGCCGGTCAGGCCGATATCGGTCATCAGCGCCTCGCCCGGCCCGTTCACGACGCAGCCGATGATCGAGAGGGTGATGGGCTGTTCGATATGGGCGAGCCGCTCCTCCAATGCTTCGACCGTCTTGATGACGTTGAAGCCCTGCCGCGCGCAGGACGGGCAGGAGATGATCTTCACCCCGCGGTGCCGCAAGCCAAGGGATTTCAGGATGTCCCAGCCCACATGGACCTCCTCCTCCGGCTCGGCCGAGAGGGAGACGCGCAGGGTGTCGCCGATCCCCGCCCAGAGAAGGTTCCCCAGGCCGATGGAGGACTTCACCGTGCCCGTCCGCCGCCCGCCCGCCTCGGTGATGCCGATATGGAGGGGGTGGTCGCAGGCATCGGCCAGCTGCTGATAGGCCGCGACGGCCAGGAACACGTCGCTGGCCTTCACGCTGATCTTGAACTCATGGAAGTCGTTCTGGAGCAGGTGGTCGGCGTGCCACAGGGCGCTCTCGACCAGCGCCTCCGGGTTGGGCTCACCGTACTTCTCCAGCAGGTGCTTCTCCAGGCTGCCGGCATTCACGCCGATGCGGATGGAGCAGCCATGGTCGCGGGCGGCGCGGACGACCTCCTTCACCCGTTCCGGCGAGCCGATATTGCCGGGGTTGATGCGCAGGCAGGCCGCGCCGGCCTTCGCGGCCTCGATGGCGCGCTTGTAGTGGAAATGGATGTCCGCAACGATCGGGACATTCACCTCCCGCACGATCTCGGCCAGCGCCGCCGTCGACTCCTCGGTCGGGCAGGAGACGCGGACGATATCCACCCCCGCCAGCTCGGCGCGCCGGATCTGGGCGATGGTCGCCTCGGCGTCCTCGGTGGGCGTGTTCGTCATGGTCTGGACGGTGATGGGCGAGTCGCCACCCACGGGCACCTTGCCCACCATGATCTGGCGGGACTTCCGGCGCTCGATCTGCTGATAGGGGCGATAGGACATGAATGGGCTTCCCCGGACTGCCCCCCGGATATGGCAGGCCTCCCCGCCCCGGCCAAGGGACGAAGAGGTTACGCCACCCCGGTTGGCCCTGCCTACCGCGCTGGCGGCTGCGCCGGCGGCTGGGTCCCGCCATTGCGCGGCTGGCGCAGCTGTTCCGGGTTCAACGCGATGTCGCGCACCACGCCGGTCCGGCCGGACAGCACAGGGCTGGTCTGGCCATCCACGACGATGTCCAGCCCCTGCGCGCGCCCCGTGGTCAGCACCAGCCCATCGCGCGGAACCGCGAAGGTCTCTCCAGAGCGCAGCACACGGTTGAGGAGGGTCTGACCCGAGCGCGGGTCGCGAACCTGCACCCAGACCTCGTCCGTCGCGCGGAGAGTCACGCGGTTCGGCGGCTCGGCCGGGGCAGTCGGCGTCGTGGGCGGCGGCACCGGAGCCGGCGGCGCGGCGGAAGAGGCCGGGGCGGGCGAGCTGGCGGCGGGGGTGCCGGGCGGCTGGCCCGGCACCCCCGGAGTGGCAGCCTGCACACCGGCAGGGCGCGTTCCGCTCGGCCCTGGCGCAGCGGTAGACGGGGCAGGCGCGGCGGTCAGCGGCGCGGCGCCCGGATTGGCCGGCGTGCCCGCCGGCAGGTTGCCCGCCGGGCCGCCCGGCGGCGGCGGGGTCACGCCCGGCCGGCCGGTTCCGGCGCCGGGAGTGGCCTGACCCAGGGTGGGGGGAAGCACGGGGGCCGTGTCGTTCGGCAGGGGCGCGGGCCGTGACTCGCGCGCCGCCTGCTCGATGCGGGGTGGCAGTGGCGGCACCTGATCCACCGTGCGGTCCGCCGAGCCACTCCAGCGCCACCAGGCGGCATATGCGCCCACCATGATGACGACGCCGATCAGCATCACCACGCCAGCCGGGATGCCGCGCTCCGGCACCGGCTCGGGGAAGACAAGGTCGGTCCGGCTCGTCCGCACGGGCCCGTTCTCGCGGTAGCGGCGGGCGAGGTCGTCGGCGTCCAGTCCCAGGGCGCGCGCATAGCTGCGCACGAATCCCAGCGCATAGGCGGGCCCCGGAAGATCCCGGCTGCGGCCTTCCTCCAGCGCGGCAAGATAGCGGCGGTTGATGCGGAGGTTGTCCGCCACTTCCTCCAGCGTCGCGCCCAGGGAAAGGCGCGCGTCCCGCAGCTCCTCGCCCACGCGGGCCGCCTCAGCCGTCGTCATATCGGGCTTAACCATAGGGGAAACGGAACTTCTAGGGGTGGAGGGGGAACCTCTAACGCGCCAGCTTCGGCCAAGGAAGCCCCGCCCCCGGCCTCATTTCGGGTTCAATTCCTGCTCGGCATGCCGACGGATGGCGGGAGCCGCGGGCCGGGCTGGAACCTCCCCACGCGCAGGAAGGCTGGCGCCTGGGGAACGCGGCGTGGCCCTTATCCGCGGATCGCCAGGGCGGCTGCGGCCTGATCCATCAGCTCGGCCAGGATTTCGGCCGCGGGGGCCTCCCTGGTCACCATGCCGACACTCTGCCCCGCCATCAGGGACCCATTCTCGACATCGCCGTCGATCACCGCGCGCCGGAGGGCGCCGGCCCAGTAATGCTCGATGTCCAGCTGCGCCGCGACCTTGTCCAGCTCGCCCGACTGGTGGCGGCGGATCACCCCGGCCTGATGCTCCAGGAAGCGCTTCGTCCCTTCATTCTGGAGGGCACGCACCGGGATCACGGGGAAGCGCTCATCGAGCTGCACCGTCGGCAGCGCATCGCGCGCCGCGCCGCGGATGAAGGCCTGCTTGAAGCGTGGATGGGCGATGCTCTCGGTCGCGCAGACGAAGCGCGTGCCGATCTGCGCGCCTGCCGCCCCCATTTCCAGATAGGAGAGCAGAGCCTCGCCCCGCCCGATGCCGCCGGCCACGAAGACCGGCACCTCGGACGCCATGGCGGGAAGGATCTCCTGCGCCAGCACGTTCAGCGAGACCGGCCCGATATGCCCCCCCGCCTCGGATCCCTCGATCACCAGGGCATCCGCGCCGGAGCGCACCAGCTTCTTCGCCAGGGCCAGCGCCGGGGCGAAGCACACCACCCTGGCCCCGCCATCCTTCGCCTTGCGGATCGCCGGGGTGGGGGGAATGCCGCCCGCGAAGACGATATGACCGACCTTCGCATCCAGGCAGACCTGCACCAGCTCGTCGAGCCGGGGATGCATGGTGATGAGGTTCACGCCGAAGGGCCGGTCCGTCAGGGCCTGGGTGGCGGCGATCTCCTCGGCCAGGCGAGGCGGCTCCATGGCGCCGCAGGCGATCACGCCGAAGGCCCCGGCATTGGACAGGGCTGCGACAAGGTTGCGCTCGCTGATCCAGGACATGGCGCCACCCATGATGGCCACCTCGCTGCCCAGGAAGGCGGCGCCGCGCGCCATCAGCCGCCCCAGCCGGGCGCGCGCCGCATCGCCCGCGGGTGGCGTGGCGGGGGGCGACACGGCGGTCGTCGCCTCGGCTTCCGCCGCCGCGCGGGAGGCGGGCGTGTTGCCCTGCGCGGCGGGAATGGCGGGCAGATCCATGGACATCAGGCCAGATCCATCAAACCGGGGCGTCGAGCCCATAGGCCGTGTGCAGGGCGCGCACGGCCAGTTCCGTATATTCGGCACCCACCAGCACGCTGGTCTTGATCTCGCTGGTCGAGATGACCTGGATGTTGATGCTCTTCTCGGCCAGCGTCTTGAACATGGTTGCGGCCACCCCCGCATGGCTGCGCATGCCGATGCCGACGATGGAGATCTTGGTCACCTCCGGATCGGCCACCACCTCGCTGAAGCCGATGGCGCCTCGCGCCTTCTCCAGCACCTCCCGCGCGCGGGCCAGGTCGGCCTTGCCCACGGTGAAGGTCATGTCCGTGGTGCCGTCCGTGCCGAGGTTCTGCACGATCATGTCCACGTTCACATTGGCGTCCGCGAGCGGCCCGAACACGGTTGCCGCGATGCCGGGCTTGTCCGGCACCCGCCGCAGCGTGACCTTCGCCTCGTCGCGCGAATAGGCGACGCCCGTCACCAGGGGCTGTTCCACGATCTCGTCCTCGTCCACCACCAGGGAGCCCGGCTTGTCCTCGAAGGAGGACAGGACCTGCACCCGCACCTTCTGCTTCATCGCCAGCTCGACCGACCGGGTCTGCAGCACCTTCGCGCCGACCGAGGCCAGTTCCAGCATTTCCTCATAGGCCACCGCCGCCAGCTTGCGCGCGCGGGGCACGATCCGCGGATCGGTCGTGTAGATCCCGTCCACATCGGTGTAGATGTCGCAGCGGTCCGCCTTTACCGCCGCCGCCACGGCCACGGCCGAGAGGTCCGATCCACCACGGCCCAGCGTTGTGATCCGCTCGCGCGGGCCGATGCCCTGGAAGCCTGCGATCACCGGCACCTGCCCCTGGGCCATGCGCTCAACCAGCCGCTCGCCCTCGATCTCCTCCACCCGCGCCTTGCCATGCGCGCCATCCGTGCGGATGGGCACCTGCCAGCCCTGCCAGGAGCGCGCATCCACGCCCAATGTCTGGAGCGCGATGGCCAGGAGGCCCGTGGTGACCTGCTCGCCCGTGGCGACCACCGTGTCGTATTCCCGCGCATCGTGCAGCGGTGACAGCTCGGTGCACCATTTGACCAGCTGGTTCGTCACGCCGGACATGGCGGAGACGACGACCGCTACCTCATGTCCGGCATCCACCTCCCGCTTCACGCGGTTGGCGACGTTGCGGATGCGGTCCAGATCGGCGACGGAGGTGCCGCCGAACTTCATTACGATGCGGGCCATCAGGGTTCGGGAAGCTGCCGGAAAGGGGTTCGCGCGGGTTGCGTCCCGGCGCGGGGCGGCACAGATACCGGCACCGGCCCCCTTGAGCAACCAGGGCGGGCCAAACGGGGGATCTCTCGATGGCGCAGGGCACCGTGCTGGCGGAGGAAGTGGCCAAGTTCGACGCCCTGGCCTCGGAATGGTGGAACCCGCGCGGGCCCATGGCCCCGCTCCACGCCATGAACCCCCTCCGCACACGCTGGATCGCCGAGAGGCTGGGTGCGGCCACGGGCCGCGAACCCGGGGCACTGGGGGGCCTGGCGCTTCTCGACGTCGGCTGCGGCGCCGGCCTGGCGGCCGAGGCCCTGGCACGCCGTGGCGCCCGGGTGACAGGGCTCGACATGGCCGCGGAGGCGCTGGAGGTGGCCCGGTTCCACGCCGCCTCGGAGGGTCTGTCGATCGAATACCGGCAGGGACGCCCCGAGGACCTGTCTGGCCAGTTCGACGCCGTGACCGCGCTGGAGGTGATCGAGCATGTGGCGAACCGGGACGCCTTCCTGGCCTCCCTCGCCCGCTCGACCCGGCCTGAGGGAATGGTGTTCCTCTCAACCCTGAACCGCACGGCCCGCAGCTTCCTCTTCGCGAAGCTGGGCGCGGAATACCTGCTGCGGATGCTGCCGCGCGGGACCCATGACTGGCGGATGTTCGTCACCCCCGCCGAACTCGGCACGGGGCTCCGCCGGGCCGGGCTGCGGGTGGTGGATGTCGCCGGCATGGTGCCTGACCCGCTCAGCGGCGGATGGCGGGAGAGCCGCGACACGGCCGTGAACTACATCATCGCCGCCCGGAAAGACTGATACCAACCTCCCTGCCGGGCACCGCACGAGCGCCGCCAGACCCATTCCATGGGACTGGACCGATGCAGATGCAGCCGGGCCGTCACTTCGCCTCAGAAGAACCCTATTGCTCAGCCAGTCGTCAGAGGTGCCAATCTGGATGAGGGAAATGGGGGTTTCCAAATGCCTCCGGTTCGGTGTGAGCAGGCACTAACCGAGGCAGTTCAGCGGGCGCGGCGGGTAGGTTCGGGCTGAATATCAGGTCCAGATCAAGCCTTGGATGATCGTGGTCCGCGCGCGGGTTTCCAGGCTTGGCCGAGACCTGCTCTGCTGCGATATAGGCATTGCCCGGAGTAGACAGCCCGGCGCCGCCAGCCTTCTCGCCCTGGTTCTGCTGCGCCTTGCCGTGCTCGGTACTGGGCAACTCATTGACCTCAACGAGCACGAGCGGCAGGACCGCAGGTCCCTTCTCGGCAGCCTTCTCGCTCTGGTTCTGATGCGCCTTGTTCTGATGCGCCTTGCCATGCTCTATGCCCAGCGGTGCTTCGAGTGCCACGGGCACGGGCAGCAGCACCGCAGGTCCCTTCTCGGCAGCCTTCTCGCTCTGGTTCTGGTGCGCCTTGCCGTGCTCTATGCCGGGCAGTCCTTCGAGTGCCACGGGCACGGGTAGTAGCACCGCAGGTCCCTTCTCGGCAGCCTTCTCGCTTTGGTTCTGATGCGCCTTGCCATGCTCTATGCCCGGCGGTGCTTCGAGTACCTCGAGCACGGGCGGTAGCACCGCAGGTCCCTTCTCGGCAGCCTTCTCGCTCTGGTTCTGGTGCGCCTTGCCGTGCTCGGTACCGGGCAGCCCTTCGAGTACCGCGAGCACAGGCGGCAGGACCGCAGGTCCCTTCTCGGCAGCCTTCTCGCTTTGGTTCTGATGCGCCTTGCCGTGCTCGGAGCCTGACAGCCCGTCGATTACCGCGAACACGGGCGATAGGACCTCAGGAGGCCGGCCGGCGGCATGCTCGCCCTCGTTCTGATGTGGGCGATCGAGGAGATCGATCTCTACACGAACCACGATAAGCCCCACGGCCACGCCCGCGCGTCCGGCATCCTCGGGCGCATGGCCCACTTGGCTCCGGGGCGCCTCTTCGACCGGCGGCGCAGCTATCAAGGTCACCTGTGGAGTGGCGGGGAGGTAATCAGCCGGCCGTTCCTGCACCGGGATTGGCTGCATTGCAGACCATGAACGGGAAGTCGGAAGGTCGATAGCTGGCGATTTGCCGGGCTGGTCCATCGCGCTTTGCGTCGGCTCTTCCAGTCCGGGAACCTGACCCCCGCCAAAGTTCGGCTCCTGGCGTCTTGCCCCGGCATCAGCTTGCGGCAGAGCCCTGCTTTCGGTCCGCACTTCGGTACCGCTATGCTCACCATTCCCGAGGCGAATAGCATCAGTCGGCACAAACACGTGCGAGAGAAACAAATCAGGCAAGCTTGGGATAAGGAGTAGGTCCGAAGCCGCAGCGAAAGAACTGGGGGACGGAACGAACGGATCGAGGTGAGCGATCTCCAAGGGGAGCATTTCGGCCCCGCCGCTTCCGACAGGGCGCATTTGCGCCAAATCGCCAGACCAGCCCGCCTCTATGTTTTTTGCTGATGGCACGGCTGCGGTCGTTTGCTCGGCGAAAGCAAAAGCCAGCATCGGTGCAAGAAGGCTGATACCTGCCACCCCCGCAGCCTGGGCCCCGACCGGTGTGTAATGCGGGTTCTGGTCAAAGGAAGCAGAGGCCCCCATGGAACGCGGATACTCGGCAGCGCCAACCCCGGCCAGCGCACCTTCAATCGTTTCTCGGCGTGGCCGAGTGGAACCGGGCGCCTTTTTGCGCTTCCACTTGCGTTTGGCGTTGTTGCGCAAATCAGACTTAGGGCGTGAGTGTTCCTGTCCCGCTCTGATCAGGCGCGGGCGACGGTGTCGGGCATACCGAGGGCGTTGAAGGTGTTCAGGATGGCGCAGCGGATCTG
>NZ_JAGIZB010000043.1 GCF_017813395.1 Pararoseomonas baculiformis | reverse complement strand
GGCGGCTTCGGGCTCGGGGCAGCTGACTTCTGGCTCATGTCCCACTCCTTGGGGTCACGATGAACCGGAAATCCTCCACTCCTCAACCAACCCCGCCTGTCTCAGGAGACCTGACGGCAGACAAGCCGCTCTGGTTGACGCCAAGAACGTGGCAGAGACGGTGCACGGGGAATTCCTCTTTCGCCGCATCGATGAGCGCGAACCTCATCGACTTCCCTCCCGAGCGGAAAAAGCTGTAGCACGCTTGAGGATATCCCGCTCCTGGCGAAGGATCTCGTTCTCCCGCCGCAGTCACTTCAGCTCGGCCGCGACATCTTCCTGCCCGGGCCGCCCGAGCTCATCCATCTACCGGTCCCCGCTCCGGCTGATTCACCGGACCAGCGTCGACAAACCAATCCCAAGATCCTCGGGGATCTCACGCTGGCTCCGACCACTCGTCCGAACCAGCCGGACCGCCTCCTCCTCAAACTCCTTCGTGAACCGTCTCTGCTGCGTCATGGAGCTCCCTTTGCCTCATCAGGAACCCTCCACCTTTTTGAAGTAAGTCCACCTAATGCTTGCAGCTCAGCACCGGCGTGTCCGCGCCGAGGTCTTCCGGATCTGCCGGCAGGAGACGTGCGCCCGAACGGCGGCGTGAACGAGAAGGCCGTCGCGTCGCTCGGTCCAGCGCGACCGCTGCCAGAACAACTTGGCGATGTCCTCGGAGGGGCTTGATCCAGCTTGGAGCCGCCTAAAGCCGAGGAAGAGATTGCTGCCAATCGTGCATGCTTGGACAATATCTGCGCAGCCGGGGCTGTGCTCGGTTCACCGAACTGGCGCGAGCGATCACAATTTTGGGTGCTGCTCGCCCTTGGGGCCATGAATGAGGCCGGAGATGCTTACACGACGCTACCTCGAACAGAAGTTGAAGATGCACCACCTCCGGGCGGTTGAGGCCATCATCCTTCACCGCAGCCTCCTCAAGGGGGCAGCGGCACTGGGCATCACCCAGCCCGCGCTGACCAAAACTCTGCAGGAGCTCGAGGACATTCTGCAGCAGCGGCTCTTCGACCGCCTGCCGCGGGGAGTGCGGCCCACGGAGGCCGGAGACCTCTTCGCCCAGTTTAGCCGCCGTCTGCTGGCCGAGATCCGTCGGCTGGACGAGGAGCTCGACCGCCTTTCCGGCCCGGAGGGCGGCACGGTCGCCATTGGCACGCTTCCCGTTGCGGCCACGGGCGTGCTTCCTGGCGCGCTTACCCGGCTGAAGCAGCAGCATCCTCAGCTACGTGTCCGGCTGGAACAAGGGCGCACCGAGGACCTTCTGCCCAAGCTGGCCTCGGGCGAAATCGACTTGATCGTCGGACGGCTATACGAGCCCTCCATTCCCGATGGCTTCCTCCGGGAACCCTTGTGGGAGGAGCCGATCTCGGTGCTGGCGCGCCTGGATCATCCGGTCTTCCGGCTCCCGGAGATTACGATGGCGGCGCTCCGCCCTTATGATCTGGTGCTGCCGACTGTCACCCAGAGGGTGGGGCAGGAGATCGAGGTCTTTTTGGAGAGGCTGGCCCTGGCGCCCACCTCCTCGCTCCGCTCCAGTTCCTATGGCTTCATCCGGGAGATGCTGCACGGCACCGACATGCTCTCGATCATGCCACGCCTAATGATGGCGGGAGACCTGCTGCGGGGAACGCTGAAAGTGGTTCCCCTGCCCGAGAAAGCGCCGCCGCGGCCCGCGGGCATCATTCTTCCGCCAAACCGGGTGCTGCCGGCTCCCGCACATGCCTTCCTGGCTGCGCTTCGCGCGCATGTTGCGGAGATCGGGGAGCGTGGCCTCACCTCTATAACCACTTCTAATAGCTCAGCCGCAGAAAGCGATAGGACGCGCAGCCGGAGAAGGCGCTAGCTAGCTCCAGCCAGCAGGACGACCCCGGAGCTTGCCCGCGGTCGGCCCGCATAGCCTCGTGGGAGCGGAACGGGCAGGATGGTGTCCTTCGGCATATGCGGTATCCAGACCAGGGACTACGGTTCGCAGCCGGGGCAGCGCTGAACCATGGCCGGGACGGAGACGCCCCGCACCCTGCGGGCCGCGATGGGAACATATCCGCGCACCCGTGCCCTGAAGGAAGGGCAGGTCGCCTCGCCACTGCTGCGACTGGATTTCGCCGATATTCGGGTCATCAGCCGGGCCTTTGCGCCGATGGTGCGCGAAGGACGTTTCGATGTTTCTGAGATGGCGATCGCCACCTTCCTGCAGGCCCGCGCCATGGATCGGCCTCTGGTTCTGCTACCGGTGGTGCTTGCATCGCGCTTCCAGCAATCCGCGCTCCTCTGCCGCACGGAGAGCGACATCCGCGGCCCAACGGACCTCGCCGGGCGTCGCATCGGTGTGCGCGCCTATAGTCAGACCACCGGCATGTGGCTGCGCGGGATCATTGCCGAGGAGGGCGGCCCCCGTCCAGAGGAATGCCGCTGGATCACCTTCGAGGACGCGCATGTCGCCGGCAT
The DNA here is from genome assembly GCF_017813395.1 of Pararoseomonas baculiformis. Taxonomy (GTDB): domain Bacteria; phylum Pseudomonadota; class Alphaproteobacteria; order Acetobacterales; family Acetobacteraceae; genus Roseomonas; species Roseomonas baculiformis. The sequence continues at coordinate 15,791 of NZ_JAGIZB010000043.1, read as the reverse complement.
TGCCGACCCGCCCTGGGCGGAGCGCGCGGCGCCCGGGCAGGACATGCTGGCCATGCTGCGAGAGGGCGCGCTGGACGCGGTGATCGTTGGCAACGACATGCCGGATGATCCGGAGCTGCGTACCGTCTGGGCCGATCCGGATGCGGCCGCGGCAGCCTTCTGGCAGCGCCACCGCATCGTGCCGGCGAACCACCTGCTGACCGTCTCGCGCGAGATGGCCGACTCCCGGCCGGAACTGGTGGTGGAACTAATGCGGATGGTCCGCGCCGCCGCCACGCCGGTGCCTGCGGGCGAGCACGGCCCGCCGCCCTCCAGCCGCGCCGCCCTGCGCCCCGTGCTGGAGCTGGCACTTCGATATATGGCCGCGCAGGGCATGCTGCCGCGGCCCCTGACACCGGACGAGGTCTGGGACGGCCTTCCCGCCGGCGTGGAATGAGAGTGATGGAGGACCTGGCATGACGCGCTTCGCGATCATCGGCTTCGGCGAGGTGGGCGGCATCTTTGCCCGCGACCTGCGCGCCGGCGGCGCGGCGGAGATCCATGCCTTCGACACCGACGAGTCAGCGCGCGCGCGCGCCGCGGCGGCCAGTGCCACGGTCCATGCCAGCGCGATGGAGGCCGCGGTGGCGGCCGATGTGCTCTTCGTGTCCGTCACCGCCGGTTCCGCCCTGGCCGCGGCGCGCTCGCTGGCCGGGGGGCTGAGCCATGCGCCCTTCGTGGTCGATGTGAACTCCGTCTCCCCCGGCACCAAGCAGGCCGCAGCCGAGGCGGTGTCGCAGGCCGGGGGCCGCTATGTCGAGGCGGCGGTGATGTCCAGCGTACCGCCCAGGGGGCTGCGCTCCCCCATCCTGCTGGGCGGGCCGGATGCAGAGGCCTTCCAGGCGCTGATGGCGCCCTTTGCCATGGACCTCACCATCTTCCCGGGCCCGATCGGCAAGGCATCGGCGGTGAAGATGTGCCGCAGCGTCATGGTGAAGGGGCTGGAGGCGCTGACCACCGAATGCATGCTGGCGGCCCGCCATTACGGCGTGGAGGGCGAGGTGCTGCGCTCCCTCTCGGACACCCTGCCGCATAAGGACTGGCGCGGGCTCGCCCGCTACGTGATCAGCCGCGCACTGCTCCACGGCAAGCGGCGCGCCGAGGAAATGCGCGAGGTCGCGCGCACCGTGCAGGAGGCAGGGGTGGACCCGCTGCTTAGCTCTCCGATCGCGGAGCGCCAGGACTGGGCCGCTGCGCGTGGTCGAGCGATGACGCCAGCGCAGCTCGCCACCACCGATCTCGACGCTCTCCTGACGGCTGTGGAGGCCGCTACGCCGCGCCGCGCCGCCGCCGAATAGTCAACCCACATAGTCAACCTACCAAGCCGCACAACGAAAGAAGCGGCCGTCCCCAGGAGGATCCCATGTCCATCCGACGCCGCGACACCCTGCAGCTCGGCGCGCTTGCCGCCGCCGCTGGCCTGTTCGCGCCCGCCCTGCATGCTCAGGAGCAGACTTCGCTGCCGAATAAGCCGGTGCGGCTGATCGTGCCCAATGCCGCCGGCGGCGTGGCCGACCTGACGGCGCGGACCGTGGGCCAGGGCCTGTCCGAGCAGCTGAAGCAGCCCGTGGTGGTAGAGAACAGGCCGGGCGCGGGGGGCATCGTCGCCGGGCAGGCGCTGCTCGCCTCCCCCGCCGATGGCTCCAGCCTGATGGTTGCGACCAATGCCCATGCGATCAGTGCCTCCCTGTTCCGCTCGCTTCCCTTCGACCCTATTCGCGACTTCGCTCCGGTCGGGCTGATGGGCGGCTTTGCCATTGCGATCCTCGTGGCCCCGAATTCTCCGATCCGCACGGCGCGTGACCTGATCGCCCGGCTGAAGAGCGACCCGCGTGGCAGCAATATCGGCACCATCAGCGTCGGCAGCACGCAGAACCTGGCGGCGGAGCTGTTCAAGACCAGCGCCGGTGTGGAGGCGGTCACCGTGCCCTTCAGCGGCACGCCGGCCCTGCTGACCAGCCTGCTGCGCGCCGATGTGACGGCCGCCTTTGAGATCGTGGCCCCGATCACCGGGCAGATCCGCGATGGCGCGCTGCGCGCAATCGCTGTCACCTCCGCCACCCGTGCCGCCAACCTGCCGCAGGTTCCGACACTGCAGGACGAAGGCCTGGCGGGCTTCGACGTCACCTCCTGGAATGCGCTGGTCGCGCCCGGCCAGACGCCGGCCCCCGTGGTTTCGCTGATCAATCGCGCGCTGAACACCGTACTGGCCGATCCCGCGGTCCGGGCGAAGCTCCTGGAGGCCGGCGTGGAAGCGAAGGGCGGCGAGCCCGCCGCGCTGGCCCAACTGATGGCGGCCGAGGCAGCGAAATGGCGCGGCGTGATCGAGCGCGCCGGCATCGAGAAGCAGTGAGCGAGGCATCGTGAGCATCAAGACCTGCAAGGGCCCCGACCCCGATACCCGGAAGCCCGCCTACAAGCTGCCTCCGGGCTCCGTGGACGCGCATTGCCATGTCTTCGGGCCGGGCGACCAATTTCCCTATGCACCGGACCGTTCCTATACGCCGCCGGATGCGCCGGTGGAGGACCTGCGCCGCGTGCATGCCATCCTGGGCGTGGACCGCGCGGTGATCGTGCAGGCGAGTTGCCACGGCACGGACAACACGGCGATGATCGACGCGATTGAGCGGAGCGAGGGCGCCTATCGCGGTGTCGCCATCGTGGATGGCACCATCACCGACTCAGGCCTGGAGGAGCTGGACCGCGGCGGCGTGCGCGGCGTGCGCTTCAACTTCGTGAAGCATCTCGGTGGCACGCCGGACCTCGACGTGTTCGACCGCGTGCTGGACCGGATCCAGCCGCTAGGATGGCATGTGGTGCTGCATCTGGATGCCGGTGACATCCTGGAGCATGCCGACCGCATCGCCCGTATCAAGGTGCCCTTTGTCATCGACCATATGGGCCGGGTGCAGGCAAAGAACGGGTTGGAGCAGGAGCCCTTCCGCCGCCTGCTGGAGCTGATGCAGAACGAGCTGGCCTGGGTGAAGATCTGCGGGCCAGAGCGCGTCACCTCCGTGGGAGCGCCCTTCCATGATGCCGTGCCCTTCGCCCGCAAGCTGGCCGAGGTGGCGCCGGACCGCACGCTTTGGGGCACCGATTTCCCGCATCCGAACATCGCGGGCGACATGCCGAATGACGGTGACCTCGTGGACATCCTGGCACTCGCCGTTGAGGACGAGGGCGCGCGCCGCAAGATCCTGATCGACAACCCCGACCGCCTCTACTGGGCGCGCTGAGGAATCCAGCCATGTCCGGCACACAGAAATCCGGCCTCGTTGTTACCGCCCATCCCGGGGACTTCGTCTGGCGCGCGGGCGGCGCCATCGCGCTGCATGCCAAGCTCGGCTACCGCATGAAGATCGTCTGCTTCTCCTTCGGCGAGCGCGGCGAGAGCCAGGGCGCATGGAAGCAGGCTGGCATGACGCTAGAGGCATGCAAGCAGGGCCGCCGGGCCGAGGCCGAGGCCGCCGCCGCCATCCTGGGCGCGGAGATCGAGTTCTTCGATTCGGGCGACTATCCGCTGCACTTCACTGAAGCGATGATGGAGCGCCTGATCGACATCTATCGCGAGGTGAGCCCCGCCTTCGTCCTCACCCATGCGGTGCGGGACCCCTACAATGTCGATCACCCCAAGGCCTCCGCCATCGCGCAGGAGGCGCGGATCATCGCCCAGGCCGCCGGCCACAAACCCGGGCCGGGCGGCGTCACCTATACCGCGCCCCAGGTCTTCCAGTTCGAGCCGCACCAGCCCGAGCAGTGCGATTTCAAGCCTAACCGCATCCTCAACATCACCGAGGTATGGGACCAGAAGTGGAAGGCCTTCGAGCAACTGCCTGCGCAGCGGCATCTCTGGGACTATTATGAGCGTGTGGCGCTGAACCGCGGCATGCAGGGCGGCCGGAACTCCGGTAAGGCCATGAAGTATGGCGAGGCCTACCAGACCATCTTCCCGGATGCGGTGGAGGTGCTGGCATGAAGCCCGTCGTCGTCCGCCACAATCCGCGCGCCGAGCTGGCGCTGGCCGACCGCTTCGCATCCCTGGGTGTATCAACCACGCATGAGGCGTCCGGGCGCGCCCCGAATCTCATGAAGACCTATATGCGCCCGGCCTGGCCGGGCGCCTCGGTCGCCGGCACCGTCGTCACCGTGCTGGCACAGCCCGGTGACAACTGGATGATCCATGTCGCCGTCGAACAGTGCCAGGAGGGCGATATCCTTGTTGTCGCCTGCACCACGGACAACACGGATGGCATGTTCGGCGACCTGCTGGCCACCTCACTCAGGGCCCGCGGCGTTCGCGGCCTGGTTATTGATGCCGGGGTGCGCGATGTGGCGGTGCTGCGGGAGATGGGCTTCCCCGTTTGGTCCCGTGCTGTCTCGGCCCGCGGAACGGTCAAGGCGACGCTCGGCTCGGTGAATATCCCCGTGGTCTGCGCGGGAGTGTCCGTACGACCGGGCGATATCGTGGTGGCTGATGACGACGGTGTTGTGGTGGTGCCCTCCACTGACATCACCGCGGCCCTTGCTGCCGCAGAGAAGCGCCAGGCCAATGAAGGCGACAAGCGCGCCAAGCTCGCCTCCGGCGTGCTCGGGCTCGACCTCTACAACATGCGGCCCGAGTTGGAGAAGGCGGGGCTCCGCTACGTCGACCGCCTGGACGGCTGAACGGGCGCGCTGCGCCAGGGGGAGGAAACAAGATGAAGAACGAGAAGATCGCGCTGCGGCGGCGGGGCCTTTGGCAGGCCGCCGGCGTCACCCTGGCCGCGGGGCTGGTCCCGCCGGCGCGCGCAGCCTCGCCCTGGCCGAAGGACCGCCCGGTGCGCGTGATCGTGCCCTTCACGCCGGGCGGCTCGACCGACATCCTGGCACGCGCAGTGTCACAGCGGCTGGGCGAGGAGCTGGGGCAGAGCTTCGTGGTGGAGAACCGCGGGGGCGCCGGCGGCACCATCGGGACCGAGCTTGTCGCCCGGGCGCCTGCCGATGGCTACACGCTGTTGATGGGGCATATCGGCACGCTTGCCGTCAATCCTGCCCTCTACCCGAACCTGCCCTTTGACACCGTCAGCTCCTTCCAGCCGATCGCCCTGGTGGCCGTGGTTCCCAATATCCTGGTGGTGAATCCGAGGGCCGCCGATGTGCGCGACGCGGCCGGGCTGATTGCGCTCGCCAAGCGGCGGCCCGGGGCGCTGGCCTATGGCTCCGGCGGGAATGGCAGCGCGGCGCATATCGCCATGGTGGCCTTCAACACGGCCGCCGGCATCGAAATGACGCATATCCCCTACCGGGGGACGGGACCGATGCTGAATGACCTTATAGCCGGGCAGATCGCGTTGACCATGACGGGCGGCCCTCCGGTCCTGCCGCCGGTGCGCTCCGGCCTGGTGCGCGCACTCGGAGTATCCAGCCCGCAGCGCCTGCCGAGCGTGCCGGAGATCCCCACCATCGCGGAATCCGGCCTACCCGGTTTCGACGCGGTGCAGTGGTACGGGTTGGTTGGGCCGGCGGGCATGCCGCGCGAGATCGTGGACCAGCTCAACGCGCGTTGCGCCCGCATCCTGCAGGAGGCGGCGCTAAAGAGCCGGCTGGAGGCGGAGGGTGCGCAATTCTCCCCGGGCACACCGGAGGACTTCGCCGAGCTGATCCGCACCGAGCGCCATCGCTGGGGCGCACTGATCCGCCAGGCCAACGTCCGGCCGGATTGAGCAACGAAGCCGGGCGCCTGCATACACGGAACTGAGCAAGGAAGACGACTGATGAACGTTGTGAGTGGCAGGGGCCTCAGGCGCCGCACCGCCCTTGGCCTGCTCGGAGCACTCGCCTTGCCTTCCGTCGCGCAGGCGGCTTTTCCGGATCGTGACATCCGCCTTCTGGTCGGCTTCTCGGCGGGAGGCGCCGTCGATCTGGTCGCGCGGCTGGCGGCGGATGCCCTGCGGCCCGTGCTCGGGCAGAATGTCGTGGTGGAGAACCGTTCCGGCGCCTCCGGCCTCATCGCGGCCGAAGCCGTCGCGAAGTCCGCGCCGGACGGCCACGTTCTCTACGTGGCCGCGATGAGTGCCTTCGCGGTGCTGCCGCAGCTGCCCGGCCAGCCCATGCCCCTCGACATGGAACGGAACCTAACCCCGGTAGGCAACATCGCGGGCGTGCTCAACGCCTTGGTCGTGACCCCGCGCGCGCCTTTCCGAACGGTGCCGGAGCTGATCGCCTATGCGAAGGCCAACCCGGACAAGCTGACCTATGCCTCCACCGGAAACGGGACAAGCCAGCACCTGGCAGGTGAGCTTTTCGCGCGACAGGCCGGCGTTCGGCTGACCCATGTGCCCTATCGCGGCGGGTCCAACGCCATCGTGGACATTGCCGCAGGGCGTGTAGACATGATGTTCGGTAATCTCCCCGAGTTCGTCGGCCAGATCAGGGATGGCGGCGTTCGGCTTCTCGCCTTCGGCAGCCGGCAGGTCTCGCCCCTCTTCCCGGACACGCCCCTGGTCCATGACACGCTGCCGGGCTTCGAGGTGACTAACTGGATCGGCCTGGCCGGTCCCGCAGGCCTCGCCGACGTAACGGTCGAAACCTGGAATGCGGCCATGGCGCGCGCCACGGCTTCCCCCGAGTTCCAGCGGCGCATTCTGGAGAATGGGATGGCGGTGCTGAACCAGGACCAAGCGGCCTTCCGTGCCACTATCGCGAGGGATCGTGCACGCTGGGGCGACGTCATCCGGAGTGCCGCCATCCGGGCCGAATAGGCGCCCCGGAGGCTCGTCACCACCGCCCGGCGGCAGCGTTCCCTGAAGCCCATCTGAAGCCACCATGGCACCGATGATCTGCTGTCATTAGAGGTCGCGATCGCACGAGGATTCGGCCAGCTGGATGCGGATACCGGCAAAGCAGAAGCGGCGTGTGCCGCTCATCTGATAGCCCTGGCCGTCGAAGGTGCAACGGCCAGGACCTCGCCTCGGCTATGCGGTCCAGTCGGCCGGCACGAAGCGGAACCCCTCCCCGTCGCGGGCGATGAAGCCGTTGGCGGGGAAGGGAAAGTGATACCCGGTGACGCGGACGCGATCGGCCGCGCAGCGGTCCAGCACATGGCGGCGCGTGACCTCCGCGGCGGCCGGGTCGAAGTCATACATCGCATGCAGGCCGGGGCGACGGACGAAAAGCTCCGGCCGGTGGGTGACATCGCCCAGGATGAGGAACTGCGCATCCCCGTCCGCCACATGCCAGGAGGTGTGGCCCGGCGTATGGCCCGGCGTCATCACGGCCCGGATACCCGCCGTGGCCTCCTGCCCCTCCTGCACCCGGCGGATGCGATCGCCGTAAGGTGCGAGGCGCCGCTTGAGGTTAGCGAAATTCGGCTTCTGCCGCTGCGGTGCCGATGCCGCGTTCGACTCATCGCTCCAGTAGCGCCATTCCATATCGGGGATGACGATTTCCGCGTTGGGGAAGGACTTCTGGCCCTCGGCGGTGGTGAGACCGGTGATGTGGTCGCCATGCACATGGGTCAGCGCAACAATGTCGATGCGCGCTGGGTCGATCCCGGCGGCCCGCAGGTTGCTGGCGGCCTGGCCGGCGGTCGGGGCGAGTTGGCCGCCGGTGCCGGCGTCGAAAAGGACGGTGTGGCGGGGCGTCTGCACCACGGTCAGCGTGTATGGCGTGATGTAGTGGTCTGTGGGAAGGAAACTTTCGGCAAGGGTGCCGCGCACGGACTCAAGCGGAGCGTTGACCACGAGGCCTTCAAGCGTCGGCAGCCGGCCGATGCCGTCGAAGACCGTGGTGGCGGTGAAACCGCCGATACGGAAGCGGTGGAAGCTGGGATTCACGGGGGCGGCCGGCGGGGCGGCCGGGGCCTGTGCCGCAGCGCTGCCTGCCCGTGTCAGCAAGGCAGCCGCTCCGAGCGCCAAGCCGGCCTGGCGACGTGTGATCATTTCCTGTTCCCTTCCCTGTCCCGATGCCTGCCAGCGCGGCGCATCGGCCCGCGGGGCGCAAAGGTTTTGCTGCCCGTATCTCACGAGCTGCTTCGCCAGATTAGCGCGAGCGCAGGCATTTACCAGAATACGGTTCGCTTCCGACACCATCGTGTGAGCAAAAAATCTGTCCCTTCGTGTTCGGCGCGAATGCTGCAAGGCTGTACGCAAGACATGGGAGGATGACGATGCGGAGCCTTGCTCGCCGCCGGCTGCTGGCCGCGCTGATCGCGATGGGCGTCCTGAGCGGCTTAGCCAGCAACGCCGCCGCGCAGGACGCGTCATCCGCTTTTCCAACGCGACCCATCAGCATGGTCGTGGGCTTCGCACCCGGTGGACCGGCCGATGTGATCGCCCGCCTGATCGCCCCAGGGCTCAGCGTCGATCTGGGCCAGACCGTCGTGGTGGAGAACGCCGGGGGCGCCGGCGGATCGATCGGCCAGGCCCGGGTCGCGAGCGCCCGGCCGGATGGCCATACGATCCTCTTCGGAAGCCTGGCACAGGCGATCATTCCGACGCTTCTCCGCGACCTCAGCTTCGACCCGCTGGCGTTGGAGGCGATTGGGATGGTGAACGAGGTGCCGATGGCCATCATTGCGCGCCGCAACTTCCCCGCCAGCAATTTGGCGGAGCTGGCGGCTGTGGTCCGGCGTGAGGGAGCACGCCTGAACCTGGGCAATGCCGGCGTGGGTTCTACCAGCCATCTTTGTAGCCTTTTGCTGAGCGCATCCATCGGCACGCCGGTGACGCTGGTTCCCTATCGCGGCAACGGGCCCGTGATGAACGACCTGATGGCGGGCAGACTCGATCTCGGCTGCGATCAGACCACGAACAATGCCGAGCAGATCCGCAGCGGAACAATCCGCGCTTATGCGATCACCACCCCCGCCCGCGCCGGCTCCTTGCCGGATGTCCCCACGACGGCCGAGGCGGGGCTGCCCACCATGCGCATGTCGGGTTGGAACATGCTCTTCGCCCCGGCCGGAACGCCACGCCCAATCGTGGAGCGGCTGAACCAGGCACTGCTGGCGGTGCTGCGCAACGAAAACGTGCTCCGTCGGATGGCCGATCTCGGCAGCACGCCCGCGAGTGGCGAGCGGACCACGCCGGCCGGTGCGCAAGCCTTCTGGCATGCCGAAACGGCTCGATGGAAGCCGCTGGTCCAGGCGTCGGCGCCGTCCGTGGATTGACGCGCCTCCTCTCCCGGGCAGGCCCGGAGAGGCGCTGAATCTAGGGTTGGGCCGTGGCGACGTGGCGCTCAGCCAGGGGCGCCGCGACCACGCGGATCGGATGTCCGGCCAGCCAAGCCTGCACATCCTCAAAGGCTTCTCTGTAGCGGGCCAGAATATTCTCTCGCGTGCGCCCGCCGATATGGGAGGTGAGCAGGGTATTCGGAAGGCTGCGGAAAGGGTGGTCGGGCGGCAAAGGCTCCCTGTCGAAGACATCGAGCCCGGCTGCGGCAATGCTTCGGCTGCGGAGCGCATCCACAAGGGCGGCCTCATCCACGATCGGGCCGCGGGACGTGTTGACCAGGATCGCATCGGGCCGCATGGCCCCAAGCTCCGCGCGGCCGACCAGGCTGCGGGTCCGGCTGCTGAACCGCATATGAATGCTCAGCACATCCGATTCCGCGAACAGCGCCTCGCGCCCGACAAGCCGGACACCCAGCTCGGCGCAGCGCTGCTGCGTCAGGTTCTCGCTCCAGGCAATGACCTCCATGCCGAAAGCCTGGCCCACCCTGGCCATGTCGGCCCCCAGCCCGCCAAGGCCCAGCAATCCGAGCCTGCGCCCCGTCAGGCCTCGGCCGAGCCCTGCACCCCATCCCCCCTCCCGGATGGTGCGGTCCTCCGCGGGGATGTGCTTCACCAGCCCCAGGATGAGACCCCAGGCCAGTTCCACCGTGGCCATGGTGAAGCCCAGCCCCGTGCCGCAGACCGTCACGCCCCGCGCGGCCAGGGCTGGCAGGTCGAGCGCCGCATTGCTCATGCCATGGGTCACCAGCAGGCGCAGCTGCGGCAAGTGTTCCAGCAGCCCGGCATCGAAGCGCGTCTCCTCGCGCGCCGTCACGACCATGTCGCAATCGGCCAGAAGCTGCGGGGCCTCCGCTTCGCTGACGCGCCCGTGGAAGCGCACATCAATCCCGGGTGCCAAGCGCGCCCAATCGGCCGCTTCGCGTGCCAGGTCGAGATAGTCGTTGATAACGGCGAGGCGCATCGCGCTAGGTCTTGCCCAGGCCAGCGAGTTCAGCCGCCCGTCTCGCATTCTCCAGCTCGGTTCGCAGGAAGGCGGCAAAGCCCTCGGGTGTGCGCTGGGCATCGCTGCCCAGGATGGCCCCGACCTCGGAGATCCGGGCCTGCACGCCCGGTTCGGCCAGTGTGGCGGTCAGCGCACCATGGAGTGCTGCCCGGACCTCCTGCGGTGCCCCGGCAGGGAGAAGCAGCCCGCCGAAGCTGCCGGCTGTGTAGCCCGGCAGGCCGGCCTCGATGAAGGTCTGCACCTCCGGCACGAGGGGCGAGCGCTGAGTCGTCGCCACGGCGATGATCCGCACCTTGCCCTCGCGGTGCAGCGGCAGGGCGGAGGGAAGCTCTACAAAGCCTGCATCGACCGTGCCGCTGATCAGGTCAGGCATCATCGCGCTGCCACCGCGATAAGGCACATGGGATGCTCGCACTCTCGCACCGGCCAGCATGAGTTCCAGCGCGAGATGCGCGGCGCTGCCATTGCCCGGTGTGGCCACGGTGACCTGCCCTGGGCGCTCCCGCAGCATGCCGAAGAAGTCGGTCAGGGTCGTGACGCCCAGGCGCGAGGAAGCCTGGCAGACCATGGGAAGAATTCCGACCAGGCCGATCGGCTGGAAGTCCCGCTCCACGTCATAGGAGAGCCTCGCCTGCAGCACCGGATTGGCGGTGAGCGGCCCCCCGGAGCCGAAGAGCAGCGTGTAGCCGTCGGGCGCCGCGCGCGTGACCAGCTCGGCGCCGATACTGCCGCCCGCGCCCACCCTGTTCTCGATCACGGCGGAACTGCCGAGGCGCTCGGCCATGCGCGTGGTGACAATGCGCGCGAGCAGATCCGTGATGCCGCCCGCAGCAAACGGAACGATGATACGCAGCGGCCGCTCCGGAAAGGCTGCGAGGGCAGGACGCGGCAGCGCTACCGCCGCAGCGAGTGGAGCAGCGGCCTGCAGCAGCAGACGGCGTGTCGACATGGGTCGTTCCTCTGGCTCGGCATCTTCGTCCGATGTCGAAACCATGCCACCCCGGATAGGGCCGAGCAAGCGACGACTTGCCGCTCCATGGTTGTTGCAGCACCATCCCGTGGCGAAGGAGACAAGCACCATGCAGCAGAGACGGTTGGGGCGCACGGGACTTTCCGTCTCAGTGCTCGGCTATGGATGCGGCGCGATCGGCGGGCTGATGGTGCGCGGCACGCAGGCGGATCAAGACCGGGCGATCGGCCGTGCCATCGATGCCGGGGTCACCTATTTCGACACGGCTGCGGTGTATGGGGACGGTGCTTCCGAGCGTAATCTCGGCCGCGTCCTCCGCGCGCTCGGGGCCAAGGTCGCGGTCGGCACCAAGGTGCGGATCTTTCCGCAGCAGCGCGGAAACATCGCCGGCACCATCACGGCTTCCCTGGAGGCAAGCCTCGAACGCCTGGGGCGCGACCGTGTGGACATCTTCCAGTTGCACAACCCGATCACCCTTTCAGGCGAAGCGCCCGCCTTTACCCCGGATGCGATCCTGGGCGAGGCCGTGCCCGCGCTGGAAAAGCTGCGGGGTGAGGGAAAGGTGCGCTGGTTCGGCATCACCGGGCTCGGCGATGCCCCGGCGCTGCGCCGGGTGCTGGATGAGGGAGGCTTTGCGACCGCGCAGATGCCTTACAACATCCTTAACCCGAGTGGCGTCGCGCCTCTCCCGCCCGGCTCCGCCATGCCCGATCTGGGCCGGGTGATCCAGCACGCGGCCAGCGCGGATGTCGGCGTGATGGCGATCCGCGTGCTCGCGGGCGGGGCGCTCAGCGGCTCGGAGGCGCGCAGCCCGCTGGGTGTGCCGAAGGTGGACCCGATCGCCTCCGGCTCCAGCTACGCCGACGATGTAGAGGCGGCGCGGCGCCTCCTGCCACTGGTCGAGGCAGGCTATGCCGCGGACCTCGTAGAACTCGCGCTGCGCTTTGCCATGATGCCCGAACAGGTCAGCACCGTGCTCGTCGGGACCTCCAGCCTGGAGGAACTGGATCACGCGGTCGCCGCGGTGAACCGGGGACCGCTGCCGGAAGAGGCGCTCTCGATGCTTGGCGGGCTGCAGGCCGCCCCGCAGGATGCTGCCTCGCCGGTATGATGGGCGGTAATAGCGGGGGCGGAAAAAGCGATGGGACCTGGCCCGGGCGGCGCCACTATCTTCGCCCGGACCCTCCGCCAGAGAGGGCGGAGGGATGATCATGGACGCCGAGCCGATCATGGACGTCGCCCATCTCGGGCATGTCGAGCTGCTGACACCCAGGCCCGAGGAATCGCTGCGTTTCTTCGTCGATGTCATGGGCATGACGGAGAGCGGCCGGCGGGGTGACAGCGTCTATCTCCGCGGCTGGGATGATTACGAGCGCTACTCCCTCCAGCTCACCGCCTCCAGCACATCCGGCCTCGGCCATGCTGCCTTTCGTACCCGAAGCGCACAGGCGCTCGGGCGCCGCGTAGCGGCGTTGCGCGCCGCGGGGCACGAGGTCTGGCCACATGAGGGCGAACTTGGCCACGGCACAGGCTGGCGCTTCCGCGATCCGGATGGCCATGTCTTCGAGCTCTACTGGGAGGCCGAGTGGTATGAGGCACCGCCGGAGTTGCGCCCCTCCCTCAAGAACCAGGCGCAGCGCTTTCCCGCGCGGGGCGTGAATGTCCGCCGCCTTGACCACTTCAATTGCCTGGCGGTCGATGTGCGTGGCTGCCGCGAGTTCTTCGAGAGCACGCTCGGCCTGCGCTGCACCGAGCGCATCGAACTCGACAGCGGTGAGGAAGCGGGGATGTGGCTCACTGCCACGAACAAGAGCTACGACTTCGCGTTCACGAAGGAGGCGCACGGCGTTCCCGGCCGCTTCCACCATGTGACCTTCGCCCTGGACAGCCGCGAGGCCATCCTCCAGGCCGCCGACATCTTCCTTGAGCACGGCGTGCATATCGAGACGGGCCCCCACAAGCACGCCGTCCAGCAGACCTTCTTCCTCTATGTCTATGAGCCCGGTGGCAACCGCGTGGAGGTAGCCAATGCCGGCGCGCGCCTCGTTCTCGCGCCGGATTGGCGGACCATCACCTGGACCGAGAGCGAACGAAGGAAAGGCCAGGCCTGGGGCCTAAAGACGATGGAGAGCTTTCACACCCATGGCTCGCCTCCCCTTCCGACAGCGCCAGGGGACGATCTTTCGGAACACGGGATCGCGTCATGATGCGGGTCAAGCAAGTCGCACTGCCTGCAACCGCGATTTCCGCCCTGTTCGCGTTAACGTCCACGCCAGCAGAAGCCCAGGCTCCCATTCCTCCCCGCTAGCCTGCGACTCTCTCGCGGGGCTGGACCTCTCGGGCGAGCTCAGAGTGGCCGCCCGCATCAACACGGCCTCGGTTCAGACGGAGAACTGGCCTGCGCCTGTTTGTGACCTGCCCCCTTAAAACGGCCCGCCGGTAATGTGAGATCGGCGGAACGGTGGAGGGCGTAGGGATGGCGAGGAAGCACCACAGGCCGGAGGAGATCGTGGCGAAGCTGCGTCAGGTTGAGGTGCTGCTGGCGCAGGGGAAGTCGGCGGTCGAGGCGGTGCGCAGGATCGGAGTGACGGAGCAGACGTACTATCGGTGGCGGAGTGAGTACGGGGGGGCTGAAGCTGGACGAGGTGAAGCGGCTGAATGTGCTGGATCAGGAGAACGGCAGGCTTCGCCGGGTGGTGGCGGACCTCACCCTGGAAAAGCTGGTGCTGAAGGAAGCCGCCTCGGGAAACTGGTGAGCGCTGCCCGTCGTCGGGGCTGCGTTGAGCATGTCACGGGCAAGCTGGGCGTCTCGGAGCGGTTTGCCTGCCGGGTACTGGGGCAGCACCGCTCCGTGCAGCGCAAGGTACCCAGGGTAGCTGACGACGAAGCGGCGCTGACGGAGAACATCATCAGCCTGGCCCGGCGGTACGGGCGCTACGGGTATCGGCAGATCACAGCCTTACTCAGGGCTGAGGGCTGGTCCTGTAACCACATGGCCTAATCGCATTGGGGCCAGATTAGGCTCCGCTCCGGTTCCATTCTGACGGAGGATGTGATGGTTCTCTATGTGGGCTTGGATGTGTCTCAGAAGGAGACGGAGATCTGCGTCATCGACGCGGAGGGGCGCCGGGTCTGGCGTGGCAAGTGCCCGTCGCGTCCTGAGGTGATTGCTGCGGTGCTGGGGGAGCACGCTCCTCGTGCCACCCGGGTGGGCATGGAGACCGGGCCGCTGGCCATCTGGCTGTGGCACGGCCTGAAGGCTCTCGGCATCCCGATCGACTGCTTGCACGCTCGGCATGTCGCGGCGGCTCTTTCATTGCAGGTGAACAAGACGGACGCCAACGATGCGCACGGCATCGCCCAGGTGGTGCGCTCAGGAGTTGGGGCCTGCAGCTGGCGGCGCGGGTCGGAAACCGAAAGGCGAAGGTGGCCGTGGCGCGCAAGCTGGCGACCATCCTGCATCGCATCTGGCTGGACGGCACGGAGTTCGAGCCCGTTCCAGCCCACTGAGCTCCCGCCTCGGCGGGGGACGTCCTGAGCAGGACGCTGGCCAGGTCACCCCGGACTCGCTTGTGCGACCCAAGTGGGAGCGCGGGAATCACATCGGGGGACCAGCTGGCGCGGGCCATGATGAGGCGAGCCCGTCTCGACCTCGAAGACGACAAGGTCTGCTGTGCCAGGACACCACCATGAACACGGAGGTTGACCGCGATTAGACGACAAGCGGGTGGAGCGCATCTGGCGGGCGGAAGGTCTGAAGGTCCCCTCCCGGCAGGCCAAGCGGGGGTGGCTGCGGCTGGCTGACGGCTCCTGCGTGCGGCTGCGGCCGGAGCGGCCGAACCACGTCTGGGCCTATGACTTCGTCGAGGACCGCACCCGGGATGGGCGCAGGTTCCGCATGCTGAACGTCGTGGACGAGTACACCCGCGAGTGTCTGGCCATCCGCGTGGGCCGCAAGCTCAAGGCAGCCGACATCATCGACGTCCTCTCCGACCTGTTCATCCTGCGCGGCACGCCGGGTCATGTTCGTTCAGACAACGGGCCCGAGTTCGCAGCCACAGCCGTGAAAAGCTGGATCACTGGCGTGGGTGCCAAAATGGCGTTCATCGAGCCCGGCAGTCCCTGGGAGAACGGCTACGTGGAAAGCTTCAACGGCAAGCTCAGGGACGAGCTGCTGAACGCCGAGGTGTTCAACACCCTGGCCGAAGCCAAGGTCCTGATCGAGCATTGGCGACGGCACTACAACACCGTCCGCCCGCACTCATCACTGCGCTACTGCCCGCCCGCACCCGAGGTGCTCCTCGCGCCCATCCCGCCGACCCTCAAGAGCCCTGAACCCTCCGGTTCAGCCCCAGCTCTCGCCAAGATTCACTAAGATTTTGGCCGGACCCCCGCGTGGGGGCTGGTCAATCGAAGGTCCGATTAATCAGTAATTTTCAGGCTATTAGTCGGCCTTGAATAACCAGCAACCTGTTGATCTGGAGCAGGAAAGTTCGGGATTTGGGATGCTGGAATTGCAGGGTTCAGTTGGAACGATGCGGTATTCCTGCGATTCTGTCAGCCATGAA
>NZ_JAGIZB010000042.1 GCF_017813395.1 Pararoseomonas baculiformis | reverse complement strand
GCGGGAGAGTCGGTCGGCGCCAGGCCACCAGACCAGATCTGTACACGACAAACACAAAACCCGCTCAGCCCTACAAAGGCCGAGCGGGTTTTCGCGTGAGAGGAAAGGACGCGCTGAGGCGGAGGAGAGCAAAGCCCTTACGGCCGACCCGGCCTGGACGACCAAGCCCTGCTCCGCTCTCTCCCGGCCTGAGGCATCCACCTCAACGAGGTTCATTCTAACAACGCGCCTGGGCACTGCCCCCAGCGCCAGCTCATCCGTGCTGCGTGAGCAACCTGCCTCTGTCCGGGCTGTCGGCGGCGGAAACACACTTCCCATGTGAAGGATGTGTGATCGTTTGTGCAATTTATGTCTTCCAATGTGAAGCGGAAGGGCTTAACGCCCCGGCTGTCCTAAGTGGCAATCAAGATTTCACATGGGGGCGTCCGTGAGCGACAATCGATACCGGGTCTGCGTCGTCGGGCTGGGCTCCATGGGCATGGGCGCCGCGCGCTCCTGCATCAGCGCCGGGCTGGCCACCTATGGGGCTGATCTCAACACCGCCGCTTGCGACGCGCTGAAACAGGCCGGGGCCGAAGCCGCCGGTGCTGGCGCTGCCCCCTTCGCCTCCCAACTTGATGCCGTCCTGCTGCTGGTCGTGAACGCCGCCCAGTGCCGCGCCGTGCTGTTCGGGGAGAATGGGTTGGCCGCGAAGCTCCGCCCCGGCACAGGTGTCATGGTATCGGCCACCATCTCCGCCGCCGATTCGCGCGACATTGCCGCGCAGCTCGCGGCGATGGACCTGCTCATGCTCGATGCCCCGGTTTCAGGAGGCGCCGTGAAAGCCGCTGCCGGCCAGATGACGGTCATGGCTTCCGGCCCCCGTGCCGCCTTTGACCGGCTCCGCCCCGTGCTCGATGCCGTGGCCGGCAAGGTCTACGAAATCGGCGAGGAGATCGGCCTCGGCGCGACGGTGAAGATCATCCACCAGCTCCTGGCCGGCGTGCACATTGCCGCTGGAGCCGAGGCGATGGCTCTTGCCGCTCGCGCCGGCATTCCCCTCGACACGATGTACGAGGTGGTCACCAACGCCGCCGGCAACAGCTGGATGTTCGAGAACCGCATGAAGCATGTGGTGGACGGCGACTACACGCCTCATTCGGCGGTGGACATCTTCGTCAAGGATCTGCGGCTGGTCACGGAAACGGCACTCTCGCTGAATTTCCCACTGCCGCTCGCCAGCACGGCCTACACGATGTTCGCCAATGCCAGCAACGCGGGCTTCGGGCGCGAGGACGACTCTGCCGTCATCAAGACCTTCGCTGGCATCGACCTTCCGGGCGTGAAGAGGAGCTGATCATGCGCCTTGGCGTCATCGCGGACGACTTCACCGGCGCGACCGACATCGCCGGCTTCCTTGTGGCCAATGGCCTGCGGACCGTGCAGCTGAACGGCGTGCCGCCTGCGGATCTGCAGGTGCAGGCCGATGCCGTGGTCATCAGCCTGAAGAGCCGTTCCTGCCCGGTGGAGGATGCGGTTTCGCAGAGCCTTGCCTCCCTGGATTGGCTGCGCGCCCGCGGCTGCCCACAATTCTTTTTCAAATACTGCTCCACATTCGACAGCACGCCGCGCGGCAATATCGGCCCGGTGACGGACGCCCTGCTGGATGCGCTCGGCGAGGATTTCACCGTGATCTGCCCGGTGCTGCCGGTGAACGGGCGCACGATCTACAACGGCTATCTCTTCGTGAACGGCGTGCCGCTCGAGGAATCCGGCATGCGGCACCATCCCGTCACGCCAATGACCGACAGCAACCTGATGCGCCTGATGGACGCGCAGTCGCGCGGGAAAACGGGCAACGTGCCCAGCACGATCATGGACGAGGGGCCGGAAGCCGTGCGCGCCGCCCTGGCGGATCTCAGGGCCAGGGGCTTCCGCTATGCCGTGCTGGATGCGCTGAACGATGCCCACCTCGTCGTGATGGGTCAGGCTGTTTCGGAGATGAAGCTTGTCACCGGCGGTTCCGGGCTGGCGGATGGCATGGCGCGCGCCTGGGCCGGCACGGCCGACGCGGCCGCCGCCGCCGCAGAAGGGCGCCCGGCCAAGGGACGTGCCGTGGTGATCTCTGGCTCCTGCTCGCAGATGACCAATGCGCAGGTCGCCGCCTATCGCGATGCCGCGCCCTCCCTGGCCGTGTCAGTGGAACGCTGCATGTCCGATCCAGCCTATGCCGATGAACTGGCGGACTGGGTGCTGGCGCAGCCGCGCAACGGCCTGGCGCCGCTGGTTTACGCGACCATGCCGCCCGAAAAGGTGAAGGAATTGCAGGACCGCTACGGCGCCGCCGAGGTGAGCGAGGCCGTGGAGGGTGTGTTCGGCCGCCTGGCCAAGCGCCTGGAGGAGGCTGGCTTCGACCAGTTCATCGTGGCCGGCGGCGAAACCTCGGGCGTGGTCACCCAGTCCCTCGGCATCGGCGGCTTCCACATCGGCCCGCAGATCGCGCCGGGCGTGCCCTGGGTGCGCGCGGTGGGCAGGCCGCTCTCCCTCGCCCTGAAATCCGGCAATTTCGGCCAGGAGCGCTTCTTTTTCGAGGCGCAGGATCTGGCGGCCTGAAGGAGAACGAGACCATGCCCCGCTTCGCCGCCAATCTCTCCATGATGTTCACGGAGCTCCCCTTCCTGGACCGCTTCGCGGCCGCGGCGAAGGCCGGTTTCGGCGCCGTGGAGTTCCTCTTCCCCTATGAGCATCCGCCGGAGGTCGTGGCGGCCAGGCTGAAGGAAGCGGGCCTCGTTCAGGCGCTGTTCAACATGCCGCCGGGCGACTGGGCCGCGGGCGAGCGCGGCATGGCCGCCATCCCCGGGCGCGAGCAGGAATTCCGAGACAACGTCACGACCGCCCTGCGATACGCCAGGGCCCTGGGCTGCAAGACGCTGCACGCCATGTCCGGCATCACCACCGGCATGGACCGCGCGGCCTGCGAGGCGGCTTTCGTGGAGAACTTCCGCTTCGCCGCCGACGCCCTGGCGCCGGAAGGCATCACCCTGCTGGTGGAGCCTATCAACAGCCGCAACATGCCCGGCTACTTCATCGCCCACCAGATGGAGGCCGTGGCGCTGGTGGAGCGTGTCGGCCGCCCGAATGTCTCGGTGCAGCTCGATCTCTACCACGCGCAGATCATGGATGGCGACCTGACCCGGCTGATCGAGAAGATGGCCGGCAGCTTCGCGCATGTGCAGATCGCCTCCGTGCCTGAGCGGCACGAGCCGGACGAGGGGGAGCTGAACTACCCGCATCTGTATGAGGTGCTGGATCGCGTGGGCTACCAGGGCTGGATCGGCTGCGAGTACAACCCGCGCGGCGAAACCACGGCCGGCCTCGGCTGGTTCGCGCCCTACAAGGCGCGCTGAGGCACGGGATGATCCCCGCCGAGCGGCAGAACCTGATCGTCTCTCGGCTCTCCGGCCAGGGCGTGCTCAGCATCGCCGAACTGACCGAGTTGCTGGGCGTCTCCCACATGACCGTGCGGCGGGACATCCAGCAGCTGGAGCGCGAGGGGCGGGTGATGTCCGTCGCGGGCGGGGTCAGGCTGCCCCAGCGCATCCGCATCGAGCCGTCGCACGACACGAAGGCGGCCATGGCGCATGCGGAGAAAACCGCCATCGGGCGCCTTGCGCTGGGCCTGATCCCACCCGGTGCCGTGATCTACCTCGATGCAGGAACCACCACGCTGGAGATCGCCCAGGGCCTTGCCGGGCGGGACGACATCACCGTTGTCACGAATGATTTTGTCATCGTGGCCCTCCTGGCGCGCGAAGCGCAATGCGCCCTGTTCCATACGGGCGGTGCCGTGGAGCGCGAGAACCAGTCCTGCGTCGGCGAGCCGGCGGCCGAGGCCATCCGCCGCTTCAATTTCGACATCGCCTTCATCTCCACCTCCTCCTTCGGCCTTCGCGGCGTCTCCACCCCTTCGGAGAACAAGGTGGCGGTGAAGCGCGCCATCGCGCAGAGCGCGGCGCGCAGCATTCTTGTCACCGACAGCAGCAAATACGGGCGGATCGGCACCTTCAACGCCGTCCCGCTCGAGGCGCTCTCGGCGATCGTCACCGATTCCGGCCTTCCGGAGGATGTCCGGACCGCCATCAACCAGCGCGGCATCGCCCTGCATATCGCGACGCCCGGCGCCGGAACCCTGGGGAGCACACCAGCATGAAGATCATCGTCACGGGCGGCGCCGGCTTCCTCGGCAGCCGCGTGATCCGCGCGCTTCTGGCCAATGGCGGCGGCAAGGATGGCGTGCCGAGCTTCGACGGCATCGTCTCGGTGGATCTCGCCCCCTGCCCGGTGGAGGATGCGCGCGTCACCTCGCTGACCGGCGACATCGCCGATGCGGCATTCGCCCGCCATGCCATCGGGCCCGATACGGTCGGCGTCTACCACCTGGCGGCCGTGCTGAGCGGCGGGTCCGAGCAGGATTTCGACCTGGCCATGCGCGTGAACGTGGATGGCACCCGCGCCCTGCTCGAAGCCGCCCGCGCCACCGGCCGTGCCCCACGCTTCGTCTTCACCAGCTCCCTTGCCGTCTTCGGCGGCGAGATGCCGGAAGTGGTACCCGAGGCCATGGCCCTGATGCCCGCCTCCACCTATGGCGCGCAGAAGGCGATCGGCGAGCTGCTGGTGAACGACTATTCCCGCAAGGGCTTCGTCGATGGCCGCGTCGTCCGCCTGCCCACCATCGTCGTGCGCCCGGGCAAGCCCAACTCGGCCGCCTCCTCCTTCGCCAGCGGCATCATCCGCGAGCCGCTGGCCGGCGAGCCCTCCAACTGCCCCGTGCCCCTGGAAACCCGCATGTGGCTCTCCTCCCCGGATACGGCGGTGGCCAACCTCGTTCACGCCATCGCCGTGGATGGCGAGAGGATCGGCGCCTGGCGCACCATGAATCTGCCGGGCATCTGCGTGACGGTGGGCGAGATGCTTGCCAGCCTGGAGCGCGTGGGCGGCGCCGGGGCCCGTGCCCTGGTCAGCCATGAGCCGGAGCAGCGCGTGATCGACATCGTCTGCTCCTGGCCCGGCGACTTCGATGTCAGCCGCCCCCTGGCCCTCGGCTTCACCCGCGACGGCGACTTCGACTCCGTCGTGCGCCAGTACAAGGACGAGTTCGTCCGCTGATTCCCTGCCGCCGCGGCACGATCCTCGGCGGCCCCGATAGCAAAGACTGGAGAGTCCAATGAATGCTGCCGCCAGCGCGGTAGGGCCGGGGGCCGTTGTCGGCCTTGTTCTCGGCATCCTCCTGCTGATCTTCCTTGTGCTGCGCACCAAGGTCCACGCCATCGTGGCCCTGGTGATCGCGGCCTCGATCGCCGGGCTTTCCGCCGGCATGGCGCCGAATGCCGTGGTGCGGTCCATCACGACCGGCTTCGGTGCCACTCTCTCCACCATCGGCCTCGTCATCGGCTTCGGCGTAATGATGGGCCGCATCCTCGAGATTTCGGGCGCCGCGGAGCGTCTGGCCATCTCCCTGGTGCGTTGGCTGGGTGAGAAGAAGGAGGAATGGGCGATGATGGCCACGGGCTACATCGTCTCCATCCCCATTTTCTGCGACAGCGCCTTCGTCATCCTCAACCCGCTTGCACGTGCCCTGGCACGCAGCAGCGGCCGCTCCGTCCTCACGCTCGGTATCGCCCTGGCTGGCGGCCTGATGCTGACCCACCATGCCGTGCCGCCGACGCCCGGCCCGCTGGGCGCGGCCGGCATCTTCAACATCGATATCGGGCTGATGATCTTCTGGGGCGTGGTGCTCACCCTGCCAGCCACCTTCACGATCATCCTCTATGCGCGGGCGATGGGGCCGAAGATCGAGGCCATGATCGAGCGCGAGACGGGGGAGGCCCTGCCCAGCTCCGGTGCCTTCGAGCAGTTCAAGCAGGAAGCGGCCCTGCGTGAGAAGTCCCTGCCGCCGCTCTGGCTCTCGATGCTGCCGATCCTCGTGCCGATCGTGCTCATCTTCATCAACACCGTCGTCGCCGGCTATGTCACCGCCAGCGGCAACAATGCGCTGTCCACGCATCCGCTGGTGCAGATCTCCGCCTTCATCGGCAATCCGGTGATCGCGGTGGGCCTGGGCGTTCTCATCGCCGTCTATGGCCTGGCCGGAAATCTCGGCCGGCAGGAGACCATTGCGGAGCTGGAGAAGGGCGTGGAGTCGGCCGGCATCATCCTGCTGGTGACCGGCGCCGGCGGTGCGCTGGGTGCGGTGCTGCGCGACAGCGGCATGGGCACCTATATCGGCCAGTGGGTCTCCACCCTGCCACTGCCGGCCGTGCTGATCCCCTTCGTCATCTCCAGCCTGGTGCGCCTGATCCAGGGAAGCGGCACTGTGGCCATGATCACGGGCGCCTCGATCTCCGCCCCCATCCTGGCGCAGATCCCCGATGTGAACATGGTCTTTGCGGCGCAGGCGGCCTGCATCGGCTCCATGGTCTTCGGCTACTTCAACGACAGCTACTTCTGGGTCATCAACCGCATCCTCGGCGTGAAGAACGCCAAGCATCAGATGCTGACCTGGTCGATCCCGACCACCATCGGCTGGGCCACCTCGCTCATCGCCCTGCTGATCGCCAACGCCATCTTCGGCTGAACCGCATGGGGCGCCGGCACGCCGGCGCCCCATGCCATCCTGCAGCATTCCAGGACGGAACTTCCGCATGACCGAGTCCGAACTGCGCGACCTCCTCGTCGAGCTCGGGGCCAGCCTCTTCGCGCGGGGCTATTCCGTCGGCAGCGCCGGCAATATCAGCGTCCGCCTGCAGGACGGCTATCTGATGACGCCGACCAATTCCTCGCTCGGCCGCCTGAAGGCGGACCGGATCAGCAAGCTCGACCTGGAATGGAACCATGTCGGCGGCGACAAGCCTTCCAAGGAGGTCTTCATGCACCGGGCCGTGCTCACGGCCCGCCCGGAGGCCGGTGCGGTGGTGCATCTCCACTCCACCTATGCCACCGCCATCGGCTGTCTCGCCGGGCCGGAGGACACGGCGCCCATCCCGCCGCTCACCCCCTATTTCGTCATGCGCGTGGGCCGGACGCTGCCCGTGATCCGCTACTACCGCCCCGGCGACGCGGCGATGGAGAACGACATCCACGAGGCCGCGAAGGAGGCCCGCGCCATGCTGCTGGCGAATCACGGCCCCGTCGTCTCCGGCAAGACCTTGGTCGATGCGGTCTACGCGGCCGAGGAGCTGGAGGAATCCGCCAGGCTCGCCCTCATGCTCCGCGGGCAGCCGGCGCGGGAGCTGACGCCGGAGCAGGTGGACGACCTTCTCCGCACCTTTGGCTGATCAGGAGCGTCTGATCATCGCAGGCTGCGGAAGGTGACAGAGTAGCGCAGCGCTTCCACGGCGGGGATGCTGTGCTCCCACTCCGTCCGGGATGCCCCGCGCAACAGATAGGCGGAGCGCGGCTCCAGCGTTACCGAGGCGCGCTTCCAGCCCGCCCCCTGCGCCCTGCGGAACCGGAAAGGGCAGGGGGCCAGCAGGGATAGCCCCAGCACATCCCCGAACACCGCCTTGTCCCGGTGCCAGCCGATGCCGGCACCGGGCGCGTATTCCGTCACCAGCACATGGGGCAGCGCGGAAGGCGCCAGCCCGGCGAAGCCCGCCATCCGCTCCCTCAGTGGCTGCAGGAATTCCGGCATCGGCGCGGCCTCCCGCAGCCTCTCCTGCCCGAAATCGTAATGGCGGCCGAAGGATACGGTCCGGCGCTTTCCGACATAGCCGTGGAACTGAAAGGCCGCGAAGGGAAGGCCCGCGATCGCCGTGGCCAGATCGCGCTCCTCATCCGCCGTGATCAGCCCGGCCTGGTAGCGGAAGCCCTCGGGCAGGGAAGGTCCTGGCCCGAACAGGTCGGGCTGGCCATGGATGGCGGTCACCCCGCGGCGGCGCCCCCGATCACCATGGCCTTTCGCGCCATCTCCAGCGCCCCGGCGCGGGACCGTGCGGCCCCCACGAAGCGGCGGGCATGGACGAAGACCGCATCCGCTACCCCGCTCACCGCTGCCAGATCGGTGTCGCGCAGCCCCGCCCAGGCCTCGGGCAGGGGCATGCGCTGGGCGAAGGAACCGGGCTCCGGCGGCATGGAATCGATCATCCAGTTGCCATTGGGCACAGGATAGACAGCATAGAGCACGGGCAGGCCATGCGCGAAGGCCGGGTCCTCCCAGGGCATCTTCCGGTCCAGCTCCAGCACGCGCGGGTCGGCCGAACGCGCATGGGCCACCAGCACCACCGCATCCGCCGCCAGCCGCGCCCGCACCGCCACCACCCGGCGCCGCAGGAAGCTCTCCGCCAGGGCGGAGGCCTCGCGGAAGGCCGTATCTTCCGCTGCCCGGTTCCCAACCGCCCCCGAATCCCAGGACGGGTTGAAATCCCCCACCAGGGAGGCCAGCCCCAGACCATCCCCGCGCTCGCCGAAGCCATTGTCGATCTCGTCGATCCGCCGGACCACTTCGCGGTCGATCTCGGCCGTGATCGCGGCGGCCATGGCAGCGGCCTCGGCGGGCAGGATGGCACGCACCGCCGCCACCCCATGCTCGCGCCAGATCAGCCCGGCGGCGCTGAAAGGCGTGCCATCCTCCCGCACGGGGGCGCCGCGCTGGTGATGGTCGAAGCGCCGGGTGGCGGGGTCGAACACGGCGCCCACGTCCCAGACGATGTCGGCGGCCGCAATCGCCGCCTCGTCCCGCGTGCGGACCAGCACATGGTCAACACCCGCCTCGCCCAGCCCGAGCGTCAGGCGCAGCACGGCATAGGCGAAGGCATCATCCAGGTGGAAGCCGCCGCTATGGGTGGCGAGAACGGGCCGGGCCGGAAGGGTGGTTTCCATGCGGCGTTCCCTAGCCCGCCCGCCGGGTGCCGGCCAGCGCCCGATGCACCCGCCCCCGCCCTCGCGCGTTCAGCCCGGGAACAGCGGGAGGCATGGGCCGTGTATGTCGTGATCCGAACCTCGGGGCTCTCCGGTCCGGGGGATGAGGCGGTGCAGCGCCTGCGGGACCATGTGGTGCCGCTGGTCCAGGGCCGACCCGGCTTCCGGGGCTATTGCGCCTTCGTCACCGAACAGGGGGACGCCACCTGCTCCATTGCCATATTCGACGATGCCGGAAGCGCCAGCGCCACGGATGAGCGCCTGAGGGAATGGAGCGAGGCCAACATGGCCGATCTCCTGCCCGCAGGAGCGGAGGTGGTGCAGGGAGAGACGGTGTTCCACGAGGTCTCGGACCCGCAGGAGCAGCAGAAGGACCGCCACCATTCCCTCTTCGCCGTGATCCGCCGCTATCGCGGCCTGCCCGGACAGACCGAGACGATGCACTCCATCGTCAGCGAGCGCACTCTCCCCCTCCTGACCGGTGCCGAGGGCTTTCGCGGCTTCTACGCCTTCCGGGACGAGGCGGACCCAAACCAGGCGATCTCCCTCACCCTCTTCGACACGCGGGAGGAGGCGGTGGCGGTGCATGAGAGGGTGATGGAGATCATGCGGGAGAAGCTGGAGGAGCTGGCCTATGAGGACCCGCATGTGATCATGGGAGAAACGGGCGTCCTCACCACCGGCTGAAGCGCCGCCACCTGAAGCGCCGGCATCGGGAATTCCGTTGCTTGCCGGGCAGGGGCCGCGCCACCATCTGGAACATCCGTTCCAGCCGGGTTCCTCCATGCGCTTCATCCTGCCCATCATCGCGCTCGCAGCCCTCATCGCCTATCAGCGGCCCGATTGGGTGCGGAGCATGGATGGCGGGCTGCGGGATGCCGCGTCCCGCTTCGGCGATCTCGGCGCCATGGCCGGCATCGGCCCGGAGCGCCGCAGCACCGCCGAGCGCGCCCCCGCCCGTGAGCCCGACCGCGCCTCCGCCCTCCATGCCCTCGGCCGCGTGGCGGAGGCACAGCAGGACGCCCAGGCGGCCGATATCCAGGACCCCACGGCGCGGGACCGCGTGCAGGCTCTTCTCCGCAGCGCCGCCGCCACCATGGCCGGCAGCGAGGCCATGGGGGAGCTGCGCCGCATGCAGGATGCCCGTGCCCGCCTGGCCGAACTGCGGGAGCGTGTGGCCGCCGCCCGCATCGGCGGCGGCAACGCCACCGAGCTGGAAGCCCAGCTCTCCCAGGCCGGCACGGAAGCGAAGCGCCTTACCGATGACTTCGTCGCGAAGCTGGCCGGGCTGGGGGTGCAGATCTCCGGCTACGCCGCGCAGAATATCGGCATTTCCGTGAACGGCGACGACGTGCTCGCCCTCCTCGCCGCCTATGCGAATGTGGAGAAGCTGGAAGCCGAGCTGCGCGGCTCCGTCGCCCAGTCGCAGGAGAATGAGGCGGTGCTGCGCCGCTACTACACGATCCACGCCACCCTGCTGGCGGTGCTGGAGACAGTGCAGTCCGAGGTCGTCTCCCGCATCGACAACATCTACCTGCCCCGCCTTGAGGCCATCGACCGCGAGACGCGCGAGTTGCGCCAGGATGCCCAGGCCCGCCTGCGCACGCTGCGTGACGCCGGGCTTCGCACCTCGCTCGAAACCAATCTGCGCACCCAGGAGCTGACCACCCGCGCCACGGATCTCTACCGCCGCCACCTGCAGGAGCAGCGCGGCAACCTGACCCAGGCGCTGGACCGCACCCGTGCCGCGCGCGGCGTGGCCGACAACACCGCCCGCACCGCCACCCTGGCCATGGATGTGGCCGGTATGATGCGCAACACGGACCGCGACTTCGGCGCCGTGATGGGCCTGCGCCCGCCCCTGGTGGTCCCATTCGAGGGAGAGGCGCTGCGGCGCGAGTTCGAGGGCCTGTCCCGCCGCCTGGGCCAGCAACCCACCAGCTGACATGCCCCGCAAACCCGCGCGCCCACCCCGTACCAGCTGCGGCGTGGTGGTGAGCGATGGCGCCCATGTGCTGCTGGGCCACGCCACGCGATCCGTCCTCTGGGACATACCAAAAGGCGTCGCCGCTGCCGGGGAACCCTTCGCCCAGGCCGCCGCGCGCGAATTGCGGGAGGAAACCGGCCTCCGCGTGGACCCCGCGGCCCTGATCGACCTCGGCGTGCACGCCTATCTGAGCGGCAAGGACCTCGCCGTCTTCGCCTGGCAGACCGATGCCATGCCGGACATCGCCACGCTCCGCTGCACATCCTTCATCCGCCTCCCCGATGGCGGCCGGATCCCGGAATTCGACCGCTTTGCCATCCTCCCCTGGAATGAGGCGCTCGAGCGGGTGGGCAAGAACCTCGCTCGCGTGCTCGGGGTGCTGCGTGCCAGGCCGGACTGGCCTTTTCTGCCGCCTGCGTGATCCCGGGGAGAGGAAGAAGGAATTTTTCCTCTCCCCGGACCCCTCACCATCATCTTCTTCTAGAAGTTTGGAAAAGCCCGGCGGACGGTGCGCCTCCGGTCGATGACCGGAGGCGACTGCAAGGGCAGGGTGGGGGAGAAGAGGCCCCGTGTTGCACCGTATCCGCGGCAGCCAGATGGGGTTCCAAGGGCCTCAGGCCCTTGGCGGGCGAGGTCCGGAGAGGGCAGAGCCCTCTCCGGCGCCACCAGCACGCCCCTTCACACGAAACCAAGAAAGAACCGTTCCGCTTGCGGCCGGCGCGGGGCGGCCGCAGCATCATTGCCCAGGCCTCAAGCCGGAGGAGACGTCGATGTCCCCGCGCGGAAGCGCAGCGCCTGTCCGCTATGATGCGGTCTCGCGCTTCATCCACTGGCTCACCGTTGCCCTGGTGCTGTCCGTCGCGGTGCTCGGCCTCTGGATCGCCCATGCACGGCCGGAGGAGGAGGCGTTCAAGCTTCGCCTCTACAACATCCATGAAAGCATCGGCGTCACGATCTGGGTGCTGACGCTTGCGCGGCTGGCCTGGCGCATCGCCCATCCGCCGCCACCGCTGCCGCCGGATCTCTCGCCCCTGCTGGCCTTCGCCGCGCGTGCCAACCACGTGGCCTTCTATGTCTGGCTGCTGACCATGCCGGTGGTGGGTTTCGTCGCTACCAATGCCTGGGGCTTTCCGCTCACCTGGTTCGGCCTCGTCCCGCTGCCCGACCCGGTGGGGCAGAACACGCCGCTGGCGGAAACCCTCACCCTCATCCACCGGCTCATGGCCTGGAGCCTGGTCGGGATGATCCTCCTCCATGCCGGCGCGGCGCTATGGCACCAATTTGCCCGCCGCGACGGCACGCTGGAGAAGATGCTGTAGTCGCTCAGTCCGCCGTGATGCGCGCTTGGCGGATCACGCCGGTCCATTTGGCGATCTCGGCGCGCAGATGGGCTGCCACCTCGTCCGGCCCGGCGGAAAAGGGCTCCAGCCCCAGCTCGGCAAAGCGCGGCGCAAGCTGCGGCAGGGCCTCGCGCGTGGCGGCATCCACCCGCTCGATCACCGCGCGCGGCGTGCCGGCGGGGGCGAAGAGCGCGGTCCAGACGCCCATCTCGAAGCCCGGCACGGTCTCCGCCACGGCGGGAATTTCCGGCAGGCTCGGCAGGCGTTGGGAGGAGGTCACGCCCAGCGCCGTCAGGCGTCCGTCCCGCACATGGGGCAGGGCGGAGGGCAGCGTGTCGAACATCAGGTCCACCTGGCCGGAAACCAGGGCAGTGGCGGCGGGCGCGGTGCTGCGGAAGGGCACATGCAGCAGGTCCACCCCGGCCAGGGACTTGAACAGCTCCCCCGCCAGGTGGCTGGAGGTGCCATTGCCGCCGGAGCCATAGGTCAGCACGCCCGGCTGTGCCTTCGCGCGCGCGATGAGCGCCGCCACGTCCCGGATGCCCTTGGACGGATGCGCGACGAGAAGATTCGGGCTGCTCGCCACGCCCGAAACCGGCGCGAAATCCGCGACCGGATCGTAGGACAGGCTGCGATAGAGCCCGACATTCATCGCATGGGTGCTGATCGTGCCCATCAGCAGCGTGTACCCGTCCGCCGCGCTGCGGGCAGCCGCCTCCGTGCCGATGATGCCGGCGGCACCGGCGCGGTTGTCCACCGCCACGGGCTGGCCAAGGATGGTGGCGAGCCGTTCCGACACGATGCGCGCCGCGATATCGGTGAAGCCGCCGGGCGCGAAGGCAACGATCATGCGGATCGGCCGCGTGGGCCAGGTTTGCGCCCCCGCCGGACGGGGCAGGGCTCCCAGCAGGGCCGTGGCGGCGGTGGCGGACAGGACTTCGCGGCGCGTGGTCATGGTGGCGTTTTCTCCCTGCCGCCATCCTGGCCCGTTACGGCCGCCCCGTCATGCCTCGGGCGCGAACCACCGTGTGCCGGGGGCGTTGCATCCCTCTCCGGCAAGGGCGAGGCAATGAGCGATTCCCCGGCTTCCTCCATCCAGCGCCGTGCCGCCCTGGGCGCGCTTGCGGCGGCGGGGCCGGCGAGCGGCAGCGGGGCGGCCGAAGCGCGCTCCGCCAGGGCGCCGGGCCATGTGGTGCTGCTCGGTGACTCCGTCTTCGACAACAAGGCCTATGTCGCTGGCGGGCCCGATGTGGTCGCGCAGCTGCGCGGCCAGCTTCCGGCCGGGTGGCGCGCCACGCTGGCCGCCGTGGATGGCGCGGTGGCGTCCGGGCTGCGCCATCAGCTCGCGCGCCTGCCCGGCGATGCGAGCCATCTCGTGGTCAGCGCCGGGGGCAATGACGCGCTCCGCCAGGAAGGCCTGCTGCGGGCCGCGGCGCGCAGCGTGGGAGAGGGGCTGCTGCAGCTCGCCGCCTTGCAGGACTCGTTCCGCGCGGAATACCGGGCCATGCTGGACCTGCTGCTCGAACGCCGCCTGCCGCTGGCAGCCTGCACCATCTATGATCCGCGCTTCCCCGATCCGGCGCGGCGCCAGCTGGCCACCACCGGCCTCGCCCTCTTCAACGATGTGATCCTGCGGGAGGCTTTCGCGCGCGGCCTTCCGGTGCTCGATCTTCGCCTGATCTGTAACCAGGACACGGACTTCGCCAATCCGATCGAGCCCTCCGTCGCCGGCGGCGCGAAGATCGCCGCGGAGATCGCGAGGCTGGTGACGACGCAAGAGGTCGCAGGCCGTCCCGTGGTTTTCACCGGCACGCCGGGCGGTGGGGGCTGACGCCGCTTGCGTTCAGTCCGCGAAGCGCCCGACGGGCACGCCGGCGATCCCGACATCCAGGGCCAGGAGCCGCCCATCCGCCGGGCCAGGCTCCTCGCCCCGCGCGCTGGTGACGAAAAGGGTGCGCAGCCCCTCGCCGCCGAAGCAGGGCATGGTCGGGTGGCGCACAGGCAGCTTCACCACCCGGTCCAGCCGGCCATCGGGCAGCCAGCGGTTGAGGCAGCCGGCGGTGTAGCCCGCGCTCCAATACCCGCCCTCCGCATCCACCGCGCCGCCATCCGGCTGGCCGGTGGCGCTGTCCGGCCGTGCCACCTCGCGCCGGTTGGCGATGGTGCCGGTGCCGGGGTCGTAGTCCCAGAGCCAGATGGCCGGGGCCTCCGTATCGATGTGCCAGAGCTGGCGCCCATCCGGGCTCCAGGCCAGGCCATTGGAGATGACCAGCCCATCGGCCAGCATGGCGCAGGCCTTCGCGCCAGGATCCAGGCGCCAGAGCGCGGCCCTGGGCCGCTTCTCCTCCACGTCATGCATGGAGCCGACGAGGAACCGCCCTTCCGGCGAGACCTTCCCGTCATTCAGCCTGTTTCCCGGCCGATCGGGCTCAGGCGCCGCCAGCCGTTCCAGGCGGCTTTCCCCCGGCTGAAAGCGATGGATGCCGGAACGCAGCCCCAGCAGCAGCGCGCCGGACCGGCAAAGCCCCAGGCAACCCACCGGCTCCGGCAGCGGCCAGGTTTCGGTGCGCCCGGTTGTGGGATCGGTCCGGTGCAGGGCGGCACCTGGGATATCGACCCACCAGAGCAGACCCAGCCTCTCATCCCAGACCGGGCTCTCCCCTGTACCGGCGGAGGGGGTGTCGGCGAAGACATGAACGGGCGGAGCCATGGGGCAGGAGCCTATACCAGCCGCGCCCCCGGCAAGCCGGCGGGCCGGTCACGATGCCGCGCCCGGATGGCGGAAAGAACCGGCGGGCGAAGGCAGCGTTATGACGATCTGGTCGGAGGAGGCGGCAGTGATGGGCTTGCCCGAAACCGAAAAGGAAACGCTGCGGGATCTCGCCCGGCAGGTCTCCCGGCACCGCCGGGGAGGAGGTGAGCTGGACAGCCTGCCCGTGCGGCAGCAAGACGTGCTCCAGCGCATGGGCGAGGCGGAGCGGCAGGTCTTCATGGAGGAGCTGTCCAGGGCGGATGCGGAGCAGGGCCGGAAGGAGTTCCATGCCGCCCTGAGCCAGTGGCGCCCGCAAAAAGGCGAACCGGACCCTGAGGGCGTTCCCTGAAAGGGCGCCGCGACAAGGCCGCGGGAAACGCAGGACCAGCCCCGGCGCTCACTCCGGAAGCAGCCCTGGGGTGGCCATCCCGGGCAAGATGATCAGCAGGGGCCGGCAGCCGGCCACCGCAGGAGAACCAATGGAGCAGCACCCGCCCCCCGCCGGAGCCGATCAGCCGGATGCGGCAGGAACCGGGGCCCCGGCTTCCGAAGAGGCGCAGCACCGCAGCTTGATCGAGGCCCGGCGCCCAGTCTGGCGGGAGAGGCTGGCGACGCTCGCCCGGCGCGCCGAGGCCCTGCCCGCGCGGGCGGACGACATCGCCATCGCCGTGACCAGCATCGGCGACCCCGAGGCGGGGGAGGGCGCCCTCATGGCCGCGCTGCGGGAGGCCGTGCTGGCACGCCTCACCGGTTATGGCACGCCCGAATCCGCGCTGGCGGCCGCGCTGGAGGACCTGCCCCGGGGCACCACGGGCGAGCCTACCCTGGATGCGGTGGGCCATTGCGCTGCCCTGGTGGCCGAGGCCTTCGCCATGCCCAGGCTGCAGGCCGATGCCTTCGTGTTTCGCGCCACGGATGCGGAACGCCGCCGCCGGGGTGAGCGGCGGGCCGCCACCAGGCTGGCCCGCGAGACGCAGGCGGCCGAGGAGCGGCGCCTGAAGGAATGGGAGAGCTCCCTTGTCGGCGCCGATGCCGTGCCCGGCCTGCTGGGCTGCACCCGCCATGAGGCGGAGCGCTGGATGCGCGCCGGCATCATTCCCGTGGCGCGGCGCGTGGCGGTCCGCCGCGGCGGGCGCATGGTGCAGGAGCCCGAATTCGACCCCGCCGCGCTGGATGCACTGCGCGGCGAAATCGCCGCCTGGCGCCGTGCCGATGCCGGGGAGCGCCCCGCCGAGGCGCGCGATGCGCGCGGGGAGCCGCGGGGGGAGACCAAGCGGATCAGCAACGCCGCCGTGGCCCGGATCGCGGGGCTGGACCGCTACGCCGCGCATTTCGCGACCGCCCGCGCCCTGGACCGGCGGATCATCGCCTGCCTGGGCCCGACCAATTCCGGGAAGACCTATTTCGGCCTTTCCCGCTTGGCCGAGGCGGAAAGCGGCCTGGCCCTCGGCCCCCTCCGCCTGCTCGCGCATGAGTACCGGGAGGCGCTGGAGGCGCGCGGCGTGCCCACCTCCCTCTCCACCGGCGAGGAGCGGATACGCGTGCCTGGCAGCCGGCACACGGCCGCCACGGTGGAGATGTGCCCTTTCACCAATCCCGTCGATGTCGCGGTGATCGACGAAATCCAGATGCTGGCCGACCCCGAGCGCGGCGCGGCCTGGACCGCCGCGCTGATGGGTGTCCCGGCGCGCCAGGTGATCGTGCTCGGCGCGCCCGATGCCGCGCCCATGGTGCGGCGGATCGCCCAGCTCTGCGGCGACCCGCTGGAAGAGGTGCGGCTGGAGCGCATGGGCCCGCTCTCGGCGGCGCCGGTGCCGGTTCCGCTGGCGGAGATCGGGCGGGGTGACGCCGTGATCGCCTTCTCCCGGCGGGAGGTCTTCGCCCTCCGTGCCGAGCTGCTGCGCCGCGGCCGGACCGTGGCGGTGGTCTATGGGGCCCTGGGTCCCACGGTGCGCCGGGCCGAGGCGCGGCGCTTCCGGGAAGGGGAGGCCGAGGTGCTGGTGGCGACGGATGCCATCGGGATGGGGCTGAATATCGGCCCGCTGCGCCGCGTCGTCTTCTCCGCCCTCACCAAATACGATGGCAAGGACGACCGGCCGCTCACGGTCCAGGAGATCAAGCAGATCGGTGGCCGCGCCGGGCGCTTCGGCGGCGAGCACGCCGAGGGTATCGTGGCCGTGCTCGAAGGGGGCGGAGACCCGCGGGAGATCGCCCGGGCGCTGAAGGCCGCCCCGGAGGCCCCCGACGACCTGCGCCCGCCCGTGGCCCCGGATGCCGAGATCGTCGCCGCGGTGGCGGCCGAGATGGGCACCGACAGTCTCTTCGGCACGCTGCGCCGGATCGAGCGCGCCGTGCTGCGACGGGACGACCCGAACTACCGGCTGGGCGACCTTTCCACCCAGATGGCGATCGCCGCCGCCGTGGATGGCGTGCGGGAACTCTCCCTTCTTGATCGCTGGACCTACGCGATGTGCCCGGTGGATGAGCGGGACGAGGGAATCCAGCGCCTGTCGGACTGGGCCGTGGAACATGCGCTGGGCATGGCCGTGCCGCCGCCGCGCGCGGGCCGGCTGCCCCCGCCGGACCGGGCTGGCCAGGACACGCTGCAGCTTGCCGAACGTGTGCATCGTCGGCTGGTGGCGTGGCGGTGGATGGCGTTGCGCTTCCCCGAGACGTACCGGGACCTGGAAACCGCCCTGGCGGAAAGCCGGCGGCTGAACGAGTGGATCGAGGCCGTGCTGTCCGCCCTGCCCAGCGGGCGCAGCCGTTCCGTGGCCGGCGGCGGCGATGCTGCTCCTCGCGGAAGGGGGCCGAGGAGGAAGACCTTTTCCGGCCCTCCGCGCCGGGGACCCCCAAACGCCGGGTTCCGCACGGGCGGAGCGCCGCGGCGAGAGCCCTGACCCGCCCCCACGGTCTCCGCCCTGCCACGCGGCTGTTCCAAAAGTTTCACGAGAGGGGTTGCGTCCGGGAGCGCCGGGGACTATTTGCCCGATCCGCGACGCGATGGCATCTCGTCGCACCTGTCACGGAGGGTTGAAATCGGGCCTGTCAGGCACGATATCGGTTCTCCCGGCGAGGCGGTTACCGCCTCCGCCGAAGACCAGAAAAAAGGTCTTGCAACGGGTGCGGTGAGGCGCTAAATACGACGCCCCGCAGCAAGGCGGACGCTCTTTCCCAGCCGGACGGCGAGGCCCTTGGGCCTGACTGCTGAGGTTGGATGCGGGCTCCGGCCGCTGTACCTTAGGTCTGCATCGCTGATGTAGGCCGCCACTCGCAGGAATGCGTGGTGTTCTGATAGTGGGAAGCTGCGCTATGCGTGGTGGATCGCTTTCAGTGTTCTCTGAAAACTGCATCTGTCTTTTGGAAGACATGTTGATGTCTTCTGTTGTTGCACGTGGTGAGCGTGTGATGATGGGGGATGTTTTTTCGTCGAGAATGGTGAGCGGAGTCTGGTCAT
>NZ_JAGIZB010000041.1 GCF_017813395.1 Pararoseomonas baculiformis | reverse complement strand
CCCGCTGGAGTTCTGGGAGTTCGAGCCCATGGTTCCGGAGTTCTGCCCAGCGGGGCCGGGCGGATTGATCATCATGACGACCGTGTTGCCGTCCTGCGTCTTGGCCTGGACGAGGTAAGCGGCATCAATGATCTGCACGTCCGTGAAGCCGGCCTGGGTGAGCTGCTGGCGGAGCCGCTGCTGGGCGGGCATCTGGCTGCTGCTCTGGGCGGGGGAAGCCTGGCTGGACTGGCTCTGGCTTTGCTGGGCCAGGACGGGAGGCGCGACAGCCATGGAGGCGGCGAGCATCGCCGTGGCCGCCAGCATGCGCGTCAGGCAACTCCTTCCGGCGTCGCGGGGGAGGCTGGAGTTCGAGGCTAGGCGGGGGCTGTGCACGGGGTGGAGCGTGTTCATCTGGATTGCGCCTTCTCTGTCGTTTGATCCGTCCTACTCTTGCGCGGTCCGGCACGACGGGGACGGTTTCCGTCGGGCGGCTTCGGGTGGCCGCGCTGCCTTTTCAGGAAGGCGGCGACCCACACGGGCGAGGGCCACGAGCACGGCCGCATGGGCTGGCAGAAAGCGTCCGACTACAACTGGCACGCCCTCGTTGAGGTCGGTGTGTCGCGCTGGAAACGTGTCATTGGTCCCGGTCTGCGCTCGCAGACGGAAGCGCGCCAGGCAACCGAAGAAGCCATCGCGACCGCGGCGCACAACCGCATGTTGGACCTGGGCCGCCCGGATTACGTCCGCATCAACTAACCACGGACATCCGCCTGGTTCAGCACGTCCTGGCCGCCCACCGCTGCAACAAGCTCCCTTCATGGGGACATCCTGATTTGCTGCTGAGTAAACGGACTGGACAGAGTGCTAAGCGGGTCACCGGCCCTTTCCTTCTGGTTGCTGCTCGCCTGATGAGACGTTCAGATCTTGCTCCGATACCGACTTGGTTCCACCTTGGCCGGCCGCATGCCGCGGAGAAATCTTCCGCCGCTCCTCGAATTCCTGGAGCGATGATTTGGGCGTCAGTCGATCCATTGCGGAGGTCGCGCTCTCCGTCGGACGTGTTGGGCCGCCTGGCCGAGCTCCAGCCCGCTGAAGTGTCTCATCTTGGTAGCCCAAGCGATCCATCATTCAACTCCTGATCGCGGATGTACCGATCCTGCCGAGGCGAGTTCTGCACGTGCATTAACATGGGACGCATTCACGGCGGTGTGACGGGCTCACCAACAAACCGGACTGGGCCGCATGGGGGCGCAGCAACTTCCAACTGGTGTCAATGCTGACCAGTGTCGCCCACTTAAATGCGTTGGCCGAGAGAGGCCGTGACGAGGCTTCCAGCCGCTCCACAAGGGTCCATGCTTCGACTGCAGGATACAGGCGAAGGTGAGCGAGTATAAGGCTACCGGCAATACGCCCTTCTCGCCACGCCGTTTAGTCGCTCCATCCTCGGCACCAGGGCGGTGCGCGATCAACGAGTATGCGAAGGTGTTGCGCCCCGGTTGGAAGCATCATCCCTGCCCTCTACGCGAGCGGGGCTCCCCTTGCCGAACTCGATCAGCACGCGCAACGCCGGCGCCGGAGCGGCAATCGGACCGAACATGACCTGGGAACCCATTGCCGGGCAAAGTCTCGGGCTGCGCAACACGGCCGGGCCTTGCTGACGAGGTTGTCCGTGGCCGCTTCCGCTGTATGACGGAGGTCAGAAACCTCAGGGTAGCCGTTCACTCGAGGAAACATCCGTTCGCGCAATCCGTTTAGGGGACGCGCACGCCTCAAGGCGCTTGCGCTAGCTGCCATGAATGCTGCGCGACGGATTTGCGGAAGTTGCGGGCGGCAGACCCAAGCAGCCCGCGCCCCCCTCCCCCCGACACACGGAGATTTCCCTATGAAGATCGCCCTCACCACCACCGCATTGGCAACTGTTCTTGCCCTTGGCGCCATTTCGCCTGTACTGGCGCAGGGTCAGGCCACCCCGGCCCAACCGCAGGGCAGTGCAGGCCAGGCGGGCAACCAGTCCGCGCAGCAAATCCAGCAGGCCGAGCAGTCTCTGCGGCAAGCGCAGCAGCAGCTTTCTGGCGCGCAGGGCGGGCAGGCGGCCGGGCTGCAGCAAGCCCGGCAGGCCGTGACCCAGGCGCAGCAGGCGGTCAGCGGGCTGAATGCGCAGATGCAAGGGAATGAAGCCTTCCGCTCTGCGCAGCAGCAGCTGACCGAGGCCCAGAACGCGCTCCAGGGTCAGCAGGTAGATCACCAGCGAGCTTCCGTGCAGGTGCGAGAGGCCGCCGATGCTGTCGCGCAGCTGCATCGTGGCATGGCGGGCAACACTGCGGGCAACAGCACCCAGGCTGGTGCGCAGGTCGCCGTTCAACAGCCGGCACCGCAGGTGAATGTCCAGCAGCCCGCGCCGCGGGTAACGATCCAGCAGCCGCCGCCGCAGGTTACGATTGAGCAGCCGCGTCCGCAGGTCTCGATCCAGCAGGCCGAGCCGCGCGTTACGGTCCAGCAGGCCGAGCCGCAGGTGAATGTGCAGCGCCAGGGCGAGCCCCAGGTGCGCGTGCAGACGCAGGGCGAGCCGCAGGTTCGCGTTGTGCAGCAGGGCCAGCAGCAGGCGACCGATCGGCAGGCCTCCGGCCAGCAGACAGTCGGCCAGCAGCAGGCTAGCAACCAGCAGAATGCCTCCGGCATGCAGCTGCAGGGCCTAATTGGCAAAAACGTGGTCGGCGCGAATGGCCGGGATGCCGGTGAGGTTGAAAACCTGCTCATCGATAGCTCCGGTCGCGTGCGGGCGGCCGTGGTGCAGTGGGGCGGCTTCCTCGGCATCGGTGAGCGCACCGCTGCGGTGCCGATTGAGCGCATCCAGCTCGGCGCCAATAACGAGGAGCGCGCGCGGCTGAACATGACGCGTGAGGAGCTCGAGCGGCTGCCGCGCTACGACCAGCAGCGCGTGGCCGATCTTGGCCGCGAGCAGGGCTGGGGCGAGGGTATCCGCACCTTCCGGTAAGCGGTTCGCCATCTGAGGAACCTCCCCCCGCCCTCGAGCGGGGGAGGTTCTTTGACGGTGTTATATGACGTTCGCCCGAGCCGGTTCGCGAGAGTTGACCGGATGCCGGTCTAGGCGAAGTGCCCAGAGGGCGGGATCCCGCCATTCTTACCCTGGGCCTCACTTCGCGGCGCGCCCGCGAGAGGCAGCGCTAGCGGGACGATTGGTGGGCTACTAATCGCAGCCTGCCTCCAAGCCCTGCGTTCCTACAGGGCGAGGCTGCCCCGATGGACGTTAGGATGAAGAAACCGACGAAGACAGCGATGGCGATGGAAAAGGGAGCCTGCGCGACGGTGGCTTGCGGCGGACACGCTTGAGACGCCGGCTACAAGGGAGTCACGAGCAAAGCCACCGTCCATTCCAGCATGATTGGTTGCTGCTTTGGGTAATGCCTTGGTTGCCGCTCAGGGTCTGCGCCAGTGCGAGTTGTGGCGTAGCGAGCAGCAACAGCACAAGCGTCGCTGCGTGGATCGTCCACCTCAACCGTCTCCAGCCTAGTCCGAAATCGAGCGCGGGCGCCGGAACTTGCGTCGCGCGCTGCTCCGCTGCTGCGGCGTGCTGGGCCGAATCATCGTCGCGCCAGTCAGCTGGAAGTATTGCGCTACGGGAGACGCCACCGCCCACGTGCAGACGGTGGCGCCGCGGGTCGGCTTGGAGCCTACCGAGACCGGCCGCTATCCGACGGGCTGCTGTCCGGCGCACCGCTGGCGCGTCTGAGGAACCCTGACTGCCGCTCGTGGAACCGGAAGAGTTCATTGCCGTGACAGACATAATCGAGTCCTAGTCGATCACCATCAAAACCGGGCGGTTCGGCTTGTCGTGTGCACGGACCTGGAAGAACTGCGGCAGTACCTTCACCTGCGTGAAGCCATCCTGCTCGAGGTGCTGCTTCAAGCGCTGATGCGTCATCATCTCACCCTAACCGTATGAGGAGAGCTGCGGACCTCCTGACGAGGACTGGTTCGTGTTAGCCCCCATATTCTGCGCAGCAGCCGGCAGCGCAAAGGCGAGCGTGAGACTGGCAGGGAGAATCGCTTTCCGTATGATGCTTCTCCTCGCGCGACGCACGCGCAGCCCAATCTGCGGCATCCGCGGTATCGGGCAATAACCTGTGATGGTGCCGCGACTTACCATTCTGTATGGCCGCCCCCCGTTGGGAGGATCGGCACCACCCGCGGCGGAAGCAATCAATCTGTTGACGTGCTCCGATGGCCTGTGCCGACCTCTGGTTCCGCGCGGTGCGCACGCCGGCCAAGCGAGAAGATCAGCCCGGCGGAGCGGCTTACTAAATCGTGAGTGGGCGACTTAACGCTGGTGGAGGCACTGATTGTCTGCTGCTCTCGAATGGAGGGGCGGCCAGTGATCTGGCACCCGCTGCTTCAGCGGCACCCGGGAGATAGGCAATGCCTGACGCGTTCTCTCCGATGGCTTTCGTGCCGTTCTGTGGTCTACCTCCTTTGCCCGGCGCTGTCCGCTGGACCTTCGATCCAGCGCTGCTCACTGTTCTTGCCGCGCTTGCCGCCGGTGGCGTCTTTGCAGCCCGTCGCGGACGGGGCGATCTCCGCCTCGTTCTGGCCGGATGGGCGCTGCTCTCGCTCGCCCTCGTTTCTCCGCTCTGCCACCTCTCCGTCGCGCTCTTCTCCGCGCGCGTTGCGCAGCACCTCGTCATCGCCCTCGTCGCCGCGCCGCTTTTCGCGCTCGGACTGCCGCGTGGCCGGGCGGGCGGCCTTTTGCCGGCATCCCTCGCCTTCGCGGTCGTCCTCTGGGCGTGGCACCTGCCCGCGCCCTATGCCACGACCTTCGAGGGACACCTCGCCTATGCCGCCATGCAGGCCAGTATTGTGAGCACCTCTATCTGGCTGTGGGCCGCGTTCCTCGGCGCGGCGGCGGCGCGGCCCGATGCGGCGGCGCTCGCAGGGATTGCCACCGCGGCGCATACGGGGCTGCTCGGCGCCCTGCTGACCCTCTCACCCCGCCCGCTCTTTTCCGCGCATGCGGGAACGACTTGGCCGTGGGGCCTGTCGCCGCTCGAGGACCAGCAGCTCGGCGGACTGCTGATGTGGGTGCCGGGCGGGCTGCTCTTTGCCGGGGTCATGGTGCTGGCGCTCGCGCTGCCGCTGCGCCGCCTCGCTTCGGGCCCCTCCATCCCGCCCTCTCGAATCGAGACGTGCCGGAGGAGGATGCGGTGACAATCACGTTTCCATGCCTCGTCTTCCCTGCGCTCTCGCTCACGATCCTTGCAGGCCCGGCGCTCGCGCAGGGCAACGATTCCACGACAACAGGTGCCGCGGCGGGCCGGAACACGGGATCCAACTCCGTCCAGGTCGGCGCCCTGACCACCACCGAGGTGACGACTGGCGAGAGCGGCCCTCAGACTGCGGAGAGCGCGTCCGAGGGCACCTCTGGCGACGTGCGGGCGCGTGTCCTCGGACCCGTCTGTAACGACCTGCGCGACCTGCCTGCCGTGCACGCGGCGTGCCGCGCCAAGAGCGGAATGTGAGGAACGCGACGGCATGACGGAAGCCTTTTCCCGCCGTGGCTTGCTGCTGACCGGCGGCAGCGCCGCCGCCGTACCGGCGCGGCCCGCCTCGGCCCAGCACGGGGCGCAGGCCGGTCACGGGACTGCCCTCCCCGCGTTGGGCACCGTGGCTGGCTCGGCGGCCGCCGAACCCTGGCTATTTTTCACAGAGGACGAGGCCTCGCTCGTCTCCGCCGCCGTGGACCGCCTCATCCCGCCGGACACCGAGTTTACCGGTGCTGTCGGCGCCGGCGTGCCGACCTACATCGACCGTCAGCTCGCCGGCGCCTACGGCAGTGGGGCCCGCCTGTACCGCGAGGGGCCTTGGCGCGAGGGACTGCCGCAGCAGGGCTATCAGCTCCCCCACACACCTGCGGAACTCTACCGCGCCGGCCTCGCCGCCTTCGCTGCGGATGCCCGGCGTGGTTATGGCCGCCGCTTCGAGGAGCTCGCGCCCCGGCTCCAGGACGAGGCGCTCCGCCGCCTCGAAGTCGGGGAGGCGGGGTTCGACGAGCTGCCCTCCGCCGTGTTCTTTGAGACTCTCCTCGCCAACACGATCGAGGGCTTCTTTGCCGACCCGATCTACGGCGGAAATCGCGATATGGTAGGCTGGCGGATGGTGGGTTTCCCCGGCGGCTACGCGGGCTACACCGAGCTCGTCGGCCGACACGGCCTGCGCTTTGATAGGCCGCCGAACGGCATTGCGCAGAACCTCCTGCAACACGCCGCCGGGCACGGCCATGGCGCGCATGGCGGTCGCGGCGCCCCGCGCGAGCGGAACTGAGGCGCCCGGCGGTGGCGATACGGATGCCCTCGGTGGACGTGGTGCTCGTCGGCTTCGGCTGGACCGGCGCTCTTCTCGCGAAGGAGCTAACCGACGCGGGCCACAGTGTCCTCGCGCTTGAGCGCGGGCGCGGGCGCCAGACTGTGCCGGACTGGCAGACGCCCGCGATGCATGACGAGCTGAAATACGCTGTCCGACACGGGCTGATGCAGGATACCTCGAAGGAGACGCTCACCTTCCGCAACTTCGAGGGGCAGGAGGCGCTGCCCATGCGCCAACTCGGCTCCTTCCTCCCCGGCACCGGACTCGGCGGCGCGGGCGTCCATTGGAACGGCCAGACATACCGTTTTCAGGAGAGCGACTTCATCCTCCGCAGCCACCTGCTCCGCCGCTACGGCGCGGGGATCATCGCGGAAGGGCTGACGATTCAGGACTGGGGGATCACCTACGCAGAGCTCGAACCGTACTATGACCGGTTCGAGAAGATCTGCGGCATCGGTGGCAAGGCCGGCAACCTGCGGGGCGCGATCCAGCCGGGCGGTGACCCCTTCGAGGCGCCGCGGAGCGACGAGTACCCAAACCCGCCGCTCGAGATGCCACACGCCTCGGCGCTCTTTGCGCGGGCGGCGGCAAATGTCGGGCTGCATCCCTATCCCGTGCCTGCCGCGAACGCCTCCCGACCCTACCGCAACCCCTATGGCTGCGAGATGCAGCCCTGCAATTTCTGCGGCTTCTGCGAGCGCTTCGGCTGCGAGCACTTCGCAAAGGCGAGCCCGCAGGTCTGCGTTCTCCCCGCACTGGAGGGCCGGCAGAAC
Organism: Pararoseomonas baculiformis; assembly: GCF_017813395.1. Lineage (GTDB taxonomy): Bacteria > Pseudomonadota > Alphaproteobacteria > Acetobacterales > Acetobacteraceae > Roseomonas > Roseomonas baculiformis. Next base: position 11,678 of record NZ_JAGIZB010000041.1, on the reverse strand, counting down.
TTCGAACTGCGGACGGGCTGCCAGGTGACGCGGGTGAACTACGACCGCACCTCCCGCCGCGCGACGGGGGTGACTTATGTGGACGCGCGGGGGCGGGAGATTGAGCAGCCCGCGGGTATGGTCGCTCTCTGCGCCTTTGCCTTCCACAACGTGCGGCTGTTACTCCTCTCCGGCATCGGCCGGCCCTACGACCCGAATACGGGCGAAGGCGTAGTCGGGAAGAACTACACCTACCAGACCATGAGCGGCGCGGCCGTGTTTCACGACGCTTCCGTCCGAATCAACCCCTATATGGGCGCGGGCGCCGCGGGGATGGTGGCACAGGACTACAACGGGGAGAACTTCGACCACGGGGGTCTCGGCTTCGTCGGCGGTGCCTACATCGCCGCCTACATGACAGGCGGCCGCCCGATCCAGCACCATCCCGTGCCGTCCGACACGCCGCGCTGGGGCGCGGACTGGAAACGGGCGGTTCGCGAGCACTATAACAGCACCGTCGCCATATCCGTCCACGGCTCCTCCATGCCGCATCGGGGCAACCACCTCGACCTCGACCCCACCTACCGAGACGCCTACGGCAACCCGCTGCTGCGCCTGACCTTCGACTTCCCTGCAAACGACCGGCTGATGTCGGACTTTCTGACAGACCGGGCGATGGAGGTCGCGCGCGCCATGGGCGGCCGTGCCGAGGCGAGTCGCCGAACTGGCCATTACAGCGTCGTTCCCTACCAGACGACACACAACACTGGCGGGGCGATCATGGGCACGAACCCGCAGGAGAGCGCGGTGAACCGCTACCTCCAGTGCTGGGACGCGCACAATGTCTTCGTCATGGGAGCGACGGTGTTCCCCCACAATCCCGGCTATAACCCCACCGACACAGTCGGTGCCCTCGCGCTCTGGGCCGCGCGGGCGATCCGGGACGATTACCTCCCCAACCCGCGCCCGCTGGTGGACGCGTGAGGCGCGTGGCGCTCTTCGCCGGCCTCGCCGCCGCCGCGGCCACCGCAGCTGTCGCCGTGGATGTAACCGGCGGGCGGCCGGAGCAGCAGCGCATCGCCGCGGGCCGCGCGGTGGCTGCCGGGGCGGGCGGGCAAGGCCAGGCGGGAGCCTGCTTCCGCTGCCACGGCTTCGATGGGGCGGCGCAGGCCGCCGCCGCTGTCCCGATGCTCGCGGGCCAGTCCGCCGAGTACATGCACGACCAGCTGCGCCACTACGCCTCAGGCGAGCGGCAGAATGCCATCATGTCCCCGATCGCCTCGGCGCTGACGGAGCAGCAGCGCGCCGACGCCGCCGCCTACTACGCCGCGCAGCGGGTCCCGCCGCCGCATGTGGAACGCCCGGGCGGCGACCCCGCCCTGATCCAGCGCGGCGGCGTGCTCTCGGCGGTGGGCGCGGCCGAGAATGGCGTCCAGGCCTGCCAGAACTGCCACGGTCCCGCAGGGATCGGCATGGCCCCGAACTACCCACGCCTCGCGGGCCAGCCCGCGGACTACATCGCGCTGCAACTCACCCTCTGGAAGCGTGGGGAGCGGCCGGGGCACGCGCCCTACAACTGGATGGTGAACATCGCGCGCCGCCTGTCGGACGAGGACATCCGCGCAGTCGCCCTCTACTTCGCCTCCGTCCAGACGGAGGAGGCTTCACGCCGAGTGGGGGTCCTGCCGTGAGGGCCGCGCCACTTTTCGTGCTCGGTATCACCGTCGTCGTGGTGGCCGTCGGCGCGGCGGTGGTCACGCGGCCGGATATCGGGCGCCCGCAGGGGCCGCCGCCGGGCCTGGAGGCCGCGCGCCCCGCCGCCGCCCCAGCCCTCGTCACCTCGTCTGTCTCGCCGGTCGCCGCACGCTCCTACGGGCTGCCGCCGTCCTGGGGCGCGCGGTCTCACGGTCGGGGGGAAGCGGACCTCCTGCACCTCGGCCGCGCCGTTGTCCTCGGCGGCGAAGGGCCGTCCGTGGCGGGCGGCGACCTCGGCGGCTGGGCCTGCCATTCCTGCCACGGCCTCACCGGCGAGGGGAACGGCGCCGGTGCCTTCCCCCGGCTCTCCGGTCAGGCCTCCTGGTACCTCTACAAGCAGCTCGCGGACTATGCGTCCGGCCGCAGGCAGAACGCGGTCATGACCCCCATTGCGCGCGCGCTCTCCGAGGGCGAGAGGGAGGCGGTCGCGGCTTGGTACGCCGCACAGGGCAGCGCCCCGGCGGCGCCGCGCCCCCGTGCCGAGGTGCGTGACCTCCAGCTCGGGGGTGCGCTCAGCGCGGTCGGCGTGCCGGAACGGGGCATCCACGCTTGCGTCAACTGCCACGGCGCAGAAGGGCGCGGCATGGGACCCTCCTACCCCGCCCTCGCCGGGCAGTACGCCGCCTACACCGCGCTCCAGCTTCGCGCCTACCGCTCCGGCACGCGGGGCAACTCGCCGCTGAACGTAATGGCCGCGATCGCCGCGAATCTTACGGACGCGGAGATTGAGGCACTCGCCGTCTATTTCGCTGCTCTTGGACCGGAGCCGGCGCGTTGATGCGTGCCACGGCCTTCGCGACGGTGATCGCCCTCGCGGGATGCGACGAGGCAGTTCCCGACCACCTCCGAATCCCCGGCGGCAACGCACGCCTTGGCGCACGGATCGTGGCGGAGCGAGACTGCGGGGTGTGCCACGTCATCCCCGGCCTGCGCGGCGCACGCGGACGTGTCGGGCCGTCGCTCGCGGGATTTGGGGCGCGCGGCTACGTCGCGGGCGTGCTGCCGAACAACCCGGACAACCTTCTCTGGTGGCTGCAGGATCCGCCCGCGGTGGCACCGGGCACCGCGATGCCGGATCTCGGCCTCCGCCAGGAGGAGGCGCGGCACGTCGCCGCCTTCCTCTATGGGCTCCGGTGAGCGCGGTGGGCCCCGGAACCGGAGATCGGGCGTGGGGGGATGCCCAGTCCGTCCTTGAGCCCCTCGGGCCCGAGGCGGAGCTCATCGCCGACCTCACCTGGGTCCTCTTCATCGGCGGTGGCATCATCTTCCTTGCCACGATGCTCTTGCTCGCGGTCGCGATCCGCGGCGGCGACGGGCCGCGGCGCATCCTCGGCTCGCGCCGGTTCATTCTCTGGGCCGGGGTCGCATTCCCTGTCGTGGTCCTCTCCGCCCTCCTCGTCGGAACCCTTCGTGTCTCCGCCGCTCTCGACAACAGGCCGATGGGGGCGGAGCCGCTGAAAATCGAGGTGATAGGCCGCCAGTTTTGGTGGGAGGTGCGCTACCCCGGTACCCTGCCCAGTGGCGGGATCGTCACCGCAAACGAGATCCACATCCCCGTTGGACGCGAGGTGGAGCTGCGCGTCTCCGCCGGAGATGTGTACCATTCCCTCTGGATCCCGACTCTGCACGGCAAGATCGACATGGTCCCGGGCCGGACGAACACGCTGCGCCTACGTGCCGCGCGGCCGGGCGTGGTGCGGGGGCAGTGCACCGAGTTCTGCGGCGCTCAGCACGCCTTGATGGCCTTCTACGTCGTCGCCGAGACACCCGACGGCTACGAGCGCTGGCTTGAGCGCCACCGCCTCCCGGCGGCGGAGCCGGTGGACGAGTTCCTCGCCACGGGTCGCAAGGTCTTCGCCGCCGCCGGGTGCGGCGGCTGCCACGCGGTCCGCGGCACGGAATGGGACGCGCGGATCGGGCCGGACCTGACCCATGTCGGCTCGCGGCTCAGCCTCGCGGCGGGCACCCTCGACAACCACCGCGGCACGCTCGGCGGATGGATCGCGGGCGTGCAGGACCTGAAGCCCGGGGCCAACATGCCATCCTACAACGCCGTGCTCGATGGCCGCGAGCTGCGTGCCGTCTCCGCCTGGCTGGAGAGCCTGCGGTGACACCGCCCGCCGACCCGCTCTCGCCCGACGCGCCGCTCCCGAACCCGCTGCCGCGGCCGGAGGGCGAGGTCGAGAAATTGAAGGAGATCTGGAAGACCCCCTTCGGGTGGCGCTTCCCGACGGTGGTAAACAACAACTGGATCGGCGTCCTCTACGTCGGCACCGCGCTGCTGTTCTTCGTCCTCGCGGGGATCCTCGCGCTCGTCATGCGCCTGCAGCTAGCGGTGCCCGGCAACGCGATCCTCGACCATGAGACCTACAACCAGTTCTTCACCACTCACGGCACAATTATGATGTTCCTCTTCGCAGTGCCGGCGATGGAGGCGATGGGCGTCTATCTTCTACCCGCCATGCTCGCCGCCCGCGACCTGCCTTTCCCCCGGCTCTCGGCCTATGCCTACTGGGCCTATCTCATCGGCGGTCTCTTCTTCTTCGGCTCGCTCTTTTTCGGCCTCGCGCCCAATACCGGCTGGTACATGTACCCGCCGCTGACTAGCAAACCCTACTCCCCCGGCATCAACGCCGATTTCTGGCTGCTGGGCATCGGCTTTATCGAGATTAGTGCCATCGCCGGCGCGATCGAGATCATCGTCGGCATCCTCCGCAACCGCGCGCCGGGAATGACGCTGGCGCGGATGCCGCTCTTCTGCTGGGCCATGCTCGTCTTCGCCGCGATGATCGTCTTCGCCTTCCCCGCAATCATCTGGGCCACGATCTTGCTGGAGCTGGAGCGCGCCTTCGACTGGCCATTCTTCCTGCCGGACCGCGGCGGCGATCCCCTGCTGTGGCAGCACCTCTTCTGGTTCTTCGGACACCCGGAGGTCTACATCATCTTCCTGCCCGCCGCCGGAATGGTGTCCATGATCATCCCGACGATGGCTCGCACGCCGCTCGTCGGCTATGGCCTCGTCGCCATGGCACTCGTGGCCACAGGCTTCCTCTCCTTCGGCTTGTGGGTCCACCATATGTACACGACAGGGATCCCGCAGCTTTCCCTGTCCTTCTTTTCCTCCGCCTCCTTCGCCGTCACCGTGCCGACGGGTGTGCAGGTCTTCGCCTGGCTCGCCACTTTGGCGGTCGGGCGCCGCGTCACGCTGAATGTTCCGACGCTCTACATGCTTGGCTTCCTCTTCATCTTCGTCCTTGGTGGTTTAACAGGCGTGATGGTGGCGGTTGTTCCCTTCGACTGGCAGGCGCACGACACCTATTTCATCGTCGCCCACCTCCATTATGTCCTAATCGGCGGAATGGTCTTCCCGCTTCTCGGTGCCCTCTACTATTGGGCGCCCACGGCGGGACGGAAGCTGTCGGACCGGCTCGGGCGATGGTCCTTCTGGCTACTGTTCGGCGGGATCAATCTCACCTTCTTCCCAATGCACCTCAGCGGGCTGCGGGGGATGCCGCGGCGCGTATACACCTATCCTTCTGGAATGGGCCTGGAGTGGCCGAACCTCATCTCCTCCATCGGCGCCTTCGTGGCTGCGGTGGGGGTCGCCTGCGTTGTCGTGGATCTCCTCCGCAACTTCCGGATGGAAACGGGCGGGGGCGGGGGCGGCAATCCGTGGAGCGCCGGAACCCTTGAGTGGCTGCCGAACGACACCTATGCCGCGCGGAGCATCCCCCGCGTCCATGGGCGCGAGCCGCTTTGGGAGAACCCGCGGCTGACGGAGGAGGTGGAGCAGGGTCGCCATTTCCTGCCCGGCACTGTCACGGGTCGGCGCGAAACGATCGTCACCAGTCCCGTCGCCGCCGTACCGCAATATGTCCAGGTCATCCCGGGCCCTAGTTGGGCGCATGTGGTCGCCGCGGCCGGGACGGCCGGGCTCTTCACGATGCTGACGATTCAGCTCGTCTGGCTCGCTCTCGCTTTCGGCGCGCTCGCGGTGCTGGCAACGCTGTGGTGGCTCTGGACCGGCACCGACTACGGCCCGCTCCGCGACGACGCGGAGATCGGCGGTGGGCTGCGCGTTCCTGTCTACCTCGCTGGGCCGGACAGCACGGCATGGTGGGCGATGATCGTCCTCCTCCTCGTGGACGGCACCGTTTTCGCCTGCCTCCTCTTCACCCACGGCTTCCTCTGGCTCGTGAACCCGGAGGGTTGGCCGCCGCCGGGAACGCCGCTGCCACATGCCGTCTGGCCTCTCTTCTCGGCCATGGGCTACACAGGCAGCGCGGTGCTGCTCTGGCTCGCCGACCGCGCCCTGGGCCACGGGCGGGCAGGCGTCATCCTCCCCGCGGTCCTTCTCGCGCTTCCGCTCCTCCTCCTCGGCTTTGGCGCGGACCTTTGGGGCTACTGGTCGGCGGGGCTGCGCCCGACCACCCACTCCTTCGCGTCCTCCGTTTACGCCAACCTGTTCTGGCAGGGGCTGCACGCCGCGATCGTCTTCGTGATGGCGCTCTACCTCGCGGCCCGCCGTCTCGCGGGCATGGTGGACCCGGTCCGGCGCGTCACCTTCGACTGCGTGCGCCTCTTCTGGCTTTATGCCGCCACCCAGGGGCTCGCAGGCCTCGTTCTCACGCATCTGGTGCCCCATGCGCTCCGGTGAGGGTGGCTCCGCCACCCGCGAGGAGACGCGGATGGAGGTGCGGGGCTTTGCGCCGATTAAGGCCGCAGTCGCGGGAATGGTCGTCTGGGCCGTTCACTTTGGAATTGTCTATGGAATCACAGGAATCGCCTGCGAGCGTGGCTACGGCACGCGCATCCTTCTCGGCCAGCCGCTCATCCCTGCGCTCGTCCTCGCGGCTACCGCGCTCGCGCTCCTCTTCGTCGGCTGGATTGTCGTGAGCGCCTACCGCCGGCTCGACTCCGAGCTATCCGGCGAAGATGGGGAGGACGGCCCGCAGTTCACGGTCTGGCTCACCCTCGCCATTGCCCTGCTCTCCGCCCTCGCGATCCTGTGGGAGGGAATCCCCGTGCTCCTCGTCCACCCGTGCGCCTGAGCGACGAACAGGGCGGGTCGGGTATCCCGCGCGACGAGGATGACGCCGGCCGCTCCCCTCGCCGCGGCAAGCGCCTGCTGATCGCGCTCGCCTCAATCTCGGCATCACTGCGGCGGAACTCGTCGGCGGGATCGTGTCCGGCTCCCTCTCGCTCCTGGCCAATGCGGCGCACAACCTCTCCAATGCCGGCTCGGTCCTTGTCTCCTACGTTGCGTGGCGTATCTCCCGGCGCGCCGCGGACCGGCGCCGCACCTTCGGCTACGGCCGCGCCGAGATGGTCGGGGCGCTTATCAACCTCACCACACTCATCGTGATCGGCCTCTACCTCGTTTATGAGGCGGGCCGCCGCTTCCTCGACCCGGGCGAGGTCGCCGGGACCACGATGCTGGTCGTGGGCGTGGTCGCCTTGGCGGAGGACGCCGCCGCGGCCTGGGTGCTGCGGCGGGAGACCGGCAGCCTCAGCGTCCGCAGCACCTACCTCCACATGATCGCCGACGCCCTCGCCACCCTCGACGTCATTCTCGGGGCTGTCGCCATCATCATCTGGGGCACGGCCGCCTGGTGGGTGGATCCGGCCGCTACCGCCGCAATCGCCCTTTATGTCCTCGTCCACGGCACCCGCGAGATGCGGAGCGTCATCTCCGTTCTGATGGACAGTGCGCCACGGGGCTTCGATTATGATGGGCTGGTGGCGGAGCTGCGCGCGGCGCCGGGCGTCCGGGACCTTCGCCACCTCCATGTCTGGCAGCCCGCCGAGGGAAAGATCGCGCTCCAGATCCACCTCGTCCTCGGGAGCACCGACCTGCACGCCGCGACGGCGACGAAGGAGCAGTTGAAGAAGCGCCTCCGGGAGCGCTTCGGCATCTCGCACGCTACGATCGAGGTCGAAGCGGCCGGGTGTGTCGCCCACGACCCCGCCCTCTTCGTTGCCGAGTGGGGATCGGTGCAGCGCCCTCGCACCTCCGGAGAAGGATAGCAGCGCCGTGCTCGGTATCGCCGAATGGTCCCTCTGGCTCTCTGCGACCGTCTTCATGGCCTCGGCGGTTGTCGTCTGGTTCGCCGGCTCCCGGCTCGCAGGCTTCGTGGACGAGATCAGCGACCGCACCGGCCTCGGCGAGGGGCTCGCGGGCCTCTTCCTCCTCGGAGGCATCACCTCCCTGCCAGAGATCGCGGTCTCGGTCACCGCTTCCCTCGGTGGGGAGGCGGCGCTGGCTGTCAACAACGTCCTTGGTAGCGTTGCCGCCCAGGTCGCAATCCTCGCGATCGCCGACGCGCTGATCGGGCGCGAGGCGCTCACCTCCGTCGTCGTGCGGCCCACTGTGCTGCTGCAGGCGGCGCTCAACATCCTCCTGCTGACTTTCGTCGCAATGGCCGTCACTACCGGTGATGTCGCCCTTGGCCCGGTGGGACTGTGGTCCTGTTTTCTACTACTCGCCTATCTTGGCAGCATGTGGCTTCTTTCGCGCTACGAGGGTCGCGATACTTGGACGCCCGCTCCGCACGCCGAGGGTGCCCGCGGGGAGGACGAAGGCGAGAAAGGCAGCACAGACGGCGAGCAGAAAGGCAGTGACGAGAGGCGCCCAATGTCAAGCCTCGTCCTCCTCACCCTTCTTTGCGCCGCCGCCATCCTCGTCGCCGGCACACTGTTGAGCGAGACCGGCGAGGCGATCGCGAAGAAGTCGGGCCTTGGCTCCGCCTTCTTCGGCGCCACCCTCCTCGCTCTGGCGACGTCCCTGCCGGAGATCAGCACGATGGTCGCCGCCGTCCGGCTTCGCCGCTACGAGATGGCGCTGGGCGACATCTTCGGCACGAACCTGTTCAACGCCGCGCTCCTCTTCCTCGTGGACGCGGTGGCGCCGGGTGAACCAGTGCTCGGCCGCGTCGGGCCCTTTGCCGCCTTCGGCTCACTCCTCGGCCTCGTGCTGACAGCGGTCTTCCTCGCGGGCGTAGTGGAGCGGCGCGACCGTACCGTCCTCGGTATGGGCTGGGACTCCCTCGCCTCGCTCGTTCTGTACGCCGCAGGGGTGGGCGTGCTTTATGTGCTGCGCGGGTCAGCGGGCGGGGGCTGACGCGGGCTCAGCGCCCACCGAGGGAGAACTGGTACTCCATGGCCACCGGCACTCGGAACTGCGGCGAATCCTGTCCGATCCCCACGGTACCGAGAACCCCGAGACTCAGCCCGGGCGCGAGACGATGGCGGAGGCTCGCTCCGACCAAATACAAGTCGCGCTGCCCGCGCTCCTGCTGCTCGCGCGCGATGGTCACGAGGGCCGTCGTGTCCTCCCCGACCACCACCGCCGCAGTCGCGGCGAGCCCGCCCTGTCGTCCAGGTCGCAATTCGATTCGCCGCGGTCTCCGCCGCCCGCTCACCGGGCCCGTAGGGCAGATTCGCGGCTTCAAGGGCGGCGAGCGCCGGCCGTCCCTCTCCCTCGTCAACGATCCGCCAGACGGCTTTAAGGCTCACCGTGCCGCCTGCCCGCGTCGCCGCCGTGTCGCCGAGGGACTCCGTCACTCCGATCCGCGTTTCCAGTGCCGGCAGCACCCCGATCTGCGTCAGCGGCGTAACCTGAACCGAATCCCGCGGCCCGCGCCCGCGGTCGCGCTGGTAACGGAGCGTGCCCTGATCCTCCATGCGCACCGCCGAGACCTCTACCACGTCCTCAATCCCGAAAGGCGACCCTATCAGCGGCCGCAGCGGATCGGATTGCGCGGCGACGGCGGGCAGAAGAAGCACCGCAAGGAACGCGAGCGAGGGGGAAGATGGGAGCACGGCGGGTCCTCCGGCATGGCGCTTCGGCCCGCCGCGTCCGCAGCCACGATGAAGCTCGCCACCGATCCGCGCCAGCACGGGGCCGCTTACAACGGCGTATGCGGCCCCGTAAGCTGGACCGGCGCACCCCGGATCAGGGTAGGTGGTCGGCGAGGCCGGCCGGGCGGGCGCTATGCGTTCCTTATCTCGTCGAGCCAATCCCGCGCCGCGCCGAAGCGCACAATCTCCGCCCGCGATCGCAGTCCAAGCTTCTTCGCCCCGCGCGCCTTGTAGGTCTCGACGGCCTTAACGCTCACCTCCAGCCGCCCCGCGATCTCCTTATGGCAAAAGCCCCGGGCCGTTAGGCGCAGCACCTCCGTCTCCCGCGCACTCATACCACCCGCCTTGCATCTCTCACGTAAGCGTCAGCCCATCCTTCCAATTACCCACATCGTCGATGGGCCGCTTGCGTTGAGTGACCCGCTCGTGATTCGTTTCCATGCACCGCGTTGGCTTTGGACGAGGTGCTGGTATGTCGGACGGCGCTGGTGCTCCGGCGGCCGCTGGTTTGTCATGGGTTGATGGCGAGCTGCCGTCCAATGGTCTAGGTGACGAGCGTCTGGTGGGGCGATTGCGGCTGCTGCTACGGCAGCTGAGCAATGCCATCGGGCGACCAGCGCACAGCCGGCGGGCGCGTGCCTTTCTTGGCCCAGATCCGTGCAGTGTGCCCTGCCGGCCCACCCGGGCTTCGTCCATGAACCAGATCTCAAGAGGTGTGCCGGGGATGACTTCGCTGACGGTCTCCTTCACCCGATCAGCGAAGCCCCCCTAAAAGCCGCTTGCGCGGCAGGGTCGCTCTGCGGGTGCTATGACCGCACGGAAAGACGACGGAAGCGCAGCCTTGCCAGAAGTTTGCCCCCCGTGCGCTCGTGCAGGGTCACTCTGAACTCTCGCCTGATCCGCTCCTGCAGATCGCGGCAGCGCCAGCGCACGACGCCGTCCCGCTCCAGGTCCGATCCCTCCTCGACCCAGCAGGCCACCTGGGCCTCCTGCTCGGCCGAAAGCCGTGGCGCCGGGCCCGGGGCACGACTGTTTGCCAGGCTGCCGATCCCCACGGCATTGTAGCGGTGCACCCAGTCACGCAGCGTCTGCCGGTCCATGCCGCAACTCGCGGCCGCCTCCTCGCGGGAGCACCCCTTCAGCGCCAGCGCGATCGCCAACATCCGGCGCGCCGCGTTGGCATCACGGCTGCGAGCCGCCGCCTGCCGGAGTTCAGCAACGGACAGGTCCTCCGCGTGATCGCCAGCGCCATTCCAACTTCCCGAACCAGCCACCAACAGGAGCGAATCACACCTACGGCGCTGGCGGGATCACTGCGAGTCAGCAATCAAGGTGATTGGTATCACTCGTCGCGGCCGTCGTGCTGCTGATTCTCGCACTGATGGTAGGGCGGATCGTGTTCTGATGCGCAGCCCAGGGCGCCGGAAAAAGTCGCACACGGGCGGTGCGGTCAGTACGGCTCTGTCAGATCTAGTGCCAAGGCTGCCAACGCAGTTCGGGAGATGCTGGCCGCGTACAAGGATTGCTTTTTGCCTGTCAGCAGCCCGCAGATCAACGCCGACTTCCAAATCATAGAGCAGCTTTGAGCTACACCAATGGTCAGTTGGAAGTCCTCCGATTGGCGATTTGTCCACGCGGTTCAGTAACCATTCCTCTCATGGCATGTTGATCAAGCATGCAGCAACTTCTTGCCAGCGTTCCGCTCTGGGTGCCGATCGCGATGCTCGTCGTCACAGCGGCTGCAATCGGCTATGCCGGCGTGCGGTTAGCCGCCGTGGCCGACGTACTCGCCGATCGCACAGGCTTGGGCGAGGTTATTGCTGGCGCTATCTTTGTCGGCGGCGCGACTTCTTTGCCTGGAATCATCACCTCGGTTTCGACCGCTGCGCAGGGACACCCCACGCTGGCCATCGGCAACGCTCTCGGCGGACTGACTGTGCAAACGGCCTTTCTCGCAATCGTGACCAGCCCCCACGAGGGGGTCCGGGCGGATTTTTAGTGGAGCATGGCTACTGCTTGGCCTGAGCTGTTGGATAGGGCCGCGGCGGGGGGCGGCGGATTTGATGGCAGGAGCACCTCGGGTG
>NZ_JAGIZB010000040.1 GCF_017813395.1 Pararoseomonas baculiformis | reverse complement strand
CGGGCGCCTGAAGGACTGGCGCCGCATCGCCATGCGCTATGACCGATGCGCACACACCTTCATGTCCGCCATCTGTCTCGCCGCAACTGTACTCTTCTGGATTAACGAGTCCTGAGCCTAGCCTCCTCGCGTGTGTTGAAGCGGGTCCGGTGGACGTTCTCCTTCTTGAGCGAGGCGAAAATCTTTCTATGGGTGCGTTGTCCAGGCAGTTGCCCTGCCGGCTCCGCCTTGGCAGGGACGTACACAAGATCCTTGCCCTGCCTCTTCAAAGTCAGGTCTGTGTCGGCCACCGCCAGCTCGGATTCCAGCAGCCCCTCATCGATGGTGCCGAATTCCCAAACCCGCAGGCTGCGGAAATCGACTGGCCTGGCCGGCAGCGCCGCGAGGTCCTTTGGCTGGTCGAGCAGCAGCCCGCGCAGGACCGGCTCGAATACGGTGTCGGGCAGCGCGATGCCGGCCAGGGCGGCGCCTAGCTTGGAGATGGCGGGATCTGTCTCGAACAGGCCACCGCCATAGGTCACGCGGTTCCAACACAAAGTGCGGGAGAGCCGGTTTGATGGGGGCAACTCCAGACGGTCGAAGACATGGCTCTCGTAGAGGATGGCCGGCCTGCCGTCGGCCAGGAACGCCGGGCCACCGCTCTCGACCTCGGCGACGGCCTTGATGGCGGGCAGGTCGCTGCCGAGACGCGCGGCCGCATCGGCCAGGTCGGCCTCGGTCAGGTCGCGCTGGAGCGGGGCAGGGGAGGGGCCGGCGGTCTCGAAGGACACCGGGGTCGCGGCCGGGGCCAGACGGGAGAAGATGCGCCCGATGGCGCCGAAGATGGGCATGGAAGACCCTCGGGTTGGTGTCCCGAGGGTCTGGGTGGGTGCGGAAAGTGAGCAGCGAGGTGGGTCCGTGCCGCGGATCAGGCGTCGATGCTGATCCTAACCCGGCCAGGATGGATTCCGAGCATTGTTCCAATACGGGTCTGGAATTCGGGGAATGGCCCCGTCTCGGTGACCGGCGCGGCCTCCGGGGCGAACGGCTCGCCCTCTTCGTCCTCGGAGATCTCCTCGGTGGTCGCCTCGACGGGCTGCGGCATGTCGATCCACTCCAGCCCGGCCGGGTCGATGCCGTAGGTCTCGAGGTCGATGTAGCGGATCGGGTTGCGGCCCGGCCACACGATGGGAACGGCGATCCGGGCATAACGCTCGATGCGAACAATGAAACGCTCGGGCCGCTCGGGGGAAGGGTCTACGCTGCGGATCTTGCCGATCATGAAGGCCATGCCGTGCGGCTCGGTGGCGCCGCCCCAGGTTCCGTTGTGCTGATTCTGGACCAGAACGACGTAACCGTGCCGCTTGGCCTTTTCAGGGTTGAGGACGAAGGCCTGACTGCCTCCCTCCTGGATGATGCGGGCGGGGCCGCGCGCCGTCATGATCATGACGGCGGAGAAGGGTGAGGGGGCACGCTCAGCCACGGGGGGAAGTCTCCTTGGAGGGAGGCCGCCCGGACCGGATTGGCCGGGCTAAGGGCCATATTCTCCTAACCCGCGCAACACATCAACCGTTATATTGGCCGTCATGCTCGGGCTAGTTACCCGTGCTATCCGGGCGAGTCCGGCTCGAGGACCAAGCTGACGTCACAGATGATGGTCCTGTCGATGAGCCGGGCGCGCTCCTGCTCCTGGCCCGGCTGCCACTTCCTGGCGAAGCTCTGCGGCCCCATGATCGCGGTGGCGATCAGGCGCATCATCTCGGAACCCTCGCCGCCCAGCTTCCGCCAGCTGGCCTGCAGGTCGACGATCTCGCTGGCTCGCACCTAGCCCTGCATGCCCTTGGCATTCGCCACGAAGTCCCGCAGACTACGTAGTTGAAGACCAGGTCCGCCACGAGCTCCTCTCCCAGCTGCTCAAGGCCGAGATGGCCGAGCGCGAGGTGCGCTCAATCGCCTACCACACGAAAACAGCCCGGTTCCCCGCCTACAAGGACCTCTCCCCTTCCATCCTGGGAAATCCGCCGAGAAACTAGCACCTCAGATGGACCACTTTCGCCGGGTCACCTCACAGCCACGAGGGCCCGTCACCGGCCAAATCCAAACTGAGACATCACCCAGCGACGGCCTATGTATCCCAGGGCGCTACTTCCTGGAGGGGTCACCCCAGTTCCTCTGTTCTATCATCTCGAACCACAAATCCGCCTCCGGGGCCTACCTTCCGGGTCAAGCCTCCGACGGCATCCAGAAGACTATCCCAAGAACCTGCACCTCCATAATTGCTCTCACGGAGGGAGCGGCCTGTCAGCCTCCTTATGGCCGAGCCCAGGGCCGGCAGAGATATGGGTTCCCGCGCAGCCGCCATGACGTCACGTACGGCGGTCAGCACAGCCTCGTCGAGGCTGCGATGAGTAGGAGCCTCGGCCGTTGCGCTGTCTATCGTAGTGAGTGCGGCGCCAATCCATTCGCTGCGCAGGGCAAACCCCCCGCCTGGGCCGTCCCTACGGACGAAGCCGCCGACGGTCTCAAGGAGCTTGTCCCAGGAGCCGCATCCTCCCCAGTTACTTTCTCTGATCGTGCGGCCCGTCCTGTCTCGGACGACGGTGCCGAGCAGAGGAAGCGGAACGGGCGCCTGCGCCTCGGCCATTGCATCCCTAACAGTTGTTAGCACGGCATCCTCCAGCTCATGGCCAAATGCCGCCTCGACAGCCGCAGCATCGCGCTGCCAACCAAGCCAAGCCGCAACTTCGTCGAGGCCGATGTGCGTGTCGGCGGACGCTTTGAGAACGCGACCCACGTCGGGGTGCGCGACGAGCCGTGTTGATCGGTCTGCAGCGCGGAGGCGAAGTAGGAGCGGGACGAAGTCGCAGTCCGTCGACAGAATCGTGAACTCGTCGATACGGGCCGTGGGTAGCGCCGCGAGTTCCATAGCGTCGAGGGCAATCCGCACGTCCGCGGCGTTCTTCAAGCGGGTCAGCTTCGGGCAATCCACAACCTCAAAGCCTGCTGCCTGAAATGCCCAGCGAAAGGTGCTGAAGTACCGTCGAACGCCGCTTTCCTCATCCTCAATGGAACCTGCGGGGTTCATGTAGCACCGGCGAACCAGAGCGCGGCGCGGGTTCCCTTGCATCAGTCTGTCAAGCCAGACCTCCGGCTCCTCCGCAAAGCGGAGAGCCACCTTCGGACCGGCCCCATCACGCAAGCCCAAGACCATATTGTCGAAATCGAGTAAGAACGCGCAGCGGAGCGGGGATGTTAAATTCATTGTCGGATTATCGCATGAAGTTAGGGTCCGGCAACTTGCTATCGAACTCGCAACATTCGGGGCGGCGAGCCGCAGAGCACGGCGAGGCTGGGACGCTGGTCTGTCAGGGTCTCGACCTGCTGGAGAGCGTTCGCGAAGGTGTGTCCGCCATACGGATTGCCGGGCATGGAGCGCATGCCGACGACGAAGCCGCCGGCCAGCGTGGTTGCGATGCTGACCAAGGTCTCGAACTCGTAGCGCACCCTGGCCTTGCCCTGGGAGATGCAGCCGACCTCGGGCTCGTGCAGGGCGTAGTTCTTGCTCGGGGCTTTGGTGTCTGCCGCAGTAGGCGCGTGACAAGCGTAATCCTGTCGCTGATCCGATCCCGCGGCTGACCGTCAGGGACGGCGCCGATCTTGCGGCCGATGTCGCGCAGGACGCGCCCGGTGTAGCCTTGAGCGTGCGCAGTGCCTTGCGCATTCGGCGGAACTGCCGGGCATGGGCGTGCCGCCCCGCTTGCGCTGCCAAGCGGTTGTAAGTCTGGCGCAAGGTAATCCCGGCCTTGCTGGCCAGCGCGACTAGGACGGCGGGCCCGCTCGTCGAGGCGGCTGTCGGTCGGGAGGGCGATGGCCTTCTCCATCACGGTGGTGTCCACCGCGATCTCGGCCAGGCTGCGTTCCGACACGGCACCCGCGGCACGGGCCGCCTCAAAGGTTGTGGTCAGCAGCCACTCCACGCCTTCCTCGCCGATGCGGCCGCGCCAGCGGCTGAGCGAAGAGGGATGGATGGGGGCGCGGTGCCCGAAGAAGGTCTCGCCAGTGAAGTGCTGGAAGTAGGAGTTCTCCACCCAGCGGGCGAGCATCGCCTCATCGGAACGCCCGTAGGCGTGCTGGAGGTACATCAGCCCGGCGACGAGGCGCGGATGGATGGTTAGCCGAACTTCGCCAGCGGGGAAGAAGCCGGCCCACTCCTGCTCGAACCAGGACCAATTGATCAGGGCGGCAAGCCGGACCCACTCATGCCGTCCATCGATCATGTCAACCAGCCGCGGCCGCAGGAGGTGAGGCTGCTCCGGCGTGCGAGGGCGGTGCTTCATGCCTGCCAAAATTGCAGGATTTCTGGCCTGCTCCATCTAACCCTTGCAGTTCCATGGCACCCGATCCAGTAACTCCCGCTTTAAATCAGCGCCCTGAAGGTTGTTCAGGCCCGACTACCTAGAGGGCATCGGCTGAAAGCCACTACCTTGCAGATCTTGGATTATGCTACCGCGTGGCCCAGAGCTGTAGAGTATCCCCGGTTTTGGAGGAAATCGGTTGCGCGGCCGGCTTTGTTAGATCGGCCGTAACCAGGGGAATATCTTCGCCTAGCAAAGTGAACTCGCGGAGCTTAATGGGCGCAACCTGTTTGAGGGTATCGGGGTCGTTCTTCAGTTTCTCGCGTAACTCCATAAGTAGGCGACCAAGGACGTTCCTCCCATGGAATTCGCCGTGATTGTCCTTGATAGCGCCCCAGAAATTGTCCTTTCGCGAGTCCTCAACTATCGGCTTATCGCCTGTGCGTAGGAGTAGATCGCCGAACTTCACCCAATTTTGCGCCAGTTTTACACGAAGGCACCACTTCATAATAGGGACGCGAAGATCATCCCAATCTTCGCGACTATCCTTTCTATAAGGCTTGGAGCGCATCTTTGCCGTCATCGGGCTAATCTCGCTCACAATAATCCTTTGCACCTCCGGCATGTGTGGAAATCTACAAGCTTGGTAAAGAGCTTCGGAGGTTCGCAGAGACACGCCGGCAATCCGGATTGGGAAGCCCGGCGCCATGTTCGACAAGCCGCCGAACTCCTCCCCCGTTTTGCGGAACGATATGACTTCCTCAGCGCGGTAGGTTCGAAAATCAGCAGCGGTCATGACGCTCAATTCGTTACTCTACGGAGAAGAGGATACCACGGATCACTAGCCCACAACACCAAAGGAGCGTTGTTGGGGCAGTTACGGTAGGTTGCGAACATGGTCCCAAATCCAATCGTCCTCATCGTCGTATTGCCTAGTGGCCGCTGGTAAGCGTTAAAATTGGGGCACATAGCCCGCACTGCAACACCCGCTCTTAGGAACTCCTGCTCAAGCAGGTGCCGCCCCTGATGAGACGAAAAGAACTGTAGCGGGCCCACGTTCGTGCCCGTTCGCCACTTCTGCTCCTTCCCGAGCGACGTCACATAGGCAGCAATGGCAGGATCATTGCCAGGCCCGGTAGGTCTCAGGACATCAGATGCATCTACTGCAAACAGCCCGTCCTCGATAGAAATGAGGCGGCCCCACTTGATGGTAAGGTTCTTGCCTGATTGAACGTTGGCTTCCCTAAGAGATTTTTCGGTGAAGTAGTGGCCTTGCGTGTGGATGGCGATTAATGCAATGAACAACTCGGCGTTTGCTGGCGCCACATTGGTAATCCAATTCTTGAGATCGGTCCCGATCCGCCCCCCTGAAAACAAGCCATCGTCCAGATAAATAAATTTGTTACCCTGTCCGCATTGAGCAATCGACAGACCCAGCTCCTTCTGTAGGTTCTCATCGAACAAGGAAAGCAATTCGCGCTGACTATCTCCTCTGGGCTGCAAATCGAGAAAGTTTATCTGCTGCCAGAATGCGGCATCATCACCCCCTGTCCAACCGTGATGATGGATGAGAGACTTAATAAACTTTCTCACTCGCGCCTTGGAGAAGTATGTTTTGCCTAGAACATGTTCCATCTCGGCCAAAATTGGCTGCTGAACAGCTTGGGGAAACTGATTGATCCATCGCTCAACATGGGCGGGGGTTGGAGTGGCCAGGATGCCTGCTTGGTAATCCTCAATGATAGCCGCAATCGCCTGCAACAGGCGGTTCCGCTCACTCATGTTCCCCCCTTGGTGGTAAGACGCATCGAGTTGTCCGAGTCTGATGATCTGCATTGCTGCCCTAGATGCCTAGTCCGATCCATCACTTCGTAAGTCGCGCCGTTGAACTACCCCAGTGCTGCCGGAGGATCCGGGGGCAGCAACCCTCAAAGCCTTGATTGCTGCGTTGGCCCATGCTGGAGACGCGAAACACCCCACTAAGGCTGTTCCCCGGCCAGATGTCAGAAATCCTCAACAGGGAGAATGCGCCTCTGGCAAAAACAAATACTTGAAGCTGCCGATTTGCTTGCTTCCGACTAACCTCATCCTCAATCAGGAGAATGGCTACGGGTAGGTTTCGTCAGGCAGAGCCAATCTAAAGTATTGCGATTGATAGTACTTGTGTCGGCCTTGGCAGTAGCAGGCAGTTCGGATCGCTAGTTTATTCTCGTGCTTAAGGAAAACCCGGAAGCTTGTCGGGATCATTATTCTCGATAAGGAAAGCCGACACCAGCCTCGGGCAGCTGACCCAGCAACTCGCGCCCGACCTGATGCAGGCCCACGGCATGGGCACGGGCACCGCGGCTGAGATGCTCATCCTCCTCGGCGATAACCCGGAACGCATCCGTTCGGAGGCGGCCCTGGCCAAGCTGTGCGGCGCCTGCCCCATCCCGGCCTCCAGCGGCAAAATCAATCGGCACCGCCTCAACCGTGGCGGCAGCCGGAAGGCCAACGCCGCCCTCTACCGCGTGGTCATCGTCCGCATGCGGGGGCACCAACCCACCCTCGACTACGTCAAGCGCCGTACCGCCGAAGGAAAGAGCAAGTCCGAGATCATCCGCTGCCTCAAGCGCTACGTCGCCCGTGAGATCTTTGGCTACCTTTGCCGCCCGACCCGTCTACTCGAGGCAGCTACAGCGGTCGCTTGACCGCTATATGAGTGTTTAGCCTTCTGACACTCTGCTCCCATGAGCCCCGCCATCGCCTATTTCCGCGTCTCGACCGAGCGTCAGGGCCGCTCTGGACTAGGACTTTATGCCCAAATGGAGCGATGCGCCGCCTTCGCGGCCGGAAACGGTATGACGATCGTGGAGGAGTTCACCGAGGTAGAGACGGGTAAGGGGTCTGACGCCCTCGAGCGACGGCCTCAGCTCACCGCGGCTCTCGCCGCGGCCCGGCGGCTGCGCTGCCCCGTCCTCGTCGCCAAGCTCGACCGCCTCTCGCGCGACGTCCACTTCATCGCAGGGCTGATGGTGCAACGCGTGCCCTTTATGGTGGCCGAGCTCGGGCCCGACGTGGACCCGTTCATGCTCCACATCTACGCGGCGCTCGCCGAGAAGGAGCGACGGATGATCTCGGAGCGGACGCGTGCCGCCTTGGCTGCGCGGAAGCGCGCTGGCGCCGTCCTCGGGAACCGGACGAATCTGGCGGAGGCTCAGGCTGTTGGCGCAGCGCGAACGGCGGAGGCGGCGCAACGCTTTGCGGAGAACGTCGCCCCCATTATCCATCAGGTTCGGGCCAGCGGCGTCACGAGCTTCCGCGGCATAGCTGCGGCCCTAAACGCCCGTGGAATCCGCACTGCGCGAAACGGACGCTGGGCAGCCACCCAGGTCAGTGCTGTCCTGGCACGGGTCGCCAAGGCCCCAGCCAGGACATGAAGATCTCGGTCTCAAGGGACCGTTTAATGGAATGTGAAATAGCACACCACGGGGCGAATGTGGCAGAATTGCTTCGTCATTGCTGACAGGAACCGCGATGCCGACTGCGAAGGAGAGGTCGAGGGAGCGCCGCTGGATCGTGCTCGGAATTGACGGCCGCTACGTGACGCTTGGCCGCGCCACCGACCCCTCCGAGGAGGAGGTACGCAGGGCTGAGGAGGCGCTGCGTGCGCAGGGCCTCGCCGGCTGGCTCGCCGTCATGGAGGGCAATCCGTACGTCGGCGCAGCCCCGCGCCTGCTGGAGGTGCGCCGTCTCGCCCAACCGGCTGTCCCCTTCGCAGACGCCGCAGCCGCCTGCATTCGCCTCATCGCCAACTACCGCACGGAGCTGGCCGGCTGACTGCCGCGTCGGCCAGCGCCGTCACTGCGTTGGCTCCGGCCTGAGCCGCGCCTGCCAAGCGCCGGCCAACTCCCTGCCCGGCTCCTCCGAGCCCAGAAAGACCGCGCAGGCGTCCAGCACCTCGCCTTCCGGCAGCCGCGCCGGGCCGCGGAGCGCGCACTCCCACACCACGAGCACCCGCCACCCGGCGTCGCCCAGCCGCCTGATGGTCGTGAGGTCGCGCGCGCGGTTCGCGGCGATCTTCGAGGCCCAGAACTCCGGCCGGGTCGCCGGCGCCTTGCACATTGGGCACCCATGGCCGTGCCAGAAGCAGCCGTGGACAAAGACGACCGCACGACGACCCGGGAAGACCAGGTCGGGCCGTCCTGGCAGATCCCGGCGGTGGAGGCGGTAGCGGAAGCCGCGCCCGTGCAGACCGCGCCGCACCAGCAGCTCCGGCTTCGTGTCGCGGCCGCGGATGCGGCTCATGTTAAGCCGGCGCTGGGCCGGCGTGAGGACGTCCGCCACGGGCGGCCTACGCCGGCGTGGCGTCGGCGGTGGCGTCCAGGGGGGGATGGAGGGCCTGCGCGGTCCGGTTTGGCAGCGTGCTGGCGCGACGCAGCGCCGCGGCCTCGAGCGTGTCCTTCATCTTCTCCGCAAGCGTCTTCGCAAGCAGCGGCGGAACCGCGTTCCCGATCTGCCGCAGGGCGGGGTTCATCGTCCCGCAGAAGACAAAGCCGTCCGGGAACGACTGCAACCGGGCGGCCTCGCGCACCGAGATCGGCCGCGCCTGCGCCTTGTCGTAGTGGATGTGGCTGTAGCTGTCCTTGCCGAGGTGGGCCATCAGCGTGCGAACCGGCTCCTTGCGATGAAGCATCCGCCACTTGTTCGGGAACTTTCCGGGGTCATAGGGCGGCACGATCGCCTTCCTGAGTTGCTCGTACTCGGGTGAGCCCGGGATGGCTGTTACGCCCTTCCTGCGCATGGCTGCGACGCGCTCCCCCAGCATGTCTAAAGCACGCTGGTACGCCTGGGGATACTGATCGCCGGGCTCCATCCGCGCGAAGATCTCGTAGTCGCGGGGAAGATACCGGATGACGTGGTCCATCAGGCCGTCCGGGGCCTCAAAGCCAGGCCACGTCCGCATCGCGTGCGCATAGGCAGAGACGCGCCGTCGCCCGTCGTAGCGGACCAACGCGTCGAAGCGCCGCGCGCCACGCCGCAGGTGCCCGGCAGCCAGCTGCTCGCGCGCGTAGATCGGCGGCAGGTCGCCCAAAGCGTCCCCTGCCGTGACGGCCTCCAGCGGCGCCCCATTCGTGTCCGGCGGTTCGACGTAGCTGTGGGGGCGACCATCGGCTTCGGCCAGCAGGTCGCTTTGCCCGGGCGACCTTTCGCGAAGATACTTCTTCGCGACGGCGCGCGTGCCGTGATAGCCGCGCGGCAGGACAAACCGGTGGGTAGCCTCCGGAAATTGCACCGCGCCTGCAACCTCGCGGTGGTACGCGACGAGGAACATGCGCTCCCGCATCTGCGGCACGCCGTAGTGCACGGCGTTCAGCAGAGTGTAGCCGCAGACGTACTCCTTCCCGGCCAGAACTTCGCAGATGTCCTCGGCCACGTTCTGGCCGCCGTGGTTCAGGACGTCTGGGACATTCTCCATCAGTACCGCAAGAGGCTGGAATGCGTCGACGTAACGGAGGTACTCCAGGTACAGGCGCGCGCGCGGGTCGTGTCTGAAGGCCTCCGGGTGGGCGTCGATCTCGCGGAGCTTGGGACGGCCGACGCGGGCGAATGCCTGACAGGGCGGTCCGCCCACGATCACGTCCACGGCCAGCTTGGCCGGCTCGAGACCCAGCTCGGCCGCCAGCTCCTCCGGGTGCGTCGTCACGATGTCCCGGTGCCTGCTGTGCTCGGGCGCCCCGCCGTGGAAGTTCAGCCCGTGCGAGCGCGCGGCCTCAGGGTCCGCCTCGACCGCCGCGCATAGCGCGTAGCCTGCGGCGGCAAACCCCAGCGACAGCCCCCCGCACCCGGCGAAGAGGTCCAACACGCGTGGCCGGCCGGTGGTCCGGAGGCGCGCGAGTTTCTGGAGGATGCTCCCGGCGGTCACGACGCTTGGCTCCTCAGGGCAGTCGGCATGCGCAGCGGCAGCTCGCGCTGGCCGGGGTGCTCCTGGAGGAACTTCAGGATGGCGTGCCGCATCACCCACGCCACCGAGACGTCGTTGGCGGCGGCGAGCGCCTCGATCTGGGCGCGCGCATCCTCCGGGAGGAGGACCGAGGTTCGAACCGTCTTCCTGCTCTTCGAGCCCACCGCCGTCTTCCGCCCCGAGTATGCATGGTGCGTCGGATCGGCACCACTCTGGTGCAAGATGCACCAACTGCGGCGGCGGTACCAGGCCCACTCCCTCTGACCAAGGTGCCCAACATAGATGCCGGTCCTGAGTCACAGATCGCTTCCTAAATCTACATTCGTAAAATATACGAGAAATGTAAGCGCCATCCCTTGCTTTCGTAACGGTTTGCTAATATCTGTTGGGTGTAAATTCGGAGACGAGGGCCGGTGAGGGACAAGCGCGCAAAGTTCGTCGAGCTGGCCAATAAGCGGGTGAACGCGGCCATTAAGGCCGTGCGCCTCGTCAGCAATCTGGGGAACCGGTCGAACTACGAGTACACGGAAGAGGACGCCCGCAAGATGATGCGGGCCCTCCAAAAGGAGCTGGACACCGCCAAGGCGAAGTTCGGCGACGGCTCGGACTCGGTCGGCGGAGAATTCCGGCTGTGACCAGCGGTACCGAGAGCCTGGTCGTCAGGTGGAAGAAGCAGGCACCGGACGATGTGACGAAGAACCTGACGCAGCGCGATCAGTTCAGCTCCGAGAAGGTGGGCCTGACCGAGGCGCTTGTCCGAGAGGCGTTCCAGAACATCCTCGATGCCGGCGAGCCGGGGCGCACGGCGCCGATCCGCGTGCGGGTCGGCATCACCAAGCCGGTCGTGCGGGAGGCGCCCTTCATGGGGGGGCTTCTGCTGGAACTCGCCCCGCATCTGGCCGCCTGCGGCGTGAAGGTGGGAGAGGCCCAGCTTCGCGCGCCGGGCTTCCTGGTCTTCGAGGACTTCACCACCACCGGGCTCACCGGCGCCTGGAACCGGCACGACCAGGGCGGCTGGAACGGCTTCTTCCGAGCCTTCGGCGCCTCGAACAAGGGCGGGGCCACAGGCGGCCGTTGGGGCCTGGGCAAGCTCGTCTTCACGTCAGCATCGGCCATCCGGACCTTCTTCGCCCTCACGGTGCGCCATGACGATGAGCCGCGCGCACCTCTGCTCATGGGGCAGACGATTCTCAAAACGCACGAGATGGGCGGCGACCTGTATGGGACGCACGGGTTCCTCGCGCTGCCTGGCAAGGAAGGAACGATCCAACTTCCGTGCCGCGACGAGGCGGTCATCGCGCGCTTCCGGGAAGAAGCCGGCGTCACGCGTCTGGCCGAGCCGGGCCTCTCGGTCGCGGTCGTCTTGCCGACCCAGGACGTGACACGCGACCAACTGCTCCGCTTCCTGCTCGACAACTACTTCTTCCCCATCCTCGACGGGCAGCTTGAGGTCGATGTGGACGGCACGCGGGTGGCGACAGACACCTTCGACGCTGTGCTCAAGCAGTTCGGCGGTGAGGATCTGAAGGGCGGTCGCATGGCCGCGTTCATCCGCGCGGTGGGCATTGCCCGGAAGGCGCCGCCGATGGTGACCGTTCCGGAGGGCTGGCATAGCGCCGAGCGGCTCGGCTTGCCGGAGCTGGCGGTGCAGAAGCTGCGCGACGTCTACAAGGCCGGCGAGGTCGTCTTGGTGCAGTTCCCTATCACGCTGCGGGACCGCGACGGCGCCGTTCACGCGACGCATGTCGCGGTCGCTATGCGGAAGGCCGGCGAAGGCGAGAAGGGCGGCGCGGTGGTGGTGCGGAACCTTATCACCGTGCCGGCCGAGGCGGACCGCATCCGGGCATCCGGGAGCTACGTCGCGTTGCTGGCACAGGACGGGCCGCTGGTCGCCTTCCTGGGCGACGCCGAAGGTCCCGCGCACGTTGATTGGAACTCCAAGGCCGAGCGCCTCAATGGGGCCTGGAAGAACGCCGGCATGCGGCTGAGCGAGGTTCGCGCCGCGCCGCGCAAGCTGATCGAGCTCCTCGCTCCGGCGCTGGCCGAGGAAGACCCGGACGCGCTGATCGAAGAGCTCTCCATCGAGAGCGAGCTTCGTAAGGCACGGCAACCGACCGAGAAAACCAAGAAGCCGAAGGACGGTAAGGGCAAGGTGCCCGACGACCTTCCGGCCGCAAAGCCGAAGTGGCGGCTGCAGAAGCGCCAGGGCGGCTTCGCGCTGTCCAGCGGGCCTGGCCTTGAGGAAGGCGACCTGCCGATGCGCCTGCGTGTGCGGGCGGCATTCGACGTTCCGGCCGGCGATCCCTTCAAGCGACATCATCCTCTGGATTTCGATCTCGATGGCGGCCCGGAGGTCAACATCAACCCCGAAGGCGCGACGGTGGCGGCAGAGGACGCGAAGACGGTCATCGTGACGGCCGAGGCTGCACCCTTCCGGGTCAGCTTTGAGGGCTTCGACCCGCGCCGCGACTTGGTGGTCGAAGCTCGGAGGCTCACAAAGTGAAGCGGCATTTCAACTTCACCGGCCGCCAGAGCATCCCTGCCGACATGGTGTCGGCAGTTGTGCAGCCGGCTGGACAAGACGGCATCCGCAGCTTCGACCTGCGCATCGGTGATCTTGCTACCCTAGGGCTTCCTGCCGGCGCGCGGGTCTATGTCGAGCCCTATGTGAAGTCGTCCTCCATGCGGTTCGCCTTCGGCACCGTTGGCGCGATTCTGCCGCCGCAGGACCGCAGTTTGCCGGAGATCGACGACGGTGCAGGGGTGCTGTTCCGCGTGCTGGTCGTCGATGAGACCGACAAGGTGGGGCGGCTGCTCGCATTGGCGGACAAGATCGCGCCGCTTGGCGACGAGCAGCAGAGGGATGCCGTGCTGCCGCTGGAGACGCGCGACCTCGGCGAGGCCGTGTGGCGCCTTGAAGCCGACAAAGGAGTGCGGCCGAAACTGCTGATCAACAGTCGCTACCCTGGCTTGAAGCAGCGGCTTCTCGAAGACCCTTTGATGATGGGCGCGGTGCTACCCCTTGCCGTGCGCGACGCAATCAGGGTCGTGCGGCATGAGGACGATGAAGCGCTCGAATGGGTGATGCGATGGCGACAGTTCGTCGAGGATGTGGCCGGAGCCGAGGTTGCCGAACGTATCTTCGATGAAGGCGAAGATGACGGGGACGAGATGGACGAAGTCATTGACGATGTATGCCGGCAGTTGGTGGAAAAGCGCCGATATCTGTCGCGCGCCTTGAAGATCGCGGAGGCGCTTTCCAATGGCTGAGACGGTGCGCATGTTGAACGAGGACGGCGCCCGTCTCTTCCGGGAGTTTGTCGAGCGCGCCAGGAAGGGGAGCACCGAATCAGCCCCGTGGCACCTGCTCACAGACGAAGCGACGAGCGCGCCGCTGGACTTCGCCGCAGAGGTCGAGCTTCGGGCCTTCGCATCGCGGGTCGAGTTCGGCCGGTACCTCGCGGACGCCTTCAAGCATGTCGAACGGCGGCGCCTCTCGCGCGAGGCTGGTATGTGGAACTGGCTCGCGCTTCGGTATTTCGATCAGCTTTGCCCGCCGAATGGTGCGGGTGCTCGCAAGCTCCTTGCGACCGGGCACTACGTGCTGGAAGGGCGCTTCGCCCACAACCGCTACTACCGGCATCTTGTCCGTGCTGCTTGGTATGCGATGGCGCTTCACGGTACCGAGGGCGAGATACTGCTCACTTCGGCGGGGAAGCCGACCCCGGGGATCGGCCAATGGGGAGAAATTTCGGAGCAGCTTGCGGGATACCAGGATATCCTCGGCAGCCGCACTGCGATGGTGGTGGCGGCGAAGCTGTTCCTCGACGATGCCAGAACGACCAAGCGTGGCGCAGCTTCGCCTGACGGGCCTGGGAGCGTGCGGCGTCTTTCCACCGTGCTTCGCCAGTTGGCGATGACACACGATCTTCGCACGGCCGAGCCGGCAGAAGTCGTCGTTATGCTGCCGGGTGAATTCGAGGCCTTCCGCGGCGGGCCTAAGCCACCGAGGAAGCGGAGCCTTCTGCGTCGGCTAATTGGCGCGGACGATGCGCGGCAATAGCGGCGTGGTGGCAACACCATGTATTTCCACAACCAACCGAGCTTGGAAGCGCTTTAGCGCATCATAACGTTCTGTGTCAGCGGGCTATACGCCCGTATAGCCCGCTGACACAAGGCCTTCAAAGCGGAGGCCACGGCAGAGGACCGGCACCTTCCGCGTGGGATAACCAGCGGCGGCCTTTCTCCTGAGTGAGCGGGGGCAGGCGCGAGCACCTCCGGC
Source organism: Pararoseomonas baculiformis (assembly GCF_017813395.1). GTDB lineage: Bacteria > Pseudomonadota > Alphaproteobacteria > Acetobacterales > Acetobacteraceae > Roseomonas > Roseomonas baculiformis. Next base: position 4,726 of record NZ_JAGIZB010000040.1, on the reverse strand, counting down.
TCTTCGCTCCAGCGTCAATGCCAATTGATTTGTATCGCTTCCGATTTGCCTTTGTTGGATGTTGTTAACCCCTGGTGGGAGATCTCCAGTGACAGCGGCATCGAAGGCCCAAAGAGGCTGGGCCGGGCTGTTTCTTCTGGCCAACCTGCTGTTGAGCGGGCCACCGGCTGCCGCGCAGGTTGGGGGACCTGAAACCCGCTGGGAGATGCTGAACCGCCAAGCGGTCTCGGCGCATGGACGGGGATCCTACCCGGAGGCGGTTGCCGCAGCCGAGCAGGCGGCGGCCCTGGCCCGGCAGGCTTTCGGTGCGCGTGATCCACGCACCCTGACCAGCCTCAACAACCTAGGCTTTCTGTACCACGGCCAGGGCCGGCTGGGCGAGGCCGAGCCGCTCCTGCGCGAGGCCCTGCAACTGCGCCGGGAGGTACTGGGCCCGCGCCATCCCGACACCCTGGCCAGCCTTAACAACCTGGCCGGCCTGTACAGGGACCAGGGCCGGCTGGGCGAGGCCGAGCCGCTCCTGCGCGAGGCGTTGGAGGGAGCGCGCGCCGTGCTGGGCGAGCGCCATCCCGACACCCTGGCCAGCCTCAACAATCTGGCCCTCCTGTACGATACCCAGGGCCGGCTGGGCGAGGCCGAGCCGCTCCTGCGCGAGGCGTTGGAGGGAGCGCGCGCCGTGCTGGGCGAGCGCCATCCCGACACCCTGGTCAGCCTCAACAACCTAGGCGCGCTGTACCTTGCCCAGGGCCGGCTGGGTGAGGCCGAGCCGCTCCTGCGCGAGGCCCTGCAGTTGCGCCGCGAGGTGCTGGGCGAGCGCCATCCCAGCACCCTGACAGGCCTCAACAACCTAGCCAGTCTGTACCACGCTCAGGGCCGGCTGGGCGAGGCGGAGCCGCACTTCCGCGAGGCCCTGCGACTGCATCGGGAGGTGCTGGGCGAGCGCCATCCCGACACCCTGATCAGCCTCGCCAACCTAGCCCTCCTGTACCATGCCCAGGGCCGGCTGGGCGAGGCCGAGCCGCTGCTGCGCGAGGCGCTGCAACTGCATCGGGAGGTGCTGAGCGAGCGCCATCCCGAAACCCTGATCAGCCTCGCCAACCTGGCCCTCCTGTACCATGCCCAAGGCCGGCTGGGCGAGGCCGAGCCGCTGTATCGCGAGGCGCTGGAGGGCGCGCGCGCCGTGCTCGGCCCGGCGCATCCCAGCACGCTGCTCTTTCAGCTGAATCATGTGAGTACGCTGGCTAGGCAGGGCCGCGTGGAGGCGGCGGTGCGGCAGCTGCGCGCGATGGAGCCGCATCTGCTCAGCTGGCTCGGCGCCGAGCTCTACAGCAGCGAGAGCCCAGGCGTCCGCCGCCAGCTCGTCGCGTCGCAAGCCAACTTCCAGCACCTCGCCCTCAGCCTCGCCCTGCAGCCCGGTGCCGGGACTGCTGCCGCCGAACTCGCCGCCTCCGCCGTGCTGCGCTTCAAGGGCCTGCAGGCCGAGGAGGAGGCCTACCTCGCCCGCATCGCCCGACGGGGTACCGACCCCCGTGCCCGCGACCTATCCCAGGAAATCGCCGGCCTGCGCGGGCAGCTGGCCCGCCTGTTCCACAGCGGGGGCGAGGGCGGGGATGGCAGCCGCGATGCGGTCACCAATCTCACCGCCCGCCTCGCGGCGCGCGAACTCGCCCTCGGCCGCGTCAGCCGCGACTATGCCCAGCACCTGCAGGTCCGCGGCACCAACCTCGGTGACCTGCAGGCGGGCCTTGCCCCGCGCACCGCTCTGCTCGAGATCCGCGAGTACCGGCCCTTCGACTTTCGCACCGGCAGGCTGGGCCCGCCCCGCTGGGCTGGGGTTCTGGTGAGCGGCGACACCGTCCGCGTGCTCGATCTCGGGCCGGTGGCCGACAGCACCGCCGCGGCCGCGACACTGCTGCGCGACATCGGCAACCTCTCCGCCGCCCAGTCCCTTCACCAGCAGCTGATCGCGCCTGTCGCATCCGACCTGGCCGGCCTCGATCGGCTCTTCATCGCGCCCGACGGCGTGCTGCACCTTGTCCCCTTCGCGGCCCTGGGCGCCCCCGACGGCCGCCGCCTCGCCGAGAGGGCCGACATCCGCCTGCTCCAGACCGGCCGCGACCTGCTCCGCCCCGCCCCCGACCGCCCCGCCTCCGGCCTGGTCGCACTCGGCGGCATCGAATTCGGCCAAGCCGGACCGCAACTCGCCGCGGCCGTGCCGGCCTCGGCGACGTCCGGGCCGGTGGTCGGCGGCGTGGGTGCAGCTGAGTTGCGCAGCCGCACCGAGGAGGCCTTCCGCGCCGGCTTCGGCCCTCTCCCCCACAGCGGCCCAGAGGTTGAGGCGATCGCCGCCCTCTACCGCCTCGCCCGTCGTAACGAACCCGTCGAGGTCTGGACCGGCCGCGAGGCCAGTGAGGCCCGGCTCAAGGCCCTTCCCCTTCCACCACGGGTGCTGCACTTGGCCACCCACGGTTTCTACCGCGCTCCGACCCAGCCGCAGGACCGTCCCATGCTGCTGGCCGGCATCGCCCTCGCCGGCGCCAACGGGGCGCTGCGCACGGCCGACCAGGACGGCGTCCTCTACGCGATCGAGGCACAGGACCTGAACCTCGAGGGCACCGAACTCGTCATCCTCTCGGCTTGCGAGACCGCGAGAGGGCAGGTCGACTACGGCGAGGGCGTCTCAGGACTGGTGCGGGCGCTGCGCACCGCGGGTGCCCGGTCCGTCCTCGTCACCCTCCAACCGGTGGGCGACCGCAGCGCGAGTGAGTTCATGGAGCGCTTCTACTTCCACTGGCTCGGCCAGGCCGGCCAGAGCGACCCAGCCGCCGCGCTCCGTGCTGCCCAACTCGAGTACATCCGCACCAGCACCGGCCCGGCCGCCGGCTCCCCTATCTGGGCCCAGTTCACCCTCGTCGGAGGTTAGATGGTCAGGACCATGAGGCGGCTGCTTCTCCCCGCCACCCTCGCCGCGGTGCTGAACGCCACGCCAGCCGCAGCAGCCAATCCCATCCCGGAGGACAACCGCACCTGCTTCTGCCTGGAGCATCGGAGCACGCAGCAGCTCCTCCGGGGGTGCCGCGGCTTTCGAGCCCCGGCTGACTTCTACGTCACCGCGCGGTGCTGGGATGAGAGCCGCAACAGCAGCGGCCCTCCCCGCCCGGTGACGAGCGAGTGGTCCTCCATCTCCGGTGGGCAAGGCCGCTGTGTTCCTTGTGACCCTAGACCAAGGCCGACCGACGACCTTCCGCGGCAGGAGGGAGGATGAGCGACGGTTCCAAGAGCCTTTCCCTGGGCGACGTTGTCTCCGTCGCGACGTTTGCCATCGCGTTGCTCACGGCTTGGCTATACGTCGCCGGTTGGAGCTACACCTACCACTACTTCGATCGCTTTCGGATCCCGCTTCTCATGGTCGACCTGCCGAAGGAGCAGGTCTTCATCTATGGCGGACTGGTGACCTGGAAGAACCCAGGCGCGGCCGTCGGCATCGGCGCCTGCATCATCGCATTCATCTGGGCTTGTACTCGCTGGTCACAGCGCCTGGGCCGTTTCGGCGTCAGCACGCTCGTCATCCTGGCCGTCATCGGCCTCTTCGTGCTCGCGCGGGTGGGCGGCACGGGAACGGCACGCTCTGATTTCCAGGCGCAGCGGGACAGCGACTATCGCGCTTATCCCCGTCTCTCGCTGACCCTCAAGAAGGAGACCGGAGAGGCTGTCGGAACCACCCTGGCCGACATCGTCACAGCGGGCTGTGGCCGCCTGTTGCTCGTCAGCGGCGGGCGCCTGTTCGTGATCCGCCCGATCAGGGGCGCCGCAGGTGTCGAACTCGACAGCTTCATCATTCCGCTGGATCGCGTTGAGGTGTTCCGGATCCAGGCAGACTACACCAGTTGCCCATAAGAGCCGCGAACGGCGCGTGCTCTTCGTCCGGCCGGCACCGTCAACTTGCGGACGTCGACGCGAGTAGGCTGACTGGTCGAGCGCGGGATCAAGGGTGATCAAGTGAGCGCGGTGACCCCGCTGATGTCGGACCAAACCTCAAACGCCCGCGCCTTTGTAGCGCGGTACTCGTAGGCAGTGACGTGGCCGCGCGAGGATGAAAGAGGTTGTTGATCCCGTCGTGAGCGGAGAGGAAGCGCTGCGCCTGGCCTGCTGATTTGAAGCGCTTCATCCCACGTTCTCGTCCTCACGTCGGCTGATGCGAGCTCTCCGCCCTGTTGTTCAGTCCCTGGTGCTGCCGGTGCTCGACGGAAGGCATCACCTCCCTCTTGGCGGTCCTATAGCTTGCCAACTTGTCGGTGATCATGACCCGTGGCGGCCGCATCTGACGCGTCAGCAGTTTCCTGAGGAGCCGCTTGGCCGCTTGCTGATCGCGCCTTGTCTGCACCAGCACGTCGAGCACCATCCCGGCCTGATCGACGGCTCGCCAAAGCCAGTGCGTCACACCGTTGATCTTGAGGACGACCTCATCCATGTGTCACTTGTCACCAGCGCGGGGAAGCCGGCGGCAGATCCCATTGGCGAAAGCCTGGCCGAACTTGCGGCCCCACTGGCGCAGTGTTTCGTGGCTGACCACGATGCCGCGGAAGGCCAGCATCTCCTCACCTGTCAACGCCGCCTGAAATCTGACCCACCTTGGCTCGCGTCGCCGGTCGAAACCTGACCCACTGGATCGCCCGGAGATGGGACGAGCTCCACCTCCGGACGGCGTGTCTCAGCGGCTCTCCTT
>NZ_JAGIZB010000004.1 GCF_017813395.1 Pararoseomonas baculiformis | reverse complement strand
GCTTCATGGCTGACAGAATCGCAGGAATACCGCATCGTTCCAACTGAACCCTGCAATTCCAGCATCCCAAATCCCGAACTTTCCTGCTCCAGATCAACAGGTTGCTGGTTATTCAAGGCCGACCAAGTAGGGCCGGGCGGGCGCCGTAGCCTCCCTGCCTCGCTTGCCCGGAGGGTGCCGCCGGCCTTATCTCGGGCGGGGATTGCAGTTCCAGCTATCACAACAGGGGGAAACCACCACATGGCGCCCACGCACCGGATCAGCCGCAGGCTGGCCATTGCCCTGCCCTTCGGGCTGGCCTTCGCGGCCCGTGCACAGGCGCAGGCCGCGCCGCTGCGCCTCGTGGTCGGGTTCCCCGCGGGCACCACGCCGGACACGCTCGCCCGCCTCTACGGCGCGTCCATCGCCGCCACGCTCGGCCAGCCCGTGGTGGTGGAGAACCGCGTGGGCGGTGGCGGCATCCTGGCGGCGGAAGGGGTGGCGCGCGGGCCGGCCGATGGCTCCGTCCTCTTCGTCGCGGGGAACGGCCCGATCTCGATCAACAAGCACCTGACGGACCGCCTGCCCTTCGATCCGGATCGCGACTTCCGCCCGGTGGGCTTCCTGGGTGTCTCCATGCAGGTGCTGGTGGCGCGCCCCGGGCTAGCCGCGGATCTGGCGGGCTTCATCGCCCATGCGAAGCGCGAGGACATCAACTACGGCAGCGTCGGCGCGGGTTCGGCCAGCCACCTGCTGATGGCCGGGCTTTCCGCCCAGGCGGGGCTGAAGGCCCAGCATGTTCCCTATCGCGGCGCTCCGCAGGCACTGCTTGAAATCGCCGCGGGGCGGCTGGATGCCATGGTGGCGGCCATCGGCTCCGCGCTGCCGCTGATCCGCGAGGGCAAGGTGGTGCCCCTGGCCGTGACCGGCCCCGGGCGCGATCCGCTCCTGCCGGAGGTGCCGAGCTTCGAGCAGGCGGGCCTGCCCGGCTTCGTGCTGCCGGTCTGGAACGCCGTCTTCGCCCCGCGGGCGACGCCGGACGCGGTGGTGGAACGGGTTGCGGCCGCCCTCAGGCAGGCCCAGCAGGATGAGGCCGTGCGGCGTGGCGTCACCGCCGCCGGCTTCTCGATCGAGGCGCGCGACCCCGCGGCCATGACGCGTTTCATCGCGGCCGAAAGCGCCCGCTGGGGCGAGATCGCCCGCGCCACCGGGGTTCGCCTGACGGACTGATCCCACGCGCAAGCCCTGTCCGGACGCCGGTTTTTCGCTGCTGCATCATTCCAGCAACCGGCGATCCGCTTTACCATAGCGCCTCGTGATCGAGACCCAGCCGAGGCCTCAGCCCCATGCCTGACTTGCTGCATGTCCAGGAGCGCGACCGGCTCCTCGGTTCCCTGCGCCGTATGCTCCGCCAGGTGAATCTGGACGGCCAGCCCATGTCCGGACTGGCCCACAGCATTGGCGCCAACACCTCTCTGCGGACGCTGGACAATGCGATCGCGGCCGAGCTGATGGCCATCCCGGCGCTGCGTGCCGCCGACGCGACCATGGCCGACGCGGTCTTCAGCTTCGTCGCGGCCATGGCCGAGGAGGCCGGGCCGCCGCCGCGTGGCGTGATTCCGCCGGCCGCCCCGCGCGCCGAGATCCTCCGCGGCGACCCGCGCGACCTTCGCGTGCTGACTCCCTGGCACGAATACACGGGCGACCTCACCCATGGCGTGCTGCGCCAGCGCCTGCGCGGCGAGGGGCGGGATGCCGATGTCCTGCACACCGGCAACATGGCAAGGCTCCGCCTTCAGGGCGGCCTGCCCGGCCTGCTCGGCCGCTTCTCCCTTCGCGCCCGCACCCTCGACATCGAGGAGAACATCACCGGCCAGGGGGTGCAGGCCGAGGGAAGCGGCGTGCTGATGTGGCATGAGAGCACGCTGCGCCTCAGCCCCATGCCCGGCATTACGGTGCAGGCCGGCACGGTCCGGTACGAATACCGCGTCTCCGGCGCCGATCCCGTGCTGCGCCTGACGGTGGTGCTGCGCGCCGGGCAGAAGGCGGGGCTGACCGGGGTGCGCCTGACCACGGCGCTGGATGCGCTTTCGGAACGGAGCGTGGCGCCCGCCCATGTCTCCGTCGGCCGGTCCGGAAGCCAGTCCCGGCGTCCGCCCGGACCCTTCCCCGATGAGGCGCTGCTCGCCCAGGGCGCGATCGACTCCCTCCATCTCTGGCAGGCGGGACCGGAGGACGAGGCCCTGGCGCTGCATATCCGCCCGCGCGCCGGGGAGCAGGTGTTCAGCGCTCGCCTTCATGCGCGCCAGGGCGTGCCGCACTGGCTCGTGCTCCGCCACGCCATGCCCGATGTGCCGCGTGGCGGCACCGCCACCTTGCGCGAGGATCGCCTGCTGGCCCGCGGCGTCGCGCCGGGCGCTCCGGAGGCCGCACTTCGCCTGCTCCGCAATCCCGAGGCCCTGGCCGGGCGCGATCCGGGCCAGGCAGGGCTCGGCGCGCCCCTGGCGGCCATGGCTTCGGTGCTGCTGAACGCACCGGGCTTCAACCCGCCCCTGTCGCGCGACCGGGCCGCCCGCCTGCGCGAGGCGCTGGACCGCCAGCTCGCCGCGCTGCCGGATGAGGAGGGAGCAGCCCTGCCGGTTGCCGAGCTTGCGTCCCTCGCCCTGGGCCTGGATGCCGTCTGGCGGGGCGGTGGCCTGCCGAGGGAGGGCCGCCGCCTGCGCCAGGTGCTGGGCCAGCTTGTTGCCGCCGCTTCGCCCGAAGGCGCGGTGGGCCAGAGCCTCGCCGAGCATGGCGCGGCCATCCTGGCCATCGCCCGCGCCGCCACCCTGTTGCCGGAGCCCTGGCTGCTGGAAGCGCTGCATCGCGCCGTCATGGCGCTGAACCCGGATGGCCCGGCGCTGGCCGGCGTGGCGCCTGTCCGGCCCGTTCCCACCCGGGCCCTGGCCGCCCTTCTGCGGGGCGTGCGCGCCGTGGAGCTGGTTGCGCGTACGGGGCGGGTGGACCTGGATGCCGGCATGCTGGCGCGGGCCGCGGAGGTGCGGGATGCCTGCCTCCAGGCCCTGTCGGGGCGCCTCCGCGCCCAGGAGGACCGGCTGGAGGTGCTGCCGGGCGAGGCGGGCGAGCCCGATGCACCCAGCACGGCGGCGCTTCTTCTCGCCGTGCTGTCGCCGGACGAGGTGGCGCTCACGGCGGGTGGTGTCGCGGCTTGAGGCATCGCTGCCGGTTTCGCCTGGCCTCGGTCCTCGGCTTTGTCCTTCTTGCCGCCTGCGCGGCTCCGGAATCGCGGCCGGTGCGCGAGGCGCCGATCGCCTATCCTCCCTCGGTGCGGGACCGGCTCCTCCAGATTGCTGAGGCGGAGTGGCGCGAATGGGGTGGGCTGGTCGTCGGGCCGGGCCTGGCCCGACTGCCGCCCGGTGCCGAGAGCGCGACCGATTCCTTCCCCCGCGTCCTTGCCTACTGGCGGGCCGTGCCCGACGCGGAGGCCGCTTCGGCCGTGGCACGCAACCGCCTGCGCTGGGCGACGCAGCTGGCCGGGGCGCAGGGGCCGGGCGTCTGGTCCGAGCCGGCCTGGTCCGCCGCCTTCATCTCCTATGTGATGCGCCGGGCGGGGGTGGACGAGCGGGAGTTCCATGCTTCGGCCGCCCATTCCTTCTACCTTGATGCCATACTGCGGGATGCGAGGGAGTTCCCGGCCCAGGCACCCTTCCTGCCTCATGACCCCCCGGTCCGGGTGCCGGAGGCCGGGGACCTGATCTGCGCCGACCGGTCGCGAAGGCCCCTGGCATCCTGGCGGGATCGTCTGCCTGAAGCCGGCGAATTCCGGCCCATGCATTGCGACATCGTCATTCGCACCATGCCCGGCGCCGCCGAAGCGGTGGGCGGGAATATCGCCGATGCGGTGACCATTACGCGCTATGCGACGGATCCGGATGGCCGGTTGCTGCCGCGCAGATCCGGGGAGCCGTTTATCTTCGCCGTCATCGAAAATCGCCTGGGGCGGCTGCCGCCATTCTCCTCCGCTCCAGTGATCGCTCGGATGCGTGGAGACAGTCCGGGATAGATCTCCCGGGCCGTTGCGTCATGCGGCACCCGCGAAATAGCTGGCCGGATGATCTATAAGTGGGGCGATGCCCTCGACATTATCTCGGCATTCACGATATGCGCAGTTAATCTTCCCGAATCGGTCCTTCCTGGGTGAAGCGGCCATTCCATCGGGGAAAGCGACGATGAAGCTGAGGAAATTGTGCAATGGCTGAAACGGGCACCACATCGAAGGTCAAATTCGACCTGGACTCCATGACGGCGCAGGACCTGACGGCATTGATCGCCGCTGCTGAGGCAAAGCGTGCTGAAAAGCAGGACGAGGCCCGGAATGCGTTGATCGAGGAGTTCCGGGAAAAGGCCGCGCAGCTGGGATTGCCGCTGGAGGCGCTGCTGACAAACCAATCTGCCTCCCCTGGGCCTGCCGCCCGCCGCACAAGGCGTGATGCCGGCGGTTCCGTGCCGGCGCGCTACCGCGGCCCCAATGGCGAAACCTGGAGCGGCCGCGGGCGGATGCCGAAATGGCTTTCGGCCATGGAGGCCGAGGGCCGTAAGCGCGAGGAATTCCGCCTCTGACGCAATGCCGGCCGGGGCTCTTCCCGGCCGCGTGGCTTTTGGAATTCGGAAAGCCGGGGCGGCAAAATGCCGCCTCGGGCGATTGCCAATGATTGGCCGCCCTTCATTGACAGCTCCGGATCAACCGGGGCGCGGATTGAACCTGACAAACCAGCGGAACACGCGCGAACCGCCGGGGTCCAGAAGCGTCACGCCGGGTTTGGTACTGAAGGCGTCATCCCATCCCAGGGGCGCTGCAGTGCCGTTCCAGGGTTCTATGCAAAGAAACGCGGCGCCCGGCCTGGACCAGATTCCAAGATCGCCATACCCGTCCCAGGCCATTTCCAGCGCCGTTCCTCCGGGCGCGGAATAGCGGATAAGCCGGCCTGGAAATGCGGGAAGCACAATGGCATCGGCTTCGAAAAGATCGGGGTGTAAAGGAAGCACACCATCGGCCAGCGGGATGATTTCGGCCGAATCCAGAAGTCCGCCATTCAGTCGCCGCGCGTGGAGGTTTTCCTCCCGGAAATCGGGAAAGGAAAGGCTGTGCCCCTCGGCCAGGGGCGCCCCCGGCAATGGCCATGCAAAAGCGGGATGGGCGCCGAGGCTGAAGGGCAGCGTGGTTGGTCCGGAATTGGATACGGTGACGCTGCAGGAGAGTGCTCCCTGCGCAACTTCCCAGGCGACATCGAGCGTGAAGGGGAAAGGAAAGACCTCTCGCGTGGCCTCGTCATCGCAGAGGCGGAGCGCGGCGCCCGTCCGGTCCCGGCGTATCCAGGCGAAGGTCCGGTCGCGGGCGAAGCCATGCTGGGTCATGCGGTAAGCCCGGCCGTCATGCCGCAGCACATCGCCTGGAAGCTTGCCGACGATGGGGAAGAGGATGGGCGCGCGCCTCGGCCAGGCCGGCCCGGCCTGCCAGAGCCATTCCTGGCCCGATGCGTCCTGCAGGGACTGCAGTTCCGCCCCGGCCTCCGAAACGGTGGCGGAGAGTTCGTCGTCGCCGAAGCGGTGGATCTCGCTCATCCTCCTTGGATGGCGGTGCTGAGCCCCGGCCGCAACCCCGGCCGCCGCTGCGCACGCCTTCCAGGCAGTCGGGCCAGCGGTCCCCATGCTGGAAATGCTGCCGGCCCGGCATCAGCCACCTGCTCCATGCCGGGGTGAATGCACCGGCGGTGCTGCAGGTCACCAGCACCGCCTTCGGGCAGGGGAAGTGATCCTGGCGGTCCACACCGCCGATGGTCCGGGGCTTTCGCCACCCCTCGCCTGAAGAGGCGCGCCAGAGGGCACCGGGGCGGTGATCCTGGTGGGGGAGGATGCTGAAATCCCCACCTATTCGCGATGAAGAACGGCCCGGAAACGCGAAGGGCGCCCCGAGGGCGCCCCATGGGCCGGGAAACGGCCTAGCCCAGCACGTCCTGGACAATCTGGCGGATCTCGGCCTCGGTCAGCGTGCCGGTCTGCGCGGGATGGCTGGCGGTGCGGGGCAGGTTCTCGGCCCGCGGGTGATGGGGAATGTTCTGCATAGTCCTTGTCTTTCCTTGGCCTGGCGGCGCCGGGGCGTCGCTGGGCGGTTCTGGACCGACCTCAGCCTCGCGCCCCGAGAGGGCGCCGGCGGGGCCGGACCGTGGCGTGATCGTGGCTACGACGATCCCGGGCGTGCGGAGCATTCTGCCCAGTGGCCCGGCCCTAACGCGCCGGATCGTTCCTGGATGCACCCCGGATGCGGAACGAGCGCCGCTGGCCTGCCGGCCCTCGGCGCTCGTCCGGTTCTTGAGCCCTGTGGAGGGCCGGAAGGGCGGAAGCCCGCCTTCCCGTCAGCCCATCTGGAGGTTGGAGGCCGACATCTTGCCCTTCGGGTCCTTCTGGACATCGAAGGAAACCTTGTCGCCTTCGTTCAGGCCGCGCAGGCCCGCCCGGGTGACGTCGGAGATGTGGACGAACACGTCCTTGGACCCATCATCCGGCTGGATGAAGCCATAGCCCTTGGTCGCATTGAACCACTTCACGGTTCCAGTGGGCATCGATCGCATGTCTTTCGTAGAGGTTGCCCCCGTGAATCCCGGGCGGTGGCGCCATGGCGGGGGCGAGAAACCGGCAACTGGCGGCCCGGCGTCCTGGATGGATCGGCGGACGGTCTGGGCCAGCACTGGCGAAAAGAATGTGGGAGCCGGGGGGCGGGATTGCAACCCGCCTGGCCCAGGGCCGGCGCCGGCGGTGTTTTCCCTGGTCTTTTGAGGGAGGAGGGGTCATATAGCGCCTCGCCGGGCGAAGCCGTAAGGTTCCGCCCGCCCTCCGCGCATGCGGTGGGCTGACAGGAACGGCCGCGCCGCGGCGTTTCCGGCCACATGGAACCCCGCCGCGAAAAGCCCGCGCGCGGACCCCATGCCGCCCGAGACGCCGGGCATCCCTGCCCGGATGCATGTCTTGAACATGGGGGCAGGGCCGGCGCAGAGACCCTTCATCCCATCCGTGTGTCGCACCACCGCCCCACCGGCAATCCGGCCGCCTGGGGCCGACAGGACGCACGCATGTTCGATAACTACTACCGCAAGGACATCGACTGGGGCGGCAAGACGCTGACCCTCGAGACGGGCAAGGTCGCCCGCCAGGCCGATGGCGCCGTGATGGCGCGCCTGGGCGACACCATCGTCCTCTGCACCGTGGTCGGCGCCCGCTCCGTGAAGCCGGGCCAGGACTTCTTCCCCCTGACCGTGAACTACCAGGAGAAGGCCTTCGCCGCCGGCAAGATCCCGGGCGGCTTCTTCAAGCGCGAGGGGCGCCCCTCCGAGTTCGAGACCCTCACCTCCCGCCTGATCGACCGCCCGATCCGCCCCCTGTTCCCCGAGGGTTTCCGGAACGAGGTCCAGGTGGTCGCGACCGTGCTGTCGCATGACCTGGAGAACAGCCCGGACATCGTGGCGATGGTCGGCTGCTCCGCCGCGCTGACACTTTCCGGCATCCCCTTCTTCGGCCCGATCGCCGCCGCCCGCGTCGGCTATGCCGCCGGGGAATACATCCTCAACCCGACCCTCGAGCAGACCAAGACGAGCGAGCTGGAGCTTGTCGTCGCCGGCACCGCCGAGGGCGTGCTGATGGTCGAGTCCGAGGCGAAGGAGCTCTCCGAGGAGGTGATGCTCGGCGCCGTGGAGTTCGGCCACAAGGCCTTCCAGCCGGTCATCCAGGGCATCATCGAGCTGGCGGAGCGCGCCGCCAAGGAGCCCTGGCCGCTTGCCGAGGAGTCCGAGGCGACCAAGTCGCTGAAGACCCGCATCTCCGAGATCGGCCGCGCCGAGATGGCCGAGGCCTATAAGGAGACGGTGAAGCAGGCCCGCTACGCCAAGGTGGGCGAGGTCAAGAAGAAGGTCGCCGAGCAGCTCGAGGCCGAGGGTCTCGATGTCGGCGCCGCGAAGGGGCTGATGAAGGAGCTCGAGGCGGATGTCGTCCGCAACGCGATCCTCGACACCGGCATCCGCATCGATGGCCGCGACACCAAGACCGTGCGCCCGATCGTGGCCGAGGTCGGCATCCTGCCGCGCTCCCATGGTTCCGCCCTGTTCACCCGTGGCGAGACGCAGGCCTTCTGCGTGGCGACGCTGGGCACGGGCCAGGACGAGCAGATCATCGACGCCCTCGCGGGCGAGTACCGCGAGGACTTCATGCTGCACTACAACTTCCCGCCCTACTCGGTGAACGAGACGGGCCGCATGGGCTCCCCCGGCCGCCGTGAAGTCGGCCATGGCAAGCTCGCCTGGCGCGCCGTGCACCCGCTGCTGCCGGAGAAGGAGAAGTTCCCCTACACGATCCGCGTCGTGTCGGAGATCACGGAGTCCAACGGCTCCTCCTCCATGGCGACCGTCTGCGGCACCTCGCTGTCGCTGATGGATGCGGGCGTGCCGCTGAAGCGCCCCGTGGCCGGCATCGCCATGGGCCTGATCAAGGAGGAGAAGGGCTTCGCCGTTCTCTCCGACATCCTGGGCGACGAGGATCACCTCGGCGACATGGACTTCAAGGTGGCCGGCACGGAGCAGGGCATCACCGCCCTGCAGATGGACATCAAGATCACGTCCATCACCTTCGACATCATGAAGACCGCGCTGGAGCAGGCCCGTGACGGCCGCGTCCACATCCTCGGCGAGATGGCGAAGGGCCTGTCCGGCTCGCGCAACGAGGTGGCTGCCACCGCGCCGCGCATCACCGTGATCCAGGTGCCCAAGGACAAGATCCGCGAGGTGATCGGCACGGGCGGCAAGGTGATCCGTGAGATCGTCGAGCAGACCGGGACGAAGATCGACATCGAGGACGATGGCACGATCAAGATCGCGTCCAGCAGCACCGAGGCGACCCAGGCCGCCATCGACCGCATCCGCGGCATCACCGCCGAGGCCGAGGTGGGCGCGATCTATAACGGCACCGTCGTGAAGGTCGCCGACTTCGGCGCCTTCGTGAACTTTCTCGGCACCAAGGACGGGCTGGTCCACATCTCCGAGCTGAACCAGGAGCGTGTGAACAAGACCTCCGACATCGTCTCCGTCGGCGACAAGGTGAAGGTGAAGGTCATCGGCTTCGATGACCGCGGCAAGGTCAAGCTGTCCATGCGCGTTGTGGACCAGCAGACCGGCGCCGACATCACCGATCAGGTCGGCGCCAAGCGCCCCCGGGCCGAGGGTGAGGAGAATGGCGGTGGCAACGGTGGCGAGCGCCGCGAGCGCTCCGACCGGGGCGACCGTCCCCGCCGCGACCGCGGCGACCGTCCGCCGCGCCGTTACGAGGACTGAACCGTAAAAGGGTGCCCGGCCTGGCCCGGGCACCCTGCCGCGGGCAACCGCGGCCCCATAAAATCTCTGTCACGCCGGGGCCGGGGGACTGTTCTGCCCTCCGGACTCGGACCATATGCGGCCCGCGGGAAGGTCCCCCGACCATCCGCAGTTTCCAGGGAAGAACCCGGCCTTGAAGGCGATCAACACCATCCGCATGGGCGGCGCCGAGGTCCTGCCCCTCGTCGAGGGTGGCAAGGGCGTCTCCGCTTCCAACGGCGCCTCCTGCGGCCATTGGGCTGCCGAGGGTGGAGTAGGCACCTTCTCCGCCGTGAACGCGGATAGCTATGACGCCCAGGGGAACATCATCCCCCAGGAATACCACGGCAAGACCCGGCGCGAGCGGCATGAGGAGCTGGTCGCCTATGGGATCGCCGGCGGCATCGCCCAGGCGCGCGAGGCGCATGAGCGTTCCAACGGCCAGGGCCGCATCCACGCCAATATCCTCTGGGAGATGGGCGGGGCGGAGCGCGTGGCGCGCGGGATGCTGGAGGGGGCCAAGGGCCTGATCCACGGCATCACCTGCGGCGCCGGCATGCCTTATCGCCTGGCCGACATCGCGCGCGAGTACCGCGTGCACATCTATCCCATCGTCTCCTCCTCCCGCGCCTTCTCGGCACTGTGGAAGCGCGCCTATTCCAAGGCCAGCGAGTGGCTGGGCGGCGTGGTCTACGAGGATCCCTGGCTTGCGGGTGGCCATAACGGCCTCTCCAACTCCGAGGATCCGCGCAAGCCCGAGGCGCCCTATGCCCGCGTGCTGAAGCTGCGCCAGCAGATGCGCGAGTTCGGCCTGGGCGAGGTGCCCATCATCATGGCCGGCGGCGTCTGGTGGCTGGAGGAGTGGGAGGACTGGATCGACAATCCGGAACTCGGCCCCATCGCCTTCCAGTTCGGCACCCGTCCGCTGGTGACGCGCGAGAGCCCGATTCCGGATGCCTGGAAGCAGAAGCTGCTCACGCTGAAGCCCGGTGACGTCTCCCTGCAGAACTTTTCGCCCACCGGCTTCTACAGCAGCGCGGTCCGCAACCCCTTCCTGCGCGAGCTGGAGGACCGGAGCGCCCGGCAGGTGGCCTATACCGGCGAGCCCATGGGCGAGCACACGGCGACCTATGGCGTCGGGCCGCGCAAGCGCCCGGTCTACCTGGTGCCGGGCGACCTGGACCGGGTGCGGAGCTGGGAGTCCCAGGGCTTCACCGAGGCGCTGCGTACCCCGGACGAGACCCTGATCTTCGAGACGCCCGAGGCGAGCCGGCAGATCCTGGCGGACCAGGTGGCCTGCATGGGCTGCCTTTCCCAGTGCCGCTTCTCCAACTGGGCGCAGCACACGGACGACCATTCCAACGGCAAGAAGGCCGACCCCCGCAGCTTCTGCATCCAGAAGACCCTGCAGGAGATCGGCCATGGCGGCGACCCGGACCGGAACCTGATGTTCGCCGGGCACAACGCCTACCGCTTCGCCCAGGATCCGTTCTATTCCAACGGCTTCATCCCGACGGTGAAGGAGCTGGTGGGGCGGATCATGACGGGGCGCTGAGGCGCCACGACCGGATCGGGACCCTTTGGACGGCCCGGCCCTGAAAGGGGCCGGGCCGTCTTGATTCCGTGATCCTCCTGCCGCCCCCTGGCGCATGACAGCCCGGCAGCCACCGGAATAGCCTCGGCCCAAGGACCCTTCCGGCCCTGGCGGAGGCGAGCATGCTTGAGCTGACGATCAACGGCGAAACGCGGCGGGTCGAGGTGGAGGGGGATACCCCGCTGCTCTGGGTGTTGCGTGACACGCTGGGCCTGACCGGCACGAAATATGGCTGCGGCATCGCCCAGTGCGGCGCCTGCACGGTGCTGGTGGACGGCACCGCCATGCGGTCCTGCGTGACGCCCGCCGACAGCGTGGTGGGCACGCAGGTCATGACGATCGAGGCGGTGGAACGCGACCCGGTCGGTGCGAAGGTTGTCGAGGCCTGGGTGGAGAAGCAGGTGGCCCAGTGCGGCTATTGCCAGTCCGGCCAGGTGATGGCGGCCACGGCCCTGCTGAAGCAGACGCCAAAGCCCACCGAGGACGACATCGCCGCCGGCATGACCAATCTCTGCCGCTGCGGCACCTACAACGCCATTGCCGCCGCCCTGCGGCAGGCCAGTGCCTGAAGCGGAGGAGAGATCCATGGACGGCATGATCCATCCCGGCTCCGACGCCATCCTGCAGGCGGGGCCCGTTGAGCTGGCGATCCCGGAAACGGGCATCGCGAATCTTTCCCGCCGTGGGCTGCTGGGCAGTGCTGCCGGCGCGCTGCTGCTCGGCGTGATGCTGAAGGGGCGCCCGGCCCGCGCGCAGGGCGAGGGGCTGGCCGCCGCGGCACCGCGCCCCGGCACGCAGGTCCCCGCCTTCCTGGAGATCCGCCAGGATGGGACGGTGCGGCTGCTTTCTCCCTTCGTGGAAGGCGGGCAGGGCATCGCCACCGCCATGGCGCAGATCGTGGGCGAGGAGCTGGATGTCGATCCGGCGCGCTTCGTCGTGGATTGTGCCCCGCCGGGCGCGGATTACCTCGTGGTGAACGGCCGGCGGCTGACAGGCGGCAGCTACTCCGTCCGCTCCAGCTACGGCACCATGCGCCAGCTTGGCGCGACGGCGCGCAACCTGATGATCCGCGCGGCCGCCGCCCGGCTGAACCTGCCGGAGGCCGAGCTGGAAACCGAGAACGGCACGGTCATCCATCGCCGTTCCAACCGCTCCCTGACCTATGCGGAGCTGGTGGAGGCGGCGTGGAGGCTGCCGCCGAGCGAGGTTGCCGCGCTGCGCGACCCCGCGACTTTCCGCTGGATCGGCAAGCCGGTGCCGCGGATCGATGTGCGCGACAAATCCACGGGCCGCGCGCAATACGCGATCGACCTGACGGTGGAGAACATGCTGCACGCCGCCGTGCAGCACGCCCCGCGCCTGGGCCAGGAGCCAGCGAGCTTCGGCAATGAGGCGGCGGTGCGGGCGATGCCCGGCGTGCATTCCATCCAGCGCCTGCCCGGGGCCGTGGCCGTGCTGGCCGACAGTTGGTGGCGTGCCCGCCGCGCGGTGGAGACGCTGGAGGTCACGTGGAATGACGGGCAGCACGCGCGCGCATTGCCCGCCGACTTCTCATCCGCCGGAATGCTGGCCGCCTTGCGCGGCGAGCGTGGCGCGGGCAGCCCGGCGGAGGAGAATGGCGACCTCCGGGCCGCCTTCGCCGGCGCAGCCAAGGTGATCGAGGCGGAATACGACGCGCCCTATCTCGCCCATGCGCAGCTGGAGCCGCCCTCGGCCATCGCACGCTTCAACGAGGATGGGACCCTGGAGCTCTGGCTGCCGAACCAGGCACCGGAGATGTTCCAGGCCAGCGCCGCGCGGATGGCGGGGCTGGAGCCGGGGAAGGTGAAGATCCATTCCCCAATGCTGGGCGGCTTCTTCGGGCGGCACTTCCTCTATGACGCCGCCATGCCCTATCCCCAGGCCATCGCCCTTGCCAGGGCGGTGGGCCGGCCGGTGAAGGTACTTTGGACGCGGGAGGAGGAGTTCCTGCGCGACGCCTATCGCCCCATCGGCTTCGCCCGCTTCCGGGGCGCGGTGGGGGCGGATGGCATGCCCGTCGCGCTGCATGCCTCCGCGGTCGGGGAGGGGCCGATCGGCCGCTACTTCACGCCCGACCGGCCCGTGGATTCCTCGATGGTGGAGGGCATCGCGGGCAAGCCCTATTCGATCGCGGCGAAGCGGGTGGACTGCGTGAAGGTGAAGCAGCCGCCGGTCATTTCCTTCTGGCGCTCGGTCGGGCATTCGATGAACGACTTCTTCTACGAGTCCTTCCTCGACGAACTGGCCGATGCGGGCGGCAGGGATCCGTTCGAGATGCGGCTGGCCATGCTGTCCGACAAGCCGCGCCAGGCGACGCTGCTGCGCGCGGTGGCGGAGCTTTCAGGCGGCTGGAAGCGCGGGCCCTTCGAGCTGGACGGCGTGCGCCGGGCCCGCGGCGTGGCCATGGCCTCGCCCTTCGGCTCGGAGGTGGCGACGATCGCCGAGGTGTCGATCGGGGAAGGCGAGATCCGTGTCCATGACCTCTGGATCGCGATTGACCCGGGGCGTGCGGTGAACCCCGCCATCATCGAGGCGCAGGTCCAGTCCGCCGCCGCGATTGGCCTGTCATCCTCCTTGCTGGAGGAGGTCACCTATGAGGGCGGGGCGCCGCAGCAGCGCAACTTCGACACCTATTCCATCCTGCCCCCGGCCCGGATGCCCCGGATCCATGTGCGGATCGTGGAAAGCGGTGCCGCGCTGGGCGGCGTCGGGGAGCCGGGGGTGCCCGGCGTGCCGCCGGCGGTGGCGAATGCGGTGGCCGCGCTGACGGGCCAGCGCATTCGCAGCCTGCCCATGTCCAAGGTGCGGCTGGGCGCCTGAGCCACCGAGGCGCCGCGGGCGGAGGGGGATCAGTCCTCCTCCGCCTTGCGACTGCCCGGGATCAACCGCTCGGCCATCCGCACCACGGTCAGGATGACGATGCCCAGCACGGCCGACATGGCGGAGAGGGCGAACTGCCCTGCCCCGGCGGTGATGCCGACAGCCGTGGCCAGGGTGATGCTGGCGGCGCTGGTCAGGTTATGGACCCGGCCGTGATGCGCGAAAACCAGGCCCGCGCCGATGAAGCCGATGGCCTGGTAGATCCCTTGCACCACGCGGAGCGGATCGGCATCCCCACCCCCGCTCCGCACCTCGGCGTAGAGCAGCAGGCCCGAGGCAGTGACGGCCGAGGCGCTGAGTGCCACCAGCCCATGCGTCCGCACCCCCGCCGCGATGCCGCGTATCTCCCGGTCCAGGCCGAGGAGCATGCCGAGCAGGGCTCCCAGCCCGATGCGGAGCAGTAACTCGGCGTTCGAGATGGCCTCAGGCAGATGCGAGCGGACCAAGCCCCTTCCTCCTGCGCCTTGGCCGCTCAGCCCTGTCGCAGCGCGGCCTCGACCGCCTGCGCCACGCTGAAGAGCCGCGTGTCCCCGCCATGCTCGCCGACCAGCATCAGCCCAACCGGCGCCTGGCCTTCCTCATGGCAGGGCATGCTGACGGAGCAGCGGTCCAGGAAGTTGGCCACTGCGGTGTTGCGGAGCAGGAGGAGGTTGATGCGGTTGAACGCCTCCGCCGTGGCCAGTTCCTCGATCGCCGGGGGCGTCAGCGGGCAGGTCGGGGCGATGATGGCGTCGAAGGGCGCGGTCCGCGGGGCCAGGGCGGCCATGATCCGCCGCCGCTCCGCCATGAGCACGATGAGATCCGCCGCACTCATGCCGGAGCCGCGCTCGATGCGCGCGAGGATCAGCGGGTCGTAGAGGTCGCGGGAACGTCCGATCAGCTCCCGGTGCAGCGCCCAGGATTCGGCGGCCGCGAAGCCGCCCGTGGCATTGGCGGCAGGGATTTCCGCGATTTCAGGCAGGGACACGTCGATCAGCTTCGCACCGGCGGCTTCCAGCCGGCGCAGCGCGATGTCGAAGGCGGCGATCACGGGCTGGGAAAGGCCATCGAACAGAAAGGTCGAACTCGGCAGGCCCAGCCTCAGCCCTTCCAGCGGCAGGGCGGGGGGCGGGGTAGGGTCCTCCGCCCCCGCCATCACCGCGTCCAGCACCGCGCAGCAGGCGACGCTCGGCGCCAGTGGCCCGATGCTGTCCAGGGAGGTGGAGAGCGGGAAGGCACCCGCCGTGGGCACGCGGTGCGAGGTGGGCTTGAAGCCCGTGATCCCGCAGAGCGCGGCGGGCACGCGGCAGGAGCCGCCCGTGTCGGAGCCGATCGCTCCGAAGCCCATGCCATCCGCCACGGCCACCGCCGCCCCGGAGGAGGAGCCGCCGGGCGCATGCCCCGTTTCGCGCCCATAGGGGGAAAGCGGGGTGCCGTGATGCGGGTTCAGCCCCGTGCCGGAGAAGGCGAATTCCACCATGTTGGTCCGCCCGAGCACCACGAAGCCCGCGCGCTCAAGCCGTGCGATCGCAGGGGCGGTGGCGGCGGCGGGCTGCTCGTTGCGCCGTGCCATGGAGCCGGCGGTGGTGACGATCCCGGCCTGGTCGAACAGGTCCTTGATGCTGATGGGGATGCCGGCATAGGCGCCCGGCGCCCGCCCCACGCGCCGGAGCGTGTCCATGGCGCCGGCGGCGGCCATGGCTGCCTCGGCCTGTACCTGCACGAAGGCACGCCCTCCCTCGCCCGAGGGGGACGCGATCCGCGCGAGTGCCTCCTCTGTCAGGCGTGCCGCGCTGGTCGTGCCTTCCGCCAGCGCGCGGGCGGCGTCTTCGATCGTCTGTCGCATTCCCCCATCCTCGCCGGGGGCAGGTGGCGCGTCCAGAACCCATCCTTTCCGCCAGCGCCGGGATGGGCCGTTGACAGCGCTGCCGCAGCCGCCGCACGCTGCGCGTAACCAGAGGGTTATTCGCCCCGGCAGTCTGGAGGAGTTCCAAGATGTTCCGTCGCGCCGTCCGTTTCGCGGCCGCGGCCGCGCTTGCCGCGTTGCCATGGATCTCCACCCCGAGCCAGGCGCAGGAGTGGCGCGGCTGGAACATCCACCCGCCTGACTACCCCGTGTCCCGCGGCATGGACCGCTTCACGGAACTCGTCGCGCAGCGCACCAACAACCGCATCCGCATGCGCACCTACCACTCCGCGCAGCTCGGCCAGCAGGACGAGGCGATCCAGCAGATGCGAATCGGCAGCATCGACTTCGCCGAGTTCAACATGAGCGGGCTGAACAACATCGTCCCGTCCACCCAGGTGCTGACGCTGCCCTTCATCTTCCGCGACGTGGCGCACCAGCACATGGTCGTGGACGGCCCGATCGGCGATACGGTCGGCGAGGACCTGGAGAAGGCGGGCTTCGTCGTGCTCGCCTGGTACGATGCCGGCGCCCGCAGCATGTATGGCCGCCGCCCCATCCGCACGCCCGAGGACATGCGCGGGCTGAAGATCCGCGTGCAGACCTCCGACCTTTGGATCGACATCATGCGGGCCCTCGGCGCCAACGCGACGCCGCTGCCCTATGGCGAGGTCTATACCTCCCTCCAGTCCGGCGTGCTCGACGCGGCCGAGAACAACTGGCCCTCCTATGAGAGCAGCCGTCACTTCGAGGTGGCGCGTTACTTCACCACCACCGAGCACTCCAACGTGCCGGAGATCCTGGCCGTCTCCCGCCAGCGCTGGAACCGGCTGAACCCGGCTGACCGCGAGATCCTTCGCACCGCCGCCCGCGAGAGCGCGGCCTACCAGCGCCAACTCTGGGCCGAGCGCGAGCGGGTCAGCCGCGAGAAGGTCATTGCCGCAGGCGTTCAGGTGATCGACATCACGGACCGCTCCCCCTGGGCGCGGCTGATGGAGCCGGTCTATGCCAAGTATGCCTCTGATCCGCGCATGGCCGAGTTGGTGCGGCGGATCCGCGAAGCGCGCTGAGAGGGCGGCCTGAGAGCATGAACGCCGTATCCCGCCTGTTCGACCTGCTCTGCCGGATCGTCATCGTGGTGGCCGGCGCCGCGCTCATCTTTCTCGTGGCCATCACGGGATGGATGGTGTTCGGCCGCTACGTGCTGAACGATACGCCCACCTGGGTCGAGCGGGCGGCGGTGCTCATCGTGCTCGCCATTTCCCTCCCCGTCGCGGCGGTGGGAGTGCGCGAGCGCTTCCACCTCTCCGTCGTCGGGTTCCGCGAGGCGCTGCCGCGCCGCGTGCAGCGCTGGGTCATGGTCGGCTGCGATGCCGCGGTGGGCCTCTTCGGCATCGCGATGGCCTATTATTCCCAGGAACTGGTCGAGACAGCCTGGGCCATCCGCATCCCGCTCATCGGCGTCAGCCAGGCCTGGACCTATATGCCCCTTATCATCGGCGGCATCCTGATCGCTCTTTTCGCCGCCGAACAGGTGCTGCGCGACATCACTGGCGCAAACCAACCCGAAGCCACCATCGTCACCCTGGAGTAGCCTCCTTGGAAACCGGCCTGATCATCATCTTCGCGATCTTCATCGCGGGGATCGTCACCGGCTTGCCGGTGGCCTTCACCCTGGGCGTCGCAGCCCTGGTCGGCTTCATGTGGGAAGACATTAATCCCGCCGTCGCCTTCCAGCAGATGACGGCGGGCATGAGCATCTTCTCGCTCCTCGCCATTCCCTTCTTCATCTTCGCCGGCGAGATCATGATGCATGGCGGCATCGCGCGTCGCCTCATCAATGTCGCATCCGGCTTCGTGGGGTGGATGCGCGGTGGCCTCGGCGTCGTGGATGTCACCGCGTCGATGCTGTTCGGCGGCATCTCGGGCTCGGCGGTCGCCGACGCCTCCGCAGTCGGCACCCTGCTCATTCCCGCCATGAAGGAGAAGGGCTACGGCACGGATTATGCCGTGGCCGTCACGGCCACATCCTCCATCGCGGGCATCATGATCCCGCCCAGCCACAACATGATCATCTACTCGCTGGCGGCGGGCGGCGGCATCTCGGTTTCCGCCCTGTTCCTGGCGGGCATCGTGCCGGGCGTGCTGATGTGCCTCTGCCTCGCCACCACGGCCTATATCATCGCCGTGAAGCGCGGCTACCCGGCCGAGCCCTGGGCGGGTTTCAGGGCGCTGGCCTGGAGCTTCATCGATGCGCTGCCCGGCATGATGACGGCGGTGATCATCCTCGGCGGCGTGCTCTCCGGCGTCTTCACTGTTACGGAAAGCGCGGCTTTCGGCGCGATCTGGGCGGTGCTGGTCACGCTGATCGTCTATCGCGGCCTGACCTGGGAGAACTTCAAGATCTCGGTCGCGGCCTCGGTCCGCACCACGGCCATCGTCATGCTGCTGGTCGGCACCGCCAGCGCCTTCGCCTATCTCCTGGCGTTGTACCAGTTCGCCGACATGCTGACGGCGGCGATGCTCTCCATCAGCGACAACCCGATCGTCATCCTGCTGCTGATCAACGTGGCGCTCCTGCTGCTGGGCTGCGTGATGGACATGGCGCCACTCATCCTGATCACCACCCCAATCTTCCTGCCCGTCGTGCAGTCCATTGGCATGGACCCCGTGCAGTTCGGCATGGTGATGATGATGAATCTCGGCATGGGACTCACCACACCGCCGGTGGGCGCGGTGCTCTTCGTGGGCTGCGCCATCGGGCGCATCCCGATCGAGCATGTGCTGAAGACCATCGTGCCTTTCTACTGCGCCATCCTGCTTGCGCTGGCGCTCACCACCTACTGGCCGGCGGTTTCCCTCACCATTCCGCGCCTCGCCCTTGGCTATGGCAGCTAGGCGCCGATTCACGGCGGGGGCGCTTCACGGCGCCCCCGGTCCGCGCCACCATGCCGGCCTGATTCCCCGATAAGGACTGATCTGATGAGCGCTTCGAAGGACCGGCCTGTCCTTCTCACCGGGGCGTCCGGCAATCTGGGCCGGGCCCTGGTGCCCGCCCTGGCCGCGTCCGGCTGGAAGCTTCGCCTGACCGACATCGCCCCCTTCCCGGATGCGCTGCCGGAGGGGGTGGTGTTCACGAAGGCGGACCTGAATGACGGCCCCACCATCCTCCGCCTCGCCGAGGTCTGCCAGGCGATCCTGCATTTCGGCGGGATCAGCACGGAGCATCCGTTCGAGGTGGTGCTGGGCCCCAATCTCCGCGGCCTCTATCACATCTATGAAGCGGCGCGGCGCGAGAAGGCACGCGTGCTCTTCGCCAGCAGCAACCACGCCATCGGCTTCCATGAGCGCCCGGCCGGCAATGGCGAGTTGCTGGATGCCGATTGCGCCTTCCGCCCGGACAGCTTCTACGGCCTTTCCAAGGCCTATGGGGAGCTGATGGGGCGCCTCTACTGGGACAAGCACGGGGTGGAGAACCTCAATGTCCGCATCGGCTCCTCCTTCCCCGAGCCGGCCGATGCCCGCATGCTCTCCACCTGGCTGTCCTATGCCGACCTCGCGCGGATGATGGACAAGTTCCTCTCCGCGCCGCGCATCGGCCATGCCGTGGTCTGGGGCGCCTCGAAGAATCCTGCGACCTATTGGGGCAAGGACCACCGGGACCGCATCGGCTGGGAACCCGAGGACAGCGCCGAGGACTTCCGCGGCAAGGTGGGCGGCAAGCTCTCGGGCGATCCGGTGACGGAGCGCTACCAGGGCGGCGGCTACACCGCCATGGACTACACAAGGGACAAGCCTTCGCCGAAGGACCAGTTCTCGCTGGATTGAGCCGCCGGTGCTGGATATCGCAGGCGGCGCCTGGCGCGCCGCCCTGCTGCCCGGGCGCGGCGGCGCCCTGGCGGCCCTCACCCATGCCGGCCGGGATGTTCTCGTCCCCCTGCCCGAAGGCGCCGATCCCAACGACCACTGGGCCGGCGCCTTTCTCATGCTGCCCTGGACGAACCGGCTGGACGAGGGGCGGCTGCCGCATCCGGGCGGCCTGCATCACTTCCCCTGCAATCGCGTGGCGGAGCGCACGGCGTTGCACGGGCTTTCGCGCGAGCACCCCTGGGAGGTGGAGCGAAGCGAACCCGCCCTGGCCGTCCTGGTCCAGTCCATCGAGGACGGCCCCTATCGCTACCAGGCGAGGATGGAGATCGCGCTCGGCGAGGATTTCGCCATCAGCCTTTCCGTGACCAATCGCGGCATGGATGGCGTTCCCTTCGGCACGGGCTGGCATCCGTTCTTCGCCCGCCCGCCCGGAACGCGGCTCGCCTTCCACGCCACGGGCATGCTGCTGCGCGACGAGCGGAACCTGCCGGTGGAGGCCGTCGCCTCGTCCGGGCTGGATGGCGGGGAGGAGGTCTTCGTAGGTCTCGACACGCATTTCACGGGCTGGGATGGCGGAGCGCGCCTTACCCTCGGCGAGGCTTGCTTCCTGTTGCGGGGCGAGGAGGCCTGGTCCCGCAACATCCAGGTCTTCGCGCCGCGCGGCGCGGGCATTCTCTGTGCCGAGCCGGTGAGCCATGTCCCCGATGCGGCGAACCGGCCATTTCTCTCCGAACTCGGAGACATGGTGCGCCTTGCGCGGGGCGAAAGCCTCACCGGGCGCGCGCGGCTGCTCTTCCTTCCCTGAGGCAACCTTGCCGATTCGCGCGGCGTTGGCCGGCGGATCACGGAGGATCGCGGCATGGCATCCGGCACGGCGCAGAGGACCGATCCGAAACTCTGGGAGAAGGTGAAGGCCCGCATCATGCGCGGGAGCAAGGGTGGCGATGCCGGCGAATGGTCCGCGCGCAAGGCGCAGCTCGCCGTGCAGGAATACAAGAAGGCCGGCGGCGCCTATGAGGGCCGCAAGAGCGAGGCCAACCACCTGACGCAGTGGACCAAGGAGGAGTGGGGCACGAAGTCGGGCAGCAAGAGCGGCGAGACAGGCGAGCGCTACCTGCCCCGCAAGGCCCGCGAATCCCTGACCGACGAGGAATATGCCCGCACTACCGCCGCCAAGCGGCGTGACACGGCCAAGGGAAAGCAGTTTTCCCGCCAGCCCGCGGATGTGGCGCGCAAGGCGGCGAAGGCGCGGGATCACGCAGGCTCCGCCACGAAGGAAAGCGGGACGGCGGCGGGCAAGCGGCGCCCGGCGGCCGCGAAGCGGGCCCCGGCGACGGCCACAGCGAAGGCGGCCAGCGCGCCGCGCAAGCCGTCCACCACCAAATCCAAGGCGCCTGCCCGCCGGGCCGCCGCCGCCGAGGCCGCCGCTCCCCGCAAGACGGCCGCGGCACCGAAAGCCTCTGCGAAGCGTCCGGCCGCGGCGCGCAAGGCAAGGCCGGCGGGCAAGTCCGCCGCGCCCCGCCAGGCCACGGCGAAGAAGGCGCAGCCCCGCCGCAGCCCCGCTGCCGGCAACACCACCGCGACCCGCCGCGCCGCCCCGAACAAGCGAATCTCCCGGTGAGCGGCGAGCCCGACCCGAAGGAGGTGGTGCGTTCCTTCCGGGAGGCGGTGAACATGACGCCGGCCGCGCTGCGCAAATGGCTTTCCACCGAGGAGAGCCGTTCCGTCGGCGTGACCCATGAGGGCCATTCCGAATCCGTGGGGCATGAAAGCGGCCGGCACATCCTCCGCCTGCTGGAAACCGGCCTTTCCCATCCCTCCGAGGAGGACTTGGCCCATATGCGCAAGGTGGTCGGCTATGTGCATCGCCACGGTGCCCGGCGACCGGAGGGGGAGATCGAGCACACGCGCTGGCGCTACAGCCTGATGAACTGGGGCCATGACCCCCTGAAGGATCGCGGCGGGAGCTGAGGCCCAACGCCGGGGTTTCCCCCGGCCGCGCCGTGCCGCAGGATGACGCGATGGGTGACGCGCTCGTCCTCGGGGCCGGGATCATGGGCCTCTCCACCGCCTTCGCGCTGACGGAGGCCGGGCACCGGGTCACGGTGGTGGAGCAGGATCCCATCCCCAATCCGCGTGGGTCATCGGTGGATGACCACCGGCTGATCCGGCATGCCTATGGCGCCGCCACGGGCTATATGCGGATGGTCGAGGATGCCTATGCCGCCTGGGACCGGCTTTTCGCCGCCATTGGCGAGCGCCCCTATGCCGAAACCGGAGTCCTCGCCCTGGCCGGAGGGGCGGTGGGGGAGGCGGATTGGCTCGGCGCCAGCCGCCAGGCCCTGCGCGCCGATGCCCACGCCGTGCAGGATCTGCCGCCGGATTACCTGCAGGAACGATTCCCCTGGCTGCGGGCGGAAGGGCTGTCCGATGCCTTCTTCACGCCGCGCGGCGGCGTGCTGATGGCACGCCGCATCGTGGAGGCCACCGCGCGGCACCTGAACGAGCAGGGCGCGCTGTTCCTGCAGGGGCGGGTCACCTCGGTCGATCCGGCCCGCGCCCGCCTCTCCCTCGCGGATGGGCGCGTGCTGGAAGGCGACCTGCTCGTCATCGCCGCCGGACCCTGGGCGCCGCGCCTGCTGCCCGGCCTGTCCGCGCGTGTCACGCCCTCCCGCCAGATCGTCGTCTATCTCGAACCTCCGGTGGAGCAGCGGGAGGCCTGGGCCCGCGCGCCCATGCTGCTGGACCTCTCGGCGGATGGCGGCTTCTACGCCGTGCCCCCCGTGGCCGGCACCGGGCTGAAGATCGGGGACCACCGCTTCTCCTGCCAGGGCGATGCCGATGACCCGCGCGAGGCGACGGCCGTGGAACGGGACGCCATTCTCTCCCTCGCACTGCCCCGCCTGCGCGACGCGGAGAGCTACCGCGTGCTGCAGGCCCGCGCCTGCTACTATGATGTGGAGCCGCAGGAGCGCTTCGTGGTCGAGCCGCTCTCGGAGCACTGCGTGGTGATGAGCGGCTTCTCCGGCCATGGCTTCAAGTTCGGCCCCGTGCTGGGCGAGGCGGTGGCGGCCTCCTTCGGCGATCCCGCCCGCATGGCCGCGCTGCCGCGCTGGGCGGCCGGGGATGCGCGGGGCTGGGACATCGCCGCATGAACGCCGCCGAATCCCTGGCCTTCACCCTGAACCGCCTCCACGGGCTGCCCGCCCTCTCGGATCGCCTCGGCACGCCGCTGGCGGAGGGGGATGTCGCCGCCATCCTGGAGGAGGCTGGCCGCTTTGCCGAGGAACGGATCGCCCCGGGCCGGTTGGAGGCGGACCGGGCCGGCTGCGTGCTGGAGAATGGCCGCGTCCGCACCCCGCCCGGCTATCCCGCCCTGCTGAAGGAGTGGCGGGAGGCGGGCTGGCAGGGCGTGGCCGCGCCAGCGGAGCATGGCGGGCAAGGGCTGCCGCATTCCCTCTGGGCGGCGGTCTTCGAACTCGCCTCCTCGGCGGATATGAGCTTCGCGCTGATGCCGATGCTCACGGCGGGCGCGGTGGAACTGCTCTCTCACCATGCCAGCGCCGAGCAGGCGGCCCGCTTCCTGCCGCCCCTGATCTCGGCGGCCTGGAACGGGACCATGTGCCTGACCGAGCCCCAGGCCGGGAGCGACCTGTCGGCTGTCCGCAGCCGCGCGGTGCCGGACGGGCAGGGGGGATATCGTCTCTCCGGCCAGAAGATCTTCATCACCTGGGGTGAGAACGACCTGGCGGAGAACACCCTCCACCTCGTCCTGGCCCGCCTGCCGGATGCGCCGCCGGGCTCGCGCGGCATCAGCCTCTTCGCCTGTCCGAAGATCCTGCCCGATGGCCGCCGCAACGGCGTGCGCTGCGGCGGGGTCGAGCACAAGCCGGGCATCCATGCCTGTCCCACCTGCACCATGCTGTTCGAGGAAGCCGAGGCCGAGCTGGTGGGGGAGCCGAATCGCGGCCTGGCCGCCATGTTCGCCATGATGAATGTGGCGCGCCTGGCCGTGGGGGTGGAAGGGGTGGGGCAATGCGCCCGCGCCACCCGCCTGGCCGAGGACTATGCCGCCACCCGCATCCAGGGCGGCCGCCCCATTGCCGAATTCCCGGATGTCGCCCGGATGCTGGGCGAGATGCGCGCCATCACCGCCGCCGCCCGGCTGATCGCCCTGGATTGCGCCGTTTCGCTGGATCGCGCCCGGGCCGGGGAAAAGGGTGCAGAGACAAGGCTCGCCCTCCTCACCCCCATCACCAAGGCCTGGTGCACCGATCGCGGCGTGGATGTGGCCAGCCTCGGTATCCAGGTGCATGGCGGTGCCGGCTATGTGGAGGAGACGGGGGCCGCCCAGATCTGGCGCGACGCCCGGATCGCGCCGATCTACGAGGGCACGAACGGCATACAGGCCATGGACCTCGTCGCCCGCAAGCTGCCGCGCGACCTGCCCGCCTTCCTGGACCTGATCGCGGAGGCCGCCAAAGCGGATCCGGCGCTGGAGGGCCCGGCCCGCGACCTGGCGGAGGCGGCGGAACATCTCTCCACCGCCTCCCCGGAGGTGGCGGGCGCCGCCGCCGCGCCTTTCCTGGATGCGGCGGGCTGGGTGCTGGGCGCTGCCTGGCTGGCCCGGGCGGCGGCGGCGGAACCCGCCATGGCGGAGCAGGCCGGCTTCTTCCTGCGACGGCTGCTTCCCCGTGCCAGGGCGTGCCTGCAGGAGGCCATGGCGGGTTAAGGGATCATCCGGCCACGGCGGCGTGATTGGCCGGCCCTTGCAAGATCGGGCATCGACCAAAGCTGAACAGCGTTCGCACCGGACTTCTCTCCGGGATTTCGCAGGAGCCCATGAACGCACTAAGCCGCCCCTCCCTGCGCCCCGAACGACCCCATGCGGTCATCGTCGGAGCAGGTCCCGGAGGGCTCGCCTCCGCCATGCTCCTCGCCGCGCGCGGCCTTCGCGTCACCGTCCTCGAGAAGGACCGGGTCGTTGGCGGACGCAGCCGCACCATCGAGGCCGAAGGCGGCTACCGCTTCGACCTGGGGCCCACCTTCTTCCTCTACCCGCGCATTCTCTCCGAGATCTTCGCCGAATGCGGCGCGGTGCTGGAGGAGGAGGTTGAGCTTCTCCGCCTCGACCCCCAGTACCGGCTGACCTTCGAGCATGCGGCGGGGAACGTCACGCTGGACGCAACGCCGGACCTGGAGCGGCTGGAGGCGGAGGTGGCGAAGCTCGATCCGCGCGATGCCGCCGGCGTGCGCCCCTTCATGGCGGAGAACCGCCGCAAGCTTGCCGCCTTCCGCCCCGTGCTGGAGCGCGCCTTCACGCGGGCGGCCGATGTGATGGGCGCGGACATGCTGCGTGCGCTGCCGCTGCTGCGGCCGGGCCGTTCGGTCGATTCCGACCTGCGCCGGCATTTCCGCGACCCGCGCACGCGCCTCGCCTTCTCCTTCCAGTCGAAATACCTGGGGATGAGCCCGTTCCGCTGCCCCAGCCTGTTCACCATCCTCTCCTTCCTCGAATACGAGCATGGCGTGTTCCATCCGCGCGGCGGATGCGGCGCGGTGGCCACCGCCATGACGCGGGTGGCGGCCGATTTGGGCGTGGAGTTCCGCTTCGACACACCCGTGGAGCGCGTGCTGTTCGACGGGAACCGCGCGACGGGCGTTGAGGCCGGTGGCCGGCGGATCGACGCCGATGGCGTGGTGATGAACGCCGACTTCGCCCATGCCATGCCGAAGCTCGTGCCGGACGCCATCCGGCGGCAGTGGTCGGACCGCAAGATCGGCAAGGCGCGCTACTCCTGCTCGACCTTCATGCTCTATCTCGGCGTGGAGGGGCGTTTCCCGGACCTCGCGCACCACACCATCCTCCTGTCGGAGGAGTATCAGCGGAACATCCAGGAGATCGAGCGGGGCACGCTGCCCGACACGCCCTCGCTCTATCTGCACAACCCGGTCGCGACGGATTGCAGCATGGCGCCGGAGGGGCATTCGAGCCTCTATCTCCTGGTTCCCGTGCCGAACCTGACCCATGGGCACGAGTGGAGCGAGGCCGATACGGCGCGCTATCGGCGGCTGGCGCTGGACCGGCTCCGCGCGCTCGGCGTGCCGGACATTGAATCGCGCATCCGCTTCGAGAAATGCGTCACGCCGCGCGACTGGCGGGATGAATATGCCGTGGGGTACGGCGCCACCTTCAACCTGGCCCATGACCTCCGCCAGATGCTGATGTTCCGCCCGGGCAACCGCTTCGGCGACACCCGCGGCCTCTATCTCGTCGGGGGAGGCACCCATCCCGGCTCCGGCCTGCCCGTGATCTATGAGGGCGCGCGCATCAGCGCCGGCCTGCTGCTGCGCGACCTCGGCCGCGCACCCGTCTCCACGAGGATCTGAACATGGCCAAGGTTGCCATCATCGGCGGCGGTCTCGGCGGCCTGGCCGCCGCCTGCGTCGCCCAGGCGCGCGGCCATGAGGTCACGCTGTTCGACAAGAATGACTGGCTCGGCGGCAAGGCGGCGGTGCTGCATCTCGATGCCCCGTCGGAGCCGGGCGGGCGCAACGGCGGCAGCTTCCGCTTCGACATGGGCCCGACCATTCTCACCGTGCCCCGCGTCCTGCGCCGGATCTTCGCGGAAGCGGGGCGCGAGCAGGCGCGCGACCTGCCGCTGATCCGGCTGGACCCGCAATGGCGCTGCTTCTTCGATGACGGCACGCGGATCGACCTGCGCGAGAATGTCGATGACATGGCGCGCGACATGGACGCCTTCGCGCCCGGCAACGGCCAGGGCTACCGCGAATTCCAGGCGATGTCGGAGAACCTGCACCGGATCTCCGAGGGCTTCTTCTTCTGGAAGCCGGTGGAAGGCATCGCGGACACAATCGACTTCAAGGCCAATCTGCGCGCCGACACGCTGAAGGACGTGATGGCGCTCGGCATGGGCAAGCGCGTGGCGAAGGTGATCCGCGGCCATGTGCCCGATGCGCGGCTGGCGCAGATGCTGGACCATTACTGCCAGTATGTCGGCTCCTCGCCCTATCTCGCGCCCGCCGTGCTCTGCAGCATCGGCGACATGCAGGCGAGCGAGGGCATCTGGTATCCGGTGGGCGGCACGCGCGCCGTGGCGGAAGGGCTGGCGAAGCTGGCAGCATCCCTCGGCGCCGATCTCCGCCCGAACACCGAGGTGACGGGGCTGGACCTGCGCGACAACGGCACGCGGGTGGCCGGCGTGATCGCGAAGGGAGAGACCATCCCCTTCGATGCCGTCATCTCCAACATGGATGCCATCCGCACCTACAAGGAGCTCGTCGGCGGGAAGACCGGCCGCAAATACGAGAAGAAGGGCTTCGAGCCGGCCTGCTCCGGCGTCGTGCTCTATCTCGGCCTCAACCGCCGCTACGACCACGTCGCGCATCACGACTTCGTCTTCTCCCGCGACGCGGAGGAGGAGTTCGACGCCATCTACAGGAAGGGCATCCCCGCTCCCGATCCCACAGCCTACCTCGCCGCGCCCTCCGCCACGGATCCGAGCGTGGCGCCGGACGGGGGCGAGGCGCTCTATGTGCTCGTCCATACCCCGCATCTCCGCCCGGGCCAGGACTGGTCGAAGATGCTGCCGCAATACCGGCAGGTGATCCTGGACAAGCTGAAGCGTACCGCCGGGATGGAGGATATCGAGGAGCGTATCGTGGTGGAGCGCGCTCTTACGCCCCAGGACATCCATGACCGCTACAAGGTGCTGGACGGCGCCATCTACGGCCTCGCCTCCCACGGCGCCTGGACCGGGGCCTTCAAGCCGGGCAACCGCTCCAGGGCGGTGAAGGGTCTCTACCTCGCGGGCGGGGCCGCGCATCCCGGGCCGGGCATGCCGATGGTGATGATGTCCGGCTGGATCGCGGCGGACGCCATGGACCAGGACATGGGCGGGCGCGGCATGAGCGAGGCCGCGCGCCTGGCCGGCACGCGGGATTCCCTCCTGCGCGCCCAGGGGCAGCACGCCTTCCTGGCGCAGGCCGCCGAATAGGCATGGCGGAGCCGTCGCCCCTCGCGCTCCGCGACGCGCGGCTCTTCGGCTTCTTCCACTTCGTCTTCGCGCGCTTCTTCCGGCGCCATATGGGCGCGCTGCGGATGCCCCCCTGGGGCTTCCCGCAGGACGCCGGGGACAGGCCGCTGATCGTCCTGGCCAACCACCCGTCCTGGTGGGATGGCGTGGCCTTCATGCTGCTGCCCGTCCGCCTTCTTCCGCACCGCCACATCTTCATTCCAATGGAAGCGGCGGCGCTGGCGAAATACCCGTTCATGCGCCGCCTCGGCGTCTTCGGGATCGAGCCCGGGCCGCGCGGCGCCGTGGCCTTCCTGCGCACGGCCAAGGCGGTGCTGGCCTCGCCCGGCACCATGCTCTGGATGAATGCGCCCGGCCGCTTCCAAGATGTGCGGGAGCGCCCCGTGGCCATCGCGCCCGGTGTCTCCCGGCTGCCCGAGATCGCCCCCGATGCGATCGTGCTGCCGCTCGCCCTGGATTACGTTTTCTGGACCGAGCGCCGCCCGGACATGCTCGCCGCCTTCGGGCCGCCACTTCCGGCGGCCGAGCTGCTCGCCCTGGACCGTGAGGCGCGCGAGGAGCGCATCCGCGAGGCGCTGACCGGCACCATGGACCGCCTGACCGCGGAGGCCCTGACCCGCGACCCCGCCCGCTTCACGGTCGTGGCCGAAGGGGCGGAAGGCATGGGGGGCATTTATGATTTGTGGCGCCATGTCGCCGCCCTGGCCCGTGGCCGGCGTTTCAACCCTCGCCATGCCCATGGCACGAAATCCGGCTAGGATGGGCGTGTGAGGACGGAGATGAGCAAAGAGGTGGCCAGCCGATGATGGATGCGCTGGCACTGGCGCTTGCCATGTTCCCCGCCAGCATGGCGGCGGCCAACCTGTGCCTGCTGGGCCGGGCGGCGGGCAGGCCCGCGCCGGGCGCCCTTGTCTCCATCCTCATCCCCGCGCGGGACGAGGCCGCCAACATCGCCACCTGCCTGGACGCCGCCCTGGCCAGCACCGGGGTGGAGATCGAGGTGCTGGTGATGGATGACGGCTCGCGCGATGCCACGCCCGGGATCGTCGCCCGCCGCGCCGCCACCGATCCGCGCCTGCGCCTGCTGCACGCGCCGCCCCTGCCGCCGGGCTGGACGGGGAAGGTGCATGCCTGCGCCCGCCTCGCCGAGGCGGCGCGGGGCACGCATCTGCTGTTCATCGATGCCGATGTCCGCCTGGCCCCGGATGCCGCCGCCCGGATGGCCGCGCATGCGCAGGCCGAAAACCTCGCCCTGGTCACGGGCGTCCCGCGCCAGCGGATCGCGACGCTGGGGGAGGGGCTCACGGTCCCGGCCATCAACCTCATGATGCTGGGCTATCTTCCCGGCGCCGGCCGGGCCTTCACGCAGCACCCCGCCATGGCCGCGGCCTGCGGCCAGCTGATCCTGGTGGAGCGCGGTGCCTATGAATCGGTCGGCGGCCATGCCGCCTTCCGCCACCGCCTGCATGACGGCCTGGCCCTGGCCCGCAACCTCCGCATCGGCGGCCACCGGACGGAGGTGGTGGATGGCGCCCCGCTCGCCGACTGCCGCATGTATGGCGGCTTCGGCGAGGCCTGGAACGGCTTCCTGAAGAATGCGCGGGAGGGGATGGCGACGCCCATCGGCCTTCCGGTCTGGACACTGCTGCTGGCGGGCGGCCATCTTCTGCCCTGGCTGCTGCTGCCGAGCCCGCTCGCGGCGGCGGCCCTCATCATCACCTATCTCACCCGGGCCGCCATCACCTGGCGCGGGCGGGAGCCGAGCTGGACCATTCCCCTGCATCCCGCCACCGTCGCCGTCGCCCTCGCCATCCAATGGACTGCCCTGGCCCGTTCCGCGCTGGGCCGTCCCGCAGGATGGAAGGGGCGCGCCTATCGCGCCGCGGATGGGGCATAATCCACCCGTCATGAGCGCCAGCATCGCCGCCGGTCCCGCCACGCGCGGCCCGGATTCCGAGAATTTTCCGGTCGCCTCCCGCCTTCTCGCGCCGGAGATGCGCGGCCGCGTCCTCGCCTTCTACCGTGTCGTTCGGCTGGCCGATGACATCGCGGACGCGCCGGACCTCCAGCCCGCCGAGAAGCTTCGGCGCCTGGACCTGATCGAGGCCGCGCTGGATGGCGGCCCGGGCGTGCCCGAGGCCACGGCCCTGCGGGAGAGCGGCGCCGGCGTGCAGGAGGCGCGGGCCATGCTCACCGCCTTCCGCCGGGATGCCCGGAACGAGGGCTACGAGGACTGGAACGCACTGGCCGATTACTGCGCCCATTCCGCCAATCCCGTGGGGCGGATGCTGCTGCGCCTGCATGGCGAGGCAGAGCCCGCGGCCTTCCAGGCCGCCGATGCCCTCTGCACCGCGCTGCAGGTGCTGAACCATCTGCAGGACATGGGCGATGACCGGCGGGAGCTCGGCCGCATCTATCTCCCACGGGCCTGGATGGAGCAGGTGGGCGGCGAGGAAACCGTGTTCATCGAGGCCGCCCCGCGCCGCGCCGTGCTGGATGCCCTGCTGGACCGCACGGACACCTTGCTGGACATGGCCGCCGCCCTGCCGCGCCTTCTGAAGAGCCGCCGCCTGGCCTTTCAATCGGCCACCACCATCGGCTGCGCCAGGCGCCTGCTGGCCCGGCTGCGCGCCGCCGACCCCATGGCCGGGCGGGTGGCGCTGACCAGGCTGGACTTCCTCGCCGCCCTGGCCGCCGCGCCTTCCGGCGGTCCATCGGACGCCAGGCTCGTCCGCGCCCGCGTGGCGCGTGCCGGCTCATCCTTCTCCAAGGGCATGGCCTCGTTGAGAGGGGAGCGCCGCCGCGCCCTCTACGCGGTCTATGCCTTCTGCCGCGCCGTGGATGATATCGCGGACGGCGCCACGCCCGAGGCCGAGAAGCGCCAGTTCCTCGCCGAGTGGCGGCGGAAACTCGACGCGCCGGATTGCGCCGTCTCCCGCGAGCTGTCCTGGGCCCGGGCCGCGTTCGATCTGCCCCGATCCGAATGCGAGGCGATGATCGAGGGGATGGAGACGGATTCCACTGCCCGCCTCCGCATCCCGGACGAGGCCGCGCTGGACCTTTACTGCCGCCGTGTCGCCGGCAGCGTGGGCGTGCTCTCCGTCCGCATCTTCGGCGCGCCGGAGGCGGAGGCCTTCGGCCTTGCGCTCGGCCGCACCCTCCAGCTCGTCAACATCCTGCGCGACATCGACGAGGATGCGGTGCGGGACCGGGTTTATATCCCGCTCTCCTGGCTCGGCCCCGATGCCGATGCGGATACCCTTCTCAGCCGCCCTGACATTCACGAGGCATGCCACCGCCTCCTCGCCCGCGCCGAGGACGGCTTCGCCGCCGCGGAAGCCGCGCTGGCCGGTGCCGATGCGAAGACCCTTCGGCCGGCGCGGGTGATGATGTGGGCCTATCACCGCATCCTCCAGCGCCTCGCCGCGCGCGGCTTCCATCCGCCGCGGCTGCGCCCGCACCTGGGCCGTGCGGAGAAGGCCCGGTTGGCGGTGATGGCGCTGGGCTGGTGATGCGGCGCGCTGCTTGCCCAGGAAAAGCGGAGCCTTCCGCGGGGCCGAACCGGGCCAAGGCATGACCACCCATGTGATCGGCGCCGGCATGGCCGGCCTTGCCGCCGCCCTGGCGGTGCATGGGCCCGTGGTGGTGCATGAGGCCGCCATGGTGGCCGGCGGGCGGGCGCGGGCGCTGCCGGACGGCACGGATAACGGCACCCATGCCCTGCTGGGCGCGAACCGCATGGCGCTGGACTTCCTGCGCGGCATCGGAGCGCTGGACGAGTGGGTGGAACCGGAGCCCGACGGCCTGCCGGTTCTCGACATGGCCGATGGCCGCGCCCGGCGCGTGGCGCTTTCGCCCCTGGGATGGCTGCGCGCGGCGAAGCGCCCGGATGGGCTGACGGCGCGTGGGCTGGCCGCATTGATGCGGCTGGCCGGGCCGGGGGACAGGGCAGTGGGCCCGGCCCTTGCGGCCCATCCCACATTCCTGCGCGGCTTCGTGGAACCGCTGGTGATCGCCGCGCTCAACACGCCGGTGCAGGAGGCTTCCTCCCGCCGTCTGGCGGCCGTGCTGCGCCGCGTGGGCACGCCCGGCGCGGCCCGGCTGCTGGTGGCGCGGCGCGGGCTGGGGCCGGACCTCGTGGAGCCGGCGCTGGCGGCCATCCGCGCCCGGGGCGG
This sequence comes from Pararoseomonas baculiformis, assembly GCF_017813395.1. Classification (GTDB taxonomy): domain Bacteria; phylum Pseudomonadota; class Alphaproteobacteria; order Acetobacterales; family Acetobacteraceae; genus Roseomonas; species Roseomonas baculiformis. The sequence goes on along the minus strand of NZ_JAGIZB010000004.1, from coordinate 241,642 downwards.
GATGATGCACCACAATGCCCGCCTCCGCGCGCTGCGGATCGAGCATCACCGCCTGGCCGCGCTGGATTTCGGGGATGAGGTGGTGGTGATGGGGCAGGGGGATCGCGCGATCCTCGCCCTGCCGCCCTGGGAAGTGGCGCGGCTGCTGCCGCGTCTGCGGGTGCCCACGGAGCACGCGCCGATCCTGAACCTGCATTTCGGCCATGCCACGCCGGGGCCGGTGCGCTTTCTCGGTGTGCTGGGCGGGCTTTGCCAATGGGTGCTGGTGCGGCCCGGCGCCATCGCCGTGACCGTCAGCGCGGCCGATGCCGAGGCGCGCGAGGCGGCCGCCGATCTGGCGCCGCGCGCCTGGTCCGAAATCCGCCAGCTGGCCCGGGCCTTCGCCCTAGCCGGAGACTGGCCGGAGGAGCCGCCGCCCTGCCGGGCGGTGAAGGAGCGGCGCGCGACCCCGCGCCACCGCCCGGGCGATCCCCCGCCACCCCCGATCCTGGCCCTGCGCAACCTGGCCCTTGCCGGGGATTGGATGGAGCCGGTGCTGCCCGCGACCATCGATGCCGCGATCCGTTCCGGCCGCCGCGCCGCGAAGGCGCTGGGCTAGGCTGCCTCCAGCGTTTCGCGGATGGCCGCCGCCATGGCATCGGGGGACTGCGCGCCGGAGATGATCAGCCGCCGGTTCAGGATCACGGCCGGAACACCGCCAAGGCCTTGGGCCCGGGCGACATCCTCCTTCACCGCCGCCACGCCTTCCTCGCTTTCCAGCATGGCTGCGGAGCGGCCGGGGGGAAGGCCGGCGGCATCGCCGATCGCCGCCAGGACGGTCCTGTCGCCGATATCGCGCCCTTCGGCGAAATAGGCGGCGAAGATGCCCTCCACCACGCGGTCGGACAGCGCGGCCCCGCCTTCCAGCATGGCCAGGCGTATCAGGCGGTGGCTGTCGAGCGAGTTCGGGCTGCGCTCGATCCGTTCGAGATCGAAGGGGATGCCATCCTTGGCACCCTCCGCCGCGACCCGCGCATCCAGCTGCCGCCCGCGTTCCAGGCTGCCGAATTTCCGCGTGCGGTACTCGGCGCGCGGCATGCCGCCCGGCGGCATATCGGGGTTGAGCTGGAAGGGATGCCATTGCCGGGCCAGCGGCAGCCCATCCGCGGCCAGCACCGCCAGCGCCGCGTCAAGCCGACGCTTGCCGATCCAGCACCAGGGGCAGACCGTATCCACCACGACGAGAAGAACAGGTGCTGAAGCCTCGGCCATCAAAAATGATCCTCTTTGTGTCAACCGATGCGAATTCATTCAATTCTGCCCCGTCGAATAAATCCACGGGATCGTGAAGCGGAGGGTTGGACAGGCCCCGCGTTTAACAAGGAGTACAACACCCCGGTGGAACAAGGTGATGCGCAAGGGATTTCTCCTCGCCGGGCTGCTGGCGCTTGGCGGCTGCTTCGAGGATGCGGCGCCGAATGGCCAGGCATCGGCCCAACGCGACGATCCTCTCGGCCAGGTTCGCCTGGCGGCGGAAGGAAAGCTTCGTGACATCGCCCGCGATCCCGAGAACATGCGTTTCCGGGCCGTGGAAGTCCACAAGCAGTCGATCCCGGACACCTACGCCGTCTGTGGCCAGGCGACCCTGGCGGGCGGTGCCGTGTTCCTTCCCTTCGTCTCGGTGGTGAGCGCCACCAACGGCGGGCTGGAGGTGGAGCAGCATGTCGCCCGGAACAATGTGGAGGCGACACGGGTCTATGTGGAACTGGTAGGGCGCTGCTTCGATGGCGGGGGCCCGCAGGCCCGTGCGAACGGCACGCCCATGGCCCAGCTGCCGCCGCCCCTGCCGAACGGACTGCCAGTGCTTGATCAGATCCGCCCCGAGCCTCCGAAGGTGCCGGAACTCGTCACCGCGGTTTCGACGGAGCCGCGCCCTGTTGCCTCCAGCACGCTCGTCATGCGCCAGAACGGCAATGTCCGCTCATCGCCGAATGGCGGCGGGGCCGTGCTGCGGGTGGCCCGCAGCGGTTCCGTGCTGAACGTGTTCGGTACCGCGCCGGGCGGATGGTATCAGGTGGGCGACACGGAGCCGGAGGGCTGGGTGCATCGCACCGTCGGCTCGCCCCAGCCATCCGCGATGGCCTCGGCCCAATAGCCTGCGGCCGGGGCGGACGGCCCGGCCTCAGGCCGCCCCGCCCGGCGCCTGCAGGATCGCCCCGGCCCAGCCCAGGCCGCGATAGGTTTCGTAGCCCGGCGTGCGGTGGAAGGCGAGGGTGCGGCCGCCGGGCTCCTGCAGGCTTCCGCTCGGGCCCGTCGGAAGTTCCACCTGTTCGGTCAACTCCCCCCGGCCATCCGATGCCGCGAGCACCCGGCCCGCGGCATCCAGCAGCAGGACGCGTGAGGTCGCCGCCTCAGCCGGCGGGAGCCGTACGCCCTGGACCACCGCCCGGGCCTGCGGCGCCCAGTCGAAATGAACGCCCAGCACGCCCGTGACACGCCCCCGCACCGCGCCGCCTTCCCGGATGGCGGCGGCGTAGATGGCGGCGGGTGCGCCGCCAAGCGCCGGCTGGGGCGCGATATCCGCCACCGCGTAGTCGTCCCCGCTGGCAGAGCGCAGCGCTTCGGTGAACCAGGGCTGGCGGGAGACATCCAGGTCGTGGAGCCCTGGGTAGCGATCAGGCCGCCCATGGGCGATGACGCGGCCCGCGGGCGAGCAGATCCAGAGATCGAGATACACCGTATAGGCCGAGAGAATGACGCCCAGGCGCCGCTCCGCCTCCGCCACCCGTTCCGGCGTTGGGTCTGCCGCCGCATCCACCACGGCGGAATCCGTCGCCCACCACCGCACGTCGCAGGTGCGTTCGTAGAGATTGCGGTCGATGATCTCCACGGCGTTCAGGGCCAGGCCCACCAGCCGCTCACCACGGGTTTCGGCCGCCATGCGGGCGCCGACTGCCGCCAGCTCATCCAGGGCGGCGCGCAGCTCGCCTTCCATATCCGCCGCCAGCCGCCCGATCTCGGCGCTGACCGCCTTCACCTCCTCGGCCACCACGGCGAAGCCCTTGCCGGCCTCCCCCGCGCGCGCCGCCTCGATCGTCGCATTCAGGGCCAGGATCCGGGTCTGGCCGGTGATGGCCTGGATGGCCTGCACCTTGCGCCGCGCGACCTCGGCCGTTTCGCCGGCCAGGGCGACGACCCTTTCGGGTGTCGCAGCGGCCCCGGCGCAGTCGGCGGGCCGGCTGGCCGGGGAGCGGCGGAGCGGGGCCGAAAAGCCGTCCATCGAGATGAGTTCCCCTTGCCTGCATGTCCTGGCAGGCGGGGAGGGTAGGGCCGGTGCGGTGAATGAGCGGTGAACCGCGCGGCGAGGCGCGCAAGCGGCGTGGTCCCCCCTGCCGGATTCGAACCGGCACACCCCATGGGTGAGCGATTTTAAGTCGCCTGCGTCTACCGTTCCGCCAAGGGGGGCTGGCCTAGCATAGCGTTCCCTGGCGCGGCGTCACGCCGCCGGGCGCGCAGTGTCACGCCGCCGGGCGCGCAGCGTCCCGCCCGGCCGCCACCGCGTCGATGACCATCCGCTCCGTCAGGATCTGCGGCAGCACCAGCGGAGCGGCGGCGCCGGCGGGGTAGAAGAGATAGAGCGGCACGCCCTCGCGCCCCTGGGCTCGCAGCAGGGCCGTGATGGCGGGATCACCGCGGGTCCAGTCACCGGTCAGCACCGTCACGCCTTCCCGCTCGAAGGCCGCGCGGGTGGCGGCGGTTTCCAGCGCCACGCGCTCGTTCACCCGGCAGGTGATGCACCAGGCGGCTGTCAGGTTCACGAAGACCGGCCGGCCCTGGGCCCGCAGCGCGGCAAGCCGTGCCTCGGACCAGGCTTCGCCCGGTGCCTCGGCCATGGCCGGTGCCTGGGCGGTGGAAAGCCCGGGCAGCAGTGCCAGCGCGCCCAACAGCGCGGCCCCGGCCAAGCCGCGCCCGATCCAGCGGCGGCGGCCGGAGGCCTGCGCCACGCCCAGGGCCCAGGCGCCGAAGCCCACCAGCAGCGCACCCGCCAGCACGGGAACCAGCCCGTCCGGACCGGCCTGCACCGAAACGACCCAGGCCAGCCAGGCGGCCGCCCCATACATGGGAAAGGCCAGGAGTTGGCGCAGGCTTTCCATCCAGGCGCCGGGGCGCGGCAAGAGCCGCGTGAGGGCCGGGAAGCCCGCCAGCAGCAGATGCGGCAGGGCCATGCCCAGCCCCATCGCCCCGAACACCGCGATGGCGCCGGCGGGGGGCATGGCCATGGCGGCCCCCAGCGCCGCCGCCATGAAGGGGGCGGTGCAGGGCGTGGCCACCGCCACCGCCAGCACGCCCGTCCCCAGGCTGCCCCAACGCGCGCCGCCGCCCATGGCCGGGCCGCCCACCGCGAAGACGCCGGAGAGGTTCAGGCCCACCGCCAGCATCAGCCAGGCCATGCCGGCCACGAAGACCGGCGAGGTGAACTGGAAGCCCCACCCCGCCGCCATTCCGGCCGCGCGCAGCCCCAGCAGGGCGCCACCGATCGCGAGGAAGGCGATCACCACCCCCGCCACATAGGCCAGCGCCTCCGCCCGGACCGCCCTGCGGGAGGCGCCGGACAGTCGCGCCAGCCCCATGGCCTTCATGGCCAGCACCGGGAAGACGCAGGGCATCAGGTTCAGCACCAGCCCGCCCAGCGCTGCCAGCAGCGCCACCTGCCAGAGGGGCATGCCCGCCGGCAGGGCAGGCATGGCGCCCGGCTCCGCCGAGACGGCATAGGCGCTGCGCACCCCGGCCGCGTCGGTCATCGCCACCACGCCCGCGAGCGGGGACGGCACCGGCGAGACACCGCGTGCCAGGGACAGCACCATCGCGCCGTCGCGCAGCGCGAGCGCCTGTGGCCGGGTGTTGTCGATCACCCCCATGGCTTCGGGAAAGAAGAAGGCCTCCTTCACCGCGCCGGGAGCGAGGCCTGGGCCGGACAGCTCGATCGCACCCTTCGCCCCCTCGAAGCCCAGGCGCACGGCGAAGGGGGAGGGGCGGGGCAGGGCGGCCTCGGCCTGGCGGAACAGTTCCGCCGCCGCGGGGTCGGGGCGCGCGGCCGCCTCGACGGGCAGGTCCAGCCGGAAGGCGCCTTCCTCGGGGATGCAGACATCGGCGCAGACCAGCCAGCGCGCCGTGCCCTCGATGGTGTAGAGGCGGCCGGGCGGAAGATCGGCGGGCGGCGTGACGGTCAGCGGGAACACCGCCTCGCCGAGATAGCCGAAATTCACCAGCGGCCCGTAGGGGATGCGCTGCGGTGCGGGGAAGGCCAGGGCGCCGGCCTGCCCACCATCCCGCAGGTCCAGGTCCAGCGATGGCGCCTCGCCCGCATCGCCCGGGTTGATCCAGTAGCTGTGCCAGCCCGGGGCCAGCACCTGCCGCAATGCCAGGCGGAAGCTCTGCCCCGGGGCCACCGAAGCGGCCTCCGCCACCAGCGTCACGCGCGCGCGCGGCGATTCCACCGCCTCGCTCTCCACCGCCTGGGCGGTGAGCGGGGCAGCCAGGATCGCCAGGGAAAGTGCCAGGGCGTGCATCGGCGCGGCATAGGCCCGATGCGCCACCTCCCGCAACAAGATCAGGCGCTGGCCTGGTCCAGCGCCGCGACATCCTCCGCCGACAGGGTGAGGTGCACGGCCTTCACCAGGCTCCGCAGCTGCTCCAGGCTCGTCGCGCTGGCGATCGGCGCCGTCACGCCCTCCCGCGCGATGACCCAGGCCAGGGCCACCTCCGCCGGCCTGGCGCCCAGCCGGGCCGAAACCTCGTCCAGCGCCTGCAGGATCCGCATGCCACGCGCGTCCAGGTATTTCTCCACGCCCTTGCCGCGCGGGCTCTTCGAGAGATCCTCCTTCGAGCGGTACTTGCCCGAGAGGAAGCCGGAAGCGAGGGAATAGTATGTGATCACGCCGATCCCCTCCCGCATCGCCAGGTCGCGCAGCGCGCCATCGAAGCCGGAGCGGTCATAGAGGTTGTATTGCGGCTGCAGGGATTCGTAGCGCGGCAGGCCCTTCTCCTCCGCCACCCGCAGCGATTCCTCCAGCAGCGCGGCATCGTAGTTGGAGGTGCCGATGGCCCGGACCTTCCCCGCCTTCAGGAGCCTGTCATAGGCCCGCAGCGTTTCCTCCTGCGGCGTGTTCGGATCGGGCCAGTGGGACTGGTAGAGGTCGATGACGTCGGTGTTCAGCCGGCGCAGCGAATCCTCCACCGCCCTCTCGATCCATGCCGCCGAGAGGTCCTTGTGCCCCTGGCCCATGTCGGAACCGACCTTGGTGAGGATCAGCACCTTGTCCCGCTTGCCCGGATGGGCGCGAAGCCAGTTGCCGATGATCGTCTCGGATTCCCCGCCCTGGTTTCCCGGCGCCCAGCGGGAATAGACATCCGCCGTGTCGATCGCGTTCAGCCCGGCATCGACGAAGGCGTCGAGAAGGGAGAAGCTCGTTGCCTCGTCGATGGTCCAGCCGAAGACATTGCCGCCGAAGACGAGGGGCGCGATCTCCAGGCCGGAACGGCCGAGCGGGCGCTTCTGCATGAAGGTGTCCTTTCCAATACCGGACGGCAGTTGGGGCCTGCCCTGGCCGCTGCCCAGGGGTGGGCCGAGGGCGCCTATCCCGCCGCCCCGCCTCCGATCCGGATCTCGGCCCGCAGCCCCTCGCGCCGGAAATCGAAGGTGACAAGCGAGCCCGGCCCCATCTCCCGCGGCAATGCGCGCTCGAGCAGCCGCGTGCCGAAGCCGCGCCGTACCGGCGCCGCCTCGACCGGCGGGCCGCCCCGTTCGGTCCATTCCACCCACGCCACGCCCGCTTCGGTGGTGCAGCCGACCGTCACCAGCCCTTCCGGGCGGGAGAGGGCGCCGTATTTCGCCGCATTGGTCGCCAGTTCGTGCAGCGCCAGCACCAGCGCTTGGGCCTGGGCGGCGCGCAGGGCGGGGAACACCCCGGCGCAGCTGCACGCCACCGTCACGCGGCCTGTCTCCGTCCAGGGGGCGAGGGCCGCCCTGACGACGCTGGGCAGGGGCGTGTCGGCCCAGGTGCGGGCCACCAGCAGGTCATGCGCGCGGGCCAGGGCCCGTAGGCGCTGGTCGAGATCGGCATAGGACTGGGCGGGATCCCGTCCTTCTCCCCGCAGGGTCTGGGCGGCGATGGCCTGGACGGTGGCCAGGGTGTTCTTCACCCGGTGGTTCAGCTCACCGATGAGCAGGGCCTGGCGGCGATCGGCATCGGCCCGCTCCGCCTCGCGGCCGGCCAGGGCTGCCGCCGCATCGGACAGCGCCGCGCCCACGCGGCTCGCCTCCGCAACGCCGGGCGGCGGCCGGACCGGTTCCTCGCCGCGGCCGAGCGCCGCTGCCCCCTTGGCGAGCGCCGAGAAGGCCAGCGCGATCCGCCGCCCCTGCCAGGCTGCGCCGCCCAGCCCCAGCAGGAGCAGCCCGCCCCCGGTGGCCATGGCGGCGAGAAGGCCCGCATGGAGCGGTGCCGCGATCTCCTCCAGCGGGACCACCACCACGACGCGCCAGTGGGTTCCCGGCACCTCTGCCTGGACGCCGCGTGCCGGCATGCCCTCATGCGAGACGGTCTCGAAGGGGGAGGCTTCGGCCGCGATCGCCGCCATGGTGAGGGGCGTCGCCTGGCGCCCGATGAGGGTGCCGGAGTCATGGGTGCGCGCGACCACCAGCCCGCGCCCATCCAGCAGCGCCGCGCGCCAGGTATCGGGCAGCCGCTGCTCGGTCAGTACGCGGTCGAGCGAGGATGCCCGCAGGTTCATGCTGAGGTCGTAGAGCGCCTGTCCGTCCGTGCCCCGCACGGGAACATAGACCCCCACGATGTATTCCCGGGAGATCGGCCCGCGATCCAGGTTGGAAACCTCCGCCTTCCCGGTCTGCATGACACGCCTCGTCAGTTCGGGATCGACGCGGGGTGGCAGGGGCGTGCCCAGCGGGTGCTCGGAACTGAGGATCAGGCGGCCATCCGTCGCCGCCAGCATGATCCTTGCCCCGGCCGGCCGGGGCGTGCGCCCGATCTGCTCGCGGAAGATATCGAGCCGCCCTTCCGCGAGGGCAGGCGAGGCGGCGAGCGCCTCCAGCGTCCCCCGCACCGTCGCCAGCTCGCGGACGATGGCGGCGGAGAGTGCCTCGGTGCGGGCGCGGAGCGCGGCATCCGTCCGTTCCCGCGCGCCGTGCCAGCCTTCCAGCGCCGCCAGCCCCAGCGCCAGGGCCGCAGGCAGCGCGACCGAGAGGGCAAGGACGACGAGGCGTGTCCGCACCGACCATTCGGCACGCTGGGCGTGTCGCGGCGCGGCGTCCCGCGTCGCGCCCTCAACCCTGGCTGTGCTGGAATCCATCGGGACCGGCCGAAGCCTCGGACATAGGCATGTTCCACCGGCATAGAACGCCGGGCCGCGCTTGTCACCGAAGCAGCGCCGCGCGGGGGACGCCCTGCCACCATCGTGACCCCGGCCCGGTGATCCGGCGGATCGCGGTTTGACAACCCGCGCTCCTGCCCCGACACGCGCCGCGATGATCCTGCCCGAACTTCCGGTCAACGAGGCCCTGCCGGCCCTCCTCGCCGCCCTGCGGGTGCGCTCCAACGCCGTGCTCGTCGCCCCGCCCGGCGCAGGCAAGACCACCATCGTGCCCCTGACCCTGCTGGAGGAGCCCTGGGCGACGGGGAAGATCCTGGTGCTGGAGCCCCGCCGGGTTGCCGCCCGCGCCGCCGCGCGCCGCATGGCCGACCTGGCCGGGGAAGGGGTGCCGGGCGGGCTGGTCGGCCTTTCCACAAGGCTGGATCGCGCGACTTCGGACCGCACGCGGGTGGAGGTGGTGACCGAAGGCCTGCTGGTCCGGCGCCTGCAATCCGACCCGGGGCTGGATGGCGTCTGCGCCGTGCTGTTCGACGAGGCGCATGAGCGGCATCTGGACACCGATCTCGGCCTCGCCCTCTGCCTCGACCTGCAGCGGGAATTGCGGCCGGAACTGCGGTTGGTGGCCATGTCCGCCACGCTTGATGCCGGCGGCTTCGCCACCCTGCTCGATGCACCCGTGATCGAGAGCGCGGGCCGCGCCTATCCCGTCGCCATCCATCACCGCCCGCGCGACATCAAGGAACCACGCGACCTGCCCGAGGCCATGGCGGCGGCGATCCGGGAGGCGCTGCGCGCCCATCCCGGCGACGTGCTGGCCTTTCTGCCCGGCTGGGGCGAGATCCGCCGCACGGCCGAGCGGCTGGGCGGCGTGGATGCCGAGGTGCTGCCCCTGCATGGCGAGATGCCGCCGGCCGAGCAGGACCGGGCGCTGAACCCTTCCGGCCGCCGCAAGGTGGTGCTCGCCACCTCCATCGCCGAGACCTCGCTGACCGTGCCCGGCGTGCGGATCGTGGTGGATGGCGGCTTCCGCCGCGCGCCCCGGCTGGATGCCGCCACGGGCCTCACCCGCCTCGCCACGGTCCGCATCTCCCGCGCCGCCGCCGAGCAGCGCGCCGGCCGCGCCGGCCGCACCGAGCCGGGGGTCGCCATCCGCCTCTGGACCGAGGCGCTGCATCGCGGCCTGCCCCTGGCCGACCGGCCCGAGATGCTGGAGGCGGAACTGTCCGGCCTGGCGCTCGATTGCGCCGCCTGGGGCGCCGAGCCGCGCGCGCTGCCCTTCCTGGACCCGCCGCCGGAAGGCGCCCTGGCTGCCGCCCGCACGCTGCTGCAGGAGCTGGATGCGCTGGACCAGCAGGGCCGCATCACCCCCACGGGCCGCCGCATGGCACGGCTCGGCGCCCATCCCCGCCTGGCCCGGGTGATGGTGGAGACCCGCACGCCGGGGGAGGGGGCGCTGGCCGCCGACCTCGCGGCCCTGCTGGAGGAGCGCGATCCCATCCGCAACCGGGAGGCCCCGGCCGACCTCCATATGCGCCTGGAGCTTCTACAGGGCGGCGACCATCCGGAGGCGGACCGGGCAACGGTCCAGCGCATCCGCCGCACCGCGCAGCTCCATCGCCGCCGCCTCTCCATCCCCGAGCGCACGCCGCCCGAGGGCGATCCCGCGGCCCTCCTCGCCGCCGGCTTCCCGGACCGCATCGCGGCCAAGCGCGGCAACATGGATGGCGCCTTCCGCCTCGCCTCGGGCCAGGGGGCGCGGCTCTCCGCCACCGATCCGCTGCGCAAGGCCCAGCTGCTGGCCGTGGCGGCGCTGGAGCTGGCGGGCACCGAGGCCCGCATCCGCATGGCCGCCCCGCTGGACCGCGCCATGCTGGAGGCCCGCTTCCCCGAGCGCTTCCTGCGCGAAGAGGTGACGGAGTTCGACGCCCGCGCCAATGCCGTGGTGGCCCGCAGGCGGCTCCGCTTCGGCCCGCTGGTGCTGGAGGAAGCCACCCTTCCCCATGCCGACCCGGCCGCCGTTGCCGAGGCCCTGGCCCGCGCCGCCGCCAGCCGCGGCTTCCGGGACCTGGACTGGACCAAGGCGGCCACCCAGCTCCGCGCCCGCCTTCGCTGGGCCCAGGCAACGGAAGGCGCGCCCTGGCCGGATGTCTCGGACGCCGCCCTGGCAGCGGGGGCGGCGGAATGGCTGGCGCCCTACCTGAACGGCCTATCGAAGCTGTCCGAGCTGCGTTCGCTCGATGCGGTGGCGATCCTGCGGGGCCTGGTGCCCTGGGAATCCCAGCGCCGCCTGGACGCGGAGCTGCCGCCCCGGGTGGAGCTGCCCGGGGATCGCAGCGCCATGATCGACTATGACCGCGAGGTGCCGGCCCTGGAGGCCCGGGCGCAGCATCTCTTCGGCCTGGCCGCCACCCCGCCCCTGATGGGCGGGCGCATCCCCCTGCAGGTCTCCCTCCTGTCCCCGGCAGGGCGCCCGATCGCCGTCACCTCCGATCTCGGGGGCTTCTGGCGCGGTGGCTGGGCGGAGGTAAGGCGGGAAATGCGGGGCCGTTATCCGAAGCACGCCTGGCCCGAGGATCCATCCCAGGGTGCATGATGCCTTGAACCGGGATGGATCGTTCCCTCTCTATAGAGAGGACCTGTCCTCCCGAGTCGCCGGAGAGCCCCCACCCCCCATGCGTCAGCCCTTGCCTCGCCGCGCCGCCATCCTCGGTTTCGCGGCCCTCGCCGCCGCGCCAGGCTGCGCCCCTCTGGAAGCCCAGGCCCAGTCCGCCGCCCCGGGCACGCGCTTCACCGTGCTGCCGGATTTCGCCGACCTGGCCCAGGCCGTGCTGCCGGCGGTGGTGAACATCGCCGTCACGGGCGAGCAGACCACGCAGATCCCGCCCGAGCTCCGCGGCACCCCCTTCGAGCGCTATTTCCGCGACCGGCGCGGTGGCCGCCAGCAGGTGCAGGGCGCCGGCTCCGGCTTCATCATCGATTCCAGCGGCTATGTGGTGACCAACAACCACGTCGTCGGCTCCGCTGCCCGCGTCATCGTCTCCCTGCAGGATGGCAGCGAGCATCCGGCGCGCGTGGTGGGCACGGATGAGCTGACCGACCTTGCCTTGCTGCGCATCGAATCCCGTGTGCCCCTGACGGCCGTGCCCTGGGGCAGCAGCCCCGTGCGCGTGGGCCAATGGGTGATGGCGGCGGGCAATCCCTTCGGCCTGGGCGGCACGGTCACCACCGGGATCGTCTCGGCCCGCGGGCGCGAGATCGGCGCCGGGCCCTTCGACGACTTCATCCAGACCGATGCGGCCATCAATCCCGGCAACTCCGGCGGCCCGCTCTTCAACACGGTGGGGGAGGTGATCGGCATCAACACCGCCATCTACTCGCCGTCCGGCGCCAGCGCCGGCATCGGCTTCGCCACCCCCTCGGACCTCGCCCGCGGCGTGATCGAGCAGCTCCGCCGCGACGGGCGCGTGGAGCGCGGCTGGCTGGGCGTGGCGGTCCAGGACGTGGGGAACGACGCGCCCCGCGGCCGCCGCGGCGTGCAGATCCAGGGCGTGGAGCGCAACTCCCCGGCTGCCCGGGCCGGGCTGCGCCCGGGTGACCTCGTGACCGCGCTGAACGGGGACCGGGTCGAGACGTCCCGCGCCCTCATCCGCACCGTCGCGGGGATCGCCCCGGGGCAGAGCGTCCGCCTCTCCGTGCTGCGGGACGGGCGGGCGCAGGACATCAACGTGCAGGTCGGCCGGCGCCCGCCGGGCACCGGCACGCCGCAATAGGCCGTGCGCGCCTTGCGCCCGGCGCCCCGGCATGACGCTATGGGCCGCATCAAACCGGGCCAGGCTGGCCCGGCCGCCATTTTCCAAGCGAGCTAGGAAGCGCCGTGCGTATCCTCCTTGTTGAGGACGACCCTGAGGTCGCCCGTTTCGTCCGTAAGGGTCTGACCGAGGCCGGCCACATCGTGGAGCACCGCGATAACGGCAAGGACGGCCTTTTCGCCGCCGCCGGGGAACCCTTCGACCTGCTGGTGCTGGACCGCATGCTGCCCGGCGGCGTGGATGGGCTGCGCCTGGTCGAGACCCTGCGCGCGCAGGAAAACCGGACCCCGGTCCTCTTTCTCACCGCCCTCTCGGCGGTGGATGAGCGGGTGCGCGGCCTGAAGGCCGGCGGCGACGACTACCTCACCAAGCCCTTCGCCTTCGCCGAGCTGCTGGCGCGGGTGGAGGCCCTGGGCCGCCGCCCGGCCTCCGAGGCGCCGGCCACCCGCCTGCGCGTCGCGGACCTGGAGCTGGACCTGCTCTCCCGCACCGTGACCCGCGGTGGCAAGCGGATCGACGTGCAGCCGCGCGAGTTCCGCCTGCTGGAGCACCTGATGCGCCATGTGGGGCAGGTCGTCACCCGCACCATGCTGCTGGAGAAGGTGTGGGATTATCATTTCGACCCGCAGACCAACGTGATCGACGTGCATGTCTCCCGCCTCCGCCAGAAGCTGGACCGGGGCTTCGACAAGCCGCTGATCCATACGGTGCGCAATGCCGGCTACATGATCCGCGCGGAGGATCAGGCCTAGCGGCCCGCCATGCCGGCCGAGGAGATGCGCCGCGCGCCCGTCCCCCGGCTGGTGGACAGTGCCGGCTTCCGGATCGCCGTCTTCTTCGCGGTGATGTTCCTGCTGGGCGGCGTCGCCTTTTCCGGCATCGTCTGGTGGAACACGGCGGGTGGGCTGGACCGGCAGACCGATGCCGCCATCCGCGCCGATGTCGCTTCCCTCATCATCCGTTTCGAGGAGGATGGGCGGGCGGGTGTGCTGGACGGCATCGCCTTCCGCCTTGCCCGGGATGGGGATGCGCAGGATCTCTACCGCCTGACCGATTCCGCCGGGCGGCACCTCGGCGGCAACCTCCAGGCCACGCCGGAGGAGCTGGAAGGCCCCTCTCCGGATGCCGAGGCGCTGCGCTGGCTTCGTGCCCCGCTGATGCGGGAGGGCGCGCTGACCGAGGCCAGGCTCTACCGCGCCGATCTTTCGAATGGTGACCGCCTGATCGTCGGGCGCGACGTGGAGGAGCGGTTCCGCCTTCGCCAGCTTCTGGCACGCGGCCTGGGATGGGCCGCCAGCGTGGCCTGCCTTCTCGCCGTGATCGGTGCGGTGCTGCTGCGCCGCGCCCTGCAGAACATGCTGCGCCCGGCGGCCGAGACCGTCTCGGCCATCGCGGCCGGGGACCTCACGCAGCGCGTCCCGCTCTCGGGCCGCGACGATGAGTTCGACCGCCTGGGCCGGACGATGAACGCCATGCTGGACCGGATCGGCACGCTGATGGCCGGCATACGCGGCGTGTCCGATGCCATTGCCCATGACCTCCGCACGCCGGTCGCCCGCGCGCGCGGAAGGCTGGAGGAGGCGCTGGAGGCCGACCCCGAGGCGATGCGCCGGGCTGTCGAGCAGGGAATCGCCGACCTGGACGGCATGATCCGCATCTTCCACGCCGTTCTCCGGATCACCGAGGCCGAGGCGGGCGCCCGGCGGGCCGCCTTCGCTACGCTGGACCTGTCCCCCGTGCTGGCGGATGCTGCGGAGCTGTACGAGGCCATCGCGGAAAGCCGCGGGGTGGTGCTGGAGCAGGACCTGCCAGGCACCCTGCTCATCACCGGGGACAGGGACCTGCTCCTGCAGGCCGTGGCCAACCTGCTGGACAACGCGGTCAAGTTTTCCCCCGCCGGCGGGCGGATCCGCCTCTCCGCCGCGGCGGAGGGCACCCGGCTTCGGATCACGGTCGCGGATGAGGGGCCGGGGCTGCGGCCCGCGGACCGCGCGAGGGCCGGGGAACGCTTCTTCCGCGCCGACAGCGCCCGCGCCACGCCGGGCTACGGGCTGGGCCTGTCCCTCGTGCGGGCCGTGGCCGGGCTGCATGGCGGGGAATTGTTCCTGGGCGACGCCCATCCGGGCCGCCTTCCACCTGGGCTGGCCGCCACCCTGATCCTTGAGGCCGCCCCCGTCCCGCCATCCCCGGGAGGCGTGGCGGAATGACGCCGCGCGCGCCCTTCGCCTCGTCCCTGGCCGGCGCCGCCGCCCTGTGCACCACCATCGGCCTGGCCCGCTTCGGCTATGTGCCCCTTTTCCCGGCCCTGGTCGCGGCTGGCTGGGTGGGAGGGGGCGAGGCCGGGGCCCTGGGCGCCACCACCTTCGCCGGGCATCTCATCGGCGCGCTGTCAGCCACCCGCCTTGGCGGGGCGCTGGGCGTGCGGCGGGCGCTGGACATCGCCATGGCGCTGGCCACCCTGTCCTTCCTCGCCTGTGCCTTGCCCCTCGGCTTTGCCTGGCTCGCGCCCTGGCGCTGCGTGGCCGGCATTGCGGGCGGCATCGCCATCTCCCTCGCCGGGCCGGCGGTGCAGGCCGTCACCCCCGATGGGCGGCGGGGCGCCGCGGGCGGCATCGTCATCGCCGGGGTGGGGGTGGGGGTCATCGCCGCCTCGCTGCTCCTGCCCGCGCTGCTCTCCGCCGGCGTGGCCGCGGCCTGGCTCGGCCTCGGCCTGCTCTCGGCCGCTCTCTGGGCCTTCGCCCATCCGCGATGGCCGGATCCGCCCGCGCTTCCGCCCGCCGCTCCGCGCGGGGCGGGAGGGCAGGGGCCTGTCGGGGCCATCATCCTGGCCTATGGCCTCTCGGCGGCGGGCATGACGCCGCCCATGGTCTATCTGGCGGATCTCGCCGTGCGCGGGCATGGCATGGGCATCGCCGCGGGCGGCCTGGTCTGGGCCCTGTTCGGCCTGGGCGCCGTGATCGGCACTCTCGGCGGCGGGCGCGTGGCGGATCGGCTCGGGCGCTGGGCCATGGCCCTGTGGATGGCCGCCCAGGCCGGTGCCCTCGGCGCGGCGCTGCTGCCGCATCCCGCGGCGGTCATCCCCGCCGCCCTCCTTTCGGGCTTCTCCGGCGTCGGCATTTCCGCCGTGGCGCTGGGACGCCTGCGCGGCATCCTGGGCCCCGGCACCGGCCCTGCCTGGGCCCGCGCCACGGCCGTCTATGCCGCCGCCCAGGCCGCCACCGGCTATGCCCTGGCTTGGCTCTTCGCGGCGACCGGGAACGCGCACGCCCCCGTCTTCCTGGCCGGGCTGGTCCTGAGCGGGATGGGATTGGCGGTGGCGATCCGGCGCGGGTAAGGGCGCCTTCCCGGGCCTATACCGCCGGGGAATGCCGCATGGCGGAGGGCGCCAGATAGGCGTCGAAGCAGGCCGCCACCTGCCGCACGAACCGGCGCCCGGAGGTGGTGACGGCCAGGCGTCCCTCCTCCACCTCCACCAGCCCCTGGGCCGCCAGCGGCGCCATGCGTTGCAGGGCGGTGCCCAGGGCTTCGGCGGGCACCTCGTGCAGATCCAGCGCGAAGTCGCACATCAGGCGTTCGATCATCCGGGCCCGCCAGCGATCCTCCGGCGTCACCGCCACGCCGCGGGCGATGGGGAGGTGCCCCTCGGCCACCGCGGCGGCGTGGGCGCGCTCATCCAGCAGGTTCTGCGCATGGCCGCCCGGCAGGGTGCCGATCGCGGAGGGGCCGAGGCCGAGCAGCACGGGGGCGGCATCCGTCGTGTAGCCCTGGAAGTTGCGGCGCAGCTGCCCGCCGGCGGCGGCCCGGGCCAGCGGGTCGCCGGGCCGGGCGAAATGGTCCAGCCCCAGCGCCATGTAGCCCGCGCGGGCCAGCACGGCCTCGGCGGCCTCCGCCTGTTCCAGCCTGGCCTCGATGCCCGGGAGCGTGGCGGCGTCGATGGCGTTCTGGTGCGGCTTCATCCAGGCCACATGGGCATAGCCGAAGACGGCAACCCGGTCCGCGCCCAGTGAGGCCGCGAAGCGGGCGCTGGCCTTCACATGCTCCACCGTCTGGGTGGGCAGGCCATACATCAGGTCGATGTTGATCGCCCCGATCCCGGCGGCGCGCAGGCGGTCCACGGCCACGGCCACCAGTTCGGCCGGCTGGGGGCGGCCGATCCGCGCCTGGACCTCCGGTGATACATCCTGCACGCCCAGGCTGGCGCGGTTGAAGCCGAGCGCGCCGAGCATGTCCACCATCGGCTCGTCCAGGGTGCGCGGGTCCAGCTCGATGGCGATCTCCGCACCGGGGCGGATGCCGAAGCGGGCGCGCAGCTGGCGCATCATCGTCATCATCCGCACCGGCCCGATGATGGAGGGCGTGCCGCCGCCGAAATGCAGGTGGGAGATGCCGCCATGGGCGGGGAGGACATCGGCCAGCAGCGCCGCCTCGGCCTCCAGCGCATCGGCGAAGGCTTCGATCCGCGCGGCGGAGCGCGTGGGCTTGGCGTGGCAGGCGCAGTACCAGCAGAGCTCCCTGCAATAGGGAACATGCAGGTAGAGGGAGAGCGCGTCCTTCGGCCCGATCCCCTCGCGCAGCCAGCCGCGGTATTCGGCCTCCCCAAGCGGTCCGAACTGCGCCGCGGTGGGGTAGCTCGTGTAGCGGGGCACCCGCGCCTCGGCGAGCGCCAGCAGCGCGCGGGATGGGGTGTTCACGGCCGGGGAGGTCATGGCCCCGGCGATACCGCGCGTGCGGGCCAGTGGCCTTGATGCAGGTCAAAGGGCCAGGCCCGCCTGACAGGCGCGGCCCGAAGGGCTAAGGGGCCTGCACCAAGCCGTTCCAGGGATCGAGCCTCATGGACCCCGCCATCCTCCGCGCGCAGGCGCATCGCGTGCTGCGCGACGCCACCATCCCGGAACTGCCCAAGCACTACAGCGGCAAGGTGCGGGACAATTACGACCTGCCCGATGGCCGCCGCGTGATCATCGCGACCGACCGGCTCAGCGCCTTCGACCGCATCCTCTGCGCCGTGCCCTTCAAGGGCCAGGTGCTGACCCAGACGGCGCGGCACTGGTTCGAGCACACGCGGGACATCTGCCCGAACCATGTGCTGGAGTATCCGGACCCGAACGTGGTCATCGGCCAGCGGCTGGACATCCTGCCGGTGGAGATCGTGGTGCGCGGCTACCTGGCCGGCACCACCGGCACCTCCATCCTCACCCTCTACAAGGCCGGGCAGCGCGAGATGTACGGGATGCGCCTGCCCGACGGCATGCGGGACAACCAGCGCCTGCCCGCGCCCGTCATCACCCCCACCAGCAAGGCCTTCGATGGCGGCCATGACGAGCCGCTGACCCCGGCCGAGATCCTGGAGCGCGGGCTGCTGACCGCCGCCCAGTGGGAGCAGCTGAGCCACTACGCCCTCTCGCTCTTCGCCCGGGGCCAGGCCATGGCGGCGGAGCGCGGGCTGATCCTGGCGGACACGAAATACGAGTTCGGCACGGACCCGGATGGCCGGATCGTGCTGGCCGACGAGATCCACACCCCCGACAGCAGCCGCTACTGGAAGGCAGCGACCTACGAGGCGCGTTTCGAGGCCGGCGGGAAGCCCGAGAGCTTCGACAAGGACTTCGTCCGCTCCTGGGTCGCTGCGCGCTGCGATCCCTACAACGATCCCATACCCGAGATCCCGGAGGGAATGCTCATCGACACGGCCGCCGTCTATGTGGAGGCCTTCGAGACCATCACGGGCCAGGCCTTCACCCCGGATACGGAGGGTGCGACGGTGCTGGAGCGCATCCGGGGCCGCCTGGCGCCCCTGTTCCGCGCGGCCTGACGCCCGGGGGCGCCCCGGCCCCCTTGCCAGCCCCGTCCCGCCGGGGAACATCGGCGGGACTCAGGAGGATCGCCCATGCCGGACCAGACCGGCCCCAACGCACCGCCGGAAGACCCGCGCCTGCCGCTCACGGGGCTGCGCGTGGTCGAGCTGGGGCACTACATCGCCGCTCCCTTCGCCACGCGCCTGCTCGCCGATCTCGGGGCCGAGGTCATCAAGGTGGAGCCGCCGGAGGGCGACCCGCACCGGGACTGGGGCGCCAGGATGAACGGCCATGCGGTGTGGTTCAGCATCCATGGCCGCAACAAGCTCTCCGTCACGCTCGACCTGAAGAGCGAGGAGGGGCAGCGGCGGGTGAAGGCGCTCTGCGCCCGTGCCGACGCGCTGGTGGAGAATTTCCGCCCCGGCTACCTGGAACGGATCGGCCTCGGGCCGGATGCGCTGCGGGCAGAGAATCCGCGCCTCGTCATCGCCCGCGTCTCCGGCTACGGCCAGGACGGGCCCTATCGCGACAAGCCGGCCTTTGGCGCCATCGGCGAGGCGATGGGCGGGCTGCGCCACCTGACCGCCAATCCCGGCCAGACCGACCTGCCCCCGCCACGCTGCGGCGTCTCGATCAGCGACGACCTCGCGGGCATGTATGCCGCCCTTGCCCTTGTTTCCGCCTGCTGGGGGCGGGACCGGAACCCGGAGGGGAAGGGGACGACCATCGACCTCGACCTCGTCAGCTCGGTTTTCTCGCTGATGGAGGGGATGCTGCCGGAATATGGGCTGCTCGGCCGCATCCGGCAGCCCATGGGCGCTGCGCTGCCCAGCGCCGCGCCCACCAACACCTATCCCTGCGCCGATGGGAAATGGCTGGCGGTGGCGGGCAATTCGGACCTGATCTACCGCCGCCTGATGACGCGCATCGGCCGCCCGGACCTGGCCGATGACCCGCGCATGGCCAGCAATTCCGGCCGATGCGCCCATGCCGCCGAGCTGGACGAGGCCATCGCCGCCTGGACCCGGACACTGCCCGCCAAGGAGGCGCAGGAGGCGCTGGAAGCCGTGCAGGTGCCATGCTCCCGCCTCTATGACATGCGGGACTGCGTCGAGGACCCGCATTTCCAGGCCCGGGACATGATGCTGAACGTGCCGGATCCGCTGGTGGGCGCCGATGTGCCCCACCCCGCCGCCCCCTTCCGCTTCGAGGGCGTGGCACCGCGCGACATGGTACGCTGGCCCGGCCCTGCGGTGGGCCAGCACAATGACCATGTCTTCGGCACCCTTCTGAACGAGAAGAAGAGCGAGGAAGCGCCATGAACGAGCGCGCCATCATCAGCGACGTCGCCCCGCGCGACGGGCTGCAATCCATTGGCCCCTTCGTCCCGACCGAGACGAAGATCGCCATCGTCCGCGCCCTCCATGCCGCCGGCATCCGGCGGATGGAGATCGGCTCCTTCGTCTCCCCCAGAGCCGTGCCGCAGATGGCGGATACGGGCGAGGTGCTGAAGGCGGCGCTGGAGCTCCCCGGGCTGGAATCCACCGTGCTGGTGCCGAACCGCAAGGGCTTCGAGCTGGCGGCGAAGTCCGGCGCGCAGCGGCTGGGCCTCTTCATGTCGGCCACCGAGAGCCACAACAGGTCCAACCTGAACCGCACGCGCGAGGAGTCCTTCGCCGACCTCGCCGCGATCGTGCGGGATTCGAAGGCTGCGGGACTGCTGGTGCGGTTCAATCTCTCGACCGTCTTCCATTGCCCCTTCGAGGGCGTGGTGCCCGAGGATGAGGCACTGGGCTGGGTGGAGCGGATCGTCGCGCTCGACCCGGGCATGGAGATCGCCCTGGCCGACACCACCGGCAATGCTTCCCCGGACCAGGTGCGCCGCATGTTCGAGCGCGCCCACCATCTCTGGGGTGAGCGCTTCGCCTTCCATGGCCATGACACCTACGGCATGGGCGTGGCCAATGTCTCCGCGGCCTGGGAGGCGGGGGTGCGGATCTTCGATTCCGCGGCCGGCGGCCTGGGCGGTTGCCCCTTCGCCCCCGGCGCCACGGGCAATGTGGCGACCGAGGATGTGGTCTGGCTGTTCCGCCGCATGGGGGTGGAGACCGGGATCGACTGGAACAGGCTGCTGGAGGCCGCCGATATCGCCGCCGCCGTACCGGGCGGCACGCCCGGCGGGCGGCTGCGCGGCGTGCCGGCGGTGCGGCGCGCGGCCTGAACGCTGGCGGTGACGCGCCGGGCGTAACCGGCGCGCATCACCCGATCATCCGAATGCCCTTGCCCCGGCCGAACGGCTTGGGGAGCCCGCCCGCCTCGGCCAGCATGGCTCCCCTTCCTGTTCCCGATTCCGCAAGGACTGCCCGGCATGTCGTTCTTCCCCAGCTGGCCGCTCGCCCGCGGCCCTGTCGTCCCGCCTGAAGAACGGCTGCCCTGGGGCACCACCGGCGTCCTGGGTATCCAGCACCTGGTCGCCATGTCGGGCTCCACCATTCTCGGGCCGCTGCTGATGGGGTTCGATCCGAACCTCGCCATCCTCTTCTCAGGCATCGGCACGCTGATCTTCTTCCTGCTCGTGGGCGGCCGGGTGCCGAGCTATCTCGGTTCCTCCTTCTCCTTCATCGCGGTGGTGATCGCGGTCACGGGCTATGCGGGTTCCGGCCCCAACCCGAATATCGGCCCGGCGCTGGGCGGCATCATTGCCTGTGGCGCACTCTATGCCGCCATTGGCGTGCTGGTGATGTTCACCGGCTCCAACTGGATCGAGCGGTTGATGCCCCCCGCCGTGACCGGCGCCGTGGGCGCGGCCATCGGCCTGAACCTCGCCCCGGTGGCGGTGAAGGGCATCCAGGGTGCGGGGCCGCATGTGGTGGTGGCGCTGACGACGCTGATCGCCACGGCACTGATCGCCGTCTATGCACCGCTCGCCATCCGCCGCATCTCCATCCTGGCCGGCATCGCATGCGGCTATGTGGCCTATCTGCTCATCGGCAATGTGATGGGGCTGCTGCCGCCCATCTCCTTCGCGGAGCTCGCCTCCGCGCCCTGGATCGGCGTGCCCACCTTCCACAGCCCAAGCTTCGAGGCGGGCGCGATGCTGCTGATCGCCCCGGTGGCGTTCATCCTGGTCGCGGAGAATCTGGGGCACATCAAGGCCATCGGCGCCATGACCGGCCGCAACCTCGACCCCTATATCGGCCGTGGTTTCCTGGGCGACGGCATCGCCACCATGGTCTCCGGCGCCGGCGGCGGCACGGGCGTGACCACCTATGTCGAGAACATGGGCGTCATGGCCGTCACCCGCGTCTATTCCACGCTGATCTTCGTGGTGGCGGCCCTGGCAGCCATCGCCCTCGGCTTCTCGCCCAAATTCGGGGCGCTGCTGCGGACCATACCCGGCCCGGTGCTGGGCGGGCTGGCCGTGATCGTCTTCGGGCTGATCGCCGCGGCGATGATCCGGCTCTGGGTGGATAACCGGGTGGACTTCTCGGACCCGCGCAACCTTCTCACGGTCGGCGTGGCGCTGGTGCTGGGCTCGGGCGACTTCACGGTGAACCTGGGCGGCTTCTCCATTGCCGGCATCGGCACGGCGACCATCGCCGCGATCGGCCTCTACCAGCTTCTCGGCATCGGCCGGCGCGACCCCGTTCGCGTGGCCCATGGCATCGCCGAGGGAGGAGGCGAGCGCCCGCTGCATTGAGGGGCCCGGCGCAAGCCAGCAGGGCCCGGGGAAGTTCGCTCCCCCGGGCCTTTTCCGTCAGCCGCTGGTCGGCCCCGCCACCTTGTCCGGGTAGTTGCAGAATTCCCGCGCCACGCAGTGCCAGCATTCCGGACGCCTGGCCTTGCAGACATAGCGCCCGTGCAGGATCAGCCAGTGATGGGCATCCCGCAGCAGCTCCGGCGGGCAGCGCTTCACCAGCGCATCCTCCACCGCGCGGGGCGTGTCGCCCGGGGCCAGGCCGGTGCGGTTGCCCAGGCGGAAGATATGGGTGTCCACCGCCATGGCGTTCTCGCCGAAGGCGACGTTCAGCACGACATTGGCTGTCTTTCGGCCGACGCCCGGCAGGGCCTCCAGCGCCTCCCTCTCCCGCGGGACCTCGCCGCCATGGCGCGCCAGAAGCTGTTCGGCGAGGGCGGCGACATTCTTCGCCTTGGCCTGCCACAACCCGATGCGGCGGATATGCGGGGCGATGCCCTCCGGCCCGAGCCGGGCCATGGCGGCGGCGTCGGGTGCCGCCTCGAAGAGGGTGGCGGTGGCCTTGTTCACCGCGACATCCGTGGTCTGGGCTGAGAGAACCACGGCCACCAGGAGGGTAAAGGCATCCCGGTATTCCAGCTCCGGCTTGGGTTCCGGATTAGCCTGGGCGAGGGCGCGGATGAAGGCGGAGGCCTGGGCGGCGGCCATGCGCCGGGCCCGGCGAGGGGCACTAGCGGTGCCATGGAGGAGGGAAGCGGCTTTGCGCGGGGGGCGGCTCACGGCAACGTCCATAGCGCAGGGCAGGGGAAAGGGCGAAATCTCGCCGGGCCTTCCTATGTGCGCAGAGATGAGCACCGCCCAGGACACGCCCCTCTTCGAGGCCCTGACCACCCCCCACCAATCCGGCACCCAGGCAGGGCTGCGGGTGATCGCAGGGCTGGTCCTGCTCGGCTCCGCCGGGCTGACAGCCTTGTTCTGGTCCCTCGGCGCCTGGCCCGTGGCAGGCTTCATGGGCGGGGAGGTGGTGCTGGTGATCGGCCTGCTCCGGGCCCATCGGCGCTGGTCGGGCCGGATCGCGGAGCGGATCACCCTGGCCGGCGGGCGAATCCGGGTGGTGCGGACGGACAGGCGCGGCCGGAGCGTGGCGGCGGAGCTAGATGCCTACTGGGCCCGCGTGGCGCTCACACCCCGCCCGGGCCGGGTCAGCGAGTTGCGCCTTGCGGCACGAGGCCGGTCCGTGGAGATCGGCTGCTTCCTGTCGGAAACGGAGAAGGGCAGCCTGGCGGATGCTCTGAACCAGGCGCTGCGGGACTACCGGAACCCGGTTTTCGACAATCCCCAGACCCGGGACATTCGCTAAGGCTCAGGGGCAGCTTTTCAACAGCCCCAACCCTTACTCCCAGAGCCCTTACTCCGTGGGGGCGAGGCTCTTGATCAGGTCGAAGACGCGCTTGCGCACCGCAGGCTCCGTGATCCGGTAATAGGCCCGGACCAGTTCCAGCGTCTCGCGCTTGTGCAGCGTGTCGTCCTCGAAACCGTCCTGCGATTCGGCGAAGCCGGAGGAGAGGCGCGAGCGGAAGCCCGAGGAGGTGCCGCCCATGCTGTCCGGCATGTCGTCGAAGAAGAAGCCGATCGGCACGTCGAGCACGCGGGCCAGGTCGAACAGGCGGCTGGCGCCGATCCGGTTCACGCCACGCTCGTATTTCTGGACCTGCTGGAAGGTGAGGCCAAGCGCCTCCCCCAGCTTCTCCTGGCTCATCCCCATCAGGGTGCGGCGAAGGCGGACACGGCTTCCAACATGAACATCGATCGGGCTCGGCCGATGTTCGGGACGTTCCGTCCGCTCAAGCGCCTCCTCGCCCGACATGTGGCGCCACTCCTTCATCTCGATAGGCAGGGGAGCGGCGCACGTCCTGCACACCATGACCACGGGGCCCCGCCGCGCGCATCATAGATCCCTGCAATGCTGTTGAGAACTTGGCGGCAACCTAACGAATTGTCAACTCTTTCGAGGATTCTAAAAAAAGGAACGGATGCTCATAACTAGGTTGTGAAGGACGGCGAAGTTCGCCTGCCCAGCACCTGCCTGCGATGACCCCACCATCCCCCCAGTAATGCCAGCAGCGCCAGGACAGCGGGGATCACAAGGCCGAGGCGGGCGAAGGGCGTGGGCTCCCCCGCCGCCGGCAGCGGGGAAAGCGCGATTCCCGTTTCCCCGAGGGCAAGGCGCGTGATCTCGCGCCCCCGCGAATCGAAGCTGGCCGAAATGCCGGTCTGCGCGGCCCTGGCCAGGGGCAGGCCTTCCTCCACCGCGCGCAGCCGCGCGGTCGCCAGATGCTGGTAGGGGCCGGCCGAAATGCCGAACCACGCGTCATTGGTGATGTTCAGCAGCCATCCCGGGCGTTCCGCGCCTACCACGGCGCCGGGGAAGATGACCTCGTAGCAGATCAGGGGCCCGGCGGGGGGCAGGCCGGGCAGGGGCAGGGCCACCGGGCCCGGGCCGCCCTGGAAATCCACGCCGCCGCGGACCACACGGATCGGCAGCAGGCCCGAAAGCGGCATGTACTCGCCGAAGGGGACAAGATGGGCCTTGTCGTAGACGGCGGCGATCTGCCCGTCCGGCTCCAGGGCGACGAGGCTGTTGAACAGCTTGGTCGGCCGCCGGTCCGGCCCCCATTCGGCGCGCACCGTCCCGGCCAGGAGCAGGCCATTGCCGGGCAGGGCGGCGGCGGCGATCCGCCGGGCCTCGGGGTCGTCGGCCAGGAGGAAGGGACTGGCTGTCTCCGGCCAGATGATCACGGGGCGCGTGCCCGGTGCCTCCCGCTCCACCATTTCCGCTCCCTGGCGGCTCAGCTCGAGATAGCGGCGGAAGATCGGCCAGCGGCTCTCCTCCCGCCATTTCGCCTCCTGGGCCACGTTCCCCTGCACCAGGACCAGGGTGACGGGCAGGGCCGGCGGCTCCTCCGGCAGGAGGCGCAGCACGCCCAGCCCGGCGAAGGCCAGGATCGCGGCGGCACCTCCGGCCATGGCGCGGCGCCCCAGCAGCGGCGTGCAGGCCAGCAGCACCGTCACGAGGGAAAGGCCATGCGTGCCGATCCAGGCGGCGCCCTGCACGGGCAGGGCCGCGAAGGCCCATGCCGAGCCCAGCAGGTTCCAGGGAAAGCCCGTGAAGGCCCATCCACGCACGAACTCGGCCAGCACCCATCCTCCGGCCAGGACCAGCGCACGCGGCCAGCCCGGCCGCGCCTTCCAGGCCAGCAAGGCCGGGATGACCGAATAGATGCCCATCCACAGGGCCAGCAGGGGCACCGCCAGCGGCACGAGCCACCAGAGCCGCTCCGCCTCGGTCAGGATCGAGTAGGTGATCCAGTAGAGGCCGATGACATGGTGCCCCCAGCCGAAGGCCCAGCCGAGCATGGCGGCGCGCTTCCAGCTTCCGGCCTTGCCCAGCAGCAGCAGAAGGCCGGGAAGGGCGATCAGCAGGACCGGGATGGCATGGATGGGGGGCATGGCCAGGGCTGCCAGCCCACCCAGCCCGAAGGCCGTGACAAGCGCGCGCCAGCCCGCGCGCGACTCCAGGTGCCGGATCAGGCGCTGCACGGGATTCTTTCGATTCTATTCTGCGGCCTGGGAGGAAGGCATCCCGGGCGCATGGCCGGCGCCCGGTAGCTCGATGGCGGGGGCCGCGGGCGGTGGGCGGCGGACCCGGACCCGCCTAATGCGGCGCGGATCAGCCTCCAGCACGCGGAATTCCAGCCCGGAGCTGTGGGAGACCAACTCCCCCCGCGCGGGCACCCGCCCGGCCAGGGTGAAGACCAGCCCGCCAACGGTGTCGATATCCTGGTGGCGTTCCTCGGTGGTCAGGATCTCGCCCATGCGGGTCTCGAAATCCTCGATCTTCATGCGGGCGTCCAGGTCCAGGCTGCCATCGGGGCGCTCGGTCACCTGGGGCGGCGCCTCCTCGTCATGCTCGTCCGAGATGTCGCCCACGATGGTCTCGACCAGGTCCTCGATCGTCACCAGCCCGTCGATGCCGCCATACTCGTCCACCACCAGCGCCATATGCGTCCGCGCCTCGCGCATCTGCAGCAGCAGGTCTAGCACGGGCACCTGCGGAACCACGAAGAGCAGGGGGCGCAGCACCGCTTCCAGGGAGAAGGGCTCGCTTTCCCGCCCCACGGCCGCGAACACGTCCTTGATGTGGATCATGCCCCGGATGTCATCCAGATTCTCCTGGTAGACGGGGAAGCGGCTATGCCCCTCGCGCTGGATGAGCTGGATGGATTCCTGAAGCGTCAGGTTGCAGGGCATGGCGATGATGTCGGCGCGGGGCACCATCACATCCACCGCGGTCTTGTTCCGCAGCTTCAGCACATTGCCGAGGATGACGCGCTCATTGGCGTCCAGCGCGTCGGCCTCCGGCTCCGCGCCCTCCTCGCCCTCGCTCTCGACCAGGGCTTCCACCTGGTCGCGCACGCTTTCGGCCTCGCGCCGGCGGAGCAGGCCCTGAAATTTCCAGAACAGGCTGTTCCGGTCTTGTCCGTGCCGTTCGCTCACGCGATCCCCCTCCAGGGATTGGGCAGGGCCAGGCGGCGCATGACCCGCGCCTCGGCCCGCTCCATCCGCCGCGCCTCCCCGGCGCGCAGATGGTCATGGCCGACCAGGTGCAGCACCCCATGGGCGACCAGATGGGAGAGATGCGCCATCACCGTTCGCCCGGCCGCCCGTGCCTCGCGGCGGACGACGCCCAGGGCCAGCGCCACATCGCCGGGCAGGTCGGGATGGAGAGGCGGGAACGACAGGACATTGGTCGGCTTGACCTTGCCGCGATGGTCGCCGTTCAGGCGCTTTACGGCACGGTCCCCGGTCAGCAGCACCGTCACGGCGCCGGTGATGCCGGATTCGTCGAAGGCGGCCGCCGCGGCACGGCGCGCGACCTCCTCCACCCGTGGCACGGCGGACCGCCATGCCGGGTCCTCCACCACCACTTCGATGTCATGATCCCACCCGCCCGGATCGGCCGGAGGCTCGTGATCCAGCCCGGCGGCCCAGCCGCCGGCGCTGCTATGTGAAGGCCCGGCGGCACCACCGCCGGGCGGGCGACTGCCCACCTCTTTCCTACTCCCTGTTCTTCCCGCGCGGGGCGCCGCGCCCATCGGCGGCAGCTTCGGCCCGGCCATAGGCCGAGACGATGCGCCCGACCAGGGGATGCCTTACCACATCGGCCTCGGCGAAGCGCGTGATCCCGATGCCCTCCACCCCATCCAGGATGGAAAGGGCCTCCACCAGGCCGGATTTCTGGCCGGGCGGCAGGTCCACCTGGCTGGGGTCGCCCGTGATCACCATCCGCGCGCCCTCGCCCATGCGGGTGAGGAACATCTTCATCTGGGCCGGCGTGGTGTTCTGCGCCTCGTCCAAGATCGCATAGGAATGGGCCAGCGTCCGGCCGCGCATGAAGGCCAGCGGCGCGATCTCGATCTCGCCCGAGACGATGCGGCGCGCCACCTGGTCGGCCGGCATCATGTCATGCAGCGCGTCATAGAGCGGGCGGAGATAGGGATCGACCTTCTCCTTCATGTCGCCGGGCAGGAAGCCCAGCCGCTCGCCGGCCTCGACCGCCGGGCGGGACAGGATGATCCGGTCCACGCGGCCCGCCATCAGCAGGGCCACGCCCTGCGCCACGGCCAGATAGGTCTTGCCGGTGCCGGCCGGGCCGACGCCGAAGACCATCTCCTGCCGCTGCAGCAGGTCCATATAGGCCGCCTGGGTGCGGCTACGGGGCGCGATGGCGCCCTTGCGGGTGCGGATGGCCGGCATATCGGCCAGCGGCAGGCGCGGGTCTTCCACCGGGCCATCAGCCATGCGCAGCGCGGCCTCAACCTCTGCCATGCCGGTCGCGTCTCCTCTTTCCAGGCGTTGCCAAAGGGATCGCAGGACCGATTCCGCCAGCCCTGTCGCCTCCGCCCCGCCGCTGATCGTGGCGCGGTTCCCGCGCGATGCGATCCGGACCCCCAGTCGCTGCTCGATCCGCGACAGGTGCCGGTCGTGTTCCCCATAGAGCATCGGCAACAGGGCGTTGTCGTCGAAGCTCAGGGTGACGGTCCGCTGGGCATCCGGCGCGAAGCCGGAACGCACCGCCGAGCGGGGATCGGACCGGAGGGCGATACCCCCGGCCGGGGCGGCGATCTGGGTCAAGCGGCGGCAGACTCCTCATGCACCATGTTTGCGGAAAGAGAATTGGGGAGCGCGGCCTCCAATGTCATCGGGACCACGGCGCCCACCGGGGCTGCGCCGGTTGCATGAACCGGCTGGAGCCACGGGCTGCGGCCCGCCACCTGGCCGGGATGCCGCCCCGTGCCGGTGATGAGCACATCCACCACGCGCCCGACGCAGGCGCGGTTGAAATCGTCCTGCTGCTGCCGGAGCAGGGCCTGCAGGGTTTGCAGGCGGGAATCCTTCTCCGCCTCCGGCACCAGGCCGGCCATGGAGGCGGCGGGCGTACCCGGCCGGGCCGAGTACTTGAAGGAATAGGCCCCGGCGAAGCCGATCCGCTCCACCAGCCTCATCGTCGCGTCGAAATCCGCCGCGGTCTCGCCGGGATGGCCCACGATGAAGTCGGAGGTGAGCGCCAGGTCGGGCCGGGCCTCCCGCAGGCGGTCCGCGATGCGGAAGTAGAGATCCGCCTTGTGCCCCCGGTTCATCGCGGCCAGCACCCGGTCCGAACCGCTCTGCACCGGAAGGTGCAGGTAGGGCATCAGGGAGGGGATCTCCCCATGGGCCGCGATGAGGTCGTCGTCCATGTCGCGCGGGTGGCTCGTTGTGTAGCGCAAACGAGCAACGCCCGGAATTTCCGCCAGTTCCCGCAACAAACGCGCGAGGCGCCAGCTGTTGCCATCGGGAGACGCGCCGGCCCAGGCATTCACGTTCTGGCCAAGCAGCGCGATTTCCCGCGCGCCATTGGCCGCCAGCTGCCGGGCCTCCGCGAGAATGGCCGCCGCTGGGCGGGAAAACTCCGCGCCGCGCGTATAGGGGACCACGCAGAAGGAGCAGAACTTGTCGCAGCCCTCCTGGATGGTGAGGAAGGCGACGGGACCCTGGGGCGCGCGGGCCTCGGGCAGGTGGTCGAACTTGTCCTCGGCGGGGAAATCCGTCTCGATCACGGCGCCGGCCGCGCGGCTGGCGCGGGCCACCATCTCCGGCAGGCGGTGATAGGTCTGCGGGCCCAGCACGATGTCCACCCAGGGGGCGCGGGCCGTGATCTCGGCGCCCTCCGCCTGGGCGACGCAGCCGGCCACCGCGATGACGGTCTGGCGGCCTTCCGCCGCGCGGGCCTTCTTCGTCTCCCGCAGGCGCCCGAGATCGGAGAAGACCTTCTCGCTCGCCTTCTCCCGGATGTGGCAGGTGTTGAGGATGACCATGTCGGCCTCCTCCGCGCTCTCGGTCGGCGCATAGCCGAGCGGGGCGAGGATGTCGGCCATCCGCCCGCTGTCATAGACATTCATCTGGCAGCCCCAGGTGCGGATCAGGAGCTTGCGGGTGGCCCTGGCCTGCCCCTGGGCGGGGGCCGGACCGGCCATATCGGGGCCGGTGGAACTGCTCATCTGGCGAAAGACCCTCTCGTTCCGAAGCTGGCGGCTTCGGGCCGGGGGGATGTGCGGCGCGGGGCCTTCCAGGTCAAGAAAAGCCCGGCGCGCTGGGGAAGGGCGCGGCCATCCCGGAAGGGTCGCGGAACGCCGCGATTCCCGTCAAGCGGCCCCTCATGCGGTCACGGCCGCCCGCACCGGCAGCGGCCTGGGTTCCCGGTTCTGGCGCAGGATGGCCGCGCCTTCGGCCACCGTGGCCTCGGCGGCGGCGGAGAGGGCCTTGCGGTTCGGGATGGCCGAGGGCTCCACCGGGTCGTGCAGCAGGATGGTGACGCGAAGCCCGGCATGGCGGCAGAGGCGCCAGGCATGGGGGCCGATGGACATGTCGCCATACCAGGCGAAGACCGGCCGGTCCCGCCGGCAGGCCGGCAGGCCGCCCAGCCGGTCATAGGCGACGGAAACGGGCTGGATCAGCTCCGCCGCATCGGCCACCGCCAGGAAGGAGGAGCGGAAGGGCAGCACCCGGGTGCCGTCCGAGCTGGTGCCTTCCGGGAACAGGATAAGGGAGTTTCCGGTGGCCAGCCGGTCCCGCATCTCCTTCGCCTCGTTGCCCGTGCGTCCGCGGGAGCGGGAGACGAAGACGGTGCGGCCGAGCCTCGCGACCGTGCCGATCAGCGGCCAGCGCCCGACCTCGGCCTTGGAGACGAAGGCGGCCTCCAGCGTGGCGCCGAGCACGAGGATATCGAGCCAGGAGGAGTGGTTGGCGAGGTAGAGGGTGCGCGGCGCGCCGAGGCGGGTGCCCACCACCCGGATCCGCATCCCCAGCAGGAAGCACATCACCCGCCAGTAAACGCGGGCGAAGACGATCTTCGGCCGGCCCGGCAGGAGCAGCAGGACCGCCTGGACAGGCATGGCGGCGAGGGTCCAGAGCGTGCCGAGGACGAGGCGCCGGACGGCGCGGAACCGCCCGCCGAAGGGGCGGTCCCCCATCACGTCGAACAGGCGCCCGCCGGGCAGGGCGCGGCGGAAGCGCAGCGGCTTGCGCCGGCGCAGGCGACTGGGAGGGGCAAGGGCCTCGGCTGGGTCGCGTATGGAGGCATCCATCAGCGCGGGTTAGCCCGGCAGCGAGGGCACGTCCATGGCGCCGGGGTGACAGCCGCGTGACGCTCCCCTTCCGGGCCCCTCGACCCCGGATGCGGGCCGGTTCTAGTCTCCGACGACCCAAGGGGACCGGTGACATGACTCAGCGACGCGACCTCCTTCGCCTGGCCCTGGCCTCGGGGGCCTGCTGGGTGGCGCCGGGATGGCTGGCGGCGGCCAGGGCACAGGGCGCCGGGGGCGTGCTCCGGATCGGCATGGCGGCGCCGAACACCACGCTGGACCCGCATCTGCTGAGCAACGCCCCGAACAACGCGGTGGCGACCCATATCTTCGACAGCCTGATCGTCAACGACCATGCCTCGCGCTCCGTGCCCGGCCTGGCGGAGTCCTGGACGCGCCAGGACGACACGCACTGGACCTTCAGGCTGCGCGATGTCCGCTTCTCCGATGGCACGCCCTTCACGGCCGAGGACGCGATTGTTTCCATCCGCCGCGCCACGGAGATTCCCAGCGCAGCCTCCTTCCGCACCTATACGCGCAGCATCAAGGCGATGTCCGCGCCAGATCCCTACACGCTGCTGGTGGAGACGCGGGCGCCGGACCCGCTGCTGCTGAACTCCATCGGGCGGGTGCGGATCATCAGCGCGAAGTTCAAGGACGCGCCGAGCGCCGAGTTCAATGCGGGCCGCGCCGCCATCGGCACCGGCCCCTACGTCCTGCGCGAATACGTGCCCGGCAACCGGATCGTGCTGGACCGCAACGATTCCTGGTGGGGCGGCCGCACGCCCTGGGAACGGGTGGAACTGCGGGTGGTGACGGATGACGCGGCCCGGCTGGCCGGGCTGCTGGCCGGCGACCTCGACATCATCGAGGCCGTCGCCTCCGGCAACACGGACCGCATCCGCGGGGACCAGCGCCTGCACCTCATCAGCGGCATCTCCTCACGCTTCGTCTATCTCGGCATGGACCAGGTGAACGAGGTCTCGCCGCATGTGACGGGGCTGGATGGCCGCCCGCTGGACCGGAACCCGTTCAAGGACCTCCGGGTCCGGCAGGCGCTTTCCATGGCCATCAACCGGCAGGCGATCGCGGAGCGGGTGATGGAAGGGCAGGCCGTGGTCGCCACCCAGTTCCTGCCCAAGGGCGGCCCCGGCACCGACCCGACGCTGGAGGTGACGCCCTTCGACCCTAACCGCGCCCGCGCCCTGCTGGCCGAGGCCGGCTATCCCCGCGGCTTCCGCCTGACGGTGCATGGGCCGAATGACCGCTACATCAACGATGCCAAGATCGTGCAGGCCGTGGCGCAGATGTTCACCCGCATCGGCATCGAGTGCCGGGCGGAGGTGATGCCCTGGGCCACCTATGCCGGGCGCAACAGCCAGCGCACGGAGCATTCCTGCTTCCTCGGCGCCTGGGGCGTGAACACGGGCGAGACGAGCAATCCCATGTCCGCCCTGATCGCGAGCGAGGACAAGGCGGCCGGCTTCGGCATCAGCAATGGCGGGCGCTATTCCAACCCCGAGGTGGACCGCCGCTTGAAGGAGGCGCTGCGGACCATGGACGACAATGCGCGCAACGCCCTGCTGGGCGAGGCCAGCGGCATCGCCTTCCGCGACGTGGCGCTGATCCCGCTGCACCATGAGGTCTCGGTCTGGGCCGCGAAGAAGGGCGTGGGTTATGTCACCCGCGCCGACCAGTACACGCTCGCCATGGGCGTCACGAAGGAAGGCTGAACTCCATGTCCGCCCAGCTGAAGGAGGAGGACGCGCAGGCCAGGCTGCTGCGCGCCACCTATGATGTCGGCAAGACCGCCATCTATTCCGCCAAGATCGATCCGCGCTTCCAGTACTGCCTCTATGTCCCGCCCCAGATCGGGCCGGAGACGGAGCTGGTGGTCTGTGTCCACGGCACCTCCCGCACCTCCTTCCTGGATTTCCGGGACGGGTTCGCGGAGTTCGGGCGCTGGAACAACTGCGTCATCCTCTGCCCGATCTTCCCGATCGGGCCGCTCGGGGACGGGGCGCGCAGCGGGTACAAATACATGCAGGAGGGCGACATCCGGTATGACCGGGTGATGCTCGGCATGGTGGAGGAGGTGGCGGCGAAATACGGCCGCGCCTGGGACAAGTTCGCCATGTTCGGCTTCTCGGGCGGCGGGCACTTCACCCATCGCTTCGCGATCCTGCATCCGGGAAAGCTCTGGGCCGCCTGCATCGGCGCTTCCGGCTCGGTCACGCTTCTCGACGCCGACCGGGACTGGTGGGTGGGCATCCGGAACCTGAAGGAGGTCTTCGGGATCGCGTTCGACCGCGAGGCGCTGGCCCAGGTGCCCGTGCAGATGCTGGTGGGCGATGCCGACCTCGAAACCTGGGAGATCACCCACAAGCCCGGCGGCACCTACTGGATGGAAGGGGCCAATGATGCGGGCCGCACGCGGCCGGAGCGGCTGAAGGCGCTGCAGAAATCCTTCGAATCCGCCGGGGTGAAGGTCCGTTTCGACCTGGTGCCCGGCGTCTCCCATAGTCGCATGCAGGTGATCGACCGCGTGCAGGACTTCCTCGCCGATCTCCTCAAGCAGAAGCGCGCCTGACATGCCCGGAATGATCGTGGCCCCGCAGCCCGAGGCTGTGGAGGCTGGTGCGCGGGTGCTGGAACGCGGCGGCAACGCGGTGGATGCCGCCATCGCCTGCGGGCTGGTGCAGGGCGTGGTGGACCCGCAGATGGTCGGCATCGGCGGCTTCGGCTCCATGCAGGTCTTCATGCCGAAGCGGGGCGTGCACAAGGTGCTGGAGTTCTTCTCCCGCGCACCGCTCGCCGCCACGCCGGACATGTGGGCGGACAAGCTGCTGGGCCAGTCGCGCGATGGCTTCGCCTTCCTGCTGGAGGGCGGAATCAGCGAGGCCGGGCACCTCGCCGTCTGCACCCCGGGCAATGTGGCGGGCTATGCCGAGGCGCTGAGCCGCTGGGGCACGATGGAGTGGCGGGACGTGTTCCAGCCCGCCATCGCGCAGGCGCGGCAGGGCTGGATGGTGCGCCCGCATGTGCACTGGTTCTGGAGCCAGGACCAAACCGCCAGCGGGCAGGTGAACACCATCGACAAGCTGCGGATGACCGCCACCGGGCGCCGCGTCTATTTCCGCGAGGATGGCAGCCTCAAGCGGCTCGGCGACATCATCCACAACCCGGACATGGCCCGCAGCCTGGAGCGCCTGGCCGAGGGCGGGCCGGAGCTGTTCTACACCGGCGAGATGGCCGAGGAGATCGCCGCCGACTTCAAGGCGAATGGCGGGCTGATCGGAATGGAGGACCTGCGGAGCTACAAGCCCAGCCTCGCCGATCCGATCTGGGGCGAGTACCGGGGACACCGGATCGCGACGAACCCGCCGCCGAGCAGCGGCTTCGCCATGCTGCAGGTGCTGCACATCCTTGAGCATTTCGACATGGGCAGCCTGACCCATGGCGGGGTGGAGCATGTCCGCATCCTGGCCGAGGCCATGAAGCGCATGACCATCGACAAGGACCGCAACATGTCGGACCCGGCCTTCGTGCCGGTGCCGACGGAGCAGCTTCTCTCCCGCGACTACACGGCCGGCGTCGCGGATGGCATCCGCCGCGGGGAGCGGCTGCGGGTGACGCGGCTGGAGCGCAAGACCGAGCGCGACACCACCCATGTCTCGGTGGTGGACGGGGATGGGAACTGCGTAACCATGACGCATACCCTGGGCAGCCCATCGGGCGCGATCACCGAGGGGCTGGGCTTCATGTACAACGGCTCCATGAGCCGCTTCGACCCGCGCCCGGGCCATGCGGGCTCGATCGCGCCGGGCAAGCGCCGCGCGTCCTCCTCCGCGCCGACCATCGTTTTCCAGGGCGATGCGCCCCGCATCGTCATCGGCGCGCCAGGGGGCAGCTACATCGCCCCTGCCGTGGCGCAGGGCATCAGCAACGTGCTGGATTTCGGCATGTCCATGTCCGACGCCGTGGCGGCGCCGCGGATCGTGGCGGTGTCCGATTCCATCGACGTATCCAACCGCATTCGGCGGGACGTGACGGATGCGCTGGCCGGGATGGGGTACGACATCAAGCGGAGCTGGATGAGCTACGCCTTCGCCGCGCTTCACGGCATCCAGGTCAGGGATGGCAGGCTGGAAGGCGGGGCCGATCCGCAGCGCGACGGGATGGCGCTGCGGGTGACGTGAAGGGAAAGGGACGGGCTACTCGCCCGTCCCGCCCAGCTTGCGTTCATAGTGCTTGTAGTATTTCGCCGTGACCTGGTCGGTCTTCACCACCACGCAGACATCGGTGGTGTTGAACTGCCGGTCCACCACGGCACCGTCGCCCACGAAGCCGCCGAGGCGCAGATAGCCCTTCACGAGCGGCGGCAGGTCGGCCAGCACGCGCTTCGCATCCATGGCCGCCGGATCCATCCGGTTCATCGGCACATAGAGGTCCGGCAGGGCGCGGGGCCGAAGCTCCGGCGGTGCCAAGTGGCTGGCGTGCAGATAGGTCAGCGGTTCGGCCAGGGCGTCCGGGTCCGTTCCCGGCAGCGAGGCGCAGCCGAACATCAGCGCGATCCTGTGCTGGAACACATAGGCGGCGATGCCCTGCCACAGCAGCTGCAGCGTGCCGCGGGTGCGGTATCCCTCGTCCACGCAGGAGCGGCCCAGCTCCAGCAGCCCGCCTTCCAGCTTCAGCAGCGGCTCCAGATCGTATTCCGAGGCGGAGTAGAAGCGGCCCACCCGCTCGGCGGCCTGCCGCCGGATCAGGCGATAGGTGCCCACCACCGCCGCTGCGCCCTCGCCGCGCGCATGGTCCAGCACCAGCAGGTGATCGGCCACGGGATCGTAGGAATCGGCGTCCAGCCGCGTCGCGGCCGTGACCTCGTCGGGGCGCGCGCCCATTTCCTCGTAGAAGACGCGCCAGCGCAGGGCCTGCGCCGCCTCGATCTCCGCCGCGCTTTCCGCGATCCGGACGCCCAGGGTGCCGCTGCGAATCTCCCCGAAGCCGGGTACCGGCTCGGTCATCCCTGGTCCTTCTTCGTGCCGGCGGGGCGGCGCCTGGCGTCCGGTGCCGGAGTGGCGGCGGGCGCGGGGATCTTCTTCCCGAACAGCTCCAGCCGCTGCTGCACCAGGGTGAAGCCGTAGCGGGCCGCGATCGACTGAACGAGGCGCTCATGCTCCTCGTCCTCGAACTCGATGACCGTGCCCGTGTCCACGTCGATCAGGTGGTGGTGGTGGCCGCGATCGGCCGGGTCGTAGCGGGAGCGGCCGCCACCGAAGTCGCGCCGCTCGAGGATGCCCTTCTCCTCCAGCAGGCGCACGGTGCGGTAGACGGTGGCGATGGAGACCTTGCTGTCCAGCGCGATGGCGCGCCGGTACAGCTCCTCCACATCCGGGTGGTCCTCGGCCTCGGACAGGACACGGGCGATCAGGCGCCGCTGCCCCGTCATCTTCAGGCCGCGCTCGATGCAGAGCCGTTCGATCCGGGTCGGATCCGCGCCCGGAGTGGCCTTGCCGTGCGGCGCCTTGGTGTGTGTGTGAGTGGCGTGGTCCATGATGATCCCGTTCGGGCGCAGACTACCCCGCTCCAGCCCTGGCGCCAAACCGGTCCGGCCGGATGTTCACAGGCCGGACTGGCCGGCCGGATAGCCCATCCGGTGCGGATGGGCCGAATCGACCCTGCTCAGTCCTTCGCGAGGCGGACCCGGCGGGCCGCGCGGGGGCGGGTGCCCAGGCCGATCTTCTTGGCCAGGGAGGAGCGGTGCTCGGCATAGGCCGGGGCCACCATCGGGTAGTCGGGCGGCAGCCCCCAGCGTTCCCGGTACTGTTCCGGCGTCATGTTGTAGGCGGTCTTGAGATGGCGCTTCAGCATCTTCAGCTTCTTGCCGTCCTCAAGGCACACCAGATACTCGGCGGTGATGCTCTTCTTCACGGCCACGGCCGGCTCGGGGCGGGTGGGCGGCGCCGTCTCGACCGGGCGGCCCAGCCCTGCCAGGGTGCGGTGCACGTTCTCGATCAGCGCCGAAAGTTCGGTCAGCGGCACGGGGTTGTTGGAGACATGGGCTGCCACGATCTGCGCCGTCAGCCCCAGCACGCTGCCCTCGGCGCTTTCCCGCACCGTTGTCGCGCTATCAACCATCTTGATCCCCTCGCCTGGCCCGGACGTCCGCGCTTCTGGCGAAATAAAAGACATCCCCATGAACCGAACACGTGTTGCGGCCCGATTCGCTGCTGATTTACATCTTTTGCCAGTTCTTTAATAGGGAAGATTGAGAACTGCCCGCATGAATAAAGAAATCGCAACTCATGGCGGGCCGGAAATGCCAGCCGAGACTTGTCATCTGGACATCACTCGCGAGACTTGCCCGATGACTTTCGTCCGGACACGCCTCGCGCTCGACCGCATGGCGGCCGGGCAGGTCCTGCTGGTCCTGCTCCGCGGAGAGGAGCCGCTCCGCAACGTGCCACGCACCGCGGCCGAGCAAGGCCATGCGGTGCTGGGCCTGGAGCCGCAGGCGGATGGCGCGGCCCGGCTCTGGATCCGCAAGGGCGGCTAGGGCCGCGCCAAAGCTGGAGAAGCCTGCAGGCGGCGGCCCCTGGCCTGCATTCCTACGATGAAACGGTTGCCTGCTCCAGTGGGCCTATCCTCAGGACGAGTGCGTCGCTCCGATCCGCGTAATAGCAGCGCCGCCGCCCCACCTCTCTGGCGCCTGCCCGGCCATAGAGGGCCCGGGCCGGTGCGTTCCCCTCCGAAACCTCCAGGAACAGGCACGCCGCGCCGCGCCGCGCCACTTCCGCCAGGCATGCGCCGAGAAGGCTGCCGCCCAGCCCCTGCCGGCGGCAGGCCGGATCGACGGCAAGGGTCAGGATTTCGGCCTCCCCGGCCACTGCGCGAGCGAGGATGAACCCCCTCGGCTCGTCTTCCGGGCCGGAACCGGGCGCGACCAGCCCGAAGGCGCCCTCCAGTCCCAGCATCGCGCGGATGGCGACCGCTCCCCAACGCTCCGCCGGGGCGAAAGCGCGCCCATGCAGGGCAGCCAGGGCCGGCACCTCCGCCAGCCCCGCCTCGCGGATCGGTTCTTCCCTCACGCCGCGCCAGGGAAGCGGAGGGCCAGCGGCTCGGCATAGAGGGGCGCCGCCTCCCGGCCACCTGTTCCTGCCGAGAGGTGCCGGGCGGCCAGGGCGGCCACGACACCTGCCGCTGGTAGCCTTGCATCCGAGAGCAGGGCATCCGCCCCGCCGGCCCGCAGCCGGGCTGCGGCCTGGGGCGCGGCATCCCCCACCAGCACCACCGGCCCGTCCGGCATGGGGAGCGAGGGTTCCTCCACCATCATCGCGGGATAGTCCCGGCGCTCCAGCACCAGCCCGCCACGGCCGGCGAAGGTGACCGACCAGACCTCGCGTCCCTCCCGCTGCCAGGGAGGCAGCGCCTCTGCCAACGCCTCGCCCGTGGTCACGCCCAGCAGGGGCACGCCCCAGCCATCCGCCAACCCGCGCCCGAGGGCGATGGCCGCGCGGATCCCGGTGAAGCCCCCCGGGCCCACCGTCACCGCCACCGCATCCGGGCGCCCGTGCCCCTGCCGCAGCACCGAATCGGCCAGGGCCGGCAGCACGGCGGGCTGGCCGCGGGCGCCATCCTGCCGGGCTTCAGCCAGGAGCGCCCCATCCTGCCACAGGGCGGCGGAGGCGCGCGCCAGCGCCGCATCCAGTCCCAGCAGCCGCATCCGAGTCTCCTTCTGTCTGCCCGAACACACCGATCCGCCGAACACACCGATCCGGGCGGGGCAAGGTATGTTCCCACACTGGTTGCGGGCCAAGCAGCCTGACGACTAAATTCAGGGTTTGTTGCAGTAAGGGAATGTTGGATGCCGAGGCGGCTCAGTGACCGTATCGACGACCTGCTGGACATGGCCCTTGCCCTCAAGCGGGACCTGGCCGAATCCGGGCACCGGGTCGAGGGCATGTCGCCCAACTTCGTCCAGCACATCCTCTCCCACCCCGATGCGCTCGGAGCCCAGCCTCTCAGCCAACCCTATGAGGCGATCGCGCCCGGGCTGACCATCGGCTTCCGCAAGGGCGCCAAGCCCGACCTGCACCTGCGCCCCACGCCGGACGGCGCGCTGGAGGTGACCCTGCAGCAGCGCACGAGCAGCGGCTGGGTGACGCTGGAGATGGACTGGGACCATGCGACCCTCCGGGAGAAGCGCCGCGCGACCCTTCTCCTGCGCGGCAGCTCGCCCGACCAACTGGTGCTGTCCACGCTGCTCCGGCGGACGGGGGCGGATGGGGCCAGCATCGACATCCCGGGCCGCGGCATCGAGCTGGGGCCGGATGCCTCCTTCCATGCCATCGAGTTCAACGACCCCGGCGACGAGCCCGAGACACCGCAGACCTGCCGCGTGATCGTCTTCTGCCCGGTCCATCCTTTCGCCATGCGGCTGACGGAACTGAGCCTGCGCTGACCGCGGCGGGGCCTCAGCGCCTCGCGGCGAAGAAGGCCCGCAGCAGCGCCGCCGATTCCGTCTCCCGCACGCCGCCCACCACCTCCGGCGCATGATGGCAGGAGGGGGCGGCGTAGATGCGCGCGCCATGCTCCACCCCGCCCCCCTTGGGGTCATAGGCGCCGAAGACCACGCGCCGCACCCGGAAGAAGGATGCGGCCTGGGCGCACATGGGGCAGGGCTCCAGCGTCACCCAGAGGGTGCAGTCGGCCAGGAGCTTCTCGCCTCGCGCGCCGGTGGCGGCCCGCAGCGCCAGGATCTCGGCATGGGCGGAGGGGTCGTGCCGCGCCTCCACCTCGTTCCCGGCGCGGGCCAGCACCCGGCCCGCGGCGTCCGTCACCACCGCGCCCACGGGCACCTCGTCCCGCGCCCCGGCCGCCCGCGCCTCCTCCAGCGCCAGCGCCATGGGGGAGCCATCCGCTGTCATCCCATCTCCGCCATGCCCATCCGCCGCTTGTGGCGGCGCCCTCCCAGGCTCTACCAACCGATCCATGACCGCACGACCCCTGATCGGCCTGACCCTGGATGCCGAGGAGCCCGGTGGCTACTCGAAGCTGCCCTGGTATGCCCTGCGCCAGAACTACTTCGCCGCCGTCTCCGCCGCCGGGGGCCTGCCCATCGCCCTGCCGCATGAGCCGGCCCTGGCCGATGACTACCTGGACCGGATCGACGGCCTGCTCGTCACCGGCGGGGCCTTCGACGTGGACCCCGCCCTCTATGGCGGCGGGCCCCGCCATGACACGGTGGTGCTGAAGGAGGGGCGGACCGCCTTCGAGATCGCGGTGCTGCGCGGCGCCCTGCGGCGGAACATCCCGGTGCTCGGCATCTGCGGCGGCGAGCAGCTCCTCGCCGTGGCGCTGGGCGGCACGCTGATCCAGCACATCCCGGACAGCGTGCCGGACGCGCTGGCCCATGAGCAGCCGAACCCCCGGACGGAACCGGGGCATGAGGTGGCGCTGACACCGGGCACCCTGCTCTCCCGCATCGTCGGCGCGCCCTCCATGGCCGTGAACTCGGCGCATCACCAGGCCGTGGACCGGCCGGGCGAGGGGGCCATCGTGAACGCCCGCGCGCCGGATGGCGTGGTGGAGGGGCTGGAACATCCGGGCTACCGCTTCTGCCTCGGCGTGCAGTGGCACCCCGAATACGCGGTGGATGCGCGCGACCAGGCGATCCTGGACGCCTTCGTCGCCGCCGCGAGCCAGGCCCGCCAGACCCAGGCCGCCGCCGAATGAGCGAGGAGGCCGATACCCCCGAGCGCGGCGAGCGCATCGCCAAATGGCTGGCCCGCGCGGGCGTTGCCAGCCGCCGCGACGCGGAGGCGCTGATCGCCGAGGGCCAGGTGACCCTGAACGGGAAGGTGGTGGAAACCCCCGCCACCTTCGTGAACGACGGGGATGCGGTGGTGGTGCGCGGGCAGCGCGTGGGCGGGGCCGAGCCCACCCGCCTCTTCCGCTACCACAAGCCAGACGGGCTGGTGACGACCCACAAGGACCCCCAGGGCCGCCCCACGGTTTTCCAGAAGCTGCCGGAAGGGCTGCCGCGCCTCGTCTCGATCGGGCGGCTGGACCTGACGAGCGAGGGGCTCCTCCTCCTCACGAATGATGGTGCCCTGGCCCGGCGGCTGGAGCTTCCCTCCAATGGCTGGCTGCGCCGCTACCGCGTGCGCGTGCATGGCCGGGTGAACGAGGGCGGGCTGGCCTGGCTGGCGCGCGGCATCACGGTGGACGGGGTGAAGTACGGCCCGATCCAGGCGGGGCTGGACAGCCGCCAGGGCACCAATGCCTGGCTCACCGTCTCCCTGGAGGAGGGGAAGAACCGCGAGATCCGGCGCGTGATGCAGCATCTCGGGCTGCATGTGACGCGGCTGATCCGCGTGGCCTACGGTCCCTTCCAGCTCGGCACCCTGCCATCGGGCGCCGTGGAGGAGGTGAATGCCCGGACCATGCGCGAGCAGCTGGGCATCCGCTCCGCCGCGCCGCGCATCCAGCGCGGGGTGGAGCGCACGCCGCTTCCGCCGGAAACGGCGCCGCCGCGGGCCCGGCCGCCGCGCGCGCGCCGCGCCGGCGACCCGCACCGCACGCCCTGGGGCGCCAAGCCGCGGACGGAGTGAGGGGCAGGGCGCGAGGATGAGGATCGTTGCTGGCCGCTGGCGCGGGCGTGCCCTACAGGCCCCGCCGGGCGCGACGACGCGGCCCACGGCGGACCGCCTGCGGCAGGCCCTCTTCGACTCCCTCTGGCATGCGCCCTGGGCCGGCCGGGGCGTGATCGAGGGCGCGGCGGTGCTCGATGCCTTCGCCGGCACCGGGGCGTTGGGGCTGGAAGCCCTGTCCCGCGGAGCCGCGCGGGCCTTCTTCATCGAGCAGGACCGTGCCGCCCTGGCCGCCCTGCGGGCCAATGTCGTGGCGTTGCGGGCCGAGGGGATGGCGCGGGTGATTGGGGGGAGCGCGCTGCGCCCGCCGCCCGCCGATACGCCCTGCGGATTGGTCTTCCTGGATCCCCCCTATGGCAAGGATCTCGGCCCGGCCGCCCTGGCAGCGCTGCGCGCCGCGGGCTGGATCGCCCCGGGGGCCCTGGCCTGCCTGGAGACCGGGCGGGATGAGGAAAGGCCCGAGCTGCCAGGCTGGGAGGTGGTGGCCGAGAGGGAAGGCGGGGCGGCCCGGATGCTCGTCCTCCGGGGCACCTAGCGCGCCGCGTCAGCCCGGATCCGGGACCGCCAGAACGCTCCGCGCCCGGGCGGCGTCGGCCGCGATGGCGGCCTTCAGCTCATCCAGACCCTGGAAGGTGGCGTCTTCCCGCAGGAAGCGGTGCAGGCGGATGCCGATCTCCTGGTCGTAGAGATCGCCCGACCAGTCGAAGAGATGCGTTTCGAGCCGCGTTTCCGCATCGCCGCCCAGGGTGGGGCGGCGGCCGATATTGGCCACGCCCGGCACCAGGCTGCCATCGGGCAGCACGGCGAAGACGGCATAGACGCCGCGTGCGGGTTCGAGATGGCGGCCCATCCACAGATTGGCGGTGGGCCAGCCCAGCTCCCGGCCCAGGCGGTCCCCGTGGAACACCGTGCCCCGCACCTCCCAGTCACGGCCCAGCAGGGCGGATGCGCGCTCGGGGTAGCCATCCTGCAGGGCGCGGCGGATGCGGGTGCTGCTGATAGGGCCGGCGGCATCGGAAACCGGGGGAACGACAGTCAGGCCGATGCCGTTCCGCTCCGCCCAGCGCGCCAGGAAGGCCACGTCCCCTCCACGGCGGTGGCCGAAGGCGAAATCGGCGCCGCAGGCCAGGTGCCGCGCCCCCAGCCCGTCCCGCAGGATGGAGTCGCAGAAGACCTCGGCCTCCATCGCGGCCAGGGCGGCATCGAAGGGCAGGGCGTGGACATGGGCGCAGCCGGCGGCCTCCAGCGCCGCGGCCTTGGCGGGCAGCAGGGTCAGGCGGAAGGGTGGATCCTGGGGGCGGAAATGCTCGCGCGGATGCGGCTCGAAGGTCAGGGCGCCCAGGGGCAGGTCCGGCCGCGCCCCATGGGCGGCGGCCAGCACGGCGCGGTGGCCCCGGTGCACCCCGTCCAGGTTGCCCAGGGCCAGGGTGCCGCCGCGCGCGGCTTCCGGCAGGCGGCGCCAATCCGTCCAGAGATGGCAGGGCATGGCCGGCCGGATCAGGCCTGCGCCACGCGCTCGATCCAGCGCGTCAGCTCGGGCGGGCGATAGGCGGCCAGCATGTCCAGCGCCTGCGCCGGGCTCCCGGCCGTGAGGGAAAGGCTGCGATGCTCCGGGCGGACGAAGCCGGCCGTCACCATCCCGTCCATCATGGCGCTCAGCGTGGACCAGTAGCCCTTCACGTCCAGGAAGACCGTGCCCTTCCGGTGCAGGCCCAGCTGGGACCAGGTGAGAACCTCAAAGGCCTCCTCCAGCGTGCCGAAGCCGCCCGGCAGCACCACGAAGCCGTCCGACAGCTTCGCCATCATGGCCTTCCGCTCATGCATGGAGGAGACGACATGCAGGCGCGTGACGGAGCCATGGCCCAGCTCGCGCTGCATCAGGTGCTCGGGGATCACGCCGTCCACCTCGGCGCCCGCCTCCAGCGCGGCATCGGCCACCACGCCCATCAGCCCCACCTTGCCGCCGCCATAGACCAGGCCAAGGCCGCGTTCCGCGATCGCATGGCCCAGGGCGCGGGCGGCTTCGGCGAAGGCGGGATCAGTGCCGGGATTCGCGCCGCAGAAGACGCAAACCTTTTTCATCTCAATGCTCATGGGGGGAATGTGGCATCGCGGCAGGCCACTATCCAGCGGGGGCAGCCTCTCTGGGCGGGATCATGACCACGGCTTCACCCTCCACCACCAGCACCCCCGCGGCGGAGCAGGTGGTGCGCAGCGTCGCGCGGCGGCGCGCGGGGTCCAGCGCCACCACCTCGGCCTCGGCCACCACGGTCTGGCCGATCCGGACCGGAGCCCG
The DNA here is from genome assembly GCF_017813395.1 of Pararoseomonas baculiformis. Classification (GTDB taxonomy): domain Bacteria; phylum Pseudomonadota; class Alphaproteobacteria; order Acetobacterales; family Acetobacteraceae; genus Roseomonas; species Roseomonas baculiformis. Next base: position 198,342 of record NZ_JAGIZB010000004.1, on the reverse strand, counting down.
GAACTTCAGGCTCTGGGAGACATAGACGGCGCCGGGCCCGGGCAGCCGCGTCCCCAGCAGCCCGGAGATGAGCGAGGCCGTGAGCATCCCATGCGCCACCCTTTCGCCGAAGAAGGAGGTGGCGGCGGCCTCGGCATCCAGGTGGACGGGGTTGTTGTCCCCCGAAATGGCGGAAAAGAGGAGGATATCCGCCTCCGTGATCGTCTTCGCGAAGCGGGCGGACTGGCCCAGCGACAGATCCTCGAAGCGCATTCCGTCCATGCCCGATCCCCCGGATTCCCGTCCGGCGAGCATGGACAAGACCGGACCCCGGCGCGAGAACCCCCCACCCAAGAGAGAGGACAATGCAGCATGCCCCAGACCCGGATCGGCACCAGCGAGGCCCTGCTGGAGGAGCTGCGCGGCTGGGTGCTGCATGAGACGCCGACCACCGACCCGAAGGCCGTGAACGGGCTGATCGACCGGATCGAGGCGGAGCTGCGCGAGGCCGGCGCCGAGCTGGAGCGCATCCCGGGCCGGGATGGCTATGGCGACACGCTGATCGCCCGCACCCGGTCCAGCCCGGCCACGGGCAACCGCCCGCCCGTGGTGATCGCCGGGCACCTGGACACGGTCTGGGACCACGGCACGCTGGAGAAGTCGATGCCCTGGAGGGTGGAGGGCGAGAAGGCCTTCGGCCCCGGCATCTATGACATGAAGGCGGGTTCGTTCCTGGCCTTCAACGCGCTGCGCGAGATCCTGCGCCAGGGGGTGCAGACCCGCAGCCCGGTCACCCTGCTGCTCACGCCCGATGAGGAAGTGGGCAGCCCGACCTCCCGCGAGATCATCGAGCGCGAGGCGCGGGGTGCGACCGCCGTGCTGATCCCCGAGCCGGCCGGCAATCCCGGCGGCGCCTGCGTCACGGCGCGCAAGGGCGTGGGCCGCTTCGTGGTGAGGATCGAGGGTGTCTCCGCCCATGCCGGCGGCAACTGGACCGAGGGGCGCAGCGCCGTGGTGGCACTGGCCGCGCTGATCGGGAAGGTGCATGCCATGGTGGACCTGGCGGGCGGCACCACGACCAATGTCGCGCCGGTCTGGGGCGGCACCCGCCCCAACGTGATCCCGCCCGAGGCCGGCTGCGAGATCGACCTGCGCGTGGCCACACTGGCCGATGGCGAGCGGATGGAGAAAGAGATCCTCGCCCTGGCCGGGACGGAGGATGGCATCACCATCACCATCGAGGGTGGGATGAACCGCCCCTCCTTCGCCGAGAACGCGGATATCCTGAAGCTGTATGAGCGCGCCCGGACCCTGGCGCGCGAGGCCGGCTACGAACTGCCCAAGCAGCACCGGGGCGGCGGCTCCGACGGCAACTTCACCGCTGCCATGGGGGTTCCCACCCTGGACGGGCTGGGCTGCACCGGCGCCGGCGCCCATGCGCCGAACGAGCACATCCTGTGGCGCGACCTGGCGCCACGGGGGCAGGTGATCCTGGGGCTGCTGGAGACGCTTTGACGGTCGGGGCGGGGGCGCCCCGGCGGGCGCTTCCCCCTTCTGCAGGCCCATTGGCCGGCCTTTCGGGCCGACCTCATGAGAACTCGTGAAGCCGTGGAGGGTTCTCGCAGGCGAAACTTGCAATCATAACGAGAGTTGATCGAAGCCTGATCGCGGCATGCGGTCGCGAACAGGGGCTTCACCCTTCATGGTTGTCCATTCCGGGGAGTGACAGCGTGGTTTTTCGCCATCCGCCTGTTTCGCTCCTCATCTCGCTGCAATTCGGCCTGCTGACCGCCGGGCTGATCGCCACCCTGCCCGAGAGGCAGGGCCACTTCCTTGTCCTGACGGCCTCCTGGGATACGGGCCTCATCCTGGCCCATGGGCTCCTGCTCTTCCTGCTGATCCGGCGGCTGGTCGGTCACAGGCGGGAACAGGTCGCGCGCCTGAAGGCGCTGAATGTCGAGCTTCTCCTCGCGCTTCGGCGGGCGCGGGATCTGGCGGAATGCTGTTCCGACATGGTCTGGGAGACGGATCTGGAGGGGCGCTTCACCTTCATCTCCGACCACAACGGGATTCATCGGGGCGATGAATGCGCCCGCATCGGGGGCATGATCGCCGATTATCCGGCGCGCGATCCCATCACCCCGCCCGAGATCTGGGCTCGCCGTCTGGCGGGACAGGCCGCCGGGGAGCCTTTCCGCGACTTCCAGTTCAGCCTGCGCCAGTCCGATGGCTCCATTCGCCATTTCCAGTCCAACGGCGTGCCGGTCCGCTCGGAAGCCGGGGTGCTGATCGGCTTTCGCGGCACGACGCGCGACCGCACGCGGGAGGTAGAGGTGCTGCACGAGCTGGCCCACCAGGCCATGCATGACACGCTGACCGGCCTGCCGAACCGCCGCAGCATCGCGCGGGAACTGGAGGAGATCACGGAGGCGGGGAACCAGCCGGCCGCAGTGCTCCTTCTCGACCTGGACGGCTTCAAGACCGTGAATGATATCCATGGCCACGCCGCCGGGGATGCGCTGCTCCGCCTGGTGGCGGAGCGGCTGCGCGGCGCCGTTCGCCCGGATGATGTCGCCGGGCGCCTGGGCGGAGATGAATTCGCCGTGCTGCTGCGGGATGTGGATGCCGCCAGGGTTCTGGAAATCGGGCAGCGCATCGTCGGCCAGCTTTCCGAACCCTATGTCCTGCCCTGCGGCACGGAGCTGCGTGTCGGCGTGAGCGTGGGTGGATGCCTGACCGGGGAGGGGGATGCGGACACGCTGCTCCGCCTGGCCGACCAGAGCCTGTACGAGGCGAAGCGTCGCGGCGGGAACAGCGTGCGCCTGCACGGGCAGGAGGCGCCCGTGCAGACGGAGCGCCGCGACCGGGCGTGGCCTGAGGGGGCGGCGATGCGCCAGCTCCGCTCCGCCGCGACAGTGCCGGCCGCCCTCCAGCTCGCGCTTGAGCGGGAGGAGCTGTCCCTGGATTTCCAGCCCATGCGCCGCGTGGCGGATGGGCGGGTGGAGGGGCTGGAGGCGCTGCTACGCTGGCGCAGCGCGGAACTCGGGCCGGTGTCGCCGGAGGTGTTCGTCCCCGTGGCCGAGGAAACCGGGCTGATCGTGCCGATCGGCCTCTGGGCGATCGAGAAGGCCTGCGAGGCGGCGGTGGGCGGAAGCTGGCGCATCGCGGTGAATCTCTCGCCCGTGCAGTTCAGCCAGCCCGGGCTGATCTCCGGGATCGGGGCAATCCTGCATCGCACCGGGCTGCAGCCATCCCGGCTGGTGCTCGAGCTGACGGAGCGCACGCTCACCGCGCGCCCTGGAAGCGTGCGGGAGAAGCTTCGGAGCCTTCGCGCCATGGGCGTGCTGCTCGCGCTGGATGATTTCGGCACGGGCTATTCGAAGCTGGCCTCGCTGCACGACTTCCGGTTCGACATGGTGAAGGTGGACGGCTCGGTCCTGCGGATCGGGGCACCGCAGCGGGAGCCCGTCCTCTGCGCGCTGCTCGACATCGCCCGTGCCTTCGGCGCGGCCACGGTGGTGGAGGGCGTGGAGAATGAGGCGGAGTGGAGGATGCTGGGGAAGCTCGGCGCCGACTTCGCGCAGGGCCGTTTCCTCGGCGCCCCGCGGGAGAGCGTGGCGGCCGCGCTGGCGGAGCCGGCCATGCCCGGGGCGCGGCTGCCTCCAGGGGTGGCGCGGTAGCCCACGCCCCCGGGTGCCGCGACAGCTCGCGGCACCGGGTTGCCGCGAACGCTCGCGGCGCCGTGGTCCCGCGGCGGCCCGCGGAACCACGCGGCCCTGTCAGAACCGGAAGCGCGTTCCCGCCAGAACGGTGCGGCCCGGGATGACGAAGCCGTTCGCCGGCTCGAAGTCGCTGTCGGTCAGGTTGCGGCCCTCCACGAACAGCGCCACCGGCTCGGTCACCTGCCAGGTCGCGGTCAGGTTGAAGATGGTGCCGGCCTTGTTGTCCCGCGGCACGGTGTAGGCGCTGCCATCGTTGCGGTAGGAGGCGAAGGCGCCCTCGCGCGAGCGGCCATAGACGATCAGCTCCGGCGCGATGGTCACGTTCGCCACCGGGCGGATGCTGGCGTTCAGGGCCAGCTGCTGCTCCGGCCGGCGTGCCAGGCGCTCGCCGGTGCGGGCGTCGCGGGCATCGGTGATGGTGTAGGCGGCGGATGCCGTCAGCCACCGGGCCGGGCGCAGCGTGGCGGTGAACTCCGCGCCCTTGATCCGCGCGCGGTCCACATTCTCCAGCGAGGTGAAGAAGGGATCGAAGTTGATCAGGTCGCGGATGCGGTTGTCGAAATAGGTGGCGCCGAGCGTCGCGAAGTCGCGCTGCGCACCCAGCGGCAGGTCGAACTCGATGCCCGCTTCCCAGCCCTGGGATGTCTCGGGGCGCAGCTCCGGATTGCCCTGGAAGAAGCCGGAGATCCGGCCATAGCGCTGGTAGAGCGAGGGCGCCTTGAAGGCCGTGCCATAGGCGGTGCGGATGCGGGCGGAAATCTCCGGCACGGCCAGCACGGCGCCGAGCCGGTAGGTGGTGTGGGTGCCGTAATCCTCCGCGCTGTCATTGCGGATGCCCGCGGTCAGGTCGAGGCGCCGGAACAGGCGCAGCTGGTACCCCACATGCCCGGCGGTGAGGTCCGCATCGGCGTTGGTGGTGGTGCGGAAGAAGGCGCTGCCGGAAGCCTGGCGCACCTCCTCCCGCTCATGCGTCAGGCCGAAGGCGATCTGGCTCTGGTCGATGAACCCGGCATCGGGCAGGCGGATCTGGTTGCCCCAGTCAAAGACCGTGCGCTCGCCGCGATACAGGTCGTCGGTGGTGGAGAGGTCGAAGCTGTCAGCCAGGTTGGAGTAGCGGCGGCGGTCCACGGTGCGGGCGATTCGGAAGCCGGTGGTCCAGACATCGAAAGGCTTGCCCTCGGCGCGGAGCTGGCCCGTGTAGCGGCGATCCTCGAAGGAGTAGTTCGGGTCGTCGAAGGGCACATTGTCCAGCCCGCCATGGTTCTCCCGCCAGCTGGCAAGGCCTTCCAGGCGGAAGCGCTCGCTCGGCGTCCAGCCCAGGCGCACCGTGGCGCCGGCGCTGCGGAAGCCGTCGCGCTCGCCCGTGTTGCCCTCGATGCGGGAAGGGGTGGCATCCGTGCCGCGGGTGGAGAGGCTGCGCAGGGCGAGGAGATAGTCGAACGCGCCTGCCGTGCCGGTGACGCCGGCCTGGGCGCGCAGGGTACGGTTGCTGCCGCCCGCCAGCTCACCGAAGGGCGCCGCCACCTGGCCACGCGGGGCACGGCGGGTGACGATGTTCACCACCCCGCCGATCGCGCCTGATCCATAAAGAGATGAGGCGGGGCCGCGCAGCACCTCGATGCGCTCCACCTCCATCCCCAGCAGGTCGTTGCCGAAGTTGAAGGCGCCATTCGGCTCGGAGACATCGTTTACCGGCACGCCGTCCAGCAGCACCAGGGCGTGGCGGGAGGCGGTGCCGCGGATGAAGGCGCTGGCCGGCTGGCCCAGCCCGCCGGACTGGATCAGCGCCAGGCCCGGCACGGTGGCCAGGGCCTCGGAAAGGGTCTGGTAGCCGCGTTCCTCGATGGTCTGGCGGTCGATCACGGTCACGGCGCCGGGCACGCGCTCGATGGGCGTCGGCACGCGGGTGGCGGTTACCACCGTCTCGGCCACGGCAGCGCTGGGCTGGGTGACGGGCGGCGTGCCCGGATTGGTCCCCGGATTCGTCCCCTGCGCCAGGGCGGGGAAGGAAAGGGCGGTGAAGGAGAGCAGAAGAAGGCGTCGCATCGGGTTATCCCCAGCCGAGCGGTCACGATCAGCCGCGCGCCCCCCAGGAGGAGGGCACGCGGCGGTGGACGCGGTTCTCGCCAGCGGAAGGGGCGGTTGTGCCCCCTGTCCAAAGGTCCGTTGCGCCGGTGCACCTCGCCCGGCACGCGCGAGACAGCTCTGCGCCGGCCGGTCTCCTGGCTCGCGGCCTCCTCTCACGAGGGATCGGCCCCCGCCTTCTCACCAGCCCGGAGGGTGGCAATGGCCTTGGGGGCCGCATCGGCCGCCTACAGTTGCGAGGGCAGCTGCGGATGGGCGCCCCCGCTCCAGGGGAGCCGGGGCACGTCGCGCATTCCCGTTTCAGCCCTTGCGGGCCACCGGCGCATGGGGCGGGCGTGTATCGCGGCACGGGGCGCGCCGGGAGGGGGTGCGGGCAGGCAGGTGTTGCTCTTCTGCCCGCTGTGCTTCCTAGAACACGAAGCCGAGCGCCTCGATGCCCAGCCAGCAGAGCACGGCCAGGACGGCGGTGGCGAAGAGGCAGCCCAGCAGGGTCAGGACGATGCCCCAGCCCATCGTCTTGCTATCATGCTCCACCAATCCCAGCGCCATGACGATGTTGCCGAAGGCGGGCGGACCATTCGTGCCCGGGCCGGGGAGGATGAGCATGATCGCGACATAGACGGTGAGCCAGCCGAAGAGCCGGTCCCCGAAAGGGGAGGTGAAGGGCCCCGAGCGCGGCCGGACATAGCACTCGATCCGCCGCAGCCATTTGGAGGAGGCCCCGGCGAGGCGCAGCAGGTCTGTCCGCTTGATGGACTGGCGGGCCATGAAGGCCGGCAGCCTCGGCACACGCCGCCCCATGCCCATCTGCACGCCCAGCAGCAGCATGGGCAGGCCAAAGACCGTCGCCATGCCGGGCAGGAGCGAGGGAAGCAGCAGGAGAAGGATCAGAAGCCCGAAGGCACGGTCCCCGAAGGCCTCGGACATCTCGCCGAGCGTGATGCGTTCTCCGGGGAAGGTCGCCGCGACCTCCGCGACGATTCGGGAAATGGGAGCGCCCTCATGCCCCATGTCCTCGCCGGTGGGCGGGGCCAGATTGATCGTGCCGTCCATCGGTGGCGGTTCGCTCCCAGGGCCGGGATGGCCCGGAGGGGCCCTGCGTGGCCCCTGGCTGTCGGAAGCTCACGATCTAGTGCGCCCGGCGCCCGGGCCCAAGCCCCGAACCGGCGGCCGGCGTTGAAATCGCCGACAGCATCCCTGCGGCCCGGAGCTGCGCGGCCCAGGGCCAGGCTTCCCCCCGGCCCCGGGCAGGGCCAAGACTGCGGCATGCGGGACGTGGACATAGCCCTGTGCCTGGCGGTGGATGCCTCGTCCTCCGTCGATCATGACGAGTTCGGGCTGATGATGGGCGGGCTGGCGGAGGCGTTCCGCCATCCGGCGGTGACCGAGGCGGCCATGGCCGGGCCGCGCGGGGCGGCGGCGGTGGCGGTGCTGCTCTGGTCCGGCCCCGGTGCCCAGGAGGTCGTGGTGCCCTGGACCCTGCTCGCCGATGCTGAAGGGGCCGTGGCCCTGGCGGAGGCCGTGGACAGCGCCCCGCGCCTGGTTCCCGCGGGCGCGACGGCATTGGGCGAGGGGCTGGCGGCGGCGCTGAAGCTGCTGGCCGGATTCCCGGCCGATGCGGCGCGGGAGGTGGTCGATCTCTCGGGCGATGGGGCGGGCAATGCCGGCGTTGCCTCCGCGCCGGTGCGCGACGCGGCGGTGGCGGCGGGGGTGGTGATCAACGCCCTGGCCGTGGTGAACGAGGAGCCGGACCTGACCGCGCATTACGCGGCCGAGGTGATCGGCGGGCCCGGCGCCTTCGTCATGGAATGCCGGGACTACACGGATTTCGCCGAGGCGATCCGGCGCAAGCTGCTGCGGGAGATCCGGGGGGCGCTGACGGCCTGAGTGGACTGGATCAGCCTGCCATCCCCGGGCCGCCGGGCAGCAGGGCGCGATCGATCGGGGCCTCGATCTCGCAGACCAGTCCCGTCGGATGCCAGACCGGCCTGGCCTGGCCCCCGAGCTGGTCGCGCAGGCTGGCCTTTATCACGCGGCTTCCGAAGCCCTGGCGAGAGGGCGGGCCAGAAACAGGCGGGCCGCCGCTTTCGGCCCAGCACAGCCGTAGCAGCCCGGCCGCGTGATCCGTAGACCAGGAGAGATCGACCAGCCCGCCGGGGGCGGAGAGTGCGCCGTATTTCACCGCGTTGGTGGCAAGCTCGTGCAGCACCATGGAAAGGGCCTGGGCGGCGCCCGGGGTGAGCATGACATGCGGGCCCGAGAGCCGGGCGCGCGGCGCCCCGTCCGAGGCAGAGGAGCCGCCGGCCTGGAAGGCGCCCAGTTCGGCTTCCGCCAGGGCGCGCAGCTCGGCGCCGCGCCAGCTCGCCTGGGCCAGCAGCGTATGGGCGCGGGCGAGGGCTGCGATCCGGGCCTCGACCGCGCTCGCATAGGTGGCCGGATCGTCCCGCGGCGTCAGCCGCAGCACGGCCTGGACCACGGCCAGCACGTTCTTGGCGCGATGGTCCACTTCGAGGGAGAGAAGCCTGCGGGCCTCCTCCGCCCGCTTCCGGGCGGTGATGTCCTGCGCCACGGTCACCATCCGAAGCGGCTGGCCCGCGGCGCCCCGCATGGAGACGGCGGTGCTGGACTGCACCCAGACCACCTCGCCATCCGGCCGCAGGAGCCGGCTTTCGGTATCCATCCCGCCAAGCTGCCCGGCGGAGGGGGCTGAAAGGGCGCGGTCCGCGGGGTGGAGGAGATCCCGCGGGCCGAGGCGGCCCACCAGCTCCGCGGCCGGGCGGCCCGTGATGGCGCAGAAGGTGTCATTGACGCGGAGATAGCGACCGGTGGCCGCTTCCGTCTCCGCCACGCCGGCGGCGGCCGTCTCGAAGATCGCGCGGAACTCGGCCTCGCGCGCGGCCAGGGTTGCCTCGGCCCTTTCGCTCGACCGGCGCAGGGCCTCGAACTCCGCGACGCCGGCCGGCGGGACCGGCGGCAAGGGGGCGGAGCTGCCCGCGACCACGGCGTCCGCCCGCCGGACCAGTGCTTCGACCGGGTGCAGCATCCGGCGGGCGAGCCAGGCCGCCACACCGAGCCCGATCCCGAGCGCCACGGCGGAGCCGACCAGCAGCGCGCCGAGGGGGGCGAGCCAGCTGAGCCTGTACTGGGCATAGGGCACGGACACGACCACGCTCCAGCCGGGCCCCATCTGGAGGTCCTGGGCCGAGAAAAGCCCGGGTTCTCCATAGACGGTCATGGCGCGGAACAGGCGCTTGGAGCGCTCGGCCGGGTCCACCATCCGGCTCGGGGGTATCATGCCGACGAAGCGGTCATGGTCCTGGGACCGGGCGACGATGCGGCCATTTCCATCGGCGACAGAGACGAAGGCATCGCTGGAGGGGCGCCTCTGCCGCAGCCGCCGGGAGAGCACGGCCGGGTCCATCACGAGGACAACGACCTGCGTGACCTGCCCATCCCGCATGACCGGTGCGGCCGCGACCACCACATGGCGGCCGGTGGCCTGCCCGGTGAAAAGATTCGACATGGCGGGCCGGCGCGTCTCCACCACCTCGCGGACGATGTCCCAGGCGCCCTGCCCAGGGGCGGAGGGCGGCGGAAGCGGCGCGTCCGCCGGCAGGGCGGTGTTCAGCAGCTGCTGGTGGCCCGGCGCGGCATCATTGACCACGACCCACCCTTCCGAGCCTTCCGCGATTCCGCGCGCCCACTCCCGGAACACCTCCAGCTCTCCCCGCTGCAGCAGGGGCGAGGAGGCGAGAGCCGTCACCGTGGTGAGCTGCGTGTCGATCTCGCTGTCCACGAACAGGGCGAGGGCGCGCGTGGTGTCCTGCAGCCGGGTTTCGAAGGCATGCCGGTAGCTGCCGGCAAGATGCCAGGCCGCGCCGCCGCTGATGAGGAGGGCAGGGGCCAGGACGGCGAGGACCAGGGCGAGGAGATGGGAGCGGAGGCCGCGCAGCCCCGGCGCTTCCGGGCGCGCGGCGCCCATCTTCTCCAGTGCAGCCGTTTGCGGCATCCCGTTGACGAATCTCCCGGAGGCTTTGCGGCGGGATGCGCAAGCACGGAGGCGTTCACCTCGCGTCTCGAAATCGTGTAGTGGCCCGGCTGGGCGGGCGCAAGCTTGCCGCGAGAGGCGCCGTTCGGCGGAGACCTACGGTTGTTGCTTCCGGGGAGCGGATCCTCCCCGCGGTGGCTTGTCCGGCTGCGGCGCGAGGTGCAGTTTGGCGTGGCGCCTGGTCACGCCCGCAAGGTCCAACAATGCTGCTGCTTACCCCCGGTCCCGTTCAGACCCGCCCCGAGACGCGGGCGGCCATGGCCGTGGACATCGCCCCCTGGGACCCGGATTTCGGGCCCGAATACGTCGCGGTGCGCGAGCGGGTGCGGGACCTGGCAGGCGGCGTGGCCGGGGTGCATGCCACCCTGCCGCTGCAGGGCGCCGGCCATTTCATGGTGGAGGCCGCCATCCGCAGCTTCCTGCCGCCGGGCGGGCGAATCCTGGTCCCGCGCAACGGCGCCTATGCCGACCGCATGATCCGGCTGGCGCAGGAAGCCGGGCGCGACCCCGTGCCGCTGCCGCTGCCCGATACGCGCGGCGTGACGGCGGAGGAGATCGCGGCCGCGCTGGCCGCCGATCCCAGCATCTCCCATGTCGGCATGGTCTATTCCGAGACGGGCAGCGGCATCATCAACGACCCCGCCGCCGTGGGCGCCGCGGTGCGGGCGGCTGGGAAGCGGCTGATCGTGGATGCGGTTTCCGCCTTCGGCGCGCTGCCTTTCGACCTGAAGTCGCAGCCCGAATGCGACGTGGTGCTCTTCACCTCCAACAAGTGCCTCGAAGGGCTGCCGGGCATCGGATTCGCCGTTTGCCCCATGGATCGCGCGCGGGAGCGTGCGGGCATGGCGGGATCCTGGTGCTTCGACCTGGGGGATGTGCTGCGCCATGCCGAGCGTTCCGGCTGGGGCTCCTTCCGCTTCACGCCGCCGGTGCAGGCGCTGCATGCCTTCCGCGTGGCGCTGGACCTGTATGATGCGGAGGGCGGGCAGGCCGCGCGGCTGGCGCGCTACGCCGAGAACATGCGCGTGCTGCGCGCCGGGGCGGAGCGGCTGGGGCTGCGGCCCTATCTCGACGCCGCGCACCAGGGACCCATCATCCTGACCCTGCACCAGCCCGACGCGCCCGGCTTTACCCTGCCCGGCTTCGTGGAGGCGCTGAAGCGGCGCGGCGTGCTGATCAGCAACTTCTACACGACGCCGACGCCGAGCATCCGGATCGGCTGCATCGGCGCGGTGACGCCGGATGACATGCGCTTCGCCCTCACCGCCATGGAAGCGGCGCTGCAGGAACTGGGCGTCAACCGCCGCGCGGCGTGACGGGTGGGCGGGCGCCTCGCGGCGCCGCGCCCATCGGCCCTGCCGGTCAGAAGCGGTAGCGGATGCTCGCGCCGAGGATCCAGGGATCGAGATCCGCGCGCGCATGGATCGCGCCGCTGTTCACCGCGACGCCCGGGTTCAGCCAGAGCTTCTTCGCATCGACATTCAGCAGCCAGCGCGGCGCGAGCTCCACATCCACGCCGAGGTTCACGGCGTAGCCGAAGTCGTTCTTCACATCGACCTTCGTCACCGGCGCGGTGCGGCCGCCGCCCTCGCCATAGAAGAAGGTGTAGTTCAGCCCGGCGCCGATATAGGGGCTGATGCGCGCGGCGGGGAAGGGATGGAACTGCGCGGTGAGGGTGGGAGGCAGCGCCCAGACGCGGCCGAGATCCACATCGCCGATTGCGGAGCCGCGCACCTGCACGTCATGGCGCGTGGTGGCCGCGATGAGGTTCAGCGACACCTGCGGCAGGACGAAATAGGTGAGGTCGAGCTGCCCCGTGACGGTGTCGCTCGCTTCCGGCCTGCCGCCGATGGCGCTGACGCGGCCGCCGCTCCGCGGCATCACGCCGATGAGGCCGGCGCCGAGCACGACATCGCCGGCCTGCTTGCCGCGCACGGCCTGGCCGAAGGGATCCTGGGCATGGGCGGGCGCCGAGAGGGGCGCCAGCGCGGTGCAGGCCAGGAAGGCCGTGGCCAGTGCACCGTATCGAATCGACATTGGGTCCTCGCTTTTCCATGACGGCGCGGGGCCGTCATGGAAAGCGGGTTACGCCCGCGGGATTGGCCCGACTTTGATCTGCGTCAAGCGGGCTGGCGCGTCATCCGGCGGTGATGTTCGCGCTGCGCACCACCTCGCGCCAGCGGGCGATCTCGGCTTCCTGGAAGCGCCGGTAATCCTCGGGCGTGGTGGGCACGACATCGAATCCGATTTGTTCCAGCCTCGGCTTCACATCGCCATGCAGCAGCGAATCGCGCAGCGCGCCGGCCACGCGGTCCCGCAGCGGCGTGGCCATGCCGGCGGGCGCCATGAAGGCCTGCCAGGAGGTGACGACGAAATCCTCCAGCCCGGCCTGCTTCGAGGTGGGCACGCCGGGCAGCACCGGATGCGGATTCTCGCTCGTCACCATCAGCGCGCGCAGCCGCCCGCCATTGATGTGTCCCGCCACCGTGCCGAGGTTCTGGAAGGAGAGATCGACATTCCCCGCGATCAGGTCGGTGGCCGCCGCCGCGCCGCCGGTATAGGGCACATGGGTGATCTGCGTGCCGGTGCGCAGCTTAAACAGCTCCGTCGTCATCTGGTCCGAGGAGCCGACGCCGGAGGTGGAGTAGGAGGCGCGGCCGTTGCGCTCCTTCAGCCAGGCGATCAGGGAGGGCACGTCCTTCGCCGGGTGGTCGCGGTTCACCACCAGCGCGTTCGGCGTGGTGACGGCGAGGACGAGGGGCGTGAAGTCCTTCACCGGATCATAGCCAAGATTGGGGCGCAGCGCGGCGTTGATGGCCCAGACGCCAATGGAGCCGATCATCATCGTGTGGCCATCCGGCGCCGCGCGCATGGCGGCGCGGGCCGCGATCTCGCCATTCGCGCCGGGGCGGTTTTCCACCACCACGGGCTGGCCGATCACCTGGGCCATGCGGTTGGAGGCGGCGCGGGCCACGATGTCCGAGGGGCCGCCCGCCACGAAGGGCACCAGCACCGAAACCGGGCGCGCGGGCCAGGCTTCGGTGGATTGGGCACTGGCGGGGCGTGCGCGAATCAGCGCAGGCGCGGCAAGGATGGCCGGGGTGGCCAGCAGGGCACGGCGGGGCAGGCCGCGGGGGCGGTCGGTCATGGCGTTTTCCTCCGGATCTTATCCTTGCCGTAACCTTGGCATTCCCGGTGCCGGTCCGCCAAGCGCCATTGGCTTGCCGCGCGCACGGGCCTGCCTTAACCCCGTGGCGACGAGCCGCAGGGACCTGGGATGACGACGGATCTGGAGATCGCGCGGGCCGCCACGCTGCGGCCCATCACCGAGATCGCGGAGCGGGCCGGAATCCCCCTGGAGGCCCTGGAGCCCCATGGGCGCTACAAGGCCAAGATCGGCATGGATTTCGTGCGCGCCCAGGAGGGCAGGCCGGAGGGCGCGCTGGTTCTGGTGACCGGCATCAACCCCACCGCCGCCGGTGAGGGCAAGACCACCACCACCATCGGCCTGGGCGACGCGCTGAACGCGCTGGGCACCCGGACCATGATCGCGCTGCGCGAGCCCAGCCTTGGCCCCTGCTTCGGGGTGAAGGGCGGCGCGACAGGCGGCGGGCGGGCGCAGGTGGCGCCGATGGAGGAGATCAACCTCCACTTCACCGGTGATTTCCACGCCATCACCAGCGCCAACAACCTGCTGTCGGCGATGATCGACAACCATGTCTACTGGGGCAACGCGCTGGACCTGGATGCGCGGCGCATCGCCTGGAAGCGCGCCATCGACATGAACGACCGCGCCTTGCGGCTGGCGGCGGTCGGGCTTGGCGGCGTGGCCAACGGCTTCCCGCGGGAGGACGGCTTCGACATCACCGTCGCCTCCGAGGTGATGGCCATCTTCTGCCTTTCGAAGGATCTGGACGACCTGCGCGCGCGGCTCGGGAAGATCATCATCGGCCAGGCGCGGGACGGGCGCGCCGTGACAGCGCATGAGCTGAAGGCGGATGGCGCGATGGCCGCGCTGCTGCGCGACGCGCTGATGCCCAATCTGGTGCAGACGCTGGAGGGCAGCCCGGCCCTGGTGCATGGCGGACCCTTCGCCAACATCGCCCATGGCTGCAACAGCGTGATCGCGACGCGGCTGGGCCTGCGCCTGGCCGATGTGGTGGTGACCGAGGCGGGCTTCGGCGCCGATCTGGGGGCCGAGAAGTTCTTGGACATCAAGTGCCGCATGGCCGGGCTGAAGCCCGCCGCCTGCGTGGTGGTGGCGACGGTGCGCGCGCTGAAGATGCATGGCGGCGTGGCGAAGGCGGCGCTGGGCACCGAGGACGTGGCCGCGGTGCGCCGCGGCCTTTCGAACCTGGAGCGCCATGTGGAGAACATGGGCAAGTTCGGCCTGCCCGTGGTGGTGGCGCTGAACCGCTTCACCAGCGACACGGATGCCGAGATCGCGGCGGTGCAGGAGACGATGCGGGCCGCGGGCACGCGCGCCATCCTCTGCACCCATTGGGGCGATGGCGCGGCCGGCGCGGCGGAGCTGGCGCGGGCGGTGCAGGACCTGATCGCGGGCGGCACGTCCCGCTTCCAGCCCATCTACCCCGACGACATGCCCCTGGCGGACAAGATCGCGACCATCGCGCGGGAGGTCTATCGCGCCTCTGACATCGCGCTGCCGCCGGCCCTGGCCATGCGGCTGAAGAAGTTCGAGGAGGCCGGCTTCCGCAACGCGCCGGTCTGCATCGCGAAGACGCAATACTCCTTCTCCGCCAATCCCGCGCTGCTCGGCGCGCCCAGCGGGCACACCCTGCCGGTGCGCGAGGTGCGGCTCTCGGCGGGTGCGGGCTTCGTGGTGGCCATCTGCGGCGACGTGATGACCATGCCCGGCCTGCCGCGCCACCCCGCCGCGGAGACGATCGGGCTGGATGCGGAAGGCCGCATCGACGGGCTGTTCTAGCCGCTCGGCCGGGGGCGGCTGTCCACCTGCCCCCTGGTCCAGGCCCGCGCAGAATTCACATGGGATAAATTTGGGCCGCAACTGCATCGTCCGGCTTCACGTTAGCGCGGGTATGGGCGGGCCGGAGGCGGCTGGGCATGAGCCCGGGCCGGTTCCGGCCCGTTCCTTGCCTCGGCAACCGGGGCCGAGAGGTTGCCCCCATGCCGATCCTGACTGTCCGACACGTCACGACCTATCGATACCGTCAGCCCGTATCCTTCGGCGAGCACCGGATGATGCTGCGGCCCCGGGCGGGGCATGACCAGCGTCTGCTGAAGGCCCGGATCGACATCACCCCGGAGCCGTCGGAGCTCTGGTGGGTGCATGATGTCTTCGGGAACAGCGTGGGCGTGGCCAGCTTCACCGCACGGGCCCGGGAGCTGCGCTTCGCGAGCCGCGTCATCCTGGATCATCGCCCTGTCGAGGAGCTGGATTTCCGGCTGGAGGAGCATGCGCGCAGCCTGCCCCTCTCCTACTCGACCGAGGAGATGCCGGATCTCGCACGCTCGATCGAGCGCCACCACCCCGATCCGGACCGCGTCGTGGATCGCTGGGCCCGCGGCTTCCTGAGCAGGAACGGGCCGACCGGGACGCTGGACCTGCTGGCGGCCATGACCCATGCGGTGAAGCGCGACTTCACCTATGTGCCGCGGGCCCTCGGGGGTATCCAGGAGCCGGTGCGCACGCTGGAGCTGGGCAGCGGCACCTGCCGGGATTTCGCCCTGCTGATGATGGAGGCCGTCCGGTCACTCGGCCTCGCGGCGCGCTTCGTTTCGGGCTACATCTTCTCGCCCGGCCATGACGCGGCGCTGCGCGAAGGGCGCGCGCATGTCGGCGGCGGCTCCACCCATGCCTGGGTGCGCGTCTACCTGCCCGGCGCGGGCTGGGTCGAGTTCGATCCCACAAACGGCATCGTCGGCAACCGCGACCTGATCCGCGTGGCCGTGGCGCGCGACCCGGCGCAGGCCGTGCCGCTCCATGGCAGCTGGAAAGGCTTTCCGGACGACGCGCTGGGCATGGATGTCTCGGTCACCGTCACGGCCGAAGGCGAGCCTTCCCCCGCGGAACCGGCCGAGCGGCAGCACGCATGAGCCGCCCTCCATCCAGCCGGCGCGGAGATGCCCCGTGCCCACCCCACCTGACCGGAGACGCCCGCCGATGAAGATCCATGCCGGCTACGACATCACCTATGAATGCCCCGGCCCCACGCCGATGATCCTGGCGCTGAGCGTTCATCCCTCCCGCATGCCGGATGTTCTCGGGCCGCATCAGATCCGCTTCGATCCGCCGATCGGCGCGACGGAGTATCGCGACGGCTTCGGCAATATCTGCCACCGCATCGTCGCGCCACGGGGGCGGCTGACCATCTCCACGCGCTTTGACGTGCTGGATCCCGGCGTGCCGGATGTCTATGCGCCGGAGGCGCGGCAGCTGCCGGTGGAGGAACTGCCCGACGAGGCGCTCGTGTTCCTCCTTGCCAGCCGCTACTGCGAGACGGACCGTCTCTCGGACCTCGCATGGTCCCTGTTCGGCGGCACGGAGCCAGGCTGGGCGCGGGTGCAGGCCATCTGCGACTACGCGCATGACCGCATCCAGTTCGGCTACGAGCACGCGGATGTCTTCCGCACCGCCCATGGCGGCAATGTGGACCGCGTGGGCGTATGCCGGGATTACGCGCATCTCGCCGTCACGCTCTGCCGCTGCATGAACATCCCGGCGCGCTACTGCACCGGCTATCTGGGGGATATCGGCGTGCCGTTGTCGGATGCGGCGATGGATTTTTCCGCCTGGTTCGAGGTTTATCTCGGCGGGCACTGGTACACCTTCGATGCGCGGCACAACGTCCCCCGCATCGGCCGCATCCTGATGGCGCGTGGCCGCGACGCGGCGGATGTGGCCATGACCACCACCTTCGGGCCCTGCCAGCTGGCGGGCTTCCATGTGACGACCGAGGAGGTGAAGGCCGGGTGAGCGATCCCGCGCCTGTCACGCTGCTGAACGCGGAAGGCGGCTCGCCCTTCATCCTGCTCTGCGAGCACGCATCGAACCACATCCCGGCGCGCCATGCCGGGCTGGGCCTGCCGGAGAGCGAGCTGGGGCGGCACATCGCCTGGGATATCGGCGCCGCATCCCTGGCCCGGCGCCTCTCCGCCCTGCTGGACGCGCCGCTGCTCCTTTCCGGCGTGTCGCGCCTGGTCATCGACCTGAACCGTCCCCCGGGCGTGCCGACCAGCATCCCGGAGCGCAGCGAGGACACGGTGATCCCCGGCAACCTGGCCATCGGGCCGGAGGAGCGCGAGGCGCGAGAGGCCGCTTGGTTCCATCACTATCACCAGGCGGTCACAGCCCTGCTCGACCGGCGGAAGGAGAGGGGAAGGCCGGCGATTGTCGTCGGGGTGCACAGCTTCACCCCGCGGTTCCAGGGCGTGGACCGGCCCTGGCATGCCGGCGTGCTGTTCGGGGCGGCGGCCATGTTCGGGCGCGGCCTCGCCGCAGCGATCGCGGAGGACACGGCGCTGGTGGTGGGAGAGAACGAGCCCTACCGGATCGAGCCGGGCGTGTTCGACTATACCGTGCCGGTGCACGGCGATGCGCGAGGGCTGGATGCCGTGCTGATCGAGGTGCGGCAGGACCTTCTGGGCGATGCGGCGGGAATCGAGGCCTGGGCGCTGCGCCTGGCCTCCGCCCTCGGCAAGGCGGCGGGACGCTATCCGCCCGGGGAAAGCTGACCGCATTCTTTTGCTGCGGCGCGGCAGGGACTTGGGTATAGGTCAGCCCATCTGACCGATCCCTCCGGAAGATCGCCTTGCAGCAACATCCCCGCCCCGTACCCGGCCCTGCCGGAGTGTCCCTGCCCTCCTCCCCGCACAGGGGTTACGAGGACGCCGCGGCGCTCCTGCTGGGCTGCTCCATGGTGGGGCTCGGCCTGGTTCTCTATGGCGAGGCGCGGATCGTGACGAGCGGCTTGGCAGGGCTGGCGCTGCTGCTCGGCTACGCGACGCCGCTCGATTCCGGCCTGCTGTTCTTCGCCTTGAATATTCCGTTCCTAAGCCTGGGATGGCGGCGAATGGGGGCGCGCGTGCTGCTGCGCACCGTGGTCGCCATCGCGGCGGTCTCCCTTCTCGCGCGCTACTCGCCGGCCTGGCTCGGCATCGCCCATGTCTCCCCGCTCTATGCGGCCCTGATGGGAGGAATCCTGATGGGAATGGGGGTGCTGGCCCTGATGCGCCACCGCACCGGGCTTGGCGGCATCAATCTGCTGGCGATGGACCTGCAGGAAAGGCGGGGCTGGCGGGCTGGCTATGTGCAGATGGGCTTCGATGCGCTGGTGCTGCTCGGCGCCTGCTTCGTGCTGGATTGGAACCAGGTCGCGCTCTCCCTGTTCGGTGCTCTGGTGCTCAACCTGATCCTGGCGATGAACCACAAGCCTGGCCGCTATCTCGGGGTGAGCTAAGCTGTCCGGAGTCTGATCGCCGCGGCGGCCTTTGGCTCGTCCTGTCCCGCATCGCGCCGCGCATCGGAACACACCGCCCTTGGGCCGGCCGGAGTAGGAAGAATGGCAAGCACCACACGGGCCCTTGGGCGCGGGGCGCGGGGCATGGCCCGTTCAGCGAGGCCCTTCCTGCTCTCCATGGCGATCCTGGCCAGCAGCGCCTGGGCCTTCCCAGGTTCGCGGGCCGAGGGCAACGGCCCCGATTTCTCCGAAAACCTGACCGGCGATTGGGGCGGACAGCGGAGCGCCCTGGCGGCGCGGGGGCTTGAGCTTCGCCTGGACTACACGGGCGAGGTGCTCGGCAATCTGGATGGGGGCGTGCGGCGCGGCGCCATCTATGAGGGTGCGGTCCGGCTGGGTGTCACGCTCGACCTGGAACGGGCCATGGGATGGACGGGCGGGAAGCTGCAGGCCGATGCGCTACAAACCCATGGCCAGGGCCTGTCCGAGCATTACCTGGGCAATCTGCTGACCGTGAGCAGCATCGAGGCCGCACCCTCCACGCGCCTGTATACGGCTTGGTTCGAACAGTCGCTGTTCAGCGATTTTGCCTCGCTGCGCATCGGCCAGTTGCTGGCGGATGAGGAATTCCTGGTCAGCGAACAGGCAGGCCTTTTCGTCAATGCCACCTTCGGATGGCCCGCCATCGCCGGGGCCGGCTTGCGTGGCGGTGGGCCGGCCTATCCGCTCGCGACGCCTGGTATCCGGATCCGGCTGGGAGCGCCCGAGGCGACCTATCTCGCGTTCGGCGCATTCAACGGCGATCCAGCGGGCGGGCGCTCGGGCGATCCACAGCGGCGCAACCGGAATGGACTGCTTTTCCCGGTGGGCGACGACGCCTTCCTGATCGGTGAGGTCGGACACGGGGTCGAGCGGGGCATCACCGGCCTGCCCGCCACCTTGAAGTTCGGCGGCTGGTATCACACCGGGCGCTACCAGGACCTGGGCGCAGCGCTTGAGGGCGAGCCCTCGATGCGCCGGGGCAATTACGGCCTCTATGCCCTGGCCGATGCCCAGCTCTGGCGGCCCCAGGGGCAGGAGGACGGGGGGATAGGCGCCTTCTTCCGGGTGGTTGGCACCCCGGCTCGCCTCAACCCGATCGATCTCTATCTGGATGCTGGCCTGACCTATAAGGGGCCGTTGCCGGGCCGTCCGGAGGATGTGCTTGGCCTCGGCGTCGCCTATGCCCAGGTTTCGGGGGCGGCCCGGCGGCGGGACCGCGAGGCCCGGTTGCTTGACGACCTCGGCGGCGCCTTGCGCCGGCAGGAGGCGTTGGTGGAGCTGACCTACGCGGCGCAGCTCCAGCCCGGCTGGCTGCTACAGCCCGTGGCGCAGTATGTTGTGCATCCCGGCGCCGAGGCCGGGATACGCAATGCGCTTGTCCTGGGTATGCGCACGGCCTTGAGCTTCTGACCGGGCGCCGGGGACCCGTTTCCGAGGGGGGGCGAGGTCTCCTCACCTCTGCTCACGTTCGTGTGAGGTCTGCACCAAATGGGGTAGCCAGGCCCGTTCCGCCGCCCGTACCAACTCGCCTCGTGTGCAAGCCGGGCTTCATGCCGGAGGGGTGGACCACTGCCTCCGGTGATTGCAGATTGCCCACCGTGGGTTGCATGGCTAGGTTCCGCCATTGTGCGGCGCGGCATGCCCGGTGGAGAGATGGCAATGGTTCAGGTCCTGGACTGCACCTTCCGTGATGGTGGGTACTATACCTCCTGGGACTTCGATCCCCGCCTTGTCGATACCTATATGGACAGCGTGGCCCGGCTTCCAATCGACCATGTCGAGGTCGGCTATGTGAACGACCGGCTGTCCGGCTACTATGGCGAGTACTTCTTCCTCACGGCCGACAAGCTTCAGGCGCTGCGCGAGCGGCTGCGGCCCGAGCAGAAGCTGCTGGTGATGATCGACGCCAAGGCGGTGGAGCCGGAGCGCGTGCCCGCCCTGTTTGGCCCGCTGGTCGGCATCATCGACATGGTGCGCATCGCCTGCTCGCCGGCCCAGCTGCCGCACGGGCTTTCGCTGGCGCGCGAGTTGAAGAAGATCGGGCTGCAGGTCGGCTTCAACGTGATGTACCTGTCCACCTTCAAGGACAATCTCGACCACATCCGCCTCGCGATCGAGAGCCAGGATGCCTATGACGCCCTGTCCCTGGTGGATTCCTATGGCGGCGTGACGCCGAGCGAGGTGTCCCGCCTGTTCCGCGAGCTGCGCGAGCGCATGCCGGGCTTCTCCATTGGCTTCCACGGGCATGACAACATGTGCCTGGCCTTCGCCAACACGCTGGCGGCGATCGAGGCGGGCGCCGACATCGTGGATGGCACCTTCACGGGCATGGGCCGCGGGGCCGGCAACGCGAAGACCGAGACGATCCTCATCCAGCTCGCGCGCGAGGGGAAGAACGCCCCGCTGGACCACCAGGCGCTTTCCGCCGTCGTCGCGCCCTTCGAGGCGATGCAGCGCGAGCAGGGCTGGGGCACGAACCTGCCCTACATGATCTCGGGGGCGAACAACCTGCCCCAGAAGGACGTGATGGATTGGCTGGCGAAGAACCGCTACTCCGTCCTTTCCATCGTGCAGGCGCTGCAGCGCCAGGGCGGCCAGGACGTGGACAACGCCGTCTACCCGGATGTCTCCACCCTCGGCATGAGGGCGGGGGATGTGCTGCTGGTGGGTGGCGGCCCCTCGGTGAACCGCCATTGCACCGCTATCGCGCGGCTGGTCGCGCAGCATGATCCGGTGGTGATCTTCTCCTCCTCGCGGCATCTCGACATCGCGGGCCAGATCGGTGGCCGCCAGCTTCTCTGCCTGCCTGGCCATGATGCCTTCCGCGCGCCGGCCGAAGCGATGGCGGGCGTTGCCGCCGCCGTGGTTCCCGCCCCGCCCCGCGTGCCGGGCTGCGTGCCTGAGGGGCTGAAGGCAAAGGTCGTCCAGGCCCGCTCCTTCGAGACGGATGAGGGTCATCTCGGCCCGGTTTCCGACAACAGCCCGCTGGCCCTTGCCCTGGGTGCCGCCCTTAGCCTCGGCGCGCGCCGTTGCTTCCTGGTTGGCTTCGACGGCTACACCATGGCCTCGGCCGCCGAGCAGGAGCTCTCGCGCGAGGTCCAGACGGTGCTGGACTCCTTCGCGGCCCATCCGGGTGGCGCGGAGCTCTCCAGCCTTACGCCCACGCGCTACCGCGTGAAGCAGGGCTCGATCCATGGGCTGATCGCGGAAGTCGCCTGACGTCTTCACCCCAGGGCTCCTCCGAATGACCAGGCCGCAGCCGGACGCCGTCGTGTTTGATTGCGACGGCGTCCTTCTTGTCTCCAACACCCTGAAGGTCGCGGTGTTCCGCGAGGCGCTGGCGGAGAAGGGTTTCCACCCCGACGACATCGCCCGTTTCTCGCGCTACCAGGCCGCGAATTTCGGCACGTCCCGCTACCGGCTCTTCGAGCATTTCCTCAGCTGGGGGGATCTGAAGATCCGGCCGGACGCGGATCGCGACGCGTTGGTGCAGGGCTATGCCCGCCTTCTGCGGAGCCGCTACACGCGCTGCGCCAGCACCCCGCATATGCGCGAGGTGCTGGATGGGCTGGCGGCACGCGGCGTGCCGCTCTTCGTCGTCTCCGGATCGGATGGGGTCGAGCTTCGGGAGGTTTTCGCGGAACGCGGACTGGCCGGGCGGTTCCGTGCCATCCACGGCTCTCCCGCGACCAAGACCGAAAACCTCAAGCTCGTCGCGGGGGAGCTGGGCCTGCCACTTCCTCTGGCTGATACCTGGTTCATCGGGGATGCCGAGGCCGACTTCAGGGCGGCGCAATCCGTTGGGGCCCGCTTTGCCTATGCCGACCATTTCTCCACGGCCAAGCCGCGGATGCGTGCCCTGGCCGCCGAGCACGGCTTTCCCATGATCCGCGATCTGCGCGGACTGCCCGCCCTTCTTGACGCCTGAAGCCACGGAACCCAATGCCCGTCACCGCCTTCCTTCCCTGCCGCGCCGGCAGCCAGCGCGTGCCGCACAAGAACACGCGCCCCTTCGCGGATCGTCAGGACGGGCTGCTGGGCATCAAGCTGGAGCAGCTGTTGTCCTGCCCCGTCATCGATGTCGTCGTGCTCTCCACCAACGACCCTGAGGTGGAGGCGATCGCGGCGCCGCATGTGGCGGGATCGGATGGGCGGCTGCGGCTGGACCGGCGGCCGGACCATCTCTGCTCATCCAGCACCTCGACGGATGAGGTGATCGGCTATGTGCCCTCCGTCATCCCCGAAGGCGACGTGCTGTGGACCCATGTGACCAGCCCCTTCTTCGGGGCGCCGGAATACGCGGCCGCGATCGCGACCTACCAGGCAGCGCGCGCCGCGGGAACGCATGACAGCCTGATGGGCGTGACCGAGTTGCGGACCTTCATCTGGAACGCGAAGAACTCGGTGAACTATGACCGCTCCGTGGAGAAATGGCCGCGTACGCAGACCCTTGCGCCGCTCTACGAGGTGAACAGCTCGATCTTCATCGCGAATGCGGAAACCTACCGCACCCAGGGGGACCGGATCGGCGCCACGCCGCTGCTCTACGCCATCCCGAAGGACAAAACGGTGGATGTGGACTGGGAGGAGGATTTCATCATCGCCGCCGAGCTCTGGCGCCTGCGGGGCGGGAAGGGGTAGCACCATGGCCTATGTTTTCGTCTGCACGCCGACCTCCGGGACTGCGTCGATGCTGCGCATCCTGCAGGCCATCGCCGGGCCTGACCTGCGCCTGAAGGCCGCCAACGGTCCCGCTTCCCTCGAGAAGAAGGAGAACGTGACCTTCCTCGACGCGAAGGCGAACAACGTCCTCTACTGGTTCCGCGGGCCGCGGCACTGGGACGCCTCGCTCGACGTCTCGGCCTTCCGCATCATCGCCCATTTCCGCGACCCGCGTGACCTGGCGTGCAACCAGTACTGGTGGGCGCTGCAACACCCGAACACGCATGACACGCCCGAAGTGGCGGAGCAGAAGCGCCGGAAGGTCGAGGAACTGGGCATCGACCACTACGTCATGGGCCGGAACAACACCGCCAGTTACGAGATGCTGCGGAGCCTTTCGGATGGACCGCTCGGCGATGCGGTGACCTGGACCTCCTACAACCAGCTCTGCTGTGCCTTCGACTACATGGTCGACAATCTCTGCCGCACCTTCAACCGCGCGCCCTCCATGGTTGCGGAGGCGCTGCGGATCGAGCGGCCGGAGAACCTGTTCGCCAACCCGGACTGGGTGAAGGTGGGCGGCACCTGGAAGGGTTCGGACGTGACGCCCGGACGCTTCCGCCGGGACCTGAAGCCGGAGACGGTGGAAGCGATCACGCAGCGCCATGAGCGGGAGCTGGCCTTCTGCCGCTACCGGGATGCGTCCTTCATGGCGCATCACTACAGCTGAGCCATTGAGCCGACGGCCTGGTGCCGGTGCGGGGCATTCCCTCCGGGGATCCAGCACCCAGGGGTGCGGGATGGATGGTCAGCCCGCCGGTTGTTGTGCCAGCAACGCTTCGTACTCTGCCGGCACGCCGCAGAAGATCACCTTGTCCGCCGCCACCAGATCGTAGTGGATCCGCCCGCCGTGGGTGATGAGGTGGTTGTAGAGGGGGGCTACGTAAAGCTCCGGCGCGCTCGGCTGCTCCCGCTCCTTCCGGAGCGCCTCGTGGAAATCATGCGCCCGCGCGAAATGGTAGAGGCCCGTGCAGCAGAGATCGGAAAGCGGGCGCTTCTCGGCCGTTTCCAGCGCAACCGGCTCCGGTCCGTCGGCGGGACGCACATAGGACCAGTTGGCGCCTGATCCGCGGAACACCTCCAGGTAGCCATCGGATGCCGGCCACCACGGCGCATCCGGGAAGCGGAAGCCCGGGCGGAAGGTGTCGATGTTGAAGATGGTGACCGGCGAATCATCCGGCACGCCAGCCTGGAGGAACCCTAGCTCGACCGTTTCCGCCTGCCCTGCCGTGGGGGCGGTGAGGATGGCCACGCGGGCTTCGCTGATGCCGAGCGTCCGGCATTCCTGTGCGATGAAGGTGGCGGTATCCGCCACGTCCCGGGCGATGAAAAGGAAGGGGTGGCTCGCGAAATAGGCCGCGAAGCTCTCGACCGCATGGGCGAAGACGCTGCGCCCGTGCAGGGGCAGCATGTATTTGGGCCTGTCGTAGCCGGCCTCGGTAAAGCGGCGGGACATGCCCGCCATCGGGATGACGATCATGCCGGCACCTCTTCGAGCATGCCATAGAGGCGCAGCGCATTCGCGATGAAGGCGCGCTGCCGGTCAGGGCGGTCGGAATGCAGAGGGATCATGGAAAGGAACAGGCCGGTCATCACGGCATGGACCTCCCGGCGCAGCGCATCGGAGTCGTTCAGCAGGATCTCGTTGAACAGGCGCTGGAGCCAGGCCTGCTGAGGCGTGCGCTCGAAATTGATGGAAAGCCGGTATCCCTCATTGGCGGACATGGTGTAGCGGCCCGCGATGATATGGTCGTACCGGCCGATGATGGAGTGGGCGAGCTTGGCCAGATCGTAGCGCCGGTCGCCATGGATGGAGGCGACGCCGGTGTCGATGTAGCCGCGCGGATCGATGACCTTGATGCGGCATGTCCGCGAATCATACAGGATGTTGCTGAAGCAGAAATCGCCGTGCATCACGGCGGAGGCGCGGTCGGAGCTCCGCTCCAGGATGCCGGTGAGCTCCTTCGCGA
Organism: Pararoseomonas baculiformis; assembly: GCF_017813395.1. Taxonomy (GTDB): domain Bacteria; phylum Pseudomonadota; class Alphaproteobacteria; order Acetobacterales; family Acetobacteraceae; genus Roseomonas; species Roseomonas baculiformis. The sequence continues at coordinate 173,333 of NZ_JAGIZB010000004.1, read as the reverse complement.
TGCCCATGAGGGACGGGAAGGGGCGCCCGGCAAAGCTGAGGGGGCGGTCGATCTCGAAGCCGCTGCTCCGGGCGAAATCCTCAAGGCGGCTGACCGTCTTGTCGATGGCGAGCTTGCGCAGGAGCGCCTTCCCGCTATCCGGCCCCTCGTTCCTCGCGCAGAGCGAGAGGAACTCGCCGCAGGACTCGATGGCACGCGTCCACACCGGGCGGCTGAGGGAACCGAAGACGAAAAGCTCCGACAGCGTTGGGATGTACTGGTATTCGGTCTCGTAGAAGGCCAGGCCTTCACTCTCGCCGCTGTCCAGCACGCGTGCCGTGAAGAGCTGGATGCTTGGGGGAACCTGCTGCAGCCAATGGGCTTCCGCGCGCATCTTGTCGCCATCGGCGCTCATCTTACGGGCTGTCCGGCCATCCAGGCGGAGCGTGTTGAAGGAGCGCGCGGTGGTCACGGCCCTGCGGGACCGGAAATAGGTTTGCGCATGGCCGAAGTCGAACCAGTTCTCGACATGCTGGGCCTGGAGGGGGCGCTCCTTCGCGTACAAATTGATACCGGCCACGAAATCGCCGCGCGCGCGCGTGATCGAGCGCACCAGGTTGATGCTGCTGGCAAAGGCGAAATACCCCGCGGCCACGGGCCGGCCCGATGCCCGCTCGCTGCCGGCAGGAAGCGTCTCCAGTGCCCGGACATGGCCCCCGGCCAGATCTGCCTCCGCCCATGAATAGCCGTCGCCATTCTCGGCCAGGGCGATGCTGTCCACGGTATCCAGCGCCAGATCGTCGATCAGCGTGTCCCCATGCAGGATACGGAGGGGCTGGTCCGGCGCGCCGATGGTGTTCACCGCATAGGTGACAGCTTCGCCGAGCTGAAGGTTGTCCGGCACCGGAATGACCGTCACCCCCAGTTCGTCAAGGCGTCGGCGATCTTCGGTCGTGATCTCGTAGCTTTCCGGCAGGGTGAAATAGACCGGCCGCCGGGAGCCGAGCCGGGTGAGGTGGTACTCATACAGCCGGGCCATGCCCACTGGCAGGAAGGCAGGCGGCAGGTTCCCGAACTCGGCCGCCAGCTCGGCGCCGACATAGGCGCCTGACATGATCAGCCAGATCCCGCTCGTGCTGCTCATGGCGCCGAGGTCTTTCCGATAAGAGCGTGGATCTCGTCCAGGCTCAGCTTCACGAACTCGTCCGGCCGGATAGCGCGGTCATCGACATAGAAGCCGTCCGTGCCGCACCAGGGCTTGCCGACATGGATCTCGTCGAAGGGAATGTCGTGCTTCTTCAGCCAGTCCACGATCACGGGCAGGGTGAAGGCGGTGATCTTCCCCACCGAGCCCTTGAAGGTCCGCATGTTCCGCGCGGACTGGATGATGATCTCGAAGCCCTGCGCCTTGTAGCGCCGGATCTGCTCGACAACCTCAAGGTTCGGCTGCTTCTCCGCGTAGGGGACGCCAGGGTCCTCGAGCGTGATGGTGCCGTCCAGGTCAAGTACGAGCCGCTGCATGCCTCAGGGATTCCTGTTGCGGCCGTCGGAGGGGCCAGCTCCTGGCACCCCGCGCCCGCCTGATTCGTCCGGCGAACCATGTCAGGACCGCAGCTGCCCCGAAAGCGCGGGGCGGTGACATGCGGTTGGAAAAAGACGGGCTGCTCATTCCGGCTTTGGCAGGCCTGAGCCCATGGGCCAGACGAAGCTGTTCCTCAGGCGCGCCCATGCGGCGGCAGCGTCAGCCGGAACGGCGCGCCACAGCGCCGCGAAAGGGGCCTTGGCGCGCGCCGCCGCCATGGCTTCCAGCGTGGCGACCACCAGATCGGTCTCGAAGACGTCGAGTTCCTGGCGGCCCGTGAGTTCCTCGGCAAGGGTCTGGCCGAACACGTCAATGGGCAGCTGGTCCGAGAGGAGCGCCGTCGTCTGCGTTCCCCGGAGCAGCCCCGCCGCCACACCCTGGTCGATCACGTGCTCGCCGAGCAGATGCTCGGCGAACTGGCCGCTGGAGCCTGCGAAATACCGCGAGGAACCTTCCCGGCGGAGCCCTTCCCACACGGAGGCGTACTGATCGGCCACCGCCCCGTTCATCATGGCGAAACGGTCATAGAACTTGGTCGATGTGCTCGCGACCAGGCAGATCGGCTCCTGCGCCGCGTAGAGGACATCCTCCCTCTCCAGATGCGTGATCCCGTTGTCGCAGCGCAGCCGGATGACAACGTCGAAGCGCTTGCCGCTCGCCTGCTCGAAGGCGACCTTCTGCTGGTTGCAGGCGTGAATCATGTAGAACATTTTCGCCTGGTTCAGCTTGTTCAGCCAGTGGAGCCCGGGCTTGTCCTTGTACTCGCGGTCGAACGCTGCCTCGTCATGGACCTCGACATGTGGCGTCGAGAAATACTGCCGCAGCTCATCGGCCGTGTGGGATCGCTGCTGGGAGAGCATGGCGCTCACACGCGGAAAACTGCGGGTGTAGAGTTCCTCGCCGAAATGGTCGGGGTTCATGCGGGGCGCCACGCCCGGCGGCAGGCGGCGTACCACCTGGCCGCGCTGGCCGAAGCCCACGCCGGCATCGGCCCAGGTGGAAACAAAGACGGCTGCGTCCATCCCATCGATGACACGCTTTGTCGCGGGCCAGGCATAGCGGTATCCGCGAAGCTGCCCCGAGAGGCAGATCGCGATCTGCGGCTGCCGAAGGAAGGGCAGCCGGCGCGCGGAAACCATGGGGGAGCCGAGCGAAAGGTCGCGGCGCACGGGGCGCTGTCCGGTGCCCTCTACGAAGCGGCGTGCGAGGGTCGCGATACCCGGATCGTCGAGGTGCGGCCCGAGCCGCTCGCTCAACTGCTCCAGATCACTCGCGTGCAAGCCGCCGGCAAGCGCCATGTAGGCGGCCGCGCGCAGCAGCGCGTCCGCCGAGATCCCGTCGGGGTTAGCCGCCGCGCAGAGGCGCCCGGCGTCCTTGTGCCCGCCCGCCAGGCTCAGGAAGACCACCTCTTCCAGCACGAAGGGCGGGTACATCGGGTGGCGCCGGCGCATGGTCCACACGGCCCAGCGGGAAAGGATGGGGCGATGCAATCTCGAAACAGTCGTCCGCACCCGCATGAGGTCCTCTGGAGAGGTATCCTCGGCAAGGAGGTAGCGGCGCAGGACGGTGCTGAAGGCCGCGTCCTTGCCTGCCTTCGCGAGGCTGCCCAGCTGCTTCCTGAGTGGCCCTGAGAGCTTCCTGGCCTGTAGCTGCGCCGTGCCTTCCGCCCATTCCTGCTCGGCCCGGGCAAGCTGCGCGCGCCGTTCGAGCTGGCGCTCGCCGGCATCCATCACGTCCATCGCCTTCCGTGCAATGTCGAAGGCGGCAGCCTCGATGCAGGTCTCAATCCCGAGATGGCCGATGAGGGGCACGCGCTCCTGGCCGGCTTCCGCCGTCGCGCGGCCCATCAGCGCGACAATGGCGGGCACATTCCCGTCCAGGAACCAGCGCTGCGCCAGCTGCCGCGTCGCTTCGGGGTGCCATGGCGAGATCTCGAACGCTCTCTCGATGGAACGTGTCCCGGCGTCCCATTCCCCTTCGGCGGATGCGATGGATGCAGCAAGAAGCAGCGGTTCCGGCGCCGTGGGATGGTCCGCGGCAAGCTCCTTCACGAGCAGGCGGGCATCCCCCATCCGGCGTTGCAGGAGCAGTTCCCTGACCTCCGCCTGGGGCACGCCCCAGGAAACCGCTCGCTCAGGGGCTGCCTTGGCTGGAGCTCGAACTTCACTCAAGGAAGGCTCTTCTCCTCAGGCGGCTTTTCCACGCAGTGGTGGTCCAGCGAGCCTTACGAGGCCGGTCCATGACGCAGCCAAGGCATGCTGTCCTTCACGCGGGCTGATCTAACTTATTGCGCTGCACACAAGCAACACAGGGCCAGCTCGTGCCGGAACCGGCGTGATCCCACGTTCCCAAGAGGCGCTGTCGCGAGTCGCGGGAGGCGAAGCAGGGTTGTCCTTTCATGCCGCGCCGCCTGCCAGAACGCTGGGAACGGCATCGCGGCATCGTGACGCCCGTTGTCCGCGTGGGAATGCAGCCCGAGCCGCGGCCTGCGCAAGCACCAGCCCCACGGGTTGCAAAACTGTGGACAGCGACCCAAGCAGATGGGGGCCTGATCATGCCAGCCTGGAGCGGGGGCGGACGGGCTGTGCCACTTGTTCTCCCGGAGCATGAAGCTGGCTGATCCATCCTCGATTGTCGCGGTCAACCGCTTCGGCCTCGGCGCTGCACCAGGCGAGCTCCGCAGGCTGCTGCCCGATCCGCGCGGCTATGTCCTGAGCCAGCTCGGCCGGCCTGCCGCTCCGGTGGAGCATGAGGGCGACGCGCCCCTGGACACGGCGCGTGGGCTGGAACTCATCATGGAGCGCCGGCGCGCCATTAACGCCCAGAACGCGGCGATCCGCCGGGGGGAGGCCGATCCGGGCACCCGCTTCCTTCGCCCGGGCGACATGGGGCAGCAGGAACTCGGTCTCGCCTTGGAGCGGGCGGCGAAGACCGACCTGCCCCTGGTGGAGCGCCTCGCGCTCTACTGGATGGACCACTTCACCACCACGGGCGGGTTTATCGGCTTCCTCGGCGGCGGGATGGAGCGGGAGGCGATCCGCCCCCACATGCTCGGTCCATTCGCGAACCTTCTCGTGGCGGCCACGCTGCACCCCGCCATGCTATTCTACCTGGACAACCGCAACTCCGCAGGGCCTGGGTCGGTGGTGGGCCTTCGCTCGCGCGGGCGGCGCGGGTTGAACGAGAATCTCGCCCGCGAGGTGCTGGAACTGCATAGCCTCGGCGTGGATGGCGGCTACACGCAGCAGGACGTGATTGCGCTTGCGAAGATCCTCACGGGCTGGACCATCAGCCTCGATGATCCCCCGCCACGCCCGGAGCGTGCGGGCTTCTTCGCCGAATGGCACGAACCCGGTCCCAAGACACTCCTGGGGAAGACCTATGCCCAGGACGGGCCCGGCCAGGCCGTCGCCGCCCTTACCGACCTCGCACGGCACCCCGCGACCGCGCGCTACGTCGCCCGCCGCATGGTGCGGCATTTCGTCGGGCATGGGCTGCCCGGGCTGGAGGCACGGGTCGCCGAGGTCTTCCGCCGCACGGATGGCGATCTCGCCGCCGTCACGCGCAGCCTCGTGACGGATAACGAGGCCTGGGTCCCCCCGCGCAAGGTGCGCTCGCCCATGGAGCTGATCCTGGCCACGTCCCGCCTGCTGGGCGGGCCGCCGCCCCAGCCTCCGGCCGGCCGGGCGCTGGTCGCCCTGGGGCAGCCCTTCTGGCAGGCGCCCTCGCCGAAGGGCTGGCCGATCGAGGATGATGCCTGGGCTGCGCCGGACGCGATCAAGACCAGGCTTGACTGGGCCTCGGAACTGGCGGCCCGTTCCGCTCCCCGGACCGATGCCCGCGCCTTGCTCGAAACCGCCTTCGGCGACGCCGCCAGCGCCGAGACACGGCGCGCGGTGGAGCGCGCGGCCGATGGGCGCCAGGCGCTTGCCCTTCTTCTCCTCTCCCCGGAGTTCCAGAGGCGATGACCCATCCTGTCATGCGCCGCGCCGTCCTCGGCAGCCTCGGTGCGCTCTTCGCCTGGCCCTATGCGCCCCGTCTCGCGCGGGCGGCGGGGCGCGATCCCCGGCTGCTCGTCGTCATCCTGCGCGGCGGGCTGGACGGCATCTCCATGCTCCAGCCCGTGGGCGATCCGGCCTTCGCCGCCCTGCGCGGGGCGGATGCCGGCCACTCCGTCCAGCTCGACAACCTCTTTGCCCTGCACGGCAACATGCCGAAGCTGCTGACCATGTTCCGGGACGGGGAGGCGCTGGCGCTGCATGCCACCCACACCCCCTATCGCGGCCGTTCCCATTTCGACGGGCAGGACGTGCTGGAAAGCGGCCTGCCGCGCGTCACCACCGGCGAGCGCACGGGCTGGCTGAACCGCGCCCTCGTCGCCCTGCCGCGCGGGGAGCGGGTGGTTCCCCCGAAAGGGCTGGCCGTGTCGCCGGTGGTGCCCGTGATCATGCAGGGGCCCGCCCCGGTGGAAACCTGGCAGCTCCAGCGCTTCCGCTATGCCGATGAGGATCTGGTCGCCCGGTTGCTCGACCTCTACGAGGCGCGCGACACGCGCCTGGCCGAGGCGCTGCGCAGCGGTGCCATGCTCGACAACCTCATGCAGGTCACCCCGCCCGGCCAGCCCGGAGAACGCGTGCCGGGCCGCCCGGATTTCGTCACGGAGGCCGCCGCCGCGGCCCGCATCATGGCCCAGCCGGACGGGCCCCGCGTCGCGGCGCTCGGCCTGAACGGATGGGACACGCATGCCGCGCAGGGCACGGCGCGCGGCGCCCTGTCCAACCGCCTCGGTGCGCTGGATGATGCCCTGGCGGCGCTTCGCATCGGGCTTGGGCCGGTCTGGTCCGATACGGTGGTGGTGGTGGCGACCGAGTTCGGCCGCACGGCGCGGCTGAACGGCACGGGCGGCACGGATCACGGCATGGCCACCGCCGCGCTCCTGCTGGGCGGGCGGCTGAAGGGTGGGCGCGTGCTGGCCGACTGGCCCGGGCTCGCACCCCATGAACTGAATGAAGGGCGAGACCTGCGCCCCACCACCGACCTGCGGGCTGTGCTGGCAGGGGTGATGGTGGAGCACCTGCATCTTCCCGCCCGGGCCATCGCTGATGTTTTCCCGGACAGTGCGCCGGTGCGTCCCTATCCCGGGCTCATCCGGGCCTGACCCGCGGAAGGGACTTGGAAAAGGCGAACTCCGCTTTTATGCTGCATCGCACAATAAGCCGCCGGGAACCGGCGGATCCTGCCTTCGGGGGCAGGCAAGAACAGCCGGCCACGGCGCTGCCTCAAGGAACAGAACCATGCAGCGTCGCCAACTCATGCGCCTGTCCGGCGCCGGGGTGCTCTGCGCCCCCCTGACCATCCGCCATGGCCGGGCAGCCACGCCCGAGCCGGTGGATGCCGAACTCATCCTGGCCATCGATGTGAGCCGTTCCATCGATGCCGAGGAGCACGAGACCCAGATGCGCGGCTATGCCAGTGCCTTCCGGGATCCGGATGTCCTCCGCTCCATCATGGGCGGCGAGATCGGTGCCATCGGCTGCTGCCTTTTCACCTGGTCGGATTCCGACAGCCAGGAGGACCTGGTCACCTGGGCCCGCATCGGGGATGCCGCCTCGGCCGAGCGCTTCGCCGCCGCCATCGATGCCGCGCCGCGCCGGACCTGGAGCTACACCTCGATCTCCGGTGCCATGGAACACGCGCTGCGCCTCTATGGGCGCAGCCCCTTCGAGGGCACCCGGCGGGTGCTGGATATCTCCGGGGACGGCATGAACAATTCCGGCCGGCGCCTGGATGGGGTGCGCGCGACGATGCTGGATGCCGGCATCATCGTGAACGGGCTGGCGGTGGTGGACCGTGCCCCCGCCGCGGGAAGCGGCGCGGTCGTGCTGGAGGACTACTACCGGGACGAGGTGATCGGCGGCCCCGGCTCCTTCCTGGTGGTGGCAGAAGGCTTCGAGGCTTTCGACCGTGCCGTGCGGCGGAAGATCGCGCGCGAGGTGGCTGGGCGGGAGCAGGCCAGGCGCTTCGCCGGCCTGGGCAGGGTGGATCGGATGGCGGTCTGATCCGTGTTGGCCCTTCCTCCCGGCCGGCAGTTGCGTTAGCCACGCGCATGGCCCGCCTGACCGTCGTTTCCACCCGTGACTACCGCCAGCACGTCCTCGAGATCGAGGAGCGTGGGAATGGCAGCTGTTCCGTCGTGATCCATCCGCCTGCCCGGCTGGGCAGGCCGCGCCTCGTGGAGCCTGCCGGGGAAGCGAAGCTGCTGATCGACCTGGTGAACCAGGCCAAGGCCGAGATCGACGCCGTGATGGGCCCCAAGCCCCCGCCGCGCCGCCCGGTCATGCGCCGGAACTATGGCTGATCCCGGGGGCCGGGGAGGGGCATCCTCCCCGGCCTTTCTTCTTCAGACCGGGTCGGGCGCCGGGCGCCCGGCCAGCACCGCCGCGACATTGTCCAGCGCCTTGAAGCCCATGGCATCCCGCGTCTCCGCTGTGGCGCTGGCGACATGCGGGGTGAGAAAGACATTGGGCAGCTCCGCCAGGCGCGTGTCGAAATCCGGCTCCTTCCGGAACACGTCCAGCCCGGCGGCGAAGAGCTGGCCGGATTGCAGGGCCTCGATCAGCGCGTCCTCGTCTACCAGCGATCCCCGCGCGGTGTTCACGAAGACGGCGCCGCGCGGCAGCAGGCCGAAGGTCTCCCGCGTCATCAGCGTGCCGGCCTCGCCGCCCGGCAGGTGCAGGGAGAGGATCTGGCAGCGCGGCAGCATCTCCCGCAGGTCGGGGAAGTAGGTCGCGCCCAGCTCCAACTCGGCCGGAAGGCGGCGGCGGTTGTGGTAGAGGATGGTCATCCCGAAGCCGCGCGCCCGCTGCGCCATCGCCTGGCCGATCCGGCCCATGCCGACGATGCCGAGGGTCTTGCCGCTGGGGCGGATGCCCAGGTTGTCCGGCATGCCGAAGCCCTTGCGCCAGCCGGCCCGCATGATGGCCTCGTATTCATACCCCCGGCGGCAGGCGTTCAGCAGCAGCATGAAGGCGAGGTCCGCGGTGCAATCCGTCAACACGTCCGGGGTGTTGGTCACGATCACCCCCGCCGCCTTGCAGGCGCCGGCATCCATGTGGTCGTAGCCCACGCTGGTATTCGCGATCAGCCTCAGGCTCGGTGGCAGCTTTGCCGCATGCCCGGCCGTGATCCGCACCTTCGGGCCGGTGACGAGGGCCGCGAGGCCCTGTTCCGCCACCACGGCCAGGGCCTCGTCCGCGTCCATGTCATGCCCGGCGACGATGGCGCCGAATTCGCGGCGGGCGCGCTCCGCCACTGCCTCTGGCACGCGGCGTGCGATCAGCACCCCACCCATTTCCGTTCCGTTCGTGCCGGTTGAGCTCACGTCCTCACCTCTGTTCTCGTTGTGGCGTCGGTCTGCGGTGCCTGGGCTGGCAGGCCCGGCTCAGGTCTTGCGGGCTTCGGGGAAGGCCACTTCGAGGGAGCGGAGCGTATGGGCACGCATCAGCGCCTCCGCCGCATCGGCATCGCCCGCCTCCATGCGGTCGAGAACCGCGGCGTGCTCCGCCAGCGCCTGCCGGCGCTCCTCGCGCGTCGCAAGGACGCGGCTGCGGCTGATATGGTGGTAGGCCTGCAGGGCCCTCAGCGTGCGGACCAGCAACGCATTGCCGGTGACGGCATGCAGGGTGAGGTGGAAGGCATCATTGGCCTCGGCCAGCCGGGCCGGGTCGTCCTGTTCCGTCGCGACGCGGATGGCCTCCAGCCGGGCGCGCAGGGCGGCGATCGCCTCGGGCGCGCGCTGGCGGGCGACAAGGCTGGCCGCCACCCCTTCCAGCGCCACGCGGATGCGCCCCATCTCGATCAGCCGCGCCCGGTCCAGCGCGGCGACAAAGGTGCCGCTGCGCGGGCGGCTCTCCACCATGCCCTCGCCCTCCAGGCGCCGCAGCGCCTCGCGGATCGGCTGGGCGGAAATGGCGAGGGCCGCGGCAAGGCTGCGTTCGGAGAGCTTGCGCCCGGCAGGCAGGGTTCCGTCCACGATCGCCTCCCGCAGCCTTTCATAGGCGCGGTCGGCGAGGGAGGGGGTGTCCTCCGAGACAAGCGGCGATAGGGGATGCGACACAGGGTGACGCTATTGCAGTTTAGCAGAGCCCCGCAAGCGCCGCCGGCTATGCGGCTGGGACGGGCAGGCGCATCCATTCAGGGATAGCGGGGCGGAGGACGGCCTCCCCACAGGCCAGGCTGGGCGCCCGGGCCGCTTCCAGCCGCAGCAGCGCCAAGCCGAAGCCGTTCCGGGCCGAGCGCATCTCCCCGACCGGCGCCCCGTCCAGCGTCACGGGAGTGTCGCGTGGCGGGACAGGGCCCTCCACCATCACCCGCACCAGCCGGCGCTTCAGCAGGCCGCGATAGCGGGTCCGCGCCGTCAGCTCCTGGCCCATATAGCAGCCCTTGTCCCAGGCGATTCCATGCAGCTCATCGAAGCCGGCTTCCAGCAGCACGGTCTTGTCCCGGTCCAGGTCCCGCACCCCGTCGGGCAGGCCCAGCTCCAGGCGATGGCGGTCATAATCCCCCGGATCGCCCGGCAGGGCCGTTCCATAAACCCGCCATCCCGCCCCCTCCAACCGCGGATCCCGCCGCGCGAAGCTGCCAAGGGGCGGCTCCTCCCCCCAGGCGGCGCTCACGGAGATATCCCCCGAACGGTCCGTGAGCGTGACCTTGGACCGGAGCCGGAAGCGCGACAGGCGCTCCACCACCATTGGCGCATCCTCCCGTGGCAGGTCCAGCAGGATGGCCTCCGGCGCGAGTTCCGGCCCCTCGAAGACCAGGAAGTCGCTGATCCACTTGCCCTGGGGAGAGAGCAGCGCGGCCCAGGCCATGCCGGTGCCGAGGGCCGTGACATCGTTGGAGACAAGGCCCTGGAGGAAGCTGGCCCGGTCTGGGCCTGCGATCTCGACAAGGCCACGATCGGGGAGGGGGGCGGTCGGCATGGGGGGGAGATCGGGCGGCAACGGGCTCCGCGCAAGCCGGGGCTCCGCGCAAGCCGGGGCTGCGCGCACTGGCTGGCCCCATCCGGGCTTCCCCGTGCTAAGGAGCGCCCGCCCATGCGGATCCTCTTCGTCACCTCCACGCGGATCGGCGACGCCGTCCTCTCCACCGGCCTGCTGGACCACCTGCTCCGCACCCATCCGGGCGCGCGGATCACGGTCGCCTGCGGCCCGGCGGCGGAAGGCGTCTTCGCGCGCATGCCCGGGCGGGAACGGACGATCGTGGTGACGAAGAAGCCCCTGTCCCGCCACTGGCTCGGCCTCTGGGCCGAGGTGGCCACGACCTTCTGGGACCTGGTGGTGGACCTGCGCGGCTCGGCGCTCGGCTATCTGGTGCCGGCGCGGCGGCGGGTGGTGATGCGCGGTGGCCGGCGGCCGGGCCACCGGATCGGCCATATCGCGGGGGTGCTGCGGCTGGACCCGCCCCCTCATCCTGTCGCCTGGTTCGCGCCGGAGGATTCGGCGCGGGTAGATGCGCTGCTGAGCGATGACCGGCCCCTCCTCCTGCTCGGGCCGACGGCGAACTGGGGCGGCAAGGTCTGGCCGGCCGAGCGTTTCGTGGCCCTGGCCCGGGCGCTGGCCGCGCCTGGCGCCGCCCTGGCCGGGGCACGCCCGGTGTTGCTGGGCGGGCCGGGCGAGGCGGAGCGGGCCATGGCCATGCCGGTTGTTGAAGCCATGCCGGAGGCGCTGGACCTCGTGGGCCGGCTCTCACTGCCCGAGGCGGCGGCGCTGCTCGCGCGCGGGCGGCTTTTCGTTGGGAATGATTCGGGGTTGATGCATCTCTCCGCAGCCACCGGGGCACCGACCCTCGGTCTTTTCGGGCCGACGCCCGCGGGCGAATACGCCCCGGTCGGCCGCGCCGCCCAGGCCGTGGTGGCGGCCGACGGCACCATGGAGGGGCTGGGTGTGGGGCAGGCCCTGGAAGCCGCCCGCGCCCTGCTCCCGGCGCCGGTCTCCGCATGAGCCGCATCTCGGCCCTGGTCGTGGCCCGCAACGAGGAGGCGCGGCTTCCCGCCTGCCTCGCCAGCCTGGCGCAGGCCGATGAGATCGTGGTGGTGCTGGACCGCAGCACCGACCGCAGCGCGGAGATCGCGCGCGCGCAGGGCCACCGCGTGGTCGAGGGCGCGTGGTCGCTGGAGGGAGACCGCCGCAATGCCGGGATCGATGCCTGCGGCGGCGATTGGATCCTGGAGGTGGATGCCGATGAGACGGTGCCGCCCGAACTCTGGGCGGAGATCCGCCGCGTCACCGCCGCCTCCCCCCATGCCTTCCACCGTGTCCGGATCGACAACCATGTGGGCGAGCGGCTGATCCGCTGGGGCTGGGCAGGCAGCTTCGGCACGACGCTGAAGCCCATCCTCTTCCGGCGCGGCGCCAAGCGCTGGCGGCCGCAGCGCGTGCATCCCGGGCTGGACTGGACGGGCACCGAGGGCGAGCGGATCACCGCCCATGGCATCCACCACGCGCTGGACCGCGACATCTCCGACATGCTGCGCCGGCTGGACCGCTATTCCAGCGCCAAGGCCGCGGACATGCTGGCCGAGGGCAGGATCGGCTCGCTGCCCGACAATCTTCGCCGCTTCGTCAGCCGCTTCTTCAAGTCCCTGATCGGGCGGGGCGGCTGGCGGGAGGGGGGGTGGGGCCTGCTGCTGGCCTTCTGCACCGGCCTGTTCCCGCTTCTCTCGCATCTGAAGGCGCGGCTGGAGCCAGAAAGGCACCGGCCGGAATGAGGATCGCCAACATCATGGCCGGCGCCTCCATGGGCGGCGCCGAGACCTTTTTCGAGCGTATCTCCATTGCCCTGCATCGCGCGGGCGATCCCGTGCTGCCCGTGATCCGCCGGGAGGCCGATCGCGCGGCACGGCTTCGTGCGGGGGGGCTCGCCCCGGTGGAGCTGGGCTTCGGCGGCCCGCTGGACCTCATCACCGCGCCCCGGCTGGGCAAGGTTCTCCGGGAGTTCCGGCCGGATATCGCCATGGCCTGGATGAACCGTGCCGCGCGCTTCGCACGCCCCGGCCCCTGGGTGCTGGTAGGCCGGCTGGGGGGCTATTACGACCTCTCCTACTACCGCCGCTGCGACCATCTGGTGGCGAATACGAAGGACCTGGTGCGCTGGATCGTCGGCCAGGGCTGGGATGCCCGGCGGGTTCACCACCTGCCGAACTTCGCGCCCGATTTCGCGGGCGCCGAGCCGGCCCCTCTTCCCGCGCCGAAGGGGGCGGCAAGGCTTCTCGCCATGGGCCGGCTGCACGCGAATAAGGGTTTCGACACGCTGGTCCGCGCCGTGGCGCTGGTGCCCGGCGCGCATCTTTCCATTGCCGGGGAGGGACCGGAGCACGCAGCCCTGCTCACCCTGGCGCGTTCCCACGGCGTGGAGGACCGCGTGGCCTTCCTCGGCTGGCGCCGGGATACGGGCGCGCTGCTGGCGGGCTGCGACATCTTCGTCATGTCCTCGCGCCATGAGCCGCTGGGGAACGTGGTGCTGGAAGCCTTCTCCGCCGGCGTGCCGGTGGTCGCGACGGCGACCGCTGGGCCACGGGAGCTGATCGCGCATGGTGAAACGGGCCTGATCGTGCCGGTGGACGATCCGGACGGCATGGCCCGTGCCATCAAGGCCCTGATCGCCGATCCCCGCCATGCGCGGTCCCTGGCCAGGGAGGCGCGCGCGGTCTTCGAGGCGCATCACGCGGAGGCGCCGGTGGTGGCGCGGTGGCGGGCGCTGCTGCCCAGCCTGCAACCCCATAGGACAGGGCGCTAGGCCATGTGCGGCATCGCGGGCATGGCTCTCGCCTCCGGGCGGGCGCCGGATCTCTCCCTGCTGGAGCAGATGACCCAGGCGCTGGGCCATCGCGGGCCGGACGGGCATGGGCACCATGTCTCCGGCCCTGTTGCGCTGTCCCACACAAGATTGGCGATCATCGACCTGGCGGGTGGGGACCAGCCGCTTTTCGCCGGCCCGGCCGCGCTGGTCGGCAATGGCGAGGTCTACAACTACCGGGAGCTGCGTGCGGAGAACGCGCTGGTCTGCTCCACCGGTTCGGATTGCGAGCCGCCGCTGCATCTGTGGCGGCGGGACGGGCTGCGCTTCATCGAACAGCTCCGCGGCATGTATGCGATCGCCATCCATGATAAGGCGGCGCGGCAGGTGGTGCTGGCGCGCGATCCCTTCGGCATCAAGCCGCTCTATGTCGCGCCGGTGCCGGGCGGCATGGCCTTCGCCTCCCAACCCGCGGCGCTGCTTTCCACGGGGCTGGTGCAACCGAAGATCCGGGCCGAGGCGCGGGAGGAGCTGCTCCAGCTGCAGTTCACCACGGGTGCCGAAACGATCTTCGATGGCATCCAGCGCCTCCTGCCCGGTGAGGCGATGGTGCTGGGCGATGGCTCCGTGCTGGAACGGGCCCGCCGCGCCGCCCTGCCGGAAGGCGGGCCGGAGGCCGTCACCGAGGAGGAAGCACTCGCACGCTTCGGCGCGGCCTTCCGCGAGAGCGTGGACCTGCACCAGCGCAGCGACGTGCCCTATGGCATGTTCCTTTCCGGCGGCACGGACAGTGCGGCGGTGCTGGCGATGATGGCGCGGCTGAACGACCACCCCGTGCTGGCCTATACCGCCGGCTTCGATGTCCCGGGTTCCGTGGATGAGCGGGAACGGGCCGCGCATGTGGCGAAGGCCGCCGGCGCGCGGCACGAGACGATCACGGTGAGCGAGGCCGAGGTCTGGCGCCACCTGCCGGAGATCGTGGCCTGCATGGACGATCCGGCGGCCGACTACGCCATCATTCCCACCTGGTTCCTCGCCCGCCGCGCGCGGGAAGAGGTGAAGGTGGTGCTTTCGGGTGAGGGTGGTGACGAGCTGCTGGGCGGCTATGGCCGCCACCGCTCCGCCATGCGCCCGTGGTGGCTGGGCGGCAAGGCGATGCGCGCCCATGGCGCCTTCGACCGGCTGGACGTGCTGCGCGAGGAGCCGCGCCTGTGGCGCGACGGCATTGCCGCCGCTGAGGCCGCCGCGGCGACGCCCGGCCGCACCCGCCTGCAGGCGGCCCAGGCCCTCGATATTGCGGACTGGCTGCCCAACGACCTGCTGACGAAGCTGGACCGCTGCCTGATGGCACATGGCGTGGAAGGCCGCGTTCCCTTCCTGGACGAGGGCGTGGCGCGGGCCTGCTGGCGCCTGCCGGATGCGATGAAGGTGCGGGATGGGCGCGGCAAGTGGCTGCTGCGCCAATGGCTGGCGCGGGAATTCCCGGCTTCCGATCCCTTCGCGAAAAAGCAGGGCTTCACCGTGCCCGTGGGCGCCTGGATCGCGAGGGCGGCGGACCGCCTGGCGCCGCTGGTGGCCGCGCAGCCCGGTGTGGCCGAAATCGCGCGGCCCGACCGCATCCTGCCCCTGTTCCGCGCCGCCGCGGGCAAGCGGGAGGGTTTCGCGGCCTGGAACCTGCTGTTCTGGGCGCTGTGGCATGCCCGCCATGTCGAGGGCCGCCGCATGGAAGGCGATGTGTTCGAAGCGCTTGCGGCCCGCTGACCTCAGCGCGCCCCGGCACTCTCGAGAAGGTAGCACATCATCGACATGACCGGCGCTGCCGGCTGTTCGCCCTCGGCGAAGTGGCGCGTCGGGGTGAGGATAGTTTCCTCCCCCGCATGGGCGCCGAGATAGGCCATGGACCACTCGCCGAACTGACGCTCAGGCGCCGGCCCTTCCTCGATCCGCAGGATATGGTGGCGGGGGTCGGCATAGATGCGCGTCAGCACCTCGTCGATCGCCTGAACGGAGCCCTCCAGCACCTGAACGAAGCAGCGCTCTGTCAGCAGCAGCGCACCGGTGATGCTGGTCCGGAGATTGTGCCGGCGGGACCGCAGCAGGATATCCTCGACCTCCGCCGCCCAGTGATCGACCGGCCCCCCGATCAGGCTCTCGCTGACATAGATGGCGCGGTGCAGCGGCCCTGCGGCTATTGCCGGATCCGAAGCGGGCATGGGACGACTCTGGTTCGACGAAGGGCGCGGAACGACCAGTGCCCGGTATAAGGGAAGCGGCACCCTTGAGGAACGGGCGGGATCATCACGCTCGTGAAAGCACCGCGCCCGGGTTGTTCAAGGGGATGGCGGCGGCCTAGCCTCCCGCAAAAGCAGAGTTAAGAGGAAATGACCGTTCCTTCCATGAGCCGCCGGACCCTGTTCGGCGCCGCAGCCCTCGCGGCCATGACGCCGCGCCTCCTTCGCGCCCAGGAGCCCGCCCTGACCCCGATCCTTTTCGTGCATGGTAACGGTGACCATGCGGCGCTGTGGATGACGACGCTCTGGCGTTTCGAGAGCAATGGCTGGCCGCGCGACAGGCTGCATGCGCTGAGCTTCACCAACCCGCTCGCGCGCGATGACGACGCGGTGGCGCAACCCCTGCGCTCGTCTTCCGAGGAGGCACGCAGCGAACTGGCGGCGGAGATCGCGGCGCTGCGCCAGCGCACCGGCGCGGCGCGTGTGGCGCTGGTGGGCAATTCCCGCGGCGGCTACCCCATCCGAAACCATGTGCAGCTGCACGGCGGCGGGGCGGAGGTTTCCCATGTCGTCACCTGCGGCACGCCGAACAACGGCATCTGGGACTGGGACGCGAACCCGAACCGCGAGTTCAGCAAGCGTTCGGCCCTGCTGCAGCGGCTGAACGCGGGCGAGACGCAGGTGGTGCCGGGAACCGCCTTCCTGACCATTCGCTCGGACAATAACGACCTCTACGCCCAGCCGGATGGACGCTATCTCGGCCGCCCCGGCGTGCCGACGGGCGTGGGCCATGACAGCCCGGAGCTGCGCGGCGCAACCAACATCGTTCTGCCCGGCGTGGACCACCGCGAAACCGCCTATTCCGCCCGCGCCTTCCGCGAGATCTTCCGCTTCATCGCGGGGCGCGAGCCGGACCGGCTGGATGTGGTGCCGGAGGAACGGCCCGTGCTGAACGGCCGCGTGACCGGCACACCCGGCGGCGTGCAGACGAACCGGCCCGTTGCCGGTGCGACGGTCGAGGTTTACCGCCTGCACCCCAATACCGGCGAGCGCATGGGCGGCCCGATCCACGCGAAGACGACGGGCGAGGACGGCCAATGGGGGCCGCTGGCGGTAGGCCCGGACTGGCTGCTCGAATTCGTGGTGGCGGCGCCGAACCACCCCATCACCCATTCCTACCGCAACCCCTTCCCACGCTCCTCCGAGGTGGTGAACCTCCGCCCTGCCGCGCCACCGGCCCAGGCGGATCGCGAAGCTGCCGCGGTGGTGCGCTTCACCCGCCCGCGCGGCTATTTCGGCATTCCGCGGGATGTTGTGCTGCTGGACGGCAAGGAACCCAGGGACGTGCCGCGCGGCGTGGCGGCGGGCGCCACCGCCGTCGCACGCCTGCCGGCTTCCGAGATCGGCCGGCCAGTGGTGGGCGTGTTCAACGAGGAGCGCATCGTCGCCCGCGCCTGGCCGCTTGCGGAGAACCGGATCACGGTGGCTGAACTGACCTGGTGAGCGAGGGGCGCTGCCCCGGGGAGAGGAAGAAAGAATTCTTCCTCTCCCCGGACCCCTCACCATCATCTTTTTCTATCAGTTGTGAGCGGTTCGGCTGGTGGTGCGCCTCCGGTCGATGACCGGAGGCGACTGAAAGGGCAGGAGCAGGGGGCAGAAACCCCGTGTTGCACCCTACCGCGGCAGCCTGATGGGGTTCCAAGGGCCTCAGGCCCTTGGCGGGTGAGGTCCGGAGAGGGCGGGGCCCTCTCCGGCGTTCCCAGGGCTACTCTGCCGCCTGAGCCCGAAGGCTGCGGGCAGCTGCGACCATATTCGCGATGGCCGGGCGCACCTCCGCCCAGTCGCGCGTCTTCAAGCCACAATCCGGGTTCACCCAGAGGCGCTCTGCGGGGATGCGCTGTGCCGCCACCTGCAGCAGGTTCCGCATTTCCTCCGCATCCGGCACGCGGGGGGAGTGGATGTCCCATACGCCCGGCCCGATCTCGTTGGGGTACGCGAATTCCGCGAAGGCCTCCAGCAGCTCCATGCGGGATCGCGCGGTCTCGATGGAGATGACGTCGGCGTCCATATCCGCGATCGAGCCGATGATGTCGTTGAACTCCGAATAGCACATATGGGTGTGGATCTGCGTCGCATCCCGAACCGCGCTGGCGGCGATGCGGAAGCACTCCACCGCGTCGCGCAGGTAGTCGGCGCGGTCGGAGACGCGTAGCGGCAGGCCTTCGCGGATGGCGGGCTCGTCGATCTGCACGGCGGCGATGCCGGCCGCCTCCAGATCCGCCACCTCGTCGCGCAGCGCATAGGCGAGCTGGCGGCGCACCATGGCAGCGGGCACGTCGTCGCGCACGAAAGCCCATTGCATCATCGTGACAGGCCCGGTCAGCATGCCTTTCATCGGGCGCTGTGTCAGGGACTGGGCATAGGCGCTCCAGCGAACCGTCATCGGCGCGGGGCGGGAAACATCGCCGAAGATCACCGGCGGCTTCACGCAGCGCGATCCATAGGACTGCACCCAGCCATTCCGGGTGAACGCATAGCCTTCCAGGAACTCGGCGAAGTGCTCCACCATGTCGTTCCGCTCGAACTCGCCATGCACGAGCATGTCGATCCCGGCTTCCTCCTGCCAGCGGACCGAGTGCTCGATCTGCGCGCGCAGATAGGCCTCGTACTCCTCCTGCGTCGTTTCCCCTCGCTTGCGGGCAGCGCGTGCGGCGCGCACCTCCGCCGTCTGGGGAAAGGAGCCGATGGTGGTGGTGGGAAAGGGCGGCAATGTCAGCCGCGCCTGCTGCGCCGCCTGGCGCTTGGAGAAGGGCGAGGCGCGGCGTGCGTCATCCGGTGTCCCGGCGGCGATCCGCGCCGCCACGGCCGCATCATTCAGCCGGGGCGAGGCACGGCGCGAGGCCTGGATGGCATCGCTCTCGGCCAGCGCGGCCTCGATGGCGGGCGCACCCTCGCGCAGCCCCTTCGCCAGCACCGCCACCTCGTCCAGCTTCTGCCGGGCGAAGGCCATCCAGCTCCGCAGCTCCGGATCCAGCGCGGTCTCGCCCTCCAGGTCGATCGGGCTGTGGAGCAGGGAACAGGAGGGCGCGACCATCAGCGTCTCCGCCCGCCTTTCGCTGGCGGCTTCCCGCAACAGCCCGAAGGCGGCACGCAGGTCGGTGCGCCACACATTGCGGCCATTCACCAGCCCCAGCGACAGGGCGAGGCGCGGCGGCGCCTTGGCGAGGGCGGGGGCCAGCTGCTCCGGCGCGCGGACGAGGTCGAGGTGCAAGCCGTGCACCGGCAGCGCCAGGGCAAGGTCCAGGTTGTCCCGCAGCCCGCCGTAGCAGGTGGTGAGCATGATGGAGAGTGGTGCGGCCACGCCTGCCAGCGTGTCATAGGCCGAGGCGAAGGCGCGGCGGGCCTTGTCAGAAAGATCCAGCACCAGGCAGGGCTCGTCCAGCTGCACCCAGCGTGCACCGGCGGCGGAGAGCCGCTTCAGCGTCTCGGCATAGATCGGCAGCAGGCCCGGCAGCAGGTCCAGCGGATCACCCTCGGCTTCCGCCATCTTGGACAGCATGAGGAAGGAAACAGGGCCGAGCAGCACCGGGCGCGCGTCGAACCCGGCGCGCGTGGCCTCCTCATAGGCCTCCACGGCTGGGAAGGCCGTCGCGGTGAAATCCTGTCCGCGCCGAAGAATGGGGACGAGGTAATGGTAGTTCGTGTCGAACCACTTGGTCATTTCCAGCGCGGGCGCACCCTTTGCCGGAAGCGCATGGGCATGGCCATGCGCGCAGGCCTCCGCCACGCCGCGTTCGCCGCGCGCCAGCGTGAAATAGGTTTCCAGCGAGACCGGCCCGCCCTTTCTCCAGCCATAGCCATCGGGGATGGCACCGAGGGCGCAGGCGGTATCCAGCACATGGTCGTAGAGGGAGAAATCGTTCACCGGGACGCAGCCGAGCCCGGCATCGCGCTGCAGTGCCCAGTGGCGGTGGCGCAGCGCCTGCGCGGCGGCCCGGAGTTCGGCTTCGCCGATCCTTCCGGACCAGAAGGATTCGAGGGCGGCCTTCAGCTCGCGCTTCAGGCCGATGCGCGGGAAACCGAGATTGGTGGCGGTCATTCCGTGGGTTCCGTTCGGGTTCGGCGGCGCCCGGCGCAGCGCGCGAGGATGGCGCGGCGCATCGCGTCATCGGCGGATGGCCAGGCGGCGATCTCGTCGATGCTGCGGAAGCAGCCGAGGCACATCCCATTCCCATCCAACCTGCAGAGCTTCACGCAGGGCGAGGGGAGGGCGCCCGCAGAGGCGGCCGTCATGGGGTTCAGCGCTGGGAGAGGGCCGGTGCCCGACGGGGTGGCGGAGGATCGCCGGAAAGGTTGACGCGCATGCTTCTTCTCCACCGGACGCGCCCCGCGCCGGCTGAAAGGGGTTGCCGCGGCGGCAGGTCTCCTGGCTCGCGGGTCCATGCCGCGCGCCCTGCCTTCCCGGGTTTCCCCAGTGGCCCCGCCCTTTTCGGGGCGGATGGGCGCGCGGCTCGCCGCTGACAGTTGCGGGGGCAGCCGCCGACTGGACCCGGAGCGATGAGCACCAGGCCGCACGGCGTTCCCTTTTCACCCGCTCGCGCGGGACCGACGCTTCATAAGGATATCTTTAAGTCTTGGGGGTAGCGCAAGCCCCGATCGCGTGATCACCCGATTGACCGGCTCCGGAGAGGGCGCCAAACGGAAACGCCTTCAGCCCCGGAGATGCCCATGGCGAGCTACGACCTGATCCTGCGCGGCGGCACTGTCGTGCTGCCCTGGGGCGAGGCGCAGGCGGACCTGGCCGTGCGTGGCGGCAGGATCGCCACCATCGGGGATCTCCGCACCGCCGAGGCGGCGGAGGTGATCGACTGCGCCGGGCTGCACGTGCTGCCCGGCCTGATCGATCCGCATGTGCATCTGCGCGACCCGGGCGACCCGGCGGTGGAGACCATGGCCACGGGCACCAGGGGCGCCGTGCTCGGCGGGCTGACGGCGGTGTTCGACATGCCGAACACCCAGCCCTCCATCACCTCGGTGGGGCAGCTGGACTGGAAGCGGAACCACATCCGCGAAACCGCCTGGTGCGACCTCGGCATGTATGTCGGCGGCGCCCGCAGCAATGTGGGCGAGCTCGGCACGCTGGAGCGCGAGCCGAATGTCTGCGCCATCAAGGTCTTCGCCGGCTCCTCCACCGGCGACCTGATGATCGAGGATGACGAGACGCTGGAGCGCGTGATGCGCAATGGCGGCCGCCGCATCGCCTACCATTCCGAGGACGAGTACCGGCTCCAGGCCCGCAAGCCGATGTTCGCCGAGGGCGGGCCGCACAAGCTGCACGCCGAATGGCGCGACGTGGAATGCGCCTTCCTCGGCACGCGACGCCTCATGGCGCTGGCCCGCAAGACCAACCGCCCCGCCCATATCCTGCATGTCTCCACGGCAGAGGAGCTGGAGTACATGAAGGATTTCCGAGATGTCGGCACGGTGGAGGTGCTGCTGAACCACCTGACGCAATGGGCGCCTGATGCCTATGATGCGCTGGGTGGATATGCCGTGATGAACCCGCCCATCCGCGACAGGCGCCATTACGATGCCGCCTGGGCCGCGGTGGCCGATGGCACGGTGGACACGGTGGGCAGCGACCACGCCCCGCATTCCAGGGCCGCGAAGGAGCGCCCCTGGCCCGCCACCGCCGCGGGGCTGACGGGGGTGCAGACCATCGTGCCGCTGATGCTGAACCATGTCTCCGAAGGGCGCCTCTCGCTGTCGCGCCTGACGGATCTGATGGCCGCGGGTCCCGCCCGCGTCTATGGCGCCATCGGCAAGGGCCGCATCGCCGCGGGCTACGACGCCGACTTCACCGTGGTGGACATGGGCAAGACCCGCACGATCGAGGCCGACTGGCTCGTCTCGCCCTGCGGCTGGAGCCCCTTCATCGGCGCCCGCTGCCAGGGCTGGCCGGTGATGACCATCCTGCGCGGCCGCGCCGTGATGCGGGAGGACCAGGTGATCGGCGAACCCTCCGGCGAGCCCGTCCGGTTCGAGGGAACGCGGGCGGGCTAGAGCGCCCGCGCCGGCCAGGGCGGGGCCGGTTCACCCGGCCTGGCCTGGGCGACCCCGGCTGGCGGCGGGTTGCCCGGCACCGGCCCGTTCCAGCAATCCACCGATCCCAGGCTTCGGGTGCAATAGGGCTGGGCCTGGGGCTGCGACTCCGGCCGGCAGTAGCGTTCGCCCGCATCCAGATAGGCGACGGAGCAATCCCGCCCGGACAGGCCGGACACCATCAGGTCCGGCACCGCCCGGCCTGTCAGCATCAGGGAAACGCCATTGGCGGCGGCGACGGGCACCACCGCCTCGCAGCCCGGAAGGGCGGCGAGGAGGAGGGGAAGGAAAAGGGCAGGGCTCCGCATCCGGCCATGCAACACCCCCCGGGCTTAACGCCCCGTGACGGTCCCGCTATACCCCGGGCCCTATTGTCCATCCTGCACAGGGGCCCTGTGGCTTCGAAAGGAACCCGCTTGCCCGATATTTTCGACGAGGTGCAGGAGGACCTGCGGGCCGAGCGCGCCCGGCAGCTCGGGATCCGCTATGGCGGCGCCCTGGCCGCCCTGGCCCTGGTGGCCGTGCTTGGCGTCGCCGGCTGGCAGGGCTGGCGCTGGTACCAGACCCGCGAGGCCGAGGCCGCCGCCAATGCCTTCCTGGTCGTCCACCGGGAAACCGAGCTCCAGGGCGCCGATCTGAAGGCCTCCGCGGCCCGCTTCGACGAGATCGCCGCCCGCGCGCCGGATGGCTACCGCACCCTGGCCCGGCTTCGCGCCGCCGCCCTGAAATCCGAGACGGGCGACCTGCCCGGCGCCCTGGCGGAATGGGATGCGGTGGCGAATGACCGCTCGGCGGACCCGCTTTACCGGGACCTCGCCAGCCTCAACTGGGTGCTGCACGGGCTGGACAGCCAGGATCCCGCGCTGCTTGCCGCCCGGATCGCGCCACTGGCCGCCGATGGCAGCCCCTGGCGCGCCTCCGCCCGCGAGCTGCAGGCCCTGGTGGCCATCCGCCAGGGCAACACGGCCGAGGCCCGCCGCATCCTGCAGGGGCTGACTACCGACACCGCCGCGCCCCAGGCCCTTCGCGATCGAGCGACCCGGGTGCTGGCGCAGCTCCCCAACGCCTGAGAGGATCCGCGACGCGATGATGAACCCTTCCCGCCGCGCCCTGTTCCTGGGTGGTGCCGCCCTCGCCCTGTCGGGCTGCGAGACGATCGACAGCATCTTCGGCGAGAGCAAGACGCCGCTGCCCGGCGAGCGCCTGCCCGTGATCCAGGCCGACCGGGAGGTGGCGGCGGATCCGGCGCTTGCCGGGCGCCCCGTCACCCTGTCGGCGCCCACGGCACTGGCCGAATGGCCGCAGGCCGGCGGCAACCTGGCCCATGATCCCGGCCATGCCTCGGCCGGGGAGGTGCTGCGGGAGGCCTGGCGCGCCAGCATCGGCACTGGCTCGTCCTATCGCCGCCGCATCACATCCGGCCCCATCATGGCCAATGGCACGGTCTTCACCGCCGATGCCTATGGCATGGTCTCCGCCTTCGATGCCGCGACCGGCGGGCGTCGCTGGACCCGCGAGACCACCCCGGAAAAGGACAATGTCGGCGCCGTGGGTGCGGGCCTCGCCTTCTCCGACGGCGTGCTCTACGTCGCCTCCGGCATGGCCGAGGTGCTGGCGCTGGATCCCGGCACGGGCCAGATCCGCTGGCGCGTCTCGACCCCTGCGCCCAGCCGGGGCGGCATTACCGTCGCGGGTGGCCGCATCTTCGTTCCCACGGTCGAGAACCAGCTGATCGCCTTCTCCACCGAGGATGGACGGCGCCTCTGGACCTATCGCGGCACGCCGGTTTCCGCCGTGCCGCTGGGACTCTCCGCCCCGGCGGTGGATGGCGAGACCGTCGTCGCCGGCTTCCCCTCCGGCGAGCTGGCGGCCATCCGTGCCACGGATGGCCGGGTGGTCTGGACCGAAAGCCTCGCCGCCGGCGGCCAGGCCGCGCGGCGTGGCGGGCTGGCGGAACTGGCCGGCGTGGCCGGGTACCCCGTGATCGACGAGGGGCGCGTGATCGCGGTGGGCCAGGCCGGCACGGCGCTGATGGTTGATCTCCGCTCGGGCCGCCGCCTCTGGGAGCGGGATGTCGGCAGCGCCCACTCCCCTGCGGTGTCCGGGGACTGGATCTTCGTCGTCACCCCCGAGAACCAGCTGGTCGCGATGGGCCGGGCCGATGGCCGGGTCCGCTGGGTGACCCTGCTGGACGAGCGCTCTGCCCGCGACCGGCGCCGGAACCCCGCCAGCTTCGGCACCCCGCTGCTGGTGGGGGGACGTATCCTCGTGCCCTCCTCCCTGGGGGAGGCGGTTCTGGTGGACCCGGCCGAGGGCGGCGTCGCGGGGCGGGTCCGGCTGCCCGGCGGTGGCACGCTGCCTCCGATCGCCGTGGGCGGCACGGTCTATCTCGTGACGGATGACGGCACGCTGGTGGCGTTGCGCTAGCCTTTCCCGGCGCGGCGGACCCGCCGCGCCGGACACATTGACTTGACCCCGGGGCGCGGGCGGTGCTCTTGCGCCCCATGCTTCCCCGTATCGCCGTGATGGGCCGCCCCAATGTGGGCAAGTCCACCCTGTTCAACCGCCTCGCCGGGCGCCGCATCGCCATCGTGGACGACACGCCAGGCGTCACCCGCGACCGCAAGGAGGTGGTGGCGCGCATCGCCGGGCGCGACGTGCTGCTGGTGGACACGGCGGGGCTGGAGGAGGCCGCGCCGGACACCATCCCCGGCCGCATGCGCGCCAGCTCCGAGGCGGCCCTGCGGGGCGCGGACCTCGTCCTGTTCGTGGTGGATGTCCGCACGGGCCTGACCCCCGCCGACCGCTCCTTCGCCCAGTGGCTGCGCCGCCATGGCAAGCCCGTGCTGCTGCTGGCCAACAAGGCCGAAGGCCGCCAGGGCGCCGCCAACGCGCTGGAAGCCTATGAGCTGGGCCTGGGCGCCCCCCTCCTGGTCTCCGCCGAGCATGGCGACGGCATGGGCGAGCTGCATGACGAGATCCGCGCCGCCCTGCCGCCCGAGCCGCCCGAGGAGGAGGAGGAAGACCCGAACCGCCCCCTGCGCCTGGCCATTGTCGGCCGCCCCAATGCCGGCAAGTCCACCCTGCTGAACGCGCTGCTGGGCGAGGAGCGGATGATCACTGGCCCCGAGCCCGGCCTGACCCGCGATTCCGTGGCCGTGCAATGGACGGACGAGACGGGCAGGCCCGTGCGCCTGGTGGACACGGCCGGCCTGCGCCGCCGCGCCCGCATCACCCAGGCGCTGGAGCAGATGTCCACCGCCGCCACCATCGCCGCGCTCAAGGAATGCGAGGT
Source organism: Pararoseomonas baculiformis (assembly GCF_017813395.1). Taxonomy (GTDB): domain Bacteria; phylum Pseudomonadota; class Alphaproteobacteria; order Acetobacterales; family Acetobacteraceae; genus Roseomonas; species Roseomonas baculiformis. The sequence goes on along the minus strand of NZ_JAGIZB010000004.1, from coordinate 148,348 downwards.
GGCGGTGCTGGTGGTGGATGCCGTGCAGGGCATGGATGAGCAGGACCTGCGCATCGCCCGCCTGGCGGAGCGCGAGGGCCGCGGCGTGGTGATCGCCTTCAACAAATGGGACGCGGTGGAGGACCGCAACGCGGCCCGCCGCCGGTTGGAGGATGTGCTCACCGCCTCGCTCGCCCAGCTCAAGGGCATCTTCGTCGTGCCGCTCTCCGCCGCCACCGGGCGGGGGGTGGAGCGGCTGATGCCCACGGTGCGCGAGGCCTATGAGATCTGGAACCGGCGCGCCCCGACGGGCGCGCTGAACCGCTGGTTCGAGCATGCGCTGGAGCGCCACGCGCCACCGCTGGTGGAGGGCAAGCGGCTGAAGCTGCGCTACGTGACCATGCCGAAGGCACGCCCGCCGACGCTGGCCATCTTCGGGACCCGGGCGGAGATGATGCCGGAGGATTACCGGCGCTACCTCGTGAACTCCTTCCGGGAGGCCTTCGACATGCCGGGCGTTCCCGTGCGCATCAATCTTCGCGGCACGGAGAATCCTTACGCCGAGGGGGAGGGGTGAGGCGCATCGTTCCCCGCTGACGGAAAGGGGGCGGGACGATGGTTCTGGCGCCCCTGGATGAGACCTGATTTCCTGGTGCGCCATGCCGCCAATGCCGGTTGAGACGATTTTCGAGGATGAGGAGATCGTCATCCGGTTCCTGCCGGGCGATCTGGCCCGGCCGACCCTCGTGACCTTCGGTGAGTACACCTATCGTCCCGAGGCGGGCGGGTTCTGGGCGGATGCTCCTGCCGCGAGGATGGGCTGGCCCGCGATCGGCTTCATCGGCCGGCGGCCGAACTGGTACCCCGCCCGGTCCGTGCATGCGGCGCTCGGAGCCGTGCGGGCACGGATGGGGGCTGTTGCCGTTGGCTATGGCTACAGCATGGGGGCCTACGGGGTTCTGAAATACGGGCAGGCGCTGGGGCTCACCCACGGCCTTGCGTTGTCCCCGCAGCTCTCCATCGCGCCTGAGGACCTGCCGCATGATCCGCGCTACCATGTGAACCACGATCCGCTGCTCCATGCAGGCATGCGTGTGCGTGACGAGGATCTGCCCGGCCAGGCCTGGGTGATCTTCGACCCGCAGCACTGCGGTGACGCTCAGAATATGGCGCTTCTCGCCTCTCCGAGGCTCCACCACCTCCCCGTGCGCGGCATGTTCCACAGCAGCATCCGGCTGATGTTGGGGCAGACGAGGCTGGAGGAGGCGCTGGATCAGCTTGTGCGGAATGACCTGGCGGGCATGCGGCGGAGCTTGCGTGCCCGGCGGCGCGAATCGGCGTTCTGGTGTGCCGGGATGGGCGCAGCCCTGCTGGGCCGGAACCGCCTGGCGCCTGGAAACACCCTGCTGATGCGTGCAAGGGCCCAGGGCCTGGGTTCTGCCGACGAGGCGGAGGTGCTGGGGGAAGCGCTGGTGACGGAGTGCGCAATCCCCGGCCGCCCCGCCGCCCACCGGCACCCCGGCCCGATCCAGGAAAGGCTGCTCGCGCTCCCCAACCAACCGCCCGAGGCGCATCTGGATCGGACCCTGCGTTTGGCCGCGGCCGGCCAGATCGAGGCGTCGCGTGCTGCTGCGGAACGAGGCCTGGCGGAAGTCGGCCCGCATGCGGGGCTCATGACCCATCTCGGTCACCTGCTGCTGGGCGTGAACGAGCTGGCCAAGGCGCGCGAGAATCTGGAGACGGCAGTGCGCCTCGCCCCCCAGGAGCAGTGGGCCTGGGTCGGCCTTTCCATCGCCAGGCTGCGGACCGGGGATGTGCGCGCGGCGGAGGAGGCGGCGCGTGAGGCAGCGCGGCTTCGTCCTACCCAGTTTCACGCTCAGCTCGCCTTGGGCGAAGCCTTGCTGGCTCAAGGCCGTCCTGTCGAGGCGGCGGACGCCTTCCGCCGGGCTGGCGAGCTGGGGGGCGACGGCGCGGCGGCCGGGCTGCAACGGGCGCAGCAACTGGCAGCCCGAATGCAGGCGACGCAGCAAGCCTCCTTGTTCCGGGGCAGGCACAGCCTGAGCGCCGCCCAGGTCCCGGAATTCTCCAACGATTTCCAGCCGGTCAGGGCGGCGGCCGCCATTGCCGGGAGGGGCAGCTGGCTGGCCAGCCTGTTCAAGCGGCTCGGCAAAGCCTGAGCCCCTATCGGGCGGAACCGCCATCCCGTCCCGCCATTCGCTGCAGGTGGAGCGGGGATGGTGCAGGGAGAAGCGGGTGGAGGGCTTCGATCGCCTTCAATGCGAGGAAGCCGCTCGATCCGGTGACGAGGAGCGCTATCCTCAGGCCGCCCGAACCAGCTCCCCGCTACGCGCCTCGTCGGGCAGGCAGAGCGCGGCGATGCGCGGGGCCACTTCGGCGGGTTGGGCGATGCTCATCGGGTCCTCGCCCGGCATGGCCGTGCCGCGCAGCCGCGTGTTCACCGGGCCGGGGTCATAGAGGTTCACGCGCAACGGCGTGGTGGACACCTCGGCGGCCCAGGTGGTGGCTAGGTGCTCCAGCCCGGCCTTGGTGGCGCCATAGGCGCCCCAGAAGGGCCTGGGATCCCGCGCCCGGTCCGTCGTCAGGATCACGGCGCGGCCGGCATCCGAGGCGCGGAGCGGCGGATCCAGGGTGCGGATCAGGCGCCATGCGGCGGTGAGGTTCACCGCCACCACCTCGGCCCAGTCACGCGGCGTGATATGGGCGACCGGGGTAAGGGTGCCGAGGGCCCCCGCGGCATGGACGAGGATGTCCAGCCGTCCGAAGCGCTCCACGATCGAGGGGCCGAGCGGGTCCAGCTTGTCCGCTTCCTTCGCCAGGTCGAAGGGCAGCAGGGTCGCGCTACCGCCAAGGGCGCGGATGGCGTCGTCCGTCTCCTCCAGCCCGCCCTGGCTGCGCGCCGTCAGCACGCAATGGGCGCCCAGGCGGGCCAGCTCGATGGCGGCGGCGGCGCCGATCCCGCGGGAGGCGCCGGTAACGAGGGCGATACGCCCCTGGAGAGGCCCGCTCATACGCCGTTCAGCGCCAGAAGGGCGGGGCGGCGCTCGGCATGGCCCTCAAGGTCGGTCAGCGGAATGGCGTAGTCTCCGGTGAAGCAGGCATCGCAGTAGCCCGGGTTCTTCGCGTCCCGGCCCTTGCGGCCCAGGGCACGGTAGAGCCCGTCCAGCGAGATGAAGGCGAGGCTGTCCGCGCCGATGATGCGGGCCATCTCCTGCACATCGTGCTTGGCCGCCAGCAGCTTCTCCCGCTCCGGCGTGTCGATGCCATAGAAGCAGGAATGGGTCGTGGGCGGGGAGGAGATGCGCATATGCACCTCCTTCGCGCCGGCCTGCCGGACCATTTCCACGATCTTCTTCGAGGTGGTGCCGCGGACGATGGAGTCGTCCACCAGGATCACCCGCTTGCCCTCCAGCATCGCACGGTTGGCCGAGTGCTTCAGCTTCACGCCGAGGTGGCGGATGCTGTCCGTCGGCTCGATGAAGGTGCGGCCGACATAGTGGTTGCGGATGATGCCCAGCTCGAAGGGGATCCCGGCCTCGGCGGCATAGCCCATGGCGGAGGGAACGCCGGAATCCGGCACCGGCACCACCAGGTCGGCATCCACCCCGCTCTCGCGCGCCAGCTCCTGCCCGATGCGCTTGCGCGTCTCATAGACGGGCGTGCCTTCGACCACGGAGTCGGGACGGGCGAAATAGACGTATTCGAAGATGCAGAAGCGGTTCGAGGTGTTGGCGAAGGGCTTGATGCTGCGCACGCCGTCATTGTCGATGACGACGATCTCGCCGGGCTCGATGTCGCGCACGAATTGCGCGCCCACGATGTCCAGCGCGCAGGTCTCGCTGGCCAGCACCCAGGAATTGGCGCCCTCGCCACCCAGATGGCCCAGCACCAGCGGGCGCACGCCCAGCGGGTCCCGCACGCCCATCAGCGCGCCGTCATGCAGCGCAACGAGCGAATAGGCGCCGTCCACCTGCTTCAGTGCGTCGATCAGCCGGTCCAGCACCGTGGCATAGAGGGAGATGGCGATGAGGTGGACGAAGACCTCCGAATCCGTGGAGGACTGGAAGAGGCAGCCACGCCGGACCAGGGCGCGGCGCAGCGCCAGGGCATTGGTCAGGTTGCCGTTATGGGCCACGGCGAAGCCGCCGAAGGCGAAATCGGCATAGAGCGGCTGCACGTTGCGCAGCGCCGTCTCGCCGGCCGTGGCATAGCGGTTATGGCCCACCGCCGCCCGGCCGGGCAGCATGGCCATCACCCGCGCATCGCCGAAGATGTCGCCCACCAGGCCCAGGCCCTTGTGGCTGCGGAAGCCCTTGTCGCCCAGGGAGACGATGCCCGAGGCCTCCTGGCCACGGTGCTGCAGGGCGTGGAGGCCCAGTGCGGTCAGCGCCGCCGCGTCGGGGGCGTTCCACACGCCGAAGACGCCGCATTCCTCATGGAAGGCGTCGTCGGCATCGTCGAACGGGTTGGTCGTCAGCTCGGTCATGGGTCAGATCCGGTTGCGCGCGGGGGGGCGCAACAGTTCCTCGGCGGTGGGGGCCCGGCCGCTGGGCGGATCGGGCAGGCGGGGGCGGTACTCGGGAGGCAACTGGGCATTCAGCCAGGCGGCGCCGTCGGCGATCAGGGGCATGAAGCGGGCGTCGCGCACCGGGGTGGGCCAAAGCTCCATGTTCGGAACGAAGGCACCTGCCGCGATATAGGCAACCAGGATCACGATCACACCCCGCCCGAGGCCGAAGACCACGCCCAGGGCGCGGTCCACGCCCCCCAGCACCGAGTTCCGCACGGTGCGGGCGATCAGGGCGATGATGATCTTCAGGATGATGAGGGTAACGACGAACACCGCCGCCAAGGCGGCGACATCGGCGATCCAGGGGGCGCTTGCTGTCCATTCCGCCGGGAAGAGCCCGACGAAGAGCCCCCGCGTGCCGTTCAGCATGTAGAAGGCGAACAGCAGGGCACCCACCCAGGCGCCCACGCCGAGGACTTCGCGGACGAGGCCGCGCAGGTAGCCAATGGCGCCGGAGACGGCGACCACGGCAAGGAAGACGGCATCGACCCAGGTCATTGGGCGCGGGATATAGCGATGCTGCGGCGCGGCGTCACGCGCCGGGCGCCCCGGCTGTCGCGGGGGAGGCATGTGGGGGCGCCATGGAAGGCCGCCGCGGGCCAGGGTGCCAAAGCGGAAAGGCGCCGGATCCGGCCCGGCGGCATCCGCCAGGGGCCGGGAGGGCGCCCCTCACTCTGCCTCTGCCCCCTCCGCCTGGGCCTTTGCCTTGCCCGGCGCCCTGGGCCGGGCTCCGGCCGCGAAGGGCGCCACGAGATCCGCGAGATGGCCGATCTCGCTCAGCCGCAGCCCATCCGGGGCGGAAAGCGCCCGCCCGCCCCGCGCCACGCGCCGGGGCAGGGTGGCGGCGGAGAAGCCGAGCTTCGCGGCCTCGCGCAGCCGCAGTTCGGTCTGCGCCACCTGGCGGATCTCGCCGGAAAGGCCGACTTCACCGAAGAACACCGTGTCGGGCGGGCAGGGGCGGTCGGTCGCGGCGCTGAGCAGGGCGGCGGCCACCGCCAGGTCGGCCGCGGGCTCGTTGATGCGCAGCCCGCCGGCGATGTTCAGGTACACGTCATTCATGCCCAGGGTCATGCGGCAGCGGCTTTCCAGCACCGCCAGCAGCATGGCTAGCCGCCCGGTGTCCCATCCCACCACCTGCCGGCGCGGGCTGCCCCCGGCGGAGGGGGAGAGCAGGGCCTGGACCTCCACCAGCACGGGGCGCGTGCCCTCCAGCCCCGCGAAGACGGCCGAGCCCGAGACATTGCCGCGCCGCTCCGCCAGGAACAGGGCGGAGGGGTTGCGGACCTCTGCCAGGCCGGCCTCGGTCATCTCGAAGACGCCGATCTCGTCGGTGGCGCCGAAGCGGTTCTTGGTGGCGCGCAGGATCCGGAACTGGTGTCCGCGATCGCCTTCGAAATAGAGGGTGGCGTCCACCATGTGCTCCAGCACGCGGGGACCGGCCAGCGTGCCTTCCTTCGTCACATGGCCCACCAGCACTAGGGCGAAGCCCTTGGCCTTGGCCAGCCGCCCCAGCTCGGCGGCGCAGGCGCGAACCTGGCTGACGGTGCCGGGGGCGGAATCGAGGCTGTCGAGCCAGACGGTCTGGATCGAGTCCATGATCACCAGCCCCGCGTCGCGCTCCTCCTCCAGGCTGGCGAGGATGTCGCGCAGCGAGGTGGCGGCCGCGAGGCCCAGCGGCGCGCCGGAGACGCCCAGGCGCAGGGCGCGCAGCCGCACCTGCTCGATCGCTTCCTCACCGGACACGTAGAGGGTCCGCTTGCCCGATTCCGCCACCCTGGCCGCGGCCTGGAGGAGGAGGGTGGATTTGCCGATCCCGGGATCGCCGCCCACCAGCACCACGGAGCCCGGCACGAAACCGCCGCCCAGCACGCGGTCCAGCTCCTCGATCCCCGTGCGCGTGCGGGCGGGCGGGGAGGACCTGCCCTTGAGGGCCACGAACTCGACCTTCCGCCCACCGACCGAGGCGCCCTTGGCCGGGCCGGGAACGCGGTTCTCCACCGCTTCCTCGGCCAGGGTGTTCCATTCGCCGCAGCCCTCGCACTTGCCCTGCCATTTCGGGTGGACCGTGCCGCAGGACTGGCAGACGAAGCGATGGGTGGGTTTGGCCAAGGGATGCCCGATCAGGAACGAAACGTGGACATCCGGGATGTAGAGCGCGCTGGGCCCGCTTGGAAGGGGCGGGCCCGGTGGCGGGCGAAGGGCCCGGCGATCAGGCCGCCATCTTCTCGCATTCCGCCGCGCAGTCGCGGCAGGCCTGGGCGCACTGCTTCATGTGGTCGTCGGCATCGGGATGGTTGCCGCAGGAATCGGCGCACTGGCGGCAGATTTCCGCGCATTCCCGGCACAGATGCTTCGCGTGCTCGGAATGGCGGATCATGAAGTCGGCCGAGGTCGCGCAGATCTGGGCGCAATCCATCATGATCTTGATGTGGTCCACCGCCGCATGGCTGCCGCCCTTGGTCAGGCAGTGGATGATGCAGTGCAGGCAGATGCGGTGGCATTCCATGCAGGCGCGGATGCAGGCGTCCATGGCGGCTCTCCTGTTGGGGGGTGCTGCCTTAACGACCTCTCCAGGGGGGAAGGTTGCCCCAGAATCGGGCTGCGCGGCCCCGGTGAGGGGCGCATGATCGGTCCGGATAGGGAGGGCGTCGGATGACTCCGGAGCTTCGCTGGCTGGTCTGGAGCGTGCTGCTGGGCCTGGTTCACATCGTCGCTGCCGCCGTCGCGAGCACGCGGCAGAGCCCGGGTGGGCTGGCCTGGGCGGCGGGCCCACGAGACCAGCCGCAGCCCGCGCCTTCGGGCGTGGCCGGGCGGCTGACCCGGGCAAGGAACAATTTTCTCGAGACCTTCCCGCTTTTCGCCGCCGCGGTGCTGGCGGCGCATCTGGCCGGGGCGACCGGGCCGCTGACCGCCTGGGGCACGCTGGTTTATTTCTGGGCCAGGGTGGTCTACCTGCCGATCTACGCGGCGGGGCTGCCATGGATCCGCTCGCTGGTCTGGGGCGCCTCCATCATCGGGCTGGTGATGGTGCTGCTGGCGCTGATCGCCTGATGCGGCCTCAGGTGAAGTAGAGCACGCGCGCCCCTGGCAGGTGGCGCGCGACGCTCGCCTCCAGTTCCCGCCGCAGCTCGCCCATCAGCTCGCGCGGGAACACATATTTCACCGAGCCGAACTTCGTGGTTTTCCGCGTGCGCAGGGCCGGGTCCATCTCCAGCGTGCTGCCGGGATACCAGCCCTGCAGCACCTCCCGCGAGCCCTCGGTGAAGCGGTGGGTGATCAGTTCCACGGTCAGGTCGGGATCGGGGGCGCCCTCCAGCGCCGCGGCACAATCCGACAGCAGGGCGTCATAGGCCTCGCGCCAGCCGGGCAGGTTGAGGATGGGCGCGACGGTCAGGCCGATGCGGTATCCGGCCATGGCGGCCTTCCGCATGGCCCGGAGCCGGTTCGGCATCCGCGGCGCCCCGCCCTCGAAGCGCTCCGCCTCGCGTGCGTTGACGGAGAAGCGGATGCGCGTGCGGCGCCCATGCGGCAGGGCGAGCAACGGGCCCACGGCATCGTATTTGGTGGTGAAGCGCAGCTGCGCCTCCGCTTCCCAATCGCCGAAGAAGCGGATGGTCTCGGCCAGGCTGCCGGTGATGTGCTCGATGCCCAGGGGATCGGTGTAGCAGGAGGCCTCGAAGGTCGTGCCCTCGGCCGCGCGGGCGGCGTTGCGGGAGGTGACCTGCCCCTGGCCGAGCAGCGGCGGCAGCGCCGGCAGGATTTCCGGCAGGTTGGCGTAGGCGCGGATGATGGGCGGGCCGGCAAGCGATCCCGCGAGGTAGCAATAGCTGCAATGGGCCGGGCATCCCTCGGCCAGGTCGAAGCGCCAGTCCGCGCTGGGCGGGATGGGCTGGGGCCTGCGGCGGCTGGGGGAGGCGACGACCACGGCCATGGTGGTCTTCGCGTCCCGGTAATTGTCGGGCAGGCCCGTCAGCCGGTCCGCCTTGAGCCGGACGATCTCGCTGCCCAGCGCCGCCGCGCGCTCCGCCATCGCCGCCCCTTGCGGCCAGGAGAGGGCGGAGGGGGTGATCAGCAGGCGCTTCGGCTTCCAGGCCGGATGGAGGCGTGCGGAGGCCTCCAGCTGGTCAGAAGGCATAGCGCACGCGGCAATAGGGCATGCGGGCCGCCAGCAATTCCTTGAACCGCTGCAGCCAGCGGCCCTTCCATCCCGTGCGGTAGCGCAGGTTCACGCCGCCGGCCTCGGAGACCTTTTCCTCCTGAATGTCCGGCCGCCAGAGCAGCTCCTCGGCCTTCGGGTGCCAGGCGAGGTTGATCTCGTGCAGGTCCTGGTTGTGGGTCAGCATGATGACCTCGGCCGCCAGCTGCTCCTTCACGGCGGCGGGCAGGACATCGTCCAGCTCCTCGAACAGCGCGCCCCATTCCGCCTCCCATCCCTCGCGCAGCACGACCGGGGAGAAGTTCAGATGCACCTCGTAGCCCGCGCGATGCAGCTCGGGGATGATGGCGATGCGCTCAGCCATGGGAGAGGTGCGGACATCCAGCAGCTTCCCCATCGCGGGCGGCATCAGGGACATGCGGATGCGCGTGCGTCCCCGCGGGTCATAGTCCAGCAGGTCCCGGTTCACCCATTTGGTGGCGAAGCTGCCTTTCGCGTTGGGCAAGGTCCGGAACAGGGCGACGAGGTCGCGCACATTGTCAGAGATCATCGCATCGACGGAGAGATCGCCATTCTCCCCGAGGTCATAGACCCAGTCGCGCGGGTCCACCTGGTTCGGCTCCGCCTTGGGGCCCAGCTTCGCGGCGTGCCGGGCCGTGGCGGCCAGGATCTCCTCAATGTTGACGAAGACGCTGATCGGGTTCGAATGCCCCTTCCGCCGGGCCACGTAGCAGTAGGCGCAGGCCATGGCGCAGCCATTGGAGGAGGAGGGCGCGATGAAATCCGCGCTGCGCCCGTTGGGCCGGAAGGCCAGGCCCTTCTTCACGCCAAGGACGAGGGATTCCCGCTTGGCGCGCAGGTAGTCGCCCGGGTCGCCCTCCCGCAATTCCGGGATCCGCCAATGGGAGGCGACGGGGATGCGCTCGGCTTCCGGGAACCGGGCCAGGATGTCCCGCCCGCGCGCATGGGCCTCCACGGCGGGTTCCAGGTAGATGCGGGCGATGTCCAGCAGGGCAGGCGGGGGTGGGGTCATGTCCGCGGAAGATATGGGGTGTCCCGCCAGGGCCGACAGGTGGCGGGGCGGGGCGCCGCGGCTATGTTGCGCGGGAGCCAGGAAGGAGAGCTGGAATGATCGGCGCGGCGAAGCGTGATCCTGCCGGGCATTCCCCGGCGCTGGCCTCGGCCCGGCGGATCTGGGGGATGATGTACCGCCATCTCGCCCTGTTCCGCCGGTCCTGGCCGCGCGTGCTGGAGCTCATGTACTGGCCGGTGCTGCAGATGATCGTGTGGGGCTTCGTCACCGCCTATCTCGCCGGGGTGCAGCAGAACACGACCAGCCTGGCGGCGGGCGCCCTGCTGGGCGGCGTGCTGCTGTGGGAGGTGGCGCTGCGGAGCCAGATGGGCTTCGCCATCTCGTTCCTTGAGGAAATCTGGTCCCGCAACCTGGGCCATGTCTTCGTTTCGCCGCTGCGGCCATGGGAACTCGTGGCCGCCCTGGTGGGCATGGGCGCGATCCGCATGCTCACCGGCGTGCTGCCCGCCATCGCGCTGGCCTGGTTCCTCTATGGTTTCGCCCTCTTCTCCCTCGGCCCCGTGGTGGTGCTGTTCTTCGCGGCGCTGATGATGATGGGCTGGGCCGTGGCCCTGGGCGTGACCAGCCTGATCCTGCGCCACGGTGCCGGGGCGGAGCCGCTGGCCTGGTCCGTGCTGTTCGGGCTGACCCCCTTCGCGGCCGTGTTCTACCCGGTTTCCGTCCTGCCCGGCTGGCTCCAGCCCCTCGCGCTTGCCACCCCTGCCGCCCATGTTTTCGAGGGGATGCGGGCCGCCTTGCTGGAGGGGCGGATCGCCTGGGGCCATCTGGGCGCGGCCTTCGCGCTGGACCTGCTCTGGCTGGGCGCCATGGCGCTGCTCTTCATGCGCCAGTTCCGGCGGGCGCGCGAAAGCGGCGCCCTGCTCACCATCGGGGAATAGGCAGGGCCGGGCCCCGCGGGATAAGAGCCCCCATGACGGAAACGACCCGAATCTTCCTCATCCGCCACGCGCTGGTGGAGGCTTCCGCGCGGCTCACCGCCTATGGCGCGATGGATGTGGCCCTGTGCGAGGCGACGCTGGAGCGCGAGCGCCCCGCCCATGCCTGGCTGGCCGGGCGCCTGCCCCCGGCGGCCCGCTGGTACTGCACCCCGCTGGCCCGCACCCGGGCCACCGCCATGGCGATTTTCGCCGCGGGCTATCCGGCGCAGGAACCAACCGACCTGCCGCATTTCGTGGAGCAGCACCTGGGCGAGTGGCAGGGGCTGACCCATGAGGAGTTCACCGCCGTGCTGCGGGACCCGCCCCACCCCTTCTGGAACCATGGCGCCGATGAGCGCCCGCCGGGTGGGGAAAGCCTTTCCGATGTGGTGGAGCGGGTAGGCCCCACGCTGGAGGCGGTGGCTGATGAGAACCGGGGCGGGGATGCCGTGATCATCGCCCATGGCGGCTCGATCCGGGCCGCCCTGGCCCATGCCTGCAATCTCACGCCCTATCAGGCTCTTCAGTTCAGCGTGAAGAATCTCTCCCTCACGCGGCTGGAACGGGAAAATGGCCATTGGCGCGTGGGCGCGGTGAATGAGGAGCCGCCCCAGGGCTGACGGGCCGGCGCCCTGGCCTCGCCACGATCAAGCCGCTAGTCTCCCGGCAGAGCAAGGGGTTGGGGGAAGAACTTCATGCGACGCAGGATGATCGCGCTGGCCGCTCTGGCTGCCCTGGCCTTGGGCGCCCAGCCGCGCACGGCGCTGGCGCAGACCGAGCAGACGCTGGTGGACCGGGCCGCGCTGACCGTCGGGGAAATGCTGGGCAGCGGCGACCCGAATGTGTTGCGGGACGCCACGCAGATGCTGGCCCAGTCGCGGGCGGTGATCATCTGCCCCCGCATCTTCCGCGCGGGCTTCCTCTTCGGTGGCCAGGGCGGCGACTGCGTGCTGATGGCGCGGGACGGCGCGGGCTCCTGGTCCTCCCCGGCCTTCTACACCATCGGCTCGGCCAGCTTCGGCCTGCAGATCGGGGTGCAGGACATGCAGGTGATGATGATGGTCCTGACCGATAAGGGCCTGGGCGCGGTGATGGACAGCCAGATCAAGATCGGCGCCGATGCCGCCATCGCCCTGGCCACCATCGGCGGCGGCATCGCGGGCGCCACCACCGCCGCGGTGGGCGCGGATATCGTCAGCTATGCCCGCACCCGCGGCCTCTATGCCGGCATCTCGCTGGAGGGGTCGCTCCTCTCCAGCCGCAGCGACTTCAACACCGGCTATTACGGCCGCCCCCTGGGCACCCGGCAGATCGTGATCGACATGCAGGCGCATAACCCCGCGGCCGATCCGCTCCGGGCAGCGCTGATGCGCTTCAGCGCTCCGGGCGGTGGCATGGCGCCCTCGCCCATGGCGGCGGCGCCGGCCGGGCCGGGGCAGATGCAGATCCAGCCGGCGCCCACCGGGGGCGTGATGCGGGAGACGCTGCGGTAGGGGAGAAAGGCCGGGGAGAAGCCATTCTCCCCGAACCCCTTTTTGTTTTGCTTTCTTCTTCCGGGTTTGGGGGGCGCCGAGACCTGTGGCGCCCTGCCTTTCAGACGCCCGCGGCGTAGCCGTCGCGCTGCGGGTCGGCGCCGCCCTCGATGGCGCCATCCCACATCGTGATCCCGTGCACGGCGGCGAAGGGATAGCTGGTGGGGTTGCGGCGGACCTCGTAGCCCATTCCCTCCACTGCCTTCTGCACGCTGCGCGGGATACGGTTGGAGATGTCGATCGCGTCGCTCGTGCTGGAGAAGCGTGGCGCCATCACGGCTTCCTGCATCGTCATGCCCCAGTCGATGACGTTCAGCAGCACCTGCAGGATGGCAACGCCGATCCAGGCCCCGCCCGGCGCGCCCAGCGTCGCCACGGGCTTTTCGCCATCGAAGACGATCGTCGGCGCCATGGTGGAGAAGCGGCGCTTGCCCGGCGCGATGGAGCCGGCGCGGCCGGGGCGCGGGTCGTAGTTGTTCATGCCGCCATTCAGCATGAAGCCCGTGCCCGGCGGGATGACGCCGGAGGGAAGGCCCAGCGTATGGGTCAGCGTCACCACCATCCCATCCGCATCCACGCAGGACACGGTGGTGGTGTGCTTGGCATCCGCCCCGAGGCGCGGCAGCGAGACCTTCTCGCCCGCGCGGATGCCGGCGGCGCATGCCTCGGCATAGGAATCGGAAAGCAGCATCTCGATCGGCGGCGGGATGAAATCGGGGTCGCCGATATGGCGGTCCTTGTCCCGCATGGAGGTTCGCATGGCCTCCGACACCACGCGGATATATTCGGGCGCGTTGTGGCCGAGCGAGACGAGATCGAAGCGTTCCAGGATGCGCAGCATTTCGGCGATCACGATGCCGCCCGCGGGCGGGGGCGGCACGGCGATGCCGTGGCCGCGGTAATCCACCCGCAGCGGCTGGCGCCATTGCGGCATGAAGTCCCGCAGGTCCTCGGCGGAGAGCAGCCCGTCCTGCGCCTGCATGTCGGCCAGGATCCGGCGGGACAGCGCGCCGGTGTAGAAGGTCTCCGCCCCCTCGCGCGCCACCAGCCGCAGGGTCTCGGCCAGGTCGGGGTTGTGGATCGTCTGGCCCAGGCGCTTGGGTGCGCCATCGGCGCCCATGTAGATGCGCCGGCCATCCTCGGTGAAGCCGAGCTTCGCGGCATAGGAGAGGCGGCCATAGGCCTTCTCGTCCAGGTGGAACATGGTCGCGACATGCGGGCGAACCAGCCAGCCTTGCTCCGCGAAGCCGATGGCCGGGGCGAAGAGGCTGCTCCATTCGGCGCGGCCGAAGCGCTCATGCGCCATGCCGAAGACCCGCAGGATGCCGGGGGTGGTGACGGCGCGGTGGCCGATCTCGTTCACATGGTCCCGCACGACATAGCCGAAGCCATCCGGGCATTCGCCGAGATAGCGGTCCGCCCACATGTCCTCGCGGCAGGCCTTCGGCGCGGCCGAGAGACCATCCAGGATCACCTGCTCGCCCGTGCGCGGGTCCAGAACATGCAGCACGCCCAGGCCGCCGATGCCGCACATCATCGGGTCCACCACGCCCTGGGCGAGGGCGCAGGCCAGCACGGCATCCAGCGCGTTTCCGCCCGCGCGCAGAATGGCCTCGCCAGCCTCCACCGCCTCGGGCTGGGGCGCGACGATCATGGCGCGGGGGTGGGGCAGGCGGCGGGATGGTCTGGGCATGGCGACTCCTCTGGCAGGGAATCTTGCCGCCTTTCCTGCCCCGCGTCGCCCCTTCGCCGCCCCGCTGTCAGGCCGGGAGGGCCCGTAGCCGAGCGGCGGGGGAGGCGAGGATGACGGCAAGCTGGGCCAGGAAGCCGCAGGCCGAGGCGAGCAGGCAGGCCTCCACCCCGTATCGGGCGGCGAGCAGGGCGCCGGCGGCGGCGCCGAGCGGCCGCGCGCCGAAGGTCGCGGTCATCACCGTGGCGGAAACCCGGCCGAGCAGGGCGGCGGGCGTGACCGCCTGGCGGAGCGTTGTGGTGTGGATGGTCCAGAGCACCGGCCCCGCCCCGAACAGGAACAGAGCCACCCCTGCCAGCACCGGGGAGGGAAGGGCGGCCGTGCCCAGCATCAGCAGCGCGGCCAGGGCGGCGGCGCTGGGACCCACGGTGATCAGGGCACCAAGGGACCAGGAAGCGGAGAGCCGCGGCGCCGCCAGGGCGCCCGCTACCATCCCCGCGCCATAGAGGCCGAGCGTGATCCCGACGCCTGTGGCCGAGAGCCCGAGATTTCCCACGGCATGCACGACATAGCCCGCCTGCAGGATGAACCAGGCCGTGTTGAACAGGATGGCCGTCGCCAGGATCGGCCGCAGCAGCGCGTGGCCGAGCACGAAGGCGATTCCCTCCCGCAGCTCGCCGATCGGGTGCCGCGATGCAGCCGGGATGCGGCCCGGCTCCGCCAGCCCGATCAGCAGGCCAGCCGAGAGAAGGGAGAGCCCGATTGCCACGCCATAGGCCGGCCCCGCGCCCACCCAGCCGATCAGGCTTCCGCCCAGGGCGGGGCCGGCCGCGAAGGCGAGGCTGCGCCCCAGTTCCAGCCCGCGATTTGCGCGGGCCAGCGCCTCCCGCGGGACCAGTCTCGGCAGCAGGGCCGGCGCCGCGACCCCCTGCGCCACGGTGCCCGCCGCGCCGAGGAAGCCCAGCGCGGCCAGGGCCGCCAGCTCCAGCCGCCCATTCATGGCCAGGAGGAGGATGCCGAGCAGCGACAGGGCCCGCAGTGCCTCGGCCCCGATCATCAGGCCCAGCCGGGAATGGCGATCCGCCAGAAGCCCGGCGGGCAGGGCGAGGATGAGGAAGGGCAGGGTTTGTGCCGCCTGCAGCCAGCCTGTCTCGGCCGCGCCGGCGCCGAGCGTCAGCACCGCGAGCAGCGGGGCCGCCGCCAGGGCCAGTTGCTCGGAAAGCTGCGCCGCAAGATTGGACAGGACGAGGCGGCGAAAGGGATTCGGCATGGCGGGGTTCCGGGATGTCTCCGGCAGCGTTCCGGATAGGCTGCCGGCCCGCCTCCCGCCGGTTGCGGCGCAATGCCCCTCGCTTGCGCCGCTCCACCTGCTCACGGCATGTGATGCCTCGCGCAGCGGACCCGAGGCCATGACCCAGCACGCCATCCTCACCGAACGGAGCCCTGGCCGATGAGCGCCCGCATCATGCTCCTGACCGGCGCGAGCCGGGGCATCGGCCATGCCACGGTGAAGCGCTTCCAGGAGGAGGGGTGGCGCATCCTCACCGTCTCCCGCCAGCCTTTCTCGGAGGAGTGCCGCTGGCCCGGCGCGCGCTGGGGCCATATCCAGGCGGACCTTTCCGACCCGGTGCAGGTGCAGGACATGATCCGGGAGGTACGCGCGCGGCTGCCCGACAGCCAGCTGCATGCTCTGGTGAACAACGCCGGCATCTCCCCCAAGGGCGCGGAGGGCCAGCGGCTGGGCGCTCTGGACACGGACCACGCGCTCTGGAGCTATGTGTTCAACGTCAACCTCTTCTCCACCGCCGCCCTGGCGCGTGGTCTCTTTCCCGAGCTGCGGGCGGGTGGCGGCAGTATTGTGAACGTCACCTCGATCGTGGGCTCGCGCGTCCATCCCTTCGCCGGGGCGGCCTATGCCTGCTCGAAGGCCGCGGCGGCGGCGTTGACGCGGGAACTGGCCCATGAATTCGGGGCCCATGGTGTGCGGGTGAATGCCATCGCCCCGGGCGAGATCGACACGGCCATCCTGTCCCCGGGAACGGAGGATATCGTGGAACGCCAGATTCCCATGCGCCGGCTGGGGCGGGCGGAGGAGGTCGCGGAGACGATCCTGTTCCTCTGCTCCGCCGCCTCATCCTACGTGAATGGCGCAGAGATCCACATCAATGGTGGACAGCATGTTTGATGCGGTTGCGGATTAACCGGCGACATGGCGTAAAGTTATACAATCAAGAGTTGCAAGGGTGCTCTCGTAAACTTTATGTGTTGGTCCGGTTCATCTTATCCGGGCAACAATGGTGCATCCCCTGTTGAATGCCGGCCCGGCCTCCCCAGACCCAGGGACGGCGGAGTATATGGCAGCACTGGTCTCCAGCACGCCGGAGATACCTGGAATTGGCTTCTGCCTGCTTGACCGGGATCTGCGGGTGATCCAGGCGAGCCGCCGGATTCCCGAAATCACCGGCCAGTCCTTTCCCGCGCTGTGCGGAAAGCCCCTGCCCGACCTGCTCCCGTCACTCCAGGGCCGTCTTGCGCCCTGGCTGCGCCAGATGATCCAGGATGGCCGGCCCGGCCGGCTGGAGGTGGAGGGGCATGAGCTCGGAGCACCCAGCGCCGGCCGCAGCTTCCGCCTCTGTGCTGAGCCGATGCAGGCCGATGGCGCCGGGATCACGATCTTCTTCCGCGACATCACCGAGGAGCGGGCATTCGGCGCCGCGCTCGCCGAGCGCGAGGCCGCCTTCCGGCGGCTGTTCCACGCCAATCCGGCCCCGATGTGGGTCTATGACCGCGAGACCCTCCGCTTTCTTGAGGTGAACGACGCGGCGCAGAAGGTCTATGGCTGGACCAGGGAAGTCATGCTCGGCATGACCATCCTCGACATCCGGCCGGCGGATGAGCGGGAGCGGGTGCGCCGCTCCGCCCTCGAGGCCAGATCGGCCCGGAAGGTCTCCGGACCCTGGCGGCACCTGGACGCGATGGGGCGCGAGCGCCTCGTGGACGCGGTTTCCTATCTGCTGGACTTCAACGGCCGCCCGGGCGTGCTCGTCACGGCCTGGGACGTGACAGACCGGGTGAAGGTCGAGCTGGCCCTGCGGGAGAGCGAGGAGAATTTCCGGTGGGCCGTGGAGCTCAGCCCGCAGATCCCCTGGATCGCCGATGCGGATGGGCGCCTCATCTCCATCAGTCCTCGCTGGGTGCAGCTCACCGGTATGCCCATGGACCAGACCCTGGCCATGGGATGGCTGGATGCCATCCATCCCGAGGACATGCCGCGCATGCAGGCCGCCTGGCGGCGCGCCTTCACCTTCGGGGAGCCGCTGGATGTGGAAACACGCTTCTGCCTCTCCGATGGCGGCTTCCGCTGGTTCCGCTCGCGCGCGGCGCCGCGGCATGACTCCGGCGGCGGCATCATCCGCTGGTACGGCACGGATGAGGACATCCATGAGCGCAAGCTGGCCGAACAGGCGCTGCGCGAAAGCGAGGTGTTTGCCCGCAGCGTGATCGAGAGCAGCATGGACTGCGTGAAGGTGCTCGATCTCGAGGGGCGCCTGATCTTCATGAACCGGTCCGGGCTGGACCTGATGGAGATCGCCGATTTCGGCGCGGTGCGGGGCTGTGCCTGGCCTGGCCTGCTGCCCGATGAGGCCCGCGCCCTGACGGCCCGCGCCGTCGAGGCGGCCCGCGCCGGGGAGGTGAGCCATTTCAACATGACCTGCACCACCAGCACCGGGAAGCCGAAATGGTGGGACGTGATGGTTTCCCCGATCCGCGATGCCGATGGGAAGGTCGTACGGATCCTGGCCATCTCCCGTGATGTGACGGAAATGCGGGCGGCGGAGAAGAAGATCTCCTATCTCGCCTATCACGACCCGCTCACGGACCTGCCCAATCGCCGGCGCTTCCATCAGCGCCTCGATGAAGTCCTGGCGGAGCTGCGGCCTGGGGAGCACCTGGCGCTGCACTGCATCGACCTGGATGGCTTCAAGATCATCAACGACACGCTCGGCCATCCGGTCGGCGACGCGCTGCTGCAGCAGGCCGCGCAGCGGCTCCGCGCCTGCGTGGGGGATCAGGACTTCGTGGCCCGCACGGGCGGGGACGAGTTCGCCGTCATCCAGTGCGGGCTGGAGGCGCCCGCCGATGCCGCCGCCCTGGCACAGCGGATCGTCGCGGCGCTGAACGAGGATTACGGGTTCGAGGGGCGGCCGGTGCATGCCAGCAGCAGCGTCGGCCTGGCCATCTGCCCCGAGGATGGACTCTCCTCTGACGAGCTGGTGCGGAACGCGGACATCGCCCTTTCCCGGGCCAAGGCGGATGGCCGGGCCGTGTACCGCTTCTTCGAGCGGCGCATGGACGAGGCGGTGCGCCGCAAGCAGGAGCTGAAGCTGGGACTGCGCCTGGCCTGCGAGCGCGATGAGCTGGAACTGCGCTTCCAGCCCTTCGTCAGCATCGAGCATGGGCATGTGACCGGCTTCGAGGCACTGATGCGCTGGCGCCACCCGACGCTGGGCATGGTTTCCCCGGCCGAGTTCATCCCGGTGGCGGAGGAAAGCGGGCTGATCACCCGGATGGGCGAATGGGCCCTGCGCGCGGCCTGCCGGGAGGCGAGCCGCTGGCCGGAGGGGCTCCGCGTGGCGGTCAATCTCTCGCCGGTGCAGTTCCGCAAGCCCGGGCTGGTGCGCGCCGTGACGGTGGCGCTGGAGGAGTCCGGCCTGGCGCCCGGGCGGCTGGAACTGGAGATCACGGAATCGGTCCTGCTCGGGGAGGAGGAGGCGAATCTGCAGATCCTGCAGGAGCTGCGCGCCCTTGGCCTGCGGATCGCGCTGGATGATTTCGGAACGGGCTTCTCCTCCCTCGGCTACCTGCTCCGCTTTCCCTTCGACAAGATCAAGATCGACCGCGCCTTCGTGCAGGGCCTGCCCGACCGGGAGGATGCGAAGGCCATTGTCAGCGCGATTGCCCGGATGGGGCAGGGCCTCGGCATCTCCATCACCGCCGAGGGGGTGGAGACGGCGGGGCAATATGCCTCCTTGAAGCTCAAGGGCTGCAACGAGGCGCAAGGCTTCCTCTTCAGCCCGCCCGTCCCGGCGCAGGAGGTCGGGGGGCTGCTGGAGCGGCTGCGCGCGTCCGGCGAATTGGCGGCCTGAAGGCGCGGCCCCGGCCGCGCTCGGGCCGGCCAGGGCGTCAGCCGATCTCCTTCGGCCCTTCCGGGGTGCCGATCACGGCGCGGAGGCGGGTCTCCGCGCCTTCCCGGATGTCGGGAAGCCGGCCGAGGCCCAGCCCGGTGAGCAGGTCCCGCAAGCCGGCGGGATCGGGATGCTCGATGACGAAGCGCTCCAGCCGGGCGCCCAGATCGGGCATGGCCGGAGCCGGGCAGCCCCGCTCACCCCAGTCGATCACGCAGGGTGCCGCGCCACCGGCGGGCAGGGCACCGTCGGGCCGCACGCCGAAACGCCAGCGCCGGTCCCCGCGCGACACCCACATGGCCTCGCCGAACAGGCCGCCCTGTGCCGCCAGCAGTGCCTCAAGATTTCGGCCACGCGCCACCCAGGCCCTGAGGCGCCGCCCCGCATCCCATTCCGCCCGCACCGCCGCGGCGTCATCCAGCCCGAACCATCGGGCATGGGTGGGGGCAGGGGCGGAGGGATCCACGGCGATCACCTCCAGGAAGGCGCCGTCGCCCAGGCGTAGCAGGTGGTTATGCGTGCCCATTTCCGGGTGCGCACCGCCATAGGGCATCGCGATTCCCAGGCTGGCCCGCACATGCTCCACACCCTCGGCCAGGCTTGGGGCGATGAGGACGAGATGGTCGAGTTCCAGCATCACACGAGCTGGTCCAGCCCGGCCCGCAGGGAGCCATCCGGGTCCTCCAGCAGCCCTTCGCGGATGAAGAGGTCGATCAGCACGAGGTTCACGTTGAACTTCACGCTCTCCGTGTCCCGCACCACCTCCAGCACGCGCTCGATGGGCCAGAGCTCGAAGCGCTCCACCTCGTCGTCATTGGGCCGGGGCTCAACCCCCTCGGGCATGTCGAGGTCGAAGACATGGAGCAGGTCCCGCCGCATCCCCTCATCGGTCCGCATGATGTAGGAAACGCGGCCGGCGGGCCGTGCCTTCAGCGCCAGCTCGGCCGGAAGGGAGGCCTCCTCCTCAGCCTCCTTGGCCAGGCAGCGCTCCGGGGTCATCCCGGCCGGGATGCCGCCCGCCACCACATTGTCCAGCTGGCCCGGCGCCACCGCCTTGTCCTTCGCGCGCCAGCCCACCCAGAGATGCAGCCCGTCCGGGCGGCGCACCAGGCCATTCACATGCACGCCCTGGCTCATGATGCCCATGGCCGGCAGCACGCCCCGGTCCACCGTGGCCAGGACGGGGCCGGCCGCATGGGCGCGCACGTCGAACTCCTCCCCCCGGATGCGGCCGAAGCCGGCCTTGGCCAGGGTGCGGGCGATCTCGGCCATGGCGGTGGTCCGCGCGGCGGCGCCGCGGATCCCGGCGGCGAGCGAGACGCCATCCGGCCCGAAATGCACGCTCTTGGGCAGGAAGGTTAGGGCACGGGCCGCATCCGGTTCCAGCCATCCCACCTGATCATCCCCGACCCGGAAGGGCAGGTATCCGGCGGGGGAGGGGATGTTGTTGCAGGCGGCGATATGGCGGGCGAAGGGATTCATGGACCCATCCTGCCCTGAGGCGGGGCGCGCGGCATCCCCGCCATGCTTCACCATGGCTGGCGCGGGCAGGGGTTAGGCCCCATCTCTTCCCGCAACGGCCGCCCCGCCCCGGGGCGGCACCCCCATACCGGACCCGCCCCGGCGCCGGCCTCCTGGCCGTCCGCACCCGGCCGCGCGGCCCGCCTCCGGAGTTCCCGCGTGCCTCCCGCACAGTCCAGTCCCCAAGCCGAAAGCCCCGCGCCCCGCGGCACATTCGACACGCTCCGCAGCCTCGCCCCCTATCTCTGGCCGAAGGGGGAAAGGGGGCTGCGGGCCCGCGTCGTCATCGCCCTCCTGCTCCTGGTGGCGGCGAAAATCGCCAATATCCTTGTGCCCATGGCCTATGCGCGGGCCGTGGATGCGCTCACTCCCCATGTCGGCGCGCAGGCCGGCACGGCCGCCGCGATTCTGACCGTGCCGGTCGCGCTGGTGGTGGGCTACGGGCTGCTGCGAATCGCCTCCTCCGCCTTCGGGGAGCTGCGGGACGCGGTCTTCACCAAGGTGCAGGCCCGGGCGGGCCGGCGGATCGCGCTGCAGGTCTTCACCCACCTGCATGCCCTCTCACTGCGTTTCCACCTGGACCGGCAGACAGGCGGCCTCTCCCGCGTGATCGAGCGGGGGACGCGGGGGATCAACTTCGTCCTCGACTTCATGCTGTTCAACATCATCCCGACCATCATCGAGATCCTGCTGGTGGCGGCGATCCTCTGGGGGATGTTCAGCTTCTCCTTCGCGGCGGTGACGCTGGGCACCATCGCCCTCTATGTCACCTTCACCCTGATGTTCACCAACTGGCGCCTCCGCTTCCGCCGCCAGATGAACGAGACGGACCAGGAGGCGAACACCAAGGCCATCGACAGCCTGCTGAACTACGAGACGGTCAAGTATTTCGGGAACGAACGGCATGAGGAGCGGCGCTACGACGCCTCCCTCGCGCGCTATGAGCGGGCCTATACCCAGTCCGAGGTATCGCTGAACTTCCTGAACATGGGGCAGGCGGCGATCATCGCCATCGGCCTGACGGTGGTGATGCTGATGGCGGCGCGGGGCGTTGCGAATGGCAGCATGACGGTCGGCGACTTCGTGCTGGTGAACACCTATCTCATCCAGCTCTACCTGCCGCTGAACTTCCTGGGCTTCGTCTATCGCGAGATGAAGCAGGGGCTGGTGGACATGGAAGCTATGTTCACCCTGATGCGCGAGGCGCGCGAGGTGGCCGACAGGCCCGGCGCCCCCGCCCTGCCGGCCGGCCCCGGCGCGGTGCGCTTCGAGAATGTGCGCTTCGGCTACGGGCGGAACCGCGAGATCCTGCACGGCATCAGCTTCGAGGTGCCGCCCGGGAAGATGCTGGCCATCGTCGGGCCGACCGGTGCGGGCAAGTCCACCATTTCCCGCCTGATGTTCCGCTTCTACGACGTGTGGGACGGGCGGGTGGTGATCGACGGCGCCGATCTGCGCGACGTGACGCAGGAGAGCGTGCGCGCGGCCATCGGCGTGGTGCCGCAGGACACGGTGCTGTTCAACGACACCATTGCCTACAACATCGCCTATGGCCGCCCCGACGCCACCGAGGAGGAGGTGATCCAGGCCGCGAAGCTGGCCCAGGTGCATGACTTCGTCATGCGGCTGCCCGATGGCTACAAGACCCGGGTGGGCGAGCGCGGGCTGAAGCTTTCGGGCGGCGAGAAGCAGCGCGTGGCCATCGCCCGGACCATCCTGAAGGACCCCCGCATCCTGATCCTGGACGAGGCGACCAGCGCGCTGGACACCCGGACCGAGCAGGAGATCCAGTCCGCCCTGCGTGGCGTGGCGCGGGGCCGGACGACGCTGGTGATCGCCCACCGCCTCTCCACCGTGGTGGAGGCGGACGAGATCATCGTGCTGTCCGAGGGCCGGATCGCCGAGCGCGGCAGCCATGCCGCGCTGGTGGCGGCCGAGGGCATCTATGCCGGCATGTGGCGGCGCCAGGCCCAGGCTGTGGCGCTGGCCGAGGCCGCCGCGGCGGCGCGGGAGGGCGAATCCCCGTCCCTGCCTCTGGACAGCTCTGCATCCATGGGGTCTTCCGCTCCCGCCACGGCCTGACCATCTGGACGTAACATTTGACAAGGAGGCCCCGGGAATGTCCCTGGACCCGCAAGGCATGGCCCCGGAAGACCTGAGCCATGCCGGCTCGGTGACCGACAAGGCCATCGAATACATGATCGAGCAGGGCATCGCCCCGATCTCGATCGCTTCCGCCCTGCTGGGCGGCGCGCTGGGGCTGATGGCCCGGACCATGGAGGACAAGGCGATCGCCCGTGTCCTCCGCAGCGCGCTGATGTCCGTTGAGAGCGGCGAGCTGCAGGAGATGCGCCAGCAGGGCGCAGCGCAGCCCCCGGCGAGCTGAGGCGCCTTCCGGCTTGACTCTTGGGGCCCACGCCTCCATACGCCGCCCTTCCTATCAGACCACCACCCGTGCCCCGTGCGGTCTCGCATGGCCGCGCGGCCGAACCACCCAGGGGTTTCCACCATGTCCCGCCGCTGCGGCATCACCGGCAAGGGCGTCCTGACGGGCAACAACGTCAGCCACGCCAACAACAAGACCCGCCGGCGCTTCCTGCCGAACCTCCAGCAGACGTCCTTCTTCTCGGACGTGCTCGGCACCTCCATCCAGCTTCGCCTTTCCACCCGCGGCATCCGCACCGTGGAGCATAATGGCGGCCTGGACTCCTTCCTGCTCGGCACGCCCGACCGCGCCCTGACCGTCGAGGCAAAGGTCCTGAAGCGCCGCATCGAGAAGGCGCAGGCGAAGAAGGCGGCGGCCTGAGCCCCTTTCCCGCCCTTCCAGGGTGAGTTCCGGCGGCGCGAGGAGATCTCTCCTCGCGCCGTTGTCATGTCCGGCACTTGGCGGGGGCGGGGGCGGGGTCGTTCATCATTCCGCAGGGGCACCGCTGGCAGGGTGCGGCGCATGGAGACCCTGCTCCCCGTCCTTGCCCTGTCCTGCATCCCGCTTGCCCTGGCCGCCTGGCACCTTCTGGGGCGCAGCCGAAGGCTGGAGGGACGCCTTCTCCATGCCGAGCTGCGCCTTGCGACCCAGGCCCGCTCGCTCGGCCTCCTCGTCCGGGAACTGGAGGCGCCGGGGCTGAGCCTGCTCGGCCTGGCAGCCCGGCTTCCGCCGGAGGTGGCGCCAGGGGTGGAGACAGAGGGCCGGCGCCTTCTGGTCCTGGCCGATGAGTTGGCGGACCACGGGGTGGCGCAGCCGCAAACCCGCTGCCTGAAGGAAGCACGCCTCCCCCTCGGCCCCTTGTTGGGGGAGGCTGTGGAGGCGATGACCCTGTCCATGGGCGAGGGCGCGCGGCACTGGCGTGTGTGCCCGGAAGCCGAAGCGCTGGTGCTGATGGCGGATCGCCGTGCCCTGGGCCGCGTGCTCGCCCAGGCCCTGGGCCGGGCCGCGCTCGAAACCCGGGCGGGGGACCGGATCACCCTTCGCCTCGTTCGCGCCGCCGAGACCGTGGCGCTGGTGATCGAGGACGAAGGGGCCGGCCTGCCCGGCGGCGACCTGGCGGGCGGGGAGGGCACGCGGGGCCTTTCCTTCGGCCTCTCCGCCGCGCGGGAACTGATGCGCGCCCATGGTGGGGAACTGACCCTGGAAGCCGCGCCCGGGATCGGGGCACGCACCTGGCTGACCCTGCCGCGCGCGCGGGTGCTGGAGGATCAGCCCATCGCCTGATCCGCCCAGCCCAGCACCATCAGCAGGCTGCGCTGGAAGGGCATGTCGTTGTCGTCCGAGACAATGGCCACCAGGGGGCGGCCATCATGCAGGAAGGCGCTGATTCCCTCCCAGTTATCCGTTGGAAGCGGCGGCGCCAGCTCTGCGACGAGCTGGCCTTCCAGCAGGTCCGGCGCAGTGCCGATCGGGGGAATCCGCTTGATGCGGGCCGAGAACCAGTCGCCGTTGAATGGATGGAAGCGCCGTTCGAGCACCAGGGCACCCCCATCGGGCAAGGGGCAGAGGTCGCTCGGGTCATAGCCTGGGCTGGTGCGGTAGTTCAGGCGATGCCAGCGGCCGGGGCGGCCGATCCAGCTGGTCCGCAACGTCGCATCCATGCCGATGCGGTGCCCCTCGGAAATCATGAGCCAGCACCCGTCCGGCAGCACGCCCAGGGACTCCAGCCCCGCATTATAGGGCTGGCGGCGGATGGCCTCGGGCGCATCCACCGGGCGGGCGGGGCCATCGATGTCCTGGTAGCGCCAGATCCGGTGGAGGCGTTCGAAGCCGACCAGCCAGGAGCCATCCGGCAAGGCGGCCAGGCATTCGGCATCGCCCAGGGCACCGCGGGGCAGGCTGCGCCCGGCCGGGTCGCGCAGCGGGCCGCTGCTCGGGTTTTCCAGCCGGAGGGGCGCGCCATCGGCGGCGAGGACCAGGCGTGCCCTGGCCCAGTTCCCGCGATCGCAGACGGCCGTGAGGGTGAGGTCCGCGCCGACATGCAGGCCGGAAAGGCTATGCGTGCCGAGCTGCTGCGTGTTGATGGAGAGCACGCCAAGCGGGCGCAGCGCCATGTCCCGCACGGCGCCGCCCAGCGGTTCGGTGCGGCTGAGCGCCCCGGCGGGCGAATGGCAGGAGGTGGCGCCCAGAAGCGCCGCCATGGCCGCGCGCCGCCCCAGCTGGCGGCGCCTCAGCCCCGCCATGCCGGGTTCCGTTCCGGGTTCCGTCGCGGGCCGGGAGGCATGGCCCCCGGCGTCACACCATCACCGGCGCCCGCTCCGCGGCCGCGCGCTGCCAGGCGGCCGCCGCATCCTCGTCGAACAGCTCCGCCAGCTTCTTCATCATCGTCCCGCCGAGCTCCTCGGCATCCACGATGGTGACGGCGCGCCGGTAGTAGCGGGTCACGTCATGGCCGATGCCGATGGCGATCAGCTCCACGATGTCGCGGCCCTCGATGTCGTGGATCACCTTGCGCAGGTGCCGCTCGAGGTAGTTGCCGGGGTTCACGGAGAGGGTGCTGTCATCCACCGGTGCACCATCCGAGATGACCATGAGGATGCGGCGCTTCTCCGGGCGGGAGAGGAGGCGCTTATAGGCCCATTCCAGCGCCTCGCCGTCGATGTTCTCCTTCAGGAGACCCTCGCGCAGCATCAGGCCCAGGTTCTTGCGGGCCCGCCGCCAGGGCGCATCGGCAGCCTTGTAGACGACATGGCGCAGATCGTTCAGGCGGCCCGGATTGCGGGGCTTGCCGTCCTGCACCCAGCGCTCCCGGCTCTGGCCGCCCTTCCAGGCGCGGGTGGTGAAGCCCAGGATCTCCACCTTCACCGCGCAGCGCTCCAGCGTGCGGGCGAGGATGTCACAGCACATGGCCGCCACGGTGATGGGGCGGCCGCGCATGGAGCCGGAATTGTCGATCAGCAGCGTCACGACCGTGTCGCGGAAATCCGCCTCGCGCTCGCGCTTGTAGGTCAGCGAATGGGTGGGGGAGGCGACGATCCGGGCGAGGCGGGCGACGTCGAGCAGCCCCTCCTCAAGGTCGAACTCCCAGGCGCGCTGCTGCTGGGCGAGCAGGCGGCGCTGGAGGCGGTTGGCGAGCTTGGAGACGACGCCCTGGAGATGGGAGAGCTGCTGGTCGAGCTGCTGGCGCAGGCGGGCCAGCTCCTCCGCATCGCAGAGATCGTCGGCCCCGACCTCCTCGTCGAACTGGCGGATATAGGCGCGGTAGGCGGAGGCATCATCCGTGACCGGAACCTCCTTGCGCTGCTGCGGGCCGCCCGGGCGATCCTCGCCCTCGGCGGCGGCGCCGTCATCCTCGTCGTCCTCGCCGGATTCCTCCTCGCCCGCCTCGCCCTGCGTCTGTTCGGGCTGGGCGCCCATCTGGCTCTCGGCTTCCTGAGGCTTGCTCTCGCCCTCGCCCTGGTTGTCCTGGGCGCCGGAGGTTTCGCTGCCCTCGTCCTCCTGGTCCTGGGATTCCTCGGACTCGGCCTCCGTCTCGGCCTCGGCAAGGTCGAGCGCGGCCAGGAGCTTGCGGGCGGCGCGGCCGAAGGCGTCCTGGTCCTCGGCATGGTTGGCCATCTCGGCCAGGGCGTCATCGGCGCGGGGCCCGAGCGTATCCCGCCAGAGATCGAGCACGCGCTGCGCGGCCGGGGGCACGGCCTCTCCGGTGAGCTTCTCCCGCGCCAGCAGGGACAGCGCCGCGGTCAGCGGCAGCTGGTCCTTGCGGGTCATGCGGTCATAACCCTCCGCCTCGGCCTGCTCGTTGTGGCGGGCGCGGAGATTGGCGGCGACGCCGGCCATGTGGCGGCCACCCACAGCTTCCACCCGGGCCTGCTCCAGCGCGTCGAACACCTCCCGCGCCTCTCGGCGGCCGGGGGTGCGGGCGGCATGGGTCGCCTCGTCATGGTGCCGCAGCTTCAGGGCCACGGAATCGGCGGCGCCGCGCAGCTTGGCCATCTCGGCCGGCGGCAGGGCGCGGGTGGGCAGGGGAAGGCGGGCGCGCTTGCCGGCCAGGCCGGAGGGGCCTGGCTGGAAGGCCACCTGCACCTCGCTGGATCGCGCCATGGCGCGAATGGCGCCGGCGGTGGCGCGCTTGAACTCCTCCTGCCGGGTGGTGTCCTTGTTGCTGCCGCTCATGATGCTTGCCGCTGGGGGGCGGCTCCCTTGCGTATGGCGGCCTGCCTCGCGGGGCGGGCCTCGATAGCGTCGAGGTAGCGGGCGATGACCGGGCCGGGCTGGAGCATTCCCCATTCCACGACCCAGGCGAGCAGCCCGCCGAGGAGGATATCGGCGGCGGTGAACTGGTTCCCGACCAGCCATGGCCCGGTCGTGAGCGCGGCTTCGGCGCGCAGGACGGTATCGGGGAAGCCGGGCCAGCCCAGCGCACGGGCGGGGGCGGGCTTGGCGCGGGGGAAGGCCATGTCCGCCATGGCCGGTTCCATCACGCCCGGCGCATAGGCCATCCAGAAAGCATAGGCGGCGCGGGCCGGGGAACCGATTGGCGGAGCCAGGCGCGCCTCGGGCAGCGCATCCGCGACATAGGCGGCGATGGCGGCGGCCTCGGTCACCACCACGCCGTTCCAGTCGCCTTCCGGTCCGCGATCCACCAGGGCGGGGAGCTTCCCGGCCGGGTTGACCGCCAGATACTCCGCGGTCCTGTTCGTGGCGGCCTCGAGGCTGTGCCAGGACAGTTCGTAACCCGCCCCCGCCTCCTCCAGCAGCCAGAGGCTGCCAAAGGAGCGGGACTTCGGCGCGTGATGCAGCAGGAAGCGCGCCGCCATGGGGCGGATCAGCGCTTCACATAGAGACCCGTCGGGATCTCCTCGTTGAAGCAGCGCTGGTAGTACTCGGCCACCGTGCTCCGCTCCGCCTCGTCGCACTTGTTGAGGAAGGAGAGGCGGAAGGCGAAGCCGACATCGCCGAAGATCTTCGCGTTCTCGGCCCAGGTGATGACCGTGCGCGGGGACATGACGGTGGAGATGTCGCCGGCGATGAAGCCCGCGCGGGTCAGGTCGGCGAGCGCCACCATCGCCTCGATCTGCTTGCGCGCCTTCGCGTCGTTCTCCGGGATGCCCATCTTGGCGGCGACGATCTGCGTCTCCTGCGCATGGGGCAGGTAGTTCAGCGTGGCCACGATGTTCCAGCGGTCCATCTGGCCCTGATTGATCTGCTGGGTGCCGTGGTACAGGCCGGTCGTGTCGCCCAGGCCCACCGTGTTGGCGGTGGCGAAGAGGCGGAAGGACGGGTGGGGGCGGATCACGCGGTTCTGGTCGAGCAGGGTCAGCTTGCCCTCGACCTCGAGCACGCGCTGGATCACGAACATCACGTCCGGGCGGCCGGCGTCGTACTCGTCGAACACCATGGCGCAGGGATGCTGCAGGGCCCAGGGAAGGATGCCTTCCTTGAACTCCGTCACCTGCTTGCCGTCCTTCAGGACGATGGCGTCCTTGCCGACCAGGTCGATGCGGGAGATGTGGCTGTCCAGGTTCACGCGCAGGCAGGGCCAGTTCAGGCGCGCGGCCACCTGCTCGATATGGGTGGACTTGCCGGTGCCGTGATAGCCCTGGACCATCACGCGGCGGTTGAAGGCGAAGCCGGCGAGGATGGCCAGGGTCGTGTCGCGGTCGAACTTGTAGGTCGGGTCCACCTCCGGCACGTGCTCGGTGCGGCCGGAGAAGCCGGGGACCATGAGATCGCTGTCGATCCCGAAGACCTCGCGGACGGAGACCTGCACATCCGGCTGGTCGATGGAGGCCGTCGGGCGGCTTTCGGCGATGCTGGCGACCTTGTTCATGGGCGGGTCCGGTTCCGTGGAGAAGGGGAGGAGGCGGCGGGACTCTCGGGTCAGGCTGCCTGGCTCGGCTGTGGGGCAAGCGTCGCGAGACGCTTGCGGATGAGGCTGTAGGCCCGGTTGATATCCTTCAACCGTTCCTCGGAAGACCTGTCCCCGCCATTGGCGTCCGGATGGTAACGCTTGGCGAGGTCCTTGTAGCGGGCGCGCAGCCCGTCCTCGTCGATCGGCCAGCCGAGGCCCAGAACGTCCAGGGCGGCGCGCAACTCGGGCGGCGCTTCCTTCGCGGTCTTCTTGGGTGTCGGCTTGGTGTCGGCGAAGAGGCCGAGCGGATCGCGGATGCCTTCGGGCCCGATATGGGCTTGCCCCCCCAGCCGGCCAAGGGGCCAGGTGGGGCGCTGCCAGCCCGAATCCTCGCGCAGGTTCTGCTCGATCTCCTCGGGGCTCATGCCCCGGTAGAAATCCCAGGCCTGATTGTAGGCGCGTACATGCTCAAGGCAGAAATGGTAGTAGTCGCGCAGGCGGGAGCGGTCACGCGGGGCGCGGAAATCGCCCGGCGCCTCGCACCCCGGCGCCTCGCAGATGCGCGTGGCGGCTCCGGAGGGGACCGTGGATCGGAGGGTTGCTGTGCCGCGTCGGGCCATGGTCTGGACCTTATGAGCGTAGCGGACCGCGCCGGCAAGGCACGAAACAGCCCTTCACACCTGCCCGCAACACATGGAAAAGCCCCTTGATATGGACATGCCGGATCTGAACACGCGGGCCGGGCGCCTGCGGGCCACCCTTCTCCACGCCTTCCCCGGGGCCGAGGTGGCGGTGCGGGACGACAGCGCGCTGCATGCGGGGCATGCGGGGGCGCGGCCCGGGGGGGAAACCCACTTCGCCGTGCGTGTCATTGCCCCCGGATTCGCGGGGATGACGCGGCTCGCCCGGTCCCGCGCCGTGCATGCGGCCCTGGCCGAGGAGTTCGGCGGCGGGATGCACGCGCTTTCCCTGGAGCTTCGCGCGCCCGGGGAATAGGCGAGGGCGGAAGGGGGGGGCGGTCTTGGCGATCCCGGCCATCGAGGCGGTGTTCGAGGATGCGGAACTGGTCGTCCGCGCCATCCCCGGCGACCCGACGAAGCCGACCCTCGTCACCTTCGGGGACTACCCGGCCCGCCCCTTCCAGCCCGGCTTCTGGGCCATCGGGCCCGCCTCCCGCCTGGGCTGGCCGGCCCTGGGCTTCGTCGCCCACCGGCCTAACTGGTACCCGGCCGCCTCCATGGCGGCGGCAGCGGCGGCGCTGCGCGGCCGGATCGGGCCGGTTGCCCTTGGCTACGGCTACAGCATGGGAGGCTATGCCGCCCTGAAACATGGCCGGTTGCTTGGCCTGACCCACGCCCTCGCCCTGTCGCCCCAGGCCTCCATCGCGCCGGCGGATCTGCCCGGGGATACGCGCTACCACGCCCATTTCGATCCGGCCCTGCATGCGGGGATGCGTGTCGGGGCCGGCGAGCCACCGGTGCGGGCCTGGATGCTGTTCGATCCCGCCCATGCGGCGGATGCGCTCAATGCCGGGCTGCTGGCGCCGCTGGGGCCACGCCCGGTTCCGGTGCGCGGGGTCTATCACGGCACCATCCGGCTGCTGGCGGGACAGGAGCCCTTCGAGGCCGCGCTGGATGCCCTGTTGCGGGACGACCTTCCCGCCCTAAGGCGCATGCTGCGCGCCCGGCGGCGGGAGACGCCCTTCTGGCGCATCGGAATGGGCACGGCCCTTCTGAGCCATGGCCACGTCGCCGCGGGCGACGCCCTGTTCGAGCAGGGGCGGGCCATGGGCGCGGGATTGGACGCCGAGGTGGAGGTGTTGGGTGAGGCGCTGGAGACCTGGCGCCTGCGCGGCGGCGGCCGGCGCCCGGCGGCGGCGCTGATCCAGCGGCTCCTGGCCTGCGAGGGACTGACCCCGGCCGCGCATCTGGACCGGAGCCTCAAGCTCGCCGCCCTCGGCATGCTGGCGGAATCGCGCCGCGCCGCCAAGGCCGCGCTGGCCGAGGGCGCGGCCCTGCCGGCCCTGCTGACCCATCTGGGCCATCTGCATCTGCTCGAGGGCATGCCGGATCTGGCGCACGGCCTGCTGGAGGATTCGGCGCGCCAGGCTCCCGAGGCGTTCTGGACCTGGGTGGGCGTCTCGGTGGCGCGGCTTCGCACGGGCGATCCGGAGGGGGCGGAGGAGGCGGCGCGGCGGGCCATCGCGCTGCAGCCCGGGAACCACCACACCCATCTGGCCCATGGGGATGCGCTGCTGGCCCTCCGCCGACCGGAAGAGGCCGCGGAGGTGTTCCGCCGCGCCGCCGGGCTGGGCGGCGGCGAGGGGGCAGCGATGGGGCTTGCCCGGGCCGAGCGCCAGTTGCGGGCGAAGCAGGCGCCCGGGGATGGCGCGCCGGTGACGAAGGCCGAGGCCATGCGGGCCACGGCAGCCCGCATCGCGGCGGGCTATCCGGATCCCGTGCCGCCGCGGGCGCCCTCCCTGCTGGCGCGGTTGTTCCGCCGGGCTTTCTGAACGGGGCTCAGCCCGGCTGCGGGGCGGCCCAGCGCTGCTGCACGATGGGGCTGTCCGGCGCATAGGCCAGGCAGGTGCCGACCAGCCGGTTCTGCGAGGCCTGGGCGGCGGCCGGATCGGCCAGCTCGCGCTTGCGGCGGGAGGAATAGACGGTCTGGAAGGCAACGGTGGCCATCTGGGCCAGCATCTCGCGCAGATGGGTGCAGCCATGCACGCCGCCCACCCGCTCCTTCACAGCCCGGGTGAAGCCGGGGCCGATCCGCAGCCCGGCAAGGGCGGCGAAGTTCGGGGCCGCCTGCGGGCAGATGGAATAGGGCGAGTGGTCCGTCGCCGCCTCGCAGCTCACGATCAGCAGGTCCTCGTCCACGGTCAGGCGCAGCCACATCCCGTGCAGGGGTTCGCCTGGCTCGATGGTTCCGCGGTCCTGGTTCACGAAGGGGTAGGTCTTCGTGTCCTCGAGATGGCCCTCGATGTCGAACAGGCCATCGGCCCGGCGGTAGCCGTGCATCATGATGGCGCGCCGGTGCAGGGTTTCCCGGTCGGCGGGGGGCGAGAGCGGCATGGTGCGTCGCAAGATAGGACGCGACGCGCCCCAGGGCCAGGGCAGGATTCACCTGTAACCGGCGGGGGCCTTCCTCAGGCCGCCGCACCCTCGTCCCGCAGCAACGCCGCCACCACCTCCGGCGGAACGTCGGAGGTCGTGAAGGCCCCGCCGGCGCCG
The DNA here is from genome assembly GCF_017813395.1 of Pararoseomonas baculiformis. GTDB lineage: Bacteria > Pseudomonadota > Alphaproteobacteria > Acetobacterales > Acetobacteraceae > Roseomonas > Roseomonas baculiformis. The sequence continues at coordinate 116,177 of NZ_JAGIZB010000004.1, read as the reverse complement.
CGCATCAGCACGAAGCGCATCGCGCCGTCCCGCACCTTCTTGTCCTTCCGCATCCGGCCGATCAGCGCCTCGGCCGAGAAGCCGCGGGGCAGGTCCCCCAGCCGGGCGGGGAGGCCGACGGCGGCCAGGTGCTCCATCACCCTTCCCGGCCATTCCTGGGCGCAATGGCCAAGGCGGGCGGAAAGGCTGGCGGCGAGGCCCAGGCCCACCGCCACCGCCTCCCCATGCAGCAGGCTGCCGTCATAGCCGCATTCGGCTTCCAGGGCGTGGGCGAAGGTGTGGCCGAGATTGAGCAGGGCGCGGCCGCCCTCGGCGGCCTCCTCCTTTTCGTCGGCCACCACCACGCCCGCCTTCAGGCGGCAGGATTCCAGCACGGCATGGCGCAGCGCATCGGGATCCCCTGCCATGGCGGCCGGGCCCTGCGCCTCGCACCAGTCCCAGAGCGGTCCCTGCAGCAGGCCGTGCTTCGCCACCTCGCCCCAGCCCGCGCGCAGCTCGCGGGCGGGAAGGGTGGAGAGGGCATCGGTATCGGCCAGCACGATCCGGGGCTGGTGGAAGGCCCCGGCCAGGTTCTTGCCCGCGCGGAGGTTCACGCCGGTCTTGCCGCCCACCGAACTATCCACCTGGGCGAGGAGCGTGGTCGGGATCTGCACGAAGGGAAGGCCGCGCAGGGCGACGGCGGCGGCGAAGCCCGCCAGGTCCCCCACCACCCCGCCGCCCAGGGCGATCACGGCCGTCCCGCGATCCGCCCCGGCCGCAAGGATGGCTTCCAGCACCTCCTCCAGCATGGGGAGGCGCTTCGAGCCCTCGCCGGGCGGCACCGTCACCTCCGCGCGGATCTCGAAGCCCGCCTCGGCCAGGCCGGCGCGCAGGGTGGGCAGGTGCAGCGCGGCGACCGCGGCATCCGAGACGATGGCGACCCGGCGGGAGGGGAGATGCGGGGCCAGCAGCCCGCCCGCCCGGGGCAGCAGGCCGCGCCCGATCACCACCTCATAGGCATTGGCGGAAAGGGCGACGGGCAGGCGGGAAGGGGGCTGCCAGGCGGCGATGGCGCGTTCCGCGCGGATGGTGGTCACTTCGGGGGTATCCTCGCCGCAATCGAGGACGATGTCGGCCTCGGCATAGAAGGGATAGCGGGCCTGCATCAGGCCACGCAGCACGTCCTCGGGGTCGCGCCCGGTGAAGAGGGGGCGGTGGGTGCGGCCGGCGATGCGGCGCTTCAGCACGGGAATATCGGCGCGCAGCCACAGCGTGACGGCCCCCGCCTCCCGCAGGGCCTGGCGCGTGCGCGCATCGGCATAGGCGCCGCCGCCCGTGGCCAGCACCGCGGGCGGCCCGGCGGCGATCCGCGAAATCACGCGGCGCTCGCCATCGCGGAAATGCGCCTCGCCATAGCGGGCGAAGATCTCCGCGATGGTCAGGCCCGCGGCATTCTCGATCTCGGTGTCCGCGTCCAGGAAGGGCAGGCCGAAGCGGGCGGCGAGGCGGCGCCCGATGGCGGATTTCCCGGCGCCGGGCATGCCGACGAGAACGATGCTGCGGCCGGGCCTGTCCGGGCGCGGCATTCCGGCCGCGCTGGCGGGGAAGGGGGCGGGGGGCAGCGGGGGCTCGTGAAGGCCCGGCTGGGAAACAAGGGGATCGGCGAGGTTGCGTGACACGGCGCGCAAGGCTAGCACAGCCCCGCCGCCGCGTCGTCCGGGCGGTCTGCCGGCTTTTTTGCCGGGCGCTTTGGGAAGCCGACCGCCTGATGTTCCGACGCCCCCTCCTGCTGCTCGTGATGCTGCTGATCGGGGCCCTCCTGGCAGCGCTGCTGGCCGTGGGCGCCTTCCCGCCGGGCGTGACCCAGCAGCCCGTGGAGCGCGTGCTGCCGAATGAGCGGTTCGGCACCCGCTGATCCGGCCCGCCTGACCCGCCGCGCGTGAACCGGCATCTCGAGGCCTTCCTGGAGATGCTGGCGGCGGAGCGCGGCGCCGCGCGCAACACGCTCGCGGCCTATCGCGCCGATCTGGAGGATGCCGCGGGCTTCGCCCAGCGCCGGGCCGGCGAGCCGCCGGAGGCGATGAGCGCTGAGACGCTGCGCCGCTATGTCTCGGGCCTGACCGATGCCGGGCTTTCCCCCCGCACGGCGGCACGCCGTCTCTCCGCGCTGCGGCAGTTCCACCGCTTCCTGGCGCGGGAAGGGGTGCGCGCGGATGACCCGACGGAGGCGCTGGACAGCCCCCGCAAGGCCGCCCTGCTGCCCCGCCCCTTGCGCGAGGAGGAGGTGGCGGCGCTGATCGCCGCGGCGGAGCGCCTGCCGGAGCGGCGCGCACCCCTGGCGGTGGCGGTCTGCGAGCTTCTCTACTGCTCTGGCCTTCGGGCGAGCGAGCTGATCGAGCTTCCCGCCACGGCCCTGCGCGAGGATTCGCCCCTAGTGGTGGTGCGCGGGAAAGGGGGCAAGGAGCGCCTGGTGCCCATCAGCGCCCGTGCCCGTGCTGCCGCCCTGGCGGCGCGCGCGGCGGCGAAGGGGAAGGAGGAGTCCCGCTGGCTTTTCCCCTCCCGCGGGGCTTCGGGGCACCTGACCCGGCAGACGCTGAACAACCTGCTGAACGAGGCGGCGCTGGGGGCGGGGATCGACCCGGACCGGGTCTCGCCGCATGTGCTGCGGCACTCCTTCGCTTCCCATCTGCTGGGGCGTGGGGCGGATCTGCGCAGCCTGCAGGTGCTGCTGGGCCATGCCGACATCGCCACCACCCAGATCTACACCCATGTGCTGGAGGAACGCCTGCGCGCGCTGGTGGAGGAGCACCACCCTCTTTCCGCCGCGCGGCAGGCGGGCTGAGACGGCTCAGCGGCCGCCCGCCATCGGAATCAGCGCGCCGGTGAGATAGGCCGCCTCTCCCGAGAGGAGCCAGAGGATGGCCTCCGCGCATTCCTCCGCCGTGCCGATGCGCCCCATCGGGATGCTGGGCGCCATCTTCGCCAGCCTGTCGCCAACCCCGGCGGTGGCGTGGATCTCGGTGTCGATCAGGCCGGGGAGGAGGGCATTCACCCGGATGCCCTCCGGCGCCAGTTCCTTCGACAGGCCCAGGGTCAGGCTGTTCACCGCCCCCTTGGCCGCCGCATAGGCTGTCCATTGTCCGCCGCCGCCGATGGTGGCGGCGATGGAGGAGAGGTTCACGATCGCACCGCCGGCCCCGCCCTGTTTCGTGGACATGCGTTGGATGGCGGCCTGGGTGCAAAGGAAGGTGCCGGTGACGTTCACGTCGAGGATGCGGCGGATGGTCGCGGCGTCGTAATCCTCGGTGCGGGTGGCCGGGCCGGTGATGCCGGCGTTGTTCACCAGCCCGGTGAGCGGGCCGAAGGCCTGGTCCGCCGCGGCGAAGAGGGCCTCCACCTCCTCCTCCCGCGAGACATCGGCGCGCGCCATGATGGCGCGCCCGCTGCCTGCGCGGATCTCCTCCACCACCGCCCGGGCGCGTTCCTCGCGCTCGGCATAGTTCACCACCACGGCATGGCCCCGCCGCGCCGCCAGCCTGGCGGTGGCGGCGCCGATGCCGCGCCCGGAACCCGTGACCAGGATCACGCCCATCCGCTGAAGTCCTCCCTATTCAACCTGCAGCCGCAGCTCGGCGATCAGCGGGCGCACCTGCGCCAGCTGGTCCGAGACGGCCTGGCGCAGCTCGGCCGGGGAGGAGCCGACCGGCTCGGCCCCGACCTCGGCCAGCCGGCGCTGCAACTCGGGCTGGGCCGCGGCGGCGGCGATCTCCCGCTGCAGGCGGGTGATGATGGCCTCGGGCGTGCGGGCGGGGGCGAAGAAGCCGTTCCAGCCGCGCAGCTCCATGTTCGGGAATCCCTGTTCCCGCACCGTGGGCACGTCCGGCAGGGCGGCGGATCGCTGGGCGGCCAGGGTGGCCATCGGCTTCAGGGCGCCGCCGCGGACATGGGGGAGGGCGGTGGAGAGCTGGTCCCCGCCGAACTGGATGCGGCCGGCGACCATTTCCTGCACGAGCGGCGCGGCGCCCCGGAAGGGCACATGCTCCATGTTGATGGAGGCATCGCGCTTCAGCACCTCCCCGGCCAGGTTCATGATGCTGCCGGGACCGGTGGACCCGTAGAAGAGGCCGGTGGGCGAGGCCTTCGCGAAGGCGACGAACTCCTTCAGGTCGCGCGCCGGCACCGCGGAGGTGGCGACCAGGAGCATCGGCACGTTGGCGGCGAGGGAGACGGGCGCGAAATCCCGCTCGATGTCATGCAGGGCGCGGTTGGCCAGCTGCATGGCGACGGTCGTGGAGCTGAAGGTAAGATTGTGGAAGAGCAGGGTGTGCCCATCCGGCGCGGCTTTGGCGACCACATCGGCGCCCACCGATCCGCCCGCGCCACCCCGGTTCTCGATGACCACGGCCTGGCCGAGGCTTTCCGTCATGCGCTGCGCGAAAAGACGGGCGAGCATGTCCGTGGTGCCGCCCGCCGGGAAGGGAACGACGACGCGGATCGGGCGGTCCGGGTAGTTGCCTTGTGCCCGGGCAAGGCGGGGCAGGGGCAGGGCGGCAAGACCCGCCGCTGCGAGCAGGGACTGGCGCCGGGTGATGGATGCCATGACGTTTCTCCATGTGCTCCGCCCATGTATCCGGACGGTTACAGCGGGAGCGTAGATCGCGTCGCGGCGCGGCGGGAACGGGTTCCGTTCCGGGCGCCGGAGCCGGCGCAGCGCATTCGCGTGATCCCGGCGGGCGGCTGGCGCCTCGTCCCGCCCTGCGCTAATCCCCCCGCGCCCCCGGACCGGACCTTTTGATGCGTCACTTCCTGGATTTCGAAAAGCCGATCGCCGAGCTGGAAGGCCAGATCGAGGAGCTGCGCCGCACGACCGATGCGGGCGGGATCGATGTGGCGGACGAGATCGGCAAGCTCCGCGACAAGGCCGAGAAGCTGCTGGCCAGCACCTATGCCAAGCTTACCCCCTGGCAGAAGGCGCAGGTGGCCCGGCATCCGGACAGGCCGAAATGCCTGGCCTATATCGCCGGGCTGATCGAGGATTTCACGCCGCTGGCCGGCGACCGTGCCTTCGCGGACGACCAGGCCATGGTGGGCGGGCTCGGACGTTTCCGCGGGCGGCCCGTGATGGTGCTGGGTATCGAGAAGGGCACGGATACCGACAGCCGCATCAAGCACAACTTCGGCAGCCCCAGGCCCGAGGGCTATCGCAAGGCCCGCCGCCTGATGGATCTCGCCGGGCGCTTCAACCTGCCCATCCTGTCCTTCGTGGACACGGCGGGCGCCTTCCCGGGCGTGGAGGCGGAGGCGCGCGGGCAGGCCGAGGCCATCGCCCGTTCCATCGAGGCCTGCCTGGAGGCCCCGGTTCCCTTCGTGGCGACCATCATCGGCGAGGGCGGATCGGGCGGCGCCATCGCCATCGCCGCGGCGGATCGGGTGCTGATGCTGGAGCACTCGATCTACAGCGTGATCAGCCCCGAGGGCTGCGCGAGCATCCTGTGGCGCGATGCCGCCCAGGCCCCCACGGCCGCCGAGGCGCTGCGCCTGACGGCCGAGGACCTGAAGAAGCTGAACCTGGTGGATATCGTGGTGCCGGAGCCGATGGGTGGCGCGCACCGGGAGGCAGCCGCCGTCGTGGCGGATGTGGGCAATCGCATCGAGGCCTGCCTGAACCCGCTGATGGAACTGGATGGCGCCACGCTGCGCGCCCGGCGCCGCGAGAAGTTCCTGGAGATGGGACGGACCGGCATCGTGTGAGCACGCCCGCGCCTGCCCGGTGGATCGCGCTGCGCCTCCTCGGCGTGGCGGGGCTGCTGGCACTCGCGGGGCTGCTGCTGCTCGGGTTGCCCGGGGCGTTCTGGCTGGCCCTCGCCTCTCCGCTGGCGGGGCTACTCACCAGCCAGCAGGCGCCGCCGGACTCCGCCTGGCCCATGGCGATCCTGGTGGCGCTTATCTGGCCCTGGGGTCTCCCGCTTGCCTATCTCGCCGCCCTTCCGCTGGCCCGAGGGTGGCGGCGCGGGCTGGCGACCCTTGCGGGCATGGCCGGCATGGCGCTGCTCCTGGCCGCCGGGATGCAGGTCGCGTTCGGGCGGCTCTGATGCCGGGTCAGCGGTAATAGCCACGGTGGTAGCCGCGGCCATAGCCGTGGTGGCGGTAGGACGGGCGGTCGTAATAGCCCCGGCCACGGTAGTAGCGGCGGTCGTCGCGTCCGCTGCTGGCGATGGCGGCCCCTGCGATGGCGCCCACCACGCCCGCAGCGAGGGCAGTACCGACCTGGGCGTCGCGCTGGGACTGCCAGGCCTCCGCATTCGCGGCCGGCGCAAGCGCTTGGTAATCCTGGCAGGCCTCCAGCCAGCCTTGCTGGCAGGCATAGGCGGCGTTGCTGGCCTGCTGCTGATAGGGCCCGGCCACCGGGGCGCAGGCAGCCATGCTGCCGGCGGTGAGGAGGGCGGCGAGGCGGAAGGCGATACGGCGGTGCAGCGCGTGCATGGCGCGGGTCTTCCTTGCTCGATGTTGGGATGGGAACGTTGCGGAGGGGGACATGGTTCCGGCCCCTCCATGGGCCGGCCCGGCCCATCCTGCCCTTCCCGGGTTAGCGGGATCTGACGGATTCTTGACGTAGGAGGAGGCAGCCGCGAGGCTGGCGCATGGCGGCCCGATCACTCGAGTTCCGGCATCTCGAGGTGCTGCGCGCCCTCATGCGCTCCGGCACCGCAACCGGGGCCGGTGCGTTGCTTGGCATTTCCCAGCCCGGCGTGAGCCGGCTCCTCTCCCAGGCCGAGGCGCGGGCGGGCTTCCCGCTGTTCGAGCGCGTGCGCGGGCGGCTGGTGCCGACCGCCCTTGCCCATGCGCTGCATGAGGAAGCCGAGCGGGTCTTCATCGGCATCGAGGAGATCTCCGCCCTGACGGAGCGGCTGCGGCGCCGGGCGCCGCGGCGGGTGCTGATCGCCTCGATCCCCGTTCTCACCCTTTCCGTCCTGCCGCGCGCCGCGCGGGCCTGGCGGGAGGCGCGGCGGCCCGAGGCGCTGGCCATCCATTCGCGAACTGTCGGCGGGGTGCTGGGCATGGTGGCATCGCGCCAAGCCGATCTGGGGCTGAGCACCAATGTGCCGGCCGTTCCGGGCGTGCGCTCCGCGGTGCTGGCGCGGGGGCAGGCCTATTGCGCCATGACAGCCGGGCACCGGCTGGCAGCGCTGCCCGTGGTGCGGGCGGTGGATCTGGATGGGGAGCCCTATATCGCCCTCTCCCGCGAGGAGGGGCGGCAGGCCCTGGTGGATGCGGCGCTGGAGGGCAGCGGCGCGCGCCCCCTGGAGGTGGCCGAGTGCCGCATGACCAGCGGTGCCGCCGCCATGGCGGCCGCCGGGGCGGGGGTGACGGTGGTGGATGCCTTCGCGGCGGCGCCCTTCCTGGCCGGCGGGCTGGTGCTGCGGCCCTTCGAGCCGGCGGTGAACATCGAGTACCGGCTGCTCTGGCCCGAGGATGCGGAGGACAGCTTCGGCCGCAACATCCTGGTGCAGGGCATCCGCGCCGCGGCCCGCGCCGTGGTGGCGGAGGTGTCCCGGCAGCTCCGCAGGCCATAAGCGGGCGCCGGGCCGTATGACAATTTGATATGGGGCGCCCAGGCGGCGCAGGTGCCACGCTCGCCATCGCATGAGTGACGCCCCCTTCGCCCCCGGATTCGTTGAACGCCCCTACTGGTGGGAGGCGGCGCCGCCGCCAACGCCATCGGCCGTGCTCCTGCCGGACGAGGCGGAGGTGGTGATCATCGGGGGCGGCATCGCCGGCCTCTCCACCGCCATCGAGCTGGGGCGCAACGGGGTGCGTGCGCTGGTGCTGGACCGGGAGGCGATCGGCTGGGGTGCCTCCTCCCGCAATGGCGGGGCGCTGAGCGGCGCGGGAAGCCTGGGGAAGATGCGCACCGACCTCGCGGAGGCCTTCGGCAAGGAATACGTCTCCGAGCTGATGGAGGAGGGCGAGCAGGCCTTCGAGGATTTCGAGGCCTTCGTGACGCGCGAGGGGCTGGATTGCGACTATGCGCGCTGCGGTCGCTTCGTCGGCGCCCATGCCCCGCGCGCGCTGGAGACGCTGAAGCGCCGGATCGAGATGATCAACGCGGCGGGCACCGAGGAAGCCTTTTTCATCCCGCGGGACCGCGTGGCGGAGGAGATCGCGACCGACCGCTTCGTCGGCGGGATGATGCTGCGCCGTGCGGGATCGCTGCATCCGGCCAAATATGTCCGCTCCCTCGCCGGCGCGGCGGAGCGCTATGGCGCGACCCTGCTGGGCGGGGTGGAACTGCGGAGCTACCGGCGCGAGGCCGATGGCGGCTTCGTGCTGGAGACGAGCCGGGGCCGTCTGCGCGCGCGGAAGCTGATGCTCGCCACCAATGGCTATACGGGCGGCGCCACGCCATGGCACCGGCGGCGGCTGATCCCGGTGGCGAGCTACATGATCGCGACCGAGGCAATCGGCGAGGAGCGCGTGCGGCGCGTGCTGCCGAAGCTGCGCGTCTATGGCGACACGAAGAAGGTCCTCTACTACTTCCGCCCCTCGCCGGACCATACGCGCATCCTGTTCGGCGGGCGCGCCAGCTTCGTGAACGCCGATACGCGCCGCTCCGGCGCCACGCTGCACCGCTTCCTGACGGATCTGATCCCGGAGCTGGGGGGCGTGCGGATCAGCCATTCCTGGAAGGGGAATGTCGCCTTCGCCTTCGACATGATGCCTCATCTGGGGGAGCATGAGGGCGTGCACTACGCCATGGCCTGCAACGGCAGCGGCGTGGTGACGATGACGCATCTCGGCCATGCGGTGGCGCAGAGCATGCTGGGCGGCGCGAACCGGCCTTCCGCTTTCGCGCGCCTCTCCTTTCCCACCAGGCCCCTCTACACCGGGCATCCCTGGTTCCTGCCCTTTGTCGGGCTTTCCTACCAGCTTCGGGATCGGCTGGACGGCTGGCGCGTGCCGCGCAAGGACGCGGCCTGATGGGCGGGCACCCCTATTTCACGCCACAGGAATTCGCGCTGCGCCTTGCGCGGGTGAAGGAGCGGCTGCAGGCGCTGGGCGTGGAGGTAGCGCTCTTCGACGAGATCGAGGCGATGACCTGGCTCTCGGGCTTCGGCAGCTCGGCCAATCGCTGGCGCTGCGTGGTGATCCCGCTGGAGGCGGAGCCCTTCTTCGTGATCCGCGCGCTGGACGCCTCCGTCTGCCGGCAGCGCAGCTGGATCACGGATGTGCCGACCTTCCGCGACTGGGAGGACCCTGTGCCCGTGCTGGCCGATGCGCTGCGGGCGCGGGGGCTGGAAGATGCGGCGATCGGCCTGGACTTCGACAGCTATGGCACGTCCATCGCGCGCCTTGCCGCGATGAAGGCCGCGCTGCCCAGGGCGCGCTTCGTGAATATAGGGTCCGTGATCGCCGAGCTGCGCCTGATCAAGTCCCCGGCCGAGATCGAGCTGCTGCGCCGGGCAGCAGAGATCGCGGATGAGGCGCTGCGGCGCGCGGCGGCGGTTTGCGTGCCGGGCGGCACGCAACGCGAGGCGGCCAAGGTGGCGCAGCAGACCTTCGTGGAGATGGGGGGCGATCCCTACCGGCCCGGCCCGATCACGGCCGGCCGCGGATGGGATTTCCTGCACGGTCATCTGGGCGACGAGCCGCTTTCGCCGGGCGATGTGGTGCATATCGAGCTGACGCCGCGCATCCATGGCTATTCCTCACGCGTGATGCGCTGCGTGGTGCTGGGGGAGCCGGAGCCGGAGCGGCTGCGCGCGACGGAGATCCTGGCGGAGCTGCAGGACCGGCAGATCGCGGCCATGGTGCCGGGAGCCTTGGCGGAGGATGTGGATGCCATCCTGCGGGACGGCGTGATTCGCGCCGGGCTGCGCGAGAGCTACGACAACATCACCGCCTATACGCTCGGCCTGTATGGCGATGCGGGGCCGCGGACGAGCGACTTCACGCGCATCCTGCATCCCGGCGCCGGCTGGCGGCTGGAAGCGGGGATGGTGTTTCATGTCTATGCCTCGGCGGGCGGGTCGGCGCTGAGCGAATCCGTGCTCATCACCGAGAACGGGCCAGAGCTGCTGACTCACCTGCCGCGCACGCTGCTGATCAACCAATAGGAAGAATGCCGATGTTCGAAGCCGTCGAGACCGGGATCGCGAAGTCGAAGGGGCCGATCAGCGGCACCGTGAAGAGGGGCAACCTGGTCATCACCGCCCAGATCCCGAAGGACCCGGAGACGGGCGCCGTGATCGGCGGCGACATCGAGACGCAGACGCGCCGCACCCTGTCCAACCTCAAGATGGCGGTGGAAGCCGCGGGTGGCACCCTGGCGGATGTGATGCTGTGCCAGATCTACCTGGTTGAGCCGGGTGACGCGGCCGGGATGAACGCCGTGTATCGCGAGTTCTTCCAGGAACCCTATCCCTGCCGCGCGACGGTGGTGGTGAAGGAGCTGCTCGCGCCCGGCATGCGGATCGAGCTGATCGCCACGGCGCAGCTCGGCTGATGGGCTCCGGGCGGGTCATCATCCTCGGCGCGGGGGTGGCGGGGCTTTCCACGGCCCTTCCCCTGCTGCGCGCCGGGCGCGAGGTGACGGTGATCGATCCGCTCGGGCCGGCCGGCGGGGCTTCCTTCGGCAATGCCGGGCTGCTGAGCGCGGACACGGTTGTGCCCATCGCCCTGCCCGGCATGCTGCGCAAGGTCCCGGGCTGGTTGAGCGACCCGCTGGGCCCGCTGGTGGTGCGCCCGGCCTATCTGCCCAGGGCCGCGCCCTGGCTGGCGCGCTGGATCCGCGCGGGGCGCATGGACCGCGTGCATGCCATCTCCGACGCCATGCGCGCCCTGCACGCGCCCGCCTTCGATGACTGGCGCGAATTGCTGGGGGCGGAAGGCTATTCCGAATTCATCCGCCGCACCGGCCAGGTGCAGATTTGGGACGAGCCGGAGGAAACGCCCGGCGCGGCCCTGGAGCGCGGCCTGCGCGAGCGCCTGGGCATCCAGGCCGAGGTGCTGGGCGCGGACGAGATCCGCCAGTTCTTCCCCGGCATCGCGCGCCATGTCTCGCGCGGCGTCCTCGTTCCGGGCAATGGCCACACTGTCAGCCCACCGCGCGTGGTGCGGCGCCTGGGCGAGCTGTTCCTTGCCGGTGGCGGCACCATCCTGCCGGAACGGGCGATGAAGCTGATCCCGCAGGAAGGCGGGGGATGGATGGTGATGACCAACACCGGCAATCACCGGGCCGGGCAGGTGGTGGTGGCGGGTGGCGCCTGGTCCCGCCTGCTGCTCGATCCGCTCGGCATCCGCGTGCCGCTGGAAACGGAGCGCGGCTACCATCTGATGCTGCCCGATCCGAGCATCACGCCGAAGCTGCCCATCCTCTACAAATCCGGCAATTTCGGCGTGACGCCGATGGAAGAGGGGCTGCGCGTGGCCGGCACGGTGGAGATCGCCGGCCTGGATGCGGCGCCCGACGAACGGCGTGCCCAACAGCTTCTGCGGCAGCTGCGCGGGTTGTTCCCGGATATCCAGGGTGGCGAGGCCCGGCTCTGGATGGGCTATCGTCCCTCCACGCCGGATAGCCTTCCCGTGCTGGGGCCGGTGCCGTCCCATCCCGGGCTGCATCTCTGCTTCGGGCACGGCCATTTCGGCATGACGGGCGCCCCGCCGAGCGGCAGGCTGGTCGCTGGTACGATTCTTGGAGACACGCCGCGCATCGACATGGCTCCCTATTCCATCACCCGTTTCCACTGAGCTGATTCCGTCCAGAAGGAGAGGCGCTCCATGACCGAACTGATCCGCCTGAACAGGCGCCTGCTGCTGGGCTCCGCCCTCGCGGTGCCCGCGCTGGTGTCGCGCCCCGCGCGCGCGGCCGGCGAGGTGATCGTCCGCACGCCGGGCGGCACCTATGACGACGTGATGCGGCGGCATGTCTACGAGCCCTTCACGAAGGAGACGGGCATCGTGGTGCGCCCGGTGGCGGCCACGGCCTCCAAGCTGATCGCCATGTTCCGCGCCAACAACGTGGAGCTGGACCTGATCGACACGGGCGACGGCCAGCTCCTCACGCTCGAGCGCATGGGCGCCCTGGCTCCGATCGCCTACGACAAGTGGAAGTGGTCCAAGCCCGAGGACATCGTGCCGCAGGTGCGGAATGAGCGCCGCGTGGCCAACTTCGTCTATTGCACGGTGCTGGCCTACAACAAGGATCACTTCGCGGGCGGCGCGCCCAATTCCTGGGCCGATTTCTGGAACGCCGGCAAGTTCCCGGGGCCGCGCATGCTGGCGGACATGGCCTCCGGCTCGCCCAACCTGGAATTCGCGCTGCTGGCTGATGGGGTGCCGAAGGACCAGATCTATCCCATCGATGTGGACCGCGCGCTGAAGTCGATGGAGCGCATCAAGCCGCAGATCCGCCGCTTCTGGGACACGGGCGCGCTCTCCGCCCAGATGCTGTCGGACAAGGAGGTGGTCGCGGGCTCGATCTGGAATGGCCGCCTGCAGGTGCTGATCGATCGCGGGGCGCCGCTGGCCTATACCTGGAACGAGCACATGATCCAGACCCAGGCGCTGGGCGTGTTCAAGGACGCGCAGAACGTGCAGGGCGCGCAGCTGCTGATCGACTACATGCTGCAGCCCGAGGTGCAGGCCAAGTACTCCAAGGACCTGATCTACGGCCCGACCAACAACAAGGCCTTCCCGCTGCTGTCCGAGGAGGAGCGCGCCCGTGCGCCCGGCAGCCCGAATTCGCGCCAGATCGGCTTCTTCCAGAACAGCGTCTGGTGGGAGGATAACCGGGACCGCGTGAACCGCCTCTGGTCGCGCTGGGTCCAGCGTTGAGGGAGGCGGCGGTGAGCGCCGGCTCCGTCGCGCTTGAGGGCGTGACGAAGCGGTATGGCGCGGAAACGGTGGTGGCGGGCGTCTCGCTCGCCATCGCCCCTGGCGAGTTCTTCACCCTGCTCGGCCCCTCCGGCTCGGGCAAGACGACCACGCTCTCCATGCTGGCGGGCTTCGTCATGGCCGATGAGGGCCGGGTGATGCTGGGCGGGCAGGACATGACCCATGTGCCGCCGCGCGGGCGCGGGCTGGGCATGGTGTTCCAGAACTATGCCATCTTCCCGCATCTGAACGTGGCGGAGAACGTGGCCTTCCCGCTGACGGTCAAGCGCGCGCCGAAGGCCGAGATCGCGGCCCGCGTGGCCGAGGCGCTGGAGATGGTGAAGCTGACCGGCTTCGAGCAACGCTATGCGCGCCAGCTCTCGGGCGGGCAGCAGCAGCGCGTGGCACTGGCCCGGGCCATCGTCGCGCATCCGCGCATCGTGCTGATGGACGAGCCGCTGGGCGCGCTGGACAAGAACCTGCGCTACCACATGCAGGTGGAGATCAAGGAGATATCGCGCCGGCTTGGCACGACGGTGATCTACGTCACCCATGACCAGGAGGAGGCGCTGACCATGTCAGACCGCATCGCCATCATGGAGCGTGGCCGGATCGCCCAGATGGGCCCGCCGCGCGAGGTGTACGAGAAGCCCGATTCCAGCTTCGTGGCCGCCTTCCTCGGCGAGGCGAACCTGCTGCCTGCGCGGCGCGACGGGAATGCGGTCGCCGGCCCCGGCGGCGCGCGGCTGGAGGCCGGGGCGGGCGCGCTGTCCGCGCCGGAAGGGTTGCTCTTCATCCGGCCGGAGAAGGTGACGATCGCGCCGGACGCGCCGGGCGAGGGGCCGAACATGCTTCCCGGCCGGGTGCGCCACGCCTCGTTCCTCGGGAATGTGGTGCGCTACGCGGTGGAGGTGCCGGAGGGCGCCACGGTGCTCTGCGACGCGGCGAACGGCGCCGGCGCCACCCTGCATGCCCCGGGTGATCCGGTGCGCCTGAGCTGGCGCGCCGAGGACAGCCGGCTTCTGGCGGCCTGATCCCGTGCCGCTGAAGATCCGTGCGGCGCTGCTGCTGCTGCTGCCCTCGCTGCTGCTCCTGTTCGCCCTCTTCCTGCTGCCGATCGGCTGGTTTCTCTCCTCCTCGATCATGGAACTCGGCTCCTGGGAGGAGGTGATGGCGGAGGCCGATGCCGTGCTCCTCTCGGGCGCGGTGGGTGGGGCATTGCTGAACACGGGTTGGGTCGGGGCCGTCGTCACGCTGCTGACGCTGGTGATCGGCTATCCCGTTTCCTACGCGCTGTCGCGGGCGCGGGGGGCGGCCTTCACCGTCATCCTGCTCTGCATCGTGCTGCCCTATTTCACCAGCACCATCGTCCGCACCTATGCCTGGATGGTGCTGCTGGGGCGGAACGGGCTGATCAACCAGATCCTGCTGGGCCTGGGGCTGGTGAGCGAGCCGGTGAATCTCCTCTACAACCGCACCGGCGTGATCATCGGCATGACCTATGTGCTGCTGCCCTACATGGTCCTCACGCTCTACGCCGCGATGAAGGCGGTGGATCCGCGGCTGATGCAGGCGGCGGAGGGGATGGGCGCCTCGCCCGCCACCGTGTTCCGCCGCGTCTTCATGCCGCTCACCCTGCATGGGGTGGTGGCGGGGGTGCTGATCACCTTCATCCTGGCCATTGGCTTCTTCATCACGCCCGCGCTGATGGGCGGGCCGGGCGACGTGATGATCGCCATGCTGATCGAGCGCGAGGTGGAGCTGACGCAGAACTGGCCGGCCGCCGCGATGATGACCGTGGTGCTGCTGGCGGTGACGCTGACGCTCTATGCTGTGTACAGCCGCTTTGCCGAGCCCGGGGAGGCGATGCGATGATGGGGCCGGTCTGGCGCGCCACGCTGTTGCGGGCGCTGGTGGTGCTGCTCTGCTTCGGGCTGCTGGCCCCGATCATCATCGTTGCCATCGCCTCCTTCTCCGGGGACGGATACCTGAAGTTCCCGCCCGAGAGCCTTTCCACGCGCTGGTATGAGCGCTTCCTCGGCGATCCCCGCTGGCGGCAGGCCATCGTCAACTCGCTGATGATCGGGGCGCTGACCTCCGTGCTCTCCACTTTCCTGGGCTTTCTCGCGGCCTATGCGATGGTGCGGGGGCAGTTTCCCTTCAAGCGGGTGATCGCCGCGCTGCTGCTGACGCCGGTGATCGTGCCGCATGTGATCACGGCGGTGGCCATCTACTTCCTCTCGGCCCGGATGGGGCTGGTGGGGGTGCGGCCCTGGATCGCGGTGGCGCACACGGTGGTGGCCATGCCGGTGGTGCTGGTGATCCTGCAATCCGCGCTGCGCACCGTGGACCCGGCGCTGGAGCGGGCGGCGATGGTCTTCGGCTGCACGCGCTGGGGAGTGTTCCGGCGCGTGGTGCTGCCCCTGGCCCTTCCCGGGGTGGTGTCCGCCGCGCTGTTCTCCTTCCTCACTTCCTTCGACGAGCTGGTGATCTCCATTTTCCTGGCGGGCTTCCGTTCGGAAACCCTGCCCGTGCGGATCTGGAACAGCCTGTTGCTGGAGGTGGAGCCGACCATCGCCGCGGTTTCCACCCTGCTGATCGCGGTGACGACGATCGCTCTGGCGATCGATGCGCTGCTGCGCCGGCTGCGGGGTGGGGCAGGGATGCCGGCCCGTTGAGGTCGGGCGGGGCGGGAGGCTGGCGCTTCCGCCCCGTCTATCCCGCCCGCAGGCAGCGCTGCAGCTTCTCCGCATAGCGGTCCGCCGCCTCGCTCGCGCGGGTCGCCTCGGCGGGGTTCCAGCCGAAGGCATCCGCCGCCATGCTGTGATAGCCGAGCTGGAAGGCCAGGTAGCAGGGCATCAGGAAGTCGAGCAGCGGCCTGTCCCGGCCGAGCGATGCGAGCAGTGCCGCCTGCTCCTGCCGCGACAGGCGCAGCTCCACCGTGGCTCCGGCGATGTCCCAGGCGATGTCCTGGCAGCCCAGCAGGTCATGGGCGGCGGCATGATCCACCGCATCCGTCTTGAGCAGGCTTCCATCGGGCAGGGAGAGCCATTCCCAGGCATGCATCCGGTTGTCCGTCCAGCAGCGCCGGAAACGCGCTTCCAAGGCGGCCAGATGCGGCTGCCAGCGATCGAGCCGGGATGCGGTGGCCAGGCCCAGCGCCTCCTCGGCATTGGCTCGTGCCATGGCGAAGAGCGTCGCCGCCGAGGCGCCGTCCTCGGGCGCGGCGGGCATCTGCCGCGAGCGGAAGCCGAGATAGTGCTGGAGATGCCGGATGAGGGCGTCGCGATCCACCCGGGCGGGGTCAAGGGGAAGCGCTTCGCCGAGCCAGCGCTCTGCCAGGAAACCATGCAGCAAGCCGGCAACGGGGGGCGTGAAGCCGGCCTCGTGCAGCCGCCGCGCCCGGTGGGCTGCTAACTCACCCTCCCGGCCAAGGCCCGCGAATTTCAGAAGCCATGTGCCGCCCGCTGTCCGGAAGAGGAATTTGCGTCGCTCCATGAAGGGGTGGACCGGTGGCCAGGCGGCCTCGTCCGCCAAGCGGAGCCGGCGCCAGCCACCGCCCGAGATCTCCTCCATCGGACAGGTGGCGGGGCCGAGAAGGGATGCGGCCCAGCTCTCCAGCCGCTGCGCCGGCAGGGGTGGATCGAGAAGAAGCGCATCGAAGGAGGCGGGGTGGCGGGCCACGCGGGCCCAACGTTCCCGGTCCCGCTCCGGCGCCTGCCCGCCCGGCATGCCAGCATGGCCGGGCATGAGATGCATCCGCTCCAGCGGCACCCCGCCTTCCGCGAGGAAGGCCATGGCCGCGCCGAAGCTGCTGCCCGACAGCCCCGGGCCTTCATCGACAATGGCGTGATGTGCCCCGGGGTCGGAGAGCATGGCGGCCGCCAGGTATTTCTCCACGGCAAGTTCGCGCAGGAATGGATGCCCCACCGGCCGCAGGGTGCGGGGCACGGGGGCGTCCCGGGCGGCAGCCACCATGGCGCTCAGGCTTGTTCCGATGGAGCGCAGCCCCATGACGCGGACCGGCAGGTTCCTGGGCAGGGCCGATGCCGCGAGGCCATAGGCTTCCGGGTACAGGGCGTAGAAGGCGAAGCCCTCCGCGCGTTTCGTCTCCACCCTTGCGGGGAGAGGAAGCGCTTCGAGCGCCGCGATCCAGGCATCCGAGGGCGGATTCGCCACCGTGAAGGCGGATTGCCAGGACTGCCAGACATGCCGGGCCAGTTCCGTGACCAGCGCCATCGCGGCATCCGCAGCAGGAGACGCGGCATCCATCCCCCGCGCCTGGAACGCCGCATCAGCCAGCCCCTGGGCCAGCTCCCCGGCCCGGATCAGGGTGGCGACAAGGGCGGCATGCCGGTCCAGCCCGGCGGGAAGGTGCCGGATGCGCTGCAACGCCTCACGCAGCGCCGCAAGGACGGCGCACGGCTCCTCATGCCGGGGGAGATCGCCGTAGAGGATCACGGCCTGCGATCAGGCCCGGCCTCAGGACGCGACCTGCGCCTCCGCGGGCCGTGCCGCCGCCTGGCGTGCCATGGCCTCGCGCAAATGGCCCTCCAGCTCCGCCGCACGGTGGGAGGCCGTGTGCTCGCCCAGCACGCGGGTGCGGAGCGCCTCGCTCATCGCCCGGCGGCGTTCCTCGGGCATGGTGCGCAGCACATGCAGCACATCCTCCGCACCATCGGCCAGCAGCAGCTCCTCACCGGGGCGGAGCAGCGTCTCAATGCCGTCCCAGCGGTCCGAGATGATGGGCACGCCGCAGGCACCGGCCTCAAAGAGCCGCACGCTGGGGCTGTAGCCGGCGCGGATCATGTCGGCCCGAGTCACGTTCAGGGTGAAGCGGCTGCGGGCGTAGAAGGCGGGGTGCCCGGCGGGCGGCACATGCTCGATCCGCTCGACATTGGCTGGCCAGTCGATGTCAGCGGGGTATTGCGGGCCTGCCACGGCGAAGCGCAACTCCGGCGCGCGGCGAGCGGGCTCCAGCAGCAGGCGTTCCAGAACCGGCTGCCGGTCCGGGCTGTAGGTGCCGAGATAGCTGAGGTCCCATCGCGGCTCCAGGCCGAGCGGACGATAGGCCTCCTCATCGACGGAGCAGTAGAGCTGCCGTGCGGCCGGGGAGCCGTAATGCCGTTCCAGCCGGTCCAGCGTCGGCCCGCCCGTGAAGGAGAGATAGAGGTCATAGCCCGGGATGATGGCGGGCGAGAGGTATTCCTCGTCGCCCCGTTCCAGCTTGGCGAGGGTCACTGGCGTGTCGATGTCGTAGAAGGCCGTGACGCCGCGCGCCGTGGACTGCACCATCCGGCCGGCAGCCACGCCGTCCGGCACATAGGAGCCGACGATCACCGCATCGGCCGAGGCGATCGCCGTGCGCCATTCCTCCAGCGCCGCCAGATCGGGGTAAAGCTCCAGGCGGCAGAAATCCGGGTTCGGTAAATCCCGGTGCTGCGCATACCAGGGTACGTCGCGCTCCAGGAACAGGATGTCGTGGCCGCGCGCCGCGAAGGCGCGCAGCAGGGCGCGATAGGTGGTGGCATGGCCATTCCCCCAGGAGGAGGAAAGGCTCAGCCCCAGCACAACCACCCGCATCTTGCCGCTCATGCCGCGATGCCCCGGGCGCGCACGCGCTCAGCTTCCCGCTTCAGCAGAATGTCCACCTCGGCACCGCGCCGTGCATAGGTGTGCTCCGCCAGGATGCGGGCCCGGGCGGCCTCGCCGATGGCCTTGGCGCGCTCGGGGGTGAGGCTGCGGACATGCTCCGCCACATCGGCACCGTCCCGCGCCACCAGAACCTCCTCGCCCTCCTTCAGGAAGAGTTCGAGGCCGACCCAGGCATCGGTGATGAGGCAGGCACCGGCACCCGCCGCCTCGAAGACGCGCGTGGCCGGGGAGTAGCCCACCGCCGCCATGCTGTCCCGCGCGACATTCAGCACCGCGAGGCAGGAGGTATTGAAGGCGTTGTGGTCCCGCGTGCCGACATGGCCGATCTGGCGTATGTTGGAAGGCATGGGCTTGTCGTGCCAGCCATTGCCGCCGAGCAGGAAGGCGCGGTCCGGCAAGTGGGCTGCGGCCTTGATGAAGAACTCCTCCACCCGTGCCTCCCGGTCCGGCAGGCGGTTGGCGAGGAAGTTCAGGTCCCCGGCGAAGCGGAGATCGGACGGGACGGGATGGTGCGTCTCCGGGTCGAGCGCGTTGTAGATCGGGATGCAGCGCCGTGCTCCCAGCCCCTCATAGGCCGCGATCACCGGCGGGCCGCCACCATAGGTGAGGACGAGGTCGAGGGAGGGGAGGGTGCGCCGGAGGGCGTGGTCCGGGGCCGGGGTGATCTCGGCCAGGGTCGCCGGCGCATCCACATCCCAGAAGATGCGGATGGCATCCGGCCGGGCGGCCTTCATCACGCCCTCGATCAGCGCATCGTCGAACACGCCGACGCCGCTGGCCTTCACCACCACATCGGCGCGCGCGGCCTCGGCCACCACGGCGCGCATGGCGGATTCCGTGGCCTCATAGACGCGCACCTCCGCCCATTCCGGTGGCTCGATATCGCGGTGCTTCTGCCGGTCGAAGGCGTCGGGCTCGTAGAAGGTCACCTGGTGGCCGCGTGCCGCCAGGTCCCGCAGCAGCCCGCGATAATAGGTGGCCGCGCCGTTCCAGTAGGAGGAGAGAAGGCTCGATCCGTAGAACGCGATTCTCATGCCGCCACCGTTTCGTTCATGCACAGCACCTTTCCGTCGCCCTCCCACAGGGCCAGCGCGCTCACCGAGGCGGGCGCGATGTCGAAGCGGAGGAGATTGTCGAGATCCAGCCCGAGATAGCGGGCCAACACGGCCTTGATGACATCCGCATGGCTGACAACCGCGATCCGCTCGCCGGGATGCGCGGCGCCGAGACGCTCGATCTCCGCCACGGCGCGGGACTGCGCCTCGGCCATGCACTCGCCACCGGGCACGCGGGCCGTCCCGCGCGCAGCGTTCCAATGCGCCCATTCGGCATCGCCATCGAGGGCGGCAAAGTCGCGCCCGGTCCAGTCGCCGTAATCGATCTCCTGGATGGCGGGGCTGATCTGCGGTGCCAGCCCCATCCGGGCGGCGATGGGGGCGGCCGTCTCGCGCGCACGCTCGAGCGGGCTGGTGTAGAGGGCCGACAGCGATTCCCGCGCAAGGCGCCTGGCCAGCGCCTCCGCCTGGGCCCGCCCGGCCGGCCCGAGGCTCACGCCTGCCATCCGGCCGCAGAGCGTGCTTCCCACGCGGTCATGCGCCGCATGGCGCAGGAGGAAGAACGTGGTGGCCACGCCGCCACCTAGCTCTCGCCTGCCACGAAGCGCATCGTGCGCTCACGCGCCTCGCCGTCATGGAACTGCTGGGGCGGCGACTTCATGAAATAGCTGGACGGACCGATCAGTGCGCCGCCGATCCCGCGATCCAGCCCGATCTTGGCGCAGCGCACCGCATCGATCACCACGCCGGCGGAATTGGGGGAATCCCAGACCTCCAGCTTCAGCTCGACATTCAGCGGCATGCCGCCGAAGCCCGTGCCCTCCAGCCGGATCTGCGCCCATTTGCGGTCGGTGAGCCAGGGCACATGGTCGCTGGGGCCGACATGGACGGAATCGGCAGGCAAGGGCATGTCGAGCTGGCTGGTGACGGCGCGGGTCTTGGACAGTTTCTTCGATTCCAGCCGCTCGCGCTCCAGCATGTTCAGGAAGTCGGCATTGCCGCCGAAATTCAGCTGATAGGTGCGGTCCAGCCGCACGCCGCGATCCTTGAACAGATTGGCCAGCACGCGGTGCACAATGGTGGCGCCGACCTGGCTCTTGATGTCGTCCCCGATAATCGGCACGCCGCGCGCCTCGAAGCGGCGCTGCCATTCGGGGTTGGAGGCGACGAAGACAGGGATGCAGTTCACGAAGGCGCAACCGGCCCGGAGCGCCTGCTCCGCGTAGTATTCGGTGGCCTTCTGCGAGCCGACGGGAAGGTAGGAGACGACCACATCGGTGCGCGACTCCTCCAGGATGGATGCGACATCGGCGACCGGCTCGTCCGATTCGGTGATCTCCGCGCTGAGATAGCGGCCGATCCCGTCCAGCGTCGCGCCGCGCCGCACGATCACGCCTGTGGGCGGGACATCGGCGAAGACATGGGTGTTGTTCGGCTCGGCCAGGATGGCATCCGCGACGTCGCGGCCGACCTTGGCGGCGTTCACGTCGAAGGCCGCGGAGATCTCGATGTCGCGGACATGGTAGCCGCCGAGCTCCACGTTCATCAGCCCCGGCACCGGTTCGTTCGAAGCGGCGTCACGATAAAAGCGGATGCCCTGCACGAAGGAGGAGGCGCAGTTCCCCACTCCGACGACGGCGACGCGCACCGGGCTGCGGCTCATCGGGACATGCCCTCCGGGCTGGGCTGGAGGGGCATGCGCGGCCATGCGGCCAGGAAGCTGAGCGACCCGGGCATCAAGAGATCAGAATTCCTATTTTCCCGTGTGTCGGCCATGCGTCAGCCGATGCATCAACTTAGCTTCACGCTTCGGAGCCGATCAATCGCTGGCGGTGCGTGCATCGCTGACGCTTGCTTGTCACAAGAAAATGTGATGCCATTCCTGACCACCTTCTACCCTGCTGTCATCTTCTACATACGATGCAGAGCAGGTAAGGACTCACCAACGACGCCGTAAGACGGCAGCCGTGCGGAGTCGGGCATCCTCATCCGTTCTGCGCGTCTCGCCGCGCATGCGGCTGTCAGCCGGAGGACGAGGTTTTGGCGGAATCGATCCTGATCACCGGCGGTGCCGGCTTCATTGGTCGCTACGTGTCGCGCGCCCTTCTGGATCGTGGCGACCATGTTCGCGTGCTCGATAGCTTCATCGAGCAGGTGCATGCCGATCGCGGTGCGGATGGACTCGACTCTGAGGTCGAGGTGGTCCGCGGTGATGTGCGGGATCCGGACGCGGTTGCCCGCGCGCTCAAGGGTATCGACAAGGTCGTTCACCTCGCGGCTGAAGTCGGTGTCGGCCAGAGCATGTATGCGATCGATCGCTACGTGTCGGTGAATGACCATGGCACCGCGGTGCTCTTCCAGCAGCTGATCGACCAGCCGGTGAAGCGCGTGGTCGTCGCCTCATCCATGAGCATCTATGGCGAGGGGCTCTACCGTGACCAGGATGGCAACCTGGTGGAGGATGCGGTGCGGCGCCCGCGCAGCGGCCCGGATGCGCCCTGGGACCCGTTGGACGCGAAGGGGCGCCCCATGGTCCCGGTGCCGACGCCCGAGTGGAAGCGGCCGAACCTCGCCTCGGTCTATGCGATCAGCAAGTTCGTGCAGGAGCGGCTGACCCTCACCGTTGCCCCGACCTATGGGATGGAGGGCGTCGCGCTCCGCCTCTGGAATGTCTATGGCGCGGGGCAGGCTCTTTCGAACCCCTATACCGGCGTGCTCGCGATCTTCGCCGCGCGGCTTCAGAACGGCCAGCCGCCGATGATCTTCGAAGACGGGCTGCAGCGCCGCGACTTCGTGCATGTGGAGGACGTGGCCAATGCCTTCCTCCTCGCGCTGGACCGGCCCCAGGCCGCGGGCGGCGTGTACAATATCGGCAGCGGGGTGGACCGCACGGTCCAGGACGTGGCCGCGGACCTGGCCGGGGCGATGGGCGTGGACCTTGAGCCCGAGATCGCCGGCAAGACCCGCGCCGGCGACATTCGCCACAACATCCCCGACATCACCAAGGCACGCGAGGAGCTGGGTTACCGTACGCAGCATCTCGACTTCACCGCCGATCTCGCTGAGCTGGCGGAATGGGTGGCGCGGCAGCAGGCGCAGGACCGCGTGACCCAGGCCCGGAACGAGCTTGAGCTGCGGGGGCTCGTGGCGTGAACGCCGTCTCCTCCCCGGGGCCGGCCGTAACCGGCAAGCAACCCATCCTGATCACGGGCGGAGCGGGCTTCATCGGTTCCAACCTCGCGGACCGGCTGGCCGCGGAGGGGCATGACATCCTCATCTATGATGCGCTGTCCCGTCCGGGTGTGGAGACCAACCTGGAATGGCTGCGGCGGCGGCATCCGCGCAAGGTGTCCGCCACCATCGCCGATGTGCGGGATGCGGCGGCCCTGGGTCAGGCGGCGCGCGACGCCTCGGCGGTGTTCCATCTTGCCGCGCAGGTCGCGGTGACCACCAGCCTCGTGGATCCGCGCGCCGATTTCGAGATCAACCTGGCCGCGAGCTTCGGCCTGCTGGATGCGCTGCGCCAGCGTGGCGGGCGGGTGCCGCTGATTTTCGCCAGCACCAACAAGGTCTATGGCGATCTCGCCGATGTCGGGCTGGTGCTGGACGGGGACTCCTATGTGCCCGCCGATCCGGAACTGCGGGCGCGCGGGATCGGTGAGGACCGCTCGCTGGATTTCCACACGCCCTATGGCTGCTCCAAGGGCGCGGCGGACCAGTATGTGCTCGATTTCGGGCGCTCCTTCGGCGTTCCCACCGCCGTGCTGCGCATGAGCTGCATCTATGGCCAGCGCCAGATGGGCACCGAGGACCAGGGCTGGGTCGCGCATTTCGTCCTTCGCGCGCTGCGTGGCGAACCGATCAGCATCTATGGCGATGGCTGTCAGGTTCGGGACGTGATGGATGTGGGTGACGCGGTTGAGGCCTATGTCGCGGCCCTGCGCCATATCGATGCCGTGTCAGGGCGCGCCTTCAACCTCGGCGGCGGGCCGGCGAATGCCATCAGCCTGCGCCAGCTCATCGGCCATATCGGCGACATCACGAACCGCAAGGTCGAGACCCGCTACTCCGACTGGCGCGCGGGCGACCAGCGCTACTATGTTTCGGACACGACCGCCGTGACGCGCGAGCTGGGCCTTCGCCCGGCCCGCCCCTGGCGCGAGGGCGTTGCCGCGCTCGCCCAGTGGCTCCGCCAGGAGCGGGTCGCGCTGGAACCGGCGAGCGCGTGAGACGCCCCGGCCAGGGCCTTCGCCTGCTGATGACGACGGACGCCGCGGGCGGCGTCTGGACCTATGCGCTCGACCTGGCGGAAGGGCTTGCCGCGCGGGGCGTGACGATCGTCCTGGCCGTGATGGGGCCGCCACCATCGGAAACGCGGCGTGCCCAGGCGGAAGCCATTCCCGGCCTGCAGCTGCGCCTCACCGGATTGCCGCTGGATTGGCTTGCGGATCGGCCTGAGGCGGTGCTTGAGGCCGGCGAGGCCATCGCCGGGCTGGCGCGGGACACGGGGGCGGAGCTGGTCCATCTGAACAGCCCCGCCCATGCCGCCGGGGCCCGCTTCCCGGTGCCGGTGGTCGCCGTCCTGCACTCCTGCACCGCCACCTGGTGGGATGCCGTGCGGGAAGGTGCCTTGCCGGATGACTTCAGCTGGAGGGCTGATCTGCTCCGGCGCGGGGCGGCGGCGGCCGACCGTCTGGTCGTGCCCAGCCAGGGCTTCGCCGAGGCCGTGATGCGGCGCTATGCCCTGCCGCAGCGGCCCGTCGTTGTTCATAACGGGCGGCGCCTGATGGCATCCCCCGGGCAGTCCTCGCCGGATGTGCCGCCTGTCTTCGCCCTGACGGCGGGGCGCCTCTGGGATGCCGGGAAGAACCTTGCCACGATGAATGCCGCGGCGGCGGAGCTGGACCTGCCCTTCTTCGCGGCGGGGCCCCTGGCCGGGCCGGATGGCAGCCAGGCCGAGGCACCCGCCCTGCGGAACCTCGGCTCGCTGGAGGAGGCGGTGCTGGCGGAATGGCTCAGCCATCGGCCGATCTATGTCTCGGTGGCGCTGTACGAGCCTTTCGGCCTGGCCGTGGTCGAGGCGGCACAAGCCGGCTGCCCGCTGGTGCTTTCGGATATCCCGACCTTCCGCGAGCTGTGGGACGGCGCCGCTGTCTTCGTGCCCCCGCGTGACGCGGCTGCCCTGGCCCAGGCCATCGCCCGGCTTGGAGGGGATGCACGGGAACGCGAAAGGCTCGGCGCCGCCGCCCGGAGTCGCGCGGCGCGATACAGCGTGGAGGCGATGGTCGAGGGGATGCTCGCGGCCTATCGCAGCGCCGGAGCAGAGGGGAGCGCCGCCGCATGAAGCTGGTCTATCTCACGCACTCGCTTGCCTCGTGCTGGAACCATGGCAACGCGCACTTCCTCCGCGGAGTGCTGCGGGAATTCGTGCATCGCGGGCATGAGGTGTTGGCACTGGAGCCGGAAGGCGCGTGGAGCCTGCAGAATCTGCTGCGCGACCATGGCGAGGCCGGGCTTGAGGCCTATCGGGCCCATTATCCGGAACTGGCCTCCCGCCGCTTCTCGACGATCCAGGAGGCGGAGGCTGCCCTGGCCGATGCCGATCTGGTCATCATGCATGAGTGGAACGAGCCGGAGCTGGTCGCGGCCATCGGAAGGCTGCGCCGGCGGGAAGCGCGTTTCACGCTGCTCTTCCACGACACGCATCACCGCGCCGTCAGCGATCCCGAGGCGATCCGCACCTTCGACCTGGACGGGTATGACGGGGTGCTGGCCTTCGGCGCCACCCTGGCGGAGGTCTATCGCGCCTGGGGCTGGGGCGACCGGGTCTTCGTCTGGCATGAGGCGGCGGATACGCGTCTCTTCCATCCCCCTGTGCAGGAGCAACCGCGCGAAGGCCTGGTCTGGATCGGCAACTGGGGCGATGGCGAGCGCAGCGAGGAGCTGGAGAGCTTCCTGATGCGCCCGGCGCAATCCGCCGGCCTGCCGCTCGACATCTACGGCGTGCGCTATCCGGAGGAGGCGCTTGCGACCCTCGCGCGCTATGGCGTGCGCTTTCGGGGATGGCTGCCGAATGCGCGCGCGCCCGAGATCTTCGCGCGGCACCTCGCCACCGTGCATGTGCCCCGCCGCTTCTATGTGCGGATGCTGCCCGGCATCCCCACCATCCGCGTGTTCGAGGCGCTGGCCTGCGGCATCCCGCTGGTCTCGGCGCCCTGGCAGGATTCCGAGGGGCTGTTCCGCCCGGGCCGCGACTACCTGACGGCGCGTGACGAGGCGGAGATGACCCGGCACCTCGCCGCCCTTCGCCAGGACCCGGCGCTGCGCCAGGCGCTGGTGGAGAGCGGGCTGGAAACGATCCGCGCGCGCCACAGCTGCGCGCACCGCGCGGATGAGCTGCTGGCGGTTCTTGACCGGCTCGACGCGGCGCCGGTCCGGCGGCTCGGCCATGCGGAGGAGCCGGCGGTGGGAGAGGCAGGATGAGTGCGACGACCACGCTTTCGAAGGAAGAGATCCAGCGCCGGGTCGAGGCGCTGGGCGAATGGTTCCACAACCTTGACCTCGGTGGCGTGCAGACCGCGCCGAACCACTTCCTCTGGAACTACCCCGCCAACAAGTTCAAGCATTTCGCCCATGTGATCCCGCAGGACCTGACGGGAAAGACGGTGCTGGATATCGGCTGCAACGCCGGCTTCTACTCGATGGAGATGAAGCGGCGCGGGGCGGCGCGGGTGCTGGGCATCGATTCCGACGACCGCTACCTCGCCCAGGCCCGCCTCGCCTCCGAGGTGACGGGGCTGGAAGCGGAGTTCCGCAACCTCTCCGTCTATGACGTGGCGGAGCTGGGCGAGCGCTTTGACCTCGTGATCTTCATGGGCGTGCTCTACCACCTGCGCCACCCGCTGCTGGCGCTGGACCTGATCCATGAGCATGTCGCGAAGGACCTGCTTCTCTTCCAGTCCATGCAGCGCGGCGCCGAGGAGGCGATGACGCCGGAGGAGGACTATCCCTTCTCCGAGACGGCCGTGTTCGACGACCCCCGCTGGCCGAAGCTGCACTTCATCGAGAAGCGATATTCGAAAGACCCCTCCAACTGGTGGGCGCCGAATGCGGCGGCGGCGGAGGCCATGCTGCGCTCCGCCGGCTTCGCCATCCTCGGGCACCCGGAGCAGGAGGTCTATCTGTGCCGGCGCGTGGAGGCCCCCTGGGGCGCCGGTGCCGCCTATCCCGCGAAGGAGAAGCGCGCGTGATCGAAGCCGCGATGATCTGGAACGAGCCCAACAACAAGTCCCATTGGGACCCCGAGATCGATCCGGGTTGGGTGAAGTTCGCCGAAACCGCGAAGCTCGCGGGCCGTGCCATCAAGGAGGCCAACCCGCACCTGCCGCGCGTGCTCGGCGGCATCTCGCCCATCGATCCCTCCTTCATCGAGAACCTGACCGGCCAGGGCGTGATGGAGGAGATCGACGTGGTGGCCGTGCACGGCTTCCCGCTCGACTGGAACCTCTGGAAGATCGGCGAGTGGCCGCAGAAGATCGAGGAGATCCGCGCCGTCACGAACAAGCCGATCTGGGTGACGGAGGTGGGCATCTCCACCTTCGGGGCCGAGGAGGTGCAGGCCTGGGGCGTGGACCGCACGGCGGAGCTGCTGATCGGCAAGGCGCCGCGCATCCACTGGTACAGCCTCTATGACCTGCCGCAGGCCTGGGGCGCGACGACGCGCCACAAGGAGGCGGAGGGTTCCTCCTATTACCGCCACTTCTACATGGGGCTGCTGCGCGAGGATGGCTCGCCGAAGCCTTCCATCGAGCATTTCGCGAAGCACACGCCGCATATGGGCCTGTGCCAGTGGTTCCATTACGAGGACCACCGCCTCTATGACGCGGTGAAGTGGATGAAGCGCCTCGGCGTCACCTATCTCCGCACCGGCCTCTCCTGGGCGGACAGCTTCCGGCCGAATGCGCTGGACTGGTTCGACCGCCAGATGGAAGCGCTGGCGGATTTCGACGTGACCGTGACCTTCTGCTTCACGCCGGAGCATCGGGGCATCGCGCCCCACCACACCAGCCCGCCGCAGGTGCCGGAGGAATTCGCGGATTTCTGCGCCTCCATGATCCGGCGCTACGCGCCGGCGAAGGCCAGCATCGCGGCCTGACCGCCGCGGCGGACGGAGTTGGCCGCCGGCAGCCTGATGCTGCTGGCGGCGCATGGCATGAGGAAAGACGGATGAGTGCGACGAGCGCGCCGGATCGCATGCGCGCGGCGGTGCTGACCGGTCCGGGCAAGGTGGAGGTGCAGGAGGTGCCGCGCCCGCGGCCCGGGCCCGGCCAGGTGCGGCTGCGCCTGGAAGGCTGCGGCGTCTGCGCCTCCAACCTCACCCCCTGGTCAGGCCCGGC
Source organism: Pararoseomonas baculiformis (assembly GCF_017813395.1). Lineage (GTDB taxonomy): Bacteria > Pseudomonadota > Alphaproteobacteria > Acetobacterales > Acetobacteraceae > Roseomonas > Roseomonas baculiformis. Next base: position 88,219 of record NZ_JAGIZB010000004.1, on the reverse strand, counting down.
CTGGATGACGTTCCCCACCGAGCCCGGTGATCTCGGCCATGAGGCCTGGGGCGTGGTGGATGGGCTGGGGGAGGGGGTCCAGGGACTCTCCATCGGCGATCGCGTCGCCGCGCTGACCTATCGCGGCTATGCCGAATACGACCTCGCGGATGCGGGAAACGTGGTGCGCCTGCCGGACAGCCTGGCCGGCCAGCCCTTCCCGGGCGAGCCGCTGGGCTGCGCCATGAACATCTTCCGCCGCAGCGGGATCGAGGCGGGGCAGACCGTCGCCATCATCGGCATCGGCTTTCTCGGCGCCATCCTCACCCGGCTGGCGACCGAGGCGGGGGCGCGCGTCATCGCCATCTCCCGCCGCCCCTTCTCGCTCGACCTCGCACGCGACATGGGCGCGGCCGAGACGATCCCAATGGAGGACCACAACGGCATCATCGCCCGCGTGAAGGATCTGACCGGCGGCACCTTCTGCGACGTGGTCATCGAGGCCGTGGGCAAGCAGTGGCCGCTCGACCTCGCGGCCGAGCTCTGCAGGGAGCGTGGCCGGCTGATCGTGGCGGGCTACCACCAGGACGGGCCGCGGCAGGTGAACATGTGGCTGTGGAACTGGCGCGGGCTGGACGTGATCAACGCCCATGAGCGTGACCCGAAGATCTACATGCAGGGAATCCGAGAGGCGGTGGAGGCCGTGGCGGCCGGGCGGTTCGACCCGAAGCCGCTGATGACGCATGAATTCGGCCTGGACCGCCTCGGTGAGGCGCTGGATGCCACGCGCGACCGGCCGGATGGCTTCCTCAAGGCCCTGGTGCGCTTCGAATGAACCGGCCCCGAATCGGCTTCCTCGGCGTCGGCTGGATCGGCCGGCACCGGATGCAGGCGATCCTCGCGACAGGCGCGGTAGAGGCGGCCGCCATCGCCGATCCCTCGCCCGAAATGGCGGCGCAGGCGCAGGCCCTCGCGCCGGATGCGAGGCTGGTCGGCAGCCTGGAGGACATGCTCGCCCTGGGGCTGGACGGGGTGGTCATCGCGACGCCCAGCGCGCTCCATGCGGCACAGACGATCCAGGCCCTGCAGGCGGGCGTGGCGGTGTTCTGCCAGAAGCCCCTGGGGCGGACGGCGGCGGAGGTGCGGGAGGCGGTGCAGGCGGCGCGCGCCGCGGGCCGGCTGCTCGGCGTCGATCTGTCCTACCGGTTCACCGAAGGCATGCGCCGCATCCGCGAGATCATCGCTTCAGGCGAACTGGGCCGCGTCTATGCGGCCGATCTCGTCTTCCACAACGCCTATGGCCCGGACAAGCCGTGGTTCCGCGACCCCGTGCTGTCGGGTGGCGGCTGCGTCATGGATCTGGGCGTCCACCTCGTGGACCTGGCGCTCTGGGCGCTCGGCTTCCCGAAGGTGGAACGGGTTTCGGGCCGTCTCTTCGCCGGTGGGGAGCCCCTGGCCGGCCGCGCGGACCGCGTGGAGGATTATGCGGTCGCGACGATCGAGCTGGAGGGCGGCACCGTGCTCCGCCTGGCATGCTCCTGGAACCTGCATGCGGGACAGGATGCGGTGATCGCCGCCGAGTTCCATGGCCAGGCCGGCGGGGCAGCGCTGCGGAACCAGAATGGCTCTTTCTACGACTTCGTGGCGGAACGCTTCCGCGGCACCGCGCGGGATGTCCTGGCCACCCCGCCGGATGAATGGGGTGGCCGCGCCGCGGCGGATTGGGCCACGCGCCTGGCAGGCGGCGCGCGCTTCGATCCTTCCGCCGAAGCGCTGGTGACCGTGGCCGAGGTGCTGGACCGGATCTACGGCCGCTAGGGCCGCAGGGCCCGGCTCAGCGCCGGGCCTTGCCGCGCGCGATCTCGCGCTCGATCGCCGTGCGCTCGCCCGATCCGAGCTTGCGCGCGATCTCCCGCACGATGGCCTGCGACACGCGGTGCCGCTTTGCCAGATAGGCGATGGTTTCCTCGAGCGCCGCGGCTTCCGCCGGGTTGGCGGCCTCGGGCTTCGTCTTGCTATGGGACACGTTGAACCTCGTGATGTCGGCGGGCTGCGTATCCGCGCCGCAGGGCAAGTCCTGTTGCCATTCCGCGGGGGCGCGGCATGGGCGGGGCTTCGAGAAGGGCGGAAAACAGCCGGGCTGGGCCTGAAGCCGGACAGGCGGCTTTCCGAAGATGGGGCTTCCGCCCGGTTCCTTCAACTCTCCATCCTGCCATTGGTGGCGCGTCCCGGGCCGCTGGCAAGGGATTCGATGCGGCGGGCCACGGCAGCCAGCCTGGGACCGACCTCGGCCACCAGGCGCTCATGCTCCAGCATGAAGGCCGGTGCGCCGCAGTTCAGGGCGAAAACCTCGCCGCCGGGGAGGGTGACGGCGGCACCGGCGGCATGGACGGTGGGCGTCCAATCCCCGGCCGAAAGGGTGAAGCCGTGCGCCGCCCGCATGGCACAGCCCTCCGCCAGGCTTTGCTGGATACGCGGCCAGTCCTGTGGATAACGGGCAGCCAGGGCATCATCCAGGCTTCTCCGCTCTGCCTCGGGCGAGGCGGCGTAATAGGCGCGTCCCATGGCGGTCAGACCGATCGGCACCCGCGAACCGATTTCCAGCTGCACGGCCACCGCCGTGCGGGGGGATACATGCTCGACATAGAGCATGGAGAGGCCATCCCGCCGGCCGAGCGAGACGGAGGCGTTCGTCTCGCCCGCCAGGTGCCGCATCAGTGGCGCGGCCAGGCGGCGGATGCCCATATTCGCCAGGGCAAGTTGCCCAAGCGGCACGACACCGAGCCCCAGCTGGTATTTCCCGAAGCGTGGGAGGTAAGTGAGATAGCCCAGGCGGGTCAGGGTATAGGTGAGGCGGGAGACGGTGGCGCGCGGCAGCCCTGTCCGCTCGGCGAGTTCCTGGTTTCCCAGGATCGGGTCTTCCGCCTCGAAGGCATGCAGGATCTCGAAGCCCCGCGCGATGGCGGTGACGAATTGCCGGTCCTCGCCCGCCTCCAAAGGGGCGGCCGCCCGTTTCCGCATTCTTCCTCCCTTTGTCCCGGCTTGACCGGGTTCCAGGCCTGGCCGATATGAGGGCCAAGAACGCAGAACATAATTCCGCAATGCGGAAATTGGAAGCAGCCACGGAGAGGGAACGCGTGACGCAGCCGGCATCGGCAGCCGAGATCGACGGGGCGTCGGATCTGGCCGGAAGGCTGTCCCGGCCCTGGATCGCCTCCTATCCGGAAGGATGCCGTTGGGACGCGCCGCTGGAGCGTGGAACCCTGGGCGGGCTGCTCGATCGGGCCGTCGCCCGCTGGGGCGCGAAGCCGGCCCTGGAGTATCGTGGCCGCCAGATCAGCTATTCGGAGCTTGGGGCAGCGGTCGAGCGCCTCGCGGCCGGCCTGATGGGCCTTGGCCTGGGGCAGGGCCAGGCCGTTGGGCTGCTGCTGCCGAACACGCCCTGGCACCCTGTCTGCTTCCTTGCCCTGGCGCGGATCGGTGCACGGGTGGTGCATCTGAGCCCGCTGGATGCGAAGCGGGTCCTTCAGCACAAGCTGCGGGACAGTGGCGCGCGGCTGCTGGTCACCACCGACCTGCCCGGCCTTCCGGCAGCCGCCCTGGACCTGCTGGAAACCGGCGCGGTGGAGCGGGTGCTGCTGGGCGAGGACGCGGCCTGGCTCTCCGGCGAAGCCGACGGGGGCGTGGAGCCCGATGCCCGCTTCCTGCGTCTCTCCGCCCTCTCCGCCGAACCGCCTGCTTCCTGGCCCCGGGTTTCGCCCGATGATGTCGCCCTGCTGCAATATACGGGCGGCACCACGGGTATGCCGAAAGGCGCGATGCTCACCCATGGCAATCTCACCGCGGCGGTGAGCATCTACCAGAACTGGAATGACGGCGGCGTGCTGGTGGCGGGCGAGCAGCGCGTGCTGGCCGTGCTCCCGCTGTTCCATATCTACGCGCTGACCACCGTGCTGCTTCGCCACCTGGCCGATGGCAACGAGATCCTGCTCCGCCCGCGCTTCGATGCGGAGACGACGCTGCGCGATATCGAGGGGCGGCGCGTGACCGTGCTCTCCGGCGTGCCCACTATCTGGATCGCGCTGCTCAACCATCCCGGCGCGGCGGCCTTCGATCTTTCCTCCCTGCGGGCCTGCATTTCCGGCGGGGCGCCGCTGCCCTTCGAGGTGGCGGCCAGGGTGGAAAGCCTTCTCGGCCAGCGCCTGCGGATCGGGTGGGGCATGACGGAAACCGGCCCGGCCGGCACGCGGGTTCCGGTGGTCGCCACGCCGCGCCCCGGCATCATCGGCCTGCCGCTGCCCGGCGTGGATCTGCGCATCGTCTCCATGGAGGATCCCGCCCGGCCGCTGCCGCCGGGCGAGGTGGGGGAGATCGCCATCCGCGGCCCCAGCGTGTTTGCCGGCTACTGGAACCAGCCCGCCGAGACCGAGGCGACCTTCCGCGACGGTTGGTTCCTCACCGGCGATATTGGCCGCATGGAGGAGGACGGCATGTTCTTCCTCATGGACCGGCGCAAGAACATGATCATCTCCGGCGGGTTCAACGTGTATCCCGCCGCGATCGAGGCCGCGATCCACGAGCATCCGGATGTGGCGGAGGTGATCGTGATCGGCATTCCCGATCCCTACAGGGGCCAGTCCGCCAAGGCCTTCGTCACCCTGCGCCCCGGCGCGCCGGAGATGACGCTGGATGCGCTGAAGGCCTTCCTGCGGGACCGCGTGGGGCGGCACGAGATGCCCGCCGCGCTGGAACTGCGCGACTCCCTTCCCCGTTCCCCCGCCGGCAAGCTGCTGGCCAGCACCCTGGTCGCCGAGGAGCGCGCCCGCGCCGAGGCCGCCGCACAGGAGGGTTCCAACCCATGACCGACGCCGTCATCGTCTCCACCGCGCGCACGCCGATCGGCAAGGCGCATCGCGGTGCGCTGAACAACACCCATGGCGCGGACATGGCCGCCCACACCATCGCCGCCGTGATGGAGCGCGCGAAGCTCGAGCCCGAGGGTGTCGAGGAGGTGATCTTCGGCTGCGGCTATCCCGAGGGCGCGACGGGCGGCAACGTGGCCCGGCACGCCGCGATCCGTGCAGGAATCCCGGTCTCCTCCGCCGGCGTGACGGTCAGCCGCTTCTGCGCTTCCGGCCTGGAGGCGATTGCCCATGCCGCCAAGCGCATCATCGTGGACAAGGTGCCCGTCACCATCGCCGGCGGCGTGGAGTCCATCTCCCTCGTCCAGCCCACGGTGAACCGGAACCGCTACCGGAACGCCTGGCTGGAAGAGAACAAGCCCAGCATCTACGACGCGATGATCGACACGGCCGACCTGGTGGCGGAGCGCTACGGCGTCTCGCGCGAGGCGCAGGACGAGTTCTCGCTGGAGAGCCAGCGCCGCACCGCCGCCGCGCAGCAGGCCCGCCGCTTCGATGACGAGATCGTGCCCTTCACCGCCGTGATGAAGGTGACGGACAAGGCGACCGGCGAGACCCGCGAGGAGACCGTCACCCTGTCCAGGGACGAGGGCAACCGCCCCGACACCTCGATGGAGGGTCTCTCCAAGCTGAAGCCGGTGAAGGAGGGCAAGTTCGTCACCGCCGGCAATGCCAGCCAGCTCTCCGACGGCGCCAGTGCCAGCGTGCTGATGTCCGCCGAGGAGGCCGCGCGCCGTGGCCTCGCCCCGCTTGCCATCTTCCGCGGCTATGCCACTGCTGGCTGTGAGCCGGAGGAGATGGGCATCGGCCCCGTCTTCGCCGTGCCGCGCCTGCTGGCCCGCCATGGGCTGAAGGTGGACGATATCGACCTGTGGGAGCTGAACGAGGCCTTCGCCTCCCAGTCCATCTATTGCCGGGACAAGCTGGGCATCGACCCGGCCAAAGTGAACGTGAATGGCGGCGCCATCTCCATCGGCCATCCCTTCGGGATGAGCGGCGCACGGCTGGTTGGCCACGCCGTGCTGGAAGGCCGCCGCCGCGGTGCCAGATATGCGGTGGTGACCATGTGCGTCGCGGGTGGCCAGGGTGCGGCCGGCCTGATCGAGATCGTCTGAGGAGGCCCCGATGGAACTCCGCTTCACGCCCGAGGAGATCGCGTTCCGCGACGATCTCCGCCGCTTCTTCCGGGAGAAGATCCCGGCCGGCATCCGCCAGAAGGTCGCGGAAGGCCGGCACCTGGGGAAGGATGACATCGTCACCTCCCAGCGCATCCTGAACGAGGCCGGGCTGGCCACGCCGAACTGGCCGGTGGCCTGGGGCGGCAAGGACTGGTCCGCGGTGCAGCGCTACATCTACACCGAGGAGTTGCAGCGCGCCGCCGTGCCGCTGCCGCTGCAGTTCAACGTCTTCATGGTCGGCCCGGTGATCGCTGCCTTCGGCTCCGAGGAGCAGAAGCGCCGCTTCCTGCCCGCCACCGCCAATCTCGACATCTGGTGGTGCCAGGGCTTCTCCGAGCCCGGCGCCGGCTCCGACCTCGCCTCCCTCAAGACGCGGGCGGAGAAGAAGGACGGCAAGTACATCGTCTCCGGCCAGAAGGCGTGGACGACGCTGGGACAGCATGCGGACTGGATCTTCTGCCTGGTCCGCACCGACCGCGAGGCGAAGAAGCAGAAGGGCATCTCCTTCCTGCTGATCGACATGAAGTCGCCCGGCATCACCGTGCGTCCCGTCATAACCATCGATGGCGCGCATGAGGTGAACGAGGTCTTCTTCGACGAGGTGGAAGTCCCCGCCGAGAACCTCGTGGGGGAGGAAAACAAAGGCTGGGACTATGCCAAGTTCCTGCTGGCCAATGAGCGCACGGGAATCGCGCGCATCGGCCTTTCCAAGCAGCGCCTGGCCCGCGCCAAGCGCCTGGCGCGCGAGACGGAGGCCGGTGGGCGCACCCTTTGGGAAGACACGGATTTCCGCCGGCGGGTGGCGGAGATCGAGGTCGGGCTGAAGGCGCTGGAGATCACGCAGATGCGCGTGGTGGCCAACCAGCGGCACCGCCATGCTGACAAGCCCGATCCCGCATCCTCCATCCTGAAGATCAGGGGATCGGAGTTGCAGCAGGCCACGACCGAGCTGCTGCTGGAGGTCGCCGGCCCCTATTCGCTGCCCGCGCCGGACCATGAGCAGCCCGAGGGCTGGAACGAGCCTGCTGTCTCGCCGGAATGGGCGGATGCGGCCGCGCCGCTCTATTTCAACTACCGCAAGGTCTCGATTTACGGCGGCTCCAACGAGATCCAGCGCAACATCATCGCCAAGGCCTTCCTGGGTCTCTGAGGGGTATCGGGCGTGGATTTCGACATGACGGAGGAGCAGCGGCTCCTCAAGGAAAGCATCGACCGCTTCGCGGCGGACAATGCGCGTGATCCCGGCGCGCACAGCGCGCCCGGCGCGGCCCAGGACGGCGCTGCGCTGTGGAGCGGCTTCGCGGAGCTCGGCCTGCTGGCGCTGCCCTTCTCCGAGGAGGATGGCGGCATCGGCGGCGGGCCGGTGGAGACGATGATCGTCATGGAGGCGATCGGGCGCGGGCTGATCACCGCTCCGTATCTCTCCACCGTGGTGCTGGGTGGCGGCTTCCTGCGGCTTGGCGGCACGGAGGCGCAGCGCCAGGAGTTCATCCCGCAGATCGCGGACGGGTCGCTGAAGCTTGCCTTCGCGCAGCTGGAGCGCCAGTCCCGCTACGACCTGCATGATGTCTCCACCACCGCGCGGCGCGACGGAAGCGACTATGTGCTGGATGGCCGCAAGGGCGTCGTGCTCGGCGGTGACGAGGCGGGGCTGCTGGTGGTCACGGCCCGCACGGCGGGATCCCGGCGCGACGAGGGCGGCATCACCCTTTTCCTCGTGGATGGAGATACCCCGGGTGTCACCCGCCGTGGCATGCCGGCGCAGGATGGCAGCCGTGTGGCGGAGATCGCGCTGGACGGCGTGCGCGTTCCGGCGGAGCGTGTTCTGGGCGAGGTGGATGGCGGGCTGAGGCTGGCCAGCCATGTGGTGGATGTGGCGCTCGCCGCCCTTTGCGCCGACAGCCTGGGCGCCATGGAGGAGCTGCAGCGCCTCACGGTGGACTATCTGAAGACGCGCCAGCAGTTCGGCGTGGCCATCGGCAGCTTCCAGGCCCTGCAGCACCGCGCGGCGGACATGCTGGTGGCGGTGGAGCAGGCGCGCTCCATGGCCATGTATGCGGCGATGATGGCGGAGGAGGCGGACCCGCGCGAGCGCCGCCCGGCCATTGCCGCCGCCAAGGCGCAGGTCAACCGCTCCGGCCGCCAGGTCGGGCAGGAGGCCGTGCAGCTCCATGGCGGCATCGCCATGACCTGGGAGTACAAGGCAGGCCACTACTTCAAGCGCCTGACCTCCAATGACGTGCTGTTCGGTGACACCGATCACCATCTGCGCGCCGTGATGGAAGCCGGTGGGCTGGTGGAAGAGATCTGACACGGGCCCCGCCTTTCCCGGCGCAAGAACGGGCCGAACGGCCGCCTGATTTGAGGAGACGAATCATGACCATCGACCGCATCGGGCGCCGCACGGCGCTCGGCCTCGGGCTGGGTTCCGCGCTAGGCGGCACCCTGGCCCGCCCCGCCCTGGCACAGGCCCGCTTCCCGGACCGGCCCATCCGCCTGATCGTGCCTTGGGGCGCGGGTGGCTCCACCGATATCCTGATGCGCGCTCTGGGCGATGCCATGTCCAGGCGGCTCGGCCAGCCCGTGGTGATCGAGAACCGCTCGGGCGCGGGCGGCATCCTCGGCGCGCAGCTCGTTGCCAGCGGCGCGCGGCCGGATGGCTACACCATCACCCAGATGCCCATCTCGGTGTTCCGCTACCCGCAGATGGTGGCGCGCCCGCCCTTCGATCCGATGAAGGACTTCACCTATATCGCGCAGCTCACGGGCTACCTGTTCGGCGTGGTGGTGAAGGCCGATGCTCCCTGGCGGACATTCCAGGAACTGCTGGCCTATGCGAAGGCCAATCCGGGCAAGGTCACCTATGGCACGCCGGGATCGGGCACCTCGCTCCATATCACCATGGAGCAGATCGCGGCGGCCCAGGGCATCGACTGGGTGCAGGTGCCCTATCGCAGCGCCTCGGAGAACCTTCAGTCCACCCTGTCCGGCACCACCCAGGTCTCGGCCGAGACGAGCGGCTGGGCCGAGCTGGTGGCGGCGGGGCAGCTTCGCCTGCTCTGCACCTGGGGGGCGGAGCGCGCCAAGCGCTTCCCCGATGCGCCGACGCTGAAGGAAATGGGGATCGATATCGTTTCCACCTCGCCCTACGGCATCGCGGGCCCGGCGGGGATGGATCCCGCCGTGGTGCGCGTGCTGGAGGAGACGCTGCGCGAGGCTTCGCGGGATCCCGCCCATGTCGCCGTGCTGGAGCGCTTCGACATGGCCCCGGCCTTCCTGGGCAGCGCCGAATACGCTGCGGCGGCGCGCAAGCAGTATGAGGAGGACGGCGCGATGATCCGCCGTCTCAACCTCAAGGCGAACTGAGCCGGGGCATGTCCTGCCCGCCCCGGAGGGGGCGGGGAGGGCAGCCTGTCAGTCGACCCTGGCGCCGGAGCGGCGCACCACCTCGCCCCAGCGGGCGATGTCACGCTCATGCACCTGGCGGAAGGCCGCCGGGCTGGGATCCGCGGCCGGGGTGATGCCCTGGTTCTCGGTCAGCCAGTTCACGAAATCCGGTTCGCTGATGATGCGGGCCACTTCCTGGGCCATGCGCTGCTGGATCGGGGCGGGCAGGTTCGGCGGCGCGAGCAGCCCGTACCATGTGGTGCTCTCGAAGCCGGGCAGGCCGCAGGCTTCCTCCACCGTCGGAACATCCGGCAGCGGCGTCAGGCGCTGCCGCGTGGTGACCGCAAGGGCCCGCACCTGGCCCTGGCGGGCTGCCGCGATGCTCGGGCCGCTCTGGTTGAAGAAGAAGGTCGTCTCGCCGCTCAGCAGCGAGAGCATGGCCGGCCCCTGCCCGCGGTAGGGGATGTGCAGCACGTTCACATCGGCCGCCGTGGCGAACTGCACCCCGGCCAGATGGGTGGATGCGCCATTGCCGGTGGAGGCGTAGTTCAGCGCGCCGGGCCGCGCCTTCGCGGCGGCGATCAGGTCGCGGCAGTTGCCGATGTTGGGGGAGTGCTGCGGGCTGACGATCAGCACGTTCGGCACATCGCCCAGCAGCGCGATATGCGTCACGTCCTTCAGCGGGTCGAAGGGCAGGCTGGAATAGAGCGTCGCGTTGATCGCATGCGTGCCTGCGGTGCCGAACAGGAAGGTGTATCCGTCGGGCCGTGCGCGGGCGACATATTCGGAAGCGATGTTCCCGCCCGCCCCCGTGCGGTTGTCCACCACCACGGGCACGCCCAGCGCCCGGGAAAGCGGCTCGGCCAGCTTGCGCGCGTAGATGTCCACGCCGGAACCGTTGGGGAAGCCGCCCATGATGGTGATGGGGCGGTTCGGCCAGGGTGCTTCCTGTGCCTGGGCGAGAGCGGGAAGGGCGAGTGCGGTCATGGCCGCGAGGCGGAGGGCGGTTCTGCGGATCACGTTTTTCATCCTCTGCGCATTCGGTGTCGTCCGGCGCCTCCGGCAAGGGCGCGCGAGAGGAGTATGAAGGCGGGACGCGCGCCATGAGAATAGTTCCATGGCGCGCCTTTCCGCTTCCCAGGCAGGGTTTGCCCGGAACGGCGCCAGGCCGGAGCCCCGATGGTCACGAACGGGGCAGGGGCATGGAGCCCGTGCCCGGCCGCACGCGGTCAGAACGCGCCGTGGCGCGCCAGATGGGCTGCCAGCGCCGGCACACGCCCGGCCAGCACGATCTTCTGCAGCGGGCTCCGCACCTCGCCAAGCTCGATCTGCATGTTCTCGTCGATCACGGGGGGCGAGACGCGCGCTTCCTTCAGGCCCAGGCGTATCAGCGCGATGTAGCACTGGCGCGACGCCTTCAGCACGTTCTGGAGATCGCCGAGGACCCAGACATTCTCCATCAGGTTCTGGGCCTGCACGATCGGCTTCACCGCCTCCACGCCCCGGGTGAGGGCAGCAAGCGCATGCTCGTTCCGGCCGAGCATATGCGCCAGCAATCCCTCGGCGAAGGCGCAGATCACGAGGTTGAGCGCGGAAACCTTCGCGTAGTGCACGAGATGGGTGTGGCGCGTGGCCAGCTCGAAGAAGGAGAGCGCCTGCTCGTAGGATTCGTCGTAGAGGGACAGATGCGCCGCCACGGTCGCGAGCGAGACGGTCCAGCGGACATGCCGCCAGTCCACCCTGGCCCCGGCATCCTCGGCCGCCTTGACCAGCGCCGCCCCCGCGGCGGTCACCGGCCCCGCCTCGGCCAGCAGCCAGGCCACGCGGGCCGTCTCATCCCCGTCCAGGGAGTCGGCCGGCTTCTCCAGGTAGCGGTGACTGAGGATCGTCAGCGAAGCGGCGCGCAGCACGAACTCCGCGTCCGGATGGTTCAGGTAGAAGCTATGCGCCGCAAGCTCCAGCAGATGCCGGGAGCGGAAGCGGGAATGATGCAGCTGCACCCGGTCCAGGAAGCTGGCGGGCGAGACGGCGAGCGCCTCGAAGAAATCACCCTGCAGCACCCATTCGGCCGCGTCGGACAGGTCGTTGCCGGACTCATCCAGCACGTGGAAGGCATAGTCCTCGCGCGTGCGGAGGGCCGTGACATTCAGCGTCGCCCGGGCCCGAAGATCCTCCTCAAGCGTGAGCCAAGCCAGTTCACGCTCACCCATTCGAAGCGCGACATGCCGCCCGGCCCATTCAGCCGGAGCCCGCACCGTCAGAGCAAGAGACAGGTGACCTTTTACTTCCTCCGGAAACGCCTCAATCTCAATTCTTGCTTTCGTCATGACTGTCCGAATCGTGCCACGGATTTGTCCCTTCGTGGCTTCAAGGCGTCAAACCCGAAAAGGGCTGAGACGGATTTCCTGGCTGTTCCACGCCCTGGAAGGACACGCCATCAGGCGCCCCCTCAAGGCCGCCCCTCAGGCCCGCCCGTGGCAGTGCTTGTACTTCTTGCCCGACCCGCAGGGGCAGGGGGCATTGCGGGGTGTACGGTCCCAGCTGGACGGGTCGTTCGGGTCCACGCCCTCGGCCACGCGGTCCGCCGCGACCGATACCGCGCTGCCATAGTCGCCGGCGCCCATGTCGTAGCCCAGCAGCGGGTCGCCCGTTTCCGGGCCGGGGTGACGCATATCGAGGACCGAAACCGGCTCCGGGCTTGGCACCGGCGCATCCGGGGCGAGGCTCACCTGCATGAGCCAGCGCGTCGTCTCCTCGCGCATCTCGCCCAGCATGGCGTTGAACAGGTTGAAGGCCTCGGACTTGTACTCGTTCAGCGGGTCGCGCTGCCCATAGGCGCGCAGGCCGATGCCCTGGCGCAGATGGTCCAGCGAGAGCAGGTGGTCCTTCCAGACCTTGTCGAAGACCATCAGGAGGATGGACTTCTCCACCTCGCGCATGCGCTCGATCCCGATATTCGCGGATCGCGCGGCATAGGAGGTCTCGGCCGCCTCTAGGATGCGCTCGCGGAGCTGGGTCTCGTCGATCCCCTCCTCGCGTCCCCACTCGGCCACAGGCAGGTCCAGGCCCAGCAGGTCCAGCACGCGGGACTGCAGCCCCTCCAGGTCCCACTGCTCGGGATAGGAATTCTCCGGCACGGCGACGGCGACCATGTCGTCGATCACCTCCCGGCGCATCTCCGCCACGGTCTCGGCCACGTCGCTGGCCTGCATCAACGACCTGCGCTGGGCGTAAACCTCCTTGCGCTGGTCGTTCATGACGTCGTCGTATTTCAGCAGGTTCTTGCGCGTGTCGAAGTTGCGTGCCTCGACCTTCTTCTGCGCCTTCTCCAGGGCCTTGTTGATCCAGGGGTGGATGATCGCCTCCCCCTCCTTCAGCCCCAGCTTCTCCAGCATCCCGCCCATGCGGTCGCTGCCGAAGATGCGCATCAGGTCGTCTTCCAGCGACAGGAAGAAGCGGGACGCGCCCGGGTCACCCTGGCGGCCGGAACGGCCGCGCAGCTGGTTGTCGATGCGGCGGCTCTCATGCCGCTCGGTGCCGATGACGAAGAGGCCGCCAGCCGCCTTCACCTTGGCCGCGCTGCCCTCCACCTCGCGCCGGATCTCGGCCAGCCGGGCCTCGAACTCGGGGCCTGCGGGCTCGCCGGGGAAGGTGGCGCGCGCCAGCATCTCGGCATTGCCGCCGAGTTTGATGTCGGTGCCGCGGCCGGCCATGTTCGTCGCGATGGTCACCGCGCCCGGGCGGCCGGCCTGGGAGATGATGGCCGCTTCCTGCTCGTGATAGCGGGCGTTCAGCACCTGGTGCGGCACGCCCTTCTTCTTCAGCAGCTCGGAGATCAGCTCCGACTTCTCGATGCTGGTGGTGCCGACCAGGCAGGGCTGCCCGCGCTCGCGGCACTCCTGGATGAGGTTGGCGACCGCGTCATACTTCTCTCGCGCGGTCCGATAGACCTCGTCATCGGAATCGGCGCGGGCAATGGGCAGGTTGGTGGGGATCTCCACCACCTCGAGCTTGTAGATCTCGGCGAACTCGTCGGCCTCGGTCGAGGCCGTGCCGGTCATGCCGGACAGCTTGGGATAGAGGCGGAAGTAGTTCTGGAAGGTGATGGAGGCCAGCGTCTGGTTCTCGGGCTGGACCTCGACGCCCTCCTTGGCCTCCAGCGCCTGGTGCAGCCCGTCGGAGTAGCGGCGACCTTCCATCATGCGGCCGGTGAACTCGTCGATGATGACGATCTTGCCGTCGCGGGAGACGATGTAGTCCACGTCGCGGGAGAAAAGCGTGTGGGCGCGCAGGCTCTGGTTCACATGGTGGACCAGGGTCACGTTGTGGAAGTCGTAAAGGTCACCCTCCTCCAGCAGCCCAACCTCGGTCAGGGCGGCGGAGACGGCCTCGTTGCCCGCCTCGGTAAGGGAGACGGTCTTGTTCTTCTCGTCCTTCTCGAAGTTCTCCGCCGTCTGCGCGATCACGCGCACCACCGCGTTGACGCGGTTGTACAGGTCGGATGTGTCGTCGGTCGGGCCGGAGATGATGAGGGGCGTGCGCGCCTCGTCGATCAGGATCGAGTCCACCTCGTCCACGATGGCGTAGTTGAAGGGCCGCTGGACCATCTCGTCCAGCCGGTACTTCATGTTGTCGCGCAGGTAGTCGAAGCCGAACTCGTTGTTCGTGCCATAGGTGATGTCGCAGCCATAGGCCTCGCGGCGCTGCGGATCGGTCTTGCCATAGACGATGGTGCCGACCGTCAGGCCCAGCCAGTTGTAGAGGCGGCCCATCTCCTCGGCGTCGCGGGTGGCGAGGTAGTCGTTCACCGTCACCAGGTGCACGCCCTTGCCGGTCAGGCCGTTCAGATAGGCGGGGAGGGTGGCGACGAGGGTCTTGCCCTCGCCGGTCTTCATCTCGGAGATCCGGCCCTCATGCAGCACCATGCCGCCGATCAGCTGCACGTCGAAGTGGCGCATCCCGAGAACCCGCTTCGAGGCCTCCCGGCACACGGCGAAGGCCTCGGGCAGCAGGCTGTCCAGCGACTCTCCCTTGGCGAGGCGCTCCCGGAACTCGGGCGTCTTGGCGCGCAGGGCCTCGTCGGAGAGGGCGGCCATCTGGGGTTCCAGCGCGTTGATGGCCGGCACACGGGACCGGTAGCCCTTCAGGGCGCGGTCGTTCGAGGTGCCGAGGAAGGCGCGGGCGAGGCGGGCGAACATCGGGGCAGGTGGTCTCCGGGCACACCAGGGGGGCCGCCACCGAGGGACCGCGGCGCGGCCGGTCAGGAGAGGGGCGCAGAAGCCCTGCGTGCGAAGACGACAGATAGGCAAGGGGGGAGGCTCGGTCAACGAAAGGGGGCGCATCCCATGGCGGAACGCCGGGTTGTGATCCGAGCGGGGCTGGCGATGCGCCTTGTGACGGAACGACCGCTCCGCCATGTTGCGCCCCCTTCCGCCGAGGCTTTTCCCGATGCGCAGCCTTCTCCTCTCCACCGTCATGGTGCCGGCCCTGCTCTCCGCCGGGTTGGCCCTGGCCCAGGCGCCTTCCCAGGCCCAGCGCCCGGCCGCGCCCGCGGCCCCGGCCTCGGCTCAACCGTCCACGCCCCAGGCGGCCGCGCCCCAGGCGGCGAATCCACAGCCGGCCGACCCGGTGGTGGCCCGGGTGGAAGGGCAGGAGATCCGCCTCTCCGATGTCCGGGACGCCGCGAACGAGCTGCCGGACGAGCTGCGGAACGCCCCGCCGGCCATGCTCTACCCCCTGATCCTGGACCAGCTGGTCGCCCAGAAGGCCCTCGTGGCCCGCGCCCGGGCCGAGAACCTCCAGAACGACCCGGAGGTGCAGCGCCGCATCGCCCGCGCCACCGACCAGGAGCTGCAGCAGGCCATCCTGCGCCGCGAAGTGGCCCCGGCGCTGTCCGAGCAGGCACTGCGCCAGCGCTACGAGCGCGAATCCGCCAGCCGCCAGGGCGAGGAGGAGCTGCACGCCCGCCACATCCTCGTCCCCACAGAGGCCGCGGCCCGTGAGGCACTGGCCGAGGTCCGCCGCCCCGGCACCGACTTCGCCGAGGTGGCCAAGCGCCGCTCCACCGGCCCGGGCGCCCAGCAGGGCGGCGATCTCGGCTTCTTCAAGAAGTCCGACATGATCCCGGAATTCGCCGAGGCCGCCTTCGCCCTTCAGCCCGGCCAGATCAGCGAGCCCGTCCAGACGCAGTTCGGCTGGCATGTGATCAAGGTGGAGGGCCGCCGCACGGCGCCGCCGGCCAGCTTCGAGGAGAGCCAGGAGGCCCTGCGCCAGGCCGCCTTCGAGGAAGCGGTGAACGCCGCCGTGGAGCGCATCCGCGGCGCGGCCAGGGTCGAGCGCTTCAACCTGGACGGCTCGCCGCAGCGCCCGCCCAGCCTGATGGACGGCGCCACCCCGCCCGCCGCGCAGCCGCCTGCCGCGCAGTCCCCGGCCGCCAGCCCGGCCCCGGCCCAGCGGCGGTAGACGCCGGAGGCAGACGAGAATGGCCAAGGACCTCCCCGTTTCTCCCCTGAAGGTGGACATGCCGCCCCTGCCGGCGCTGAAGGGCGTGCGGCTCGGCGTGGCTGCCGCCGGGCTGCGCTACCAGGGCCGCCCGGACGTGATGATGATGGAGTTCGCCCCCGGTACCACCGTCGCCGGCGTCTTCACCAGCAACAAGTGCCCAGGCGCCCCGGTGGACTGGTGCCGCGCCGCCCTGAAGGGCGAGGCGGCCCGCGCGCTGGTGGTGAATGCCGGCAACGCCAATGTCTTCACCGGCCGCGCGGGGGTTGTGGCCTGCGAGGCGACGGCCGCTGCCGCCGCCTCGCTGGCGGGCTGCAAGCCCACCGAGGTGTTCCTGGCCAGCACCGGCGTCATCGGCCAGGTTCTGCCGCATGAGAAGCTGGCGGCGGCGCTGCCCGCCCTACATGCGGAGCTGGAGGAGTCGGCCTGGGCGGATGCCGCGCGCGGCATCATGACGACCGACACCTTCCCCAAGGCGGCGGCCCGCACGGCCACCATCCACGGCACCCAGGTGACCATCGTCGGGATCGCCAAGGGCAGCGGCATGGTCGCGCCGGACATGGCCACCATGCTCTCCTTCCTGGCCACCGACGCCGCCATTCCCGCCGCCGCGCTGCAATCCTGCCTGCGCAAGGGCGTGGAACTGAGCTTCAACCGCACCACGGTGGACAGTGACACCTCCACCTCCGACACGGTTCTGCTCTTCGCCACGGGCCAGGCCGGGCATGACCGCGTCTCCGCCCTCGCCGGCGCGGCCCTGGACGATTTCCAGGCGCAGCTGAACGCCGTGCTGCTCGACCTTGCGCTGCAGGTGGTGCGGGATGGCGAGGGCGCGCAGAAGCTGGTGAAGGTGACCGTGAAGGGCGCCGCCTCCGACAGCTCGGCCAAGCGCATCGCCATGGCCATCGCCAATTCCCCGCTGGTGAAGACCGCCATCGCGGGCGAGGACGCGAATTGGGGGCGCATCGTCATGGCCGTCGGAAAGGCGGGCGAGCCCGCCGACCGGGACCGGCTTTCCGTCGCCGTCGGCGGCACCTGGATGGCCCGTGATGGCGGCGTGGTCGAGGGCTATGACGAGACCCCGGTGGTCGAGCACATGAAGGGCCGGGAGATCGACATCGAGGTCGATATCGGCCTCGCCAGGGGTGAGGCGACGGTTTGGACCTGCGACCTGACCCACGGCTATATCGACATCAACGGGTCGTACCGGTCCTGAAGCCGGGCGCCCTTCCGGAGCGATGATCCGGAAGGGCGTTGCCGCCGCGCGGCGGCCCCAAGGGTGGCTGGTTCAGCGCGGCGGCATGCCGCGGGTCTCGGGCATGATCAGCCAGAACAGCAACCCGCCCAGCGCCGCCACGACCGACATGGCCAGGAAGGTGGCGTTATAGCCGGCATGGACCACCATCTGCCCGGCCAGTCCCGCGCTCAGCACGCCACCCACGCCATGCACCGTGCCCACCACCCCCTGGGCCGCCGCGAAATGCCCGCTTCCCCGCGTGAGATCCGCGATCACCACCGGGAAGAGCGCACCAATCAGCCCGGCGCCCACGCCATCCAGCAACTGCACCGCGATCAGCCAGGTCGTGTTGTCCGATAGGGTGTAGAGAACCCCTCGCAGGGCCAGGGCGGCGAAGGCGGCCAGCAGCAATGGCCGCCGGCCCCAAGCATCCGCCCGCGCCCCCGCCAGCGCGGCGACCGGCACCATCACCGACTGCGCCGCGATCGCCGAGGCAGCGGTGAGGGTGATTCCCTGCCCCAGGTTCTGCAACGCGAGCTTCTGAGCCACCAGGCCGAGCATGGAGGCATTGGCCAGGTGGAAGAGCGCGCCGCAGGCCGCGAAGGCGATCAGCGAGCGGGAGTTGCGCAGCAGCAGCCAGGCGGAGGGGCCCTGCAGCTGTGCCTCGCCGGGCAGCAGGCCTCGCGCCACGGAATGGTCGATGGCCCGCGCGGGCACGGCCGCCGCGGCCAGCACGCTCGCGATCATGGTGAAGCCCATGCTCCAGAACAGGACCGAACTGCCGAAGAAGGGTGCTGTGAGAAGGATGGCGAGGCAGATCGCCCCGTCCCCCAGATGGAACAGCGCCTCGTTCCGCCCCGCGCGCCGGGCGAAGCGGGCGGGGCCGACCACGCCGAGGGAAATGGAGGCAAGGGTGGGGCCGATGGTCACCCCGGCCAGGGCGCCAACCACCCCGGCCAGCGCCACCGGCCAGAAGCGCGGCGCGAGCGGAATGAAGAGGCAGGTCGCCGTCACGATCACGACCGCGGCGGCGATCAGGGCGCGCTTGGCGCGTATGGCATCCACCAGCGCCCCCATGGGCGCCTGCGAGAACAGGCCGGTTAGCCCGCCGATCGAGAGCGCGGCGCCGATGCTGCCGGGGTCCCAGCCATGCTCGGTGATGAGATAGACGCCGAGAAAGGCGCCCAGCCCGTAGCGCGCGTCCGACACGAAGAAGCTCAGCGCATCCAGGCTTCTTTCGGCGCGGCGTTGAAGGGGCATTCGGCTCCGTGCGCCTCAGCTTCGTGACGATGCGCCGGGCCGGGAGGCAGCGGGCCGGAAAGGCCCGCAACACGGCGTCAGCCGAGCCATAAGGAGCCGCAACCTTCCGGGTTTCCCGCCCCGGCGGCAGCCGGCGCTTCTCAGCCGGACATATCGGGGGGAACCTTACCGGACGCTTCCGGCTGCATTAGCCTACCCGGCAAACAGGAGGCTGGTCTGGCCATGCATGCGGATGGGAAGGTCGCCGGGGCCTACGGCGAGAACGACATCATCGCGCTCTGCCTCGCGTGACCATGGCAGCCTCCAACCGCGTCCTCCTCGGCCTGCTCGGCTATCCGATCGCCCATTCCGCCGCGCCGGCGATGATGGAGGCAGCGGGAAGCGCGGTGGGGCTCGACATACGCCTCCACCTCATCGAGGTGGCGGACGCCCCGCCGGAGAGGCTTCGCCGTATCCTGGATGGAATCCGGCTGATCGGCTTCGCCGGGATCAACGTCACCTTTCCCTACAAGCAGTCCGTGATCCCCTTCCTCGATGCCATGGACCCCGGGGCCAGCCAGATCGGCGCGGTGAACCTCGTCACGGTGCGGGATGGCGGGCTGACGGGCCACAACACGGATGCCACGGGCTTCCTCTCCGGCCTGCGCGAGACGATCGGCGAGGCCGTGACCTCCGGCCCCGCTGTGCTGGTCGGCGCGGGCGGCGCCGGCCGCGCCATCGCCTGGGCCCTGGCGCAGGCGGGCGTGCCGGAGGTGCGCGTGCTGGACCAGGACCGGAGCAGGGCCGAGAGCCTCGCGCGGGATGCCTCGGGCTGGGGCGGCGGCCGCTTCGTGGCGGCGCCGGACGCCGCCTCGGCGATGGCCGGCGCACAGGGCCTGCTGAACGCCTCCCCGGCCGGGATGCTGCCGGATTGCTCCAGCCCGGTGGATACGGGGCTTCTCCGGAAGGGCATGTGGGTGGCCGATGCGGTGTATCACCCGCCCCTCACGCCCCTGCTGGCGGCGGCGCAGGCCAAGGGCTGCGCGCTGATGCCCGGCCGCGCCATGTCCGTGGCCCAGGCCGAGGATGGCTTCCGCCTCTTCACCGGCCGCGAGGCGCCCCCGGGCGTGATCGCCGCGGCCTTCGACCGGCATATCGGCGGCCAATGAAAGGTCCTGCCGGTGATGGCCCGGCCCCTTCGGGCAGGGCTCTCCCGGTCGGGGCCGGCGGGCGGGAAACGTTACTCCGCGGTGCGGATGTTCAGGCGCCGCACCAGCTCGGACCAGCGCTCGCGCTCGGTGCGCGCCGCCTCGGCCAGGGCCTGGCCATCGCCCGTGCGCGGATCGACGCCCAGCCCCAGCAGCCGCGCACGCAGCTCCGGATCCGCCATCACGGCCTGGGACGCCTCGGTGATCCGCTGCGCGACCGGGGCGGGCATGTTGGCCGGACCGAAGATGCCGAACCAGGTCTCGGAAACCAGGCCGGGCAGCCCTGCCGCCTCGCCCGTGGGCACGCCGGGGGCAAGGGGCGTCTCGGAGGCGGAGGTGACGGCCAGGGCCTTCACCGTGCCGGCCTGGATATGGGTGGTGGCGGTGGCGGGCACGTCCAGCAGCGCATGCACATCGCCGCGCCGCAACTCGGCATAGACGGCGCCCGTGCCGCGATAGGGCACATGCACCATGCCGAGATCGGCCAGGCTGTCCAGCAGCGCCCCGTTGAGGTGCGGCGTGGTGGCGACTCCGGAGGAGCCGTAGTTCACCTGCCCCCGCCGCGCCTTGGCCCAGGCGATGAAGCCGCGCAGGTCATTCACCGGCACGGTGGTGGAAACCAGCACGAGGGAGGGCGAGGCGCCGATCAGCGCCAGGGGCGTGAAGTCCTTCTCCACGTCATAGGGAAGGCTCGCGCCGGTCGCGGGGGCGGTGGAGTGGATGGAGGAGGTGGCCAGCAGAAGCACCAGCCCATCGGCCGGGGAGCGCACCACCACCTCGGCCGCCGGTACGCCGCCCGCGCCGGGGCGGTTCTCCACCACCACCGTCGTGCCCAGGCGTTGCGCGAGAAGCGGCGCGAAGAGGCGGGAGACGGCATCGGTCGCGCCGCCCGCCGGGAAGGGGACGATCAGGCGCGTGGGGCGCTGCTGCGCGGTGGCGGGGCTGCCCAGCGCGGCCAGGGCGGGCAGGGCCAGAAGGGAACGGCGGTTCATCGGACGTCTCTGTGGTGAGGGTCAGCCCTTGAGCCAGCGGCGCAGCCGGCCCGGGGCCTCGGCCATGTCGGCCTCAGGCCCGCAATAGCTGAAACGCAGGAAGCGCGCGCCCCGTTCGGGATCGAAATCGACACCGGGGGTGGCGGCGATCCCGGCTTCCGCCAGCATCCGGGCGCAGAATCCGGGGCTGTCATTGGTCAGGTGCCCGACATCGGCCCAGATGTAGAAGGCGCCATCGGCGGCCGCGATCCGGTCGAACCCCGCCGCGGGCAGGCCCTGCAGCAGCAGGTCGCGGGAGCGGCGATAGGCGGCGCGGTTCGCTTCCAGCTCCTCGGTGCAGTCCATCGCCGCCTCCGCCGCGATCTGCGCCACATGGGGGGCGGAGATGAACATGTTCTGCGCCAGCCGCTCCACCGGTCGGACGAGGTCCTCCGGCAGCGCCAGCCAGCCGATGCGCCAGCCGGTCATGGAGAAGTACTTGCTGAAGCTGTTCACCACGACGGCGCTGGGGGAAAGCGCCGCGGCGGTGGCCTCGGGCATGTCGTAGGACAGGCCGTGATAGATCTCGTCCGAGATCAGCCGCACGCCATGCGCGTGGCACCAGCGGGCGATCTCGGCCAGCTCCTGCGGGGAGAGCATGGTGCCGGCGGGATTGCAGGGGCTGGCGACGATCACCCCGGCCGGGCGCGGGTCCAGCGCCTCCAGCATGGCGACATTGGGCTGGAAGCGCGTGGAGGCGTCGCAGGGCAGGAGCTGCGGCACCATGCCGAGCGCCGTCAGGATATTGGCGTAGGGCGGATAATAGGGCGCGGCCATCGCCACGCGGTCCCCGGCATCGAAGGCGGCCAGGAAGGCGAGGGGGAAAGCGCCCGAGGCGCCGACCGTCACCGCGATCCGCCCGGCGGGCACGGCCGCGCCGTAATGCTCCGCGTAGCGGCGCGCGATGCGCTCGCGCAGGCTCCGCAGCCCGAAGGCCTCGGTATAGCCCATGGGGTGGCCGTCCCGCAGGGCACGGGCGGCGGCCTCGGCGGCGCCGCGCGGGGCGCCGGTGCCGGGCTGGCCGACCTCCATCCGGAGGATGCCGGGCTCGCCCGGCCGCAGCGCCGCGGCGCGCGCATTGGCGGCCGCGATCACATCCATCACCAGGAAGGCGGGGGCATTGGCACCCCGCCCGACCTTCAGCCCTGCCAAGTCAGTTGTTCCCGGTGGCCAGCCCGAAGCCGCGAGGATCCGCCACGGCTCCGCAGCGGGAGGCACTGACGCCGCCCTGGCAGGAAGCCGCCACGCCGCGCCCGGGCTCCGGCGCGCCGGAAGCGATGGCCTGGGCCAGCGGCGCGCCGCGGACAAGATGCAGCCCCGCCGGGCCGCCCGCCGCGGCCGGGGCCGCGCCCTGGCCCGAACCGGCGCCGGCATAGCGCATGGCCCTGGCACCGGGGCTGGTAACGAGGATGGCGCCCAGCGGCGCCGCCTGCACGCTGCCCAGGCCCGGCGCGGCGGCCAGCATGAAGCCCATGCCCGGCACCATGCGGCCCGTGCCGAAGAGGTTGTTCAGGGTGAAGGCGCAGGCCACCGCCCCGCCCTCGCGGTCCTGCACCACGATGGCGGTGCTGGCGCCGAAGCTGCCGGGCAGTACCGGCGCGGCCTGGCCTGCCGCGGTGGCGCGGAAGGCCGCGAGGGTCGCGCCCCCATCCACGCTGGCGGGAAGCACGGAGAGCAGGTCGGAGCCCAGCCGCTCCTGCGCGGGAGCCAGCGCCTGGGGCACGGCGGCCCGCATCTCGCCCAGGGTGAGGAAGCCGCCGGCCACGGCGCTGCCATCCTCCACCCGGCGCGCCAGGCCGCCCTGGTGGAAATCGCCCACGCCCGCGCTGCGGAGCGCGGCCAGGGTGCTGGCCAGTTCCACCTGCACCAGCGGCGTTCCCTCGCCCGCCGGTGCCCCGCCGGGCGCGAAGACGGCGCGGCTCACGGGGTCGGCGAGCAGCGGGCCGGACACGGCGGCCAGGTCGCTCGCCAGCGCGCGGGAAACGGGCGTGCCGTTGCGCGCCATCTGCTCGGCCGGGGCCATCAGCTGCTCGAAGGGCAGGCGGCCCTGGCGGGCATGCAGGGCGAAGAGCCCGCGGGCCATCATCGGCACCGCCGCCGGGCGGTCCGCGCCGGCGGGCGCACCCGCCCGCGCGCCGGGCTGGAAGAGGAAGGCTTCCACCTCGCTCCGGCGGGAATCATAGCCCAGGCAGGCGCCGCCGCCGCCGAGCCCGGCGCGGGAGGGAAGGGTGACGCCCAGGGCGAAGCCGGCCGCCACCGCCGCATCCGCCGCCGATCCGCCGGCCGAGAGGATGTCCCGCGCCACCTGGGCGGCGCGGGGCTCCTCGGCCGCCACATTGCCCAGGAAGCCGCGCACATGCCCGGCCTGCCCGGCCGGAACCGATGAGCCGCCGCCGATGAGGTTGCCCACCCGCTGGGCGGTCGAGCATCCCGTCAGCGCAACGAGGGACAGGGCCATGGCTGCCATGGCTGGCCGGCGGGGGCCGGTCCGGAATAGGGTGCCGCCCATGCGGAAGCCGCTCGCGCTCGCCATATGGTTTCGGGCCATCCCTGCCGCCGTGCTGGTCATGGCCGCGTTCCTCGCACCGGGCATGGCCCAGGCGCAAGGGGGTGGAGGGGCGGGCGGCCGCACGCCGCTCGCGATCATCCGGGATGCGGAGACCGAAAACCTCGTCCGCAGCTTCCTGGATCCGCTCCTGGCGGCGGCCGGCGTGGACCGGCGGCTGGTCGAGCTCACCCTGGTCCAGGACCGGGCCATCAACGCCTTTGTCGCCCAGGACAACCGGCTGTTCATCCATACCGGCCTGATCCAGCAGGCCGAATCCGCCGGGGAGCTGGCCGGGGTGATCGCGCATGAGGTCGGCCACATCGCCGGCGGCCATCTGGCGCGGCTGCCCGAGGAGATGCGGCTGGCCGTGCTGCGCTCCGTGGCGGCCATGCTGCTCGGCGCCGGGGCGGGGGTGGCGGCGCGTTCCTCGGATGCCGCCATGGGCCTGATTTTGGGCGGCCAGACCAGCGCCATGGGCGCCTTCTACGCCTTCACCCGCACCCAGGAGCAGTCCGCGGACCAGGCCGGGCTGGTACTGCTGAACCGGCTTGGCTGGTCCGGACACGGGCTGGAAAGGCTGCTGCGCCGCCTGCTGGACCAGGAGCTTCTCGCCGTCGGCCGGCAGGACCCCTATTTCCGCACCCATCCGCTCTCGCGGGACCGGCTGGAATTCGTGCGGGAGGAGCTGGCGCGGAACCGGGCTTCCGGCCCCGGCCTGCCTCCGGCCCTCGAAACCGCCTTCACCATGGTGCGAGCCAAGCTGAACGGCTTCATCGATGCCCCGGCGGCCAGCTGGCGCCGCTACCTCAACGATGACACGGCGCCGGGCCGCTATGCCCGCGCGATCGCCCAGTACCGTTCCGGCCGCACCGATGCCGCGCTGGACATCCTGGAGCCCGCGCTGCGGGAGCAGCCCTCGAACCCCTATCTGCTGGAGTTCAAGGGCCAGGTCCTTTTCGAGGGCGGCCGCCCGCGCGAGGCTATCGCCCCGCTCGCCGCCGCCACCCGCCTGGCCCCGAACGAGCCGCTGATCCGCGCCGCCTATGGCCGCGCCCTGATGGAAGGGGGCGGGGACCGCGAAACCCTGCGCCGCGCGGTGGCGGAGCTGCAGGCGGCCGCCCGGCAGGACCGGGAGAATGGCTTCACCTGGGGCCAGCTGGCCACCGCCTATGCCCGGCTGGACGACCTGCCGAACGCCGAGCTGGCCCTGGCCGAGAAGGCCGTGGCCGAGGGCGACACCGCCGAGGCCCGGTTCCGCGCGGCCCGCGCGGAAAAGGGGCTTCCCGCCGGCCCCGCCCGCGTCCGGGCCGCCGACCTGCGGAACGCGGTGCGCCGTGATAACCTCACCTCCGATGAGCGCCGCGCGGAAGATGCGCTGCGGCGAAGGGACAGGAACAGCCGATGAAGAAGATCCTGATGGCCGGGGCCGCGCTGCTCATGGCCGGCGGCGTCGCCCTGGCCCAGGTGAGCGCCACGCCGGGCGAGGCGCGGGCGGGCTTCTCGCCGCAGCAGCGCGAGGAGATCGTCTCCATCCTGCGGGAGGCGCTGAGGACCGACCCATCGATCCTGCGGGACGCGATCGGCGCGATGCAGGAGGCGCAGCGGAATGCGCAGGAGACGGCACGGCGCGAGGCCCTGGCCGCCAGCCGGGACGCGCTGTTCAACGATGCGCGCGACCCCATCAAGGGCAATCCGCGCGGCGACGTCACCATCGTCGAGTTCTTCGATGCGCGCTGCGGCTACTGCAAGGCGCTGCACCCGAGCATGCAGGCGCTTCTCCAGCGGGACCGCAACATCCGCGTGGTCATGAAGGACCTGCCCATCCTGGGCCCGAACAGCGTGCTGGCCAGCCGCGCCCTGCTGGCCGCGCAGAAGCAGGGCAAGTACGAGCCGCTCTACGACGCGCTGCTGCGGCTTCGCACCGATCCGACCGAGCAGGTGATCCAGGCCGAGGCGCAGCGCGCCGGCATCGACTGGGCGCGGCTGCGCCGCGACATGGATGACCCCGCCATCCAGGCCCGGCTGCAGGCCAACATCGCCCTTGCCGAGCGCCTGCAGATCGAGGGCACCCCGGCCCTGGTCATCGGCGACACGCTGGTCCCCGGCGCGGTGGAGCTGCCCGAGCTGGAGCGGCTGGTCGCCCAGGCGCGCCGCCGCGGCTGATACCGGCGCGGAGGCGACGGAGCAGGCGCGGGCGGCTGTAGCCGTGGCACGATTCGCCGGGCGATGATGGGCGCATGAAGGTCCTCGTCCTCGGCGCCGGCGTCACCGGGCTCGCCGCCGCCTATCTCCTCGCGCGCGATGGCCACCAGGTGACGGTGCTGGAGCGCCGCACGGGCGTGGCGTTGGAGAGCAGCCACGCCAATGGCGGCCAGCTCTCCTATTCCTATGTCGCGCCGCTGGCTGGCCCCGGGGTGGTGGGCAAGCTGCCCGCCTGGCTGCTGGACCGGGACAGCCCCATCCGCTTCCAGCCCCGCCTCGATCCCGCGCAATGGGTCTGGGGGGCGAAGTTCCTCGCGGCCTGCAATACCGGCACGGCGGACCGCACCACGCGCCGCCTGCTTCTGCTCTCCTTTCTGTCACGGGATCTCACCCGCGCCGCGATCGCGGAGGAGCGTATCGACTGCGCCTTCCGCCATGCCGGCAAGCTGGTGGTTTATTCCGACCCCGCCGGCTTCGATGCCGCGCGCCGCCTGCTGGACTACCAGCGCAGCCTCGGCAGCGAGCAGGAGGCCCTCTCCCGTGAGGAATGCCTCTCGGCCGAGCCCTCCCTCGCCGGGATCGCGCATCGCCTCGTCGGCGGCATCCTGACGCGCGGCGAGGATGCGGCGGAGTGCCGCCTCTTCTGCGCCGGGCTGGAGGCCGCGATGCGGGGTGGCAACCTGGCCGTGACCTTCCGCTTCGGCACGGATGTGCGCCAGATCCTCGCCGTGGGCGGGCGGGTGATCGGCGTGCAGACGGGCGCGGGGGTGGATGAGGCGGATGCCGTCGTCATGGCCATGGGCGCGGGCAGCACCCGGCTTCTTGCGCCGCTGGGGCTGCGCCCGCCCGTTTATCCGCTGAAGGGCTACAGCCTCACCCTGCCGATCCTGAAGGATGACGCCGCGCCGCGCATCAGCGTGACGGATTTCGCCAGGAAGGTGGTCTATGCCCGGCTTGGCCAGGGGCTGCGCGTGGCCGGCATGGCCGATCTGGTCGGCTATGATACGGGCTTCGACCTCTCCCGCCTGGACCTGCTGGTCCGCCAGGCGCGGGAGGCCTTCCAGGATTCCACGGATTGGAAAACCCTGAACCCCTGGGCCGGCCTGCGCCCGGCCACCCCAACCGGCCTGCCCATCCTCGGCCCCGTGCCCGGCCTGCCGAACCTGCACATGAATATCGGCCATGGCGCCCTGGGCTTTACCCTGGCCATGGGCTCGGCCCGCGTGGTGACGGATCTGCTGGCCGGGCGGCCCTCGCCGATCCCGCTGGAAGGATTCGCGGTCGGGCGGGGATGAGGAAGCCGAAGCGCGATTGTCGGCCGTGCAGGTTCAGCAGAACCCATCCCCCGTGCCGGATTGTCGCCCGATTGCCAGTCTATAAAGTGGCAACGGGAGGCCGTGAATGGCGAGACGCCATCTGTCCAGGAACATGATGCGCCCTGTCCCGGCCATGGCCGGCAGGGCGGCACCGCCGCGTGGATAGCGAGTTCCCCGTCCGCATCCCGGTGCCGAACCTGGCCGGGGCGGCACAGGGCAATACCGGCATACCCGGCGTCTGGCGCTTCGATTCCGGCCTGCCCGGGCCGCATGCCGTGATCACGTCCCTCATCCATGGCAATGAGTTCACGGGCGCCGCCGTGCTCCTGCGCTGGCTGCGCCAGGAGCTGCGCCCGCGCCGTGGGGTGCTCACCCTCGTCTTCGCGAATCTTGAAGCCTTCGCCCGCTTCGACCCGGAGGACCCGACCCTGTCCCGCTACGTGGACGAGGACATGAACCGGGTCTGGAGCCATGCCATCCTCGATGGCCCGCGGGACAGCCTGGAACTGCGCCGCGCGCGCGCCCTGCGCCCGGTGATCGAGGCGGCGGACGCGCTGCTCGACCTGCATTCCATGCTATGGCCTTCGGAGCCCCTTATGCTGACCGGCCGCAGCCGGGCCGCGCGCGCGCTGGCGGTGGCGGTGGGTGCCCCGGCAACGGTGGTGCTGGACGGGATGCATCCGGACGGGCCCCGCATGATGGACCACACGCCCTTCGCCGCGCCGGGCACCCATCGCGTAGCCCTGCTCGCCGAGGCCGGGCTTCATTGGGAGCCCGGGACGACGGAAATGGCCGAGGCTTGCGCCAGCGGGTTCCTGCGGGCGCTCGGCATGATCCACGGGGCGCCTGAACCGGACCGAAGCGGCGCTGCGGTATGGGAGGTGACGAAAGGCATTGCGGCCACCTCCCGCCAGTTCATCTTCACGGAGCCCTTCCGTGGCGGCGTGGTGATTCCCCGCGCGGGCACGCTGATCGCCCGCGACGGGAATGCGGAGATCCGCACGCCGCATGACGACTGCATGCTGGTGATGCCCAGCCCGCGCGTGATGCGCGGGCATGTGGCCGTGCGCCTGGCCCGGCGAGAGGCGCGCTAGGCCGCCGCGGGCTCGCCCTCGACCGGCTCCTTGCCATCGGCGCGGATCAGCGCCGCGATCTCGGCCGCCGCCGCTTCCAGCGCGGCCTCGTCCGTGCCCTTGGCCACCAACGCCACGCCGTTCCCGCCCGCGCGGTAATAGGGATAGGAGCCGATATCGAGCATCGGGAAACGCTCCTGGATCGCGGTCAGCCCGGCGGCGATCTGGCCTTCCAGCAGCCCCGTGGCGTGCAGCGCGCGGGACTTCACGGGAATGCCGCCTTCCAGCCCCGGCGCCACCACCTCGAACATGCTGCGCATGATGCGCGGCACGCCCGCCATCACATGCACATTCCCCATGATGAATCCGGGCGCCGAGGTTTCCGAGCAGAGGATCGGGGTCGCGCCGCGCGGCAGGGTGGCCATGCGCAGGCGGGCCGCGTTCATCTCCACCGGCGGGTTCCGGCGGGCATAGTCGGCCTCCATGATCCGGCGCGATTCCTCATGCACCTCCCAGGGCACGCCGAAGGCGCGGGCGACGCATTCGCTGGTGATGTCGTCATGCGTCGGGCCGATGCCGCCGGTGGTGAACACATAGGTGAAGGCCGCGCGCACCTCGTTCACCGTCCGGATGATCACCTCCGGCACATCCGGGATCACGCGCACCTCGCGGAGCGGGATGCCCAGCTCCCCCAGCCTGGTCGCGATGAACTTCAGGTTTGCATCCTGGGTGCGGCCCGAGAGCACCTCGTTCCCGATGATAAGCAGGGCGGCGGTCGGCTGGTTCATCTGGCGTTTCTCTTGCGCGGTGCGGGAAGGGTCGCGCGTTCCGGCGCCGCGTCAAGCCCGCGCCCGGCAAGGTTCAGAGGAAGTCCCGCAGCAGGGCGACCAATGGCTTGTCCGCAGGGGGCATGGCGTAGTCGCCGAGCTTTGCCGGGCGCACCCAGGCCAGGGCCTGGCCCTCGCGTCCTTCCAAGGTCCCGCCCCAACGCCGGCAGAGATAGAGGGGCATGAGCAGGTGGCGGCCCTCCAGCGGATGGGAGGCGAAGGCGAAGGGCGCAAGGCAGGCGGCGGAGACGTCGATGCCCAGCTCCTCCTTCAGTTCGCGGATCAGCGCGTCCTCCGGCGTCTCGCCGGCCATCAGCTTGCCGCCGGGGAACTCCCACAGCCCTGCCATCGGCTTGCCTTCGGGGCGGCGGGCCAGCAGCACGCGCCCGTCAGGATCGATCAGCGCGCAGGCGGCGACGAGAAGCAGCCTGGCGCCCGTGGGCATGGCGGGCGTGGCGGCGGCCGGGGCTTCCGGCGCGGGCGCATCCGCCGGTGGGGCAAGCTCGGCCCGGCCGGCGCGGAAGCGGCGCACGGGGAGGCGGGCGTTGCGGGCGGTGAAGTCCTGCTCCGCCATCCCGTCCTCGACGAAGCCGATCCGCGCCAGCACGGCGGCGGAGCGGGCATTCTCCTCCAGCACCGAGGCGTGGATCACGTCGAGGTCGAGATTGGCCAGGGCCCAGCGCGCCAGCCGGCCGGCGGCTTCCGGGCCGATGCCCTGGCCCCAGTGGCGACGGCCGACCCAGTAGCCGAGCTCGGCATGGCGCGGCGCATCGGGCGAGGTGGTCAGCCCGACGCAGCCGACCAGGGCTTCGTCCCGGGTGATGGCCAGGTGCCAGGCGGTGCCGGCCGCGATCTGCGCGCGGGTGGAGGCGATCCACTCATCCGCCAGCTGGCGCGGATAGGGGAAGGGGACGCGCGCCAGCATGCGCGCGACCTCCCAGTCATTCACGAGCCGGTGGAGCTGGGCCGCGTCCTCCGCGCGCAGGGCGCGGAGGGTCAGCGCCCCCGCGCCCAGCGGCGCGAAGAGCTCGTCCGTCACGTCAGCGGCGCCACCAGCCCTTCTTCGCCGGGGCGGAAGGCGCATCCTCGCTGCCCAGGAGCACGGGCTGGATGACGGTGCCCACCACCGGCTCGGTCCGCTCCTCGGCCTGCGCCGCGTCGGCCGGAGCCATTGCAGGAATGGTGGGCACGGCTGTGGCGGCGGCGGGCACCGGCATGTCGGGCTGGGTCAGCTCCGACGCTGCCGGCTCCGACGCTGGCGCTGGCGCGGCCGGCTCAGGCGCTGTCGGCGCCGGCGTTGCCGCCTCGGGGTGGATGGCCTCGGGCGGGGTCGGCTCAGGCGCGGCTTCCGCCGGCATGGCCGGTGCCTCGGCCGGGGCCGTGCCGGCGCTTGCCTCTGCCGGCGCGGGGGCAACCCGCTCCTCCGGGGCCGCCGCGATCGGGATCTCGCGGATCTGGCGCGGGGCAGCCTCGGCCGAGGCCGCCTGGTCGGCCGCGTCCATCGCTTCGATCAGGGCGTCATAGGTGCCCGCGAAGGGATCGGCCGGGGTCGGGCCGGTGTAGCGCGGCGCCTCCTCGGCCACCGGGCGGGGCGCCTCGGGCTCGGCCTCCCGGCGGAAACGGCCTCCCGGGCGCCGGCCACGGCGGCGACGGGAATCGCCTTCGGGGCGCTCGCCCTCGGGGCGGGGTGCCTCGGCGGGCGCTGCCTCGGCCGGGGTTTCCCCGGCCACGGGCTCCGGGGCCTCGGATTCGTCGGCGGACTCCTCCTCGGCGCCCTCCTCGTCCGCCGTGCCCTCGGCATTCTCCGTCGCGCCATTCTCCTCGCGGCGGCCACCACGCCGGCGGCGGCGCCGGCGGCGGCCGCGCTCGCCATTCGCGTCGCCGCGGGCCTCGGCGGCGGCGCTGCCCTCCTCGGCCTCCTCGGCGGTGACGGGCTCCTCCTCGTCATCCCCGCCGCCCCCGGTCACGAAGACCGGCTCGGGCGCGTAATCCATCCGCAGCGCCGGGGCGGCGCTGGTCGGGGCGGGCAGGGTCTGCGGGCGCGTGCGTTCGATGCGGTTCTGCGCCGCGGACATCTCCGCGTCCGGCTCGAAGATCACGCACATGTCGTGGCGCTGTTCCGCCGCCGCCAGGCGCTCGCGCTTGCGGTTGAGGATGTGCATGGCGACCGAGGGGGCGCAGCGCACGACGATCTCGGCGGCGCGGCGCTTGGCGCCCTCCTCCTCGATGGCGCGCAGCACATGCAGGGCCGAGCTCTCCTCAGAGCGCACGATGCCCAGGCCCTGGCAATGCGGGCAGGTGACGAAGGAGTGCTCCGTCAGGCTCGGACGCAGCCGCTGGCGGGACATCTCCAGCAGGCCGAAATGGGAGATGCGGCCGACCTGGATGCGCGCGCGGTCGTGGCGCAGCGCCTCCTTCAGGCGGCGCTCCACCATGCCGTCGTGGCGGCTGCTCTCCATGTCGATGAAGTCGATGACGATCAGCCCGGCCAGGTCGCGCAGGCGCAGCTGGCGGGCGATCTCGTCCGCGGCTTCCAGGTTGGTCCGGAGCGCCGTGTCCTCGATATGCCGGTCGCGCGTGGCGCGGCCCGAGTTCACGTCGATGGAGACCAGCGCCTCGGTCTGGTTGATGACGATGTAGCCGCCCGAGCGGAGCTGCACCGTGGGCGACATCATCGCGTCCAGCTGCTGCTCCACGCCGGCGCGGGCGAAGAGCGGCATGCCGGGCTCGCGGTAGAGCTTAATCTTCCGCTCGTTCTGCGGCATCAGCATCCGCGTGAACTCGCGGGCCTGACGGAAGGCTTCCTCGCCTTCGATCTGGATCTCCTCGATGTCCTTCGCGAAGTTGTCGCGGATGGCGCGCTTGAGGAGGTCCGCTTCCTCATAGACCAGGGCCGGGGCCGTGGAGGCGAGGGTGCGCTCGCGGATGTCGTCCCAGAGGCGCAGCAGGTATTCGCCGTCGCGCCGGATCTCGGGCTTGGGCCGCTGCGCCCCGGCCGTGCGGACGATCATGCTCATGCCGCGCGGAAGGTTCAGGTCGTCGATCACCTCGCGCAGGCGCTTGCGGTCGGTGGCGGAGGTGATCTTGCGGGAGACGCCGCCGCCCTTGGGCGAGTTCGGCATCAGCACGGAGAAGCGGCCGGGCAGCGAGATATAGGTGGTGAGCGCGGCGCCCTTGTTGCCCCGCTCCTCCTTCACGACCTGCACCAGGATGATCTGGCGGCGCCGGATCACCTCCTGGATCTTGTAGTGGCGCAGGAACTTGGAGGGGATGCGGCGCTCGCGGCGCTCATCGTCGCCGTTGCGGTCCTCGCCCCCGATCGTCTCGGGCGGGGGCGCCGCCTCGGCCTGGTCCTCGTCCTCGTCCTCGGAATCCGTCTCGTTCCCGGACCGGGAGGGCTCGGCCACCGGGTCGCCCTCGCTCACGCGGTCCACATGCATGGTCATGGGCTGGGCACGCGGGGTGGTCTCGGGCGGCGGGGCGCCGTCCTCGCCGCCGCCGGTCTCGCCGGCAGGGGTTTCGGGCGCTGCGGGCGCATCGGCGTCAGGCGCCGCGGGGGCCTCGGCGGCGGTCGTCGTGTCGGCGGTGGCGCCGGATTCGTCCAGGGTCTCGCCCGGGGCGGGGAAAGCGGCGGGCTCCTGGGCGGCCGGGGCCTGCCGATGCGCCCCGGTGTCGTCGCGGCCGATCAGGTCGGCATCGTCATCGGGTGCGCGGCGCTCGGCCGCGGTCTCGATCTCGTCCTCGGGGTCCTCGTCATCCTCCTCCTGGGCCTGCATCTCAAGCAGGCGCTGCCGGTCGGCGACGGGGATCTGGTAGTAGTCGGGATGGATCTCGCCGAAGGCAAGGAAGCCGTGGCGGTTGCCGCCATACTCGACGAAGGCGGCCTGGAGGCTGGGCTCCACGCGGACGATCTTGGCGAGGTAGATATTGCCCTTCAGCGGGCGGCGGTTCTGGGTCTCGAGGTCGAAATCCTCAAGACGGTTGCCGTCCAGCACCACCACCCGCGTCTCTTCGGGGTGGGATGCATCGATCAGCATGCGCTTGGTCATGGAAGGCGGAGCTCCGCGCCGCGCGGGGCCTGAGGCAGCCGGCGGCGGTGAGGGTTGCTGGGCCGGGATAGGCGCGGCGCGGGGCAGAGCGAAGCATCGCCGTCATCCGTCCTTTCTCCCGTCGCGGGCGGCCCGGAGGCAGCCCAGATGCTGTTCATGGGCACGAAGCGTGCCCGGAGGTTTCGGCGTGCCCTGCGCGACCCCTTCGGCGCGCCGCCCTCGCTTCGGGCGAGGGCACGCGCGGGCGGGCCGGCGACTGGCGCGAGGCGGTCCGCCGGTCCCGGATAGGGGACGCTTGGCCCTGCCGCGCCGCATGGCGCGCGCCGGGGAAGGTTGATACGCCCCGCTGCCCCTTGTACCGGGCCGGCTCGCCCGGCCGGCAACCGGCTCTGGCGGCGGCCCTTTCCGGGGCGCTACGGGGTTCGGGCGTCCAAACTGGCTGGACAAGCCGCGCAGGACTGGCAGCGATTGCGCATCGGCTGCACCCGGAACCCTCCACCGGCGGCGTGCCGCCGGGGCGATGCACCATACGCAGGGGGGGGACGAGGGGCAAGGCGCTGTGTGCCACGGGCCACACCCGCCCGCGAAGCGCCTGTTTCCTTCCGTCACGCTTCGAACAAGGTTCAACCGCAATCCCGATGCTACGATGTAGGGCAAGGGGATACCTGACGACCTTGAGGGGGGACGTGAGGAGATGAAGGGATCATTGCCGCGCCGTGGCCTGCTGGCCGCGGCCCTGGCCGCGCTGGTGGCGCCGCGACCGGCCGCCGCCGACGGGGCGAGCCTGCGCGCCGAGGGGAATGGGGTACGGCTGGTGCTGCCCGGGGCCGCAGGCGGTCCCTGGCGCCTGCTGGCCGAGGCAAGGCCGCAGCGCCTGGTGCTGAGCCTTCCGCGCCATGGCTGGCAGGGGCCGCGCGTCCTCTCGGGCATCGCACCGGTCCGCAGCCTGCGCTGGGATGAGCGGGCCAGCCGCCTCTATATCGATCTCACCCGCCCCGTCGGCGCCCCGGATATCGGCCGCGAGGGCGGCGCGCTGGTCCTGTCGATCCAGCCCGGCACGCCGGCGGCCTTTGCCCGCTTGGCCGGGCCGGGGCGGCCGATCGCCACGGGCCAGGGTGCGCCACGCCCGGTGGTGGTGCTGGATCCCGGCCATGGCGGCAAGGACCCGGGCGCGATCGGCGCCACGGGCACGCAGGAGAAGCGCATCGTGCTGGCCGCCGCGCAGGAGATGCGCCGCAGGTTGGAGGCCGGTGGGCGTTGCAGGGTGGCGATGACCCGCACGCGCGATGTCTTCGTGCCGCTCGGCAGCCGGGTGGAGTTCGCGCGGCGCCAGCGGGCCACGCTGTTCGTCTCCGTCCATGCGGATTCCGCCCCGGGGGCGCGGGGCGCCAGCGTCTATACCCTTTCGGAAACCGCATCGGACGCGTTGTCTGCCGCCCTGGCCCGGCGGGAGAACGCCGCGGATGCGGCTGGCGGGCTGAACCTGCCGCCCGTGCCGGCCGATGTGCAGCGCATCCTCCTCAGCCTCGTGCGGCAGGAGACGCGGCAGGGCTCGGTGCGCCTGGCCAACATGACCGTGGGCGCCTTGCGGCCGCGGGTGCCGCTTCTGCCCAACACCCACCGCCAGGCTGCCTTCGCCGTGCTGAAGGCACCCGATATTCCCTCCATGCTCGTCGAGATCGGCTTCCTGTCGAGCCGGCAGGATGAGGCACAGCTGAAGCAGCCCCGTCACCGCGCCGTGGTCGCCACCGCCCTTGCCTCAGCCATCGAGGATTACCTGGAGCGGCCAGGGCTGGGAGTTACCTCGGTGGGGTAGCGGCGGCCGTCCCATGGCACCCGCGCCACAGCTCGTGCCGGACCGCTGTGCGGAACGTTGCGCCTGGAAACCGTCGCGAGGGCGCGGGGTTACCGATCCGCCTATGGCGCGGGGGTGGGCTACCGGACGGGCGAGGGCGCGGAAACGTGCCTTCATGATAAGGTTGTAAGATTAGTTGTGTAGAAAGCGCCGGCACGGCCCTGTCATCGGGCAGGGGATGCGCCAACTACCAAGGATCGGTTGGGCTGCTCCGTTGGGGCGGCCGTGAGGAACAGGATGCCATCGAGAGATCTCCGCGCCGAACGTCCGCTGGTGGGTGAGCGCCGCCCTCAAGGCGAGGCCGTGCCCACGGAGCAGCCTGATCCGATGGACATTCCGCCCGGCCCGCCCCGTATGCGCGAGAAGGCGCGGCCGCGCCGCGCGATCTGGCTGCGGCGGACGATCGGCTTCGTCTTCGGTGTGGGCATGGTGGGCCTGGTGGTCGGTGGCATCGCCGGGTACGGGATGTGGCGCAACGCCACGGCCGACCTGCCCGACCACGCCTGGCTGGCCGATTACCAGCCGCCCCAGATGTCGCGTATCTTCGCCGCCGACAGCCGGCTGATGGCGGAACTGGCGCTGGAGCGCCGGGTGTTCGTGCCCATCGCCGCCATCCCCAGGCGCGTGCAGCAGGCCTTCGTCTCCGCCGAGGACCAGAATTTCTGGACCCATGGCGGCGTCGATCCCCTCGCCATCGCACGTGCGGCCTTCACGAATCTGGAGGCTCTCGGCACGGGCCGCCGGAGCATCGGCGCCTCCACCATCACCCAGCAGGTTGCGAAGAACATGCTGGTGGGCGCCGACCGCACGATCATGCGCAAGGTGCGGGAGGCGATCCTGGCCCAGCGGCTCGAATCCGCGATGAGCAAGGACCGCATCCTCGAGATCTACCTGAACGAGATCTTCCTGGGATTCCAGGCCTATGGCGTGGCCGCGGCGGCACAGAACTACTTCAACAAGGGCCTGGACGAGCTGACCCTGGGCGAAACCGCCTTCCTCGCCGCCCTTCCGAAGGCACCCAACAACTACAATCCCAGCCGCTTCCCCGAGGCGGCGAAGGCCCGGCGCGACTGGGTGCTGGACCGCATGGTCGATGACCACTCCGTCACGCGGGAAGAGGCGGATGCGGCGAAGCAGGAGCCGATCCAGCCCCGCGGCCGCGCCCGGCCCGACGTCGTCGCGGTCGGCCAGTACTTCACCGAGGAGGTTCGGCGCGAGCTGAACACGCGCTTCGGGCCGGAGCAGACCACCATGGGCGGGCTCGTCGTCCGCACCTCCATGGACCCGAAGCTCCAGGCCGCGACCGAGAAGGCGCTGCGGGACCACCTCCTGGCCTATGATCGCCGCCGGGGCGGCTGGCGCGGCGCGGTGACGAAGATCTCCGCGGCCCCGGCCGAATGGATGCCGGCGCTGGAGGGCGTGCAGCGCGTGCCGGGCATGCTGCCGGAATGGCGCCTGGCCGTGGTGCTGGAGGTGAACAACCGCGACGCCCGGCTCGGCTGGGCCGAGCGGCCGAACCCCCGCACCCCCGCCCAGCCGCGCGAAGGCCGGCTGGCGATGGAGGATGTGACCTGGTCGCGCGCCTTGCGGGACAACCGGATGGGCCCCGCCATGCGGCGCATGCAGGACGTGGTCAGCCCCGGCGACGTGGTGATGGTGGAAACCGTCTCCGCGACCGCCCAGGGCCGGGGCAACGCCCCCGCCCGTGCCGAACGCCTGGCCCTGCGGCAGATCCCGCAGGTCGAGGGGGCCGTGGTCGCGCTCGATCCCTCCACGGGCCGCGTGCTGGCCATGTCGGGCGGGTTCAACTTCGAGAAGTCCTGGTTCAACCGCGCCACCCAGGCGATGCGGCAGCCCGGCTCCTCTTTCAAGCCCTTCGTCTATGTGACGGCGCTGGAGATGGGCGTGCCGCCCAATCAGCAGCTCCTGGATGCTCCCTTCGAGATGATGACGCCCCAGGGCGTCTGGCGGCCCGGCAACTACAGCGGCAACTCCAATGGCTGGGTGACCATGCGCACCGCCATCGAGAAATCGCTGAACCAGGTGACGGTGCGGCTGGCCCAGGAAATCGGGATCGACCGCGTGGCGGAAACGGCCCGCCGCTTCGGCGTGATCCCGAACATGCCACGCGTCCTCTCCATGTCGCTCGGCGCGGGAGAGACGACCGTCATGAGGATGGCGGCCGGCTACGCCGCCTTCGTCAATGGCGGCAAGTTCGTCGAGCCATCGCTGATCGACAGCGTGCAGGACCGCTTCGGCCATGTCGTCTGGCGCAATGATGCGCGCCGCTGCGAGGGATGCAACGCCGATCTCGCGGCCGGGCCGCCCCGGCTGGCCGATGCCCGCCGCCAGGTGGTGGACCCGATCGCGGCCTACCAGATGGTCGCGCTGCTTCAGGGCGCGACCGAGCGCGGCACCGGAACGGCCGCGGCCAAGGGGCTGAACCGCCCCGTGGCCGGCAAGACCGGCACGACCAACGACTATGTCGACAACTGGTTCGTCGGCTTCACCCCCGATATCGTCGTGGCGGTCTGGGTGGGCTTCGATGAGCCGCGCAGCCTGGGCGAGGGCGAGACCGGGGGCGGGAACGCTGCCCCGATCTTCAACGACGTGGTCTCGGCCGCCCTGCAGGGAAGCCCGCCCGTTCCCTTCCGCGCCCCGCCCGGGGTGGCCCTGGTTCGCGTCAGCACGAGCAACGGCCAGTCGATCCTGGAGCCCTTCCGCCCCGGCACCGAGGATGCCGCGCGGCCGCCGATGGGCGGCTATGTATCCTCCGGGGGAGGCGGCGGCGGATATGCCGGCGGCGGGGGTGGCTACGGCTCCGGCGGCCGCGGCGGCGCGACCGCCTCGGCCGTGGACAGCAGCCTGGGCGGGCTTTACTAGGTCCGCCCCGACTCCCCATTTATCCGGGGTGCCCGTACCACCTGCACGGAGATCGGATCGGCGTAGCCGCGGCTTACGGCGCGGCTTTCCGCCGAAACCTTCTCCGCGCGGCCTGCCGCCGAATGACTCTTCGCGCGGCGCGCCGCCGCGACGACCCGACTGGACCCGCTGACCGATGCGTGCCGATGCCGAAAGCCTGAAGGCCCAGATTGCCGATAGCGTCGCCCTGCTGCGGCGCCACCTGGACTGGGACGCCGCCGTGGTGCGGCTGCATGAGCTGAATGCCCGCGCCGAGGACCCTGACCTCTGGAACGATGCGGCCGCCGCGCAGAAGCTGATGCGCGAGCGCACGCGGCTGGCGGACCAGATCGACGGCGTGCGGAAGCTGGAGCAGGAGGTGCAGGATTCGCTGGATCTCATCGAGCTGGCCGAGGCGGAGAGCGACTCCGCCACCGCCGATGCCGCGGTGGCCGACCTGCACCGCCTGGCCGCCGAGGCGAAGCGCCGCGAGATCGAGAGCCTGCTGTCAGGCGAGGCCGATGCGAACGACGCCTATGTGGAAGTGAATTCCGGGGCCGGCGGCACGGATGCGCAGGACTGGGCGGAGATGATGCTCCGCATGTACACGCGCTGGGCCGAGGCCCATGGCTACAAGGTCACGATCACCGAGCAGAGCGAGGGCGACGAGGCCGGGATCAAGTCCGCCACCATCCAGGTCAGCGGCCCGAATGCCTATGGCTGGCTGAAGACGGAGATGGGCGTGCACCGGCTGGTGCGCATCTCGCCCTTCGGCGGCAATGACAAGCGGCAGACGAGCTTCGCCTCCGTCTATGTCTATCCGGTGATCGACGACAAGATCCAGGTGGACATCAACCCGGCCGACCTGCGCACCGACACCTTCCGTGCCTCCGGCGCCGGTGGCCAGCACGTGAACAAGACGGAATCGGGCGTCCGCTTCACGCATATCCCGACCGGCATCGTGGTGGCGTCCACCCAGGACCGCTCCCAGCACCGTAACCGCGCCATCGCCATGGATATGCTGCGCGCCCGCCTCTATGAGCTGGAGCTGCAGAAGCGCGAAGCCGTCTCCGCCGCCACCGAGGCGGGGAAGACGGATATCGGCTGGGGCCACCAGATCCGGTCCTATGTGCTGCAGCCCTACCAGATGGTGAAGGACCTGCGGACCGGGGTGGAAAAGGGCAATCCCGCCGCCGTGCTGGATGGCGACCTGGACGATTTCATGGCCGCGGCGCTGGCCTCCCGTGTCGGCGCCACCCGGTCCGAGGCGAGCGCGAGCGCGCGCTGAGGCCGCATCCTTGGCCGATCTCTTCCCTGCAGCCCGCCGCCCGCAGGACCTGCATGATCCCGGCGGCAAGGTCCGGCTGAAGATCGGGGCGGAGGTGGTGAGCCGCGCGGAATTCTCCGACGATGGCCGCTACCGCACGGTGCTGGAGCGGCGCTGGGACGGGCAGCCTTTCGGCTCCCCCGGGGTCTGCGCCTGGATCATGATGAACCCCAGCACGGCGGATGAGAATGTGGACGACCCCACCGTCCGCCGCGCGCGGGACTTCACGCGGCGCTGGGGCTTCGGTGCCATGGTGGTGCTGAACGCCTTCGCCTTGCGCGCGACCAGGCCGGCCATGCTGCTGGAATGCGACGACCCCGTGGGGCCCGGAAATGATGCCGCCATCGCGGAATGGGCGGCGCGGGCGGAGCGCGTGGTGGTGGCCTGGGGGCTGCCGCCGAAGCCGCTGCGCTGGCGTGCGACGCAACTGGCCGGGATTCTCGCCAGGGCCGGGGCGCAGCCGCTCGCGCTCAGGGTGACGGCCGACGGGCAGCCCGGGCATCCGCTCTACATAGCGGGCGATACGCTGCCGCAGCCCTGGGCCGCGCCGTCCTCCTGAAACCGTCCCGAGCCACTGGCGCTCCTTCGCCAGGGCAGGAATGGTGGCGTTTGCAGGGCAATGACATCGTTCGTCCTGAAAGCCGCGCGCGCCCTTCTGATGCTTCTGGCGGTGGCCGGGATACTGGCGACCGCGCTGGCCGCATTGCCGGGCGATGCGTGGTGGATCCGGATGCTCAGCTATCCCCGGCTCCAGATCCTCCTGGTCATGCTCCTCCTGATGGTCCTGCTGGCCCTGTTGCCGGGGCGGGGCTGGAAAAGCTGGAGCGCCTCTGCCGCCCTGGCGCTCGCCTGCATCTGGCAGGCGGTCCTGCTCGCGCCGTGGTTCGTGCCCCTCGTCGCGGCTTGGCCCGCGCCGGAGGCTCCCTCGGGATCCTGCCCGGTCGGGGAGCGCCTGCGCGTTCTGTCCGCCAATGTGCAGATGACGAACGACCGCGACCATCGCCTGCTGAGGATCGTGCAGGAGGCCGACCCGGACATCGCCTGGTTCCAGGAGACGAACGCGACGTGGCGCCAGGAACTGGCGCCGCTGGCGGCCCGGATGCCGCACAGCCTGGTCGAGGCCAGGGAGAACTACTACGGGATCTATCTCGCCTCGAAGCTGCCGCTGGAGGAGGCGTCGATCCAGAACCTGACCAACTCGCGCAATCCCTCGGCCTTCGCGACGGTGACGCTGCCCTCCGGGCGGCGCGTGCGAATATACGCCATCCACCCGCGCCCGCCGCAGTTCGGGCAGAGCACGGCGGAGCGAGACGGCCAGCTGATGGCGATGGCGCTCGCGGCGCGGGGAGACAGGATGGCACATGTGGTGGTCGGGGACCTGAATGCGGTGCCCTGGGAAACCGTGCTCGACCGGATGCGGCGGATCGGCGATTTCCGTGACCCGCGCATCGGCCGCGGGCCCTTCATCACCTGGAACGCGAAGGAGTGGCTGCTGAAATGGCCGCTCGACCACATCATGCCCGGGCCGGGGATGGTGATCGGCGACCTGCGCGTGCTGCCCGCCTTCGGTTCGGATCACTGGCCGATCCTTGCCGATCTTTGCGTGCTGGCCGGCCCGATCGAGCGGGGGACAGTGCCGGAAGCGCTGCTGGCCGAGGCGCGCGAGGTGGTGAGGCGTGGCCAGGGCAAGGCGGTGGAGCCGGGTTCCGCCCGGCCCGAAGGCGCCGAGTCCGGGCCCGAGGACTGACCTGGGGGGAACGGCCGGGCGGCGCGGGGCGCGCCCGCCCCGGTTCAGGGCCGGCTGGGCGGCGTGCTGTCGCCGGGCCCGAGCGGGCGGGTCATCAGCACCGTGTCGAGCCAGCGCTCATGCTTCCAGCCGATCGAGGGGATCACCCCCGCATGGCGGAAGCCCAGCTGCTCATGCAGGCGGATGGAGGGCCGGTTCGCCGAATCCCCGATCACCGCGACCATCAGGCGGAAATCCGCCGCCTCGCAGCGCGCGATCAGGGCTTCCAGCAGGGCCCGGCCCGTACCGGACCGTGTTGCGCCCGGCGCGACATAGACCGAGTTCTCCACCGTGTGCCGGTAGGCCGGGCGGGGGCGATAGGCCGAGGCATAGGCATAGCCGAGCAGGACGCCGTTCCCGTCCACCGCCGCCAGATGCGGGTATCCGCCGGCCAGCACCGCTTCCCGCCGCGCCCCCATCTCGGCCTCGCCCGGTGGGGTCAGCTCGAAGGAGGCGCGGCCATGCTCGACCCAATGGGCGTAGATGCGCGTGATGGCCGGGATGTCGTCAGGGCGACTGTCGCGGATGGTCGTCATGCGCCTGTCATGCGGCGGGGCGGGCCCCGCCGCAAGCGATCAGGTCGGCGACTTGTCGAGGGCGCTCAGGCGCCCAGCCCCTCCCGCACGGCCTTCCGCAGCGGGACCTTCTGGAGCTTGCCGGTGGAGGTCTTCGGCACCTCCTGGAAGATGACGCGCTTGGGCACCTTGAAGCCCGCCAGGCGCGCCCGGGCATGGGCGATCAGCTCCTCCTCCGTCGCTTCGGCATCGGGCTTCAGCTCCACGAAGGCCCAGGGCACCTCGCCCCATTTCTCGTCCGGCGCCGCCACCACCGCGGCCACCGCCACGGCGGGGTGCTTGTAGAGCGCGTCCTCCACCTCGATGGAGGAGATGTTCTCCCCGCCGGAGATGATGATGTCCTTCGCGCGGTCCTTCAGCTGCACATAGCCATCAGGGTGCTTCACGCCGAGATCGCCGGTGCGGAACCAGCCGCCGGTGAAGGCCTTCTCCGTCGCGGCGGGATCCTTCAGGT
Source organism: Pararoseomonas baculiformis (assembly GCF_017813395.1). Taxonomy (GTDB): domain Bacteria; phylum Pseudomonadota; class Alphaproteobacteria; order Acetobacterales; family Acetobacteraceae; genus Roseomonas; species Roseomonas baculiformis. Next base: position 46,624 of record NZ_JAGIZB010000004.1, on the reverse strand, counting down.
AGCCCTTCATCACGGTGTTGCCGCGCATCACCACCTCGCCCATGGTCGTGCCGTCTGCGGGGGTGGGCCGATCATTCGCGTCCAGCACGTCGAAGGCTTCCAGCGTGACATAGCGCACGCCCTGGCGGGCCATCAGTGCCGCGCGCTCCGGGGCAGGCAGCGCGTCATGCTCGGGATGCCATTCGTTCACCACGGATGGGCCGTAGCATTCGGTAAGCCCGTAGATGTGGCGCACCGTGACGCCCGCGGCATCGGCGGCGGCCAGCACCGCCTCGGGCGGCGCCGCGCCGGCCGTGCCGAAGACCAGGCCGGTGCCGGGGATGCGGTTCGGGTCGTTCACCAGGGTCTGCAGCACGATCGGCGCGCCGCACAGATGCGTCACGCCATGGGCCTTGATCAGCTCCCACATGGCCGGGCCGCGCACGGCGCGCAGGCAGACATGGGTGCCGGAACCGGCGGCCACCGCCCAGGGGAAGCACCAGCCGTTGCAGTGGAACATCGGCAAGGTCCAGAGATAGACGGGCGCCGGCGGGATGCCGCAGGCCAGGATATCGCCGATGGCGCCGAGATAGGCGCCGCGGTGGTGATATACCACGCCCTTGGGCCGGCCCGTGGTGCCGGATGTGTAGTTCAGCGCGATGGCGTCCCACTCATCGCCCGGCGGCTGCCAGGGAAAACCCGGATCACCGGAGGCCAGGAAGTTCTCGTAATCCTCGCCGCCCAGCGTGTGGTCGAAGGGTGCCTCGCTGTCATTCACCTCGATGACGAGCGGCCTCGCGCTCGCGATTTCCAGCGCGCGCTGCAGCAGGGGCACGAACTCGCGGTCCACGACGATGGCGCGCGCCTCGCCATGGTCCAGGATGTAGGCGATGGTGTCGGCATCCAGGCGGATATTGATCGTGTTCAGCACGGCGCCGGCCATGGGCACGCCGTTGTGGCACTCGATCATGGCCGGGATATTGGGCAGCAGGGCCGCCACCGTGTCCCCGCGCCCGATGCCGCGCGCGGCCAGGGCAGAGGCGAGGCGCACGCAGCGGTCCCGGTGCTGCTTCCAGGTCAGGCGAAACGCGCCATGGATCACCGCAACCCGGTTCGGGAAGACCGCCGCCGCGCGCTCCACGAAGAGCAGCGGGGTCAGGGCGCGGTGATTGGCCTCCGTGCGGGGCAGAGCGTCATAGGCCTGCTTCGCGGAGAGGGGCGGGTTGGTGTCCATCAGCGATGCCTCCATTCCGGTGCGCGCTTCGCGAGGAAGGCGCCGATGCCTTCTGCCGCATCCTCGGCCAGCAGGTTCTCCACCATGGCGGCCGCCGCCACCTCATAGGCCTGGGGCAGGGGGAGCCCGGTCTGGTGGTTGAAGCAGCGCTTACCCAGCTGCACGGCCAGGGCGGAGCGCCCGGCGATGCGCGCGGCCAGGGCCGCCGTCTCCGCCCGCAACGCGGCGCCGGGCAGGATGCGGTTCACCAGCCCGATCCGCCGGGCCTCCTCCGCCCCGATCGGCTCCGCGGTCAGCAGCATTTCCATGGCGGCCTTCCTGGGCACGGCGCGGGAGAGGGCGACGGCCGGGGTGGAGCAGAACAGGCCGATCTCCACCCCTGGCGTGCAGAAGCGCGCCTCCTCGGCCGCGATCACCAGGTCGCAGGCAGCGGCGAGCTGGCAGCCCGCCGCCGTGGCCAGGCCCTGCACCGCCGCGATCACGGGCTGGGGCAGGGCGGGGATGGCCTGCATCACCGCCGCGCAGCGGGCCATGGAATCGGCGAAGAAGGCATGGCCCCCATCCGGATCGGCGAAGCGCGCGGTGATCTCCTTCAGGTCATGGCCTGCGCAAAAGACCGGGCCCTCGGCCTGGAGCACGACGCAGCGGATCGCGGGGTCCGTGGCGATGTCGCGCAGCGCGGCTGCCAGGGCGTCGAGCAGGGCGATGGAGAGGCCGTTGCGCGCTGCCGGGCGGTTGAGGGTGAGGGTGGCGACGGCATCCCGATCCTCCAGGACCAGGATGGAGGCGGACCTTCCGCTGGCCCCATCTGGCATGTCGTTCCTCCCTGACCTTTTCGGAAAGGTTGGGGCGGGCCGCCTTCCCGGCGCAAGGGGGCGCGCTCGCAAAAGGAAAGGGCGCCGGGATCCCTCCCGGCGCCCTGATCCCATCACGCGGGGATGGTCAGGCCCGCGCGTTGGTGCCGGATTCCTCGGCCTCGAAGATGTCGCGGTCCTTCGTCTCGGGGATGAAGAGCGCGCCGATCACCACCGTCGCGAGCGCGATGACGATCGGGTACCAGAGGCCGTAGTAGATGTCGCCGGTCTGGGCCACCATCGCCAGCGAGGTCGCCGGCAGCAGCCCGCCGAACCACCCGTTGCCGATATGGTAGGGCAGCGACATCGAGGTGTAGCGGATGCGCGTGGGGAAGAGCTCCACCAGCGCCGCCGCGATCGGGCCGTACACCATGGTCACGTAGATCACGAGCAGGGTCAGCACGCCGATCAGCACTGCCGGCTGTTCGCGGAAGATGTCGAAGGGACCGGACATCTTCACCACGCTGGGGTTGGAGGCCAGCGGATACCCCGCCGAGGACAGCCCCGCCGTGAGTTGCTGCGCGAAGGTGGGGTCCGTGGCCCGGATGGGCGCCCCGCCATTGATGCGGATCGCGGTCTCCGACGCCGGCGTGCCGGCCGGCAGCGCCTCCACCGAATACTGCACCGAGGCCCGGGACAGCGCCGCCTTGGCGATGTCGCAGGGCTGGGTGAAGCGCGCGGTGCCCACCGGGTTGAACTGGAACGAGCAGGTCGCCGGGTCGGTCAGCACCTGCACCGGGATGGTCTGCTGCGCCCGGTGCAGCGCGGGGTTGGCCTCCGCTGTCAGCAGCTTGAACAGCGGGAAGTAGGTCAGCGCCGCCAGGAGGCAGCCGCCGAGGATGATCGGCTTGCGCCCGATCTTGTCGGAGAGCCAGCCGAAGAAGACGAAGAAGCCGGAGCCGAGCAGCAGAGACCAGGCGATCAGCAGGTTCGTCGTCGGTCCGTCCACCTTCAGGATCGAGCCGAGGAAGAACAGCGCGTAGAACTGCCCGGTGTACCAGACCACCGCCTGGCCCATGGTCAGGCCCAGCAGCGCCAGGATCGCCCACTTCGCGTTCCTCCAGGTGCCGAAAGCCTCGGAGAGCGGCGCCTTGGACCCGGTGCCCTCCTCCTTCATCTTCTTGAAGGCCGGGCTCTCGTTCAGCGTGGAACGGATCCACACGGAAATGCCGAGCAGCACGATGGAGAGCAGGAAGGGGATGCGCCAGCCCCAGGCGGCGAAGTCGGCCTCACCTGTCATGGTGCGGGTGCCCAGGATGACCAGCAGCGACAGGAACAGCCCCGCCGTCGCGGTGATCTGGATGAAGGAGGTGTAGAAGCCGCGGCGCCCGTTCGGCGCGTGCTCGGCAACATAGGTCGCGGCACCGCCATACTCACCGCCCAGCGCCAGGCCCTGGAGGCAGCGCAGCACGATCAGCAGGATCGGCGCGAGAATGCCGATGCTCTCCGACCCCGGCAGCAGGCCGACGACGAAGGTGGAGGCACCCATGATGACGATGGTGACGAGGAAGGTGTATTTGCGCCCCACCAGGTCGCCGATCCGGCCGAAGACGAGCGCGCCGAAGGGACGCACGAGGAAGCCCGCCGCGAAGGTGAGAAGCGCGAAGATGTTGCGCGTGCCCTCGGGGTACTGGCTGAAGAAATGGGTGCCGATCAGCCCGGCGAGGCTGCCGTACAGGTAGAAGTCGTACCATTCGAAGACTGTGCCGAGAGAGGAGCCGAGGATGACCTTCCTCTCCTCCTTGCTCATCGGGCGGTTCTTGTCCGTCGCCGCGGTTGTTGAATAGGCGGTGCTCATGGTCGGGCTTGGTCCTGAATCCCCCCGGGGCGCGACGCTTCCCGGACCTCGGTTTCCTCAGCCGGCCGGTTTCGGTGGCTGGGGACGAGCCGTCGCGCAGACTCATCGGGGCGAGCGTAAAACGATGCTGCGCCGTATCGCTAGGGAGAAAGCTGAAGATTTCCCCGGGCCGCGCCTGGCGGCAGGCACCGCGCGGAACGCTTCAGCCCAGCCGGGCGGACACCGTGCCGAGCGCGCCGAAACCTGCCGCAACGATTCCCTCGCGCGGCATGATCTGGCCGGACAGGCCCGCCGCGATGAGAAGCGCGCCGGCCGGCAGGCCGCCGAGTCGGCGTGCCTCGGCCGCCACCGGCGCCAGCGCGTCGCGCGGCCCCATGGGCCGGCCCTCGACCACCACGAGATCCGGCAAGGAACTGATGGCCGGCCCCACGACGACGAAGCCGAGCCCGGCAAGGTCGGCGACCCGGGCGCCGATCGCGACGGGAACCTCCGTGAAGCGATGATCCGCGATGTCGAGCGCGATGTGCAGCGCGGCAATGCGTGGCCGCGCATCGTCATCGGGCTGCAGCGCCTCGGCCAGCACGCCCACCAGCGCGGCGGTCGCCACCGGATGGCGGAGCGGCGCGGCCCTTGTGCCCTCGGGCAGCAGGCGTGCCTCGATCATGGGGCCGGCCATGCCGTCCAGCATCCGCACGCCGCAGGGCGTGATGCCCAGCGCCTCCAGCGCTGCGAGGGCCACGCGCTCGCCCTCCGCCCGGCCACGCGGGGCGACCTCGGGCGGAAGGGCGGCGAGAGAATTGCCGGTGGCAAGCGCCTCCGCGATCCAGCCGGCGGCACGGGCGGCACGCGTCACTCGCGAAGGGTCTCCTCCTCGGCGAAGCCGCCGCTGGGCGGGGCCTCCGTGCTCATGCCGGGCTCGGCGACTGTCTGGCCGCCATAGAGGGTCTCGGGCAGCCAGGTCACCAACTCGGGGAAGACATACATTACCACCATGGTCGCGACCACGATGTAGATGAATGGCATCACGCCCGCGAAGATCTCCTCCAGCCGCACATGCTTCGGTGCCACGCCCTTCAGGTAGAAGGTGGCCATGGCCACGGGCGGGGAAAGGAAAGAGGTCTGCAGGTTCAGCGCGATCATCACCCCGAAGAACAGCGGGGAGACGCCGAAATCATCCAGCAGGGGCAGGAAGATCGGCACGAAGATCACGATGATCTCCGTCCATTCCAGCGGCCAGCCCAGCACGAAGATGATGGCCTGGGCCAGGACCATGAAAGTGAAGGAGTTGAGCGGCAGCGACTTCACGAACTCCTCGACCACCGACTGCCCGCCGAGATAGCCGAAGACCGAGGAGAAGACGTAGGAGCCGACGAAGAGCCAGCACACCATCGCGGAGGTGCGGGCCGTGAGGAACACGCTCTCCCGCAGCTTCGCCCAGGTGAAGGCGCGATAGACGATGGCCAGGACAACGGAGCCGAGGCTGCCCATGGCGGCGGCCTCGCTCGGCGTGGCCAGCCCCATCAGGATCGCGCCGAGCACCGAGGCGATCAGCAGCGCCAGCGGCACGAAGGAGGTGATGAGCGCCCAGATCACGGTGCCCATGGGAATGTTCCGCTCCTCCGGCGGAAGGCGCGGTGCCCGCTCCGGCTTCAGCATCGCGATGATGATGATGTAGAGCATGTAGCAGATCGCGAGGGTGACGCCGGGGATGAAGGCGGCGGCATAGAGTTGCACCACCGAGACACCCGCCGTGGCACCGTAGAGGATCAGCATGATCGAGGGCGGGATGAGGATGCCGAGGCATCCACCCGCGCAGGTCACCCCCGCCGCCAGCCGCACGTCGTATCCGGCCTTCAGCATGGCGGGGAAGGCCAGCAGCCCCATCAGCGTCACCACCGCGCCGACGATGCCGGTGGCCGTGGCGAAGAGCGCGCAGGTGGCCATGGTCGCCACCGCCAGGCTGCCCGGGATGTTGCCGGATGCCATCTGCAGGGATCGGAACAGGCGGTCCAGGATGTTCGCCCGCTCGATCACATAGCCCATGAAGACGAAGAGCGGGACGGAGATGAGCACGTCATTCGCCATCACCGCATAGGTGCGCTGGACCAGAAGGTCGAAGATTCGGTCGCCCATGCCGAGATGACCGAAGAACAACCCCATCGCCATCAGCGTGAAGGCGATCGGGAAGCCCAGCAGGATGAAGAACAGGAACAGCCCGAGCATGGTCAGGCCGAGGGCGGGATCGCTCATGCCGGAAGAGGGCCTTGCCTGAGTTCGGGTTGTGTCAACGCCCGTCCTGCTGGTCGCCGCTGCGCTCGCGCATCACGGCCTCGGCAGGGGGCTGCAGGGTGATGGAGCGGCCATGCGCCAGCTCCGCCGCCAGCGCTTCCGCGCCGCGCGCCTCGGCCTGTGCGAGGATCAGCTGGTCCATCTCCTCCACGTCCGAGAGGCGCTTCGGCCAGACCCCGTCCCGGATGCAGTGGATGCAGCGCACCACCTCCACCAGGCCCTGCAGCAGCAGCAGGAGGCCGACCAGCGGGATCAGGAACTTGAAGGGCCAGATCACCGGGCCGCTGGGCGAGAACATGGAACGCTCGTTCTGCGCCAGGCTTTCCTGGAAGAAGTGCCAGCCGGAGATCATGAAGGCGAGGATCGCGGGGAAGAAGAACAGGATGTAGAGCACGAGGTCGAGCCAGGCCTGACGGCGCGGCGGCATCATGCGGTAAAGGAAATCGCCGCGCACATGCCCGTTGCGCGACAGCGCATAGGCGCCCGCCATCATGAACAGCGTGCCGTACAGCATGTAGCTGACGTCATAGCCCCAGGTGGTGGGTGCCCGGAAAGCGTAGCGGGCGACGACCTCATAGGTGACGACGGCGGTCAGGGCGACGATGCACCAGGCGAAGGCCTGCCCCACCAGGGTGGAGAGCCGGTCGATGCCCAAGAGGATCCGCTGCATGCTACTCCCTTGCTTCCGGCGGGTGCCGGCGGGGCGCGCGGCCCCGCCGGAACCGGTCAGCGATTGGCGAAGAAGTGGTTGTAGGCGACGGCCTGGCTGGCCTCGTAGCGCAGGAAGAAGTTGCCCACGCGGCGGCACCAGTCCCGCTGGCTGTCGCACACCTTCTTGAAGAAGGGGCCGTTCTGCGGGTTGGAGTTGTCGCCTTCCAGCCGCTCGATCACCTTGTTCCAGGCCGCGAGCTGCGCATCCAGCACCGGGCGGGGCAGGGGGCGCGCCTGCACGCCCTGCCGCTGCGTCATTTCGAGCAGGTCCTTGGAGTAGCGATCCTGCAGCTTCCAGGACATGTCGGCGGATGCGGCCTCCGCGCTGTACCGGAGAACGGCCTGGAGCTCGGGCGGCAGCCCCTCGTATTTCTGCCGGTTGAACAGGATCTCGAAGCTCTCGACCTTCTGGTGATAGCTCTGGATCATGTAGTTCTTCGCCACATCGGGGAAGCCGAGCACGCGGTCGGAGGAGGGGTTGTTGAACTCCGCCCCGTCGATCACCCCGCGTTCCAGCGCCGGGACGATCTCCCCGCCAGGCAGCGAGACGACGGCGGCGCCCATTTCGGCCAGAAGGTCAGCGGCCAGGCCGACCGTGCGGTACTTCAGGCCGCGGATCTGCTCCGCCCGCTCGATCGGCTGCTTGAACCAGCCAAAGGGCTGGGTGGGCATGGGGCCGGAGAGGAAGCCGACGACATTCACCTTCAGGATGTCGTGCAGCAGCTCCTTGTACAGGGCCTCGCCGCCGCCATGGTAGAACCAGCCGAGCAGCTGGTTGGCATCGCCGAACCAGGGCGGGGTGGTGCCGAAGAGAGAGAAGGCCTTGTTCTTGCCGAACCAGTAGGCGGCCACGCCATGCCCGCCATCCAGCGTGCCGGAATGAACGGCATCCAGCACCTGGAAGGCGCCGACAACAGCGCCGGCGGCCAGCAGCTCCACCCGCAGGCGCCCGCCGGCCATGCGGTTCACGCGTTCCACGTAGTCCTGCGCGAATTCATGGAAGATGTCGCGCTGGGGCCAGGTGGACTGGAAGCGCAGCGTGGTGGTCTGCGCGCGGCTCACGCTGGGCGTGGCGAGGACGGCGGCCCCGGTGGCGCCGACAGCAGCGGCGCGCAGCAGGCCACGACGGCCTGCCCTTGCTTTCTCGGACATGAATTCTTCCCTCGTGGCGCACCATCTGACGGGCACGCTCCCTGGGAAGCCTGCCTCGATTCTATCGAGGCTGCAATATCTTCCTTGCCGCGCCTTTATTTCTCAACAAAGGCCTTCTCGACCACGAAGTGCCCGGGCTCATGCGCGCTGCCCTCCTCCATGCCCAGCGCCTCCAGGCGCAGGCGCGTGTCCGCCAGCATCTCCGGCGAGCCGCAGAGCATCACGCGGTCATCCTCGAGCGAGAGCGGGGGGAAGCCGAGATCGGAATAGAGCCTGCCGCTGTCCATCAGCTCGGTGATGCGGCCGCGGGTCGGGAATTCCTCGCGGGTCACGCTGGGATAATAGATCAGTCCCTCGCGCACCATCTCGCCCAGGAGCTCGTGCTGGGTGAGCTCCTTCGTGATGTAGTCCCGGTAGGCCAGCTCCTCCACCTCGCGCACCGTGTGGGTCACGATCACCTTCCCGAAGCGGTCATAGGCCTCGGGCTCGCGGATCAGGGACATGAAGGGCGCCAGGCCGGTGCCGGTGGAAAGGAACCACAGCCGCTTGCCCGGCATCAGGTTGTCCAGCAGCAGGGTACCCACGGGCTTGCGGTTGATCAGCACGTTGTCGCCGGGCTGGATGTTCTGCAGCCGGGAGGTGAGGGGACCGTCCTGCACCTTGATGGAGAGGAATTCCAGCGTGTCCTCCCATGGGGGCGAGGCGACGGAGTAGGCGCGCATCAGCGGCTTCCCGTTCACCATCAGCCCGATCATGGCGAACTGCCCCGCCAGGAACCGGAAGCCCGGGTCACGCGTGCAGCGGAACGAGAAGAGCCGGTCGGTCCAGTGGCGGACCTCCAGCACGGTCTCGTTCAGGAAGGCGGACATCGCGGGCCGCTTCGGGTCCGCGCTGGGGTTGGGAGGGGTCGGTTCGGTCGACATGGGCGCACGGTATGGGGTGGGGGCGCCTCTTGTGCAATGCGGCGGCACGCGCGGCTTGAGGAGGCGCCCATGCCCCGGCAGCATCCCTCCATGCCCGATTCTCCCTTGCCCGAGCCGCCCCTGGGCCCCGAAGTCGATCCGACGCCCCGTCCCTTGCCGGCCCGCATCCGGCATGAGGGCGCCAGCGTCACCCTGGAACCCCTGCAGGCCGCCCATGCCGCGGAGCTCTGGCAGGCCACGCAATCGCCAGGGGCCGAGCCGGGCTGGGCCTATCTCGGCTACGGCCCCTTCGCGGACGAGGCGGCGATGCGGCGCCATGTTGCGGCCTTCGCCGCGCAGCACGACCCGATGGCCTGGGCGGTGCGGCCGAAGGCCACCGGCACCGCCGATGGCTGGCTTACCCTCATGGAGATCTTCCCGGCCGATTCCGCCATCGAGATCGGCCATATCTGGTTCTCCCCGCGCATGCAGCGCACCCGCGCAGCCACGGAAGCCATGTTCCTGCTCATGCGGCATGCCATGGACGATCTCGGCTATCGCCGCCTCGTCTGGAAATGCCACGCCCTGAACCAGCCCTCCCGCGATGCCGCGGCGCGGCTGGGTTTCCGCTACGAGGGCACGCTGCGCGCCATCAAGGTGATCAAGGGCCGCCTGCGGGACACGGCGCAATTCTCCATCCTGGCCGATGAATGGCCGGCCCGCCGGGATGCCATCGCGGCCTGGCTGGACGAGGCGAACTGGGATGGGCAGGGCCGCCCCCGCGCCTCCCTCGCCCGGGCGCAGCACCCGCCCCTGCCCTGGGTGGCCGGCTGACGCCGGGCTTGCAGGCGGGCGGCGCGACCCGAGATGGGTGTCATGCCCGAGACGCTTCCCGGCCCCGCCCGCATCCTCGGTCCCGCAGGGCTGCTTCCCTTCGGCGCCCTGGTCCTGCTGGCCCTGCTGGTACCGGAATGGCGCGCCATCGGGCTCAGCCTGCTCCACGCCTATGGCGCCACCATAGCTGCCTTTCTCGGCGCGGTGCATTGGGGGCTGGCGATGCGGCCCGCACCCGGTGAGGAAGGTGCCGTATGGGGCCGCATGGGCCTCGGCGTGACGCCGGCGCTGCTGGCCTGGGTGGCCTTGATGATGCCGCTCCGCGCCGGCCTGGTCGGGCTCGCGGCCATCCTGCTGACCACGGCCCTGGTGGAAACCCTGGCGGCGCGCCACGGGCTGGTGCCCATGGCCTATATGCGCCTGCGCTGGGGGCTCAGCCTCGGCGCCTCCGCCTGCCTGCTGCTCGGCGCCACGCTGGCCTGAGCGCCAGGAACCGCCATGGCTTCGTCACGCGCCGGTCAAGCGGCTGAAACCATGGGCACGTAACCCCGCCGCGATTTTCGGGGGAGTTACCGAATCATGCGTGCCCTGCTCCTGGCTTCCGCCGCCCTCCTGGCCCTGGCCGGCCCCGCCCGTGCCGACCAGCGCTTCGAGGCCGTGCTGGAGGGCCATGCCATCCTGCCCGCCAACACCATGGTCCAGCCCCCGGCGGATGCGCCGGCCGATGCCCGCGTTTCCGGCAAGTATGCCGGGCCAACGCCGCGCCGGGTCGATGCGCCGGGCAGCATCCCCGGCACCACCGGCCCAGCGCCGAACGGCCGGCCGACGGGCCTGTCCTTCCCCTTCCAGGGCCAGCCGCTCCAGGGCTTCTCCGGCATCAAGCCCGTGGCGGGCGAGCCCGGTGCCTACTGGGTGCTGACGGACAACGGCTTCGGCAACAAGCGCAACAGCCCCGATGCGTTGCTGATGTTCCACAAGATCCGCCCGGATTTCCGCACGGGCCAGGTGGCGGTGGAGCGCACCATTTTCCTTTCGGATCCCGAGCGCCGCGTGCCCTTCCGCATCGCCCATGAGGGCACGGAGCGCCGCTATCTCACCGGCAGCGACTTCGACCTAGAGAGCATCCAGCCCATCGGCGACGGCTTCTGGATCGGCGAGGAGTTCGGCCCCTTCCTGATCCAGGTGGACGCCGAGGGGCGGGTGCAGCGCGTGGTGGAGACGATGGTGGATGGCCGCGCCATCCGCGGCCCCGACCACCCCGAACTCTCCATTCCCGCCAGCCCGACCGCGGGCGTCGCCTTCCAGGCCCAGCGCAGCGGCGGCTATGAGGGCATGGCGGCCAGCCCCGATGGCAGCCGCCTCTACGCCATGCTGGAGAAGCCGCTGCTGACGGCGCAGGGCCAGGCCGAGGGACGCTTCCTCCGCATCGTGGAGTTCGACACCGCGCGCGCCGATTGGACCGGCCGCAACCTGCGCTTCCGCCTGGCCGAGGGCGCGACCGCCATCGGTGACTTCAACATGGTGGATGACCGCCGCGCCCTGGTGATCGAGCGCGACGATGCCGAGGGCGACCCGGCCCGCGCCTGCGGGCAGGGCCAGCAGCCCCCGGCCTGCTTCCACAACCCCGCCCGGGTAAAGCGGATCAGCCTCATCGACCTGGGCGACGTGGACGGGGAGGGCTTCGTGCGAAAGATCGGCCATATCGACCTGATGGCGATCCGCGACCCGGAGGGCGTCGCCCGCCAGCGCGGCGATGTCGGGCCGGATGCCCCGCGGGACCGCTTCACCTTTCCCTTCTTCACCATCGAGAACGTGGCGGTGGTGGATGCCGACCACATCATCGTCGGAAACGACAACAACCTGCCCTTCAGCGCCGGCCGGCACCTGACCCGGGCGGATGACAACGAGCTGATCCTGCTGCGGGTTCCGGAGCTTCTCCGGGCCCGCTGAGCCAAGGGAAACCGGGCGGCCCAGGGCCGCCCGGCGGTGGACAGGAAGGCCGTGCTGCCGCAGCATCCGCATTGATCACGAAATGGTGGGTGCGGATGAGCGACGAGGATCGGGCCAGCGGGTTCATGCCGGGGAAGCGGCCCTCGCTTCCCCATGCCTCGGGCGGGCCCCTGGCCGGCCTGACCTTCGCGGCGAAGGATCTCTACGACGTCGCCGGGCATCCCACGACCTATGGCAACCCGGACTGGGCGCGCACCCATGGTGCCGCCGTTTCCACCGCACCCGCGGTGCTGGCCCTGGCGGAGGCCGGCGCCCGGTTCCTGGGCAAGACGAAGACGGTGGAACTGGCCTTTGGCCTCACCGGCGAGAATGTCTGGTACGGCACGCCGCTGAACCCGGCGGCGCCGGACCGCTTTCCCGGCGGTTCCTCCTGCGGCAGCGCCTCCGTGGTGGCGCGGGGCGAGGCGGATATCGCTCTGGGCTCGGATACGGGCGGATCCGTCCGGATCCCGGCCTCCTACTGCGGCATCTACGGCATCCGGCCCTCCTGGGGGGCAGTATCGCTTGTCGGGGCACGGGCGCTCGCTCCGTCCTATGACACGGCGGGCTGGTTCGCCGCCCGCGCCTCGGTGCTTCGCCTTGCCGGGGAGGCGTTGCTTCCGGAAGGTGGGGAGGCGCCGCTCGGCCCGGTGCTGCGCGTGCAGGAAGCCTGGATGAACGCGCAGCCCGCCGTTGCGGCCGCGCTGGCGCCGGCGCTGGAGTCGGTGGAGAAGGTGCTCGGCTCCGGGCTCCAGCTCTGGCTGGTGCCGGAGACGCTGCCCGCCCTCTACGAACATTTCCGCGCCCTCCAGGCCGAGGAGGCCTGGGCGACCCTGGGTGGCTGGATCGAGGCGACGAAGCCGGAATTGGGCCCCGGCGTCGCCGAGCGCTTCGCCATGGCCCGCGACATGGACCCGGCGAAGGTGAAAGCGGCCCGCAGCTTCCGCCAGGGCTTTCGGCACAGGCTGGCGGCCCTGCTGGGAGGGGGTGCCGTGCTGGCCTATCCCACCTCCCCGCTGGTCGCGCCGAAGCTCGATGCCTCGCCGGCCGAGCAACTCTGGGTGCGGGAGGTGACGCTGGCCGTCACCTCCATCGCCGGCATGGGCGGACTCTGCGAGGTTTCCATTCCCGCGGCCACGGTGGACGACGCGCCGGTGGGCCTGTCCCTCGTCGCCGCGCCGGGGCGGGACCGCGCCCTCCTGGCCCTGGCCGAGCAGGTGGCGGACCGGATGGGGCTGCCGGTTTGACGCGGCGCGCGATTCGCGGCGGCGGGGTCATTCCCCGCCGCGCCGATCTGCTCTAGGCATCGCGCATGCCGCTCCGCGATGCCACTGCCGAAGACGCCACCGCCATCGCGGCGATCTACGCCCATCACGTCCTGCACGGGACCGGCACCTTCGAGGAGGAGCCGCCCCCGGCGGCGGAGATCGCCGCGCGCATGGCCCGGATCCAGGCCGCCGGCCATGCCTGGCTGGTGGTGGAGGAGGAGGGCCGCATCCTTGGATACGGCTATTACAACAACTTCCACCCGCGTTCGGCCTATCGCTACACGGTCGAGGATTCGATCTATGTCCGCGACGACGTGCGCGGGCAGGGCGTGGGCAAGGCGCTGGTGGCCGGATTGCTGGGGCGCGCCGAGGCCGCCGGCTTCCGGCAGATGATCGCGGTGATCGGCGATTCCGAGAATGTGGGCTCCATCGGCCTGCATCTCTCGCTCGGGTTCAAGCAGGTGGGGCTGACCAGGTCCGTGGGGATGAAGTTCGGGCGCTGGGTGGATGTGGTCTACATGCAGAAGGCCCTTGGCGAAGGCGACCGCAACCTCCCGGCGTGAGGCGCGGGGCGCGTTGACGATGGCGCCCCCTTATGGGCTCCTTCGCGCCGCCTGAGCCGGGAAGCCACGATTCCGGCTGGCATTGGGGGACCGAACGGGAATGCTGCTGGACCATCGCACCTATACCTGCCGCCCGGGCACGCTGAAGAAGCATCTCGCGATCTATGAGGAGCATGGCTGGGCGGTGCAGACGCGCCATCTCGGCATGCCGCTCGCCTATCTGACGACCGAGACCGGCGACGTGAACACCTATGTCCATATCTGGATGTACGAGGACGCGGCGGACCGCGCACGCCGGCGCGCCGCCATGCAGGCCGATCCGGCCTGGGTCGCCTATCTGCAGATGAGCGCGGATGCGGGCTACCTGCTGAAGCAGGAGAACAAGCTGATGAACCCTGTTAGCTTCGTCCCGGCGCCCCTTCGCGCTTCGGGGCCGTAGCAGGGGGGGCGTAGCCGGGGGGCAGGGGCAGGCGTTCCGGCCGGTTCCCTGGCCCGGCTGCGCCGGCCTAGCCCAGCGTGACTAGCCGAGATTCACGCCGGCGCCGCGCACCACGCCGCCCCAGCGGTTCCGGTCCTCGATGATGAAGGCCGTGAAGGCCTCGGGCTTGTTGGCTATGGCATCCGCCCCCTGCTCGCGCAGGCGGGCCACCACATCCTGGTCCGTCAGCGCGCGGCGGACGGCCTCGTTCACGGTCGTCACCACGGGCGCGGGGGTTCCGGCGGGCGCGAGCAGCCCGAACCAGGAGGTCACCTCCACCCCGGGCACGGAGGTGGCGAGGGTGGGCGCTTCCGGCAGCATCGGCGTTCGCTGCGGCCCGGCCGTGCCGAGCGCGAGCAGCCCGCCGCTGCGGATATGCGGCAGCACGGTGGGCGCGTGGTCGATCATCATCAGCACCCGCCCGGCCAGCAGGTCCGCAATCGCCGGGGCGCTGCCCCTGTAGGGGACATGGGTCAGCTGGATCCCGGCCTGGGACGCGAAAAGCTCCGAGGCGAGATGGGTGATCGCCCCCTGGCCGGAGGAGGCGAAGGTGAGCTTCCCCGGATTCGCCTTCGCGTACTGGACCAGGGCCGGCACATCCCGCGCGGGGACCGAGGGATGGACAACAAGCACCATGGGCACCGTGGCCACCATGGAAATCGGCGCGAAATCCCGCACCGTGTCATAGGACAGGCTGGGATAGAGATGCGGCGTGATGGCCTGGGTGGCGCTGGTGCCGAGCAGCAGCACATGCCCGTCCGGGGCGGATTTCGCCACGGCTTCCGTCCCGATCGTGCCGCCCGCGCCCGTGCGGTTCTCCACCACCACGGGCTGCGGCCATTCGGCCCCGAAGCGGTTCGCCAGGGCACGGGCAAGGATATCCGTGGCGCCGCCGGCAGCGAAGGGCACGATGATACGGACGGGGCGGCTGGGCCAAGCCTGGGCCCGCGCGGGGCGGCTGGCCAGCATGGCGGCCGCCGTGCCGAGCGCGGCGGCCATCAAGGGGCGTCGCTGCATTCGTTCCTCCCTGGAATCCGGCAGGTTCTCTCCTGCTCGTAACGATATGCAGCACGCTCGGCGGCGCCGTCGCAACCCGGCGCAGCTAGGCCGCGCCAGGTGCCTCGGCCCGGAAGCGGCTGGCCACCACCGCGTCCTGGCGCAGCGTATCCGCGAGCGCCTCCCGGGCCTCCATGGAGGGAAGAAGCGCCACCACCCGGCTGAACCACTCGGACTGTCCCTTGACCCGGGCCAGGAACAGGGCATCCAGCGCCTGCGCGAATGGGCCACGTCCCGCGCAGCAATGGCAGGCCATGGGGTGCGGGCCAGGCTCCGCCCGGAAGCCGCCTGCCACGACGGCACCGGCGGGCAACGGGGAGGGGGGCGCCTCCGCCAGAATGGCGGCGCCGGGGCGCGCGGCGAGGCTGGCGGCCAGCCCCGCCTCATCCGCCACCACGGTGACGGGAATCCGGCCATCGGCAAAGACGGGCATGGCGATGCTCCTTTGCGATAGACATAAAGATATCGTTATGTCATGTGCAAGTCATGGAAGAGACCTTGGCCCAGCTTCGTGCCGCCGCCGAGCCGACAAGGCTGCGGCTGCTCGCGCTCTGCGCCCGTGGCGCGCTTTGCGTCACGGATCTCTGCGCCGCCCTGGGCCAGTCCCAGCCACGCCTCTCGCGGCACCTGAAGCTGCTGGTGGAAGCCGGGCTGCTGGAGCGGATGCCCGAGGGTTCGAATGTCTATTTCTCCCTGGCCGCCCGCGCCGATCTCGCCCGCGCCATCCTGGCCCGCCTGCCGGAGGATGATCCCCTCCTGGCCGCGGATCGCCGCCTCGCCGCCCGCCTGAGTGCCGAGCGGGTGCGCGCGGCGTCCGAGGCGTTCCGGAATGCGGGTTCGGATTGGGACGAGATGCGCGCCCTGGGCCTGCCCGCCGCCGAGATCGAGGCGGCGCTGCTGGCGGGCCTGCCGGACCGCATCGGCCGCCTGCTGGATATCGGCGCCGGAACCGGCCAGCTGCTGGAGCTGGTGGCGGAGCGCTGCGATTCCGCCCTGGGCGTGGATGCCAGCCGCGACATGCTGGCCCTGGCCCGCGGCCGCCTGGCGGAGCGCGGCCTGGCCCCGCGCTGCGCCGTGCGCCAGGCCGATATGTACCGCCTGCCCTTCCCGGATGAGGGTTTCGACGCGGTGACGCTGCAGATGGTGCTGCATTACGCCGAGGACCCCGCCGCCGCCCTGGCCGAGGCCGCCCGCGTGCTCTCGCCCGAAGGCGTGCTGCTGGTGGTGGATCTGGCCGCCCATGGCCGCGCCGACCTCATGGAACGCCACGCCCATCGCTGGCCCGGCTTCGACGATGCGCAGCTGGCCGGCTGGCTCGGCGAAGCGGGCTGCGCCCTGTCCCCGCCGGTCGAAATTCCCGGCCCCCTGAATGTCCGCCTGTGGTCCGCGCATCGCGCGACCGCGGTGCAGCCTGCCTGAGAGAAAAGACATGTCCCGACCGCATCTGCTCGACGCGCTGCGCGACCGCGTGCTGCTCTGCGACGGCGCCATGGGCAGCCGCGTGCAGGCCCTGACCCTGGATGTCGAGAAGGACTACTGGGGACAGGAGAACTGCACGGAGGTGCTGAACCTCTCCCGCCCCGACCTCGTGCGCGAGATCCATCGCGGCTATTTCGAGGCCGGTGCGGACATGGTGCTGACCAACACCTTCGGCGGCAGCCCGGTGACACTCGGCGAGTTCGACCTGCAGGACCGCGCGCGCGAGATCAACCGCACCGCCGTTCAGCTGGCACGGGAGGCGAGCGAGGGCTTCAGCGATGGCCGCCCGCGCTGGGTCATCGGCGATATCGGCCCCGGCACACGCCTGCCGAGCCTTGGGCACATCCCCTATGACGCGTTGGAAGAGGCGCTGACCGAGCAGTGCCGTGGGCTGATCGAGGGCGGCGCCGACGCCATCCTGACCGAGACGAACCAGGATACGCTTTTCATCAAGGCCGCGGTGAACGGCGCCAAGCGCGCCATCGCGGAGTTCAACGCAAACATCCCCATCTTCGTGCAGGTGACGGTCGAGACCACCGGCACGCTGCTGGTGGGGCCCGACATCGCCGCCGCGGCCACGGTGATCGATGCGCTGGACGTGCCGCTGATCGGCCTGAACTGCGCCACCGGCCCGCAGGAAATGGCGGAACATGTCCGTTGGCTGTCCCAGAACTGGCGCGGCCTCATCTCCTGCCAGCCCAATGCCGGGCTGCCGGAGCTGGTGGACGGAAGGACGCACTACCCGCTCGGCGCCGAGGAGATGGCGAGCTGGATGGAGCGTTTCATCACCGAGGACGGGCTGAACCTCGTCGGCGGCTGCTGCGGCACCTCCATCCCGCATATCCAGGGGCTGGACGCGATGCTGCGCAGGCTGGGCGGCGCAAGGCACCGCCCCGCGCCGGTGCTCCGCAAGCCGGTCTGGATCCCCTCGGTCGCCAGCCTCTACGGCTCTGTCGCGCTGCGGCAGGAGAACGCCTATTTCTCCATCGGCGAGCGCTGCAACGCCAATGGCTCCAAGGCGTGGCGTGAGCGGCAGGCCGCGCATGACTGGGACGGCTGCGTTGCCATCGGCCGCGAGCAGGTGGGAGAGGGCTCCAACTCCCTCGACATCTGCACCGCCTTTGTCGGCCGCGACGAGATGGCCGAGATGAACGAGGTGGTCACGCGCTTCACCAGCAGCGTGAACGCCCCGCTGGTGATCGATTCCACCGAGACGCCGGTGATCGAGGCCGCGCTGAAGCTGCATGGCGGCAAGCCCATCATCAACTCGATTAACTTCGAGGATGGCGAGGGCCATGCGGCGGACCGCATGGTTCTCGCGAAGAAGTTCGGCGCCGCCGTCATCGCCCTGACCATCGACGAGGTGGGCATGGCCAAGACCGCCGAGGACAAGCTCCGCATCGCCGAGCGCCTCGTGGACTTCGCCTGCAATCGCTACGGGTTGCCGCAGAGCGACCTGATGATCGACCCGCTCACCTTCACCATCGCGACGGGCAATGAGGACGACCGTAAGCTCGGCCTCTGGACGCTGGAGGGCATCCGGCTGATCCGGGAAAGGTTCCCGGACATCCAGATCATCCTCGGCCTGTCCAACATCTCCTTCGGCCTCAACCCCGCCGCGCGCCATGTGCTGAACAGCGTCTTTCTCGACCATGCGGTGAAGGCGGGCATGACGGGCGCGATCGTGCATGTCTCCAAGATCAAGCCGCTGCACCTCATCCCCGCCGAGGAGGTGAAGGTGGCCGAGGACCTGATCTTCGACCGCCGCGCCGAGGGCTACGACCCGCTCCAGGCCCTGCTGGAGCTTTTTGCCGGCCGCAAGGCCGCCGACACCGCCAAGCGCGCCAAGGCCGAAACGGTGGAGGGCCGGCTGAAGGACCGCATCGTCGATGGCGACCGAAAGGGGCTGGATGACGAGCTGGCCGATGCGCTGGCCAAGGGCATCACGCCGCTCTCCATCATCAACGACATCCTGCTGGACGGGATGAAGGTGGTGGGCGAGCTGTTCGGCGCGGGCAAGATGCAGCTTCCCTTCGTGCTGCAGAGCGCGGAGACGATGAAGGCCGCCGTGGCCTATCTCGAGCCCCACATGGAGCGCGTGGAGGGCCAGGAGAAGGGCACCATCGTGCTCGGCACGGTGAAGGGCGATGTGCACGACATCGGCAAGAACCTCGTGGACATCATCCTGACCAACAACGGCTACAAGGTGGTGAATCTCGGCATCAAGGTACCGTTGCAGGACATCGTCACCGCCGCGCGCGAGCACAAGGCGCATGCCATCGGCATGTCCGGCCTGCTGGTGAAGTCCACCGTGGTGATGCGCGAGAACCTGGAGGAGATGTCGCGCCAGGGCGTGGACATCCCCGTGATGCTCGGCGGCGCGGCGCTGACGCGCAACTATGTCGAGGATGATTGCGTCCGCGCCTATGCCTCCGGCCGGGTGGCTTATGCGCGCGATGCCTTCGACGGCCTGCACCTGATGGACAAGGTGATGGGCAACGGCTTCGACGACTACCTGGCCGCCCTGCAGGCCAAGCGCGCCGGCAAGGGGCGGAATGAACGCCGCACCCTCGGCACCGCCGATGCGCGCGGCTTCGCTCCGGTGGAGATCGGCTATGCCCAGGGGCGCCGCCGGCGCCTGACCGCGGATGAGCCCGTGCCCAACCCGCCCTTCTGGGGTGCGCGCGTGGTGGAGGCCCCGCCCAAGGCAATCGTGCCCTTCATCAACGAGCGCAGCCTGTATCAATTCCAGTGGGGCTTCCGGAAGCAGGGCCGGTCGCTGGACGATTTCCTGGGCTGGGCCAAGCAGGAACTCCGCCCCGTGCTGCGGCGCATGCTGCAGATCACCGAGGAAAGGGACATTCTCAAGCCGCAAGCCATCTACGGCTACTGGAAATGCGCGGGGCAGGGGAATGATCTCATCCTCTTCGAGGAGGATGGGGTGACGGAGGCCACGCGCTTCACCCTGCCGCGCCAGCCGAAGGACGATGGCGACTGCATCGCCGATTTCGTGCGTGACGTGGATGACGGGCCGGAGAATCGCGACGTCATTGGCCTGCAGGTCGTCACGGTGGGCCAGAAGGCCAGCGACATGGCGCGGGAATGGTTCGAGGAGAATCGTTACCAGGATTACCTCTACCTCCACGGCCTCTCGGTGGAGATGGCCGAGGGCATGGCGGAATATGTGCACAAGCGCATTCGTGCCGAGCTCGGCTATGCCGGCGAGGACGAGCGCGAGATGGAGAAGATGCTGTCCCAGGGCTATCGCGGCGGCCGCTACTCCTTCGGCTACCCGGCCTGCCCCAAGCTGGAGGACCAGGAGCCGCTGCTGCGGTTGCTGAAGGCGGAACGGATCGGCGTCTCGATTTCGGACGAATGGCAATTGCATCCTGAGCAATCCACCTCCGCGATCGTGCTGCACCATCCGCGCGCGAAGTACTTCTCGGTCTAGGGCAGGGCGGGCTATTCGGGGGCGGATGAGTCCGACCCCTATGAGCCCGACCGAACGCACCGCCTGGACCAGCCTCGGCGTCGGCCTCACCGTGCTTGCCCTCAAAGGGGCGGCATGGTGGCTGACGGGCAGCACGGCGCTCTTCGCCGACATGCTCGAGACGGTGGTGAACGTGGCCGCCGCCACCGCGGCCCTGGCTGCCGTGCGCTACTCCGCCATGCCCGCGGATGAGAACCATCCCTATGGGCATGCGAAGGTCGAATATTTCTCGGCCGTGCTGGAAGGCACGCTGATCCTCGTCGCGGCCTCCCTGATCCTGCAGGAGGCTTGGCAGGCCTGGGCCAGCCCGCGTGCGCCGGACCAGCCCGTGGCGGGCCTCGCGCTTTCCGCCGTGGCCACCGTGATCAACGGCACCTGGGCAACGATTCTTCGCCGGCGCGGGAAGCGGCTTTCCTCCCCCGCCCTGGTGGCGGATGCGCATTACCTCATGTCCGACGTGGTCACCTCCGCCGGGGTGATCATCGGTGTCGGTCTCGTGACGGTGACGGGGCTCCTCTGGCTCGACCCGCTGCTGGCGGGCGTAACGGCCGTGATGATCCTCTTCTCCGGCTGGCGCCTCCTGCGGGAGAGCGTTGGCGGGCTCATGGACGAGGCGGTTCATCCCGAGGACCTCGCCCGCATCCGCAGCCTTGTCTCGGCCGAGGCCATGGGCGCGATCGAGGCGCATGACCTCCGCACCCGCCGCGCGGGCCGGATCACCTTCGTGGAGTTCCACCTCGTCGTTCCCGGCGCGATGGCGGTGTCCGAGGCGCATGACATCTGCGACCGGATCGAGACGGCGCTGAAATCCACCCTCGGCAACGCCGTCATCACCATCCATGTGGAACCCGAGGGCAAGGCGAAGCACAGCGGGGTGCTGGTGCTGTGACCCGGCGCGCTTGAGCCTTCCGGCAGCCGACCCGGCCTGGGCCTATGTGCCCGCCGCCGCGCCGGCCTGGCGGCCGCGGCGCCGCCGGGGCCGGCGCGGCGCCTGGGCGTGGTGGGTCGCGGCGGCGCTGCACGCGGCGGCTCTCGCCGCCATCCTGCTCGATCTGGACCCTGAACGCCTGCCCGAACCCCGCATCGTGGAGGGCACGCCGCTTGTCTGGGAGGGGCCGGTCGGCGCGGGGGAGGGGGCGGAGGCGCTTGCTCCCGAGCTCGGGGCGGCGCCCGTGCCGGACGAGGCCCGCACCGGCGCCGCCACGCCATCCACGCCACCACCTGTCCCCGCTGATTCCCCCGCCCCGGAGCCCCCCGCGCCCCTGCCCCCGGCAGGTCTGCCGGCAGAAGCGGCGCCGCCCGCCGCGCCGGCCGAAGCGCCATCCTCCGAGCCAGCGCCCCCGGCAGAAGCCGCACCTTCGTTGCCGCTTCCGGCCGAGCCAGCCCCTCAACCCAGCCGGCAGCCTGATCCCGCGCCTGCTCCCGCATATCCGGCGGAGCCTCTGCCGCTGCCTCCCCCGCCGACGCCGCAGCCCCCGCCCCGGCCCTCCACAAGGCCAAGCCCCGTCCCGCCCCAGCCTCCCGCGCCAGCCGTGCCGCCCGCCGCCAGTCCGCCGATGCGGAGCGTGGAGGTGCCCCTTGCCACGGGGGGCGTCCGGCTCGGCGCGGGCAACCTGGGCTCGCCGGGTGAGAGCCGTACGGTGGGTGCCCCGCAGCCGGGCTGCGAGGACGTGATCGGCTATCCCGCCTCCGAGCGGCAGCGCGGCGTCACCGGCGCGGTGAATCTCCGCCTGCGCATATCCGATGATGGCAGGGTGGTGGAGGCGCGCATCATCGGCTCCAGTGGCTCCTTCGCACTGGACGAGGCCGCGCAGCGCGGCGTGCGCCGATGCCGCTTCTTCCCCGCCCTGCGGGATGGCATGCCCATCTGGGGCAGCCGCGACTACCGCGTCGTCTTCAGGCTGGAATAGATCAGGAGCCCCATGGTCAAGCTGGACGTCATCACCACGCGCGGCGGCGATGCCGGGCAAACCTCGCTCGGCGACGGCACGCGCGTGCCGAAGCATGCATTGCGCGTGGAGGCGCTGGGCGCGGTGGACGAGGCGAACGCCGCCATCGGCCTGCTGCGCCTGCACACGGCGCAGGACGAGGATGCGATGCTCGCCCGCATCCAGAACGACCTGTTCGACCTGGGGGCGGACCTCTCCGTGCCGGGAACAGAAGGGGGGCTGCGCATCTCCGCCGCGCAGTGCCTGAGGCTGGAGGAGGAGCTGGCCGCGTTGAATGCGGAACTGCCGCCGCTGCGCTCCTTCGTGCTGCCGGGGGGCACCCCTGCCGCGGCGCACGCGCATCTGGCCCGTACCCTCGCGCGCCGGGCAGAACGCGCCGTGGTGGCGCTGGCGGCCGAGGAGGTGTTGAACGGCAACGCGGTCCGCTACCTCAACCGTCTATCGGACCATCTCTTCGTGCTCTCCCGGGCCCTGAATATGGGGCAGGACCCGCTCTGGCAGCCCGGCGGCAACCAGTAGGACATGCGGGGCGCGACATCGCCGCGCCCCGCAAGTGTTCAGGCCCGCGGTGCGATGGCCTGCAGGAAGGTCAGGTGCTCGCGAATGCGGTCCACGGCCAGAAGGGCGATGGCGCGGTCGGCAGCCGGGGCGGCCACGTCCTGGGCGATGGAGGTGTAGGTGGCCATCGCCTCCTGATGGCCCTGCACCTGCGCCGTGACGAAGAGCCGGTCGAACTGGCGGCCATTCGCAGCCTGCAGCTGCTGGAGCATCGCCGCCTTGTCCGCGGACGGCGGCGGCGGGGCCATGTTCCCGTGCAGCAGCCCCATGGCCTGCACCAGCCCCTGCTGCTCCGTTACCTCAAAGGGGGCGAAGCGGCGCAGATCGGCGCGCTGCGCCTTGCTGGCACCGAGCTGGGCGGTCTGCATCAGGAAGGCGCCGCCCTGCAGGGCCTGCATGCGGAGACCGGCGCCGGGGCCGCCCGAGGAAGGTGGCGGCGCGGCCGCCATGCCCTGGGGTGCCATGTTGGGCTGCGCGGTCGCGGCGCAGCCAGCCAGCCCAGCGCCGGCGAGCGCGATACCGAGTGCACGTCGGTTCATCATGAGTGCGGATTCCTTCCTGCTCATTCCGGGCCACAAGGAAAATCCCCTGCGACATGAGGAGGCGGGCCTGGCCCACTCCTCTTTCCGGCTGCCCGCTCGATGAGTGGCGACTGGTCACGATCCTGGTCGGGCAGGCTCCGGCTTCCGAAGCTGCGGGCCCAACGCGGTTGAAAGCCCGACGGTTGTTCTCGGCTATCGCCTTTTTCGGGCCTCTCGGAAAATGTGAGTTATAACCTACGTTATATTCGGTTTGCGTCGCGCCGCTTTCGCCCTCAACCGGCCTGCGCGCCCTCACGCAGGAGACGCCGAAAGAGCGGAATGGCGGCGGCCAGTTCGGCAACGGGGACATGTTCCCGGGTGGAGTGGGCTACGCCGATATCACCCGGGCCGAGCACGACGCAGGGCGCCAGGGCGTTCAGCCGCGTGGCATCCGTGCCGAAGGGCACGGTGCGCGCGGGCTGCCCGGTGGCGGCCACGGCCGCAGCCACCAGCGGGTGCTCCGGCGGAAGCTCGGGCGGGGAACCATCCACCACGTAGCGGAGGACGATTCCAGACCGCGCGGCGGCTTCCTCCAGCGCGCGGATCACAGGCTTCGGGTCCAGCGCGCGGGAATAGCGGAACTTGATCCGCGCGGTGGCCCGCGCGACGGTCACGTTGATCGCGGTCCCATGGTTGTCGATGACGATGTTGAGGTCGGGGAAAGGCGGATCATAGCCTTCATCCCGGAAGGCGGGATCCTCGCGCAGGCGGTCATGCAGCGCCTTCACCTCCGCCAGGAAGGGGATGAGCGCCAGGTTCGCGTTCACCCCCAGGCCGGTGGAGGAATGCGCCTGCATGCCGCTGGCCACCGCCTCGAAATTCACCGTGCCCCTGTGCCCCCGGATGGGGGCCAGCCGCGTCGGCTCCGCCACGATGATCCCCCTGAGGGCGGCCCGCCGCGCCAGTTCCGATGCCTCCACGATCAGAGCCGCACCCGCCTTGGTCGTCTCCTCATCCGTGGTGATGAGCAGCGTGACCGGGATATCCGCCGGCAGCCCCGTGGCAGCGATGATGCAGGAGGCAACCGGGCCCTTCATGTCCGCGGTGCCCAGCCCGTGCATCATGCCATCGGCGTCGATCCGGCCGGAGAAGGGGTCGTCCTGCCAGCCCGTATCGGGCACCGTGTCCATGTGGCCGGACAGCGCCAGCCCGCCGGGACCGCCGCGATGCGCGACGATGGCACGCTTGGCCACGCCCGCCGCATCGGCATAGTCCAGCCGCTCGATCTCGAAGCCGGCCAACGCCGCCTCCACCCGCTCCGCGAGCGGGAGGTTGGAGACGGAGGAGCGGCTGTCGATGCGGACAAGCTCGGCGGCCAGGGCGGCGACAGCCTCGGCATCAGTGCGGTCGGTCATGCCCTGGTATCTCTTGCGGGGCGCCCGGCGGCAAGACAGGTTGCCGCCCCTTCCGCAGAGGACCGCCCGTGACCGCCTATCTCGACCCGCGCACCGGACAGACCTGGCCGCTGGAAACCCCGCGCTGGCGCGGCGATGATGGCCAGCCGCTTCTTCTGACGGACCTGCCCGGCATCACCCGGGAATCCATCGATGCCTCGGCGCCGGGTCTGTGGCGCTATGCGTCCGCGCTGCCCTTCCGCCCGCGCGATCCGATCGCCATGGGGGAGGGGCGCACGCCCCTGCTGCGGCGCAGCGTCGCCGGTTTCGAGGCGCTGCTGAAATGCGAGTGGCTGATGCCAACCGGCTCCTTCAAGGATCGTGGCGCCTCGGTGATGCTCTCCCTGTTGCGGGACCAGGGGATCACGGCGGTGCTGGAGGATTCCTCGGGCAATGGCGGCGCGGCCATCGCCACCTATGCCGCTGCCGGGGGCATGCGCGCCCGCATCCTGGTTCCCGACAGCACCTCCCCCGCCAAGACCGTGCAGTCCCGCGCCGCCGGGGCGGAAATCCAGCTGACGCCCGGAACCCGGCAGGACTGCGCGGACGAGGCGCTGCGCCAGGGCAACGACCCTTCGTCGGGCTTCTTCTATGCCAGCCACAACTGGCATCCCTTCTTCCTCCAGGGCACCAAGACCCTGGCCTATGAGCTCTGGGAGGATCTGGGCTTCGAGGCACCGGACGCGGTGGTGATTCCCTGCGGCGCGGGCTCCAACGTGCTGGGCTGCGATATCGGCTTCGGCGAGTTGCTGCGGGCTGGCGCCATTCCCCGCCTGCCCCGGCTCTACGCCGCGCAGCCAGCCCATTGCGGCCCCCTGGCGCGCGAAGCCATGGGCCTGCCGCCGGAGGCGCCGCGCCCCACCATCGCGGAGGGCACCGCCATCGCGCAGCCCATCCGCCCGGCCGAGGTGCTCGGCGCGCTCCGCCGCAGCGGCGGGGGCGGCGTGCTGCTGGAGGAAGCCGAGATCGCGGAGGCCGCGCTCTCCCTCGCCCGCCAGGGCATCTATGTGGAACCGACCTGCGCGCAGGCCGTGGCCGCGCTGGGCAAGCTGGCCGCCGACAACCGGGTGAGGGCTGGGGAACGCGTGGCGGTGATCCTCACGGGCACGGGGCTGAAGGCCACGCCGCGCTATGCGGAAATGCTCGGCATCGGGGCGGTCTGAGCCCTGTCTTTCCGGCGGATCGTCAAGGCGGCTCCGCCGGAAATAAAGTCATGTTAAATTCAGCAACCGCGTTGGAACGGCCCCCGTTCGTTGCACATGATCCTGCAACTCGATCCACCCCTGCCGATGGATACGGTCCGCGGTGCCGGCCTTGCCCATTTCATGATCGATTACGGGCCGGAGGCGCATCTGATGTGGGTGGTCTTCCTGAAGACGGATGGTGCCTGCTGGACCGTGCCAAACCCGGAGGTACGGCTGCAGGCCAACTGGTCGATGCAGCGACGGCCCGCGCAGGGAGCCTTCGAGCAGCCCACGCGCATCCAGATGGCGGGGGTGGAAGCCAGGAAAGGCGATGACGGGCAGGCGACTTCCCCGGGGCCGGGACTGAACGGGAACCGCCTGAACGGAGAGCACCACTAGAACGCCTTCTTGCGCCGGCCCGGTCCCTGTGGCGGGCAGCAGCTGATCTTGGCGAAGCCTTAACCCGCCTTCCTCATCCTGGCGGCCCAGGATCACGGAGCGGCCAGGATGGACGCCATGAATCCGGCGGCGTCGGAAGCCGCCCATTTTCGCTACCTGATGGCCATACGCGGATGGGTGCGCTTCCCCGCCCTCATCGCCCCCGGGCTGCTCGGCGCGCTGCGGGAGGAGCTGGACGAATGCTACGCGACATGGCGCGCCATCCAGCTCCGCAACGGCGTGGCCGAGGCGACGGATGGCACGCTTCATCACCTGGCCGGCCGTGGCGGCGCGGTGGACCGCTTCCTGGCCGGGCTGCCCCTGCATGATGAGATCACCGGCTTCCTCGGTGGCGGGCCCTATGTGCTGAACGCCTGCGGCGCCTATCTGAACCGGCCGGACACCAGCGCCTATGTCGGCCGCATCCACCGTGATGTCCGCGGCTTCAGCGCGCCCTATGTGCTGATGATCAACATGCTCGTCATGCTGGACGACTTCACCGAGGAGAACGGGGCAAGCTGGATGCTGTCCGGCTCCCACCACCATCCGGACCGCCCGCCGGACGAGGTCTTCCTGGCACATGCGGAGCGCAACACGGGCCGCGCGGGCGACGTCGTGCTGTTCGATTCCCATCTCTGGCATTGCGCGGGCGTGAACCGCAGCGCGGCGCCGCGGCGGGCCCTGACCATCGGCTACACCCGCCCCTTCGTGAAGCCGCAGATGGACTATACCCGCATGGGGCCGGAACCGCGGGACGAGGCGCTGCGCCAGCTCCTGGGCTTCAACGCCCGCGTGCCAGACAGCCTGGACGCCTATTACCAGCCGCCGGAGAGGCGGAGCTACCGGGCGGACCAGGGCTGATGAACATCCTTGGGCGCCGCGTGGTGCTGCGCGCGCTGGAGGAGGAGGATGCGCCTCTCCTCCATGCCTGGGCGAATGAACCGGAGATCTGGCAGCGGCTGGGCGGGTGGCACTTCCCCACCTCTCTCGCGGCGACCCGGACATGGATCGCCGCGCAATCCGCATCCCCGGCCGATCGGCGCTTCGCCATCACACTGGGCGGCGAGCTGCTGGGCACGGCCAACCTGGTCGAAATCGATTGGAAGAACCGCCACGCCCATCATGGCATGATGATCGGCCCGGTCGCCCGGCGTGGGCAGGGCATCGGCACGGACACCATCATGGCGATCATGCGCCATGCCTTCGACGAGCTCGGCTTCGAGCGGCTGGACAGCTCCATCATCGAGCATAACGAGCCCAGCCGCCGCGCCTATTGCGACCGCTGCGGCTGGGTGCTGGAGGGACGCCAGCGCCGCTGGTTCCACCGCCAGGGCCGCTTCTGGGACCGGCTGATCATCGGCGTCACCCGTGACGACTACCACGCCCTGTTGGAGCGGACGCGTTACTGGGACTGAAAGCGGAGGAACAGGGCCGAGCCGGCGGTGACGGCGCAGGCGATATCCCCCGCTCGGTCCCACAGCAGCCTATCGCCCACGCGGCGCGGCCCATCCCCGAATGGCCAGAGATAGTCGTCCAGCACCAGCCAGCCGCCATCGCGCATCACCGGCATCCAGGCTTCCACATCGGCGCGCACCTGCTCATGGGCATGGTTGCCGTCGATATGCAGCAGCGCGATCTCCCCGGCATAGCGCGTCTCACCGAAAGCCGCGGAGTGCACCACCGGATCCGCCCGGTAATGCGCGGCACCCTGGACGGAGGGCAGCCGCAGGTAGTTCGTACCGTGGGCGCCGAGGCCGAGAAGATTGACGAGGAAGATGCGCGCCGCCTCCTCGTGATCCGCCGCCGCGCTCACCGCATCCAGCCCTTCATGCGACTGCTGGGTTCCCTCCACGGACCAGGGATCCACGCAAAGCAGGGAGCCGATGCCGTGCCGCATCGCCAGCCAGCCCAGGATGACCGCCGACTTTCCCCACCAGGAGCCGATCTCCACGACATCGCCTGGCGGCGCGTGGCGCGCGATGGCAGCCAGGGCCCAGAGCTTGGCATCGTCGCACATGCCTGGGACGCCATGCGCCTGCCGCAGCAGGGCCGCCGCCGCCTCCAGGCCCAGGGCCGGGCTGCGGGGCGCGCCGCCGCCCAGCCCATCGCCGGCCCGCGCCAGCCCCTCGGCCTCCCGCAGCCAGCCGCGATAGCCCGACAGCTCCGCCTGGTAGGGCGGTTCCTCATCCAGCACGCATTCCGGAAGAAGGCAGGGAAGCAGCGGACGGAGATGGGCATGCACCACCGGATGCGGCGTGTGGATGCGCAGGATCCCCCGCGCCCGCACCAGCGCTGCCAGTTCCTGCGCGAAATCCGGCGCGTCGTAATAGGGCAGGCGGGCCCATTCCTCGTAGCCCGGCCGCGCCGGATCGAAGGCGAGGGAGGAGGCGCCGATCAGCACCTCTCCCCTGGCCCTGGCCGCTTCCGCGAAGCGCCGCGCGGCCGCCATGCCGGCGGGAAAGACGAGGATGGGGGAGCGCTGGAGCATCGGTTCTTCCGCATCGCCTCGGCGCGCCTCCTGCGCACCATCGAAGCAAGCCTGCCAGCGGATCCCTCAACCGCCCGTTAAGCGCCGGGGCCGCATCATGCCGGGCGAGACGAGGAGAGGGGGCCAGGATGGCCATGCTCGCGGAGGAAACGGCGCGGCTGAACGCCATCGCCGGCCTCTATGCCGACTTCACCTTCGACAAGCTGATGCGCGGCTACATGTTGCGCCGCTTCCGCCCGCATCTGCCCGCCCGCCCGGAAGGGCGCCGCGCCCTGGAGATGGGCTGCCATCACGGCGCCTTCTCCGTGCTGATCGAGCCGCTCTTCGAGGTACTGGAAGTGGTGGATGCGGCCGATTCCTTCCTCACCCATACCGCCGCCCGCCTTTCGCCGCGCGCCATCCTCCACCGCGCGCTTTTCGAAAGCTTCGAGGCGACGCCACGCTTCGACGCCATCTTCCTCTCCCATGTGCTCGAGCACCTGATGGACCCCGTGCTCGTGCTCAGCCGCGCGCGGGAATGGCTGGCGCCGGGTGGGAGAATGCTGGTCGCCGTGCCAAACGGGCTGGCGCCGTCGCGCCAGATCGCGGTGGAAATGGGCCTGATCCCGGGACTGGCCGCCTTCACGGAAGCCGATATCCGTGAGGGACACCGGCGGGTCTACCTGCCCGATACCCTCGCCGCGGATATCCGGGCCGCGGGGCTCCGCATCGTCGATCGCGGCGGTGTTTTCTTCAAACCGCTGGCGAACTTCCAGATGGATCGCGGGCTGGAAGCGGGGCTTATCTCGGAAGCCTATATGGAGGGCTGCTACCAGCTCGGCCTGCGCTATCCGGATCTCTGCGCAAGCCTCTTCGTGGTGGCCGAGCGCGCATAGAATGGGCATTGGTGGCTTCCTGCCGCTCGATCCCGGCCCGCCGCTCGGGGAGGGCGGGGCGGAGAGCGTCGCGCAGCGCTGGTTCGGGGGCGGGGTGCGCCCCCACGCCTTCCGCAACGGGCGTTCGGCCCTGGCGCTGGGTGCCTGCGCCGCCTTC
This sequence comes from Pararoseomonas baculiformis, assembly GCF_017813395.1. Classification (GTDB taxonomy): domain Bacteria; phylum Pseudomonadota; class Alphaproteobacteria; order Acetobacterales; family Acetobacteraceae; genus Roseomonas; species Roseomonas baculiformis. The sequence goes on along the minus strand of NZ_JAGIZB010000004.1, from coordinate 16,924 downwards.
GCGCCCATCGGCACGCTCTGGCTGCCCGGCTTCGCCTGCCATGCCCTGCTGGATGCCGCGCTGGCGGCCCGCGACAGGGGGTATCTGGCCGGGGTGGCGACCTATCCGCTGAACGAGGAGCAGGCACCGGGCCCTGATACCGGCTTCCTCGCCCATCACCTGGCACCCGGGGATGCGGTGCTGGTGATCGCCTATTTCGGCCAGCCCGCTTCCGCGGCCCTGTACCGCCTGGCCGAGGCACGGCGGGATGTCGTCTGGATCGAGGACCGTGCCCAGGCGCTCTGGCCCGGTCCGCCGCTGGGCGACGCCATCCTCTATAGCCCGCGCAAGCTCCTGGGCGTGCCGGATGGCGGCTACTGCGTCGTCACCCCAAATGGCGCGGACCGGGCGCAGTCCCTGCCCCCGCAGCCACCATCCGCGATCCCTGCGCGCCCATGGCCTGCCTTGCAGCGCTTTGAGGAGGAGGAGGCGAATGAGCGCTGGTTTCCAGATTACCGGAGAGCGGAAGCCGGGATGCGGGTGGAGCCCGGACTTCCCAGCAGGATCACGGGCGCGCTGCTGGCGCGGCAGGATATCGGCGCCATTGCCGCCGCGCGCCGGGCCAATCATGCCGTCCTTTCGGCGCTGATCCCCGATGGCTTCCACCTCCTGCCAGCCTCCGCCCCGGCCTGGGTGCCCTATGGCTTTCCCGTCCTCGTGCCGGATGCGGCCGCCACCTCGGCGCGCATGGCGGAAGCCGGAATCTTCTGCCCGGTCATATGGCCCGATCCGGTGGAGCCAGCCGGCTGCGAAAGGACAAGGTCCCTGGTGGGGCGCGTCCTGCTGCTGCCGCTGGACCAGCGCTACGGGCCCGGGGAGATGCGGTTGGTCGCCTCCGCGTTCCGGTCCGCATCTGGCTCGGGGTCCGCCGCCCCGCGCGCGGCCTGACCGCCATAGGCCGGTAGGGACCAACCGCCGCCCAGGGCCGCCGCCCGGGTTATAAAGGCCACCAGCACTCCGGCCGCGACCGCGATCGTCCGTGCCGCGCCCAGCCTTTCCAGGGCAAGGAAGGCTCCCGCCCCGGCTGCCGCGGCGGTGGCGTAGATCTCGCGGCGCAGGATCAGCGGGATCTCGCCGCAGATCACGTCGCGGATCAGCCCGCCGAAGCTGGCCGTCATTACGCCCATCAACACCGCGACCCAGGCTGCCGCACCCGCGCGCGACGCCGTTTCCGCTCCCAGCACGGCAAAGACGGCCATGCCCGCCGCATCGGCCCAGAGCAGCAGGGCCACGCGCCTCTCGATCCGCGGCGCGACGAAGAAGACCAGCAGCGCGAAGACGGCGGCGAGGATGGCGAGGTCCGGCCGGGTCAGCCAGGCCACGGGCAGGCCGAGCATCAGGTCCCGCAATGCGCCGCCGCCAAAGGCCGTGACCCCCGCCACCAGCAGGAAGCCCACCGGGTCCATCCGCTTGCGGGCGGCCGCCAGCGCGCCGGCGGTGGCGAAGGCCGCCGTGCCGATCCAACCCAGCGCCTCAAGCGCCAGGTCGAAGGGCGCTGCCATGTCCGCGGGCCTATTCGGCGGGGGCAGGGGCGGGCGAAGTGCTGCGCGTGCTGCGCAGGGATTCGCCCCGCGCCCCACCGGCGCAGAGCAAGGAGGCCACCAGCAGAAGGGCGACGGTCGGCAGCACCAGCCATGGCATGCCGTTGTCCAGCATCAGCCCGAAGGGCACGGGGGTGATCGCGCCGCCCAGCGGCAGGCCGGAGGAGATGAAGCCGAACACCTTCCCGATCTGCCCGGGAGGCGCCGCGTGCTTCACCATCACGTCCCGCGGCGTGCGGGAAGCGCCGAGCGCCGTGCCCGCCACGAGCGCCACCACGGGCAGGACGAGGTCCGGCAGGGGCAGCAGCCCCATGGCGAGCAAGAGCAGGATGGAAAGCGAGGTGAGCCCGAGCACGAAGGTGAAGTGGCGGGAATAGCGGTCCGCATACCAGCCGCCGATCAGCACCCCACCCGTGGCGCCGACCACATAACCCGTGAGGGCGAGGGAGGCGACGGCCAGCGGCGTGCCCCAGAGCTGGTCCAGCGTCGCGATCAGGAAGGCCTGCACCCCGCTTCCCGCCATGGAGGAGAGCAGGAAGAAGGCAAAGAACATCAGCATGGTGCGGGAGAGCAGCACCTTGCGCCCCACCGGCGCCCCGCCCTTCTTCGGCCGCGCCTGGTCTTTCAGGATGCGGGACTGGAGCACCAGCGCCGCCACCACGGGCACGCCGAGCAGCCCGAGGGAGAGCAGCGCCGCCCGCCAGCTCACCCCCATCGTCTGGGTCATCAGCCCGATCACCAGCGGCGCCGCCGCGAAGCCGAGATTGCCGGTGAAGGTGTGCATGGCAAAGGCGCGGCCCATCCGCTTCTCGCCGATGCTGCTGCCGAGGATGGCGTAGTCCGCAGGATGGATCACCGAATTGCCGATGCCCGAGAGCACGGCGAGGCCCAGGATCACCCAGTAGCTCGGCGCCAGCGCCATGGCGGAGATCGAGAGCGCCATGATCAGCGTGCCGCCGAGCAGGTAGGGGCGCGCCCCGTGCCGGTCCACCAGGAAGCCCACCGGTGTCTGCAGCAGCGCCGTCACCGCGCTCATCAGCGCCACTGAAAGGCCGAGCACGGCGTAGGAGACGCCGAACTCCTCCCGCCAGATCGGGAAGAGCGGCGCGAGGCAGAGCATGTAGAAATGCGAGAGGAAATGGCCGGTGCCGATCAGCCCGATGATCCGCCAGTCGCGGTTGGGGGCTTCCTCGGCCGGGACATTCGCATGCGTCATGGAACGGAAACTGCGCCCCGCCCTGCGCGCGGGTCAATCGCCGCTTTCGCGGGGCGGGCCCGCGGGGCGCTCAGGCGGCGAGCGGCGCCGGCTGCCCGATCGTGTCGCGGATCGCCTGGACCAGCGGGCCCGCCAGCGGCGCCAATCCGGCCAGGTCGCCGAACACCGCCATGTCCGCCGTGCCCAGGGGCGGCAGGCCGCCCAGCGGCGCCAGCCCTTCCGGCAGGCCGGAGGCACCGATCACGGTTGCGCCGAGCCCTGCCTGGGCCGCCGCCGCCACGCCCAGGAGACTGGGGGAGGTATAGGTCACCTCGAAGCTCATCCCGGCGCGCGCGAGGGCGGCAAGGGCGCGATCGCGGAACATGCAGCCGGCGGGCAGCATGGCCAGGGGCAGGGGGCGCCCCTCCGGCATCAGCCAGCCCGGGGCGGCTGCCCAGATCACCGGCTCCGTCCAGAGAATGCTGCCCTCGCTTTCGCCATCCCGCCGTTTCCCGAGCACGAGGTCGAGCGAGCCCGCCTCCATGGCCCGGCGCAGATCATGGGAGCGGCCAACCTCCACCTCCAGCCGGATGCCGGGATGGGAGCGCGCGAAGCGCGCGAGGAGCGGGGCGAGGTTGCGCGGCACGAAGTGGTCCGCCACGCCCAGGCGCAGCCGCCCGGTCACGGGTGGCGCGACCAGGCGTCGCACGGCCTCCTCGTTCAGGGCCAGCATGCGGCGGGCATAGGCAAGCAGGGTCTCGCCCTGTGGGGTCAGGGCCACGCTGCGGCTGGTCCGCTCCAGCACGCGCTTGCCGAGCAGTTCCTCCAGCCGCCGGATCTTCAGGGAGATGGCGGATTGCGTCAGCCCCAGCGCGGGCGCGGCCGCGGTGAAGCCCCCGCGCTCCGCCACCTGCACGAAACAGCGGAGAAGATCGAGATCGAGGTCTGGAACGCGCATCGGGGGCGCAGGGTGACCCCGCGCCGCCGATGGGTCAATGAGGATCCGCCAGGATGCCCCGGCGGATCCATGAGGGATCAGATATCCTCGTCGAAGCCGCCGGCGTCGTCGAAGCCACCGGCATCGTCATAGCCGCCAGCATCATTGTAGCCGGCCGCGTCATTGGCGCCCCAGCCTCCCTGGTCGGACACGGGCGAGGCATCGGCCCCGGCACCCGCGGGATCGGTCCAGGGCGAGGAGGCCGGCGTGTTCACCGCCTGCTCGCCGAAAGCGCCCGCCGCGCCGGAGGCGGCGTCGGAAGCCGCCGTGGCCGCGTGGGCCGCGCCGCCCGAGAACATGCCCATGAGGGCATTACCCAGCACCATGCCGCCCGCGACGCCGGCCGCGGTGGTGAGCGCCGTGCCGAGGAAGCCGGAGCCGCCGCGGCCCTGCTGCATCATGGCCGGGTTCATCGCGCCCATGGGCGGCTGGATCGGCTGCGGGCGCGGGGTCATGGGCACCTGCTGCCGGTTCCCCCCGCCGAACATGCCGCCGAAGAGCCCGCCGCGGGACTGCTGGTTGGCCTGCATCTGGTTCTGCGTGTTCTCCAGCTGCCACTCCAGTTCCTGGATGCGGTTCTGGGCCTGCACCAGCGCCGCTTCCTGGACGAAGGCGGTCTGGGTGATGCGGTAGCGCGCCTCCGGGTAGCGGCTGAACAGGTCGCTGATCAGCCGGTCGGCCTCCGGGTCAACCGGGGGCAGGTTGGGCGCGGACTGGGTGCTGGGAACGCTGCGCGCGCCCCAGGGGCCGGTTGAGGTCGCTGCCGGCTGCTGGGCGACGCCTGCGACGCGCTCCACATAGCCGGTGATAATGCGGCGCTCTTCCTCGGTCATATCCCTCAAAGCTCCTTGTGGCAGGCGGATGCCCGCGACGTCGGCGAGATGGCCTGCCCGCCCGAATCTTTCAAGATGTTAATGTGCGGCCCCGGCGGGGATGCGGCCCGGCAGTCCCAGGCGGCTCCACTCGATCACGGGGCAACGATCCATCACGATGGTCACCCCCGCCGCCCGGGCCCGCTCCGCCGCCGCATCGTCCCAGATGCCCAATTGCAGCCAGACCGACTTCGCCCCGAGCCGAATCGCCTCGTCCACCACGGGCCCGGCTTCCTCGCTGCGGCGGAAGACATCCACCATGTCGAGCGGTCCCGCCTCCTCCAGGGAGGGCACGGCCTGCATCCCGTGCACGCTGCGCCCGTCCAGGGCCGGGTTCACGGGCAGAGCCATGTAGCCCCGTGCCAGGAGGAAGCCGAACACGCCATGGGACGGCCGGCTCGGCTTGTCCGAGGCGCCGACCACCGCGATCCGGCGCGTGCGCAGCAACAGGTCCCGCACCGCGTCGTCGCTCAAGCCATCCCGGGGCATGCCATCTCTCCACGAAACCTGGCCGGGCAATTGGGGCGGGGCAGGGCGGAAGCCAATATCGCGCCCCGGATCCTGCCCTGGCCAGATGCCCGATTGCGGCATGATCCGGGCCTGCTCCGCCTTTCGTGAGCCGTGCTCCGCCGCTACACCGCTCGGATCATGGCCGTACCCCGTTCCCTGACCGCTCCCGCACTCCTGCTCGGAGCGCTCCTGACGATCCTGGCCTGGTGGATTCCCAACCGCGAGCAGGCCGGCGACGTGCCGATGGTGGCGGACCGCTTCAACAGCGTGTCCTTCGCGCCTTTCCGCGAGGGGCAGAGCCCGCTGCGCGACATCTTCCCCAGCGCCGAGCAGGTGGATGAGGATATCCGCCTCATCGCCCCCCGCGTTCGGGCGATCCGCAGCTATGCCAGCATCGAGGGGCAGTACGAGACGGCCGAAATCGCCGGCCGCCACGGGGTGAAGATGTGGAAGGGCGCCTGGCTCGGCCGCGACCTCCGCCAGAACGACCGGGAGATCGACGCCCTGATCGCCACCGCCAACCGCCATCCGGAGGTGGTGGAGCGGGTGGTGGTCGGGAACGAGGTTCTGTTGCGCCGCGACCTGCCGGTGGAGGAGCTGGCCCGCCAGATCGACCGCGTGAAGGCTGCCGTGCGCCAGCCCGTCACCTATGCCGATGTCTGGGAGTTCTGGGCTCAGTTCCCCGAGCTGGCGCGCCATGTGGACATCGTGACCATCCACATCCTGCCCTATTGGGAGGATGAGCCGCTGGGCGTGGACGTGGCCATGGCCCATGTGCGGGACGTCTATCGCCGCATCAAGGCGATGTTCCCGGACAAGCCCATCGCCATTGGCGAGATCGGCTGGCCCAGCGCCGGCCGCTGGCGCGAGGGCGCCGTTCCCTCCCGCGTGGACCAGGCGGTCTTCCTGCGGCAGTTCATCCAGCTCAGCCGCGAGGAGGGCTTCGACTACAACCTGATCGAGGCCTTCGACCAGGTCTGGAAGTACCGCAACGAGGGCACGGTGGGTGCCGCATGGGGCCTCTGGACCGCGGATCGCCAACCGAAATTCGACCTCGCCGGCCCGGTGCGCGAGAATCCGTGGTGGGCCTGGTATGCCGCCGCCGCGCTGATCACGGGCCTCGGCCTCTTCGCCGCCACCAGGCAGGCTTGGCCGCGCGCCGCGGGATGGAAGCTCGCCCTGCTCTCGGCCGCGCTCGGCAATGCCCTTGCCTATGCCTATTGCGGCGGCTGGCCCTACGCCTTCGACGAGCACCTCAAGCTTGCCTTCGTGGTGAACTTCGCGGGGCAGGTGCTGCTCTCCGCCCTGCTGCTGCGCCGTGCGGGTGCCCGGCTTTCGGGGGAGCGGGTGGAACCCGCGCGCAACGGCGCCCAGGCCAGCGGCAATATCCGCTCCATCTTCCGCGGCCGGTTCCGCTGGCGCGACTGGCGCGCCTTCGCCTTCGAGGACCTGCTCTTCCTCTTCCTCTTCACCGCGGCCGTGCTGCAGCTGATGCTGCTCTTCGATCCGCGCTACCGCGACTTCCCCTTCCCGACCTTCGCCGTGCCCCTGGTGGCCGTGGTGGCGCGCGCGCTGCTGGATGATCTTCCGCGGAAGGGTGGCGGCTGGGCGGAATGGCTGGTGGGTGGCGTATTGGTGGCCGCAGCCCTTGCCAGCGCGGCGCAGGAGGGCGTGCACAACATCCAGGCCCTGGGCTGGAGCGCCTGCGCGATCGGCCTCGCCCTCCCAGCCCTGCTGCGGGTGCGCCCTTTCAGCCGGGCGGCGTAGCACCCCGCCCGTGCTCGGCGAGCAGGTGACGCCCGAGTTGCGTCACCCGCACCGGCTCATCCCGGGCCACCAGCCCGCGATCCACTGCCTCCTCCCACACGTCCAGCCGGGGGCAGGAGGTTCGCCAGGCTTCCGTCCCATCGGCATAGGAACGGGGGCGGCGCGCCACCCATTCCAGCAGGTCCAGCACCAGCGGCGCGGTGATCGGGCTCATGCGCGGAACATCTCCCAGGCGCCCTGGGCGATGTAATAGAGCGCGATGACGGTGATGATCCGCGTCGCCCAGGCGCGGTACTGCGTGTCCGACAGCATCTCAAGGATCGGCTTGGCGAGGGTGGTGCCGATCACCGAGGCGCCGATCGCCAATGCCGCCAGCAGCGGGTCCAGCTCTCCCGCGGCGCTCACCAGCCCGCCGAAATAGAGCAGCTTCCCGCCATGGCTGAAGATCTGGCACGCGGCCTTGGTGGCGACGATCTCTCGCCGCTCCAGCCTGCCGCCGAGGAAGAAGCTGTCCATCAACGGGCCCGAAACGCCGGTGAGGATCATCAATGTCATGCAGGCGGCGCCGTAGAGCAGCCCGTGGCCGAGGCGATGCGGATCCGGCTTGAAGCGGGGCGGAAGGAGGCGGACGAGGAAGGGCGTGGTGCCCAGCATCAACAGCGCCACCGGGCGGGAGGGCACATAGTTCACCAGCGCCAGCGCCAGCAGGGCAAGCAATGCGCCGAGCAGGTAGTTCGCCATCGGCCGCAGCCGCACATACCGCCACCAAAGCGCGGCGCGCCAGCCATTGGACGCCATCTGCGTCACCGCATGCAGCACCATGGCATCCGCCACGGGCAAGACGGCGAGCAGCACGCCGATCAGGACCAGCCCGCCCGCCATGCCGAAGACACCGGACAGCAGGGCGGTGGCGACCATCAGCACGGTCAGGCCCAGCAGCATCATCGGTGACATGCGCGTTCTCCTCCTGGCCTGTTTCCGCCCGTTGAAGCGCCGGCGCAAACAGCGTTATCTGAGGCAGAGCCCAAGTTTACCTGAGGGTCCGATGCGGCGCCTGCCCTCCCTGAACGGCATCCGGGCTTTCGAGGCGGCGGCGCGGAACGGCGGCTTCGCAGGGGCGGCACGGGAGTTGAACGTCACCCCCGCAGCCATCAGCCGCATGGTGCAGCTGCTTGAGGAAAGGCTGGGGATCGCGCTGTTCGAACGCCGGGCGAACCGGCTGCAGCTCACCTCATCCGGCCGGCTTTACCAGGCGGGCCTGACACCCTTGCTGGACGCGATGGCCCAGCTCACTGCCGATGTGACAGGGCGGGGGGAGGGACATATCGTCACGGTCGGGGTGGGGCCCACCTTCGCCATCCGCTGGCTGATTCCACGCCTGTCGTTGCTGCAGCGGGAAGCGCCGGGGCTGGAGGTGCGGATCACCACCGGCGGTGCCGCCGCCCCCTTCGCTGGCAGCTGGAGTTGCGGCATCCAGCTCGGCGACGCGCGCATGCCGGGCCTTTGCGCCGAGCCGCTCTTCGCCGCCGACCTCATTCCCGTCTGCGCCCCCGCCATGGCTGCGGCATTGCGGGCCCCGGAGGATCTCGACCCGGCGCGGCTGATCCGCGTGGCCCATGCGCCCGAGGACTGGCCGCGATGGCTGGGCGAAGCCTGCCTGCCCCGCCTTCGCCCCGCAGGGCCGGTTTTCGAACTCTATGGCCAGGCGCTGCAGGCGGCGGTGGATGGAATCGGGGTGGCGCTGGGGCTGCGCCCCTATATCGATGACGACCTGCGCGCCGGCCGGCTCGTGGCCCCCTTTTCCCTCGCGGTTCCGAAGGGCCGGCCCTGGCATCTGATCTACCAGGAGAGCCGTCGGGGGGAGCCGGGCTTCGCGGCCTTCCGGAGCTGGATCCTGCGCATGGCGAAAGGGGAGTTGCGTGACGGCTGAGGGACAGGGCGCAACGGAGCCCTCCCGCGAGGCGTTCCTGGGCTGGCGGCGCACGGCCGGCCACCCCAGCGAACATCCCGAACACCTCGCAGAAGGCAGACCGCCATGGCCCTCTTCTCCAAGCCCATCAAGACGCTCGACGACCTCTTCGTCCACACGCTGCAGGACATCTACTACGCCGAGAACCAGATCACGAAGGCCCTGCCGAAGATGATCGACAAGGCAACCGACCCCCAGCTGAAGCAGGGCTTCGAGCTCCACCTGCAGGAGACGAAGAACCAGATCACGCGGCTGGAGAAGGTCTTCCAGATGCATGGCCAGCCCGTGAAGGGTGTCACCTGCGCCGCCATGGACGGCATCCTGGAGGAAGCCCAGGAGATCATGGGCGATGTGGACGACAAGGAGGTGCTGGACGCCGCCATGCTCGCCGCCGCCCAGGCCGTGGAGCATTACGAGATCACCCGCTACGGCACGCTGGTCGCCTTCGCCCGCCAGCTCGGGCGCGCCGACTGCGCCTCGGTGCTCGAAGAGAACCTCGCCGAGGAGAAGGCGACCGACAAGAAGCTGACCATGATCGCCGAGAGCAAGGTCAACCGCATGGCCGCCTGAGCGTTCTCGAATCCGCCTCTACTGATCCACCAGGGGCAGGGACGCCGGCCTGTCATCCCGCAAGGGATGCGGACCGGCGCTTTCCTGTTCAGGACAGCTTCGCCGCCAGCCGGGCCGAGAGGACGGTGGCATCACCCCCCGCCACCAGCACCGTCTTCTCGCGGGAGGCAGCGCCGGAGGTCACGGAAACCCGCGATGGGGGAACCTCCAGCGCCTGTGCCAGCAGGGCGCAGATGGCACGGTTCGCCCGGCCATCCTCGGGCGCCTCATTCACCGCGGCCTTGATGCGCGGGCCGTCGGCCGATTCCACAAGCCCCTGCAGGCCGGGCCTGCGTGCGCGCGGTTGCGCCTTCACCCGCAATTCCAGCCCGCCCTCCACGGCGCGCCAGGCGCAATCGCGAGGGCTCACCCCCGGGCGGGCGCCGCGGCCCGGCGGGCATTCGCCTCCACCCAGGCCCAGGCGCCGAGCGCGGCGCCAATCATCCCCCAGGTGGCGTTGAAGTTCAGCACCGCGATCACGCCCAGCGCCACCGCCCCCGCGCGCACCGCCAGGGGCGCGCCGATGAAGGCCCAGACGCCCAGCACCAGCGCCCCCGCGCCCCAGAGCTGCCAGTGCTGTAGCCAAAGCAGCACGGCCCGCGGCTGGCAGGCGAAGGGCGCCTTGGAAAGGTCGAGGCACAGAGCGCCCATCTCCCGCGGCTCCACCTGCAGGTTGCGGTAGAGCACCATCAGGCCGATGGAGGCCAGCACGGCCAGGGCGGCCAGGACATCGCGCTTCGTCACGGTCATGCACGGGAATTCGCGCGAACGGCCCCGGCGTGCAAGCGGCATCATTGGGGCAGCGCCGTCCCGGAACGGCCTTGAACCCGCGCGGCCACGCGCGACCTTTGGGTGATGAAGCTTCCTTTCCTCGATCACTCCCCCCGCGTCGCCGTGGTTCGCCTCCAGGGGGTGATCGCCCCGCGCGCCAACGGGCTTGCGGGCCCCACCCTTTCCGCCGCCGCGCTGGACCCTGTGCTGGAACGCGCCTTCGGGCTGAAGCGCCTGGCCGCCGTGATGCTGGCGGTGAACTCCCCGGGCGGATCCCCCGCCCAGTCCTCCCTCATCGCCGCCCGCATCCGGCAGCTGGCCGAGAGGAAGAAGGTGCCCGTCATCGCCTGCGTGGAGGATGCGGCGGCCTCGGGCGGCTATTGGCTCGCCTGCGCGGCGGATGAGATCATCGCCGATCCCGCGAGCATCATCGGCTCCGTCGGCGTCATCTCCGCCGGCTTCGGCTTCGAGGAGGCGATCGCCCGCCTGGGCATCGAGCGCCGGCTGGTCACGGCCGGGGAGGACAAGTCCTTCCTCGATCCCTTCCGCCCCGTGGATCCCGCCCAGCAGGAAAGGCTCCGCGACCTGATGGAAGCGCTGCACCAGGAGTTCATCACCTGGGTGGAGGCCCGCCGCGGAACCCGCCTTCGGCCAGAGGGGGAGCCTCTTTTCACCGGCCGCTTCTGGACCGGCCGTCGCGCCCTGGAACTTGGCCTGGTGGATGGGTTGGGCGACCTGCGCGGCGAGGTGAACCGGCGGTTCGGGGAGAAGGCCCGCATCATTCCCCTTGGTGCCCGCCGCCCGCGCCTGCCCTGGCGCCTGCTCTCCGGTGCCTCACTCGATCCGGCGGCGGCGGTGGATGGCGCGCTGGCGGCCGCGGAGGCGCGGGCGACCTGGGGGCGGATCGGGCTCTAGCGACGGCCGGGCCCGGCACCGCCGGGCCGGCGCTTGACGCTCTCCGCCCGGAGGGCGCGACATGGGTGCCTGAAACGGCGAGAGGCACCATGGACGCTCTTCCCCTCAAGGCTCCGGGCGCGGCTCTGGAGGAAGCGCTGGACGAGGCCCGCGCCGGCTATGCCGCCCGCAACCCGCAGAGCGCCGCGATGCTCCGGCGCAACCAGGCCTTCATGCCGGGCGGCAACACCCGGAGCGTGCTGTTCTACGAGCCCTTCCCCTTGGTGATGGCGCGGGGGGAGGGATGCCATCTCTGGGATGCGGATGGGCATCGCTACGTGGATCTGCTGGGGGAGTTCACCGCCGGGCTCTACGGCCATTCCAACCCGGTGATCCGCGCCGCCATCCTGGAGGCGCTGGAGGGCGGGCTGAACCTCGGGGCGCACAACATGCTGGAAGGGCGCCTGGCCGAGCTGGTCTGCGGCCGCTTCCCTTCCATCGAGCGGGTGCGATTCACCAATTCGGGCACCGAGGCGAATCTGATGGCCCTTGCGGCGGCCAAGGCCTTCACGGGGCGGCCCCGTATCCTGGTCTTCACCGGCGCCTATCATGGCGGGGTGCTCACCTTCGTATCCGGTCCCTCCACGGCCAGCGTGCCGCATGACTTCCTGCTGGCGCCCTATAACGACGAGGAGACGGCGACACGCCTGATCCGGGAGAATGCGGACAGCCTCGCCGCGGTGCTGGTAGAGCCCATGCTGGGTTCGGGCGGCTGCATCCCCGGTGATCCAGCCTTCCTTTCGGCTCTCCGGGCAGAGACGGAGGCCGTGGGGGCGCTGCTGGTGCTGGACGAGGTGATGACCTCCCGTATGTCCGGCGCCGGGCGGCAGGCGATGCTGGGGCTGCGGCCGGACCTGACGACGCTGGGCAAGTATATCGGCGGCGGGATGAGCTTCGGTGCCTTCGGCGGCCGGGCCGATGTGATGGCGCTGTTCGACCCGACCCGCCCGGGCGGGCTGCCCCATGCCGGCACCTTCAACAACAACGTCCTCACCATGGCCGCCGGCGCCGCAGGGCTGACCCAGGTCTTCGCTCCGGAGACAGCCGATGCGCTCTTCGCGCGTGGGGAGGCGTTGCGGGACCGGCTGAACGCATTGTGCCGCGCGCGGGCCGCGGCCATGCAGTTCACCGGCCTGGGCAGCCTGATGAACGCTCATTTCACCGCCGCCCCCATCCGCCGCCCGGCCGATGCCGCCAGCGGCGATGCCCGGCTGCGCGACCTGTTCTTCTTCGACATGGCGGAGGCGGGCTTCTACCTGGCCCGCCGCGGCCTCGTGGCCCTGATGCTGCCTCTCGGGCAGCCTGAACTGGACGGCTTCGCCGGCGCGGTCGGGCAATTCCTGGAACGGCGCGCGGCGTTGATCGGACAGGCGGAGGCCTCGGCCTGAAGGTCGGGCCCGGCTGCAAACGGATGCCGCCCGGGGCGTTGGAAACCCCGGGCGGGCCGCACTGGCGCCGCCCGGATTCCAGGAGTTCGCATCCATGACGGCAGGGAAGCCGGAAACCCCGAAGGGGAAGGGGAACGGGAGCGAGAAGCCCCATGACCCCATGATCAACCAGACCCTGACGACCGGGAACCCGATCAGCAACCAGACCTCGAAGGCCGGCAACCAGCTGGATTACGAGCCGGGCCAGCCCGTGCGGGAATCGAACAAGCCCGAGGGCCATGCAGGCAACCAGGGCCCGCAGGGAGCCTGAGGGGGGCTGCCCTTGCCCCATTCGGCCGGCTCGGCCATGGCTGCCGCGCCATGAATGGGGAAGGGGGCATGCAGGTCATCCGCGATCTGGCGGGATTGAGGGAGGCCACCGCTTCCCTTCGTGCATCGGGGCGCCGCCTGGGCTTCGTGCCCACCATGGGCGCGCTGCACCGGGGCCATCTGGCCCTGGTGGAGGAGGCGCGGCGTCAGGCCGATGCCGTGGCGGTTTCCATCTTCGTCAACCCGCTGCAATTCGGCCCGAACGAGGATCTTTCGCGCTATCCGCGCGACGAGGCGGGTGACCTGGAAAAGCTGCGCGGGGCCGGCTGCGACCTGGTCTGGCTGCCGTCGGTCGAGGCGATGTACCCGCCCGGCGCCGCCACGGTGATCGTGGTCGGCGGTCCTTCGGAAGGTTTCGAGGGCTCGGCCCGCCCCGGCCATTTCCGCGGCATGTCGACGGTCTGCACCAAGCTGTTCAACCAGACCCGCGCCGATGTGGCGGTGTTCGGGGAGAAGGACTGGCAGCAGCTGCAGGTGGTTCGCCGGGTTGTGGCGGATCTGGACCTGCCGGTCCGCATCATCGGGCATGAGACGGTGCGGGAGGAGGACGGGCTGGCCTTTTCCTCGCGCAACCAGAGGCTCTCGCCCGCGCAGCGGGCCCTTGCCCCGATGCTGGCGCGGGTGATGCGGGAGGCGATCACGGCGATGGGCCGCGGGGCGGAGCCGGATGCGGTTCTGGGGCAAGCCCTGGCCGAGCTACTCCAGGCCGGCTTCGCGCCGGACTACCTGGCCCTCGTCGAACCCGCCACGCTCCGCCCCTGGCCCAGCGGGGCGGGTGGCGAGGCCCGGCTGCTGGCTGCTGCCGGGCTGGGCGATGTCCGGCTGCTCGACAACATGGCGGCGATCCTACCCGGGCGCTGAAGCTCAGTGCTGGGGCTGAGCGCAAAGCCCGTGATCAGCCAGCACCCGGATGACCCGGCACTCCCCCACGCGGCCATGAGCACAGGACTCGGTCATGCGGCTGATTTCGGCGCGCAGGGAGGTCAGCCGCGCGATCCGATCGTCGATTTCGGCCAGGTGGGTGCGTGCAATGCCGTCCACCTCGGCGCAGGGGCGATCGGGGTCATCCGCCAGCGCCAGGAGCTGGCGGATCGCCTCCACCTCGAAGCCGAGGTCCCGGGCATGCCGGATGAAGCGCAACCGGCGCACGGCGGTCTCTCCATAGGAGCGCCGGTTGCTGTCGGTGCGCGGGGCGGCAGGAAGCAGGCCGATTTCCTCGTAGTAGCGGATGGTCGGCACTTTCACCCCGGTGAGGCGCGAAAGTGCCCCGATCGGCAATTCCATCGCGATATCCCGCTTGATCCTCTAGTCACTGGAGGATGTAGGGAGGCGAGGAGCTGACTGCAAAGGCACCTCCTCATGGCCGAGAACCAGATCACCAGCCGCTACCGGGTGGACGGCATGGACTGCGCTGGATGCGCGACCCGCATTTCCAACGCGGTGAAGCGCGTGCCGGGGGTGGAGGAAGTCGCGGTTTCCGTCGCTGCCGGCACCATGACCGTGCGGCACGCGCCTGAGCCGGGGATCGGGGATGCCGTGCTCCGGCAGTTGGGAACGCTGGGCGGCTATACCGCTACGGCCCTGGCGCCACCGGCGCAGGCGGCGCACCGGCATGAGCCGGGGGAGCTGCACGGCCATGATCACGGCCCCTCATCCGGACCCTGGTGGCGCAGCCCGCGTGGCGTGCTGACCATGGCCTGCGGCCTGGCGCTCGCGGCGGCCTATCTGCTCGGGCAGGCGGTGCCCGCATTGGGGCCCTGGGCCTTTACCGCGGCCATGCTGGTGGGATTGGTGCCGATCGCGCGCAGGGCCTTCGCCGCGGCACGGCTGGGCACACCCTTCTCGATCGAGATGCTGATGGTCATCGCCGCCATCGGTGCCACCATCATCGGCGCCACGGAGGAAGCGGCGGCGGTCGTGCTTCTCTTCCTGATCGGCGAATTGCTGGAGGGCATGGCCGCCGGCCGTGCCCGGGCCAGCATCCAGGCCCTGACCAATCTCGTGCCCGCCACGGCCCTGCTGGAGCGAGCCGGGCGGACCGAGCAGGTCGCGGCGGCCAGCCTCGCGCCAGGCGACATCATCCTCGTCCGGCCTGGCGACCGGATCGCGGCGGATGGCGAGATCCTGGAGGGCGAGAGCGCGATCGACGAGGCGCCTGTCACGGGCGAGAGCACGCCGAAGCGTAAGGGCCTGGGTGAATCCGTTTTCGCCGGCACGGTGAATGGCGATGGCGTGCTGCGCCTCCGCGTCACCGCCGCGGCCCAGGACAATACCATCGCCCGCGTGGTGCGGCTGGTGGAGGAGGCGCAGGAGAGCAAGGCGCCGACCGAGCGCTTCATCGATCGCTTCTCCCGCTACTACACCCCCGGCGTGCTGGCGGTGGCGGCGCTGGTGGCCGTGCTGCCGCCGGTGCTCCTGGGCGGGGCCTGGGGGGAGTGGATCTACAAGGGCCTGGCCATCCTGCTGATCGGCTGCCCCTGCGCCCTGGTGATCTCCACCCCCGCCGCCATCGCCGCCGGGCTTTCGGCCGGTGCGCGGCGCGGGCTGCTGATGAAGGGCGGCGCCGTGCTGGAAAGCCTGGGGCGGATCGATGCCATCGCCCTGGACAAGACCGGCACCCTGACCGAAGGGCGCCCGCGCGTGACCGACCTGCTGGCGGCCCAGGGCGACGAGGCCGCGCTCCTCTCTCGCGCCGCCGCGCTGGAGGTGGGGTCCAGCCATCCGCTGGCGCTTGCCATCCTGTCCCGGGCAGAGGCGGATGGGGTGCCGGTCGCTCCGGCTTCGGGCGCCATGGCCCTTGGGGGCAAGGGGGTGGCCGGCCGGGCGGCGGGGCAGGAGCTCTTCCTCGGCTCGCCCGGCGCGGCGGCGGAGCGGGCCTCCATCCCGGCCGAATGGATGGCGCGGATCGAGGCGTTGAACGGGGAGGGGAAGTCGGTTTCCGTCCTCCTGGCCGATGGCCAGCTGGTCGGCGCCATCGCCATGCGGGACGAGCCCCGTCCCGATGCGAGGCCGGGCCTGGACGCGCTCAAGGCCATGGGCGTGGCGCCGGTGATGTTGACCGGCGACAACCGCCGCACCGCCGAGGCGATCGGGGCCAGCCTCGGCCTGCCCGTGCGGGCCGGGCTTCTGCCGGAGGACAAGCAGCGCATCGTTCGGGAGATGCAGGCCGAGGGCCGCCGGGTCGGCAAGGTGGGGGACGGCATCAACGACGCCCCAGCCCTGGCGGCGGCCGATATCGGCATTGCCATGGGCGGCGGCACCGATGTGGCGCTGGAAACGGCCGATGCGGCCGTGCTGCACGGGCGGGTGATGGACCTCTCCCGCATGGTCGCGCTCTCCCGCCGGACAATGGGCAACATCCACCAGAACATCGCCATCGCCCTGGGGCTGAAGGCGGTGTTCCTGGTGACCACCATCCTCGGCATCACCGGCCTCTGGCCCGCCATCCTGGCGGATACGGGCGCGACCGTGCTGGTGACGGCGAATGCGATGCGGCTGCTGGCGGCACGGGTCTGATACCCTCCTGCCGTTTTCTCATGGGCTGGCGCTTGTTGCCCCGGGGAGAGGAAGAAGGAATTCTTCCTCTCCCCGGACCCCTCACCATCATCTTTTTCGGGGCTGGCATAGGTAAGTGGTGTCAACTGGGATTGGCGGGCGGGATGTTAGCCCATTGGCTTAGGACTTTGTGCAGCCTGGAGGTGGGGCCGTAGTTGAAGCGCCATTCGCACTCGGCGAGAAACAGGTGAAAGGACGGGCCGGGGATGCCGTTGTAGCGGCGCAGGTGTCGCTTTGCCTGGTTCCAGAAGTTCTCGATGCCGTTGATGTGGGCCTTGCCTGTCCCAAAGCCCCTGCCGTGATCAATGCGCAGGTGCCGAAAGCCCGAGATGTCGAGAGTGTCGTAGCTGCGCATGGCATCCGTGTAGACGATGCTGTCCGGCCTGAT
>NZ_JAGIZB010000039.1 GCF_017813395.1 Pararoseomonas baculiformis | reverse complement strand
CACCCGGATCTCCAACGCCAGTTCCTCTCCGACCATCCGGCCCCCCATCACCACGACGGGGCACCCTAGACCTGGGTCAGATTCCAACCGGCGACCGGGTCAGATTCACTCCGGCGGCAACACTTGGAAAGTTTGCTCCACGACATATCGGCATTGACCGTCTGAATAACGCTTTGCTGCCCACTCCGACCGTTGATCGATACCGAGCAGGCCGGCCGGATGGGAGGTCAGTGCATACTCAGAACTGACGATGCACATGCGCCGTCGTGTCGCCAAGAGCCACGCAGATGGCGAGTGGCGCCCCGCTGGTAGGGCGAACCGAGAGCTCAACGACGGAGGCGGCACAGGAGGCTACGGCGCGACATGCATCTGACACGCGCACCGATGCCGCCCGGTAGGGCCCGGCTTAAATCGCTTGTGCCAGTGGACGAGGGGCTCTCGACCAGCGGCATCCGCGTTCTCGTGGAATACGAGACTGTGGACGGACCAGATCAGGTGATGCTCTCGCCGGAGCGCGTGCGCGACCTGGGTATCGTCAGCGCCTATGTGAATGATGCCCTCGTTCCGATACCCAAGCCCTGAGACATGTTTCGCCAGCCGGGCGCGGGCTTGAGGCTCCCCGGAACGCGGATTACGTTCGTCGGCAGCCGTCCTCGCCCCTCAGACTTAACGGTCAGGGCCGCGCTCGCCCCTGGGTGCGGCCCGCTTCCGCGACCACAGCCTGGGCGCTGTCATCCACGACGATCGCTTAGCGTTGTCAGGGCCGGCGCCGCACTGCCTACGCTGGGCCTTGTGCCAGGCGCGCACATCGTTCCAGCTCTCCGTGCTCTAGCTGCCCCTGCTGGGCATACCGTCGCACCGGGGCCGGCGCAGCATAAACAGGACCTGTCTCAGATCTTCACGGAGTTCGGTATTCTCCAGGCGAGCTAGTGCGTCCCGGAGGCGGGAAGCGAGCTGTTCGTCCCTCAACGGCGGAAGAGAAGCGTCGGGCTCCAGGTCTTGATCGGGGTCGCGAGCCGACGACCTTTGCCCGGGAGGGTGCACCCCGCCGACCCGGGTCGCATGCCGGAGCAGCATAGCGCGCACCCATGCCCTTTCCACACGCGTCCCTACCAACTCCGCCGCGAGAAGGTCAGAGAGAAGCTCCAGTGTTTCCGGGGCGGACAGATAGCCGAAGTAGGCGGGGTCCAACTCCCGCAGGAAGCAAGGGGGGGAGCTACAGGAGATAAGTTCATCCAGAATTTCCCCGTGCGATGGACCTCTGGGCGGACGATGTTGCGGCATTCTGTGCATCTCTTGCTCCTGGATTCCGGTCCTGCAGAGGGCCAGGCTGCTCACGGGCTGCCCGGCTCGGTCACCGTGCCGGCCATTGCACCGCTCGCGGTTGGCATGCGCCGCATCAAGCGGAAGCTCGACGTCAGGAGAGCATCACGGGCACCTCGACCGTGTTGTCGACCACGTCTCTAACTCCGGGGATGTTTTCGGCGAGCACGCGCAAGGCCCGGCTCGTTGCCTCTGAATGGTTCACGCCGAAATACATGACGACGCCCTGCCTGACCTGGACGTCAACGCGGAGCTGCTTGGCCCATTCTTCCCGGTTGACCTCCTCCAGAACAGCCTGTCGGATCTCCTCGTCGGAGCGTGGTGTCGATCTTTCTCCCAACACAGAGACCAGGGCACGTACTAGATCCGCGCGATTGATGAGGCCGAGTAGCCTGCCTCCTTCGGTGACCGGAATGCGGCGGATGCCATGCTCTTCCATGAGGCGGGCGATATGGGCGGCGCTATCGGCCGGCCCGACGGCCACCACTTCCCTCGTCATCAACTCGCCAGCCTTTGCGGCATGGCTTCTGGCGTAGCGCTCGGCACCCGCGTGCGGGCTGTCCCAAAGGAACGCCAGCCAGCCTTTCCGGGGACGTTCATCCTCATCGGCCAGGCGACGGATAAGGTCTGCCTCGGTGACAATCCCCTGCAGCTTTCCTTCGCTGTCCAGGACCGCCACTGTCGAGACTCCTCGGTCGACGAACAGCTGGGCGAGATCCGCGGCCAGCATCTCAGGCGAGACGCACACCACCTCCGTGGACATGAGATCTTTGGCACAAGGTCTGGTCACGAGAACCTCCCATGCGTTGGCGCAGTTCCGTGCTCGTGCTTGCGGGCACAAAGCCCTGGGCCTCGTTCGGCGAAAGCCAGCCCTGTGCGACACGAGAGCACGGATGCTTAATTGATGCTGGGGATCGCCATCAGCGCGAACAAGTGAAATTCTTGGATGGTTAACTGCAGACTTTTTGCTGGATAGCAGGCTCCGATGGACATCCAACTCGCCCGGACATTCCTGGCCATCGTCGAGACGGGCAGCTTCGTGCGTGCGGCGGAGCGTCTGCACGTCAGCCAGACCGCCGTGAGCGCCCGGGTTCGCTGCCTGGAGGAACAGCTCCGGAGGCCGCTCTTCGTCCGGAGTAAGGCGGGTGCCTCTCTCACTCCCGCTGGCGAGCAGTTCCTCCGCCATGCCCCTGCGCTGGTGCAGCTCTGGGAGCGCGCCCGCCATCAGGTCGCCGTGCCGGAAGGCAGGAGAACGGTGCTCGCCATCGGAGGCGAGCTTAGCGTTTGGGATAGTCTCCTACTCCCCTGGCTGGTCTGGATGAGAAAAACGGCCGCTGACGTGGCGCTTCGGGCCATTATCGGCCTCCCGGAGGACCTGATGGACCAGGTTGCTCAGGGCATCCTCGATATCGCTGTCGTCTATGAGCCGCGTTACCGGCCCGGATTGAGGGTTGAGCTGGTTGCCGAGGAGCGTCTTGTGATGGTGTCCACCCCGTCCAGAACAGCAGGAACGGAGGGTGACTACGTGCAGGTGGACTGGGGGCCCACCTTTGCGGCTCTCCAAAGCCAGCGCGACCCAATGCGGCGGGATCCGGGGTTGTTCGTCAGTCTTGGCCCGCTTGGCCTTGCCTACATCCTGCAGGTTGGCGGAACCGGATACTTTCGGCTGGGTGCCGTGAAGCCGCACCTGGAGAGCGGGAAGCTCGAGCTGGTCCGAGGCGCACCTGACATCGCCTACCCAGCTCACGCTGTTTATGCGGAGGGAGGAGAAGTGGAGCTAATCCAGACAGCTCTGAACGGGCTTCGCTCCATCGTGCGGACGTAGCCCAACCAGGGTGCCGGCGTGAGATCCTCAGTGCCTGCCCGAGAGGGGCTGAACCTGCCAAAGCGGCAACGAGGCGGTCGCGCTCTCGTCCCGATTAGTGGCCAGCCCCGCCGGAGCGAGGCTTTCGTGCAATCGTGTCCGTACCGATTACTTCCCGCCGCAGCAGCATCCGTCTGCCTTCTTGGAGCGTCGCTATCTTAAGAGGTGCGTGACCCGGCCGGGTTGGTTCGGGTAAGAGCCCGCAGCCGGCCTGGGACTCCCCTTCGCGTATGGCCGGCTTCGGTCTTCGAGGCAGCGTCACCGCGCCGCGGTGCCGGCCCTGCCCCACTCCCGCATAAGCTCGATCTCTATCTGCTGGCTTGCAACAATCTGCTCGGCCAAACGGCGGATCTGGGGATCGTGACCACTCTCCAGATACTGCCTTGCCATTACGACCGCACCCTCGTGATGGGGCAGCATCATGGCAAGAAAGTCCTGGTCGAGATTGCCCGTCACCCGGACACGCCCCATGGCGGCGTGCATCTCCTCCATCGCGTCCTGCATGGCCGCGCTGGCACTCGCCTGAGGCGCCGCACTCGAATGGGCATGCCCATGATAGTGCTCATTGCCGCGCCAGAAGCCGCCTGGCGCTGCACCGCCCTGTGCTGCTCGTTCCGTACTCGCCCTGAGGAGAGCAAGCGAGGCACCGCCGCGGTTGTAGATGACGTCGTGGAACCCAGCATAGGAGCCCATGGTGACGGCCAGCGCGACGGCGAGGCCGACGGGCACCAGGGGGGCAGACCACCGGTTCCGAGGCGCAACCTCCAGCGCGTCCTCTCGGCCAGGATCCGCGATCGCGACCAGCAGGGAGGCCAGGATCGTGGCATGCCCGATCATGTCCACCCTACCGAAGGGGTACACGGCCGCGAACATCAGCGCGAAGAGCGCAAGTGCTGAGAGGCGGCGCACCAACGGTGTCCAGAGCAGGCCGAAGCCGAGCGTGAACTCAGCCACACCAGCCATGGTGGTGTAGGGGCCGAAAGGAATGCCGAAGGCAAGATACGGCCGCTCCTCGAGCAGTGGGAGGAACCACTGCGGGTACATGAACTTTTCCATGCTCGACCACATCAGGGCGAGCGCAATCCCCCAACGAAGCACGGCAAAGCGGCGAGCGTGCCAGGGACCGTCTGGCAGGCCGGAGAGAAGCAGATAACCTGCCAGGCCAAGCCCGAGAGCCAGATAATCGAGCAGATGAAACAGGTCATAGTCGAGCAGGGTGACGGCCCAGAGGAGAACGATGGCAATCGCCGCGACCGGACGTGTGCGCCGCGCCGGCAGCAGGAGTGCGATGACCAACTGCGCCCACGGCACCCAACCGGCCTCGGTCTTCAACTCAGGGGTGAGATAGGTGCCGCCCACCGCAAACAGCGCGACGAAAAAGGCAAACAGGACGGCAATCATAAAGTTGTCGGCGTGCCGCCGGAGTGACGACGAGATCACGTCGAGGCCACGCATCGTCGCCACTCCGGGCGCTCGGCGCTCCAGTAGAGTAGCAACCACGAAGAACACGAACACCAGCCCCAGACCGATCCAGAAGTAGGGCAAGGACAGTGTCGTCGTGATTGGGACAGTCGGTGCCGCGACCTCATAGGCCTCGAACCATTTCACATGCGCCATCGCCGCGCTGGGCGTGAGCGAAAGGAGAAGGGCAACAAGAAGGTGCTGCATGGCTTTCCCTCGGCCGGCAGGTACACCGTTTCCTAAGATGCGGTGCACATTGTTGGTTGCAGTTCCACGCTGCAAGGAGACCACACTCGAGCCGATGAGCACGGCTGAGCCCCCTCACATCAAGCGGCCATCAGTTCGTCTGCCGGCCCGAAGAACTCGTAGCGGATCCGCGCTGGCGGAACGCCGAGCGCCAGGAGCCCGCTTACGAAGCTCCGCAGGAACTCGCGGGGGCCACAAAGATAGTACTCCGCCTCCGCCACGGGCGTGTTGGCGTGTAGCCAGTCCAGGGTGATGCGACCGGACTCGTCATAGTCCACGCCCTGCCGGTCCTCCGGGCGGGGGCACTCGTAGAAGGTTGTGGTGACAATGCGGCCGCCGGACCGGGCGGCAAGGGCGCGAGCCTCGGCACCGAGAGCATGGGTGGCGCCCGAGAGGGTGCCATGGACGAAGTGCAGCGGCGGAGTGCCCGGCATCCTGGCGGCGGCGTGCATCATGCTGATCAGCGGGGTCTGCCCGACGCCGCCGCTGAGCAGCACCACAGGGCGCTCGGGCACCCCGGGGAGGAAGAACTCGCCTGCAGGGGTGGCAACCTTGAGCTGCGCACCAGGCTGCAGGGCATCATGCAGCCAGTTGGAGGCGATACCCTGCGGCTCGCGCTTCACGGTGATGCGGTATCCCGTGTCGTCGGGTGCGGAGGAGATGCTGTAGTTGCGCTTCAAGGGCGGGCGGCCCGGGATCTCCAGCCAGAAGGTGAGGTACTGGCCAGGCCTGTGGCGCAGCACCCTGCCCCGATCAGCAGGGGCTAGGGTGAAGGAGGTGATGATGTCGCTCTCCCTCACCTTCTCGACCACGGTGAAGTCGCGCCAGCCGGTCCAGCCACCGGGTGCAGAGGCGTGCTCGTCATAGATCTGCTTCTCCCGACCTATCAGCACATCCGCGAGAAACCAGTAGGCTTCGCCCCAGGCAGCCAGGATCTCCGGCGTCGCCGCCTCGGCGAGAACATCCCCGATGGCGCCGAGCAGGGCGTCGGCCACGAAGGGGTAGTGCTCAGGCAGGATATTCAGCCCAACATGCTTCTGGGCAATGCGCTCCACCGCCGGGCCGAGAACGGCGAGGTTGTCGATGTTCTGCGCATAGGCGAGCACGGCTGTGGCCAGCGCCTTGGGCTGGGAGCCCGTCTCCCCGTGGTGGGACTGGTTGAACAGATCCCGGATGGCCTCGTTCTCGAACATCCGCTGGTACATGCGGCGCGTAATAGCCAGGCCATGAGCCTCCAGGGCCGGAACCGTGGCCTTCACGAGGGAGATCGTCTGCGGGCTGAGCGGGCGGGGCATCTTCGCCTCATAAGGTACATTGAACATGAACCTTATGGACCAGTGGCAATAAGGTGTAAAGATGCTACATCTTCGACATGCGCCTGACGCTCTACACGGACTACGCCCTACGGACCCTGATCTATCTCGGGCTGAGGCAGGACCGCCGCGTCTCCATCCGGGAGATCGCGCTGGCTCACCGCGTTTCGGAGAACCATCTGGTGAAGGTGGTGCACCAGCTCGGCCGCGGAGGGTTCATCGAGACCACCCGGGGCAAAGGTGGTGGGCTGCGCCTGGCCCGACCTCCCGAGGAAATCCGCATCGGCGACGTCGTGCGCTTCACAGAGGAGGACATGGCTCTGGCGGCCTGCTTCCAGCCTGCCGCCGAGGGTGGCGGCTGTGCTCTGATCAATGTGTGCCGGCTGCAATCGCTGCTCGGGGAGGCCCTGGGCGCATTCCTGGCCGTGTTAGACCAGCGAAGCCTGGCCGATCTGATCTCGGCGCCCAACCGCGACGCCATGGCGGGGCGGCTCGGCCTCGCGACGCTGGGAGTGGTGGCCGGGGGTGAAGCAGCCGCAAGATGATCCATGACTGGCTGAAGGCCTTCCTGCCGGCCCCGATGGGGGCGAGCGCGGCGGAGCGGCTGCGTGGCTCCCTCGGCGCACTTCTGGGCCTCCTGCTGACAGGTTTGGTCTGCACCGCGCTGGCTGGTGGGACGCCGATGCTGATCGCACCGCTAGGTGCCTCGGCGGTGCTGCTCTTTACAGCCCCGTCCAGTCCGCTGGCCCAGCCCTGGTCCATCATCGGCGGCAACACGGTTTCCGCCCTCATTGGGGTGAGTTGCGCGCAGCTCATCCCGGACCCGCTGCTGGCAGCACCGCTTGCCGGGGCGCTCTCCATCGGCGCGATGTTCGCGCTTCGCTGTCTGCA
Source organism: Pararoseomonas baculiformis (assembly GCF_017813395.1). Classification (GTDB taxonomy): domain Bacteria; phylum Pseudomonadota; class Alphaproteobacteria; order Acetobacterales; family Acetobacteraceae; genus Roseomonas; species Roseomonas baculiformis. Next base: position 16,436 of record NZ_JAGIZB010000039.1, on the reverse strand, counting down.
CCCGCCGGGCGGTGCCATTGCGCTCACCTCCGTGCTCGGCGGGGCAGGAGTGACGGGGACAGGGTATCACTTCGTCCTCTCCCCGGTGCTGCTCGACTCCTTCGTGCTGATGCTCGCTGCCATGGCCTACAACAACGCTACGCGGCGCCCCTATCCACACCGCCAGCATTCGTCCCGTGCAAACCCGCACCAAACAGAGGATCGGGAGCCGACGAGGCGGATCGGTGTGCGGGATGAGGATCTGGATGCCGTGCTGCAGCGCTACGACGGCGTTCTCGATGTGAGCCGCGACGAGCTGGGCACCCTGGTCCAGCAAGCGGAGATGGAGGCCTACCGGCGGCGCTTCGGGGAGATCACCTGCGCGGACATCATGTCGCGCGACGTGGTGGCTGTGCAGCCCGGCACGCCCCTGGGTGAGGCCTGGACGCTACTGCGGCGGCACGACATCCGCGCGCTGCCAGTGGTTGACGACACGCGACAGGTGATCGGGCTGGTCTCAGATCTGGACTTCATGCGAAACCCGGCGCTGGACCTCAACAATGGCCTGGAGGCCCGGTTCCGGCAGTTCGTCCGCGGCCTGAGGGTGCTTTACTCAGAGCGGCCGGAGTTGGTGGGGCAGATCATGCCACGCACCAACGAAACGGTGCACGAGGATGTGCATGTGGCAGAACTCGTGCCGCTGATGGCCGATGCGGGACTGCGACATGTGCCGGTCGTGGACGGCCAGGGGCGGCTCTCCGGCATTATCGCGCAGTCCGACCTGATTGCGGCACTCTATCGAGGCAACCTCGTGAACATGGGGGCCGCGCGACAGAGCCGTGCGGCGTGACGTCATGGTGGAGGTGAGGATAAACGAAAGGATCTCACAGGCAGGATCCGATCGAGCCTGCAGCGCAGACGCGCGTTCCGTCGGTCCAGCGTGCACCGTCCAGCATCGTGTTCAGTAGATCGGCGCCGGTCAGGTTTGCCCCTGTTAGGTCAGCCTCACGAAGATCCGCACCGAACAGCTGTGCATCACGCAGATCCACGTTGCGCAGCGTGGCACCGCGCAGAACGGCGCGCGTTAGATCGGCATTCCGGAGCAGGGCCCCGGTAAGGTCAGCGCCTGACAAATCGCCGAAGGTGAAGCGCACACTCGGAGCGTCGATGCCCGTCAGCGTGGCGCGTGCAAGCTTTGCATGCCGCAGGGTAGCGTCACGAAGTATAGCGCCTGTGAGATTGGCGCCCGAAAGGTCTCTCGTTGCGAACAGGCAGCGCCGCCAGTCAACGCCGGGGCCAGGGGGATCGGCGCAGCTCGCTCGCGCTGGACCAGCGGAGAAAAGGATCAGCCCACTAATGCCGAGAAGAGTTAGAAGGACCGGGTTCACGGTACGGAAGGTGAGGCCGTGGGCAGCCAACCGCAAGTGCTCTCCTGCAGAGAGTTCCTTCCTCATCCTCGGCACTGACCCTTCAGGACGCGCCACCCCTGGACGGTTCTGACATGTTCAACGGGCTTTTGGATGTGTTCTGCGCCGATCTCACCTCGGGTTAGGCTCTATGGCTGCGGTGAGATCCGGACCGGCCGGGGCGCCGGGCGCCGGCCGTGCAGGTAGCCCTCCTCCTTAGCTGTGATTGCCGCCCGGCCACCGAGCTGCGTCTACGCAGCATGCAGCAGCGCCGCCAGTTCCACCCGCCGTTCCACCAGATCAGCCACGCTGTAACGGTCGAGTACCGCGAGGAACGCTCCCCGGGCCTCATGGAGCGCACCGCGCAGACCGCAAGCCGGCACGATAGGGCAGGATCCGTGGACAGGCGCGAAGCAGGGCACCAGCGCCATGTCAGGCTCGGTGCGCCGCACGACCTCGCCCAGGCCGATTGCTTCCGCGGGGCGCGCCAGGCGCAACCCGCCCCCCTTGCCACGCACGGTGCCGACGTAACCTGCCACGCCGAGTTGGTGGGCCACCTTCGTCAGGTGCGCCTTGGAGATGCCGTAGGCGGCCGCGACATCGCTGATCGTGGCGAGGCCGTCGTCCTTCACCGCGAGGTACATCAACATGCGAAGGGAGTAGTCGGTGTAGACGGTCAGACGCATGGCAGCTCTCGATCCAGGGTGCAAACATAAACATACATCTACAGTATTGCTTATGTCTGCCCGACCATATAGATGCATATAGGATAGATGTTTAGGAGGCGCGAGGGACAGATGCTGGTCGGCAACGCGGCACTTTGGGTATTCCTGCTCCCTGGAAATGCGGTCAGCGACCTGCTGCAGGTGGATGAGGAGGAGAGCCGGGTCATGATCCGGACGCTCATCAACATGCTGGTCTGGAACCTCATCGCCACGCTCGTGGTGTACTCGTGCCTAATGTGATGAGCTCGACGCGTCTGCTCGATGGTGCAATCACTGAGGACGGGATCCGCCGCCTCCTCGACCGCTTCTACGGCCAGGTGCGAAGGGATCCGCAACTCGGCCCCGTGTTCGCCCGCGCTGTCGGTACTAATGAAGCTGATTGGGCGGCACATCTGGTGCGGCTGGCGGACTTCTGGTCGTCGGTGATGCTCCGCAGCGGCCGCTACCACGGTGACCCTTTCTCGGCCCACCTTCGCCTGCCCGACCTGGAACCGGCAATGTTCGACCGCTGGCTGCTCCTGTTCAATGAAGCCTGCGTCGAACTGTTCACTCCGGACGTGGCCGGCGCCTTTCGCGAGCGTGCGATGCGCATCGCGGCGAGCCTGCGTATGGGTCTCGAACGGCTGCCGATGGGGGCGCTTCCGCGGCGGCGGGATGCAGCCCCTCCGCCCGCGGCAGGCGTAACCGGAACATGAGACGCTCCTTTGCGGAAGCCTGAAGGGCTCCGTGCCGCCGAGCCGACCCTAAAGTTCCCGCCTGGGTGCGGGAACGACATGGTCAACTTGGCCGGCCAACTTGACCATATGCTGACGCAAGCCGGATGAGGGCGTTGTCGGATAAGAAGTCCAGAAGCTCGCCAGCATCGCCGAGCTGAGCGAGGAGGAGCAGCGGGCCCTGCTCTCCCTGCCCATGAGGGTGCGGTCCTACAACGCGCGCGCCGACATCGTCCGGGACGGCGATCAATCGCACGAGTGCTGCCTCGTCCTCACCGGCTTCGTCCACCGCTCCAAGCTGCTGAAGGACGGCCGGCGGCAGATCCTCTCCTTCCATACGCCGGGCGACATGCCCGATCTCCAGGGCCTGCACCTGCCAGTGATGGACCACTCGGTCTGCACCCTCATGCGGACCACGGCTGCCTTCATAGAGCACGCGGCCGTGCGCCAGATCACCCGCGAGCACCCTGGCATCGCGGAAGCCTTCTGGCGCGACACACTCGTCGACGCCGCGATCTTCCGCGAGTGGATGACCGGCCTCGGACAGCGGGACGCGCGCGAGCGGGTCACGCATCTCCTCTGCGAGATCTCCCTCCGGCTCCGGGGTGTGGGGCTCGCGACCGAGGCGGGGTTCAGCTTCCCGGCAACCCAGACCGACATCGGGGACGCGCTCGGGTTGTCCACGGTGCACGTCAACCGCGTGCTCCAGGGCCTACGGGGGGACGGGCTGGTGCGGGGCAACCTCACCGCCCTCACGATCCTGGACTGGCAGGGGCTGCAGGCCGCCGGCGACTTCGACCCGACCTACCTGCAGCAGAGACCAAAGGAGGCGAAGGGCGGGGAGACGTCCGGGCACGCGTCGCTTGGGTCGGCGCAGGCGGTGCACTGATCGGTCGCCTCGCGTCTGTGCCATCCCGCGTGATGGAGACCGGCGCGGCATCGTGGCGAGCATGCCGGCAGGACGGGCCGGCGGGCCCACACCGCCACCTTCCGCTCGTGGCCGGGGGGGTAGCCAACCTCAGCAGCGCCTGGTCGTCAGGTCACCGGCAAGCAAAGCACTTGCGCGAGGGCCATGGCTGTCATCGCGTCACTCACCGCGGCGGTCCACGCTCAGCGCCGCCGTGCCAGCAATGTCCGCTTCCAGGAACCTGACAATGACATCCTGATGACCGTTGTGGGCGCGAAGCACCCTCGGCAAGATTTGGCCAGAGGCCACCAGTCCATTTCTGAGCCCATCTCAACATAGAGCAGAGATGTTGTGCTCCTATTATCCAATGGTGTTCAAAAGCAGGAAGGTGCTGAGGCAGGCTGCCGGTTCCCCGGCACTCGCTTCGGATCTGCAGATCCGGGATCCTCTGATCGTCTGGGAAGCTCTCGACGGAGCGGATGATGAGGCGAGCAAGGTCAGGATCGGCTAGCGCGGGTTCGGCTGCTCCGTTCAGGGCGGGCGCTGCTTCTGGCGTCGGGCTCCAGCGTGTCGATGAAGTCCTGCGCCAGCCTCGATGCCGGGCGTAGTCGCGCGGTCAGCAGGCGCGCGGTGCTGAGGAGCGTGGGTCGGAAAGGCCGGCTGACCAGGTCGGTCGCCCGGGCGCCCATTAGCCCGAAACCGTCCATCAGCGCGACGCCCACCCCGGCCCGGGCCAGGGCACACGCCGCATGGGTGTGTGTCACCTCAACGGCGATGCGGAAGGGGACGTTCCTCTCCGCGAAGGCGCGGGCGAGCTGCTCGCTCAGGACCAGATTGCGGCTCGGGCAGATGAGGGGATACTCGGCCAGGGCCTCGGGCCCGACGCTGCGCCGACCAGCCAGTGGATGATCGGGCGGCATGACGCAGGCCAGGGCTGTGCTCTGCAGATCCTGCACGAGCAGCGCCTCGTTACCCACCGGGCCAATGATGAAGCCCAGCTCGTCCCGATGCGATGCGATGCGCTGAATGATCTCGTGGGCGCTGAAGGTCTGGAGGGTGATCGCGCTCTCCGGTCTTCTCTCCCGGAAGCGGCGGATGGCCGCTGGAAGAATCGAGCTCGCCAGCGAGGGAATGGCCGCAATGGCCAGGATACCCGCGCGCCCCTCCCTTAGTTCGTTCGACAGGCGCTGAACCAGCTCGATCGCGGCGAAGGCACCCAATGTTCCGGGAAACATGATCTGCGCCTCCGCCGTCGGGCGGAGGCGCCGGCGCTCCCGCACGAACAAGGCGAAACCGAGCCGCGCCTCCGCCTTCTGCAGCATCCGCGTGACAGCCGGCTGGGAGATGTTCAGCGCCGCCGCAGCCGCGGTGACGCTGCCGAGCTCCATCACGCGGCGGAAAACCTCCATCTCCCGCAGATCAAAGGTCATAACCATCAAACATGAACCTTGCCCATATCGGTATTTGCGCACATCAGATCTAAGGCGGCAAACTCTGCCAACGGGCCGCTGAGGGCCTGTCCTGGGGCGGAGGAGTGTTGCGTGAAGGTCGTGGAGATTCGTGGCTACCTGCTGGGCTTCGTGCCCTCGCCGGCCATTGGCAACGCGACGCGCATGATCCGCCGGCGTGACTTCCTTCTGCTTGAGCTGGTGACCGACACCGGCGCACGTGGCTGGGGAGAGGTCTTCGCCTCGCCAGCTGCCGCTGCGGCCCTGGTACGCACGCGCCTTGCCCCAATCATCCTCGGCGCCTCGCCGCACCACCACGGCCGTCTTTACGACCGGATGCTCGGCACTCTCGGCTACGACCGGCGCGGGCCAGGGATGATGGCGATCTCGGCTGTGGACATGGCGCTGCACGACCTCGCTGCGCAGGACCGGGGCATCAGCGTGGCAGAGGCCCTCGGCGGCGCTCTCCGGACGCGGCTTCCGGCCTATGCCAGTGCTCCCTTCATCACGACCGATGCGGCCGAGCCTTATGGCCACTACCAGGCCGAAATCGATGGCATCCTTCGCCGCAACTTCCGCGCCCTGAAGCCACGGGCAGGGGTGTCGCCGCGGGCGGATGGCATCATGGCCATGGCGGTGCGCGGGCAGGTCGGGCCGGATGTTTCGGTCATGGTCGACATCAACCAGGGCTACACGGCGCGCGCGGCCATAGACTCGGCGCGCCACATGGAGGAGGCGAACCTTCTCTGGATCGAGGAACCGGTCCAGCCGGAGGACGTGCCGGGTTACTCCATGGTGTCCGCTGCTGTGCCCACTCCCATTGCGGGAGGGGAGGCGCTCGGCAGCCTCGCCGCCTTCCGCGACTTTCTCGCCGCGGGTGCAATGTCCGTGCTGCAGCCCGATCTGACAGTCTGTGGCGGATTCACGGGCTTCCTCCGCATCGCGGCACTGGCTGCCGCCTATGATCTGCCGGTCATGCCGCACGTTTTCGGCACGGTGGTGAACATGCGTGCCGCTCTCCAGGCGGCAGCCCTCGTCACGCCACGGCGCGGTGCGCCGGGCGAGTATCCCTGGATCGAGTATGACGCGTCGGCCAACCCTCTACTTGACGTGGCTGGAGCGCTTCCCGTGAGTGCTGATGGTACGATTGCCGTGCCTGACGCGCCGGGCATAGGGCTGGATCTGCAGGGCGAGCGTCTTGCTCCCTGGATCAGCGAGACCTGGCGGCTCGCGGCCTGAACGGTCCCCAGAACATCTTTCCCGGAAGGAGGAAATGACATGCAGAAGCTGACCCGTCGTGTGGCTCTTGGTGCACTTGCCCTTGCCGGCCCTGCCCTGACGTTGCCCCGCAACGGCCGTGCGGCGACCTGGCCCGATCGCCCCGCAACCCTGGTCGTGCCATTTCCGCCGGGTGGCAGCAACGACGTGGTGACGCGGTTGGTAGCCCAGCCGCTCTCCCAGGCGCTGGGACAGCCTTTCGTCGTAGAAAACCGCCCCGGCGCGAACGGCAACATCGGCGCGGCTCAGGTCGCCCGGGCAGCGCCGGATGGCTACACGGTCCTGATCTCTGGCAATGGCCAGAACGCGATGAACCACGGGCTGTACCGCAACATACCTTATGATTCCCGCACTGCCTTCGTACATGTCGCCCAGCTCGCCTCCCTGCCGAACGCCCTGGTCGTCGCTGAGAACTTCCCGGCACGGACTCTCCAGGATCTGATCCGCATGGCGAAGGAAAAGCCGGGCGACATCACCTTCGCCAGCCCCGGCAGCGGCTCCTCCGGACACCTCGCCATGGCAATGCTGATGCGCTCAGCGGGGATCGAGATGCTCCACGTCCCCTACCGCGGTGCCGCACCTGCCATCACCGACGTGATCGCGGGGCAGGTGCCGGTCGTGATGATCAACGTGGACATTCCCCTGCCACATGTACGCGCTGGCCGCCTGCGTGTGCTCGCCGTCACGAGCGAGGCGCGGAGCCCGCTCTACCCGGAGGCCCCCACGGTCGCCGAAAGCGGCTTTCCCGGCTTCTCCGCAGTCGGATGGCTCGGCCTTTCTCTTCCCGCGGGCACGCCGCCGGACATCGTGACGCGCCTGCACGATGCCACAGCCCGGGTGTTGCAGGATCCGCAGATCCGGGAACGCTTTGCCGCCAGCGGCTACATCCCCGGCCAGGGCTCATCCGCCGACTACGCCGGCTTCATTGATTCCGAGATCGCAAAGTGGGGCGGTGTGACCCGCCAACTCAACATCGTTCTGGAGTAGGCGCGCCATGAACTTCATGGACCGCCGCCCGCGGCGCGAGATCACCGATGCTTTGCGCGCCACGGTGCTGGAGGATCTCCCCGAGCTGGTGGAGATCAGGCATGAAGAGCTGCGGCGCAAATGCGTGGAGGTCTGGTGCCTCGCCCTGGCTGAGAGCAGCTTCGCGCGTGTCTCCGACATCCCCGGGGAGTCCAACCCCGGCCAGTTTGCCTTGCAGCGCGGCGATCAGGCCACACACCTGCGGGGCGTAACCCGCATCGCCCTCTCCATCGCCGACGAATTTGCGGCCATGGACCCCTCCGTGCGGATCAGCCGCGACCTGGTTATCGCCGGCGGGCTGACGCACGACGTCGGCAAGCCCTGGGAGTTCGACGCGGCCAATCGCGCGCGCTGGACAGGCGAACCCTCGGCCACGGGCCTGCCCTCCCTGCGCCATCCCGTCTATGGCGCGCATCTCTGCATCGCGGCGGGCCTGCCGGAGGAGCTGGCGCACATCGCCCTCGCCCATTCCTTCGAGGGGGAGCACCTGATCCGCAGCCTGGAATGCCTCATCGTGCAGCGGGCGGACCACCTCTGGTGGTCAATCGCCGGCGGCTGCGGGCTGCTGCAGCCCTCGGGCGACCCCATCCTCGAGGCCCGGAAGATCGTGCGCCGCCCGCTCCGCGACTGAACATATTGGGACGTCTCAGAAAGGAAGCCGACATGAGATCGGTCCATCGCCGCACTGCCCTGTTTCTCCCCGCTCTCCTTGCCGCCGCCCCGGCCCGTGCCGACTGGCCCGACCGGCCCGTCCGCGTCGTCGTGCCTTTCGCGCCGGGCGGCAGTTCCGACTTCATTGCTCGGCTGATCGGGACGGAACTTCAGACGCGGCTAGGCCAGCCCGTCGTGGTGGAGAATCGCGGTGGTGCCAATGGCGCCATCGGGATGGCGGCCGCGGCCCAGGCCCCCGCCGACGGCTACACCCTGGTGGCCGGCCATATCGGAACCCATGCAATCACGCCGGCCATTATGCGCAGTCCCGGCTATGACACATTGCGCGACTTTGCAACGATTGCGATTCCCGCCACCTCCTCCTCCGTGCTGGTGGTGCCGCAGGCCAGCCCGGTCCGGGACTTGAGAGGGCTGCTCGACCTCGCCCGCGCCAGGCCGGGCACACTGAGCTACGGCTCTCCTGGAGTTGGCTCCCCTTCCCACGTCACAGTTGTCCTGCTCTCGAAGATGACAGGGATCAGCGCGCAGCATGTGCCTTACCGCGGCGGCGGCCCGGCGGTGACTGATCTTGTTGCGGGCACTCTGGATTTCATGTTCGCCGGGCCGTCAGAAGTGTTGGGGCAGATCCAATCTGGCCGGCTGCGCGCTTTGGCCACTACCGGGGAGCGGCGCTCGCCCGGCAGCCCGAACCTGCCAACCGTCGCGGAGGCGGGCGTCCCAGGCTTCCAGTTCACTGTCTGGCATGCCCTCTCGACGCGCTTGGGCACGCCGCCAGCGGTTCTCGACCGGTTGCGGAAGGAGGTTGCGGCCGTCCTCGGGACGGAGGCAATTCAAGCCCGCCTCCGCGACGTAGGCCTCGAGCGTGGACCGCAAGATGCCCTGGCGGCTGAAGCCATGCTGCAGGCCGAGGTGAGGAGATGGGGTACGCTGGTTCACGAGGCCGGTATTCAGGCCGATTGAACCACGCCCGTCAGGAGCGGCACTAGCGTCGGAGAGTGACTGCCAATCCTGCAATTCGGAAGGAAGCGCTGGCTTCGGTCTATGTCGTAGCTATCGGGGCGGGTTTCCTAAAGTTGTTCATGACGTGACGGCGAGCGGAAAGGCCGCTCAGGGGCCGTGTCTGGAACTGGCCGAAAGCGGAATGGCCGCTTTGGCGCCAGGAAGGGGGCTTGCGGAAGTGGTTGGCGGACAGCGGCACGCACACCCATCTCACAACAGCTTTGCTCTTCCATGGTCTGATTATTGTGGACTGATCGGTCCGTAACCGCTATTGCGATGATTGTGCAGGGGGCATTCCCTATTAGGGCGGGCTGGGAGCAAGGCAGGCCATGGCGCGGCCTCAGGAGTTCAGCACCGCCGAGGTGCTGCGTAAGGCGATGGGCGTGTTCTGGAAGAAGGGCTACGAGGCCACCTCGTTGAACGACCTTCTTGCGGCAACCGGTCTGAGCAAAAGCAGCCTGTACGGTACCTTCGGTGGGAAGCAGGAGCTGTTTCTGGCGGCGTTCGACGCCTACCGGGAGGAGCGTGCGCGGGACATGCAACGCGTACTCGAGCAAGGGCCAGCTCGCCAGGCCATCGAGGTGTTCTTTCGCATGATCGTTTCTGATGCTCGTGACCCCGCACACGGCAGCGGCTGCATGAGCATCAATCAGGCTGTCGAGCTCGCGCCGCACAACCTGGATGTACGATGCCGCGTGGAGGAGGACTTCCGGCGCATCGAGGATGCTCTCACCCGAGCCATCGAGAAGGGACAGGCAGAGAAGTCAGTGGCATCTCATCGTGCACCACGGGATCTCGCCCGCCTTCTCGTGCTCGCCTTCCCCGGGTTGCAGGTCATGGTGAGGGCCGGAACGGATCCAGCCTGGCTGGAGAGCTCCCTGGCCCAACTCATGTCCCTTCTGGAGTGATCCGCAGCCGAACTGCAGCTACTTGCGGCATTTATGGACCAATCGGTCCAATAAGGAGAAAAGCACCATGAGGATCAAGCAAGTTCGCAATGCCACCCTTCGCCTCGACTTTGGTGGCGTGAAGTTCCTGGTAGATCCCTACTTGGCAAAGAAGGATGCCTATCCAGGCTTTGATGGCACGGTGAACAGCCACATCCGTAACCCGCGCCTCGAACTGCAGACCCCGATGGAGGAGATTCTTGGGGTGGATGCGGTGATCGTGACCCACACTCACCCGGACCATTGGGACGAGGCTGCGGTCCAACTGGCGCCGAAGCACCTGCCGCTCTTCGCCCAGCACGAACGGGACGCGGATCTGATCCGCTCGCAGGGCTTCAGCGACGTCCGCATCCTGACCGAAGAAACGACGTTCCGTGGTGTCTCGCTCATCAAGACCCGCGGACAGCATGGCACCGACGAGGCTCTAGCGGCCGCGAAGGAGGTTCTCGGAGAAGTCTGCGGGGTTGTCTTCACGCACCCGGACGAGAGGACCCTCTATCTCGCCGGCGACACGATCTGGAACGGTTACGTGGCGTCGAACCTCGCCTCCTATGAGCCGGAAATCGTGGTACTGAACGCGGGCGATGCGCAGGTTCAGGGGCTGGGCTCCATCATCATGGGCACTGAGGACGTCAAGAAGGTCCACCAAGCAGCTCCTCAGGCAATCCTGATTGCGAGCCACATGGAGGCTGTAAACCATTCTGTCCTCTCCCGCACCGAACTGCGTTCTTTCGCGGCGGAAAGCGGGATGGGCGACCGTCTGCTCGTGCCCGAGGACGACCAAGCCTACACCTTCTGAGCGGGGCTGCTGCGGCAGATCCTACAATGAGGCAGGGCAGGAACACTGCCCTGCCGCGTGCTGATGGCATGTTGGTGCTTGTGTCGCGTGAGGACCAAGCCCCTTGGAGTAAGCCCATGCAGACTCACTGGCAGGCACTCGCGGTGTTGACGATGGCCCGTATCAGCCTGGGGTTTCAGGTCCAGTCTATTGCGTCGGTTTCACCCGATCTCGTCGCGGAACTTGCCCTCTCCTACGCGGATCTCGGCACGCTGCTCGGCCTGTATTATCTGCCCGGCATCGTGCTGGCCTTTCCGGGAGCGGCACTCGGCCGACGCTTCGGTGACAAGCGCGTTGTGATCTGCGGCCTCTTTCTGATGGCCCTCGGCGGGCTCATGACCGCTGCCGCATGGGACTTCGCGTCCCTCTTGGTGGGGCGCCTGCTATCCGGCGTGGGCGCCATCGTGCTGAACGTGCTCATGTCGAAGATGATCACGGACTGGTTCGCCGGACGACGCGAGATCGTGCTGGCGATGGCGGTGTTCGTGAACTCGCTCCCCATCGGGATGGGGCTCGCCATGCTCGCGCTGAGTCCCTTGGCCATTCTGGCCGGCTGGAGCGCGGCCCTCGCTGCCACCGCTGCCGCCTCGCTCGCTGCGCTGCTGCTCGTCCACCTGGCCTACACGAAGCATCATAACGACAGTGCCGGGACCGAGGCCGCCGGGAGGATCTCGGCCAGTGACGTCCTGCTTATGTGCCTGGCGGGCGCCATCTGGGGGATCTTCAACGGTTCGGTCGCGGTGATGATGGGTTTCGCCCCGACGTTCCTGACCTATGAAGGTCACTCTGCCGCGCAGATCGCATTGCTGGTTGGCGCCACCATCTGGCTCTCGGCGGCATCCGTTCAGGCGGGAGGTGTGCTTGCACAGCGCTGGGGAAAGCACACGCTGCTGATGGCAGCCGGAGCTCTTGGCTGGGGCGCATGCCTGGCCTTGCTTGCCTCGGGGGTGGGCCTTTCATCCGCGGCACTCATCGGGGCCGGTCTAGTGCTGGGACTGCCAGTGGGCGTGATCCTGGCGATGCCCTCCCAGGTTCTCCGCCCGGAGAGCCGTTCCGTCGGCATGGGGCTGTTCTACACCTGTCTCTATCTCGGCAACACGATGCTGCCACCAGCAGCCGGTTGGGTGCAGGATCTGACGGGCAGACCCGCCGCGCCACTGCACCTGACGGCAATGCTGGTGGCGAGCATGCTTCTCCTATACGCCCTGTTCCACGCTGTCGCGCGCCGCCGCGTCCCAGGCTGATCGCGTCCAATGGGTAGATGCTCTACCGGGCGTCCACCCACTCGGCTCTGCGGATCAAGCCCCAACGCCGGGCACTGCCGATCCTTCCGTTCGCCGGGTGGTCACGGCCGTCGTCACGACAAGGGCCGCGATCAGTAGCATCCCGGCCCCGGCAAGGAAGCCCGAGGTGTAGCCGTGGCTCAGCGCCGCGCTGGCCGTCGCCATGGCGTCCACATTGTTCCCCGCGAGACCTTCCTGGAGGATCCTGGCCGCTTCTGGCAGCCGACCGTTGGCCGCAGATGTGGAAATGGTCGCCAGCACGGCCAGCCCGAGAGCCGCGCCGATCTGTTGCGCCGTGTTGAGCAACGCTGCGGCGACACCGGCCTCCTCCTCGGCTACGCCGTGGACCGCGGTGAGCGTCATCGGCATGAAGCCCATGCCCAGCCCAAAGTAGGTAGCGAAGAGCGCGGGCAGGACGTGCCCGGCATATGAGGATCCCAATGTTAGCGTGGAGAGCCAGTACATCCCCATGGCTGCCACAAGCAGACCCGGAGCAGCCACGGCGCGCGGTGGGAGGCGTTCGACCAGCTTGGAACTGATACCTGCCGCGAGGACGATGCCGGCACTGACAGGCAGCGAGGCGAGACCGGCCATCACGGGGCTGAACTGCAGAACCTGCTGCATGTAGAGGGTCAACAGGTAGTACGTAGCCATCAGCCCGCCGCCGATGAACAGGACGGTCATGTAGGATCCCGACCGGTTTCGGTCGTGGAGCAGCTCAAGCGGTAGGATTGGGTTCTGCCCGCGGGTCTGGCGCCACAGGAACAGCACTCCCAAGACGACTGCGAGCACGAGGGCGCTCACGGTTACGAGGTCACCCCAGCCGTGCTCTCCGCCTCGGGTGATGCCGTAGGCGAACGCGACCAAGGCGCCGGTGCCAGTGATTGCGCCAGGGGTATCCAGCCGCCCGGTATTGCGCTGCCCCTCGGCCAGGGCCGTGGTACCGGCGAGTACCGCCAGGCCGATCGGGACGTTGATGAGGAAGACCCACCGCCAGCTCAGCATCCCGGTCAGAACCCCGCCGAGCAGAACCCCGGCAGTGATGCCCACCGCCGACATCGCCGCATAGACTGCCATGGCAGAGTTGCGGGGCTTGCCCATCGCCCTCTCCTGACAGGATTTTGGCGGTGCGGATCACGTCCGCCTCGATGATCACGACCTTGCCGCCTGGCAGCAGGAGAATGGACTGACCGTCCTCCTCGCAGATCGCGCCGACCGAGGTCGGGGCGATTGCATGGGTGCACCCATCGACGTCGATGAGGAGGACCCGCTTCTGGAGCGGCGCCGCTAATGATCTTTATCAAGCTTTTTCAGCTTGGGGCGGCATGGACTCGGCTGCTGCGCCCTCTTGTGGTTTCGCCTCCCGAAGTCCGAAGATGTTCTCCAGCGCCCAGTAGTACCATTCCAAGTACTTATCGTTGTGCTCGCTCATCCGCCGCTCAAGTTCCGAGATCCTCGCTTCAATAATGTCGAGGTGGACGCCTTGGCTTCGCTCTCGGCGCAGCAGACCATCCAGGACGATCGCCGTCTCCTCGGGGCTAAGCTTGAGGGGCATCCTAGCTTCCACTGGCCATAGTCGGTCCTTCCGCAATGAACGGTGGAGCCGCTCGCGCAACTCAAACCGGCCACCACATCCCATGCCGTTTCGCCATATTATGGCGTTTCCGCATATTGCTGCAAGCCTATTAGCGAGGAGGCCCACGATTTTTCGCGGAGCCCCCCATGCCGTATCTGCGGCGAAGCCCACGCGCCGTTCGCATAAGAGAACTACTGCTGGAGTACCGCCTCAAAGCAGGGCTAACTCAAGCAGAAGTCGCAAGCCTAATTGGGCGCACTCAGGACTTTGTCTCAAGATTAGAGAACGGCGAGAGACGTCTAACTGTTGAAGACTTTTTGGATATCGCTTCTGCACTCAATATCGATAGAGAACATTTCCTAACCGATCTTCAAAAAATTCCAGCCCCCCCCTCTGACCTGAACCCACCGAAGCGGTGACCCGCAGCGCTACTTCACCGGACCGCTGACCCGCCTAGTCAGCGGCTGGCCTCAGAGCCGCATCGATGGAGTGGCCCCTATCTCGACCAGACACTGGGCGTAAGTATGGGGCCGAGGTTTGCGCCTGCGCATACGCCTATGCCGAACAACCAGACGCGCGTCGAAATCATCACTGGCCGTGAGCGCTGAGGCCGCCACAGTGCCATGAAGGGATCGCCGCCTTGCCGCTGAGTGCGTCGACTTCGACTGAAGCTTGTTCGAACGCCCTGGAACGGTCGTAGGGTGTCCTATGTTTGCCTCCCCGGAGGCCGCAAGGAGGTGGCCGTGACGAGTGAAGGGAAGCCCGAGAGGCTCGAGCCGCTGGCTAGGACCATCGCCCGGGGGGTTGAAGCTAAGGCCCGCCTCGTAGAGGCTGCTGGAGGCCTTCTCTCAGCCGAGAGCGTGGGAGCCCTTCTCGGGATTACCCGGGCCGAGGTGGACAAGCAGCGAGCGGAAGGCTCCCTCCTGGCTGTTTTGACAGAAAGCACCTGGGAATACCCGGCGGCTCAGTTCCGCGACGGAGCGGTCCTCGGCGGCATCCCCGAGATCATTGCCAGCATGGCTGACGCCTCGGCCTGGTCGATCCTCGACTTTCTACTGGCCCCGGACGATTCCCTGGGAGGCAAGGCGCCGATCACAGCTCTCCGCGAAAGCGACCGCGGCACTGTCCAGCGGCTTCTCGCTTCGCGTCAGTTCGACGTCTTTGTGTGAGTGGTAGCCCAGGCCGCTGACGTTCACGAGGGCGTGAGCTTCGAAGGCTGCCCAGCTAGACCAACTGTCTGTCCGAGGCGGGGTCACAACACCGCCTGCAGCAGCGCCTCATATGAGCCGAGCTTAGGGTACGTGCGACCTGCCTTCGGACAGACATCCGACTCAAGTCATTGTTACGGACTAATGTTTCTATCGCACGACTTCATCTACGATGGCTTTCGCGCGTGAGAAAGTTTAGCAGTTACTGATTACCGTTTCGCAAGATCTGTGAGACGGACCAGAGACACACACCCCCCTCCTCAATACCACACCGACCTCCAGCACGTTCTCCACGATGAACTTGCGCCGCTGCTCCACCACGTCGCCCATCAGCGTGGCAATGATGCGGCCCGCGTCGTGCACGTCCTCGTTACCGACGCGTGACAGCTATTAGAGCCCGCTTCATAACGGCTGTGCCAAACGCCTGACGAGGATCATGGCGGCGGCGAGGGTGAAGAATGCGACGGCAGAGCTGACGGTGGCCTCGTGGTCGCGTGCGAGGCGTCGGCATCGGCCGAACCATGCGAAGGACCTCTCCACCACCCAGCGCCTGGGCTGGACGGCGAAGCCCTTCTGGCCGGGCGATCTGCCGACGAGGGTGACGGCAACGGACGATGCCTGGGCGACGCGCGGACCAGCGTAGGCGCGATCGGCGAAGCATCGGGCCAGGAACGGCCAGGGGCGACGCGACATGGTCAGGAGGGCCGCACCGCCGTGGCTGTCGTGCAGGGAAGCGGGCGAGACGGCGGCGATCAGGAGGCGGCCGCCGGTGTCCACCAGGGCGTGGCGCTTGCGCCCGGTCACATTCTTCCCGGCATCGTAGCCGCGGACGCCCTTCACACCGACCCCGCCCGAGCGGGCAGATTGGGCATCCAGCACCGCCGCTGTCGGTGACGCCTCCCGCCCGACACGCACGCGGTCGGCCATGGCAAGGGCGTGTGCCAGGCGCTCGAAGGTGCCCGAGCGCGAGAGGCGCAGGAACCAGCGGTGCACGGTCCCGGGCGGCGGGAAGTCACGGGGCAGATGTGCCCAGGCACAACCCGTCCGGAGCACGTAGAGGATGGCGTCGACCACCCGCCGCATCGGCCAGGACCAGGGCCTCCCGGTCCCTGCGGGAGATGGCAGAAAGGGCGCGACCAACGCCCATTCAGCATCGGTCAGGCAGGTTGCGTAGGGCTGGGCCCGTCGCGCAAGCTGCGCGCGGGCGGCAGGGGTCCACATGGGCCACCTCGAAGGACGCCAGACACCCTCCGAACGCGCAAAACCCCCGCCGCTCACCTCGCCTCAGCCGTTATGAAGCGGGCTCTTAGCTCGACTTTGGCCATCACGCGGCGTGGCAGATGGCGTAAGCCAGGGCGCGTTGCAGGGCTGGGCGGGGTTTTGCGCTGTGGGTGCTGCGCCGCGACGTGAGCAAACCCTGCTCTCGCCAGA
>NZ_JAGIZB010000038.1 GCF_017813395.1 Pararoseomonas baculiformis | reverse complement strand
ACGTCCAACTCAGACCAGGAATGCCCGTCGAAGCACAAATCCAGGTCGGCGAACGATCCTTCCTCCGCTACATGATCCAACCTCTCCTCGACAGCTTCCACAGAGCCTTCAGAGAACAGTAGGAAACCAGGAATGCCGGATACCCAGACCCTCTTCGCCGATGGCGTTATCGAAGCCTCGGTCCGGCACGGCGTGGCACGGCTGAAGCTGGCCGTGCAGGATGGAAGCGGCACGCCCTCCCCGACTGGCATGCTGGTCGTGCCGCTGGCCCAGCTTCCGGCCATGGCCGGGGCGATCACCCGCCTGCTGCGCGAGGTCGAGGCCAAGGCCCGCGAGAGCCAGGGACAGAATCAGGCGGCGAATGTCGCTCCCGTCGAGTCGCCGGAGCCCGCGGCGGCCTTCCGCTTCCAGGGCTGAAGCGGCGAGGCGTCAGGCCGGCATGCCCCTGGCGGAGAGGCCGGGCGCGAAGGAGAATGCGCCCATGCGCCAACTCCGCTGCCTCGCGATCCTTGCATCCTTTCTCGCCGGCCCAGCCCTGGCGCAACCCGCGCGCGACTGGGCCGCCGCGCCGGGGCCCGCGCCGGGCCCGGCACGCAGCATCGGCAACACCTCCCTGGGCTGCGTCCAGGGCGCCGAGATGCTGCCAGCGGAGGGCCCGGGCTGGCAGGCGGTTCGGCTTTCCCGCAACCGCAACTGGGGGCATCCGGTCCTTATCACCGCGATCCGAGACCTGGCTGGCCGCACGAAGCGCGCCGGGCTGCCGGATCTGTGGATCGGTGATCTCGGCCAGCCGCGCGGCGGACCGCTTCCCTTCGGCCATGCCAGCCACCAGGCCGGGCTGGATGTGGATATCTGGCTCGATCTCTCACCCAAGCCTCTGGTTCCTTCCCGCGCCCGGGAATCCATCCCCGAGCAATCCCTCGTCCTCCCGGACCAGAGCATGGCCGATCCAAGCCGATTCACCCCGGCCCATGCCCGGCTGATCCGGATGGCGGCGGAACTGCCGGGCGTGGACCGGATCTTCGTGAATCACGGGATCAAGCGCAGCCTCTGCGCGGCCCATGCAGGCGAACCCTGGCTGCGCATGGTGCGCCCCTGGCGGGGGCATGACAGCCACATGCACATCCGCCTGCGCTGCCCGGCCGACAGCCCCGAATGCCGTAACCAGCCGCCTGTGCCAGCGGGCGATGGCTGTGACGCGGGGCTGGATTGGTGGCTTTCGCCGGAAGCCCGGACGCCATCACCCCGCACTGCTCCGCCCGGGCCGCCGCCGCGCCTGCCGGCGTCCTGCACGGGTATTTTTTCAACACGATAGGCGGCGGCCTTCAGTCCCAACCCCGGAAGGCGTCCCTGATCCGGCGCAGGCCCGTGGGGGCGACGAGGATCACGTCGAAGCGCATCCCTGCCGAACCATGGCCGGGATGGGCGGTGAGCCAGGCTTCCGCGGCGGCCATGATGCGGGCCTTCTGCCGGGGGGACAGGGCGAAGGCCGCTTCCTCCAGGCTCGGGCGCGCCTTCACCTCGATGAAAGCCAGCAGCCCCTCTCGCTCCGCCACGAGGTCCAGTTCGCCGAGGGCAGTCCGGGCACGCCGGTCCAGCACGACCCAGCCACGAGCCTCCAACGCCGTCACGGCGCGGCTCTCGGCATGGGCGCCGAGGTGCTCCGCCGCGCGTCGTGCTTCCGATTTGAGTCGCGTGTCCATGCTACGAGAATAGCCTACGAAACGCTGGAGTCGGTCATGCGCCCGATCATCGCCGCCTTCCTCGCCCTGTTCGCCATCCCCGCCCTCGGGCAAACCACCGGCGCGCCCGCGGCGCAGCGCCAGATGGTGGCGGCCGCGCATCCCCTGGCGGCAGAGGCGGGGATGGAAGTGCTCCGCCGCGGCGGATCGGCGGTCGATGCGGCGGTGGCGGTGCAGGCCGTGCTCACCCTGGTGGAACCGCAGTCCAGCGGAATCGGCGGCGGCGCCCTGCTGCTGCACTGGGACCAGGCAGCCGGCGCCGTCACAGCCTTCGACGGGCGGGAAACCGCTCCGGCGGCGGTTCGCCCCGGCCTGTTCCTCCGGCCGGAAGGCACGCCCCTGCCCTTCTATGAGGCAGTGCTGTCCGGCCGGAGCGTCGGCGTGCCCGGGGCCGTCGCCATGCTCGAGATGGCGCATCGCCGCCACGGCAAGCTGCCCTGGGACAGCCTTTGGGAACGCGCCATCGCATTGGCCGAGGGCGGCTTCCCCGTCTCGGAGAAGCTGGCGGCGGCCATCGCATCCGATGAGGCGCGCCTGGCCCGGCATCCCAGCACCCGCGAATACTTCCTGCGCGGGGGCGACCAGCCGCTCAAGGCGGGCGAGCAGCTCCGCAACCCCGCCCTGGCGGAGAGCTTCCGCCTCATCGCCCGGCAGGGTGCCGCGGCGATGCTGCGCGGGCCGCTCGCCGCCTCCATCGCCAGTGCCGTGCGCGGGCATGGCGAGGGCGGGCTGATGACGGTTGATGACCTGGCAGCCTATGTCGCGAAGGAGCGGCAGCCCCTCTGCCAGCCCTATCGCAGCTTCCGCGTCTGCGGCTTCCCGCCGCCTTCCTCGGGTGGTGTGGCGGTCGGGCAGATCCTGGGCATCCTTGAGCATTTCGACATGCCCCGCCTGGATCCGCAGGGGGCCGAGGCGGCCCATCTGATCGCCGAAGCCGGCCGCCTCGCCTTCGCCGATCGGGCGCAATATCTGGCGGATTCGGATTTCGTCCCCGTTCCGGTGCGCGGGCTGCTCGACCCGACCTACCTCACCCTGCGCGCCCAGCTGGTTCTACCGGGCCGCAGCATCGCCGAGCCCAGGGCCGGCAACCCGCGCTGGCGCGAGGCGGTGCGGCACGCGCCGATGCCGGAGGCGGTGGAGAACGGCACCAGCCACGCCTCGATCGTCGATGCCTCGGGCAACGCCGTCTCGATCACCATGACGGTCGAGGACACCTTCGGGGCGCGGCTCATGGTGGACGGCTTCATCCTCAACAACGAGCTGACGGACTTCTCCTTCCGGCCCGACCTGGATGGCAGGCCCATCGCCAACCGGGTCCAGGGCGGCAAGCGGCCTCGCTCCTCAATGTCCCCCAGCCTCGTCTTCGACGCGGAGGGCAAGCTCCTGG
Source organism: Pararoseomonas baculiformis (assembly GCF_017813395.1). Lineage (GTDB taxonomy): Bacteria > Pseudomonadota > Alphaproteobacteria > Acetobacterales > Acetobacteraceae > Roseomonas > Roseomonas baculiformis. Next base: position 20,895 of record NZ_JAGIZB010000038.1, on the reverse strand, counting down.
CCGTGGTCGGCTCGCCCGGGGGCGCCCGGATCATCGGCTATGTCGCCCAGGCGCTCGTTGCCATGCTCGACTGGAACCTGCCGCCCCAGGAGGCTGTCTCCCTCCCCCATGTCGGTACGACCGGCAGCACGGTGGAGTTGGAGGAGGGCACGCCCGCCGCCGCGCTGGCGCCCGCGCTGCAGGCCCGGGGCCAGCGGGTGGAGATCCGGCCCATGACTTCGGGCCTGCAGGCCATTCGCATCACCCCGGGCGGCCTTGCCGGGGGGGCGGATCCGAGGCGCGAAGGCACCGTGATCGGCGATTGATCCCCAACCCTCCTCGCCGCCATGCGCTATGCGGCTGAAACCCGGAGATAGTCCCATGCGCCCCGCTGCCCTTGCCCTCCTCGCCGCCACGGCGCTGGCCGGCCCTGCCTCGGCGGCCGACGAAACCTCGCAGATCGGCTATGTGAACACGGCCCTCACCAATCTCGGTCTCACGCGCAGTCATCGCGTGGTGGTCGAGCGCTTCGAGGACCCCGAGGTGCGGAACGTCGCCTGCTACATCGCCCAGGCCCGGACGGGCGGCATCTCCGGCATGGTCGGCGTGGCGGAGGATCCGGCCCGGTTCTCCCTCTCCTGCACCGCGACCGGCCCGGTCGAGATCCTGCCCGGCGCGGCGCGCGGCGAGAGGGGTGAGGTGGTGCATGAAAGCTCCACCAGCCTGTTCTTCAAGGAAACGCGGGTTCACCGCTTCCTCGATGCGCAGAGGAACGTGGTGGTCTATCTCGCCTGGTCCACCAAGCTGGTGGACGGGTCGCCCTTCAGCGCCATGGCCGTGGTGCCGGCCTCCGTCTCTCCCGCAGGCGCCCAGCCAGCGGGGCGCTAGGGGCCGCGCGGCCCGGGCCGCGCAGCCTGCTCAGGCGGCGGCGCGCTGCCCCTCGAAGCCATCCCGCCCTTCCTCCACCGCATGGCACGCCACAAGCGTCTCGGGCGTTCCGCGCGCTGCCAGAAGCGCGGGCCGCTCTGCCCGGCAGCGGCCATTCGCCAGCGGGCAGCGCGGGTTGAAGGTGCAGCCGGAGGGCGGGTTGATTGGGCTCGGCACCTCGCCGCCGACGGGCTGGCGCTCCTTCCCGGCCATGTCCAGGTCCGGGATCGCCTCCATCAGGGCGCGCGTATAGGGATGGCGCGGCGTTGTGAAGAGCGTCTCGGCGGGCGCGGATTCCACGATCCGGCCGAGATACATCACCCCGACGCGGTCGCTCACCTGCCGCACGACCGCCAGGTTGTGGCTGATGAAGAGGTAGGTCAGCCCGAGCTTCCGCTGGAGGTCCTTCATCAGGTTCAGGATCTGCGCCTGCACCGAGACATCGAGCGCCGAGGTCGGCTCGTCGCAGACCAGGAATTCCGGGTTCGAGGACAGAGCGCGCGCGATGGAGATGCGCTGGCGCTGGCCGCCGGAGAACTCATGCGGGAAGCGGCTTCCATCGGCGGCCGAAAGGCCGACCTGCTGAAGAAGCGCCCCCACCTTCTCCCGAAGGGCAGCGCCGCCATTCGCGATCCCGAAGGCGCGGATCGGCTCCCCGATGATGTCCGCCACCCGCCAGCGCGGGTTCAGGCTGGCATAGGGATCCTGGAAAATCATCTGCATGCGCCGGCGCTGCGCGACGGATTTCCGGGCCTCGCCCAGATCCTGCCCCTCGAACAGCGCCTGCCCGGCAGAGGGCTCGTAGAGGCCGACCGCGAGCCGGGCCACGGTGGATTTCCCGCAGCCACTCTCGCCGACCAGGGACATGGTCGTTCCCGGCGGGATGGCGAAGGAGACGCCGTCCACCGCTCGCAAGGTGCGCCGGCCTTCCCGCGCAAGGAGGCGCTGGAGCGCGGGGCGGGACACGTCGAAATGGCGGCTGAGCTCGCGCGCCTCGAAGATCGGGACGGTTTCAGACATGGGCACGCTCCCGCGGCGCATGGCTGTCGAAGAGCCAGCAGGCCGCCCGGGTCTCGTTCGCCGGAAGAAGCTCCGGCCGCTCGACCTTGCAGCGGTCGAAGACATGCGGGCAGCGCGGGTTATAGGCGCAGCCCTGGGGAATGGCGGTCAGGCGCGGCATGGCGCCGTCGATCTGCGGGAGATGCTCCACCCGGTGCGAAAGCGGAGGGATGGAGGCCATCAGCCCGGCCGAATACGGGTGGGACGCCGCCTTCACCACCGAACGCACGGGGCCGATCTCGGCCACACGCCCGGCATACATCACGGCCACCCGGTCCGCCGTCTCGGCGATCACGCCCATGTCGTGGGTGATGAGCATCACGGAGGTGCCCTTCTCCCGCGTCAGGCGCTTGAGCAGGGCGATCACCTGGGCCTGGATCGAGACGTCTAGCGCCGTGGTGGGCTCGTCCGCCACCACCATCTCCGGCTCGGCGCAAAGGGCGAGCGCGATCACCACGCGCTGGCGCATCCCTCCGGAGAACTGGTGCGGATAGGCGTCCACGCGCTCCGCCGCGGCGGGGATGCCTACCGCTTCCAGCCATCCGACCGCCCGCCGCCGCGCCTCGGCGGCGTCGATGTCGAGATGCGTCTGCATGGTCTCGGTAAGCTGGCGGCCCACGGTGTAGAGCGGGTTCAGCGTGGTCAGCGGGTCCTGGAAGATAGCCCCGATCCGCTTGCCCCGGATCCGGCGCATCTCGCGCGGCGGCAGGTTGTCGATCCGCTCGCCCCGGAGAAGGATGGAGCCGCCGGCCACGCGCCCGGGCGGTTCCAGCAGCCCGATGATGGCCGCGCCTGTCATGGACTTGCCGGCGCCCGACTCACCTACCACGCCCAGCACCTCGCCGGGGGCGATATCGAACGAAACCTTGTCCAGCGCGCGAAGCGTGCCGCGGCGCGTGGGGAACTCGACGACGAGGTCGCGGACCTCGAGAAGCGGGGAAGTCATCGCAGCCTCGGGTTCAGGGCGTCGCGCAGCCAGTCGCCCAGCAGGTTCACCGAGAGCACCATCGCCACCAGCGCCAGGCCAGGGAAGATCGCGATCCACCACTCCCCGCTGAACAGGAAGTCGTTGCCGATGCGGATGAGGGTGCCGAGGGAGGGCTGGGTCGGCGGCACGCCGACGCCGAGGAAGGAAAGCGTCGCCTCCGAAAGGATGGCGAGGCCAAGATTGAGGGTGGCGAGCACGAGCAGCGGCCCGAGGACATTGGGCAGCACATGGGTGAGCATGATCCGGGGCGGCGAGACGCCGATCACCCGGGCGGCCAGCACATACTCCTTGTTCCGCTCAACCAGCGCGGAGCCGCGCACGGTGCGGGCGAACTTCGGCCATTCGGAGATACCGATCGCGACGATGACGACATAGACGGCGATCTGGTCATGCAGCTCGCGCGGCAAGGCGGCACGGGCCACGCCATCCACCAGCAGCGCCACCAGGATGCTGGGAAAGGTGAGCTGGATGTCGGCGATGCGCATCAGCACCGCGTCCGCGGCGCCGCCGGCATAGCCCGCGGTCAGCCCGACGAGCACGCCGAGCAACAGCGCGAAGGCCGTGGCCGAGACCCCGACCAGAAGGGACACCCGCGCGCCGTACATGATGGCCGAGAGCACGTCCCGGCCCTGGTCATCCGTGCCGAAGGGATGCGCCCAGGACCCCTCTTCCAGGAGGGCCGGGGGGTTGAACGCGTCCATCAGGTTCAGGCTGGCGAGGTCGAAGGGGTTGTAGGGGGCCAGGACCGGTGCCGCCACGGCGCCGACGATGCAGACCAGCGCGACGATAGCCGAGATGATGGCGGTGGGGGTCGTGCGGAAGGACCAGAACAGGTCGCTCCCCCAGAAGCGCGCGAGGGCTCCCATGGATCAGTGCCCCCGCCCGGCGCGAAGCCGGGGGTCAACGGCGTAGTAGAGCAGGTCCACGATGAGGTTGATGAGCACGAACACCGCCGCGATCAGGAGAAGATAGGCCGCCATCACCGGGATGTCGGCCGAGGAGACGGACTGGATGAAGAGCAGCCCCATGCCAGGCCATTGGAACACCGTCTCCGTCACGATGGAGAAGGCGATGATGGAGCCGAGCTGCAGGCCCACGATGGTGATCACAGGCACCAGCGTGTTGCGCAGGGCATGGCCGAAATGGATGGAGCGGTCCCGCAGCCCGCGGGCACGGGCGAACTTCACATAGTCCGAGCGCAGCACCTCCAGCATCTCCGAGCGGACGAGGCGCATGATGAGGGTGAGCTGAAACAGGCCGAGGGTGATGGAGGGCAGCACCAGCGCCTTCCAACCCGAGGCCGTGAGGAAGCCCGTGCTCCACCAGCCCAGCTGCACCGTGTCACCCCGCCCGAAGCTCGGCAGCCAGCCAAGCCAGACCGAGAAGACAAGGATCAGCAGGATCCCGATGAGGAAGGTGGGCAGGGAGACCCCCACCAGGCTGAAGGTGAGGAAGGCGCGGGAGAGCCAGGAGCGCCGGTACAGGCCGGTATAGACACCCATCGGCACGCCGACCGCGAGGGCGACCACCGAGGCGCAAAGCGCCAGCTCCAGCGTGGCGGGCGCCCTTTCCACAATCAGGTCCGCAACCGGGCGGGAAAGCCGGTAGGACAGGCCGAACTCGCCCCTCAGGGCGTTGCCGATGAAGCGCAGGAACTGCACCCAGATCGGCTGGTCCAGCCCCAGCGCGGCCACCAGCGCGTCGCGCTGCTGGACCGAGAATTCCTGGCCCAGCATGGTCGCGATCGGGTCGCCAACGAAGGAGAACAGGCCAAAGGCGATCAGCGCCACGGCCAGCATGACCGGGATCGCCTGGAGGATGCGCGAGAGAATGAAAGCGAACACGGGTTCCGCCTAGCGGAGCAAAGCCGGGCCGTCCACCCGGGGAACGTCATCCAGATCCAGCATCCTCATCCTCCCATCCATCCTCATCGGTCCCGGTGCCCCTTTTGGCTTACATCGCGGTCGGGCCGCTGCGGCTCTGCCCTTCGGACGACCAGTCCCGGACGACGGTGAAGGCGACGGCGAGCAGCACGGGGCCGAGGAAAAGCCCCAGCAGCCCGAAGGCCAGCGCCCCGCCCAGCGCACCGAGAAGGGTGAGCAGCAGGGGAAGATCCGCGCCCCGGGCAATGAGCCAGGGCCGGATGAAGTTATCGACGGAGGAGATGCCGAAGGCACCGTAAAGGGCCATGAAGATGCCCCATCCCGTGCTGCCATTGGCCAGCAACCAGATGGAAGCCGGGATCCAGACCACGGGCGCCCCGATCGGCAGGATGGAAATCACCCCGGCGAGGATACCGAGCAGCGCCGGCTGCGGCACGCCCGAGAGCCAGAGGCCGAAGGTGGTCATGGCGCCCTGCACCACCGCCGTTCCGAGCAGCCCGTAGATCACGCCCCGTGTCACCGCGCCCGTCAGCACCACCAGCCGCCGCCCGCGACCGCCTGCGATCCGCTCGGCCATATGGTCGACCGCTTCGGCCAGGCGCGGCCCGTCCCGGAAGAAGAAAAAGGAGAGGAGGATCGCGATCAGCAGCTCCGCCACCCCCCCCACGATGGAGAGGAAAAGCCCCAGCGCGGCCTGCGCCAGTCCGCCCGCATAGGGGCGCAACACGCTGAACAGGTTCCCGACCCCAAGGTCGAAGGCGGCGAGCCGTTCCTCGATGAAGGGACCAACTATGGGGATGCGGCCCATGGCCGTGACCAGGGCAGGCAGGCCATCGGTGAAGAAGTTCTGCACGGCGTGGCGAAGCCCGTCGATCTCCTCACGGCTCGTCGGGGCGGCCAGCGCCAGCGGCAGCCCGACCACGAGCAGCAGCACCACCACCATCACCCCCGCCGCCCAGCCCGGGCGGAGCCCCACCCGGTCGGTCAGCAGCCGGTAGGCCGGCCAGGTGGTGAAGGCGAGGATGGCCGCCCAGAGCAGCGCCGAGAGAAAGGGCCGCAGCACCAGGAAGCAGCCGGTCAGAAGAGCGACCAGGGCCGCCACGCCGATCAGGCGGATTACGAACTGCTTGTCGTCCGACATGGTGGTCTCCGGAGCCCGGGGGAGGGCCTGCCGCCGGACACTGCCGTGGCATTATCATTCGAGTGGGGCGATAGCGCCATCATCCGCCTGCGGAATAGAAGCTCCCGCGGATTTGGGCGAGATGCCGAATCGCCCTATCCTGCCCAGCCGGGGCCGCCGGAGGGTTTGGCACCGGGGAGATGGCCGCATGCCGCGCTTTGCCGCGAATGTCTCGATGCTCTTCGCGGAATACCCTTTCCTCGAGCGTTTCGCCCGTGCGCGGGCCGCTGGCTTCGCCGGGGTGGAGATCCTGTTCCCCTATGACCACCCGCCCCAGGAGATCCGGGCGCGGCTGGAGGATAGCGGCCTGCAGCTCGTGCTCTTCAACGCGGCGCCAGGTGACCGGGAGAGGGGCGAGCGCGGCTTGGCCGCCCTGCCCGGCCGCGAGGCCGAGTTCCGGGACGCCATGGCGCGTGCCCTGGACCTCGCCGGCACGCTGGGCTGCCCGCGGCTGCATGTGATGGCCGGCATCGCGCCGCCCGGGACGCCGCGCGAAACCTTGCTGGCGACCTATGCGGCCAATCTTGCCTGGGCGGCGGAGCGCTGCGCGGCACAGGGCGTGAAGCCGCTGATCGAGCCGATCAACCACCGGGACATCCCGGACTACGTGCTGAACACCACCAGCCAGGCCGCGGCCATCATCCGGGCGATCGGGCCGGAAAGGCTGGGGCTTCAGTTCGATCTCTACCATGCGCAGGTGACCGAGGGCGATATCACCCGCCGCTTCGAGGCGCTGCTGCCCCTCATTACCCATGCGCAGGTCGCGGACACACCGGGCCGCCACGAGCCCGGCACGGGCGAGGTGAGCTGGCCCTATGTTTTCGACCGTATGGACGCCATGGGCTATCGCGGGTGGATCGGCTGCGAGTACAGGCCCGTTGAGGGCACGGAAGCCGGGCTGGGCTGGTTTGCCCGCTACAACGCGCAACGCATCAGTGGAACATGAGGAAGCGACACGCATGAAGATCGGGTTCATCGGCCTCGGCATCATGGGGCGCCCCATGGCGCTCAACCTGAAGAAGGCCGGGCATGACCTGTTCGTGCCGGAGCGCGCGAGCCTCACGGATGAGATCCGTGCGGCCGCGACGGTGCTTCCCTCCCCGGCGGAGGTGGCGAAGGCCGCCGAGGTGGTGATCCTCATCGTCCCCGATACCCCCGATGTGGAAGCCGTCCTGTTCGGCGAAGGAGCCGTGGCCGAGGCGCTGAAGCCGGGCACGCTGGTGATCGACATGTCCTCGATCAGCCCGACCGCCACGAAGGACTTCGCCGCCCGCATCAACGCCAAGGGCTGCGACTACCTGGACGCCCCGGTTTCCGGCGGCGAGGTCGGCGCCCGGAACGCGGCGCTGACCGTCATGGTCGGCGGGCCCGAGGAGGCCTTCCAACGCGCCCTGCCCCTGTTCCAGGCGATGGGCAAGAACATCACCCTGGTCGGCGGGAATGGCGCGGGGCAGACCACGAAGGTGGCGAACCAGATCATCGTGGCCCTGAACATCGAGGCGGTGGCCGAAGCCCTGGTCTTCGCCAGCAAGGCAGGCGCTGACCCGGCCAAGGTGCGGGAGGCGCTGATGGGCGGCTTTGCTTCCTCGCGCATTCTTGAGGTGCATGCGGAGCGGATGATCAAGCGGACCTTCGACCCCGGGTTCCGGATCGTTCTTCACCAGAAGGATCTCAACCTTGCGTTGCAGTCAGCGCGTGAGATCGGCGTTTCCTTGCCGCATACTGCCTCCGCCCAGCAGCTTTTCTCGGCGGTTTCGGCGGAAGGTGGTGCGCAGAAAGACCACTCGGCGTTGGTTCAGGCACTGGAACGACTTGCATCGCACGAAATTGGATGAACAGTGGCGCAGACTGTGCAATGCAATGTATGGTTGCACTGCGCAGGATAGAGGCGCATTTAAGAGCAAGTGTCCAGCGGGGTGAGATTTCACCCCCTGGAAAGCGGCTGGGATGGATGCCGTCATGACTGAAAGACCTGCTATGCGCTTCGCCGACATCGGCCAGCAGTTGAGGGCTTACCGCCTGGAATCCGGCCTTCGGGCCGAGGAGATCGCCGCACGGCTAGGCGTCTCCCGCGCGGCCCTCTACCGCTACGAGAAGGGCGAGGTCATCAAGCTGGACACGATCCGGCGCCTGGCCGAGTTGCTCAAGATCTCGCCGCTCTCGCTGCTCGGCATCGGGGTGGAATACTTCTCGCGCCCGCTGGCACTGCAGGAGCGGCTCCGGCAGGTGGAGGAGGACGCCGAGCAGATCCTCCAGCTCGGCGGGTCGCTCTGCACCCTCGTGACGACCGATGCCTATGATGCGGCTCTGACCGACGCCCTGACCGAGGCGGCGGACCAGGCGCCGGAGCGGCTCGCCTTCCATGCGGCCGCGGAACAGACCCTGGGCCTGCTGCACGCGCGCAAGCGGGCCTACCAGTCGCGGCGCCCGTCCATCATCGCCATGGTCAGCGAGCAGGCGCTCCGTTCCTTCCTGATCGACGGTGTCGCCCCGGCGCTGCGGATTTCGGAGCGCACGCGCCAGCGCTGCCGCTCCGCCGCACGGGCCGAGCTGGAGAACATCGCCTCGCTGATGGACAGCGTGCCCATGGGCCTGCAGATCGGCCTTCTGACGGATTCCGAGCCGACCGGCGCTTTCGTCGTGCTCCGCGCCCGGGACCGGGCGCATCTCTGCGCGAACCCCTTCATGCCGGACAGCCCCCCGCTGGGCGCTATTGGCGTCGGAACGATCACGGCAGCCGACGAAGCGGTCACCATCCACCAGCGCGTGGCGGAAACCGCCTGGCGCGAGGCGCGCAAGGGTGCGGAAGCCGCGGCGCGCGTGCGCCTCCTGCTCGCAGAGACGCGGGTGCACTGAGGGTTTCTCAACCCTCTTCGCCCGCCTCCAGCTCCAGATAGGCCTCGAGGATCTCCGGATCCTCCGTGCGCCGCGTGGCGAAGCCAATCGCGCGCACGAAGCGCAGCATGCCCGTGTTATCGGCGAGAACCTGGCCGGAGATGCGCCGCAGGCCCCGGCCGCGTCCCCATTCGACCAGCCGGCTCATCATCTGCCGCGCCAGGCCGCCGCGCTTCCAGTCGGTCCCGACGAGGATGGCGAACTCCCCTCCCCCATCCGTGTCCAGCACCAGCCGGGCGGTGGCCGCTATCCGGGAGCCGTCCATGGCGGCGAAGGCCATCTCCCGGTCGTAGTCGATCTGGGTCAGCCGCACGATCTGCGCGGGCGGCAGCTCGCGAAGGCGGTTGAAGAAGCGGTACCGCAGGTCCTCGGGGCTGGCATTGCGGACGAAATCCGCCACGGCCTCGGCGTCCTCGGGACGGATAGGGCGCACGAGGAGGCACCGTCCGTCCCGCGTCGTGAAGGGCCGCGCCAATTCCGCCGGATAGGGCGGAATGGCGAGGAAGCCGCGCACTCCATCCGGACGGAGGGCCAGATCGGCGTCCAGCGCCAGTATCTCATCCCCCTCGGCCCGCAGCGGGTTCAGGGTGAGGGAGGCGATCTCCGGAAAATCCACCGCCAGCTGCGACAGGGCAACGAGCGCCTCGGCCAGCCTCTCGCGGGAGACGGGCGGATGGTCCCGCCAGCCATCCAGGAGGCGCGAGACACGCGTGCGCCCGATCATGCTCAGGGCGAGCACACGGTTCAGCGGCGGAAGGTCATGGGCTTCGTCGCCTTCCAGCCCCGCGGCCGTGCCACCCCGGCCGAAGCCGATCCAGGGGCCGAACATCGGGTCATCGGCCAGACGGAGCCGGAACTCGCGGGCGGGCCGTGACTGGCGCTGAACCATCCAGCCCCTCGGGCAGATCCCGGGGCGGGCGGCCCCGAGCCGCGCCGCCATGCCGGCGGCCACGGCGCGCAGCGCCGCCTCATCGGCGATGCCCAGGGCCACCCCGCCCACCTCGGTCTTCGCCGGCAGCTCGGGACACAGCACCTTGAGCACGACCGGCCAGCCCAGCTCGGCCGCCGCCACCACCGCCTGATCCACCGTGGCGGCCGTCCGATGCGCGACGACAGGAATCCCGTAGGCCGCGAGGACGGCCAGGGCCTCCGCCTCGTCCAGTAGCAGGCGCCCGGCTGCGCGGGCTTCCCTGAACAGGGCCGCCACCCGCGCGCGGTCCGGAGTGACCTCCAGCACCTGGCTCGGCGGCAGCTCGGCGGCTGCGGCGCGGTTCCGCCGGTCCTGTGCAAGATGAAGGGCACCCCGGACCGCCGCCTCCGGCGTCGCGAACACGGCCACGCCACGCTCGGCCAGCATGCGCCGCTGCGCGCCGGCGGTCGCCAGGCCAAGCCAGGCGGAGAGGACCGGCGCAGCCCGCCCCCCCTTGCCTGATGCCGCCGCGGCGGCGGCGAGTGCTTCCGCCGCCAGGGCGGGATCTTCCTCCGGCGCCGGCGCGTGGATCACCACCACGGAATCCACCTCCGGCAGGGCCGACAGAAGCGCGGCGGCCTCGGCGAGCCGGTGCCCCTGCCCCATGGGCAGCGCGATCGGATTGTTCCCCGACCAACCCGGCAGGGCGAGGTCGAGCATGCCCCGCGCCGCGGGCGAAAGGCTGGCCAGGCGGGCCCCGCCCCGCGAGGCGGCATCGGCGGCCATCTGCCCCGGTCCTAGCCCGTTGGACAGGACGGCGAGCCGGTTGCCCCTCGCCCCATCTGGCCCCGGACGTGGGGAGGGCTTCACCCGGGCCAGGGTCTCGGCGGCGGAGAGCAGGTCTTCCAGCCCCTGCACGCGCAGCACGCCCGCGCGGCGAAGGGCCGCGCCCATCACCGCATCCTCATCCCCGCGCCCGGCATGTCCGGGCCGCTGCGCCACCACCGGGCGGCTGCGGGCCGCCGCACGGGCGGAGGAGATGAAGCGCCGCCGGTCCTTGATCCGCCGGAGGTCGAGCAGGATGGCGCCGGTCGTCGCATCCCGCGCCAGCCAGTCCAGCCCGCCCGCGAAGCCGTAATCGGCATTGGTCCCGATCCCGGCGATGAGGGAGAAGCCCACCGCTTCGCCCTCGGCCCAGTCGATCACCGCCCGGGCCAGGGCGGAGGACTGGCAGAGCAGGGCCAGCCGGCCCGGCCGTGGCGAGATGTGGGAGAGAGAGGCGTTGAGGCCGAGCGGCGGGATGCAGAGGCCGAAGCTGCGCTCGCCGAGTGCCCGCACGCCCGTGCGTGCGCAGATCCCGGCGAGCCCCGGGGCGGGGCCAGTCACGATGGCGGCGAAGCAGCCCCGCGCCGCCAGGGCGGCCATTGCCGGCTCCAGCGCCTCCGGCGGAAGGGAGAGCACGGCCAGGTCCGGGGCAGCGGCCAGGGCCTGCAGGTCGTCCGCATGCTCCAGCCCCGGCCAGGCCGGTCCGACCGCATGCAGGGATCCGCGGAACCCGCCCGAGGCAAGGTTGCGGGCGAGGATGGCGGAGGGCGGCAGGGCCGGATCCGCCATCAGCGCCACGCGGCGAGGGGCGAAGAGCGCCGTGTCGCGAAAGCCGGGCGCCAGGCCGTGGCCGGAGATCGAGACCGGCAGGGCCATCGGCGCGCCTGCCTCAGCCGCCGGTCAGGGCGCGCTTCGCGGCCTCGGCGAGGAAGCCGCTGGCGGTGGGCAGTACCCGGTCGTCGAAGTCATAGTTCGGGTGGTGAAGCTCGCGCCCACCATCCGTCGGGCCGTTGCCGATCCAAACGAAGGCGCCCGGCACGTTCTGCAGGAAGACGGAGAAGTCCTCGCCGGTCATGGCGGCGGCCATGTCCCGGCGCAGGGGGGCGACGGCCGCCGCGGCATCCGCCGCAAGGTCGCGCTCGGCCGGGTGGTTGATGGTCGCGTCCACCCCGCCCAGCACCTCGGAGCGGGCCTTCACCTGGAAGGTCTCGGACAGGCCCCGCGCCACGCGGGCCAGCCCATCCTCGATCATCTGGCCGGTCTCGGGCCGCAGGAAGCGCATGGAGCCGCGGATGGTTACCTTTGCGGCGATCTGGTTCCAGGCCTCGCCGCCCTCAATGGTGGTGAGGCTCACCACGGCCGAGTCGAGCGGGTCGAGGTTGCGGGCGACGATGGATTGGCAGGCCACGATCGCATGGCCCGCTGCCACGATGGGATCATGGGTCAGGTGCGGCAGGGCGGCATGCCCGGCATGGCCCTCGATCTCGATCAGGAAGCGGCGCCCGGCCGCCATCACCGGCCCCTCATGCACCGCGATGGTGCCGACGGGCAGGCCCGGCCAGTTGTGCCAGCCGAAGATGCGGTCCATGGGGAAGCGTTGGAACAGCCCATCCTCCACCATGGCCTTTGCGCCGCCCCCGCCTTCCTCCGCGGGCTGGAAGACGAGGCGGACCGTGCCGGACCAGCTTTCGTCCCGCAGCAGCAGTGCCGCGGCGCCGAGAAGCGCGGTCGTGTGGCCGTCATGGCCACAGGCATGCATCACGCCTGGCCGGGTGCTGCGATAGGGCAGCTCCGTGCTGGCCTCCTGGATCGGCAGCGCATCCATGTCGGCCCGGAGGCCGACGCTCCGGTTGCCGCCTCCGCGGCGAAGGGTCGCGACCACGCCGTGGCCGCCGATGCCTGTTTCGACCTCGGTAACGCCAAGTTCACGCAAACGTTCCGCGACGAATCGTGCAGTTGGCCCTTCTTCCTTTGTGACGTCCGGGTTCGCGTGGAGGTGGCGGCGCCAACGCGTGAGTGTCTCGGCGAGGTTCTCATCCATGGATTGAGGAGTTAGCCCTTCCCTTGCCTTCTCTCCACCCCGTAGTTGTGCTGATTCTCCCGCTTCTTCTCGGAACCGCCTGGGCGCAGCCCGCCGGCGCCCCGGTGCCTGCCCCCGGCGCGGAGGACCCCCGCCCCTCGGCCGCGCCGAACCCTGACGATGCGGACGGGCCTGTCCTTCCCTACGAGGTGACCGTCGCCCCCACGGGCAGCGGACAGCTGGACGACGCGATCGAGACGGTTTCGGTCCTGCGGCGGCTGCGGGAGAACGCCCCGACCAGCGCCGAGGGGCTCGTGGCGCGGGCCCTGCAGGACCTGGAAAACATCCGCAAGGCGCTTCGCTCGGAAGGCTATTACGCAGGAACGCCGCGCGTCACCATTGCCGGTGAGCCGCCGAACGCGCCGCAGCTGGCACAGCGGCTGCAGGCGCGCGGGCCTGGTCCGGTACCCGTGGTCATCGGGGCGGAAGCCGGTCCCCTCTACCGCATCGCCAGCGTCACGACCCGCCCCTCCGTCGAGGATGAGGACATATCCGAGGCGGGCGAAGTGGCGGGCCTGGGTCCCGGCGATCCCGCCCGCGCCGCGGCCGTGAACGAAGCCCAGGAAACCCTGGTGACCCGGTTGCGCGAGGCCGGCCGGCCCTTTGCCGGCGTGCCGCGCCGGGAAATCACGGTGGATCACGACGCGCGCAACATGGAGGTGGTCTACTTCGTCCAGCCAGGCCCAAGGGCCCGCTTCGCCCAGCCTGCCGTGGAGGGATCGGAGAATGTGGACCCCGCCCTGCTGCGCCGCGCCTCCGGCGTGCTGGCCGGGGAGGTCTACAGCCCGCAGGAGCTGGACCGGGTCCGCCGGGATGTGCTGGCGCTCGGCGTGTTCGGCACGGTTCGCGCCCGGGTCGGCGAGCGGCTGGATCCCGATGGCCGCCTGCCCGTCACCTTCCTCGTCTCCGAACGGCCGTTCCGGGCCATCGGCGGCACCGCCGCCTACGAGACGCGCTATGGTCCGACCCTGCGCGCCTACTGGGAGCACCGGAACCTTTTCGGGGCGGCCGAACGCCTGCGGCTTGAGGGCGAGGTGTCCCGCACCACGCAGCGCGGCGTGAGCGACACGGGCTACCGCGTCTCCGCCAATCTCCGCCAGCCCTGGTTCGCCGGGCTCAACGCGACGGCGGTGACCGACATCACGATCCTTCGGGAGCGGTTGCTGGCCTATGACCGCGATGCGATCACGGCGGGCTTCTCGCTGGAGCGGAAGATCGATCCGCGGGTCACCCTTTCGGCCGGCATCACGGGCGAGGTCGGCAACACCTCGGAACTGGACCTGGACCTGCGCTACACATTGCTCTCCCTTCCGCTCGGCGCGCGTTTCGACGGCACGGACAACGTGCTCGACCCCTCCCGCGGCTACCGCGCGAACCTGCTCATCGCTCCCACCATTTCCCTCGGGGATGCCAGCTCGACCTTCGTACGTGTCCGCGGCACCGGCAGCGCCTATTTCGACCTGAGCGGCGACAAGGGCAGCATCCTCGCGCTGCGCGCCGGCTTCGGCACCCTGGCCGGGGCCGAGGCGGGGCAGGTTCCGCCGCATCTGCGCTTCTATGCCGGCGGTGGCGGCTCGGTGCGCGGCTATGACTTCCAGAGCATCGGGCCGCGGCGGCGCGACCAATCTCCGCGCGGCGGCCTCTCCCTGCTGGAGGCCGGCATAGAGCTCCGGCAGCGCATCACAGGGCCCTATGGCGTCGCCCTCTTCATGGATGCCGGCAGCGTCGGCGAGAGCGCGGCCTCCGGCTTCGGGGACCTGCGGATCGGCGCCGGCGTCGGATTCCGCTACGCCACGGCCATCGGGCCGATCCGCGCCGACTTCGCCGTGCCCCTGTCCAAAGTGCCGGGCAGCTCCGGTTACGGGATCTATGTCGGCATCGGGCAGGCGTTCTGATGCGTTGGGTGAAGCGCACCATCAAGGCGATCCTCGGCCTCGTCGTCGTGGTCCCCGTGCTGCTCCTGCTCAGCAGCTGGACGGCGCTGAGTGCCCCCGGGCACGACTGGCTCGCGCGGCTTGCCATGAACCTTGTTCCAGGGCTGCAGATCGAGAATCTGCATGGCCGGCTCCCATTCGCGCCGCGCATTGGCCGTGCCGTCCTGTCGGACAGCCAGGGACCCTATCTGGTCCTGGAGGATGTCGCGCTGGATCTCAGCCTGCTCCGCCTCGCTTCGGGTGAGCTCCGGGTCTCGAATCTGACCGCGGAGCGGGTCGTCTTCAGCCGCCTGCCCGTGGCGGATCCCGACGCCCCTGCCCCCGCCCGGGAATCCGGGTCGCTGCTCCCGCAACTGCCGCAGCTGCCCGTGACGGTGGCGCTGGAAAAGGCCGCCTTCCCGAGAATCGAATTGGGGGCGGCGGTAGCGGGCTCTGCCGCCACCCTTTCGCTCGAAGTGGGCGGGAGACTGGGCGATGACGGCGTCTTTCTTGGCGTCAAGGGGCGGCGGCTCGATGCGCCGGGCGCCTTGGACCTTGACCTTGCCCTGGCGCCTGGTGACCGGGTCAAGATCGACCTCGCCTATGATGAGCCGAGCGGCGGCTTGGTCGCGGCCCTTCTTGGGCGGCCGGAACAAACGATTCAGCTCCGCGTGGCGCTGGATGGGCCCGCATCGGGGGCCGCGCTCACTGTCTCGGCCGATATGGGCGACACGGCGCGGGTCCAAGCGAGTGGAACGCTCAGCCTGCCTGCGGAGGGTGGCGTGGGGCTGGAGGCCACGGGCGAGGCGGCTCTTGGCGGCTTCCTGCCCGCCCCGGTCTCGGCACTCCGCTTCGACATCCGCACCAGCCCGGCCGAAGGCGGGGCGACCCGGATCGAAAGGGCTCAGGTGGAGACCGCCGTCGGAACGATCCAGGCACAGGGGCTTGTGGGCAACTCACTGGACGTGACCTTCGACGCCCGCCTCGGCGATTCCACCTCGCTCGGTGACCTGGTCCCGGCCAGTGTCGGCTGGGGCGCGATCGAGGCGCGGGGCGCGGTGACCGGCACGAATGCCGCCCCCGAGCTGCGCCTGGAGGCCACGGTCCGCGACCCGCGCCTGCCCGAGCCGGCGCCGGGCTTGCTGGGCCCAGCGCCCACTCTTCTCCTGCGCGCCAACCAGCAGCGCGTCCATGAGCTGGTGGTGAACGGGCGGGCGCTCAACATCCGTGCCGAGGGCGCCTATGGCGAGATTCTCGACCTGACCGTGAACGCGGCACTTTCCGCCCAGGACATCCCAAATGTGCCGGTCCAGGGACAGCTTGAGGCTCAGGCCCGGATCACCGGCCCGAGGGCCGACCCGGCGGTGGCGCTGACCGCCACCTCCCCGGCCCTCGAAGCCTATGGCCGCCGCTTCGAGGCAATCCGCCTTGAGGCATCGCTGCCCCGTGCCACGGTGCCGGCCGGGAACCTCACCCTGAATGCCCGGCTCCAGGGCCTTCCGCTGGCGGTGGAGGCCCGTGCCGCGCAGGAAGGCGGAGAGCTGCGCGTCGAGACCCTTCGCGCCTCTCTCGGCCCCGCGCGGGTGGAGGCGAGCGGGCGGGTCGATCTCGCCAGCTTCCTCGCCGAGGCGGAACTGAGGCTGGAGGCGCCGAACCTTGCGCCGCTGAGCCCGGTCGCCGGCACCCCGCTCGGCGGCGGGCTGCGGGTGGAGGCGAAGCTGTCGCCCCAGGGCGAGGGCGAGGCGCGGCGACAGGGGATCGTAGCGGAGATCCGCGCGAATGATCTGCGCGCGGCGGGGCAGACCATCAACGGCACCGTCAATGCAAGCGGCACGGATGCGTCGCTGGACGTGCGGGGCGACCTGCGCGCCCTGGACGGCCGCGCGACGCTGCGCGCGCGCCTCGCCCTCGATCAGCCGGATAAGCGGATCGAGCTTTCCGCGCTGGATGTGCAGCGCCAGGCGCTCGGCATCCGCCTCTCGGCCCCGGCAACCGTGGTGATTGGCGCCGATGGCGGCATCTCCACCCCGGGCCTGTCACTGCAGGGCCGCCCGGGCGGCACGCTGCGGATCGTGGGCCGCTGGGGCCCGGAGAACGCTGATCTGCGCGCCACCATCGGCAGCCTGCCCCTTTCGATCGTCAACATCTTCGTCCCTGACCCGCCGCTGAGCGGCACCATCGCCGGCGAGGTCCGGCTTTCCGGGCCCGTGGCGCGGCCGGCCATCGAAGGGGAGCTGCGCGGGACCGGCATACGGTCCGGTGCGCCATGGGCGCGGGGCCTGCCGGAGGGCTCGCTCCAGGCTACGGCGCGGATGCGCGGAGACGCGGTGGAGGCCCGCGCCGAGTTCCGCGTGGGCCCTGCCCTTCGCCTGAACCTGGAGGCGCGGGTGCCGAGCGACTTCACCGGGCCGATCAGCGGGACCCTGCGCGGGACCACCGATATCGGCGTGCTCGCCGCACCCTTCCTGCTGGGTGGCGCGAGCCGCGTGGCCGGCACGGTGGCGATCGATGCGCGCGCGAGCGGGACAGTGGCGGAGCCGCAGATATCAGGCACGGCCCGGCTCTCAGGCGGGCTCTACCGGAACCTGGAATACGGCCTTGCGCTGCGCAACATCCAGGGCACGATCCGGGGAGATATGGACCGGATCGTGGTGGAGAGCATCACCGCGCAGGCCGGGCCGGGCACGCTCCGCGCCCAGGGCGAGATCCGCCCCTTCGCGGAGGGCCAGCCCGTGGACATCCGGGTGAGCGGGCAGAATCTCCAGCCTGTCTCCTCCGACCTGCTGCGCGGCGCCTTCGACGCCGATCTGCGACTCACTGGCTCGGTCGGCGACGGAATGCGGCTCGCCGGGGCTGTGACCGTGCGTAACGCCACGATTGGGATCGCCGAGGGACTCCCAGGCGGCGTGGCCGAGATCGGGGAGGTGCGTGAGGTCGGGCGCGGTGCGCCGGCGCCCCGCCCGGGAACGGTCGCGGCCCGGCGCCGCGCGGGCCGTCAGCCCGCCCCGGCCGCGGCGAACCCCGCTGCGCCGCCGCTCGCGCTGGACATCACCGTCCGCGCACCGGGCCAGGTCTATCTGCGCGGCCGCGGCCTGGACGCCGAACTGGCAGGTGAGGTGCGGATCAGGGGCACGATCTCCGACCCCGAGGCCACCGGCGCGCTCCGCCTGCGGCGCGGCACCCTGACCGTGCTCGACCGACGCCTGACCTTCCAGCGCGGCGTGCTGACGTTCCAGGGCGACATTACCTCTCCGGATATCGATCTGCTGGCGACATCCCGGGCGGGCAGCACGACGATCAATGTCACGGTCACCGGCACGCCCGCCGCGCCGAAGATCGAGTTCAGCTCTTCCCCGGAGTTGCCGCAGGACGAGGTGCTTGCGCAGCTTCTCTTCAACCGGCCGACGGACCGACTCTCGCCTTTCCAGATCGCGCAGCTGGCCCGCGTGCTCTCCGGGGCCGTTTCGGGGGGGCAGGAGGATCCTGTGTCCGGGCTGCTCGGACGGGTCAGCCGTACCCTCGGGCTGGACCGGCTGGGCATCGGAACCGGGGCCGGCGGCACGCCCGGGATCGAGGCCGGCGGCTATCTGGGCCAGGGGATCTACCTCAACGTCGATCCGGGCACGACCAATGGCACGCCGCGCGTGGGGGTGGAGATCGAGCTGACACCGAGGCTGAAGCTGGAGAGCGGTGCCGGCGCGGACAGCCAGGGTCTCGGTCTTACCTACGAGTACGAGTACTGACGCCGGCGGCACTGCCGCGGCGGGCGCCGCCGGATGTTTCCGAGGTGGATGGGGCCTGGCCGGGTATTCCGGTCAGGCCCCGTATTGGATAGGATCCCCCCATCGCGGATCGCCGGCCGCGCAGCGCGCCGCCAAGCCGGGAGGGTCATCCGATCACGCCGGTTCCGCTGCCGGCGCAGCGGCCCTCCCGCGACCGGGACAGCCTCTAGAGAGACAGGGAGAGGAGGAGCCGAATGCGCGCCTTCGACGGACAGTTCAGCGACAACAAGCCCATCCGGCGCAACATGGACGAGAAGCGCCGCCTTCTCGCGGAGCTGGAGCAGACGCTGGCTGGCATGAAGCCGCACACCTCTCCGAGCCTGCGCGAGAGCATCAAGGGCCGGATTATGGAGCTGCGTGCCGAGATCGGCGGGGCCAAGCGCTAGCCAGGCCTGTGAAGGGCGGCCCCGCATCCGGTGGGATGCGGGGCCGTTCTTGTTTCAGCCCGCCAGCTCGGCCAGGAGCCGCGCATGGCTGCGGGCGCCGTGCATGAGGCTGGCCCAGTCGAACTTCTCGTTCGGGCTGTGCACCTGGTCGTCATCCAGCCCGAAGCCGACCAGGACGCTGTCCAAGCCGAGGATACGACGGAAGCTTTCGACAACGGGAATGGAACCGCCGGAGCCGATCAGCACGGCCGGGCGGCCGTATTCGGCCGCGAGGGCCCGCTGTGCCGCCGCCACTTCGGGGCTGTCCTCCGGCACCACGACCGGAGCCGCGGTGCTGAAGCGCTGGATCTCCGCCCGGGCATCGGCCGGAAGCCGGGACCGCACGAATTCCTCCAGAGAATCCAGCACGGCGTTCGGATCCTGATCGCCCACGAGGCGGAAGGAGACCTTCGCATGCGCCTCCGCCGCGATCACCGTCTTCGCGCCCGGCCCGGCATAGCCGCCCCATATGCCGTTCACGTCGCAGGTCGGGCGAGCCCATTGGCGAACCAGCGGCTTCAGCCCCCGCTCCCCGGCAGGAACGGATAGACCAATATCCCCGAGGAAGCGCTTCTCGTCGAAGCCGAGCGAATCCCAGGCCGCATCGAGGTTGCCGCCGATCTCGGGCACGCCGTCATAGAAGCCGGGCAGCTGGATCCGGCCATCCGCATCCGTCAGCTCCGCGAGGATCTTCGCGAGGAGGTTGATCGGGTTTAGCGCCATGCCGCCATAAAGGCCGGAATGGAGGTCGCGCGAGGCCGCGAAGATGTCGATCTGCGCATAGGCCATGCCGCGCAGCCGGGCGGAGATCGCCGGGGTCTTGGGGTCCCACATATTCGTGTCGCTGACGATGACGGCACGGGCCTGGCGCAGCTCCGCCGCGTGCTCTTGCAAGAAGGCGTCGAGGCTCGGGCTGCCGATCTCCTCTTCACCCTCTACCAGCACGCGGATCGCTGTGGGCGGGCCCCCAGCCACCTCGTGCCAAGCGCGCATGGCGGCCAGCCAGGTCATCACCTGCCCTTTGTCATCGACCGCGCCCCGAGCGACGGTGACCGGGCCGTTCCGCCCCTCCTTCATGGTCGGCTCGAAGGGCGGGGAGGTCCAGAGATCGAAGGGCTCGGCCGGCTGGACGTCGTAGTGGCCGTAGTAGAGCAGCGGCACCGTCCCGGTGCCTGGGCCGGGATGGTGGGCGACCACGGCTGGATGCCCCTTCGTCTCGCGCAGCTCGGCCGTGAAGCCAATCGCCTTCAACTCGCTGACCAGCCACTCACCCGCGAGCCGGCAGTCCCCGGCGTGCTGCGGCTGGGCGCTAACGCTGGGGATGCGGAGAAACTCGAAATAGCGGGTGCGGATCTCCGCCTCGGCGGCATTGATCCGGGCGATCACCTGGGAGAGGTGGTCCATCAGGCATCATCTCCGGTGTCCGGGGTCAGCCCGGCCGACCGGATCCCGGCAACTGCGGCCGCTTCGTCCTTGTCCGAAAGGTCACCGGAGATGCCGACTGCTCCGAGGATGGTGCCTTGTGAGTCGCGGATCAGGACCCCGCCTGGAACGGGCACGGCAGCCCCGCCGGCCAGGTCAGAAAATGCGTTCATGAAGCCAGGCATGCCCTGGGAGCGGCGAGCCAACTCGCGGCCGCCAAAGCCGAGCCCCATGGCTCCGAAAGCCTTGCCATGCGCGATGGCCGGCCGGAGCAGGCTGCAGCCATCTTCCTTCAGTACCACTTTCAACTGCCCCGCCGAATCCAGGACGACGACTGTGAGCGGCGCGAGATTAAGGCGCCGCCCCTCCTCGAGCGATGCGGTTGCTATACGCTGTGCCTGGTCCAGCGTGACGCCGTGCTGGAAACCGATAGGGGG
Organism: Pararoseomonas baculiformis; assembly: GCF_017813395.1. Taxonomy (GTDB): domain Bacteria; phylum Pseudomonadota; class Alphaproteobacteria; order Acetobacterales; family Acetobacteraceae; genus Roseomonas; species Roseomonas baculiformis. Next base: position 190 of record NZ_JAGIZB010000038.1, on the reverse strand, counting down.
ATTGGGCATGGACGCCGCCGCTCCGAGGTTGTTCGGAGCGGTTCTATGCTGTCTGGCGTTTCAGGCAAGCACACAAGGAAAAACCCCGTTCCCTTGTTGGAGGGGACGGGGTTTTTGGATGCGGGGACAGGATTTGAACCTGTGACCTTCAGGTTATGAGCCTGACGAGCTACCGGGCTGCTCCACCCCG
>NZ_JAGIZB010000037.1 GCF_017813395.1 Pararoseomonas baculiformis | reverse complement strand
CCAGCAGATGCAGGCCGCCACGACCGGCGCGGTCGAGGCGATCCGCGGCATCGGGGAGACGGTGGAGCGGACCAGCGGGATCGCCACCGCCATCGCCGCTGCCGTGGAGGAGCAGGGCGCGACTACCCAGGAAATCGCCCGCAGCGCGGCCGAGGTGGCCGGCAGTACGGACCGGGTCAGTCGCAGCATTGCCAGCGTTCGAGGGGCGGCTGAAGAAGCTGGGAAGGCTGCTGGTGGCATGCTTTCCGCCACCGAGACCCTTGCCGGGCAGACCGCCATCCTGCGGGAGAAGTCGGCCGGCTTCCTGCGGGCCGTGCGGGCGGCTTGATGTGACTTCGCCTAGCCTGCACAGCCAGGCGCTACCATGAGCTGAGGTGTCCCTGGATATCGGATAAGTCGATACACTCGGTTCGCCCTGAGAGGGACGAACCCGGATGACGGAGAAGCGGGCACGTTTTCAGCGGGATCTAAGATGAAGGTGACGTTGGAAGCGCTTCGGGGCAAGGTGGTAACGGCCCCGCTGGTCCAGCCTATTGAACCGCCCTGGCCAAGCCGGGTCACCAGCTGATCGAGCGCCGCCGGCCGGTTGTGGATCTCACCCACGAGCCGGACCTCGCCATCCCGGCCGGCGTTCGCAACGCAGACGGAGATCATCGCCTTGTGCACGTCCAGCCCGACAGAGGCGATACTCTCTCCCACGGCCCGCCTCCTGTGCCGAGGCAAGCGCCGCCCCACCCGGCGCAACCGTCGTCATTCCTGCACAGTTCGAGGGGGGCCACCCTGTCGAACACGGACATCTGGTCTCGCAGCGGTGTTTCATATCATGCGGAGCAGCCGCAGCGTGACCTGAGAACCACTTATCGGACATCGCACCCTGAGCGGGCGACTTGAGTTAAAGTGGAGCTGGGCACCTCTACGCGCGTCCGTCCCCGTTGCTCAGCACCACTCGCCCTTCACAACCGCACCACAACGGCGCTCCTCCGACGGCATGTCCCCTCAACAATTCGCCAAGCAGCCCACGCGCTGACCGACGACCCCGCCAGGTGCCCCGGCGGGACAGCAGGGCGGGCGTCTTGGGGCAGATTGGCGCCCGTTTAATGCTGAATACTCGCTCGGTAGGCAGGGACCCACCCCGGGGCTTGGCGGGCGGCTTTCAACGATCAGGCATTCTTTTCCTCCACGGCCTGTAGCCGCCATGCTCCGGGCGCGCCTTGGCGCTCGACCCACACGACTGTTTCGCGAGCGCCTTCCTTTGCTAGCAACGCCTTCAGCTGAACGATGTGAACCCTGACGTTCTGCAGAGGGTCGGCGGGCATTCGCCTGTCGGGCCACAAGATTAGCGCCAATGTCATCGCGGGCAGGGGCTCTGGCGCAGCCACCAGAAGCGCATTGTAGAGTGCGAGCTTCTTACCGCGGAGCTTGGAGAGGCCGGCGTAGGCGCGCCGGGCTTTTTGAACAGGCTCGCGCAGCAGGTCTGGCAAACGATCTGTGGACGTATCGGGCTCGGACATCGAGATTTTTCTATCACGCCAACATGCACACCTGATGCCAAGTCTCAGTGACTACGCCCTCTATTCCAAGTCGCGCGAGCCTATGAACATAATGCGCCAGATCGCGCCGTCGTCACCCCTACGCGAAGACCTAGTCCGCGGCTCATGGGAGATGATGAGAAGGGGCTACTATACCGCGCCTGTAGGGCAGGCGGTACGCGGCATATGCCCTGCATGTGCCGCCTCCTCGGGATGCCCAACGCAATCCCGAGGTTCGGCGGCACATGGCAGACCGCTTGACCAGCAACACGGCCGCTTTGACGAACATCTGGTCGAGGTGGCGCCACAAGTTGAGGCCGAAAGCCTCCGTTTCGCCGGACGCTCACCGACCTCAAGCCGCAGCCTGGAGCGGATCCCCATCGCCGGCCACGACGCCCACGACACAATTGTGGCCCTCCCGGCTAGCCATACTCACGGCGAGCTCGGCCCGAGCAAGTAGAAGGTCGGGCGCCTGCTCACGCCCGGGAACGCAACTTGACCAGCCGATGCTGACCGTCACCCTTGCCTTTGGACTAGCGGCATGTTCGATGCAAAGTCCATCCACTGAGGCGCGCAGCAGCTCTGCCAAGGTGGCCGCTCCATCAGAGTCCGTTCGGGGCAGAAGGAGGCCAAACTCACCCCCACCAAGGTGCGTGCGAACGTCGGAACCTGGCAGAATACCCCGTTCTATGCAGGCATCAATGCGAGAAACTACCTCCGCACCCGCCGGACGGCCATGTTGGGTGTTGAAGGCATGCATGAAGTCAATGCTCACAATCAGGAGAGAGAGGGGCGCCAACTCGACGGCTGCGTGCTGCCAAGCTTCGTCTAGAAGCGCGTCGAAGCGCGCCCGCTCGGTCGATTCCGGTGAGATGTCGATACTCAGGCCGTCCTGCTGCTCAGTAGTACCAACCAGCGAGGCTTCGCGGGTTCCCCGCCGGAACACGGCCCCGCGAAGAAACACTTGGTGTACCGTGGCGAAGCTGCAGAGTACCAACACGATCGAGCCAAGCACCTGGAGCCTGCGCCGCCAGATCGCGTCGATATCCTCGAACGACGTCGCGGCGACAACGACCAGCGGCAGGTTCCCAACCTGGCGATAGGTGTAGAGGCGCTCCACCGCTGTTGCCAGTGATGTGGAGACTATTTGCCCTGAGCGGCTGGAGTGCGCGAGCCAGGGGACACCGACGCTCCCGACTTGACCTCCCATGGGGTCGTCAGATCCCGCCAAGTAATGTAGGGCAAATTCGCTGTCCCTCCGCAGCAGCGAGGCCGTGCTGTGCCGACCAAAATCGGATTGGCTGAGGACCCTCTCAAAGTGATCGAGGCGGAGTTCGGCGATGGCAACACCGCGAAAGTCTCCGTCCGGGCTCGCTAAGCGACGGCTAAGAGCAACCTTCCGTGCATCGTCCCAAGGGCGGCTCCGAAAGGGTTGACTCATATAGGGACCAAGATCGTGACGCCCCTGCTGCATCTGAAAGTAATCGCGATCTGTGAGATTCGGCGGGTCGTCCGGGAGCGGCGCTGAACTCGCTACAACCTTGCCCCCGGCGTCTACCACCAAAAGGGAATCAAGAAGCCCGACTGCAGCGCCCTCATTGAATAGCGCCAAGGGCTGAGGTGCAATCCCTACTTGCCCAGGCTGTGCGAGCTGAGTAGTCGCGGCAATGCCCTGCAGGGAAAGATCAATAAGGCCAACAGGCCGTGCCACTTCCCGCTCGAGCGCGGAGACCAGTTCCTCCACAGCGCGCATCCGCTCATGTTTGGCAGCTCGGCGGTCGTCAGCCAGCAAGACGAGGGCGAGCACCACCATGCACGTAGCAAAGCCAAGGCCACTTAGCGCGGCAGCGCGAGCAGATCTGAATGAGGACCAGCGACGCACTTGATCGAAGTTGCGCCCTACGGCGGCTTCATTTTGAGCTCGTCTCAAGGCCTTCATGGCCGACGACGATAGTTATGCCGGCGCAGATCCGGCGCAGGGTTGAGCAAGTTTCTCAGCATACGACTTGTCTCGCCTCGCCAGTCCTGTGTCGGGGCTGCTTCAGGGTTCAGATGGGCCCGGGTCGGATCCGGCGTGACGGAAACCTGCCCTGAGGCTGAGGTGTTCCCAGAGCCCTCTGGGGATCTGTGGACGGGCCGGCTACAGAGCCATCTCCTGGGCAGGGGTTCGGAGAGGCCGGAGTAAGTTTCAGGCCGTGACATTCGCCGGTCCGATCGTTGGGGTGAACGCGGTCGAACCAAGGATTCCCGGCAGTGCGCCGGGGCGGCCGAAGAGCCATCCCTGACCATAGCGCGCTCCGAAGGAGCTGGCCGTTACGGCGTCAGTCTCCGTCTCAATCCGCTCCGCGATGACATCAGCTTGCGTGCTTTGCGCCAGCTCAACTAGCGCGGCGGCGAACCTGCATCCATCATTGCGGCTTGGGCCGTTGGTCGCCTCCATAAGACCGCCGTCAAACTTCACGATGCTCGGGCGTAACATGCGCAAATACCGAATGCCTGCAGCCCCAGCTCCGAAATCATCAACGCAAAGGGTGACGCCATGCGCTCGTAGCGTGTCGCAGGTGGTGATCGCCTCGTTTTCATTGTCGATTTCGGCAGTTTCCGTAACTTCAATCAGAAGCCGAGGCCACAGATCACTCGGGTAGGCAGCAAGAGTGTCCACGAGCCGGGTGCGGAACACTGGATCTTGGACGGACAAGCCTGAGACGTTACATGCTACTCGCGTTGTGCTGTCCGTCCGCGCGAGGGCCTGCAGGGTGGCATCCGCAATCGCGAGGTCAAGCTCGACCGACAACCCCAGCATCTCGGCCATGTTTACAAAGTCTTGTGGATTGAGCTCCGGGAGGCCCTCCGTTGGAAGCGGGCGAAGGAGTGCCTCGTAGTGCGACGGCGGCTGATCGCGTTTGGACAACTCTACAATGGGCTGGAACGCCAAGCGAAAGCGTCGGCTCGCGATAGCCCGCGCCAGCGCCGCAGAGCGTGGTCCGGCTGCTGAAAGGAACCCGTGGAGGCCGCCTTCGAACCCGGTGCGCGCCAACGCTGCTGTCCCGCCCTGTGCAAAGGTGCTGAGGGCAAGACGCAGCGCCCGTACTGCCTGAGGGCCACTCAGGCCGATGCAGGCGGGCTCCTCCAAGGTTAGCGCCTTGGCTGATACGGTGGCCGAAGGTAGGCCAGCACGCGAGAGCACGGACTGCAGTTGTTCGACCACGGTCCCGAGATTGGGCGCGAGAACACCAGGACGCGCGGGCGCACCAAGTTGAAGGTCAGCATGGACCATGCCGAAGCGCCCGGGCGCAAGCTCGGCTGCCGCGGAGCCGGGCCCGCCGTAGGTTGTCAACACATCCGTGATGTCCTTGAGCAAGGAGGCTCTCGGCGTGATCCGACCGTCCGGCCCCACTAGCTCTAGAAGCGATACAGTTGGAAGATCACTCACCTTCTCGCCTGACGCGAGGGCTAGTAGTTGTGCCTCGACTGCCCGGAGGAGGGCTCCCTCTTTCCGGTGGAGCACTCCCGCCTGAGCTGGTTGCCCGGACCTTTCTAACGCCGGCAACGGTGCGAACGCAAAGGCGAAGCGGCGGACGGGCGTCAAGTTCTCCGGGCGCGATAGGTCCGCGACATCCGAGTAGGGAATTCCGGTCATACTGTAGCCGGCTCCGTCACCGCCGCACAGGTGGACCAACACAGGCCGCAGCCGCTCTCCTGACCGGAGTTGCGCCAGTGCCCGCTCGAACACGGCGTGGTCCTGCGGCTCGATAAGAAACATCGCCGGGCCGCGGAGAAGGCTACGTACATCCCGACCGAACCTAGCGGCGAAAGAGCCAGCGACGAAGGACAGCCGCCCCTCGGCGTCTGTCTCCACAAGCAGGTCAGCCGCAGCCAACGAGAAGGTTCGATAGCGGTCCGGAACTACGGCGGAGACCGCGGCAGCGGAGTCCTTGTGCGTCGAAGCCATCCCTAACTTCCTCCCGGGCGCGCCAAGCTGGCGTCCCGCCGACAATGTTACCCAGCGCCCAACCTGCGCCCGCATCAGAGACATACCGGGTCGTCAGTTCTCGCCCGGGATTGTGTCTAGTTAGTTACCCATGAAGCCCTGCACGAGGCTGCCCGAGACAAGGCGCCAGCCATCCACCATTACGAAGAACATAAGCTTGAACGGCAGCGATACCGTTGGCGGAGGAAGCATCATCATACCCAAGCCCATGAGCACGCTGGCGATGACCAGATCTATCACCAAGAAAGGCAGGTAAATAAGGAATCCGATCTCAAAGGCCCGGCGCAGTTCGCCTACCATGAAAGCAGGTACGAGGACGCGCCAAGGCGTCTCGGCCGCGTCCTCGACCGCCGGGAGCTGCGCCAGCTCGAGGAAGAGTGTAACATCGACAGGCCGCGTGTTGGCTAGCATGAAGCCACGAAACGGCTCGGCGGCGGCACGCAGCCCCTCGAGGTCCCCGATCTGCCCTGCAGCCATCGGCTGCAGTCCCTGCGTCCATGCCTGCTCCAGGACGGGCTGCATTACGAAAAAAGACAGGAACAGCGCTAGCCCGATTAGTACCGCGTTCGGCGGGGTTCCCGCGGCGCCGATGGCGCTGCGCAGCAAAGATAAGACGATAACGATGCGCGCGAAAGCGGTTGCCATGACCAATAGCGATGGTGCAAGCGAAAGGAGACCAATCAGGGCCGTGAGCTGCACGAGCCGCGTCGTCGTGCCGGCCTCGCCTGCGGCCCCCATGTCGATGCTGACGCTCTGCGACGAAGCCATCGCAGGGACAAGTAAGAACAGCGCAACGGGTGCCAGGCGGACAATCCAGAGCATCAGACGGCGCCCTTCGCGGCAGCACCGGTGGCTGCACCGCTGACAACGAGATCTTGCGGACCACCCAATAGTAGAAGCAGGTCTCCCCCATCACAGCGGACGAGCAGTAATCGGCGACGGGCGTCAAGCGGCAGGGACTCAAGGATTTCTAAACGGCGGCCCCGTCCGGACCGCATGCGATGCCGAAGTCCCGGCGAGAGGCCTAGCCTCCGGATCACCTGACCGGCGAGCACTATGAGTGCCAGCACGGCAGCCAGCGTGACGATGGCCGTGGTTCCCATTCCGGTGCTCATGGGCACTGGCCTCCTGCCTGATCTGCCTCCGTGCCTTTTGCACAGATATTCCGAGATGAGCTTTCCACCGAAGAGCCGTTGCTGCCGTGTTAACCAAAAGGGTCAAGCACGAACGGAGATGGCGAGCGGAGAGGAGGCGCCGACGCTCCTTCCATAGCTGACGGCGGATTGCGTAGATCGAGTAGCGGCCCGCGCGAGCGTCTCGATCACCCGACCCTGAACCGCCATAGCTTGCTCCAGGAGCAGGCGATTGTCGCGCACGCCCTCGCGCAGCCGGTCCACGGCAACAGCGAGCTGTGCTGCTATTGGGCGAAGTTCCTCGCCGGAGAGGCCTACCCGCGCTGCCAGAAAGGCATCCACAGCGGCGCGCTTGTCTTGCGCAAGTGCGACTGCCGCAGCCACGTCGTGTGCCTTCAAGGCCCTAGTCTCGGCCGCCATCACCTCGGTCAGAGCAACGACGCAGTGCTCCAGGTCATCTAGGCCGCTCACGGGGTCACGTCCGGCACCGGAGTGGCGGCGTGGGCGGCCTGAGTACCCTGGGCTTGAAGGCGCTGCATCTCCGCCAGCACGGCCTGGCTGATCCCTACGCCTCCGGCGCGCGCCATGGCGCGGCCGTACTGCTCAACCAGCATCGGCCGCCACTGCGCCTCGGCGGACCCGCCGCTGAAGGCACCGTCATTCGGGATAGCGGCGAACATGGGCTGCAGGAGGGCCCCGAGCATCTGCGCCTCAAAGTCTTCGGCAAGCCTCCGTTGAGCTCTGGGCGAACCTTCACTCGGTGCAACTAAGGGACGCTCAACTGGCACAGGCTGCAGCACCAGCGCGGTAGCCGCTATAGTCAAGTTTTCAGTCTCCCTGAAGGAAATTGAAGAAAAGGGGGCCAGATCACCGGATCTCAAGTTCCGCCTGGAGAGCCCCGGCGGCCTTAATTGTCTGCAGAATGGCGATCATGTCACGCGGCCCAACTCCCAAGCTGTTGAGGCCGCGAACCAGTTCATCTAGTGAGACACCGCCGCTGAGCACGGCCATCCGGCGTTCGGCCTGGTCGTCGATGCTGATACCGGTGCGAGGGACCACCGCCGTTTGTCCGTTTGAGAGCGGGCCGGGCTGGCTTACCTGCGGCGTTTCGGTGACACGGATTACCAAGTTGCCCTGAGCAATGGCGACTGTACTGATCCGCACATTTGCGCCCATGACGATAGTTCCGGAGGCTTCCTCCACGACGACCCGAGCTACGTGATCAGGCTCAATGCGGAGCTGCTCAATTTCGCTTGCGAAACCGACTGGCTCTCGCCCAGCGAGAGATACGACGACCGTACGTGGATCAGTTGCGGATGCTGTTTGGCCGGAGGTGAGCTGGTTGATCGCCGCGGCTATCCGCCGAGCGGTCGTCAGATCCGGATTGCGCAAGGAGAGACGGATCTGGCTGCGGTTACCGAAGACGAAAGGCACCTCACGCTCGACAATCGCGCCGTTGGCGATCTTGCCGGATGTCGGCACGCCGCGTGTAACGGAGCTCGCTGCACCCCGAGCCGCAATGGCGCCGGTCGCGAGCGCTCCCTGGGCTACCGCGTACACTTCTCCATCCGCACCAAGAAGTGGGGTTACCACGAGTGTGCCGCCAGTGAGGTTCGTAGCGTCGCCAAGCGCCGCCACGGCGATGTCGATGCGGCTGCCAGTCCGCACAAAGGCTGGTAGATTAGCCGTTACCATCACGGCGGCAACGTTGCGGGTATCGAGCTGACGCTCCTGATCTCTTGTGTTGACGCCCAGTCGCTCGAGCATCCCGATCAGAGACTGGCGTGTGAAGATGGCGCTTCGTAGTCGGTCTCCAGTACCGTTCAGCCCCACTACCAACCCATAGCCGACGAGCTGATTGTCCCTTACCCCTTCGATGTCGGCAATGTCCTTTACGCGGACCCCGGTTGTCGATGCAGCGGCACGCTGCGCTTCGGCGGGCTCGACCAGCGCGAGAAGCATTGGTGCGAGAAGTGCCATCAGAAAAATTGAGGAACGGCGGACCATGCGTCAGAACGGTAGGATAGCGTCGAGGAATTGCTGGCCGTAGCGCGGCTGCTGCACATCGCTGACGGTTCCGCGCCCACCGTAGGCGATCCGAGCCTCAGCCAGTCTGTCGTGCTGCACTGTGTTATCGCTCGCGATGTCTTGCGGCCGTATGATGCCCGCAATGTTCAGGTCCCGCATCTCGTGGTTGACCCGGACTTGCTGTCGGCCCGCGACCACGAGATTCCCGTTTGGCAGAACCTGAGTCACGGTTGCTGCGACTCGCATCTTTACCTCCTCGTTCCGCTGGATCCGGCCCGTTCCTTTGGAGGAGTTGGCTGAGCTGGCCTCAATTAGCTTAGTCGGATCGATTCCGTTCGGCAGGAAGCGAGCATAGGAGGCGTCAAGGCCGAGGATTCGCGGGATGCCCAAGTTCTCTGAGTTGTCTCTGCTGCGGTCGGTGCTGTTTGAAAGATCCGCCTCGTCCTTGATGGAGACGAGGACCGTGATGATATCGCCGACAGCGGCGGCCCGCTGGTCGCGCAGAAACGTGCGGCTGCCTGGGCGCCAAAGGCTGTTAGCGAAGTTATCACGCCCCTCTTGTGCGGCAGGCATCGGCATGGAGACCGGGCTGTAGCCGGGGCTCTGCGTTGGGTCAGCAATGGGTGCCATTTCCGGGGCACGCCCAATCTCAGATATCCGCCTGACGTTATCGCAGGCGGGCAAACCAAGGACGGGTAGGAGCATCAGAAGGTGGGCGAGGCGCATGACCAGTGTTTTTCCGGTTCGTGATAGAGCGTTAGGGCTGAGAACCGCCTCTCGGGCTCGCGCTACGCCCAGAGGGCGTGTTTTCGAGTCGTTGGAGAAGCGGTCTTAGGGGGCGCACCCGATCGGAGCCGAGTACCTCGGCCAGCACGGTACCCCCGGTCGCCAAGTTCATTACTGAAACGGTAGCGCCGACAGCGCCCTCGTCGATTGCGCGTCCTTGTGCGGTGATTGTCAGGCCCGGAACCTCGTATTGCAGCTGCACGAGCGAGTCCCTCAACAGGACTGGCGGAACGCTTAGATCCGCGAGGGCGAGTGGCTGGCCGATCTGCACCGCGCGATGTATACGATGCCCAGCTGCGCGCTCGATTCTCTCCGCCATCCCTGGCCGCACCCGCTCAGCGGGCAGGCGCTGGACCCGCAGATCCCGTGCAGATAGCACCTCACCGGTGCGGATAGAGCGTGCTGCGACTACGACCTCTCGCATGGCGATAACCCGGCCAGAGATCCGCTGACGGATCGTGGCCATGCCGTCAGCCAGCACGAGAAGCACACCCGAGAAGCGGCGGGTGGCCGGGTCATATTCGAGTGCTTCGAAAGCCAGGCGGGGGGAGGGGCCGGTAGATGGAACAATAAGGGGCTGGTGGCCAAAGAGGTCTATGTCGAGCCCCGCGTCGGCACCAAGCGCGATCAGCTCGCCACGCAAAGCATCGTCCAGCTCTTCTCTCGCCAGGGGCCGACCCGGGCGCTCGACGATCACCCGTTCGTCGCCGGCAAGTGGTGCCCAAGCGAGCTGGTTATCGCGCGCGATAATGGCGAGCTGAGCCGCCTCCACGACAAAGCGGCGCCCAGGCGCCGGGGCTGGACCTAGTGGCTGGATCGCGCGCGGCCCGGCGTTGTCGAATAGGTCACCAAGCGTCACCAGCCCACCCTCGATGACCGCGTGCGGCCGAGGTGTGACAAACTCCTGCGCAGCCGCCGGGGCCGCCGCCAAGAGAAACGCCAAAAGGAAGTGGCAGGGTCGGGGCAACGACTATCTCAGCTTAGCTAGAGTAGAAAGCATTTCGTCACTTGCCGTGATGACTTTGCTGTTCATTTCATAGGCGCGCTGCGCTGTGATGAGGTTTGTGATCTCTTGGACTACGTTAACGTTCGATGTCTCGACAAAGCCCTGCAACACTTGCCCGAAGCCGGGTCCGCCAGGCGCGCCCAGCTGCGCCGCGCCCGAGGCTGGGGTGGCCAGAAGCATGTTGTCACCGACCGCTTCCAAACCGCCCTCGTTGGCAAAAACGGCAAGCTGAATCTGCCCGACATTCTGGGGCGCCACCTGTCCGTCGATCTTGGCCATTACCTCGCCAGCTGCATTGATCGTGACGTCGCGTGCCGCCGCCGGCACCGTGATTCCGCCACCCACCTGGAAGCCATCTGCGGTGACGATCATACCTTCGGGTGAGAGGGCGAAGGTTCCTGCGCGGGTATATGCTGTCTCACCTGAGGGAAGCTGGACAGGGAAGTAGCCGTTCCCGCGGATGGCTAGGTCGAATCGATTCTCGGTCTGGGACAGGTTGCCCTGCTCAGAGATACGATAAATCGCCCCAGTTTTGACGCCGAGGCCGACCTGAGCCCCCGAAGGTAGGATTGTCCCCTGCTCGGAACTCTGAGAGCCACCGCGGCGCAGGTTCTGGTAGATGAGGTCCTGAAACTCCGCCCGGCGGCGCTTGTAACCCGTGGTGCTCATATTAGCGATGTTATTGGAGGTGACCTCAACATTCGTCTGTTGGGCCAACATGCCGGTTCCGGCGACGTGAAGGCTACGCATGTTCCTTGATCTCCGGGTGCGGTCGTTGCGAAGGGGGCCAGGAAAGGGCGGCGAAGTATGTCACCGGCGCTTCAGAATTCGATCGACTGCCGACTGGAGCCGCTCGCCTTCCTTCTCAATGAACTGTGCGGCGAATTGGAACTCGCGCAGTTCTGCCGTCAGCCGCACCATCTCCAGAACTGGTTTCACGTTGCTTCCTTCGACCGAACCCTGCATTACCGACGGGCGATCCACAGGCTGCGGAACGGCGCCTTGTGGCGCGGCGTACAGGCGTGAGCCTTCTGCTTGCAGTTCCTGTGGGCGTTCGAAGTTGACGACCCGCAAACGTCCGGCTGGGCCGTTTTCGGTGCTGACAGTACCGTCGCCGGCGATCTCAATCCGGGCGCTATTGGGCGGCAGGACCAGTGGACCAGCGTCCGTCATCACCGGATTCCCGTCGGAATCGACGACGCCATTCTCGGGCGAGAGCGCGAAGCGCCCGGCGCGGGTGTAGCGCTCCCCATTCGGGGTCTCCACAACAAAGAAACCTTCGTTGGTGAGAGCAATGTCCAGCGGATTGCCGGTGCTCTGCAGCGCGCCGGGCGAGAAGTCGCGCCAAGTGGCGCGATCCTGGCTGTAGGCGAGGGGAGAGCCGCCTAGGATACCCATGCCGTCCTGGCCGGCGAGATGGGTAGTGAAAATGGCCTGGCTCGCCTTGAAGGCAGGCGTGTCCGCATTAGCCATGTTTGCAGCCAGGACGTCGGTTGCCCGACGCTGCGCGACGAGCCGCGAGAGCACGACATAGCCCGGCGAGTCCATCGTGAGGCTGCTCCTGACCGCTGCGGTCCTCGATGCAACGACTGCACGAGGGTGAAGCTGGAGTGGAGGCGCCTGTCCGGGACACCTCCTGATCTACGACTGTCTAGGAGGCAAATGTTGACGGAAAGTTGAGCGAGCGAGTGAGCTCCCGGGGGTCGATTATTGCCAAACCGGCGCCTCGCTATAAGGGGAAGTCAGGGGGCTCATCGTAAAGAATCGGTTAACAGCTGACGCTTAGACCCATTCCATTCCAGGATGGAGTGGGCGCCATGAGCGGCGGCGCGCGGGGCAAAGCAGCCCAGCCCGAGGCGGGAAAAAGGAGCCGTGGTAAGCTGCCGCTTATCGCCGGGGCGCTCGTGCTTCTGCTCGGCGGTGGAGCGGGTGGGGCTTGGTATCTCGGGCTACTGCCAGGCTTCGATAGTGGGTCTGCTGGCCATGACGCTGCGGGAGCCTCAGCGAGGGTGCCTGCAAAGCCTCCGGTCTTCGTGGAAGTACCCGATATCGTTGCAAATTTGAACACCCCGGGCCGTCGCCAGACCTTCGTCAAATTGCGGGCGCGCGTTGAGGTTGCCGATGAGTCCCAAGCCAAAATCGTGCAAGCAGCCATGCCGCGCCTGCTGGACCTATTCGGCAGTTACCTCCGTGAGACTCGGCCGGAGGAGATTCGGGGTAGCGCCGGTACGCAGCGCCTTCGCGAGGAGATCGTAACACGGTCCAACCTGGCGATAGCTCCAGCCAAAATCTCTGACGTGCTTTTTGTCGAGCTCGTGATGCAATGACTGACGCGTCGGACGCTCGCTCCAGTTCCACGGCGACCGCGGAGGAGGGCTGGGCTGACGCCCTGGCCGAAGCGGCAGCTGGCGGCGCGGCGGATGGATCAGTTACGTCAGGTCCGATCGCTGCTGCGGAGGACCCAGAAGGTTGGGGTGCCGCGCTGACGGAGGCTGCCGGCAGCGAAACCGGGGAAGCACGCCAGCTCAGCGACTTAGCTGAGGCGGATGGCTGGGGTGATGCCCTGGCCGATGCCGTAGCTCCAGTGATTGCGGCGCCCCCCGAGTCGACCCGGGTACTGAGCCAGGCAGAGATCGACAGCCTGCTAGGATTCGACGGGGGCAATGGCGCGGAGGATGACACTTCCTCCGGCATCGAAAAGGTGATCGCGCGGGGACTCGTCTCTTACGAGCGCCTGCCGATGCTCGAGATCGTCTTCGACCGGCTTGTCCGCATCATGTCCACTAGCTTGCGAAATTTCACGCAGGACAACGTTGAAGTATCTATCGAGAGCATCAACAGTCTTCGGTTTGGCGACTATCTCAACTCTATCCCGCTACCGGCCATGCTGGTCGTGTTCAAAGCCGAAGAGTGGGATAACTACGGTCTGGTGGTGGTCGATTCCGCCCTGATCTACTCGGTCGTTGACGTGCTTCTCGGCGGCCGACGCGGCACCTCCCCCATGCGCGTGGAGGGGCGTCCGTACACCACCATTGAGCGTGGCTTGATCGAGCGCCTCTGCGGCGTCGTCCTGCAGGACCTAACCGAAGCTTTCAGTCCCCTGGCAGAAGTGCACTTCCGCTTTGACCGGCTGGAGGTCAATCCGCGTTTTGCGGCAATCAGCCGCGCCAGCAACGCAACCGTGCTTACGCGTATGCGCATCGATATGGAGAGCCGTGGCGGTCAGATACAGCTCCTGCTCCCTTACGCTACTCTCGAACCCGTGCGCGAGCTGCTGCTGCAGCAGTTCATGGGCGAGAAATTCGGCCGTGACTCCATTTGGGAGACGCACTTGGCCGAGGAGCTGCGGCAGACCGAGGTAGCCCTCGATGTCGTTCTGGACGAGCAAACGATGAACCTTGCTGATGTGGTGCGGCTGCGAGTAGGGGACCGCATCACACTCGGGGTAGGCCCCGGCGCTCCTGTTCGGCTCCGCTGTGGGGACACCGCCCTGTTTGAGGGCAAGGTGGGGGGGAGCAAGGGACGCTTGGCAGTGCGCATCGAGCGCAGCATCTCCCGGCATGACAGCGAGCAGGAAATGCCGGCGGTGGAGACCGTCGGATGAGCCTGCTTGAGTGGGCAATCCAGGCGGCGTTGGTGCTTGCCCTTCTCCTCGCGCTTCCCATGGCGCTCCGGCTCGAGCGCGCCCTTAGCGCACTACGCCAGGATCGTGAGGCGATGGCCAATAGTATGAAGGCCTTCGCCGAAGCCACACGCGAGGCCGATGGAGCGATCCTGCGGCTGCGTGCTGCTGCCGACAGCGTTGGGAGAAGCATCGCCGAGAAAACCGCGTCCGCCCAAACGCTGCATGAAGACCTGCGCTTCCTTACCGATCGGGCTGAAGGGCTTGCGGAGCGGCTCGACAGTGTAATACGCGCTGCCCGTGGCTCGCCTCCGGCACAAGCTGGGACCGTCAACGCCAGAGTGACGGCGCCGCCTGCCTCCTCCAGGCCGTCCCCGGAGATCGGCGCCGCCACGCGCGCGCGCGCGGAGGAGGACCTGCTCCAGGCACTGATACGAAAGCGTCCACAATGAATGCTGTGTTCGCGCTCCGGTGCCTTATCGGAGGATGTAGCGTTCTCCTCACCCTGAAAGGCGTGTCACTGGTTGGACAATGGCCGGGTACGGCTCAGGCTGCCATTCACCAGACGCGTCCCGAGGTGCCAGCTGGCAGCCGGGAACTGGTGCCGGTGCGATCGGCGCAGAGCTCCGGCACGATGGACCCGCCGCCGTCCCGGCCTCAGTCCAGGTCGCAAGCTGCCCCGGGCGCCGCATCACCTACACCGGCCGCCGAGGGTGGAGCGGCTACCCCGGGCACCGCGGGCGAGGCGGACGAAACCCTTGCTGCAGCCCTGCGCGGTCGTCGCCAGCAGTTGGATGAACGTGAGCAATCCATCGCAGCGCGTGAAGCCGTCCTCGCGGCGACTGAGAAGCGACTACAGGCAAGGATTGATTCGCTGGCCGATCTTCAACGTCGCATTGACGCGAATGAGCGCGCCGCCAAGGCTCGCGATGAGGCGCATTGGAACAGCCTTGCCCGCCTCTACGAAGCCATGCGCCCACGCGAGGCGGCAGCAGTCTTCAACGAACTCGAGCTATCGATGCTCGCGCAGATCGTGAACCGCATGCGTGAGCAGAAGGCGGCCACAGTGTTCGGTGCGATGGAGCCGGAGCGTGTCCGGGCGCTGACGGAAGAGCTTGCGCGCATGCGAGCAAACCGGTCGGCACTCTGAGCAGACAAGAATCACAAATTAGAAGGTCCCAACCCATGACTCTCGACCGCAGCATCAAGGTCCTCGTCGTAGACGATTACAAGACGATGACCCGCATCATCCGCAATCTGCTGAAGCAAATCGACTTTCACGACGCCGACGAGGCCGCGGATGGTCATGAGGCGCTCGCGAAGCTGCGAAGCGGCAGTTTCGGTCTGGTGATCAGCGACTGGAACATGGCCCCGATGACTGGTCTCGACCTGCTGAAGGAGGTGCGCGCTGATGCGCGCTTGAAGCACCTGCCCTTCATTATGGTGACAGCCGAGAGCAAGACCGAGAATGTGGTTGCTGCGAAGCAGGCCGGAGTGTCGAACTACATTGTAAAGCCGTTCAATGCCGAGACGCTCCGCGAGAAGATTGAGAAGGTGATGGCACATGCCTGAGAACTCCGACATCTCCATTGCGCATCTGCGCGGCGACCTAACGGCAACAGCTGCCTCTCTGCTCCAGGAGCTAGACAGTCTCGGGCGCATCATCTCGACCGCACGGGCTGAAGTGGTGGCGCTGCGGGCAGAGGGCCTGGATCAGAGCGTTATCCCCTCGGCAACGGACGAGCTGGCGGAGATCGTGAGCCACACCGCACAGGCGACTCACGACATCTTGGACGCTTGCGAACAGCTGGAAGCTCTTCAGGGAGTGCCCCCGGACAAGGCAGAAACGCTGATGACGGCGACCACGCGCATCTACGAGGCCTGCGCCTTTCAGGACATCACTGGTCAGCGTATCGCCAAGGTAGTCACAGCGCTGCAGCTAATTGAGGCGCGGATCAGCAAGGCGCGCGCCTGCTTTGTGCCGGATCCGACCTCTTCCCACCAGGTCGAGCCCGCCATGTCCACGGTGCTGCTGAACGGCCCACAGCTCCCGGGCAACGCTATCAGCCAGTCCGCCATCGACGCACTTTTCGACTAGGCTGAACCTGTTCATGCTCCCGCCGCGCTCGCTCCTGCTCCTGCCCCTGCTACTCGGGGTAGGTGGACATCTCGCTTCTGCTCCACTGCGGGCCGAAGAGCCGCCGCGTGTGGCTGTGCGGACGGGGGGACAGGGCGGTATGGGTAGGCTAGTGTTCAGTTGGCCAGATGCGCCTGGCTACAGCTTCACGCAGGAAAATGCGGTCGTGGATCTGCGCTTCGGCGCCCTGGGCCGGCTGGCGCTCGATGCGGTAATCGCGAACCCACCGCCGAATGTCCTTAGGGTGGAGCAGGTTCCGAGTGGCCTGCGATTGCACCTCAGGGAGGGCGCGCGCGCACGCCACTTCCTCCAAGGAACGCGGGTTGTGGTTGAGATCGCAGGGCCACAGGGCTCTGCGGCCCCGCGAGGCACCAGGGAGGCCGCGCACGCTGCCCAGAGCCTAGCCACCAAGCCTACGGGTACGTTGGCGTTACCCATTCTAGCTCAGGGCGAGGAGGCGGTGCTGGCAGCACTTGCAGCGTTGCGTGAGACGGACAAGCCCGCCGAAGCAAATTCGGTTCCGCCTAGCACCTCGCCACGCGCGACGACGCAAATGGCTGCGATGCCGAACTCCCTTCCATCGGCAGTTCCACCTCCGGCTGCCGCCTCAGGCCCCGATGCGACAGCTTCGTCAGCTGCCGCAAAAGAAGTTACGACGGTTCGAGGCGAGGAAGCAGAGCGGATCCAACGGGGTACTCCGGCCGCCTCGGTCCCCGCCGAGGCGGTAGCACCGCGGATGTCGGCTAGATCTCCTGATCCTTCTCCAGGGGCTGCGCGCGGAGTTCCGCCGCACTCTCTCGCCACTGCGTCGCCGGAGCACCCAACGCAGTCTCAGGCCCAAGCCCAAGCCCAAGCCCAAGCCCAAGCCCAAGCGCTCGTGTTACCTATTGCCACTAGTGTCCATGCTGCGGCACTGGTGCGTGGCGATTCACTGCTTCTTGCCTTCGACCAGCCACAGGGATTGAATGCCGAGACCCTAGGCCGCCTGTCGGCCAGCCTCGGGCCAATTGAGGTGATGGAGGTCCCAGGCAGCACCGTTCTGCGGCAGCGATCTCCTGCGCGCGGCCTGCCGAAGCTCCGCGCCGTCGGCGATGCCTGGGCTCTATGGCCGGCGGGCTCAGGCCCCGCCGCGCCGCTTCCTAGCGTGACCCCCTTGCATGAAGTGGGGCAAGTAGGCCCGGGGGACGGGCGACCGCGCATGTTGCTGCCTGCCGAGGGTGCAGGGCGCGTCATAGCGGTCCCTGACCCGGCCGGAGACGGGCTGCTGCTTGTCGGGCTGGTGTCGGGTCCTGGCGTCGCCAACTCGGTGCTCCGTCGATTTGAGCCCTTCGACCTCCTACCGACTGAGGTCGGCGTGGCGCTCGCCATCCGCTCTGATGCCGTGACTCTGCGTCCGGCGCGGGAAGGATTTGCGGTGCCTCTTGCCCGAAGCGGTCCATTGGCCATTACGCTTCCCCCAATTTCCTCCTCCACTGAACGCCTGATGGAGTTGCCGAACAGGCCGCTCCAGGAGTTAGATCAGCGCCGACGTCTCACCTTCGGTAAGCTGACAGAGGCAGAGCCGCAGGCCCGAGGCGAATTACGGCTAACCCTCGCACACGACCTGCTCGCTCTTGGGCTTGGCCCAGAGGCGCAAGGCGTAGCACTGATGGCAGTTGCGGAAGATCCACGTCTTGCTGGTAACGCTCGGGCGCTGATGCTGGCCGGAGCCTCTGCATTTTTGGCTGGCCGGCGGGACGAGGCAAAGCCAGCGCTGATGGATCCGCGACTACCGCCGACCGAAGAGACGCGCCTATGGCGCGCTCTCGCATCGTTGGATGACACCGAGCTACGCCCGGAGAGCGCTGAGATCATTTCTGAGCTTGCGGCCGGCGTGCCGCTGCTGCGCGACTATCCGGTGACGGTGCGGCAGAAGCTGATGCCCCTGGCGGCACGCGCACTGGCCGGGAACGGTGCGTTGGACGCCGCTGCGGCGCTGCTGGACGGCGCCTCTACAGAGGAGGCCGCTTGGGCGGGAACCGCTTACGCCCGAGCGCGGCTGGCCGAGGCACGTGGCGACAACGATGGCGCGCTCACGACCTACAAAGCCTTGGCGCAGAGCCGGGACAGCGACATGCGCGCTCGGGCACTTGGGCGGGCGGCGGAACTCCAGCTGACGAGCGGCGCCGCTGATGCAGCCACCACAGCTGCAGCCCTCGCGGCGGGAATCCCGGCTTGGCGCGGTGACGCACGCGAGCTGAACCGCCGTTTGCGTGCTGCGTCCCTCTACCAGCAGGCCCGTCAACCCGAGTTGGCCCTGGAGCTGCTGGAAGAGACCCAAAGCTTGTTCCCCGATGCAGAGCCAGAGATCATTCCGTTGCGTCGGGCAGCTGATCTGGAGCGCGCGACAAATCCTGACCTTCCGCCGTTGCAGGCGGCGCAGCGCCTCGCCGCTGCTATCGAAAGCCTTCCTGCCGGGCCAACGCTGGATGCCGCAGCCCTTCGGGTGGCAAACCGCTTAGCTGATCTAGATCTTCACTCGCAGGGCGCCGCTCTATTGCAGCGCGCAGCAAGCGTGAGCGCGGCACCCGCCGCCCTGCGCCTGCGCCAAGCGGAGATGCTGGTGGCCAGCGGTCAAGGGAGTGCTGCACTGGACGTACTCCGCACTGATGCTCCCGCCAGCACAGTGCCTCTCGCGCAGCGAGACCTTACGCAGGCGCGGGCCATGATTCTCGCGGGAGACGGTCCGGGAGCTGAAGCCGTGCTGCGCCGCATGGGTGCCGCCGGCGCTGCGCCTCTGGCGGACCTGCTGGCTAAGCGGCAGGAGTGGGCCGGGGCGGCCCAGGCACTGGCACTCCATGCCGAAACGGTGCTGCCTCGGGCGCCCGCGCCACTTGACGAGGCGCAGCGCCAGTTGCTTCTGCGACTGGCTGCTTTCAATACGCTTTCGGGGAATGAGGCGCGGGTGGCTGAGTTGCGCGCCGCCTACGGCCCGCGAATGGCGGCCGGTCCCTTTGCCGAGGCCTTCGCCACCTTGGTAGCCGAGGCGCCGCGTCCCGGCGTACCAGATCTGGGCCGGCTGCGGAGCGAGATTGCCATGGGTCAGAAGGTGTCAGAACAGATCCGGGCAGTCCGCTGATCCTGGGTGTCACATCGGCCGGCCGTTAATATTCCGGTCAGAAACTGGTTAGAAGCTCGAGACATGAGCGTGAACCGACCCGATCCGCTGGCACTGGCCGGGCAGCGACTGCAATGGCTAGAGCAGCGACAGCAGGTGCTGGCGAAGAATATCGCTAATGCCAACACGCCTGGCTTCCAGCCGAGCGACTTGGCGCCGTTTGCACAGCACCTTCAGCGGGCCGGCGCCGGGACGCGGATCGTGCGAACCGATCCGAAGCACTTGGCGAATGCCGGGGGTGAAGTCGTGGTGCGGGAGCGCCCTGGCGCCGAGCGTAGTCCTGATGGCAACGGAGTGGCGTTGGACGTACAGGCTATGAGGGTGGCTGAGACCGATCAGGCGCATGCGCTGGCGCTCAACCTTCATCGCAGCTGGATTGGCATGTTCCGTACCGCGCTTGGGCGCTGATGAGGGTATCGATCAGAATGGATCTGGATCGGGCATTGACGATATCCGCCGCAGGAATGACTGCACAGTCCTCACGCCTTCGCGTGGTGGCGGAAAATTTGGCGAATCAGGACGCTACGGGAACAGCGCCGGGCGCCGAACCATACCGGCGCAAGACGGTCACATTTGAGCGCCACTTAGATCGCGCTACTCAAATTGAAACGGTTAGGCCAGGACGCGTTTCCACTGCCCCAGGCGAGTTTCCGGAGCGGTATGAGCCGAGCCATCCGGCCGCTAACGAGCGAGGATATGTGCGCACGCCCAACGTCGACAGCCTAATCGAGGTGATGGACATGAGAGAGGCACAGCGCAGCTACAGCGCGAACCTGTCGGTGCTGGAAACCACGCGCAGTATGCTGCAGCGGGCGATCGACTCCCTGCGCGCATGACAGCCATCGTAAGCGGCGCTCACGCAGCGCTGAATGCCTACCGCACCACAGCGCAGGGAAAGCCTGGAGGCAGCACCGCCTCCTCTGGTCATCCGACTGACGGCTTCGGTGCGATGCTGGAGCGCGCGATGCAAGGTGCGGTCGACGCCACCCGCGCAGCTGACACGACAAGTGTGCAGGCAATGACGGGACAGGCCGGTGTAACCGATGTGGTGCTGGCAGTGTCGCGCGCTGAAGTGGCACTTCAAACGACGGTGGCGCTGCGAGACCGCGTTGTATCGGCCTACCAAGAAATCATGCGTATGCCGATCTGAGAGGATCCGGCCCAGCGGCAAAACGCCCTGGACAGAAGCCGCAGGAGGCGGCGAGCTATGACGGAGAGTGAAACTCTGGCGTTGGCCGGCCAGCAGGCGCTATGGACCTGCCTGATGCTGGGCGGTCCACCGCTGTTGCTGTTGCTTATTGTCGGCCTCGCCGTCGCTGTAGTGCAGGCACTTACGCAGATCCAAGAGGCATCGCTCGCCTTTGTGCCGAAAATGGCGGTGCTCGGACTAGCCCTGATGTTCGGCGGCTCAATGGCTCTGGGTTTGATGCGGAGCTTTACGGAGGGGCTATTCGAGCAGGTAGTTAGCGTTGGTGGCCTTCGTTGATAGACGCGGTTTGGCTGGACCGAGTTCCAGTTTTGGCCTTTCAGGCCGCGCTCCTGATGGCGAGGCTCGGCGCGTGCGGCATGGTTCTGCCAGGATTAGGGGAGGCGGACGTACCTGCCCATGTGCGCCTTGGGTTCTCACTCGCTGTTGTGGCTGTACTGCTGCCCCCGCTGGCACCGCATCTCCCCGACGTGCCGCCGACTGCTGCTGCCCTTGCTCTCCTTGTCTCGACGGAGGTGGCTATTGGGCTTTGGCTCGGCTGGCTCGCCCGACTTCTAAGCTTCGCGCTCGTGACCGCAGGCCAGGCGATCGGCTTCCTGATTGGCCTCGCCAGTGTCCTGACCCAGGACGCGGTTCAGGGACCTCAAGCTCTGGCCACGGGCCGCTTGTTGGGCCTCGCTGCCGCCACGCTGACCCTGAGCACCGGCCTTTACGCCCTACCGCTGCGGGCGCTAGCCGATAGTTATGTCTTACTTCCGCCCGGCTCTGATCTACCGACCGGGATGGTAGTCGAGGCAGTGGTTACGACCACTGCCGGGAGTTTTGCGCTCGCCATGCGTCTTGCGGCCCCGCTGGTACTGCTGGCGGTGCTGTTGCAAGTGGGCAGTGGGTTGCTCTCTCGGGCAGCCCCGCAGGTTCAGGTTTTTGTCCTCGCCGCGCCTGCGCAGACCCTCGTGGGGCTGCTGCTGCTAGCGCTACTCTTACCGGCGATCCTGAGTCATTGGACAGAAGCGGCGCGCGAAGGATTCGCGTTGCTGCCGGGACAGGGCTGATCCGTGTCGGAGGAGCAGGGCGATGTAGAGGATCGGCAGCACGAAGCTTCACAACGCCGTTTAGATCAGGCGCGCGAACGTGGAGACGTGCCGCTCGGTAGGGAGGTTGTTCAGCTTGCCAGCTTCGCTAGCGCCGCCGTCGCACTTGGCGTCCTCGGACCGCAGCTCGGCCGCGACCTTCTGCACGAAACCCGCGCGCTATTCTCCCAGAGCCATTCCACAAACGCAGAGGCCGCGTTCAGCGCGTTGCTAATGACGGCGCTACCCGTCACCTTGGGCGTGGCGGGTGCCGCGGCGCTGGGCGGCGCTGCGGCGACTCTCTTCCAGACACGCCTGCTCGTCTCCAGCAAGGCGTTGGCACCGAAGCCCTCGAAGTTGAGCCCTTTCTCCGGCGTCAAACGGATGTTCGGCCCCCACGGCCTGCAGGAGTTCGCACGCGCGCTCCTGAAACTTGGGGCTATCGGGGTTGCGCTTTGGTGGGCCACCTATGACCTCGTACCGGTTCTCGGCAACGTGCTGGCCGAGCCGCCCGATATAGCCGTAGGTGTGCTGGCCGACCTCCTCGGCCGGCTTGTAATTGCCGCCCTTTCTGCGCTTGCGGTTTTGGCCGCCGCGGACTTCCTGTGGGTGCGCTTGCGCTTCGCTCGCCGGCTACGCATGAGCCTGAAAGAGGTGAAGGACGAGTCGAAGGAAAGCGAGGGCGACCCGCATCTACGCGCCGTGCGCCGGGCCAAGATGCGGAGCCGAAGTCGCCGACGCATGTTGGATGCTGTGTCGAAGGCTACGGTAATCGTTACGAATCCTACCCATTACGCGGTGGCACTGGCCTATGAGCGAGGTGTAGATGCTGCTCCACGCGTGGTTGCGCGCGGCGTAGACGAGATGGCGGCGCGAATTCGCCGGGCCGCCGACAAGCACGGAGTGCCGCTCATCTCGAACCCGCCGTTAGCTCGCGCGCTGTACAAGCTTGATGATGATGCACAGATCCCTTCTGAACATTTTCAGGCGGCTGCCGAGCTAATTGCTCTAGTCTGGCGCATGCACGCGCGCCGGAACGCCCACGTCTAGGGTGGTAAGGTCACACAGCAGATGTATGCGCTTTTGAAAGGCGACCGAGGGCGCTTCACGTGTTGAGGTAAGTTGTGCGCCGAGTGGCAAGGGCGTCGTCCCAGAGGGCGTTCGTTGTTTTGGCAATGCAGTTTGAGACGTGAAACCGCCCGTAGATCAGCTTCTCAGCGCTGGAGGTCCGCTGGAGGCTGGCGCAGACGGGGTGCTGCAGAAGGCAGGGCGCTCAGCAGTAGAGGTTGTGAGAGCAATCTCAGTTGCGCCAGCGAAGTACACAGGCCTCCGCATACTGCATGAGCTAGTGTTTATTTCGATTTCGTGTCGGACGGGGGCTTGCACATTTGGGTGGGCGTGACCGATTGCTGTTGCCGGGATCCGAAATCATGTCAGGCGCAGATCTCTTTTGAGACGAATCCGAACGGTCTTGTCCAAATAAACGAATTGCGAGGCGTGAAATCGATCAGTCCGGCGAATGGCAGTTTCGCACGATCAGAGGATCAGTCGGGCAGCAGTTCCAATTCGACCAGTTGAGACTTGCACAAGGCACGAAAACGCTTACAAGCGAAGTTGGCCGTTTAGGCTTGTTGGGATCCGCTTTGACGAGCATGGCGGAGAACATTCCGGTGTCGCAGTATTATGACGATAGAGAATTCGGCGGTTTCCAGCGGTGCTTCGGACGGCAAGGCAGATATCAGGGACCACGAGTCCAACTCAGAGCAATCAGAGCTAGTTCGTTTATTCCAAAGGCTGCCAGTCGCGAAGAAGCGCTACGTAATAGATTTGTTGCGGATGATGACTGCAGACGACTCTGAAGTCTGAATAATGTCCGATTTTTTCAATAGAAGCGGTCCGCCGGTAAGGTTAGATCGGCGGAACCGTGAGGCGCTTGGGTTTAGTGGTCCAGATCCAGTGTTAGCCTTCGACGGCTACGGATCCCTCCGACACCCCTGAAGGGCTTGCCAGAGAACGGTGTTCCTGCGGCGTCCTCTGGCCAAGGGCCATGTGAGGACGGCTCTCATTGTAGTCGCGACGCCAGGCCTCGATCTCCCGCCGGGCTTCGGTCAGCGTCTCGAACCAGTGCAGGTTCAGGCACTCATCCCGCAGCGAGCCGTTGAAGGTCTCAATGAAGGCGTTGTCCGTTGGCTTGCCCGGGCGCGAGAAGTCGATCCGCGTGCCGTGGTGGTAGGCCCAGAGATCGACGAGGCGGCCGGTGAACTCCGCGCCATTGTCCGCGAACAGGTATTTCGGTGCTCCACGCTCGCCGACGAGGCGGTTCAGCACCTCGACCACGTGCTCGCCCCGGAGCCGCTGCCCCACCTCGATGGCCAGACCCTCGCGGCTGAACACGTCGACCACGGTCAGCGCACGGAACGTCTGCCCGTTGCTCAGCTGGTCCTGGATGAAGTCCAGGCTCCAGGCCTCGTTCGGCCGCTTCGGAACACAGCGGGCCTCCCGCTGCACGACCATCTTGCGGCGCTTCGGCTGCACCCTCCGCCGCGCCAGCCCTTCCTCGCGATACAGGCGCCAGACCAGGTTCTTGCCCACCGACCAGCCGTCGCGCCGTAGCATCACGTGCAGACGCCCGTAGCCATAGCGGATCCTGACACGGGCGATCTCGTGCATCCTCTGCCGGATCGCAAGCCGCGGATCCCGCCTGCTCGGCTTGCGCTGCGTCGAGCGGTGCTGGCGTGTCAGGGCACAGGCCCGCCATTCGCTGAGGCCGTGGCTCGCCGTCACGTAGGCGACCACCTCCTTCATGACCGCGGGCCGGGAGATTTTTTTCTAGGCCGGCAAAGCTGGCTGGCGTTGTGCGTTAGCAGGGTGGTCGGTTGACGAGCTCTGGAGGCGCGGGATGGCCAGGCTGCTGGCACGGGCGCAACCCGGACGTGAGCGGGTGT
>NZ_JAGIZB010000036.1 GCF_017813395.1 Pararoseomonas baculiformis | reverse complement strand
CGGGAGATCAGCCCCCGGTCGTACTCCCGCCAGTTCCGGGTCCGGTAGCGGGTCTTCGGCCGCTCACCCCGTGCCGATGCCTTGCTCATGCAGGCCTACCTGCAAGGTTTGTGCAACAACGCCAAGATTTACCGTGCCTAAGTGCCGAGGCAGGGAGGGGCTGCTCCTTGATCACGATCGCCTTCTGCCCGATAGCGGCCGAGACTGCGTCAGCGTTCGACTAGTCCGGGAGTCCGGTCCATGGGTGGGGCGGCACGGGTGGCCAAGCTCCCTCGCGTTCAACGACGACCGCTGCCCGGGTGCCACGGAGGGGTACAGGTTCGCGCGGTGGCTCATCAAGCGAGATTTGGACGCGGGCGGAACGGGGCTGCGAGCTCGCCGGAGGACCATTCCCGGGACAGGAGCCCTGTTCGATGCCGAGGAACGCGAGAGTCTACCCGAGCCGTCGCCCAGCCGTGGAACCGGCGCGTGCTGGGCGGAGAGCCCGACGAGCGGGACCGCCGCAGGTTGACGGCCTCCGTGGCCGGCGCGAGGCTCGCCCTCGCAGAATCGTTACTCACTGAGCCTGAATTTCTCGCTCGCTCACCCGAACAGGGATCTGAGCGCCCTGCAGCACGCCGCGCTCACGGGAGGCAGGGCCGAGAGGGAGGAGGGTGGGTGATGGGCGAAGAGGGCTGCGTGGGGATCTTCTGGCTGCTGCGCGACGGCGGCGGGCCGTGCGAGGTCGTGACGCGGGGCTGCCCGCTCGCGGGGGCTGAGGAGTACGGCGACTGCCTGACCTTCGGCGAGGGGCACTACGACACCTGGGAGGCGTGGCGCGACGGGAGCCTGCGCCTGGAGCCCGCGTCGCTGCACCTGCGCCGGGTCATCGGACGGGCCGAGTACGAGGAGTGGCCGCGCGGGCGCGTGGTGTACGAGCGCCCGGCCGGCCTCTTCGTCACCTACGCCGACCGGCAGGCCTTCCCGCATCGCGCGATAGTCGAGGCGCGCTTCGGCCTGCCGCCCGGGCGCAGCGCGATGCGGACGGACCTGCACTACCGCAGCACGCGCCGCCTCGCGGCCGTCCCGGGAGCACCGGCTTGAGCGGCGCCGCAGCGGGCGCGGCCCCCCTCCCCGCCACCGCCGCCGCGCCGGGAGCCTTCCGCGCCTGCGTCCACCGCGGCACTCGTCAGATCGGCGGCACCTGCGTGGAGCTGTCCTGCGGTGGCGCCCGCCTGCTGCTCGACCTCGGGATGCCGCTCGACGCCGACCCGGCGGGCGACCCCGCCGACTTCCTGCCGGCAGTGCCCGGGCTGCGGGAGGCAGCGCCCGACCTGCTCGGGCTCGTCCTCACCCACGGCCACGCCGACCACTGGGGCCTGGCGCCGCACGCCGCCGCGCCGCTGCCGACCGCCATGGGCGCGGCGACCCGGCGCATGCTCCACGCCGCCGCGCCCTTCGTGCCCCGCCCCGTGCCCTTCTCGGCGGAGGCGGAGCTGCCGGAGCTGTCAGACCGCCGGCCCGTCCGGATCGGGCCGTTCACGGTCACGCCCTTCCTCGTGGACCACTCCGCCTACGACGCCTACGCGCTGCTGGTGGAGGCGGGAGGACGGCGGCTCTTCTACTCGGGCGACCTGCGCGGCCACGGCCGCAAGGGCGCGCTCTTCGAGCGGCTGCTGCGCGACCCGCCCCGGGGCGTGCACGCCATGCTGATGGAGGGGTCGAGCCTCGGCCGCCTGGACCCGGAGGCGCGCTTCCCGACGGAGGAGCAGGTCGAGCTGCTGCTGGCCGAGCGGATGCGCGCGCCGGGCCTCGTGGCCGTCTGCGCCTCGGCCCAGAACGTCGACCGCGTGGTCAGCCTCTACCGCGCCTGCAGGCGGACCGGGCGGGTGCTGGTGCTCGACCTCTACGCGGCGGAGGTGCTGGCCGCGACCGGCAACCCGCGTGTTCCCCGCGCCGGGTGGGACGGCGTCGCGATCTACGTGCCGGAGTACCAGCGGCGCCACGTGGCGCGCCGCGCGCTCTTCGGCCTCATCGACCCCTACCGGCCGCACCGGATCTTCCCCGAGCACCTGGCCCGGCTCGCGCCGCGCGCGGCGATGCTCCTCCGACCGGCGATGCTGCCCGACGTCGACGCGCTCGGCACGGCCTGGGACGGGGCGCGGGCGATCTGGTCGCAGTGGGACGGATACCTGAGGGACGGCGCGGGCGGGCGCCTCGCGGCCGAGCTGGAGCGGCGGGGCGTGCCGCTGGAGGTGGTCCACACCTCCGGCCACGCCAGCATCGCGGACCTGCGTCGGCTGGCGCGGGCCGTCGCACCGGGCGCGCTCGTGCCCGTGCACAGCTTCGAGGGCGACAGGTTCGCCGCGCTGTTCGGACCGGGGGTGGTCCGGCGCGCGGACGGGGAGTGGTGGGAGGTATGATTGACGCCGTTTAGACGCAGCATCCCGGATGGCCTGCTGTCCGCGCTCAAGGGGCTCGCCCAGGATGCCGAGCCCAACTGGTGGAGGGAGCTGCTGGCCCATCGGTTCACCGACGTGCTCGGGAAGAAGCAGCCACTCTACGTCGCGTTCCGCGACGGCTACCTCAATGCCTACGTCGAGGGTCAGTCCGTGCTGAAGCTGGGGTGGGACGAGAGGGCCGGTCGGGTCCGGGGTGAGATCCACGAGAAGTACGTCGACCCGACGGCGACCGGACAGAGGTACTACACGTTCGACGGCGAGCGACACCGGACTCCCGATGGCGCGGCCGCGGAGCACGTGCCCGATCTCGAAGCGCGCGTCGCGACGGCGCAGGGCTATGCTCGCCCGAAGAAGGCAGACTCGGCGCCCGGCGAGAAGCAGGGCGTGGCCGCGATCGTGGCCCGCAGCCCGAACGTCGTGGACGTCGAGATGGCCCTCCCGCCCAATCCGGGCATGCCGCGGGTCGCGGACCGCATCGACCTCGTCGCGCTCGAGAGGGAGGAAGGCAAGATCCGGATCGTCCTCTACGAGGCCAAGAACTTCACCAACACCTCCAGCCTCCGGGCGGAGACCGGGCCCGCGAGGGTGCACGAGCAGATCGAGCGGTACGAGGGATGGCTGACGCCCCAGCGGAGGGCCGAGTTGGTCGGGGCCGTGCGGAAGGCCTGCGAGTACCACCGCGAGATCCACCTGATGCGCGCCGCCTGCGGCGGGAGCGACCGGGCCGGGCCGTTCGCCGAGGCCCACCCCGTCATCGCGGAGGCCCTGGAGCCGGGCTCGAGGCTCGACGTCGACGGCAAGCCCCGGCTGCTCATCATGGGACCGGAGGTCGGCAGGGCAGGCGTGTGGGAGCCGCACCGGAGGAAGCTGGAGGCGCACGGCCTCGTGGGGCGGATCCGGGTCGTGCCAGACCTCGACGCGCCCCTGCCCGGCGGCTGAGGGTCCCGCAGGCCAGGGTCGATCGGCAACCAGGGCCCGGCGAGCCCGCGTCGTCCACCAGGGCGGCCCAGGCACGCCGGCGGGCCCCGGTCTCGGGGCGGCCCGCCGACGAGGGGCGTGGCCGAGCGGCTCGCCGGGAACGTCGAGGACCGGGTGGCCGGCGGCGCCGGGGGAGTGCCTCACGCAGCCTTCCTTGCGGCGCCCCCGGCTTTACCCCACACTCCGCCTCCAGGGGGCCCATGGACGACACCTTCGACCGCGCTGAGGCGCCGCCTCCCCTTCCTGACCCACAGGCATCGCTCCCACCGCTCGCCACCCTGTCCGCAAGCCTCCAGCCCTCCATCAGCGTCGCCCTCTGGCAGAACCACGTGCCGGTCCTGACCGAGCTGACCCTCAGGGCGGGCTCGGCCGAGGACCTGGGCGACGTGACCCTTCGCATCTCCTGCGACCCGCCGGTGATCGGGGCGCGCGACTGGCGCCTGCAGGGAGTCTCGCGCGGTCAGGTCCGGGTCCTCTCGGACCTCGACCTGACGCTCGACGGCCCGCTCCTGGCCGACCTCACCGAGGGCACCCGCGGGACCGCGACCCTCACGGCGCGGCGCGGTGGGCCGGAGGGCGAGGTGCTGGCGGAGCTCCGCCGCGACCTCCGCGTCCTCGCCCACAACGAGTGGGGCGGCACGCAGGGCATCCCCGACATCCTCGCCGCCTTCGTGGAGCCGAACGACCCGGCGGTCGCCCGGGTCCTGCGCCTCGCCTCCGACGACCTCAGCGCCCGCGGCAGGCCGGACGGACTGGAGGGCTACCAGGAAGGCCGCAAGCCGCGCGTCTGGGAGCAGGCGGAGGCGCTCTGGCGCGCCGTCTGCTCCCTCGACATCCGCTACGTGAACCCGCCGCCGTCCTTCGAGCAGGTCGGCCAGCGCATCCGGCCGCCCCGGCAGATCCTGGAGGAGCGGCTCGGCACCTGCCTCGACCTCGCCGCGCTCTTCGCGTCCTGCATCGAGGCGATGGGCCTCAGGCCCGTCATCGCCCTGACCCGCGGTCACGCCTTCGTCGGGCTCTGGCTCGCCAGGCACGACTTCGGCTCGTCGGTGGCCGACGACGCCCCGGGGCTCCGGACGCGGCTTGCCCTCGACGACCTCCTCCTCTTCGAGGCGACCCTCGCCTGCGGCCGGGGACAGGCCGGGTTCCGGCGCGCCTGCGAGGCCGGCGCCGCCCACGTCGCGCCGGACAGGGACGGGGCCTTCGAGGCAGTGATCGACGTCCACCGCGCCCGCCAGCGCCGGATCCGGCCGCTGACCGCCAGGGGCGCGGCCTACGCCCTGCAGCAGGCGACCGGAGGGGATGAGGCCCCCGCCGCGAAGCTCGCGCCGGAGGAGCCGCCCCTGCTCCGCGAGGACGTGCTCGCGGAGCAGGAGGTGCCTCCCGCGTCTCCGGCCGACCGGCTGGAGCGGTGGCGGCGCCGCCTGCTGGACCTCTCCGGCCGCAACCGCCTGCTGAACCTGCGGACGGGCGGGAAGCAGGCGCTCGCCATCGACTGCCCGGACGCGTCCGGCCTGGAGGACCTCCTGGCGGGCATGCGCGGGCGCGCACGAGCCCAGCCGCTCCGCTTCCGCCCCTGGCCCGACCTCATGACCGGCGCCGACCCGCGCAGTGCGCGCCTCCACCGCGCCCGCATGCAGGAGGAGGCGGACCGCGCCTTCGCGACGGAGGCGCTGGCCCGCCGCGAGCTGGTGGTGGGCCGGGACGAGAAGTCCCTCCAGGACGCGCTGACCGAGATCTACCGGGCCGCCCGCGCCAACCAGCAGGAGGGCGGATCCAACACGCTCTTCCTGACCATCGGCTCGCTGCTCTGGCGGGCCAAGGGCAAGGAGGCGCCCTACCGCGCCCCCATCGTCCTCGTGCCCGTGGTGCTCGAGCGGCCGAGCGTGCGCTCGGGCTTCTCGCTCCGCGCGCACGACGACGAGACCCGACTGAACTCCACGCTGCTCGAGATGCTCCAGCAGGAGTTCGCCATCCGCTTCCCCTCGCTCGAGGCGGAGCGGCCGCCCGAGGACGAGACCGGCCTCGACGTGCGGGCCATCCTCGACACCTTCCGATCCAAGCTGAGGGACGTCCCGGGCTGGGAGGTCACGGACGAGGTCGCGCTCACCAACCTGTCCTTCACCAAGTACCTCATGTGGAAGGACCTGGCGGACCGCGCCGCCGCGCTGCGCGAGAGCGAGGTGGCGCGCCGCCTGATGGACGGCCCGGCCGACCGAGAGGCGCGAGATCCCGGCCTGCCCGCCGACGCGAACCCGGAGACCCCCCCGATCGACGTCGAGGCGGAGACCGCCGGCCTCGTCTGCCCGCTGGAGGCCGACAGCTCGCAGCTCCGCGCGGTCGCGTCCGCAGGCGCCGGGCGCAGCTTCGTCCTGATCGGCCCGCCCGGCACCGGCAAGAGCCAGACCATCGCCAACATCATCGCCGACACGCTCGCGCGGGGCCGGACGGTGCTGTTCGTCGCCGAGAAGCGGGCCGCCCTCGAGGTGGTGCAGCGCCGCCTCAGGCAGGTCGGCCTCGGCGACTTCTGCCTCGACCTCTTCTCGGCCAAGACGAGCAAGGTCTCGGTGCTCGAGCAGATGAACCGCGCCCAGGGGGCGCGGGAGGCGTTCCACGGGGTCGAGTGGAGCCGGGCCGGCGAGGAGGCCGCGGCGCTCCGGGCCGAGCTGA
This sequence comes from Pararoseomonas baculiformis, assembly GCF_017813395.1. Taxonomy (GTDB): domain Bacteria; phylum Pseudomonadota; class Alphaproteobacteria; order Acetobacterales; family Acetobacteraceae; genus Roseomonas; species Roseomonas baculiformis. The sequence goes on along the minus strand of NZ_JAGIZB010000036.1, from coordinate 21,544 downwards.
ACGGCTACGTCCGGGAGCTGCACCGGCGGGGCCGCAACGGCTGGACGCCCTTCCGCGCCATGGGGGCCGTCCTGCGCGCCGAGGCCGGGGGCGTCCCGGAGGTCTCCCTCACCTGGCCCGACGCGGACGCCCACGACGAGGGCGGGTACCGGCGACTACTGCAGGCAGTCGGCGACGCCGCGTCCACCCTCACCCAGGTCGGCGACGTCGCCTCGGCCGCGGCCCTCGGCGGCGTCGAGGCGACGGAGTGGTCCCCGCCCTGGCAGGCCCGCCTGATCGAGGCCGCCAGCTCCGCGGCCGCGCGCCTCGCCGCCCTGCCGGAGGCCGCCGCGGCCGCGGCCCGGACGCTGTCCCTGCCCCCACCCCCGGCATCGCGTCCGGCCCTGGCCGCCCTCGACGCGCTGGCGGCGCTGCTGCTGGACCCGATCGCCGCCGACGGCGCGTGGGCGCTGGCCGAGGGGGCCGAGGCCACGATGGAGGCCCTCCACGCCCAGGCGGTCCGGGTCGCGCGGCACCGAGAGCTGAGCGGTGCCCTGGCTGGCTCCTGGCGGCCCGGGGTGATGTCGCTGCCGCTAGGAGAGATCCGCGCCGAGTGGCAGGCCGCCGGCGAGCGCTGGGTGCTTCCTCGGGTCCTGGCGCACCGCGCCCTGCGCCGCCGCCTCGCGCCCGAGGCCTCCGGCCCCGTCCCGGGCGACTGCGCGCCGGACCTCGCGCGGCTGGCGGAGATGCAGGAGATCGAGGCCGCCCTGGCCTCGGCCGGGGCGGGCCTCGCGGGCCATCTCGGCCCGCGCTGGCGGGGGCTCGAGACGGACTTCGCCCGGCTCTCCGCCGGCCACGCCTGGGCGCGCAGCCTGCGCGCGGCGGCCGCCTCCTCCGCGCCCGACACCGCGACGCTGCTGGCACTGCGCGAGCACCTGCGACGGCTGGCCGGCGAGGGCGCGGACCTCCTGGCGCCGGCCGGCGCCGTCGGCGCGCCCCTGCAGCGGCTGCGCACGGCCCACTCCGAGGCCCTGGCCGCGCTGGACGGCCTGACTCCCCTGAGCGGGGCCGATCCCCTCTCCATCCTCGACCCGGCCCGTGGCGACTGGGCACCTGCCCTGGCCGACCACCTCCGGGGCTGGGCGGGCGCCGCGCGGCAGCTCCGCGACTGGTGCGCCTGGCGCGGCGTGGCCCAGCGCGGCGACGCGCTCGGCCTGGCGCCCCTGCTGCGGGCGATGGAGGCGGGGTCCGTCGCGCCGGCGGACGCGGTGCGGGCCTTCGAGGCGAACTACGCCCGCTGGTGGATCGGCCTCGTCGTCGAGGCCTCGCCGCAGCTCCGGGGCTTCGTCGCGGCGCGCCACGAGCGGCGGATCGAGCGCTTCCGGGAGCTCGACGCCCACCTGCTGAAGCTCGCGAGCCACCTCACCCGCGCCCGGCTGGCCGGGGCGATCCCGGGTCGGGCGCAGCGGGAGCACGACCCGGAGTACGCGGTGCTGGCGCGGGAGCTGGCCAAGCGCCAGCGGCACCTGCCCGTGCGCCAGCTCGCCGCCCGCATGCCCCGCGCCCTGCGCCGCCTCGCGCCCTGCCTGATGATGAGCCCGCTCTCGGTGGCCCAGTACCTGCCGCCCGACGCCGAGCCCTTCGACCTCGTCGTCTTCGACGAGGCGTCGCAGATTCCCACCTGGGACGCGATCGGCGCCATCGGGCGCGGCCGGCAGGTAATCGTGGTCGGCGACCCCAAGCAGCTGCCGCCGACGAGGTTCTTCGAGCGGGCGCTGCCGGACGGCGAGGGCGAGGGAGGCGCGGTCGAGGTGGACGTCGAGGACCTGGAGTCGATCCTCGACGAGTGCCTCGGCACCGGCGTGCCGGCGGTCGAGCTGACCTGGCACTACCGCAGCCGGCACGAGAGCCTCATCGCCTTCTCCAACCACGCCTACTACGGCGGGCGACTGGTGACCTTCCCCTCCCCCGTCACCCGCGACGCCGCCGTGTCCTTCCGCCACGTCCCCGACGGCCTCTACGCCCGCGCGGGCGCCCGGACCAACCAGCCCGAGGCCCGAGCGGTGGTCGCCGAGGCGCTCCTCGTCCTCCGGGGCGTGCTCGCCGGGGGGCGTCCGCGCTCGCTCGGAATCGTCACCTTCAACGCCGAGCAGCAGGCCCTCATCGAGGACATGCTGGACGAGGCGCGGCGGGAGGACCCCTCGCTCGAGCCGTTCTTCTCGGACGACGCAGCCGAGCCGGTGATGGTCAAGAACCTCGAGAGCGTGCAGGGCGAGGAGCGCGACGTGATGCTCTTCTCGCTGACCTACGGGCCGGACGCGACGGGGCGGGTCGCGATGAACTTCGGGCCGCTGAACCAGTCGGGCGGCGAGCGGCGGCTGAACGTGGCGGTCACGCGGGCGCGGGAGGCGCTGATCGCCTTCGGGAGCCTGCGGCCGGAGCAGATCGACCTGGCCCGGACCTCTGCCCTCGGCGTCACCCACCTCAAGCAGTTCCTCTCCTTCGCGGAGCACGGAGCTCGCGCCTTCGCGACGGCCGCGACGGGACCGCTGGGCGAGCACGAGAGCCCCTTCGAGGTGGCGGTGGCCGAGCGGCTGCGCGCCAGGGGCTGGGTGGTGCACCCTCAGATCGGCGTGTCGGGGTTCCGGATCGACCTCGGCGTCGTGGACCCGGACGCGCCCGGGGCCTTTCTGGCCGGAGTGGAGTGCGACGGGGCGACCTACCACCGTGGCGCGACGGCACGGGACCGGGACCGGCTGCGGCAGGTGGTGCTGGAGGGGCTCGGCTGGCGCATCCTGCGCATCTGGTCGACGGACTGGTGGACCAACGCCGGGCGGGAGACGGACCGCCTGCACGCGGCACTCGAGGCGGCGCTGGCCGAGGCGCGCGCGGCACGGTCCGGGTCCGAGGAGGCCGGCGCTCCCGTCGACGAGCCACCCGCTGCTCGGGCCGAGGCCGACGAGGCGAGTAACCCGCGTCCAGAAGCCTCCGCTGCCGCCCCGGCCGAGGACGGCCCTGCCGCCGATCCGAGCCGCTTCTACGAGGACGAGTACAGGCCGGTCCTCGGCGCGATGATCGCGTCTGTGCTCGCGAGGGAGGGGCCGCTCCGCCTCGACCGGCTGATCCAGCGTATCGCCCGCGCGCACGGCTTCCAGCGGGCCGGCCGCGAGATCCAGGATCGCGTGGCTGCGGCGGTCCCACGTGCCTGCCCCCGCACCGAGGACGGTGCCGGCAGCTTCGTCTGGCCGCCTGGCTCCGACCCGAGAGGCCGGACGACGTTCCGGCAGCCCGAGCCGGGGCAGCAGCGCGATCCCAGCGAGGTGCCGATCGAGGTGCTGGCGGCGCTGGCCGCCGCCTGCCTGACCAGGCACCCGGACGAGGAGGCCGCCCTCGTCGCGATGCGAGACGCCTGCGGGCTCGCCAAGCTGCGCGAGGTCGCCCGCGAACGCTGCCGGCAGGCCATAGAGGTCGCCCGCCTGCGCAGCTCCGGCGCGCCGGCCTCGCCACACACGAGGGAGGAACGATAGCGGATGGCGCTGTATCGTGTCGCGGACCAGCGCCTCGAGGCGGTGCCGCAGACGACCTTCGCCGAGGAGCGCATCCTCGAGCGGCGCGACCTGCAGCGGCTGCTGCGCTCCGACGCCTCCCCGCTCGGCGAGGACCTCCTCGTGCTCGCCGAGGAGTTCAGCGACTGGCGGGACAGCGGCCGGCGCGTCGACCTGCTCTGCCTCGACCGCCAGGCTCGGCTGGTCGTGGTCGAGATCAAGCGGACCGACGACGGCGGGCACATGGAGCTCCAGGCCCTCCGCTACGCCGCGATGGTCTCCAGCATGACGCTGGAGCAGGCCATCTCGACGCGGGCCCGCTCGATGGGTGGAGATGGCTCAAGGGCGCAGGCGGAAGCGGAGGTCCTCGACTTCCTGGGCTGGAGCTCGGTCGACCAGGACGAGCTCACCGACGAGGTGAGGATCGTCCTGGTGGCCGCAGACTTCTCGACCGAGATCACGACCTCGGTGCTCTGGCTGAACAAGCGGGGCCTCGACGTCACCTGCGTTCGCCTGAGGCCCTACAAGCTCGGGTCGGAGCTGCTGATCGACGCGGCGCAGATCATCCCCCTGCCCGAGGCGGCCGACTACGAGGTGAAGGTTCGAGAGCAGGCCAAGGAGACGCAGAAGGTCCGGACGGTCCGCCAGGACACCCTGCGGCGCTTCTGGACGCTCTTCATCGAGAGCTCGAAGGCCCGCACGCCCCTCTTCTCCAACCGGAGCCCCACGACGGACCACTGGCTCTCCGCGGGGATCGGCAGGGCAGGGTTCAACCTCAACGTCTCGCTGACGGAAGATCAGTCTCGGGCCGAGTGCTGGATCAGCATCGCGAAGGACGCGGCGCGGAGCGAGGCTGCCTTTCGCCTCCTTGAAGAGCAGCGCGGAGCGATCGAGCAGGCCTTCGGAGGCCCGCTCCTCTGGCAGGACCTGCCCGGCCGAACGGGGTGCCGGATCTGCGCCGAGGTCGAGGGGGGCTGGAGGTCGCCAGAGGCGGACTGGCCGGCGCTGCAGGGGCAGCTCATCGACGTGATCTCGAGGCTGCACGCCGCACTCAAGGGCCCGATCCAGGGCATCGCGGCGTAGGCCAGCACAAGACCTGGAGCTTCGATTCCTTCCCCCACAGGACTGGGCTGACTTGACGAACTTCCGCTTCCTCCACGCGGCCGACCTGCACCTGGACAGCCCCCTGCGCGGCCTCAGCGCGGACGCCCCAGCCGCGCGCATCCGGCAGGCCACGCGGGACGCGCTCGCCAACCTCGTCGACCTCGCGATCCTGGAGCGGGTCGACTTCGTGGTGGTCGCGGGCGACCTCTACGACGGCGACTGGCCGGACTTCCGCACGGGCCAGGTCCTCGTTGCCGCCTTCGCGCGCCTGACCCGCGCCGGGATCCGCGTCGTCGCCATCCGCGGCAACCACGACGCCGAGAGCGTGCTGACCCGCTCCCTCCGCCTGCCGGACGGCGCCACGCTGCTGCGCGCCGACCAGCCCGACACGGTGGAGTGGCCGGAGTTCGCGGTCGTCCTGCTCGGGCAGAGCTTCGGGACGCGCGACGTGCAGCAGAACCTCGCGCAGTCCTACCCGCGCCCCCACGGGAACCGCTTCAACATCGGCCTGCTGCACACCGCCGCCACCGGCCGCCCCGGGCACGCCTCCTACGCGCCCTGCACCGTCGAGCAGCTCGCGGCCCACGGCTACGACTACTGGGCCCTCGGCCACATCCACGCGCGGGAGGAGCTGCTGCGCGACCCCTGGATCGTCTTCCCCGGCAACCTCCAGGGCCGCCACGTCAACGAGGGCGGCGCCAAGGGGGCGAGCCTCGTCACCGTCCGGCACGGGCGCGTGGCGGGCGTGGAGCACCGCGCGCTCGACGCGGTGCGCTGGGAGCGCGTGGCGGTCGACTGCACGGGCGCCGTCGACGAGGAGGCCGTGCTGGAGCGCGCCCGCCGCGCCATCGGCGAGGCGGTTGACGGCGCCGAGGGCCGGCTGCTGGCGCTGCGCCTGCACCTCGAGGGCCCCTGCCCCGCGCACTCCGCGCTGGCCCGCGACCCCGCCGCCCTCCGCCAGAAGCTGCTCGCCGCCGGGCTGGAGGTGGCGGAGGCCGACGCCTTCTGGCTGGAGGACGTGCGCCTCGCCACCCGCCCGATGCAGGACCTCGGCACGCTGCGGGCGCGGGACGACGCCGTCGGGCGGCTGGCGCGGGCCATCGACGCCCTCGCCGAGGCGCCGGAGGGTGAGGCACCGACCGCCGGGCCGTCCGCCGCGGCCCAGGGCTACGCCGCAGCCATGCTGGACCGCGCCTCGGGCGGGCTGCGCCAGGCGCTCGGCCCGGACCACCCGGCGGTGCGGGCCGCCGAGGGCCACCTCTCGCCGGACCTGCTGCGGCGGGCTCGCGACCTGCTGCTCGCCCGCCTCGCCCAGGGCTGACGCGTCGTGCGACTGACCAGCCTCACCCTCCGTCGCTACGGTCCCTTCGAGGAGGCGGCGCTCTCCTTCGACCCCGCGCCGGGGCGGATCAACCTCGTTCTCGCCCCGAACGGCGCCGGCAAGTCGGTGCTGCGCCACGCCTTCGGCGAGCTGCTCTTCGGCATCGGCGGGCAGACCCCGATGGGGTTCCGGCACGGCTATGCCGGGATGCAGCTCTCCGCCACCGGCCTCGCGCCCGACGGCAGTCCCTTCGCCTTCACCCGGCGCAAGGGCCTGCGCAACACCCTGACCGGCCCCGACGACGCCCCACTCGACCAGGCCTGGATGGACCGGCTGCTCGGGCGTGCCGACGCCAAGCTGCTGTCTCAGCTCTTCGCGCTCGACACGGAGCGGCTGCGCCAGGGCGGGCGGGACCTCCTCTCCTCCGGCGGCGCCCTGGCCGACGCGCTGCTGGCGGCGTCCGGGGGCCTGCGCGAGGCCTCGGCGCTCCGCCGCGGGCTGGAGGAGGAGCGCGACAGGCTAGCGCCGCAGCGCCGGACGGCCACGCGCCCCTTCTACGCCGCGCTCGACCGCTGGTCCGACAGCCGGAAGACCCTCCGGCAGGCGCTCGTGCGGCCGCAGGAGTGGGCTGAGCGGGAGCGGGAGCTGCGGGAGGCCGAGGCGGCGCGCGACGCGGCGAACGGCGCCGCCGCCGAGGCGGGCGAGGCGCTGCGCCGGCTCGAGCGCGTCCGCCGCACCCGACCTCACCTCCTGCGCCATGCGGCCGCCCTCGCCTGGCTGGAGGCGCACCCGGAGGCGCCGCACCTGCCGCCCGACCTCGCCGCGCGCCTGCCCGCCGCACGCGGGGCCGTCGCCCTGGCGGCGCACGGGGTGGATACGGCGCGAGCCGCCCTGGCTCAGCTGGACGCGGAGATCGCCGGGGTCGTGACCGACGACGCCCTGCTGGGGCGCGCGGAGGAGATCGCGGCGCTCTCGAGCACGGTCGGTCTGGTGAAGCAGGCGCAGGAGGGCCTGCCGGAGGCGGAGGCCGCGCTCGCAGCCGCCCGCGACCGTGTGGCCGCGGGTCTGAGCGCCCTGGGACAGCAGCAGGACGCAGACCCCGCCGCACTCCTCCCCTCCCCAGGCCTCCTGTCGGAGCTGCGGCGGCTGATGGCGGAGGATGCCGGGCAGGAGGCCGCGCTCGCCGGCCTTGCGCGTCGCGCGGCGGAGGGTGCCATCCGCCTCGCGGAGGCGGACGCGGCGCTGGCCGCCCTGCCCCCGCCCGCCGACGCGCGGCGGCTCGAAGAGCTGCTGGCGGAGATCAGGCGGGGGGGCGATCCCGTGGCCGGCCTGGCCGCGGCCCGGCGCGGCGTCAGCGAGGCCGACGCCCGGCTCGCCGCGGCGCTGGTCGGGCTGCCGGTCGGGCTCCGCGACCCGGCGGTGCTGGCCGCCCTGGACCCGCCCAGCACCGGCGCGCTGGAGCGCCTGTCGGGAGCTCGCGACGCTGCCGAGCTCGCCCTGAACCGTGCGGACGAGGCACTGCGTCGTGCCGCGGCGGCGCTCCTTGCGACCAGGCGCGAGCGGGCGGCACTGTTGGCCGGTGGCGCCCCGCCCACCCGGGAGGCCCTGGCCGAGGCGCGGGCGCGGCGCGAGGCGGGATGGGACCTGATCTTCCGACGGCTGTCCGGGGAGACGGCGGGCGCGACGGAGCGGGCCTATGCCGGCGACCGCCCCCTCCCGCTCGCCTACGCGGAGGCCGTCTCGGAGGCTGACAGTCTGGCCGATGCCCGCTGGGCTGACGCGGAACGGGCCGCGACGGCGGAGCGCCTGACGCGGGTCCTCTCCGAGCAGGAGACGGAGCTCAGCACGGCGGCGGCGGCGCGGGAGGCAGCGCTGAAGGCCCGTGATGCGGCCCAGGAGCGCTGGGGCGCGGCCGTCCGGCCGCTCGGGAAGGCCGAGGACTCGACCTTGGCGGAGGTGCAGAGCGCGCTCAGCGCTCGGGAGGCTGGGCTGGCGGCGGCGCAGGGACTTGCGACGGCGCGCGCCTTCCTCGACGAGCTGCGCGCGCGGCAGGAGGGCGCGGCGGCGCGCCTCTGCCAGGCGGTGGGCGAGGTCGCATCCCCCGACTTGCCTCTCCTGCTCGACCGGGCGGAGGAGCGCGTCCGGCAGCACCGGGCGGCCGAGGGCGAGCGCCGGGCCCGCGAGGGAGCGGCGGCGGCGGCGCGCGACCTGCTGCGGGACGTCGAGGGAGAGCGCGCCGAGGCGTCGGCGCGCCGCGCACGCTGGGAGCGCGAGTGGGACGCCGCGCTGGAGCGCCTGGGCGTGGCTCCCGGCACCTCCCCGGGCACGCTGGAGGAGAGACTCCTGGCCTACGATGCCCTCGGCGAGGCCGCACGCGAGCTCTCGTCGCTGGAGGCGCAGGCGGGAGCCTGGCGGGCGTCGGTGGAGCGCTTCGGTGCCGGCTACGCCGCCCTATGCGGGGCGCTCGGGCTGACACCGGACCCTGAGCCGGTGGCGGGGCTGCGGGCCCTCGACCGCCGTCAGCGCGCCGAGGCCGCGCTGGCCGAGCGCCGGGCCGCGCTCCTCGACGGGCGGGAGCGCGACGTGGAAGCCCTGCGCGAGGGCGAGGCCGCGCTCTCCGGCGCGGAGGCCGGGCTGCGGGCCGTTCTCGCCGCGGCGGGGGCGGCGACGCCGGAGCAGGCGGAGGCGCGGATCGCCCTCGGCTCCGAGCGGGCCCGGCAGGACGCCCTGCGCGTCGCGGCCGAGGAGGAACTCCTGGCCGGCGGCGACGGCCTGCCGCTGGAAGTCCTGCGGGCCGAGGCTGAGGCCGTGCCGTCCGGGGAGCTGGAGGCCGCGCTCAGTCAGGCGGAGGCAGCGCGGGAGCGCCATGCAGGCGAGGCCCAGGACCAAGTGGCCGCCGTTACCCGGCTGGAGCTGGAGATGCGGCAGGTGTCGGGCGACGACGTGGCCCTGCGGGCCGCCGCCGACGAGGCCGCCGCCGCGGGGCTGCTCGGCCGGACGCTGGAGGACGCGCTGCTCCTGCAGGTTGCCGCCGGGCTGCTCGACGCCGCGCTCGGCGCCGTGCAGGAGGGCGCGGACGACGCACTCCTTCGTCGGATCAGCACCGCCTTCTCGACGCTGACCGGGGGCACCTACGCCGGCGTCGCCTCCCAGGAGGACGAGCGCGGCACGGCACGCCTCACGCTCCGATCGCGCGCCTTCCCGGAGGAGGAGACGGGGGTCGACGGCCTCTCGGAGGGCACGCGGGACGCGCTCTTCCTCGCCCTGCGGCTGGTAGCCATCGAGGACCAGGCCGCAGCCGGGACCGTGCTGCCCTTCCTCGGGGACGACATCCTGCAGAGCTTCGACGACGGGCGCGCCGCGGCGGCTTTCCGGGCGCTCCTGGAGCTGAGCGGGACGGCTCAGGTCATCCTGCTCAGCCACCACGAACACCTCGTGCCGGTGCTCCGGGCGGCTGTGCCGACTTCGGCGATCCACCTCCAGCGGCTCGCATCGTGAGGGGCCGTATGCAGCCGAGAGGATCCGACGCCGCCTCGCGATCAAGAACGACGGACCGGCCTCCCCACCGTCGATGTCAGTCCTACCAAGGAAGCCCTTCCGGCCCTATATGGGCTAAGCTTAGTCCAGGTGAGGTCTCCATGGAGACGATCAACATCCACGCCGCCAAGACGCAGCTCTCGCGCCTGGTGGACACCGCTGCGGCCGGTCACGAGATCGTCATCGCGCGTGCCGGAAAGCCGGTGGCCAAGCTGGTCCCGCTCGCGGGCCCGGCGAGCAAGCCGCGGCGTGTGCTCGGTGCCCTGGCCGGCCGCATGAAGGTGCCAGCTGACTTCGACGCGCCACTCCCCTCCGAGGTCCTCGACGACTTCGAGGGGCGCTGATGCGGCTGCTGCTCGACACCCACCTGCTGCTCTGGGCCCTTGCCGAGCCAGAGAGGCTCGGCGGCAAGGCGCGGTCAGTGATCGAGGACCCGGAGAACGAGGTGCTGTTCAGCGCCGCCAGCATCTGGGAGGTGGCCATCAAGGCCGGGCTCGGCCGCCCGGACTTCGCCGTGCGGCCCGAGGAGGTCGCGCAGGCTGCCCTCGAGGCCGGCTTCGCGGAGCTGCCGGTGCGGGCGGAGGTCGCGGCGCGCGTCGCTGACCTGCCACCGCACCATCGCGACCCCTTCGACCGACTGCTTGTTGCCCAGGCCTTGGCCGGGCCGATGCGCCTGTACACGGCCGATCCGCTGCTGCCCCCCTACTCCGAGCTGGTCACCCTGGTTGGCTAGGGACGCGAAGGCAGAGGACTAGCGACGCTGCTGCAGCCGGGTGCCGCCCAGCGCCGTGGCTGGAAGGCCCAGCACGTAGGCCTCCTGCGCCCGCGTCTCGATCGTGCCGGCCCGGGCCGCGCGAACGGCCCTCACCGCCGCGTCCGGCTTGGTCCCCAGCTCGATCAGCAGGCGGGCGGCGACGAGGCCCGTGCGGCCCAGCCCGCCGCGGCAGTGCAGCAGGATGCGCCTGCCCTCGCCCAGCCAGGCGAGGAGCCGCGGCCCGGCCTCGAGCCACAGCGCCTCGAAGGCCTCGTCCGGCACGTCGGCGTCCGCGATCGGCAGGTGCAGCCAGGCCATGCCGCGGGCCCGCACCTCCTCGCCCATCGCGGCCACGCGGTAGCGGGCCAGCTCGTGCTCCTCCATCAGCGTCACCACGGCCACCGCTCCCCAGTCCCGGACCGCGTCCAGGTCCAGCGCCAGGTCGCGGCGCCAGTTCCCGCCCAGGCCCCCGGGCTGGACCTTGCCGGGGCAGAAGGTCATGCCGATCAGCCCGCCTCCGGGCGCGGCCACCGGCTCGATCCGCAGCGGGTGCGTCTCGCTCGTCAGGAACGCCGTCCGGCTCACCTCCATCCCTCCCCCGCGAGCAGCGCGTCGGCCAGTTCCACCAGCCTCTCCCGCCAGGCCAGCGGCTCCAGCCAGCGGGGCGGGATGCCGCTCATCCCGTAGAGCGCACCGGCCAGCTGGCCCGTCACCGCGCCGACGGAGTCCGCGTCCTCGCCGAGGTTCACCGCCAGGACCAGCGCCTCCTCGAAGCTCTCCGTCCGCTCCACCGCCCAGAGCGCCGCCTCGAGCGTGTGCACGACGTAGCCGGAGGAGCGGATGGCCGAGCGGGGCCGCCCGCGCCAATCACCCCTCGCCGCGGCGGCGATCGCCGGGTCGCCCCTCCACTCGCGCGGCTCCAGCAGCTCCGCCCCTGGCACGCCCTGCATCGCCCCCACCAGCAGCTCCGCGAAGAGGGCGCAGGCCTCCACCGCCTGGGGCGTGGCGTGCGTCGTCCGGCTCTGCTGCACGGCGAAGTGCTGCGCGAACGCGGGGTCGTGGAGGGCGTGGATCGCCGCCGGCGCCAGCCGCATCAGCGAGCCGTTGCCCGCCGAGTACGGATCGGTGGAGCCCGCGAAGGGGTCGCCGCTCCTCAGATAGCGCGCCAGGGCGTCGCGCGTGGCGATCCCGATGTCGAAGCAGGCGCCGGTGCAGGAGTACTGCCCCTCCCGCCACCAGGACACGAAGCGGTCCATCAGGTCGCGGGCGTCGAGGTCCGGATGGGCGATCAGGCTCTCGGCCAGGGCCAGCGCCATGCTGGTGTCGTCGGTCCACTGCCCCGGCTCCAGGCCGAAGGGGCCGCCGCCCGTCATCTCCGCGTGGTGCGGGTGGTCATCGCGGGTCGAGAACTCGAGCGTCGTGCCGAGGGCGTCGCCCACTGCCAGGCCGAGCAGGGCGCCGCGCGCTCGGTCGGCCAGGAGGGAGGCGGCCGCCCCCCTCACCTCGGCCATGGCCTCGGGTCCCTCGACCCAGAGCAGGATGTCCTCGGCCGCGTCCTCGTCGCCGGGAGCGGGCACGCTGGGCGTGTGGGTTGGGTTGCGGATGGTCTTTCCTCCCGGATGGAGCTGGGCTCGGCTGCGGGCGGGGTTCCGCCTCAGCGAGCGAAGCGATCGCTGATCGACGCCCGGGGCGCCGCTGCGGGCTCGGCCTCGTAGCGGGACCGGCGGAAGGAGGCGGCGTAGACCTCCTTGCGCGTGCGCTCGTTCCACCGCTCCTCCGAGCGGCGGAGCACCAGCACCAGCTCGGCCAGGAGGGGCTCGGCCGCCGGCAGGGTGCGCGCGTAGCGCTCCATCCAGCGGATCTCGCGCTCAAGGTAGTGCCGCGCCGCGCGACGGTCGCCGTCCCGGTTCATCCGCACCGCCCGGCGCAGCACCTCCGCCTGCCAGGCCCGCACCGCCGCGAGCGCCCGGTCGGCGTCGAGCGGCTGCGCCCGGTTCTCCGCGCCCCGCGCCAGCCGCAGCTCCACCTCGACCGGTCCGGCCTCCAGCAAGGCGCCGCCGTCCGGCGCGGCGCCGCTCGCCGAGAGCCCGAACAGGAGGGACGTGCCCGGCTCGCCGGCCGGGAGGTGCAGGCGAAAGACCACGCGCCTGTCGCGCTCGGGAAGGAGGGCCCCGACCATCACCTCCACCGAACCGCCCAGGGCCGCGTGGGACCAGGAGCCGACCACCTCGGCGGTGACGCTCGCCGGCACGGAGAGGCGGAGCGTCGTACGCTCGACCAGGGCGTGCCGCCCCTCCCGCAGCTCGTCCAGGACGAGATAGCCGACGTCGTCGGCGGCACCCGCATCGTGCAGTCGCCCGCCGCCCGCCTCGGCCATGACGCCCAGCAGCTCCTCGTCGTAGCCGTCGCCGATCCCGACCGTGGAGGTGAGGATGCCCCGGGCGAGCAGCGCGCCGGCGTGGCGCGACAGCTCCGCGCGGTCGGTCACCCCCTCGTTCGCCTGGCCGTCCGACAGCAGGACCACGCGGTGGGAGGCGCGCGGCGCGGCCGCCATGGCGGTCGCCACCCGCTCGGCCGCGAGCAGCCAGCCGCCGAACAGATCCGTCCCGCCCCGGGGCTCCAGCCGCGCGATGGCCGCGGCCGCCTCGCGCCGCCCCGCCTCGTCCATCGCACGCGCGTCGAGCAGCAGCTCGGCCGCGCTGTCGAACGCCACCAGCGTCAGGCGGTCCCGCTCCCCGAGCGCCTCCGCCACCGCCGTGGCCGTGCGCCGCGCGGCATCGAGCTTGTCGCCGGCCATGGAGCCCGACACGTCGACGGCGAGCGCGAGGTCCAGCGGCGGCGCATCTCCCGCGGTGCGAGCGTCCCCCCGGGCGGAGAGGTCGGCGACGAGGTAGCGGACGGAGCGCCCCCCCTCCCATGCCAGTGCCCGGTCGAGCCCGGCGGCGAGGTGGAGCGTCGCGGCGGGGGTGCCTCGTTCGGTCATGCAGTCCTCCCAAGCAGGGTGTCGCGGATCAGGTCGGCGCAGCGCTCGATCCGGGCGCGCTGGGCGGGATCCAGCGGGCCGCGGACCGTGAGCTCCACGTCCGGGGTGACGGGGACGCGCAGCCACTCCTCCGCCCTCGCCTTGCGCGCCGGGTCGGGGCGCCCCTCCTCCAGCCGGCGCTCCAGCGCCTCGAAGCCGCTGGCCGGCGGCGCCGCCGCGAGCGCACGCCGGAGGTGCCCGCCCGTGCGGGCGCGGAGGTTGCTGAGGTACTCGAGGGCGGAGGACGGGTCCGGCTGGGGAGCCGGGCTGGGCTCGGGGGCGAGGTCGGCGGCCGTCGCGGCGTGCTCCCGCAGCGCCTCGGCCGTGGCGACCAGCAGCTCCTGGCGCACGGCGGAGAGCGGCATGCCCAGGCGCTCGCGCATAGCGCGGATCGCGAGGAGGCGCTCCAGCGTGTCGGCCGGGTAGCGGGCACCCGGGCCGCGCGACACGGGGCCGGCGAGCAGGCCCTGCGCCACCCAGGACCGGATGGTGCGCGGGTGAAGGCCGGAGGCCTCGGCCAGCTCGGCCAGGGAGAGTTCTATCGCGGTCACCTCCCGAAGGTCAAACGAACTTATCGACATGTCAAGACGTCTATATTTTCGAGCCCGGGTTGGCACGCCTAGGCAGGGGCTGGCGCGACCTCGACAACCATGCCGGGGAAGACCTGGAGGGCCTGCACCTCGCCGACGGTCTGGCGCGGCAGCGGGCGGACCGTGACCTGGATCCGCTCCTCCTGGATGCGGTAGCTCGCCAGCACCTGCCCCACCGTGGCTCCGTGCGGCACCGAGAGGGCGAACTCCTCCACCCTCCCCTGCCCGTCCGCGACCCGCACCAGCACCCGAGCCAGCCGGGAGGTCAGGAGGTCCAGCACGGGCACGCGTCCCTGCGTCAGGGCTGACCAGACCTCCTCGTCCAGGATGTCGATGCTGACGGAGGCGAGGCGCTAGGGACCCGTCGGCGGGGTCGCGGCGAACGCTCGCACGCCTGAGAGCTGCGCGACCAGGCAGTAGGGTGCGGCGTCCCGCCGCTCCGGGCCGGCTGCCATCAGCCCCATCGAGACCTCGGCGAAGCCAGCCCGCTCGACCGCGGCGAGCGCCTCCGCGGTGGCCTCGGTGATCGACGCCAGGCTGCGGGCCTCCTCGTCGCGCTGGCCGTTCATCTCGCGGGCTGCGAGCAGGAAGACGGGCGCCGGCTGGCCGCCGTAGTGCACTTGAAAGAGCCGCCCCTGGGGAGGCCGAGAGCGTCTTCGTAGGTGGGCTCGCCCGGCGCACCGCTCGCCTCGTATGCGTTCAGGAAGCTCCCGGCCTGCTCCCCGACGCCGGGCTTGAAGCGGTCCCCCAACGGTCGCGGCCGACGCTGAGCACGACGCAGGCGCCGGGCCCGGGCGGTCGGAGGCGACCCGACCGCAGGGTGACGGTCAGGTCGTCAGCCCCGGGGTCCCCGCCGCCCCTCGGGACGTCGAACGCCGCGCTGCGCATCCGAGGCACGCCAGCTCGCGGGCGGCTCGGGGCGCTCGGCCGCGTCGTCGCCGAGAGCCGCTCCAGGGCCGGCGGCAGGGCTGCGTAGGTCTCGCCGTAGCAGACGGGCGTGATGCCGAGCCGGACGGCGAGGAAGTCCGCGTCCACGCGCGCCAGCTCCTCGCGGCTGAACAGCGCGAAGTGCGGCTGGCTGCTCGGCCCGAGGGAGAAGAGCGTCTCAGCGATGAGGTTCACGAAGTAGCTCTCCGCGAGGCCGCTGCCGACGAAGAGCAGGGAGCGCCGGCGGAACACCTCGGAGTGTCCATAAGCGCCGAACCATGACCCCTCCGATAACCGATCTCAACCCGATGATCTCAAGTAGAATTCCGGCCAACGGGTGGGGTCCCGATCGGCGGCGATCGGGCCTCCACCCTCACGTCAACTTTCTGTATTGAATCAACTCCGCAAACCGGTTTTGGGCAGGGTCCCGATTCAGCGCTTCTTCACAACGGCCCGCCTGACTTTCACGAGGCGTTCTCCACAGCCATCCGCCGCTTCGCCAGGAACGCCGACACGGCTGCGTCGAAGGATGCACCAGGCCCATTCAGGCGTCGCACCTCCAGCAGGGTCAACGGTCCCTTCGACCAGTAGTCGCCCTCGCTGACCACCAGGAAGCCTCCGGTACCGACGCGACGGAGCGAGGCCTCGGCAGCACCGATCTCGTCCTCGCTGGGTTTGGTGGCGCGGCCTAGCCATGAGTGGTCGCCCGTGTCGGCCAGCAGCAGCCAGCGCCTCTCATGGGCGGGGTTGTCGGGTAAACATTCCATGCTGACTTCTATGCCATGCCCAGGCCCACCTTCGAAGGCACGAGTGAAGGCCGCCGCCGCAACATGGTGGCCAACCGCAGCACGGACACGAAGCCGGAGCTAGTGGTGCGGCGTATGCTCCACGCGGCTGGCTACCGCTACCGGATCCATCGGCAGGACCTGCCGGGCAAGCCTGACCTCGTCTTCCCCTCTAGGCGCGCCGTGGTCGAGGTCCGCGGCTGCTTCTGGCATCACCATGGCTGCTTCCCGCTCGGCCAGATGCCCCGCACCCGGCCGGAGTACTGGGTGCCCAAGCTGGCCGCCAACAAGGCGCGCGATGCCCGCAACCTCGAGGCGCTGGCGGCCGGGGGATGGCGGGTGATAGAGGTCTGGGAGTGCGACGTCCGGGCCGACCCGGACGGCGTCGTGGCCCGGCTGCGGGAATTCCTGGGGCCGCCAGGCGCTACAGCGGGAACAGCGGCATCTCGTCCAAGATCTCCTGGGCCGTCGCCCGCGGCGTGATGGCTTGGTACAGCTTGTCCACAGCTTTCTGCGGAGTGCCTCCCAGCAGCAGGGAGGGCAGCGAGGCGGCCCGGTAGGCACCCTCGACGTCCGCCCCTTCGAAGTCCTCCATGTGGACGTGGAACCGCAGGGACGACCCGCGGAGCACGAAGCCGATAATGAACTTGAGGACGTTCGCCTCGAAGAGGGGCTGGTAGAGGCGGTCGCTCCGGGTCGAGGTCTTCACCGCTATGGCGAAGAGGAAGTTCCGGCCGTCCAGCGTTCCTTCGATCGCCTGGTGTGCTCCCTGGAGCTGGCGGTAGCTCGCCATGGACAGATCGGGCAGACGCTGCAGGAACCTGTCGTAGGAGGACGGCATCGGCTCAGGGATGCGGACGCCCACGATGTCCGGCGACGAGAGGCGGAGCACCATCCCCTGCCGCTCCAGGGACTGCTGGAATGCCTTATAGGCCGCGCGCGAGGCGGGTGTCAGCAGCCGTGTGGAGTCGTAGTTCCGGGGCAGCTTCACGATGGCGACGCGCCGTAGCGGGGTCGGCACGGCACCAACAGGCTGGGCGAAAGGCCCCGCTGGCCACGTGCCGCTGTCCATGAAGGTGTTCCAGTCCGCAGCAGCGTTCCACAGCGCGGCGGCTTCCAGAATCTCGTAGACGTCGCCCTGCACTTTGCCGAGGGCCTGGGCATTGATGCTGTTGAAACCGTAGCCGGGGTCGGTGCCCTGGGCCGGGAAGTTGATCGCTCCTGCCGCGTGGAGGTTGGCGATCGCCTGCGCCCGATAGGCGGCGAACGGCCGCGTGGGGTCGGGGTCGCCGTCACAGCCAGGGACGTAGCTACGGAAGGCGCAGTCCACTAGGCGGTCCTGGTTCAGGCGGAAATTGGTGTTGCGGTTGCGGATCCGGTTCACCCGGACGTCGAGGATGCAGCCCGTTCCGGCCGCATGGCACGTGGCGCAGACGGTGACCTGCGCTCCGGGATCCGGGGCAGCGGGAAAGATGCGCGCCATCAGTCCTTCCTGCCCGTGGCTATGTCGCGCGCCACCGCGAACAGCACGTCGAGGCCGACACCGAGTGCGTCGGAGACCTTCTGGGCGCTCTCCAGCGTCGCGTTCTGCTCGCCACGCTCGATCCGGCCGACATAGCTGCGGTCTAGCTGGGCGCGGTCCGCCAGCTCCTCCTGCGACAGCCGGAGGAGGTTCCGCTGCCGCCGCACGGCCGATCCGAAGTGCCGGGCCAGGTCCACGATTCGCGCCTCCAGGGGCGAAATGAACACGCAGGCCGTACCAGGTGCCACGGACTATAAGTCCCTTTCATACTCCGTATTCTACCCCTGGATGCCCTGCCAACGCTGGGGCGACCGGGGCGCACCTGTTCAAATCAGGCCTTGTCCTACGGGATCCGCGACCATTGGGACTCTTGTCAGCTTGTTGTGGGCATGGCATTTGGTGATAGACACCGAGGATCATGGGTCCCTTAGGGTCACCGGCATTTGGGGAGGGCCGCGCGATGAGAGCAGTCAGCCTTTTTTCTGGATGCGGTGGCTTCTGCGAGGGCATCGAGCTGGCCGGGTTCGATATCGCGGTGGCGGTGGAGTACGACCGCTACGCCTGCATGACCTACCGGGCGAACTTTCCCAAGACGCCGCTCTTCGAGGGCGACATCCACGACTTCCTCAAGAAGGGGTCGGGGCATGAGACGCAGTACCGCCTGCAGGACATCGACCTCGTCTTCGGCGGCCCGCCGTGCCAGGGCTACAGCCAGATCGGCCCCCGCGACCTCTTCGACAACCGCAACGAGCTCTACCTGCAGTTCGCGCGCGTCGTGAAGGCGCTCAAGCCGCGCATGCTGCTCATGGAGAACGTGCCCAACCTCCTGCTGATGGAGAAGGGGCACTTCCGGGACAAAATTCTCCAGCACCTCGGCAGCCTCGGCTACCGCAACGTCACCTTCGTGAAGGTTTCGGCTGCCGACTACGGCGTGCCCCAGACCCGCGAGCGCGTGTTCTTCTTCGGCACCCGCGACGACCTGCGCCTGCCATTCCCGTTGCGCGACTACGCGCTGGCGCTGCTGACCAAGCTGCAGGTGAAGACACCGGTGACGGTGAAGGAAGCGATCGGTGACCTGCCCGCAGAGATCGTTCATTCCGGCGAGACGATGCCCTACCCGGCACCAGATGGCCTGTCCGCCTTCGCGAAGGCGATGCGGCTGGATGCGTCGGCCGGTCCCTACACCAAGGCGGTCAAGCGCCGCCGTGCCATCGGTCGGGGCGACGATGCCCTCTTGCATAACCACCACACCAAGGAGATGCAGGAGAAGCGGCGCAAGCTGATCTCCTTCCTCAAGCCCGGGTGCAAGGCCGACAGTCTACCCGTGGAGATCTGGAACAACGCGCGTCCGGAGAAGTGGCGCCGCCTCCACCCAGACCTACCCAGCCACACCATCCTGGCGCAGATGCACCGCGACCTATCGGAGTGGATTCATCCCGGGCTGGAACGGTGGATCACCGTCCGCGAGGCCGCTCGTCTGCAGTCCTTCCACGACGGCTTCGTGTTTAAGGGCAGCGAGTGGCAGCAGCTCAAGCAGGTCGGCAATGCCGTCCCGCCGCTGCTCGGCTACGCGGCAGCCCGCATGATCAAGGGCGTCCTCGAGGCCTGCGACGGCCGCATCGAGGATCCGGGCATCCCCATGCAGGGCGTGCTGCTGCCCGACATGCCCGCTGTTGCGGCGAAGCGCCGCAACAGGGAACCTGCCCTCGCTTGATTGGGTTCTGTTGCAAGGATGCAGAGAAGGCGCGCGTGATCGGCGGATGGAAGGCGGAGGCGGCGGATCAGGCCGCGATCTGGAACAGTTCGGCGATGAAAGCGGCTTGGGCCCGCATGTTGCGCCCGTCGAGTTTCGGAACTTGCCCCTTCCGGACCATCGCCATCGCCTCGTAGCCCGCCAGCGTTCGTCGTGCCGTGCGGAAGCTGGCAAAGCCTAGCCCCGGCCGAACCAGCCGCTTCACGCGTCGGTGGTCCTGCTCGATGGTCTAATCGCAAATGACAAATTCTGCTGGGTTCGCCGCTCGCGCTTGCGCCTGAGCTGGTCTCGGCTGGCGGTGTAGGAGCGCTCCAGGCAGGCCGGCACGACCCCAGCTTTAGCCCTCCAGTCGGGAGGGACAGATGCGATGCCAGTGGACCGTGCGTCGGACGGCGTGGCCAGCTCCGGATGGCCAGCGTCGATGGGATCGGGCCTACCAGGAGGTATTGGCCTGGACGAGGGAGATGGCCGTCGCGTCTGCCGGCGGGTTGCGCGGCCCCGGCGTGCGGGAGGATGGCCATGAGGACGGCCCTTTATGCGCGGGTATCGACACAGCGCCAGGCGCAGGCCCAAACCGCCGAGCAGCAGATTGAGCGTCTGACGGGCCATGCGCGCCAGCAAGGCTGGGACATCCTCCCTGATCAGGTCTTCCGCGATGATGGCTACTGCGGCGCCTCGCTGCGGCGGCCAGGCCTCGATCGCCTGCGCGATTGCGCCGCGGCCCGCAGCCTCGATCTGGTCCTGATCACCGCGCCGGACCGGCTGGCGCGCAACTACGTGCATCAGGTTTTGCTGCTGGAGGAGCTGCAGGGACATGGCTGCGAGGTGCAGTTCCTCGACTGCCCCATGAGCCAGGATCCGCATGATCAGCTGCTGTTGCAGATCCGCGGTGCAGTGGCGGAGTATGAACGCACGCTGATCACCGAGCGCATGCGGCGTGGCCGCCAGCGCAAGTTGGAGGCGGGAGTGATGCTGCCTTGGACCAGAGCGCCTTTCGGCTACCGGGTGGATCCAGATCGCCCGCGCGATCCTGCAGGTGTCCGCATCGAGGAGGCCGAGGCAGCCATCGTGCGCGAGATGTTTGCCTGGTATGCGGATGAAGCTCACAGCTTTTGCTCCCTGGCACGCCTGCTGGAGCAGCGCGGCATCCGTACCTCGACGGGCCTGGCCCGTTGGAACCTGGCCTGCATCCGCGGCCTGCTGACCAACCCGGCTTATGCTGGTCAGGTCTATGGCAATCGCTGGCACCGCCGCGGCACGTTGGAGCGGCGCTCGGCAACAGCGCCGCGCAAGCGCTCCGCCATGAGCCGGGTGGATGCGCCGCGGGAGGAGTGGATCCTGGTGGCCGAAATCCCGCCGCTCGTCAGCCAGGAGCAGTTCGATCGTGTGCAGGCCCGGCTCGCCAGCAACCGGCGCTTTGCCCACCGCAACAACAAGGCCCATCCCTACCTGCTGCGGGGCTTGGTCAGCTGCAACCTGTGCGCTCTGGCCTGCTTGGCTCGGACTACCATCCACCGGTACCGCTACTACTCCTGCACCGGCAAGCTGCCGGGGCCTTGTCAGGTTGGCTGCCTGATCGGGTGATGGCAGGGTCCTTGGTATGACTGCCTCGCCTAATCCCTTCCGCGGATTCCGGTTCCCGGCCGAGGTCATTCAGCACACGGTCTGGCTCTATTACTGTTTCAGCCTGAGCCTGCGGGATGTCGAGGTGATCCTGGCTGCCCGAGGCATTGTGGTCAGCTATGAGACCATCCGCGAGTGGGGCCTGCGCTTCGGCCGGCTGTTCGCGAATGAGCTGAAGCGACGGCGACCGGGGCCGGGCGACAAACGGCACATGGACGAGGTGTTTGTCCGCATTCGCGGCAAGCAGCACTATCTCTGGCGCGCGGTGGACCAGGACGGCAACATGCTCGACGTTCTCGTGCAGAGCCGGCGAAGCGCTAAGGCGGCCAAACGGTTCTTCCGCAAGCTGCTGAAGGGTCTGGAATACATCCCGCGTGTGATCGTGACGGACAAGCTGAAGAGCTGCGCTGCCGCGAAGCGCGACATCCTGCCTGGGGTGGAGCACCGGCAGAGCCGTTATCTCAACAACCGGGCGGAAGTGTCACACCAGCCAACGCGGCGACGAGGCCAGCAGACGCAGCGCTTCAAGTCGGTGCGCCATGCGCAACGCTTCCTCTCCACACACAGCCGGATCCACAGCCACTTCCAACTTCGCCGTCACTACCTGACTGCCGCCGCATATCGGAGCGTCCGTGGCGCCGCATTCCGAGCATGGCGAGATGTGACTGCAGTTGCTCATGCTGTGTGAGGCCATCACCCGCCCGTAAGATCCCTGCGTCGGCGCCATCGCCAACCTGACAACACCTGGCGAAGGGAGTGCGCCCGGATTCGAACCGTCGCCGACCTGTTGCCTTGGAGAGCTATCCGCCTTGAGTCGGCGAAGCGGATTGCAGCCTTGCTTCGACGGAATAGGGATGGTGAGGCAGCGATCAGCCATGCTCACCGAATAAAAGCTTAAGGACAAAACCTTCTGATCTGTCGCAAGCAGATAACGGCGCAGGCGAGGGTCGTCAGGGCGATGACCAGCCCCCACGAGGGGGTCCGGGCGGATTTTTAGTGGAGCATGGCTACTGCTTGGCCTGAGCTGTTGGATAGGGCCGCGGCGGGGGGCGGCGGATTTGATGGCAGGAGCACCTCGGGTG
>NZ_JAGIZB010000035.1 GCF_017813395.1 Pararoseomonas baculiformis | reverse complement strand
GGCGGCGCGGCGCAGCGACTCCACCTCGCCCGCCAGGTTCTCGACCACGGCGCCCACCTCCGCCTCGAAGGTATCGGCCAGCCGCGCCTCCTCGGTGGCGAGGCGCCAGGTGAGCATCGGGCCCGCATAGGCGCCGCGCCCGTCGGTGATGGCGCTGGCCTGCAGATCCACCACCTCCTGGCCGATCCGCAGCCGCGCCCGGTGCGGCAGGGCGGAGGGATCGGACAGGGTCTCGCGCAGCGCGGGCAGACCCTCCAGCGGCAGTTCCTCCAGCGCGCGGCCCACCACCGGCTCCGCCACGCCCAGCCGGGCAAGGACCACCGCCATCTCGGCATTCGCATGGGTGATCCGGAGCGCGGGATCGGCCGCCATCAGCCCCAGCGGCATCTGCTCGATCATCTGCGCCTGGGCGAAGGCCCGCCCCACCGTGCCCCGCAGCTCCTCCAGCGCGGCGGCAATGCGGCCGGTCTCGTCCTTGCTGGCCTGGTCCCGCAGCTCGGCCGCCGTGCCGGGCGCGGTGTCGCCCGAGGCGATCGCGCGCACCCGCGTCGCGGCCCGGCGCAGCGGCGCGCCGATGGCGCGGGCGCTGGCCCAGGAGGAGAGCAGCAGGATCAGCGCCACCGCCAGGCCGATCCATAGGGTGAAGGTCTCGACTCCCAGCAGGGCGGTGTCCATGGCGTCGCGGCGCGCATTCGCATCGTCCCGCAGCAGGCGGGTCGCCTCGCCCAGCGCGCCGCGAAGGGCTGCCGCGGCGGCCTCGGCCTCCTCGGCCCGGATCTTCGCCAGATCGTCCAGCACGGCCAGGATCGTCTCGGACGCCTCGGCCAGGCCGGCGGAGATGGTGCCGATGCGGTTGATGTCGTCCCTCAGCCGGTCCGAGACCGCATAGGACTGCACGCCCCGCAGATGCACGCGCTGCTGCGCCAGGGCGCGGCGCACCCGCCGGGCTTGTGCCTCCTCCCCGGTCACCAGGTAGCGCTGCACCGCCAGCCGCGCCTCGTTCACCGCATTGCTGTAGGCCATCACCCGGCCGCGGACCTCATCCACCTGGCTCCGGTCCGGCACCTCGAATTCCAGGGCACCCAGCACGGCCTCAAGCGACTGGTCGAATTCCGTGTTCAGCCGGTAGAGCCGGTCGTCGCGCGCCTCGATCATGCGGCGCCGCGCCTCCAGCATCCTGCCCAGCGCGGCCTCATAGGCGCGGGTGGCGGGAAGGGCCGCCCGCAGCGCGGCGGAAGCCTCGGCATCCCCCACCTGCCCTCCGGCGCGCTCCACGAGATCCCGCGCGCCGGCCAGCGCGGCCATGCCCCGCTGCGCCGCCTGCTGGGCAATCGGCAGCAGCTGGGCATTGCCCAGATCGGCCGCGGCCGCCGGTGCCTGCGATGCCTCCGCGCCCGCCTGCTCCACCAGGGCGAGCACCCCGGCGGCGCGGCGCAGCTGCGCCTGATCCCTTTCCACCTCCCTCACCTCGAACCAGACAAGCCCGACGAGCCCGCTGAGAAGGGAGAGTGTCAGCCCGGCGCTGGCACCCAGCTTGCGGGCGACGGAGAGGTTCTGGAACGCGCGCATGGCTCTGGCCGGCTCCTCGATCTGGACAGGGCCGCCATCTTCCCGGTGCTTTCCTAACCGATGGATAAGGCGCGGGGCGCCAGCTTGCCGCTTGCGGAAAGGTGAGCGCGGGCGCAGATCGCGCGCGTGCTGCATCTCATCAAGCTTGCCGTTGGACCGAAGGATGTCGCGGCCATGGAGCGCGCCCAGGCCCTGCGCGCCTGCGGCCCCGAGGGGCTGCGCCACGTCACCCGCATGACCCCGAAGCGCGCCCCGGAGATCCTGGAAGGCGGGGGCTCGCTCTACTGGGTCGTGGCGGGCGTGCTGCGCGTGCGCCAGCGCATCCTCGCCATCGAGCCGGTGAAGCGCGCGGATGGCTCCGCCGCCACGGCCCTGATCCTGCAGCCCGGGCTGGTGCCCGTGCATCCCCGCCCCATGAAGCCCTTCCAGGGCTGGCGCTACCTTGAGGGCGAGAAGGTCCCGCCCGACCTCGCGGAAGGCGACGTGGTGGCCGAGGGGATCGACGAGCTGCCCCCGGGCATGCGGCGCGCCCTCTCGGATCTCGGCCTGCTCTGAAGCCTGCCCGTGACCTGCCGCCCCGCCCATGCTAGGGCCGCCGCTCCCATGGCCAGTTTCCCATGCTCCGGCGGCTGACGCGCCACCCCCGCTTCCTCTCGGCCGCCGCCCGGCTGCTGGGGCTGTATATCGCCCTGATCCACCGCACCACGCGCTGGACGCTGGTGGGCGATGCCGCCATGGCGGCGCTTCGGGAAAAGCCCGGGCCGGTCATCCTGTCCTTCTGGCATGAGCGCATCGCGCTCGGCCCGCGCCCCTGGATCGGGATGCAGCGGTTGATTCCGGCCCTCCGGCCCAAGCGGCCACAGGTGCTCGTCTCCCAGCACCGGGACGGGGTGTTCATCGGCGAGGTGGTCGCCCGCTTCGATCTCGACATGATCTATGGTTCCTCCTCCAAGGGCGGGAGCCAGGCGCTGCGGACCATGCTGAAGATCCTGCGCAAGGACGGGGTGGTGGCGATCACCCCGGATGGCCCGCGTGGCCCCCGCCGCGTGGCGGCCGCCGGGGTGGGGCAGCTGGCCGCCGTCTCGGGCGCGCCGGTCTTTCCCTATGCGGCGATGACCACGCGCCATTTCCGCCTGCGGTCCTGGGACCGCATGGTGATCCCCCTGCCCTTCGCGCGCGGGCTGATCGTGCTGCATCCCCCCTTCACCGTGCCGCCCCATGCCGCCGAGGCCGGCCGCGCCGCGGTGGAGACGGCGCTGACGGAGGCTTGCGACGCGGCCGATGCCTGGGCCGAGGCCCGCCGCGCCGGCCGCGACGGCGCGGCCGAACTGGCCGCCGCCCAGGCCCTGGCACGCCGCGCGCCGCCGGCCTTCCCGGCCGTGGCGGATGTCTCCCCCGGGGACGCCGCCTGACCATGCGTCCGGGCCTCCGTCCTTGAGCACCCCATCCGCCGCGAGCGGCTGGCGCGGAACCCTGCCGCTGCTGGCATGGCGCGCCACGGCCAGCCTGGCCGCCCCGCTCCTTCCCTTCTGGCTGTCGCGCCGCGCCCGGCGCGGGAAGGAGGACCCGGACCGGCTGCGCGAACGCCGCGGTGAGGGCGCGGAACGTCCGCCCGGCCCCCTTCTCTGGCTGCACGGAGCCAGCGTGGGGGAGAGCCAGTCCGCCCTGCCGCTGATCGAAGCCCTGGCCGCCGCGCGCCCGGCGCTGCGCTTCCTCGTCACCACCGGGACCGTCACCGCCGCCCGGCTCCTCGCCGAGCGGCTGCCGCCCGCCCTGGCGGGCCGGGTGCAGCACCGCTTCGTCCCGCTGGACGTGCCGGCGCATGTGGCCCGCTTCCTCGACGGATGGCGCCCGGATGCGGCGGTTTTCATCGAGAGCGAGATCTGGCCGAACCTCATCCTCGCGACCGCTGAGCGGGGCGTGCCCATGGCGCTGGTGAATGCCCGCCTCTCCGCCCGCTCCGCCCAGGGCTGGGCCCGGATGCCATCCGTGGCGCGCCGCCTCTTCGGCGCCTTCCGGCTCGTGATCGCCCAGACCGAAGCCGATGCCGAAAGGCTGCGGGCCCTGGGCGCGGAGAGGGCCGAGGCCTGGGGCAACCTGAAATTCGCCGCCCACCCCCTCCCCGCACCGGAGCAGGCACTGGCCGGGCTCAAGGCCGCAATCGGCACGCGCCCGGTGCTCCTGGCCGCCAGCACCCATCCCGGGGAAGAGGTGCAGGTGGCCCAGGCCCATGCCCGCCTCTCCGGCGACCTGCCCGGCCTGCTGACCATCCTGGCCCCGCGCCACCCCGAGCGCGGCGCCGCGCTTGCCCGCGAACTGGCGGGCCATGCGCTGGCGCTCCGCTCCTCCGGCGCGCTGCCCGGGCCGGACACCGCGCTCTACATCGCCGACACGCTGGGCGAGCTGGGCCTGTTCTACCGCGTGGCCGGCGCGGCGCTGATCGGGGGCTCCCTCGTGCCCCATGGCGGGCAGAACCCGCTGGAGGCGGCGCGGCTGGGCTGCCCCATCCTTCTCGGCCCGCATACCGGGAACTTCACGGCCATCGTGGAACGGATGCTGGCCGCGGGCGCCGCGCTGCGGGTTGCGGATTCCGGCGCCCTGGCCGAGGCTGCTCTGCTCGTGCTAACCGAAGCGGACCGGGCACGGTCCATGACCACGGCGGCCGCCCGGATCGCGGCGGATGCGGGGGCCCTGCCGGAGCGCCTGGCCACCGCGATCGAGACGCTCCTGCCGGCTTCACCCCCCCTGGGGGGCGGGGTTGGCGTGGAACCAGCATAAGGAAGCCCGACGGCACCATGCGTGCCCCCGATTTCTGGACCGGGGATGGCAGCGGAATCGCGCCCACCCTGCTCTCCCCCATCGCCGCCCTCTATGCCTCGGCCACCGCGCGGCGCGTGGCGCGGCCGGGCTGGCGCGCGCCGGTGCCCGTGATCTGCTGCGGCAACGCCACCGCCGGCGGCGCGGGAAAGACCACCCTTGCCCTCGATATCGCGCGGCGCCTGGCGCATCGCGGCATCGCCGTGCATTTCCTCACCCGGGGCTATGGCGGCAAGCTGCGCGGCCCGGCCCGGGTGGAGCCGGGCAGGCATGACAGCACCGCGGTGGGCGACGAGGCCCTGCTGCTGGCTGCCGAGCACCCGACCTGGATCGCCGCGGACCGTGCCGCCGGCGCCCGCGCGGCGGTCGAGGCGGGGGCCCAGGCCATCGTCATGGATGACGGGCTGCAGAATCCCACCCTTGAGAAGGACCTGTCCTTCCTCACCATCGACGGCTCCTACGGTTTCGGGAATGGCCGCGTGATCCCGGCCGGCCCGCTGCGCGAGCCGGTGCATGCCGCTGCCCGC
Source organism: Pararoseomonas baculiformis (assembly GCF_017813395.1). Classification (GTDB taxonomy): domain Bacteria; phylum Pseudomonadota; class Alphaproteobacteria; order Acetobacterales; family Acetobacteraceae; genus Roseomonas; species Roseomonas baculiformis. The sequence goes on along the minus strand of NZ_JAGIZB010000035.1, from coordinate 22,725 downwards.
CGTGCCCAGGCCGCGCTGCTGATCGGCGATGACGAATGCGGCGCCCTGGCCCAGCTGCCCCCGGGGATGCCCGTGCTGCGGGCCCGCACCGTGCCGGGCCCGGAAGCGGCGCAGCTCGCCGGGCAGGCGGTCTTCGCCTTCTGCGGCATCGCCAATCCGCGGAAGTTCTTCACCACGCTGTCGGAAGCCGGCGCGATCATCGCGGGCCGCGCCTCCTATGCCGACCACTACCCCTATGATGCCGGCGACCTGCGCGAGCTGATGGCGGAGGCGGACCGGCTGCGCGCCATGCCCGTGACCACGCGCAAGGACTTCGTCCGCATCCCGCCCGCCTTCCGCGCCCGGGTGACCGTGGTAACGGTGGGCCTCGCCTGGGACGAGCCCGCCATGGTCGAGGCGCTGCTGGACCCGCTGGCCGGGCGGGTGCCCGTTCCGGCCTGATCTGCGGCCCGCAATCGAGAATGCCTCCCGATTGCGGTTAAGCCGCTGATTTTCTTGTTCTTCCCTTCGGGCCAGCTCCGGCGCTACGAAGACGCATGAAGCGCTTCGAGGACCTGACGGAAGCCGAGACCCTCGCCCTGGCCATTGCCAATGAGGAAGAGGACTCGCGCATCTACGCGACCTTCGCCATGCGGCTGCGCGGGGATTTCCCGGCCACCGCCGCGGTCTTCGACGGCATGGCGGCGGAGGAGGACGGGCACCGGCGCTCCCTCCTCTCCCTCTATGAGGAGAAATTCGGCCGGGAGCTGCCCCTCATCACCCGCCAGGACGTGCGCGGCTTCCTCCGCCGCAACCCGGTCTGGCTGGCCGAGGAGCTGCGCATCGAGCAGGTGCGCCGCCAGGCCGCGGTGATGGAACTGGAGGCGGGTGAGTTCTACGCCCGTGCCGCGGAGCGCGCGCGGGACACGGATGTGCGGCGCCTGCTGGGCGACCTGGCCCTGATCGAGCGCAAGCACGAGGCCGTGGCGGAGCGGCTGGAGAAGACGCATCTCACCGAATCCGCCAAGGCGAGCGAGTCCTCGACCGCACGGCGCCTGCTTGTGCTGCAGGTGGTGCAGCCCGCCCTGGCCGGGCTGATCGACGGCTCCGTCTCCACCCTCGCGCCCATCTTCGCCGCGGCCTTCGCCACCCAGAGCACGCATGAGACCTTCCTGGTCGGCCTCGCCGCCTCGGTCGGCGCCGGCATCTCCATGGGCCTCACCGAGGCCATGTCGGATGACGGCGCGATCACGGGGCGCGGCCGGCCCTGGATCCGTGGCCTGGCCTGCGGCCTGGCCACCGCCATTGGCGGGCTCGGCCACGCGCTGCCCTATCTCATCCCTGATTTCTGGACGGCGACGGCCGTGGCCGGGATTGTCGTGGTGGTGGAACTGCTGGCCATCGCCTGGATCCGGTGGCGCTACATGGAAACGCCATTCGGCGCGGCCCTGGTGCAGATCGTGCTGGGTGGCCTGCTGGTGCTGCTGGCCGGCATCTTCATCGGCAGCGGCTGACCTGTTCCACCCGACGCCCTCATGCTGAGAGCGGGAGGAAACCTGCCCCTCCCGCAGTGCGATATCCGCCCATGCGCCGGCTACTCTCCTGCTTCCTCCTCACTCTCCTGGTGGCCTGCGCCTCAGATGACCGGAATGACCCATCATCGCGGGCCCAGGCGCCCTCACGTGGCCCGGCCGGTCCCGTGGCGGCGCGGCTTGTCGCGGAAGCCGAGCGGGAATGGCAGGCCTGGGGGCGGATCGCCGTGGAAGGCTGGCCCGTCGCGCTCAACCGCACGCCGGATGCCACGCCCGAGCTGTTCGAGCGGCTGATGACCTACTGGGCAGCGACCCCGGAGGGGCCGGAGGTGATCTCCGCCCACCGCGACTTCCGCGACATCATCGCCGCGCCCATGACCAGCACGGCCTCACTGGACCCCGTTTCCGGACTGCCCTTCGAGGTGCTGCCGGCCAATGTCGCCATCTCCTCCTACAACCATCCGGCCTGGTCGGCGGCCTTCATCAGCCATGTCATGGCCGCGGCCGGCCTGCCGCGTTCGGATTTCGATCCATCGGCCAGCCATGCCTTCTATGTGGACCGGCTGATCGCCCAGGCCATGGCCGACCCCGCGGGTGCCGCCTTCATCCCCCATAATCCCCCGGAGCACCCGCTGCGGCCCGGCGATCTCGTCTGCGCGGACCGTTCCTACAGCCCGCTCTGGGACTGGCCATCGCGCCTCATGGAGACCGGGCGCTTCCGGCCGATGCATTGCGACATCGTCGTGCGCGCCGGGGGCGGCAGCATCGATATGATCGGCGGCAATGTGCTGGACGTGGTGCTTCGCCGGCGCATCCCGACCGACGCCCAGGGCCGAGTGCTTCTGCCCCCGCCCGAGAGGCCGCCCTTCTTCGTCGTCTTCGAGAACAGGCGCTGAGGCGGACAGGGATGCCAGCATCCGCTGGCATCGCGTCTCCCGCGCCCGGGTGCGACGCGGCTGGCCGCGAGCCCGGTTCCTGTGCTGCCGCGCCCCGCTGCCGGACCCGCGGCGGCCATCAAGGCGTCTGGCGGGTGAGGTAGCGCCCGCGGAGATGCTCCATAAAGGCGGAGGCATCGAGCGGCCGGCCGGTCGCTGCCCGCATCAGGTCCTGGAAGCCGAGGAGCGAGCCCCGGTTATGGACGGAGACGCGCAGCCAACTCACCAGCGGCCCGAAATCGCCCTGCCCCAGCGCCTCGTCCAGCCCGGGCAGCGCCGTCCGCGCGGCCTGCATCAGCTGCGCCGCGGCCATCGCCCCCAGCGTATAGGACGGGAAGTAGCCGAAGGCGCCGTCATGCCAGTGGATGTCCTGCAGGCAGCCCCGGGCATCATCGGGCGGAGTGATGCCGAGCAGGCGCTGCATCCCCTCCCCCCAGGCACCGGGGATATCCGCCACGCGGAGATCGCCCGCGATCAGCGCCTGCTCCAGCCGGAACCGAAGGATGACATGGGCTGGGTAGGTGATCTCATCCGCCTCCACCCGGATGAAGCCGCGCTCCACCCGGCGCCAGAGGCGGCCCAGATTGGCTCCCGCATAGGGCGCCGCGTCGCCGCCGAAGGCAGCGTGCAGTTCGGGCCCCAGCCAGGAGAGGAAGGCGTCGGAGCGGCTGGCCTGCATCTCGATGATGAGGCTCTGGGATTCGTGTGCCGCCATGCCGGCGGCCTCTCCCACGGGCTGGCGGGCATAGGCTTCCGGCAGCCCGCGCTCATAAAGGGCGTGTCCGGTCTCGTGCAGGATGCCCAGCATCGCCTGGCCGAAGGATTCGGGCGTGTACCGGGTGGTGATCCGCACATCGCTCGGCGTGCCGCCGCAGAAGGGATGGGCGCTTTCATCCAGCCGGGCGTGCTCGTAGTCCAGCCCCGCCCGCTCGGAGAGGCGGCGCCCCAGGGCGCGCTGGATCTCCACCGGAAAGGGCCCCTGCGGCGCCAGCGGGGCCGGGCGGCTGGCCTGGATCTCCTCCGCGCGCGGCAGCGCATCCGCCAGGAAGGATTCATAGGCGGCGAAGATTGGCTCCACATCCGCGGCGCCGATGCCGGGCTGGTAGGTGTCCATCAGCGCGTCATAGGGGCCGAGGCCGGTGGCGGCGGACAGGGCGGCGGCGGTTTCGCGCTGAAGGCTCACCACCTCCTCCAGCCAGGGGCAAACCGCGGCGAAATCGGAGCGCGGGCGGGCTTCCCGCCAGATCTTCTCGCAGGCCGAATTGGCGCGGGCGGTGGCCTCCACCAGCTCGGCCGGCAGGGCGGTGGCGCGCCTGTGGGCGCGGCGCATCAGCGCCAGATTGGCCTCGTCCCAGGCTCCTTCCGCCGTCGCCGCGGCGAGATCCTCGGCCATGTCCGGCGCCACCAGCATCCCGTGGGCAACCCCGGCCAGCACGGCCAGCTGGTCGCCCCGCGCGGCGCCCCCGCCGGGCGGCATCATGGCGGAGGCATCCCAGCCGAGCATGGCGGCGGCCTCGTTGACCGTCGCGATCCGGGAGAAGCGGTCCTTCAGGCGGGAATAGGCGTCGTTCACGGATCCTCCTTCCGGATCACCCAGGCGATCAGCACGGCGACGAGGGAAAAGGCCAGCCCGTACCAGGTGATGGCGTAGCCGAGATGGGAGTTGGTCGGGCGCGGCAGCGTGACCGCGGGCTGTGGCAGCGTGCCCGGCCTCTGCCCCGGTTCGGCCAGTGCCACCAGCATCCCCGGCATGGTGCCCGGCAGGCCCAGCGCCGTCCCGATGGCCCGGGCATCGGCGGTGAAGAAGCGGCGGCCCGCGACGTCATCCGTGGCGGCGAAGAAATCCCGCTCATGCGGGGGCGAGACATAGCCGGTGACCGTGACCGGGCCATCCGGCCGCGCGATGGGGGCGCTCCGCCGCTCCATGGGCACCCAGCCCCGGTCCACCAGCACGGGCGGCAGCCCATCCGCCTCCAGCGGCGTGACGAGCCTGGCCCCGAGCACGCCGCCCTGCACCTGGGCGCCGAGAGCCGCCTCCAGATCATGCCGGAAGCGGCCGGTGACCTGCACCTTGGTAAATGGCTGCGGGGACTGGGTAAGCGGAAGCGGCGGCCCGGCCTCGGCCGCGGCGATCTGGGCAAGGAGATCGGTCTTCCAGTGCAGCCGCTGCACCTGCCAGGTGCCGAGCGCCAGCAGGGCAGCGAGCACAGGGATGGAGGCCAGCAGGGCCGGAAGGATTCGCCGCCATCGGGAGGTCATGCGCGGGGCCTTTAACGACGAACCCCGCCCGGCGGGCCGGACGGGGTTCGGATGGGATGCCGGGGCGGCCTCAGTGATGGGCGATCTCGCCCGCGCCCCAGACATAGATGCAGATGAAGAGGAAGAGCCAGACCACGTCCACGAAATGCCAGTACCAGGCCGCCGCCTCGAAGCCGAAATGCCGGCGCGGGGTGAAGTCGCCCCGGATGGCGCGGAAGAGGCAGACCGCCAGGAAGATGGTGCCGACGATCACGTGGAAGCCGTGGAAGCCGGTCGCCAGGAAGAAGGTGGAGGGATAGATGCCGCCACCGGCGAAGGCGAAGGGGGCCTCCGCATACTCGACCGCCTGCAGGAAGGTGAAGAACAGGCCCAGGCAGACCGTCAGCGTCAGCCCCTGGATCATCCCCTTGCGGTCACCCTCGATCAGCGCGTGATGCGCCCAGGTCACCGTGCAGCCCGAGAGCAGCAGGATCATGGTGTTCAGGAAGGGCAGGCCGAAGGGGTCGAAGGTGAGGATGCCCTTGGGCGGCCAGATCGCCGTCTCGGCGCCCGCGACATGCTCGGGGTAGAGGGCGAAGTGGAAATAGGCCCAGAAGAACGCGACGAAGAACATCACCTCGGAGGCGATGAACAGGGCCATGCCGTAGCGAAGGCCGATCCGCACGATGGGGGTGTGGATGCCCGGGGTCTTGGATTCCCGGAGCACGTCCCGCCACCAGAAGAACATCGAGGTCAGCACGCCCAGCAGCCCGACGCCCAGCATCCAGTGGATGTTGTAATGGGCGAAGAGGATGATCCCGAGCAGCATCGCACCCGCGGAGAGCGAGGCGATCATCGGCCAGGGGGACGGGTCCACCAGGTGGTAGGGATGCTTGTTCGGCGGCGGCGGCTCGTTGGGGTCGAGCGAGATGTCGGCCGTTGTGGTGTCGAGGGAAGCCATCGCGCGTCCTGGTGATGCGGGGCGGGGCCCCGTGGAGTCTCGGAGCATCAATCCCGCAAACGGATGCGGGGATCAAGGGTTGGACCGGCGGAAGCCGTCCCTAGCGGGTCACGGTCCCGCGCCCGACATGCGGGCCGGCACTGGCCAGGGCGCCGGAGCGCTCGGCATCCGCCAGGGTGCGGAAGAAGGTGTAGTTCAGGGTGATGGTCCGAATGTCCCGGGTGTTCGGGTCATTGGCCATGGCGGGGTCCACCCAGAAGCTCACGGGCATCTCGACGGACTGGCCGGGCTGCAGGGTCTGCGCGTCGAAGCAGAAGCAGGCGACCTTGTGGAAATACTTGCCCACCACTTCCGGGGTGACGTTGTAGGTGGCAACCCCCTCGACCGGCCGCTCGGCGGTGTTCGCCGCGCTGTAGAAGGCCAGCCCCTCCTCCCCGAGATGGACCTGCATCGCATTCTGCGCGGCCTCGAAGCGCCAGGGGAGAGAGGGATGGGTGTTGGCGCTGAACCGCACCGTCACCTTCCGCTCCACCGCGCCGGGCGCCGCGGGGCCGCCGGTCTGGACCGTGCCGTTATAGCCCGTCATGCGGCAGAACATGTCGTAGAGCGGCACGGAGGCGAAGGAGAGCCCCACCATGCCGGCGACCGTCCCGAAGGCGGCGATCGCGACGCGGCGGTTGCGGCGGGCCAGCGTGTCCTGGCGGTCCATGGTCCCTTGCCTTCCTAGCTGAGGGTAGAGGTGATCTTCGCCACGGTGACGAGGTAGAAAATCACCACCAGCGCCAGCAGCACGATGATCAGGCCGATATTGCGACCGCGGCGGCGGCGGAGGAGGGCCGCCGTCTCCTCCTCGGTCATGGGCGCCGGTTCCATCAGGCAAGCACTCCCGCCGCGCGCAGCCAGTGATCCACCGCCAGGGCTGCGAACAGCCCGGCCAGATGCAGGAGGGAGAAGCGGAAGGCGGCCCGCGCGGCTTTGTCGCCTTCCATGCTCACCCCGCCCTCGTCCTGCGGTTCCCGCCACACGCGCCAGGCGTGGAGGACGAAACCGGCCCCCAGGGAAAGGGCAACGGCGCCATAGACCGGGCCGGCAAACCCCAGCAGGGCCGGCAGCAGGCCCAGCGGGGCCAGCACCAGGGTGTAGAGCAGGATCTGGCGCCGCGTTTCCCGTGCGCCGGCCACCACGGGCAGCATCGGAACCCCGGCGCGCTGGTAGTCGTCATGCGCCCAGAGGCTGAGCGACCAGAAATGGGGCGGCGTCCAGACGAACACGATCGCGAAGAGGATCAGCGGCAGGACATCCACCCCGCCCGTGACCGCGGCCCAGCCGATCACCGGGGGAAAGGCCCCGGCGGCCCCACCAATGACGATGTTCTGGGGCGTCCGGCGCTTCAGCCACATGGTGTAGATGAAGACGTAGAAGAGAATGGATCCTGCCAGCCAGGCCCCGGCCACGGGGTTGGTGGCCAGCCCCATCAGCAGCACGGAAAAGACCGAAAGGAAGACCCCGAAGGCGAGGGCACTGCCCGGCGTGATGCGGCCGGCCGGAATGGGGCGGCGGATCGTCCGGCGCATCACGGCGTCGATGTCGCGGTCGTACCACATGTTGATGCAGCCCGCGGCACCGGCGCCGAGCGCGATGCACAGGATGGCGACACCACCCAGGATCGGGTGGATGCGGCCCGGGGCCACGAGCATGCCCACCAGCCCGGTGAAGACCACGAGGGTCATTACGCGGGGCTTGAGGAGCGCGACCCAGTCGCGCAGCTCGGACCAATCGGCAGAAACGTCGAGGGGGGCCGTGGCCCCCCTCCGGATCAGGTCACTCATGGTGACGCCTCATATCGTTCCCAGGCGGCGGACCGCAACCGGGAAGCGGCGCCCGGATCAACGGATCCGGGGCAGCTCGTCGAAGGTGTGGAAGGGCGGCGGGGAGGAAACCTGCCACTCCAGCGTCGTCGCGCCCTCGCCCCAGGGATTGGCCGCGGCGGCGCGCTTCTTCAGGTAGAGGTCAACCACGACATAGATGAAGAAGAGGAAGGAGATGCCGGAGAGATAGGCACCGAGCGAGGCGACCAGGTTCCAGCCCGCAAAGGCATCCGGGTAATCCGGGTAGCGGCGCGGCATGCCCTGGGCACCCAGGAAGTGCATGGGGAAGAAGGTCAGGTTCACGCCGGCGAAGGTGAGCCAGAAATGGATCTTCCCGAGCGTCTCCGAGTACTGGTAGCCGCTCATCTTGCCGATCCAGTAGTAGAAGCCGGCATAGATGCCGAACACCGCACCCAGCGACAGCACGTAGTGGAAGTGCGCGATCACGTAGTAGGTGTTGTGCAGGATCACATCGACGCTGGCATTGGCAAGCTTCACGCCCGTCACGCCACCGACCGTGAAAAGGAAGACGAAGCCGACAGCGAAGAGCATCGGCGTCTTGAAGCTGATGGATCCGCCCCACATCGTTGCGATCCAGGAGAAGATCTTGATGCCGGTCGGAACGGCGATGATCATCGTCGCCGCCATGAAGTAGGCCCGCGTGTCCACCGAGATGCCCGAGGTGAACATGTGGTGCGCCCACACCACGAAGCCCACCACGCCGATGGCGACCATGGCGTAGGCCATGCCCAGGTAGCCGAAGATCGGCTTGCGGCTGAAGGTGGACAGGATGTGGGAGACGATGCCGAAGGCGGGCAGGATCATGATGTAGACTTCGGGGTGGCCGAAGAACCAGAATAGGTGCTGGAACAGCACCGGGTCGCCGCCACCCTCGGGCTTGAAGAAGGCCGTGCCGAAGTTGCGGTCCGTGATCAGCATGGTGATCGCGCCGCCCAGGACGGGAACGGAGAGCAGCAGCAGGAAGGCGGTGACCAGCATCGCCCAGACGAAGAGCGGCATCTTGTGCAGCGTCATGCCCGGGGCGCGCATGTTGAAGATGGTGGTGATGAAGTTGGCGGCGCCGAGGATGGAGGAGGCGCCGGCCAGGTGCAGGCCGAACAGGGCCATGTCGAGGCCCGGGCCACCCTGGTACTGGCTGTCCGACAGCGGCGGATAGAGCGTCCAGCCCGTGCCCGTGCCGCCCACGAAGAGGCTGGCGACCGTCAGGCCGAGCGCGGGGACCAGGAGCCAGAAGGAGATGTTGTTCAGGCGCGGGAAGGCCATGTCCGGCGCGCCGATCATGATCGGCACGAACCAGTTGCCGAAGCCGCCGATCAGGGCGGGCATGACCACGTAGAATACCATGAGGATGCCGTGGGCCGTGACGGCCACGTTCCACATCTGGCCATCGGCGAAGAACTGCATGCCCGGGGCCTGCAGTTCCAGCCGCATCAGCATCGAGAGGCCAACGCCAAGGAAGGCCGCCACCACCGCGAAGATGATGTAGAGGCTGCCGATATCCTTGTGGTTGGTCGAGAAGAACCAGCGCGTCACGAAGCCCGGCGCGTGGTTGTGGTCGTCATGACCGTGGTGGGTGTCGTGCGCAGCGTGCGCCATGGTGCTGTTCCTGTCAGGCCGCCTTACCGGCGGACCTCCCCAGAGGAATCGACGGTGGGTTCGGTGATCGAGGCGACACTGGTGGTCTGGTCACGCTCGGGCCAGCCGGGGGCCTTGCCCTCGGCGAAGCGGGTGCGGGCCTGGGCCACCCAGGCATCGAACTCGGCGCGGGGCACGGCGCGCACCGCGATCGGCATGAACCAGTGGTTGTTGCCGCAGATCTGGTTGCACTGGCCGTAGAAGGTCCCCTCCCGGTCGGCGCGCATCCAGGTCTCCATGGTGCGGCCGGGGATGGTGTACTTCTGCACGCCAAGGCTGGGCACGAAGAAGCTGTGGATCACGTCGTGCCCGGTCGTCAGCACCCGGATGTCCGCACCCACCGGGATGACCAGGGGGTTGTCCACCGCCAGGTTCCGCGGCTGGCCCGGCCGCAGCTCGCCCTCGGGGATCGGATAGCTGTCGAAGGTGAAGTTGCCGTTATCCGGATAGCCATAGTGCCAGTACCACTGGCGGCCCTGGACGTTGATCGTCAGCTCGGGGTCGCGCGCCCGGTCCTCATAGTAGATCAGGCGGAAGGAGGGGATCGCGATGACCAGCAGGATCAGCACCGGGACCACCGTCCAGGCGATCTCCAGCGTGGTGTTGTGGCTGACGCGCGACGGCACCGGGTTCCGGTCCGCGTTGTAGCGCCAGATCACCCAGGCGAGCAGTCCGGCAACAAAGATGGTGATGCCGACGATGATCCAGAGGACGAGCTGGTTGAAATCATAGATCGCCGCCTGAATGGGCCCGAAGGGGTCCTGCAGGTCGATGCCCCAGGGAACGGGCGCGCCGATCGCCTCGCCGCCGGGAGCAGGCGGGGGCGACTGCGCGAAGGCCGTGCCCCCCGTCACCATTCCACCCAGGGCAAGTGCCAGGGCCGTTGAAAGAATCCGCCGCATTCCGCCGTCCTGATCCGGTGTTCCACCCAGGCGCGCCCCATCACCGAAGGGGCGCCGGGCGGACACGCGCCGCTCCAAAGCTCTCCGTCCGGCACGTCGCGCGCCGGCCGGGTCCCGCCCCGCGCAGTGGCGGTGCGGAACGCAACCGGACACTAATCACGCGACGACGCGCTGCACAAGATTGGGGCGCGTTTCAGCCGGGCAAGATGGCCCGGCTCTTGCGAACAACTCTCAACCAGAGGCAGCCACTTCGCCCTCCGCCTCGCCTTCCGCGACATGGTCCACCATGTCCGTCAGCATGGAGCGGATGTGCTCATCCGTGACCGCGTAGAAAACCTGCCGCCCCCGCCGGTCCGCCTGCAACAGCCGCGCTGCCCGGAGCAGGCGCAGGTGGTGGGAGACGAGGCTGGCCGAGATCCCGATGCGCTCCGCCATCTCGCCCACCGATGCCGGGGCATCCAGGCAGGCCAGGATGATGCTGAGGCGGGTGGGATCACTCATCAGCCGGAACATCTCGGCCAGTTCCACCACCTGGTCCTCGCCGATCCTGCCCCGCACCGCTCACCTCATGCCTGATGAAAGCGAGTCTCGGCGCGCCCGTGCCATCTGTCCAGCGCGCAGGGGCCGAATGGGCGGAAGCCCGGCCTCCTTACGCCGCGACGGCGCGCAGCCCCGCATCGGCCGGGCGGCGCCACGGCGAATCCCATTCGGTCCAGGCCGCGCCGCGACGCTCCAGCCCGCCGGAATACCAGTGCTCCATCGCCCACTGCGCCCGGCCGGACAGGGCCAGGGGCGGCACGGGCCCGAGGAGCAGGCGCCTCCACAGCCCCCGCCGGCGGCGGACCAGATCCGCGCCGCCGCGCAGCGCGTCCAGCAGCTCATAGGCCCAGCGCGGCGCCAGAGGCTGCCCCTGATCGGCAATCAGCACCGGCACGCCGGGCGCCCCGAGCGACACGGCCCATTGCCCGGCCAGCCGGATCGCCTGCACGGCATCCCCGGCCCAGCCACCACCCGGAGGGGAAAAGGGTAGTCCGGCGCCATGGCTTCCGCCACCGCCAGCGCCTCCGGCTCGGCCGCCAGGATCAGCACTGCCAGGGCACCGGGGGCGACCGGTAGATGGCCGGCTGTCCTGGAGCGCGCGAGGGAGGCCAGAACAGGCCGGAGGCGCCCCGCTTGCCCCGGCGGCACCGGAACCATCACGATCGCGGCCGGTGCGGGCGGGGCGGGCAGAGCATCCGCAGCGCGCCTTACCGCGATCGCCGCAGCCGGGGCCGCCGCAACCGAAGCCGCCGCGGTCCGCGGCGCCCGGAGAGGGCCTTGAAGGGCGGGATCATCGCGTCGGGCGGCCAGCATATCCATGCGGGAATGAAAGCCGCGGGCAGCTTGCCTGACGGTTAACGGACAGATGTTGGCCCGGCCCCTTCCGTTCAGGCCTCGCCCGCGCCATCTGGCTGCCATGCGCCGACGCCTTCTCCTCTCCAGCCTTGCCCTCGCCCTTCCCGTTCTTTTGCCGTCGGGATCGCCTGCCCTTGCCCAGGGCGCGCTTTCGGCGCGGGACCGGCAGGACCTCCAGCGGATCGAGGCCTATCTGAACGGACTGACCACCCTGCGCGCCCGTTTCATCCAGATCGCGCAGAACGGCGCCACGGCGCAGGGGACCGCCCTGATCTGGCGCCCCGGGCGGATGCGCTTCGACTATGACCCGCCCGAGCCGCTGATGCTGATCGCCAACAACGGCCAGTTCCTGCATTACGACCGGGAATTGCGGCAGCCCTCCATCGTCCCGGTCAGCTCCACCCCGCTTGGCATCCTTCTGCGGGACCGGATCAGCCTTTCGGGCGATGTCACCGTCACCGGCCTGCAGCGCCAGCAGGGGCTGCTTCAGGTCACTCTCTACCGGACCAGCAACCCCGGTGAGGGCCGCCTGACCCTGGTCTTCGCCAATGATCCGCTGGAGCTTCGCCAGTGGCTGGTCGTGGATGGGCAGGGACACACCACGCGGGTGACGCTCTCGGCCATCGAGACGGGCATCCGGCTGGACCGGTCCAGCTTCGACTTCAACGACCCGCGTTTCCTCCGCGGCCCGGTGGACAACAACTAGCCCGCTCCCCGCCCCTGGCGGCCCTGCCCTGCGGATCCGCAGGGTCGTTCGGACCTCTTATGCCTTGAAGCTGACATGGTGCCGCTGCAACATTAGCCTCCATGCGGCCCCTGATCGGTATCTCCTGCTGCGTGAAGCCCTTCGGCCCCTCGGGGATGCCGAACCACGCTGCGTCGGACCACTATGTGCGCGTGGTGCTCGGGCCGGTCGGGGGAATGCCCGTCCTGCTTCCCGCCGCCGGCGAGGAAGTCTCGCGCGAGCTCCTCACCCGGCTGGACGGCCTTTTGCTCACCGGCAGCCGCTCCAATGTCTGCCCCACCCATTACGATGGCCCCTGCCACGCGGAGGGTACGCCGGAGGATCCGGCCCGCGACTCGACCACCCTCCCCCTGATCCGTGCGGCGATCTCGGCGGGCGTCCCGCTGCTGGCCATCTGCCGTGGCTTCCAGGAGCTGAATGTCGCGCTGGGCGGCTCGCTGGACCAGCGGATCCAGGACATGGACGGCCGGATGGACCATTCCACCCCTTCGGACCAGACCATCGCCCGCGTGCGGACGGGCAAGGCACATCCGGTGCGCGTGGCGGCGGACAGCGGCCTCGCCAGGCTCTGGGCCGGGCTGGACTATGATCCGGCAGCCGTGCCGGTGAATTCCCTTCACAACCAGGGCGTTGCCCGCCCCGCACCCCGCCTCAGGCCCGAGGCATGGGCGCCGGACGGAACGATCGAGGCGGCCAGCATCGAGGGTGCGCGGGGCTTCGCCATGGGCGTGCAGTGGCACCCGGAATTCGACTGGGAGCGGGATAGCCTGTCACGCCGCATCTTCGACCGGTTCGGCGAGGCCGCGAGCGCCTTCGCCGCAAGCCGCAGCGTCCTGTCACGGGAGACAATCCGGCTGCCTGTCGCGGCCGAGTAGAAGCGAGGTTCGTCCAGCCGCTTCGCACGTTATGAGCGAGCGCACCGAAATTGTGCACTTCTCACACGCCTGTGATGAACAAATAGCGTCTCGGCTTTGCATTCCACCTGTGGATATGGGTAATGTTTCTCTGCCGGCCGAAAAGGCCGGCGGTGGCCCGGTATCCCCTGCCGGCTCACCCGACCATACTAAAACTCCGATCGGAATAGCGTACCGGCGCTCGGTGACCCCCCTCACCGGGCGCCATTTCTTTGCCCGGCATCAATGCAACCCTGCGGACAGACGGAAGGTTTCACGCCCGCGCGGCTTCGCCCGCAGCGTGGCATATGGGCCGCTATCCGTTCCCTCCAGACCGTCCTATAGGCATAGGCCGTTTCCAGAACCGGATCGGATCGTCCAATGGCCGACTACGTTATCGCCCCGCCGCCCGTTGCCGCGCTGCCCGTGCGCGGCGGCGGCCTGTTCCCCGTGCGGCGGATCTTCTGCGTGGGCCGGAACTATGCCGAGCACGCGCGCGAGATGGGCAGCGATCCCGACCGCGAGCCCCCGTTCTACTTCACCAAGCCCGCCGATGCCGTGCTGACCAACGACGCCGACATGCCCTATCCGAGCATGACCAAGGACCTGCACCACGAGATGGAGCTGGTGGTCGCCATCGGGGTGGGCGGCCGTGACATCGCCGAGGCGGACGCGCTCAACCATGTCTGGGGCTATTGCGCCGGCCTCGACATGACCCGCCGCGACCTGCAGGCCGAGGCCAAGAAGGGCGGCCGCCCCTGGGACATGGGCAAGGGCTTCGACCACTCCGCCCCGATGGGCGAGCTGGTGCCGGCCGGCGAGGTGAATCCGGGCAAGGGGAAGATCGAGCTGAAGGTGAACGGAACGGTCCGCCAGACCTCCGACCTTTCCAAGATGATCTGGTCCGTGCCGGAGGTGATCGCCAACCTTTCCCGCCTCGTCCAGCTGGCCCCCGGCGACCTGATCATGACCGGCACGCCGGAGAACGTGGCCGCCGTGCAGAAGGGCGACCTGCTGGAAGGCGTCGTCGAGGGAGTCGGCACGGTCACCGTGCGGATCGCCTGAGCCGGCCGTGCCCGTGACGCATTCCGTGGCCACGCCTTTCCGCGTGGCCACCTGGAACATCAATTCCGTCCGCCTGCGCGCGCCCCTGCTGCGCGCGCTGGTTGACGAGCTCAACCCGGATGTCCTCTGCCTGCAGGAGACGAAGACGCCGGATGAGCACTTCCCGCATGAGGCGGCGGAAGCGCTGGGCTTCACCCACCGCATCATCACGGGGATGAAGGGCTATAACGGCGTCGCGGTGCTATCCCGCCACCCCGTCACGCGGATGCCGGACGGGCGTGACTGGTGCGCCAAGGGGGATTGCCGCCACCTTGGCGTGCTGGTGGACCTGCCGGGCGGCCCGCTGGAACTGCACAACTTCTACGTCCCCGCGGGCGGCGACGTGCCGGACCGCGAGGTGAACCCGAAATTCGCCCATAAGCTGGATTTCGTGGCCGAGGTAACCGACTGGACAGCGGGGCGCGGAGCGGCCCGCCGCTCCGTTCTCGTCGGCGATCTCAACATCGCCCCGCTCGATCATGATGTATGGAGCCACAAGCAGATGCTCGACGTCGTCTCCCACACTCCCATCGAGGTGGAGGCGATGACGCGCTGGCAGCAGGCCGGGGACTGGTACGATGCCCTCCGCCACTTCGTGCCGGCGGAGCAGAAGCTCTACACATGGTGGTCTTACCGCGCGAAGGACTGGCGCGCCTCGGATCGTGGGCGCCGGCTGGACCATATGTGGGTGAGCCAGGATCTGGCAGGCGCGCTACGCCAGCATGTGGTGCTGAAGGACGCGCGGGACTGGGCGCAGACCAGCGACCATGTTCCCGTGATGTTGGAACTGGCGCTTTAGCCTGGCCCGGGCGAGGCCGCGCCCCGCCCAGCGATACAGCCGCAAGTGGAGGATGCAGGGGGAGCAGGGCTCCCCCTGCAGCATCTAGGCCGTCCGGTCCGCCGTGGCAGAGGAGGCATTCGCCAGCGCCGCCTGCGCGGCGGCGAGGCGCGCGACCGGCACGCGATAGGGAGAGCAGGAGACGTAATCCAGCCCGACCGTTTCGCAGAACTGGATCGAGGCGGGGTCGCCGCCATGCTCGCCGCAGATGCCGAGCTTCAGCCCCCCCTTCGTGGCCCGGCCCTTCTCCGCCGCGATCTTCACCAGCGCGCCCACCCCGTCCACGTCGATGGAGACGAAGGGATCCTTCGGCAGGATGCCCTTCTCAACATAGAAGGGCAGGAACTTTCCGGCGTCGTCACGCGAAAGGCCGAAGGTGGTCTGGGTCAGGTCATTGGTGCCGAAGGAGAAGAAGTCGGCCGTTTCGGCGATCCTGTCCGCCGTCAGCGCGGCACGCGGCAGCTCGATCATGGTGCCGACCAGGTACTCGATGGTCATGCCGGCCTCGGCGAAGACCTCCCTGGCCACCTTGTCGATCTGCGCGTGGCTGATCTCCAGCTCCTTCTTGGTCGCGACCAGCGGAACCATGATCTCGGGCACGGGCGCCTTGCCCGCCTCCTTCGCCACGATCACCGCCGCCTCGAAGATGGCGCGGGCCTGCATCTCCGCGATCTCGGGATAGGTCATCGCCAGGCGGCAGCCACGATGGCCGAGCATGGGGTTGGCCTCGGACAGATCGGCCGCGCGGCGCTTCATGGTGGCGAGGTCGGCACCCAGGCTTTCCGCGACCTCGGCCAGCTCCTCCTCCTTGTGGGGGAGGAATTCGTGCAGCGGCGGGTCGAGCAGGCGAATCGTGACGGGCAGCCCCGCCATGATGCGGAACAGCTCCACGAAGTCGTCGCGCTGGAAGGGCAGCAGCTTGGCCAGCGCGTCCCGGCGCCCGCCCTCCGTCTCGCTCATGATCATCTGACGCACGGCGGAGATGCGCGCGGGATCGAAGAACATGTGCTCGGTGCGGCAGAGGCCGATGCCCTCGGCGCCGAACTTGCGCGCGGTTTCGGCGTCCAGCGGCGTCTCGGCATTGGCGCGCACGCGCAGGCGGCGCACTTCGTCGGCCCAGCCCATCAGCGTCTCGAAATCGCTGGAGAGCTTCGGCTCCACCATGGCCACGGTGCCGGCGAAGACCTCTCCCGTCGCGCCGTCCAGCGTGATGGTCTCGCCCGCCTGCACCTGCACGCCGCCGGCGGCCAGGATCTGGGAGGCATAGTCCACCACGATGCCGCCGGCGCCCGCCACGCAGGGCCGGCCCATGCCGCGCGCCACCACCGCCGCGTGGCTGGTCATGCCGCCGCGCGTGGTGAGGATGCCGCGGGCGGCATGCATGCCGTGGATGTCCTCGGGGGAGGTTTCGATGCGGACCAGAATCACCGCCTCGCCCTTGGCCGCGCGGGCCTCGGCCTCGTCGGCGCTGAACACCACCACGCCGCTCGCGGCACCCGGGGATGCGGGCAGTCCGCGGGAGAGCAGCTTGCGCGGCGCGTTCGGGTCCAGCGTGGGGTGCAGCAGCTGGTCGAGCGAGCCGGGATTCACGCGGCGCACCGCCTCGGCATGGTCGATCAGGCCCTCATTCGCCATGTCCACGGCGATCCTCAGGCTGGCCGCCGCCGTGCGCTTCCCGTTGCGCGTCTGCAGCATGTAGAGCTTGTTGCGCTGGACCGTGAACTCGATGTCCTGCATGTCCGCGTAGTGGCGCTCAAGCGTCTCGCGCACCTGCACCAGCTCGGCATAGGCCTCGGGCATGGCCGCTTCCATGCTGCGCTCGCCGGGCTTGGCACGGGCCTCGCTCATCGGCTGCGGCGTGCGGATGCCGGCCACGACATCCTCGCCCTGCGCGTTGATCAGGTACTCGCCGTAAAAGATGTTCTCGCCGGTCGAGGGATCGCGCGTGAAGCAGACGCCGGTCGCGCAGTCATCGCCCATATTGCCGAAGACCATGGCCTGCACGTTCACGGCCGTGCCCCAGTCGCCGGGAATGTCATGCAGGCGGCGATAGGTGATGGCGCGCTGGTTCATCCAGGAACCGAACACCGCGCCGATGGCGCCCCAGAGCTGCGCCCACGGATCCTGCGGGAAGTCCGCGCCCGTGACCTCGCGCACCATGTCCTTGTAGCCGGCGGTGACATGCTGCCAGTCACCCGCCGTCAGCTGCGTGTCCTCGACGACGCCCTTGGCGAGCTTGGCGTCCTCGATGATCTCCTCGAATCGGTGATGGTCCACGCCGAGCACGACGGAACCGTACATCTGGACGAAGCGGCGGTAGCTGTCCCAGGCGAAGCGCGCATCGCCCGAAGCCTTCTCCAGCCCCCGCACGGTCACGTCGTTCAGGCCGAGATTCAGCACCGTGTCCATCATGCCGGGCATGGAAACGCGCGCGCCGGAGCGGACGGAAACGAGCAGCGGGTTGCCCGCATCGCCGAACCGGGCGCCCACCGCCTCCTCGATCCGGGCCAGCGCCTCCTTCACCTGCGCCTCCAGCTCCGCCGGATAGGCGCCCTTGTTGCTGGTGTAGTAGGTGCAGACCTCGGTGGTGATGGTGAAGCCGGGCGGCACGGGCAGGCCGATGGAGGCCATTTCCGCCAGGTTGGCGCCCTTGCCGCCCAGCAGGTTACGCATTTCGGCGCGGCCGTCATTGCGGCCAGCCCCGAAGCCATAGACCCAGCGTGTCATGACCAGTTCCCTCAAGCCTCGATGCGCGCGATGTCCGCGATCTCGTCCATGGCGCCGCGCAGCAACGCCAGCAATCCTAGCCGGTTCGCGCGCAACGCCCTATCCGGGTCATTCACGGTGACCCGATCGAAGAAAGCGTCCACCGGGGAGCGGAGCGGCGCAAGGGCGGCCATCGCAGCTGCGAAATCCTCCCGCGCCAGGGCCGCCCGCACGGCGGGACGGGCCGCCTCCAGCGCCGCGGCCAGCGCCTTCTCCTCCGCGGCACGGAGAAGGTTAGGATCGATGGAAGGCGCGTAGCTGCGGCCGTCCTTCTTTTCCTCGATTCGCAGGATGTTCGCGGCACGGCGATAGGCAGAGAGAAGATCCGCCCCTGCCTCTGTCGCAAGGAAGTCCCGCAGGGCATCCGCACGGGCCAGGAGACGGATGAGGTCGTCATCGCCCGAGGTACCGAAGGCCGCGGCCACGAGATCGTGACGCAGCCCTTCCGCACGCATCTGCACGCGCAGGCGCTCCGCGAGGAATTCCACCACGCCCTGGGCGAAGGCGGCGACCATCGGGGGGTGCGCCGAATCGGCCGCGGGCTTCCAGCCCGCATTCATCCGCTCCGTGGCGACCGCCATGCCGAATTCCGGCGAGGCGGTGGTGCCCTGGGCCATGGGGTAGCCGAAGAAGGCCTCCGCCACCGCATCGGCGAGCGACAGGCGAAGCCCGTTCTCGCGGACGATGCGGATCACGCCCAGCGCCGCGCGGCGCAGCGCGTAGGGATCGCCCGAGCCGGTCGGGCGCTCATCCGCCGCGAAGAAGCCGGCCAGCTGGTCCAGCTTGTCGGCCAGCGCCACGGTGATCGCCACGGGCTCGGACGGCACGGCGTCGCCGGGGCCGAGCGGGCGGTAATGCGCCCCGATCGCCTCGGCCACGCGCGGGTCCTCCCCGCCATGCAGCGCGTAGTAGCGGCCCATCACGCCCTGCAGCTCCGGGAATTCGCCGACCATGCCGGAGGCGAGGTCAGCCTTGGCCAGCCGCGCGGCACGGGCCGCCAGATCCGGATCGGCGCCGACCTTCGGGGCGATGTGGCGCGCCAGCCGCTCCAGCCGCCGCACGCGGTCGCCCTGGGTGCCGAGCCTGGCGTGGAACACCACGGCATCCAGCTTCGGCAGGAAGCCTTCCAGCTTTCCCTTGCGGTCCAGGTCCCAGAAGAAACGCGCATCGGAAAGGCGGGCGCGCAGCACGCGCTCATTGCCGCCGATGATCGCCGCGCCGCCATCCCTGGCCTCGATATTGGCCACCAGGGCAAAGCGCGCCGCCGCGCGGCCATCGGGATGGCGCAGGGCGAAATAGCGCTGGTTCACGCGCATGGTCGTCCGCATCAGCTCGGGCGGAAGATCCATGAAGGCGTCGTCGATCCGGCCGAGCAGGGGCACGGGCCATTCCACCAGCCCCGCGACCTCGGACAGGAGGCCGCGATCGGGCACCACCTCCAGCCCTTCGGCGGCAGCAAGCCCGGCGATGCCGGATTCGATCATCTGCTCGCGCGCGGCGGCGTCGGGGATCACGGAACGCTCGCGCAGCCCTGCCTCGTATTCCGCGGCGGAGGCAACGGAGAAGGCCCCGGGGGACTGGATGCGGTGCCCCTCCGTCACATCGGCGGAACGCAGCCCATGCGCGTCATCCGCGCCATCGGCCAGGCTGAAGGGAACGACCTTCCCGTCCAGCAGGCAAAGAATGCGCTGCATCGGCCGCACCCAGATCAGCTCCGAGGTGCCCCAGCGCATGGATTTCGGCCAGGGGAAGCGCCGGATCAGCGCCGGAATGGCCTCGGCCAGCACATCGGCGGTGGAGCGGGCCGGGTTCTGCAGGCGCAGCAGGAAGGAGGCGCCGGACTTCTCCGCGCGGGCGATGATGGTCAGCCCATCCGCCTCATAGACAGGCGCGTCAGAGGGGCCACTGGCGCCGCGCATGGCGGCCACGGCGGCCTCCGGCAGGGCGAACTTGCGGGCGAAGCCGCCCAGCGCGGCCTCGGGGGCGCCCAGCCGGGGGCCCTTCTCCTCGCGCTCGCTCGCGGGCGTGGCGGCCGGCAGCTCGGCGATCAGCGCGATGCGGCGCGGGCCGTAGAGGGTGCGCGCGCCCTCCATCGCCAGCCCGGCGGGCTTCAGCGCCTCGCCCATCAGCCGCACCAGGTCCTCGGCGGCGCGGGCCTGCATGCGGGCGGGGATTTCCTCGGAGAGGATCTCGAGAAGGAGCTCGGACATCAGGCCGCCTCCCCCGCCAGCCAGCCTTCGCAGCATCGCTTCGCCAGGGCACGGACGCGGCCGATATAGGCGGCGCGCTCCGTCACGCTGATCGCGCCGCGGGCATCCAGCAGGTTGAAGGTATGGCTGGCCTTGATGCACTGGTCATAGGCCGGCAGCGGAAGATTCGCGTCGCAGAGCGCGTTGCACTCCTCCTCCGCCTCGGCGAAGTGGCGGAACAGCACGGGCACGTTGGCGTGCTCGAAGGAATAGGCGCTGAACTCCCGCTCGTTCCGCAGGAACACGTCGCCATAGGTCAGGCCGGCGGAGTTGAAGGCCAGGTCGTACACGTTCTCCACGCCCTGGATGTACATGGCCAGCCGCTCAAGCCCGTAGGTCAGCTCGCAGGAGGGAACCGCGCAGGGGATGCCGCCGACCTGCTGGAAATAGGTGAACTGCGTCACCTCCATCCCGTCGCACCACACCTCCCAGCCCAGGCCCCAGGCGCCGAGGGTGGGGCTCTCCCAGTCATCCTCCACGAAGCGGATGTCGTGCAGCATCGGGTCGATGCCGATGGCGCGGTAGCTCTCGATCAGCAGGGACTGCGGATCGGGCGGGCTCGGCTTCATGATGACCTGGTACTGGTAATAGGCGCCCAGCCGGTTCGGGTTGTTGCCGTAGCGGCCATCGGTAGGGCGGCGGCTGGGCTGGACATAGGCGGCCCGCCAGGGCTTCGGCCCCAGGGCGCGGAGCGTGGTGGCCGGATGGAAGGTGCCCGCACCCATCTCCATGTCATAGGGCTGCAGGATGGCGCAGCCCTGCTTCGACCAGAAGGCGTGGAGCGCCAGGATCATGTCCTGGAACGGTAGCGGCGTGGTGGTCATGCGGGTCCGGGCGGTATGAACGGCGCGGCCGGTATAGTGCCCGCCCCCGAAGCCCCGCAAGGAAGCCCCCTTTGTCCCAGCAAGACGCCCTGGCCCTGGTCCGCCGCTACTACGATTCCTTCAACCGCCAGGACTGGCCGGGCATGCTGGACTGCCTGGCCGATGATGTGGCCCATGATGCCAACCAGGGCGGCCGCAGCACCGGGAAGGACGCTTTCTCCCGCTTCCTGGCCCATATGGAGCGCTGCTATCGCGAGGAATTGCGCGGGGTGGTGGTGATGGCCTCGGAGGATGGCGCCCGGGCGGCGGCGGAATTCGTGGTGCACGGCACCTACCTCGCCACCGATGCCGGCCTGCCCGAGGCCAAGGGGCAGACCTATGTCCTGCCCGCCGGGGCCTTCCTGGAGGTTTCGGGCGGCCGGATCAGCCGCGTGACCACCTGTTACAACCTGCAGGACTGGTTGCGGCAGGTCGGGGCCTGACCCTACCCCGGGTTGACGCCCGCCGGCCCCGATGCCCGAATCCCGGGCAATCCGCCGGCCGGGCCAACCGGACACGGCGCTGGAGGAGCGATACGCCCATGCCCCGACGCGTCACGCCGCTGCGCCTTGCGGCCCTGTTGGCAGCGGCGCTGCTGGCCTTGCCAGCCACCGCCCAGACCACGCCGCCCTCCCTCCCCGGCCGCGTGGAGGTGCATCCGCTGCGCAGCACCACATTGAGCGGCGCGGAGTTCCTGCGGGGCGGCAGCGGGCCCGAGGCCAGCCTCGCCGGCGAACTCCGCCTGCCGCCTGGCCCCGCCACCACCCGGGTTCCTGCCGTGATCCTCGTCCATGGCTCCGGCGGGATCAGCGGCTCCACCGATCTCTGGGCCCGCCAGATCAACGAGGCGGGCATGGCCGCCTTCATTCTCGACAGCTTCGCCGGGCGGGGCATCACCAGCACCGTCACGGACCAGGACCTGCTGCACTCCCTGGCCATGATGGTGGACGCCTATCGCGCCCTGGACCTGCTGGCCGCCCATCCGCGCATCCGCGCGGACCGGACCGCCGTCATGGGCTTCTCGAAGGGGGCGGTTGCCGCCGTCTACTCCGCCAGCGAGCGCTTCCGCCGCCTGCATGGAAGCCAGCAGAACCGCTTCGCGGCCCATATCGGCCTCTATACGCCATGCAATGTCCGCTACCAGGGAGACACGCAGGTGGCCGCCGTGCCCATCCGCCTGCACCACGGCGTGGTGGATGACTATGTGCCCATCGCACCCTGCCGCGACTATGTGGAGCGGCTGCGGGCGGCGGGCGCCGACGCTGCGATCACCGAATATCCGAACGGACAGCACAGCTTCGACAATCCAGCCGCCCCCGCCCTGGTGAGCGTGCCCAACGCCCAGAGCACCCGGAACTGCCGGATGGAGGAAGGCGCCGATGGCGCCGTCAACCTCGCGGGCACCAGCGAGCCCTTCGCCCAGAAGACATCGGGCTGCGTCGCCCGGGGCGCCCATGTCGGCCATGACCCCAATGATGCCTCAGCGGTGCGCGCCAATGTCCGGACATTCCTGACGGAAACCCTGCTGCGCTGAGCCGGCGGCGCTGACAGCTGGCTCGGCGCGTGGAGCGCCGGTTTTGCGCTGCTTCCCCGGAGAGGGCTCTGCCCTCTCCGGACCTCGCCCGCCAAGGGCCTGAGGCCCTTGGAACCCCATCTGGCTGCCGCGGATACGGTGCAACACGGGGTCTCTGTCCCCCCATCCTGCCCTTGCAGTCGCCTCCGGTCATGGACCGGAGGCGCACCGTCAGCCGAACCTCTCCAACTGTTAGAAAAGGGGCTGGCATAGATAAGCTCATAGGGG
>NZ_JAGIZB010000034.1 GCF_017813395.1 Pararoseomonas baculiformis | reverse complement strand
CGGGCTATGGCCGAGACGCTCAGGCCTTGCCGGGCGAGGTCCAGGATCATGACGAGCTCCCCAAGGGTGACCACCGGGCTGCTCCCATGATGCCGGTCGGCATCCTGGGGCATGGCCGGCGCCGCCCGTGCCCGGGGCTTGCCCCCGGGCACGGGCAGTCGCGCTGAACTGGGGAATTTTCAGCCAGCACTTCCGGGGAGAATTCACTCAGCCGCTACAGCTGGAGCGCAACAGGCTGGGCGACCATCTCCATCTGCTGGAGGGTGACCCGCGCTACGCCTGGTCGGCCCGCAAACGTGGAGAATGGAAGCCGCCTGTGGGCCGCCCCATGCGGCTCAGGCCCGAGCTTCGGATATCGGGAAGGTAGAACAAAGGCCTACCGCTTCCATTCAAGCTGCCTTGTTAGTAGTCCCCTTCCCTGGTTCCGTGACAAACCATGTCCCGCTCAATTTCAAATTTGAATCTTCCAAATGTTCAATTTCCAAGTTAAGGGATGTTCTTTCTATGTTCTAATCGGAGGTGCCGTGCCCCGAAATGCTCGGGAGGAACATGTAAAGATCCGCCAACGGGTCGAACTGGGCGGCGAAAAGGTTGCGGCGGTGCTGCCAGCTACGGGTGCACTCCCGCCAACATCTACGCCATTCTTACCAAGCTGCGGCAGAGCGGCGAGGCTCCAATCTCGAATAAGGTAGCTCTCCTCACCCCTAGCAATGAGCTAGCAGAGGCCGCCGCGTCAGCGTCAAAGGTCGTGCCACTCCAGCCTCTCGCGGCTGCTCCAGCTTCCGTGGTGGCTGCCGAGCCCGTCCGACCCGCGGTGGCATCCCCTGTCACTGCACCTGATGTTCGTAGCCGGCAGATCTCCCCATGGCCGGCACCGCAGCCGCGCGATCCCTCACAAGCACCACGCGGCGGTCGCTCCGGATACGCGTTGCTGGTCAGGAGCGATGATGGTGAAGATGCGGTGCACCCGTTCCGGTCTCTCGACGAACTTCTCGCAGCTGCCAAGCCCCTTCTCCGAAACGCCGCCCGCAGCCCAGAGCCTGTCTGACTTTCCATCCAGGACGTCGATCTCGATGCCCTGGAGGATGCCTGATAGGAAGGGCTACAGCTCGTAGGCTGCGAGCCACGCGAGCTTCCCTTCTCTGCGGATTGGCTTCCAGCTTTGCTCTGAGCGGGGAGCGAGAGACGGCCGCGCCACCATCATGGGCGCCGGCACGTCACCGCCGCCCGGCCCTCCCCACGCTCTGTCTAATCTGATCCGCCGCTTAGGCCAGCGGTCAACCACCAGCCCTGGCAATCTTGCGCCTAGCCTTCCTGACGCCGGCGAGAGCAGCGGGCTTCAGCGAAGGACTTGCCTTGAACTTCACAGCGGCACCCGCACTCACCGGCACCTTCTCACCCGTGCGGGGGTTCAGTGCGATGCGCTTTGGGGTCCCGCGCACGGTAAAGGACCCGAAGTCCGGCAGAGAGAAGCGACCCTTCTCGACGATCTCCGACTTGATCGCCGCGACGATGTCCGCTGCTAAACGATTGGCGGCTGCGCCGGGCATTTTGGCACACTGCTGGATCACGCTGGTCAGCAACTTCTTCTACATCCCAGTACTTCTTGGGAGTTACGTCGCAGACTCTGCCGCTGTCGCAGGGTCAGGTCCACTCCATACGGACCAATTCTCGATCGGCCCTTTGATCGCGGCCCGCTACCAATGCCCGTGATAATGCCACTGCCAGGATCAGGCTCCATCGCGCGGCCGAAGACCCATGATACTGTTCGGGGGAATCGCATCAGTGTACTGCGCGAAGTCCGAGGGTCGCGTCTTCAGCCGGTTGACACCAACGCAGAACTCATCCGAGCCGATGCCTGATCTGCAGCGGGAAGGGCCAGTTACGGCGCACAAAGCCATTTTGTTAATCGGCCGCGGCTGTTGTCGGAGAGGGCACCCCACTCCCAGTTAACATCGGCGAAATGATGGGGTCCAGAACTCGGGTACGAACGCGATCTGCGTCCAGCAATAGGTGCAACACTTCGCGATGCAGTGCATCGAAAGTGGAGACGCTCCAATGGTTCACGACCAGCGGAAACACGCCCAACGGATAATACCGTCGGTTCAGGACAACACGCCCGCACTCAGGCTGTGCGGGCGCAATAGGGGTGGCCTGTGAAAAAGAACCATCGGAGAGGTAGAGGTGAATGGCCTTGATCACGTTGCACGGCACCGGAACGGGCCGAAAGGCCTCAAGTACAACGACCGTCTGAACTGGAATGCTAGCTTGCGCCAGCCGCTCCGTAAACCGCAGTGCCGCTTGAGCTCCGTAAGAGTAGCCGTACACGGCGAGAGGCACTTGGCGGAGGCCTGGATCAGCGATCACCCAGTCTGCCACACTCTCCCAGGTGCTAGGCTGGTTGATCTCTGCTCTGACCCCCAGCCGACGAATGTTGTCGGCCAGCGTGTGGGTGCCTGTTCCGAAGCTATCTTCACTTGAGAAGGTCAGGCCAGTGAAAAGGAACACGATACCCTTCGTCCGAGAGACGGGAGGGTTCATGGCGAGGTCGCTCGGCGGCACGCCAGTGGCGCAGCCGGCGAGCAGTGCCATCGCAAGGCATGCGGAAAAGATGTCTCTCCATTCACGATCAGTCTGTCCCATGCCACCGTACCGGAAGGTTCATCCAAGTACTGCCTGGGGACACCGATTCAGCAATGGCATACATTGGCGGCAGGGAAGCTAGGTCCAATCTGCCTCCTGATCCTGCCGCAACCTCGCACACCCGGCCAAACTCGTCCTTCCGCCGGCCAAGTTGCCAATCCCCTGCTACTGCACACGAGGGAGTCAGCAGGATCAGTCCATATCAAGAGCCGAGTTTTCCGACGAAATAGGCTGGAAACGGCCGCTGTGCCCGCACCATTAGCCCAAGGCTTTCTATTGAAGCGCATAGTCCGCCCGCCCTAGGCTGGCGCCGTAGCCAAAAGCCCTTGGGAGGAAATCATGATCAGACGTCGCGCCATCGTGCCGCTGCTGGCCGCAACGGCCGGGCTCGTAGGAGGGCGCAAGCCGGTGATGGCCCAGTCAGGTGGCTGGACACCCTTGTTCAACGGCCGTGACTTCGAGGGGTGGGACCGCATCGGCAATGCTAATTGGCGGGTGGAGGAAAGCGCCCTCGTCGCTGACCGCGGCAGCGGATTTTTGGTAACCCAGCGGGATTACCGCGACTTCCAGTTGCGCGCCGAGTTCTTCGTGGATAGCCACACCAACAGCGGCATCTACATTCGCTGCACCAATCCTGCGATGGTCAGCACGGCCAGCTCCTACGAGGTGAATATCTGGGACGAGCGCCCAGAGCAGCGCTACGGCACCGGTGCGATCGTGGATCTTGCCGCCGTCGACCCGATGCCAAAGGCGGGTGGACGCTGGAACCTCTTTGAGATCACCGCCGCCGGCGATACCTTCACGGTCATACTCAACGGTCAGAAGACCGCCGACTCGGTCCGAGACTCCCGTTTTTCGACCGGCCGGATTGCGCTTCAGCACGCTCCTGGCGTGCCGGGAGCAGGCGGCGCAGTGAACGATACCGGTGTGGTGCGCTTCCGGAAGGTGGAGATCCAGGCGAGCTGAGTGAGCACCTCTCGGTTCCGTCTGGCGTTCTATCCAGCCTGCTTTGCGGGCGGTATTATGGTCAGAACTCAATGAGACTGTTGATCTAGGGTGGTAATCAGGATTCCGTGTTGCCGGTGTGCGGCATGGAGGTAACTTTGGCGGACCTGTTCTGGTTTTCGGCTGAGCAGTGGGCTGTGATCGGGCCGTTCATGCCCCAGAGCCAACCCGGCGCTCACCGGAAGGACGACCGCCTGGTCATCAGCGGCATCGTGCACGTGCTGCGCTCGGACTGCCGCTGGCGCGACTGCCCGGCCGAGTATGGACCTGCCACGACGGTCTATAATCGCTTCGACCGCTAGTCCCGGCGCGGCTTCTGGCGCGCCATGCTGGCTGCCCTGGCTGAGGAGGAATGGTTTACCGAGACAGCGGCGCTCGACAGCACCTATATCCGCGCCCACCGCTCGGCCCATGGCGGTAAAGGGAAGCCAAGGCACAGGCCATCGGTCCGTCGCGCGGGGGCCAGACGACCAAGGTCCATGTCCTTACCGACGTCCTCGGCCGCCCCGTGGTCATCCATCTGACACCCGGCAACACCAGCGGCGTGACGGCTGCACCCGATGTGCTCGCCGCCGTGCCTGGCCGCCTCCGCCGCCTCGTGGCTGACCGGGGCTACGATGCCGACGCGCTGCGGCGTGAATTACGCTTATGTTGTGCAGATCCTCGCGCCCGTCCTGTCCAGGGGCGACGTGGTGGTCCTGGATAACCTCCCAGCCCACAAGGTCGCCGATGTCCGCAAGGCGATCAGGGCCACCGGTGCCAGCCTCATCTACGTCCCTCAACACTCGCCGGACCTGCACCCAATCGAGCAGGCCTTCGTCAAGCTGAAATCCCTCATCCGAAAGGCAGCTGCCCGACCCTGGGACGCCCTCTGGACCACCATCGGCGACTTGCTCAACACCTTCACCTCAGCCAAGTGCAGGAACTACCTCGCCAACTCAGGCTATGCATCCGAGTAACGTGGGAAATCTCAACTGAATGCAAAGTAGCGGTCAGGATGCTATATTCTTGACATGTTGGCTGCTAGCCTCGAGCGTGGAGGGGACAACCCCGAGCAGGGTCCTCGCGTAATGCAGCATCTGGGCGAATGGCTCTTTGGGCGCCTTGTCTGTTTCTCTGACGATCTCCTCGGGACCGGAGACCGCGATCCAGCTGCGATCGGCCCGGTATCCGGCTCTCGGAACAAAAAACTCACCTTCGATCATCTGCACAACGCCCCAACTTGCGCCGAAATGTTCTCGGGTTTTTCGAGCAAGCAGGGTGGCATAGACCGCCGGAGACGTCTGCATCCAGGCAAGGTCCTTCGCCGTGATCGCGAGCAAGATATTGCTGCAGCGCTCGGAATGCACCACGACACTGCCTAGGCAAGAGGTACCGGTCTCAGGGGAGAGCTGCATAGTGGCCGAAGCCATGCCGCTGGATGTAGTCTCGAGAAAGGCTATAGTTTCGCCCCGTTTTTTGAGGAGCCCACCCAGGCGTCTGGCCAGATCCGCCGTGGATTGATCCTGCTTATCAATGCTATTCGTTTCACAGTCGCTCAGATTTCCTGCCTTTTGCAGCAATCTGTCGAGAGACTCCTTGTTGTTCGTGTTTGACGTGATGGTCAGAGCGATCTGGCCGGAGAAGTTCTGGATCGCTTTGGTCGAACCCGCGGGAATGGGAATGCTGCGGCTTTTGCAATAAACAATCAGCACTGCCGCCAGTTCGGCGCTGGTCAACTGGAGCTTGTACTCCACGCCCGCAGCTTGATTCACTGCAACGCGATCAGCTTGAAGGACCATGCGAAATAGAAGAGGCGTGTCCCCCTGTCCCCCGACGGCCTGTGCAAATTTGACCTCGCCACTTGGAATGACTTGGCCTCGCGACCGAAGTACGAGGGAAATGGCGTCGATTATTTCTGCCTGGGTGAAGACCAAATGGCGCAGTTCGATGGGCACTTCTTCTGTTCCAGTCAGGATCTGCGGGATGAACGTTGCGTGAATTTATCGAGGATCAACAACATGACGAGATGTTTGATCCCGAGATTTGGTAGTGCGGTCTCGAAGAGAGCGTCGAACAACACGCTGCAGGCTAAGTTCAAGGCCGCAGCTTTGCATCCTTGATGACCGGCTAGTGACGTCGGCCTACATTAGGGCACAGGTCTCATGACATAGTGGCACTCGCCGCAAGCGGCGGTGGCGGACATGGGTCCATCTCAGTTGCAGAGCGCGGGCGGCCCAGTAGGTACCCCTGAGCTTCGCCGCAGCCCAGAGCGTTCAGCGCTGCCGCTTGATGCTCAGTTTCGACACCCTCCGCGGTGACCTCCAGATTCAGAGCCCTGCCAAGACTTAACACCGTATCGACGATGGCCGCTGCCTTTGCGTCGTAAGCCATCTCAGAGACAAAGCTGCGATCTATTTTGATCCGGTCGAACGGGAAGCGCCAAAGATATCCGAGACTGGAGTATCCCGTACCAAAGTCGTCCATCGCGATGGAGCAGCCAAAAGCGCGGAGCTGTTGCAATTTGCTCAGAACCGCGTCTGTGTCCTCTAGCAACAAGCGTTCCGTCACCTCCAACTCAAGGCGTCGAGGTGGCAGACCGCTCTCCGCAAGCGCGGACGCCACCGTTGCTACAATGTCGCCCCGCTTGAATTCCCCGGGGGACAGGTTCACCGAAATCTTTCGGTCATCTGCCCAGCTCACCGCATCCCGGCAGGCGGCATGGAGTACCCAGGCACCAATTGGAACAATAAGTCCCGTCTCTTCAGCTAATGGAATGAAGTCGTTCGGCGGCGTTGGTCCGCGGAGCGGACGCGTCCAGCGCAGGAGCGCCTCGTAACCACAGATTTCCCTCTCTGGCATCGAAAATAAGGGCTGATAGTGCAACTGAAACCCTCCGGAGGCCACCGCAGCGCGAAGGTCCTGTTCCAGCGCATGCCTCTCGCGCAGCGTCGCGTCCATCCCAGGCTCAAAGAAGCAGGCTGCTCCTCGCCCGCCGTCCTTTGCGCGGTAAAGAGCGATATCGGCGTTCCGAAGCAGCGTCTCATGGGTGACCCCATCCTCCGGGCCAACGGAAATGCCGATGCTAACACCGCACGCTGCCGAATTGCCCTTGAGGTCGTAGGGGGCGCTGACGAGATCAATCAACCGGGTAGCCAATTTTCCGGCGGATATGGGTTGCGTTGCCCCGACCTGAATTACCGCGAACTCGTCACCACCGAGCCGCGCAATGAAATCCTCCTGGCGGAGCGCACCTTTCAGCCGCTTAGTCACTTGGCACAGCAACTCATCCCCGGCACCATGCCCGAGCGTGTCATTCACCTCTTTGAAACGATCCAGATCCAAGAGCAGGACAGCGACCTGGCCATCACGACGCCGCGCTTGGGCCAGGGCGCCTCGCAGCTTTTCCGTGAGACCAGTTCGGTTTGCGAGGGCCGTCAGTGGATCGTGGTGAGCAAGGAAGCGCAGACGCGCCTCAGCATCTCGTCGCTCCCGGATCTTTTTGCGGATGACGAACGCTGGCAGCAAGCTCCCGAGAACGGCAAGAGCAATGGATGCAATATGAATTAGGAAGAAGGCTTCTGCATAGAGGGCTGCCTTGGCCGTTTGGTCCACATAGACCTCAACAATGCCAATAACCGAACCACTCTGGAGGAGGGGAACGTACGCTTCTGAGTAGTACTCTGGCCGGTTTGGTGGCACACCTTTCTTGGTCTCGACCAGAGGCTCACCTCGCAGAATACCTTCAGCGGCTGTGGTACGCCCTCGCTCGGCGGCAATGCTGGCGGGAAGGTTCGGATCCGTCAAATCATCCGAGACAAGGACAAGATTACCGTCACGGTCGAACAACTTGAAACGAAAAACGCCGCCCATGTGGCGCGCCATCTCAAGCAGAACATGCGCTTCTGGCGATGGCGGGTGACGTTCTAGAACCTTTGGCAACTCGGGAATGCGTGTACCCAGATCCGTTGCCCAAGCATAAGCCGTGGCGATTGTCTCCCTCCGAAACAGGTATTCTGCAACCCGATTACTTACGAAGATCGCTCCGCCGGCCAGCAAGCAGGCAGCTAGGCAGATGGCCACGAGAAGGCTTGCATCTGCTTTCTTTATGAGAGTCAGTCGCAGCTTCATCGAAATGTCTCCGCAGAGACACACGATGTTGAGGCAATGTTAACCGTTTATGTCCAAGAGGCGGCTACGCTGGCATTGGTCTGCACCAGAAATTGGTCCGGCTCCCGGGAGAACCTTCCGACCTCATCAGGGGCCATTTCGGGCCGCCTGAGCAGCAAACTCGAGGGGCGTCAGCTCACCAAGGCACTGTGAGGTCGGGACACGTTATAGTCCCTTCCCCAGGCTTCGATCTTGCTCCTGGCATCCTCCAGCGACAAGAACCGATGCGTGTCGAGGCATTCGTCCCGGAGCAGCCCGTTGATGGGGTGGACGGCCCCTGCTCATGACAGCGGATGTTGTAAGGTGCCTGCTGAAGTCGACCTCCACTGCAGGGAGCTGTCCAGATGCAAATCGCTGCAATCGGGCTGCATCTCGCCAAGCATTGGATTCAGCTTCACGGTGTCGATGCGTGAGGAGCTGAAATCTGCTGCAAGCGCTTGAAGTGCGCTGGGGTGCTCACCTTTTTCCGAAGCAAAGAGCCCTGCCCGGTAGACATCGAGGCTTGCGCTTCCTCCCACTACTGGGCTCGGGGATCGCGTGCTTCGGACACACTGTCCGGCTCATGCTAGATCAGCAGCTTGGGAGTTGTTCAGGGCCAACTAGATGTGGGCGGAACACGAATTCAACCAGGTTAACCGCCCGTCGCCTCTGGCTTGCATGGAAGGGCCGCACAACAGTTTAAGTGACTTCCATTTGGGCAAAACTGCCATTTTGGCGAGAAACGGCACGGAGCATCTTGCCGCTCATCAGGGTGTTTTACAAAGGTAAAGCAGACTACTCACGCCAGTTCCCTAGCGCACCTAACACCCTCAGGTTTGCTGCTCAGGCGGTCAGAAGATCTATCTTTGGGAGTCGAAAGGCTTTCCAGGGAGCCGTACCGTTTTCAGGTACACCTTCACCCCGCTTCCAACTTCAGCGGAAATATCAGTCCGCGCTCTCAGCCCGCAGCTTGTGTCATAGCCAAAACAGTATACATGAAAGCAGACACGTCGGCCTGAATACTTTTATACTGGAGTGCAATATGGCTAAGAGCCAAATCAACCTCGATAGCTTGAGCGTACAGGACCTCACTCAGCTGATTGAGGACGCCAAGGTGGCGCTGGAAGGCAAGAAGCAGGGCGCCAAGGCTCAACTCATTGAGGAGATGCGCGAGAAGGCTGCCCAGCTGGGCCTGGATCTGGGCGAGCTTCTGGAGCGGCCTGGACCTAAAACGAACGTCCGCAAGCCCCGTAGCGACACTGGAAAGGCTGTGGCCGCCAGGTACCGCGGGCCCGAGGGTGAAACCTGGACCGGGCGAGGCCGTATGCCACGCTGGCTGACAGAAGCTGTGCAGAACGGCAAGGCAAAGGAAGACTTCGCCGTCTGACCTGTACGTCCTGGTGAGAGCTCACAAGCCGAGATTTCCGGTGATGCGGACCTTGCGGGCCACTGACGCTTTCCAATTCAGACCAAGCACCTGGAGTGTTTGCGTGCGCTCGGGATGAGCGGAGGTTGGATCAATCAAAAAAACATGCGGCGGCCGGGAGATCGGCCGCCGCTCGGAAATATTTGCGCCCAGAAGGGTACGACGGAGTGGGTCCCGGTGAAAGGAAGTAGGAATCAGCGGCTTTGTCGAGCACGCCAAGCGGGTGTCGCCGACCTGCCTCGTGCATTTCGAGAGCAACCGCTACAGCGTCCCGGCCTCCTTTGCCAATCGCCCGGTCAGCCTGCGCGTCTACCCCGACCGGCTCGTCGTGGTGGCCGAGGGGCAGGTCCTGTGCGAGCACGCCCGGACCGTCGAGCGCTCGCACGACGTGCCCAGCCGCACCGTCTATGACTGGCGGCACTACCTCGCGGTAACCCAGCGCAAGCCCGGGGCGCTCCGCAACGGCGTGCCCTTGGCCGAGATGCCGGAGGCGTTCCGCAGGCTCCAGGCCGCAGCTCCTGCGGCGACCAGGGGGCGAGCGGGAGATGGTGGATGTCCTCGCCCTCGTGCTGCAGCACGACGAGGGGGCGGTGCTCTGCGCCGTGGAACTGGCCCTTGAGGCGGGCGTCGCCACCAAAACCCACGTCCTCAACCTCCTGCACCGCCTGACAGATGACCGGAGCACGGCCGCGGTCATCGACTCCCCCCAGACCCTCGTCCTCACCCAGGAGCCGAGGGCCGATATCGGGCGCTCCGACGCGCTGCGGAACCGCGAGGTGCGCCATGCGTCATGATCCCGCCAGCGTCGCTCTGGTCGTCATGCTGCGCGGGCTCAAGATGTACGGCATGGCTCAGGCCGTTGCCGAGCTGGTGGAACAGGGAGCTCCGGCATTCGAGGCGGCCGTGCCGGTCCTCTCCCAGCTGCTCAAGGCCGAGATGGACGAGCGCGAGGTGCGCTCGATCGCCTACCACACGAAAACAGCTCGGTTCCCGGCCTACAAGGACCTGGCGAGCTTTGACTTCGCGGCCAGCGAGGTGAACGAGGCCGCAGTCCGGCAACTGCACCGGGGCGAGTTCACCGAGATTGCCGGGCCAGTTTCCAGGTTTAATACCCGGCTCATGAAGTTCTGACTGACTGCAGGTATGGGTAGTTGGTCAGGGATGCGATGCGTCCTGTCTCGGCGGTGAGTTGGTTCCAGGCCATGCCGCAGCCATCGATGATGCTGTCGAGGTCGGGAAAGAGGCGGAGCGAGAGGAAGCGCTCGCGGAGGTAGAGCCAGACACGCTCAACAGGGTTCAACTCGGGGGCGTAGGGCGGCAGGAAGACGAGGCTGACGTTGTCTGGCACGACGAGGTGTCCGGCGATGTGCCAGCCCGCACCATCCAGCAGCAGGGCGGCATGCACCTGCTCGGGTAGGGTGGCGCTGAACCGGTCGAGGAAGGCCTGCATGGCCGCCGTGCCGACCTCGGTAAGCACGAGGGCGAAGGCCTGGTCGGTGCCGGGGCGGACGGCGCCGAAGATCCAGGCGGACGCGTGCCGCTGGTCGATGATGCCGCTCGGGCGGGTGCCGCGCTCGTACCAGACACGGGCACCGCGGCCTTTCTGGCCTACTCGGGCCTCGTCCTGGCACCAGAGTTGAACCTCGGCGTCGCGGTGGGTACGGGTAATCTCCTTCAGGGCTGCGGAAAGGCCCCTTTTTTGAACCGCTCCTGCGCCGCCCTGTCCGCCCTGGGGTGGCTGGGCCGGGTCTTTTGCCAGGAAAGGTCGAGCGACTTCACCAGCCGCAGCATCCCGCTCTCGCCGTAGCTCACGCCGAAGCGCTCCTCCGCCACCCGACACAGGTCCACGATGCGCCAGGACGACACGCCGTCCCGCTCGCGGTCGGGGCCGCGCAGCACGACCGCCTTGAAGGCGGCCTGCTGCCCCTCGGTCATGCGCGTCGGCCGCCCCGAGCGGGGCTGATCACGCAGGCCTGCCACGCCCTCGGCATTGAAGCGGATCACCCAGTCCCTGAGCGTCTGCCGATCCATCCCCGCAGCCCGGGCCGCCGCCTCTCGGCTCATCCCGTCCAGCACGTTCCCCAGCGCAATCAGCCGGGCCGCCACACGCCCGTCCCGCTCGCGCCGAGCCAGATGCCGGAGCTCTCCTGCCTCCATGTCGGTCCGGATCGCCACCGCCGCGCCCATCCCGTGCCCCCCTCCGCCTCGAAGAGCACCGAATCACAACACCCGGCCCTGCACCTCACACGAATGAGTCAGCAGTTCGTGCGCCCGGTATAAGGTCAACGGCCCGAAGCCATACTCCAGGACGGACCACCACCTCGTCGGTCCGCACGGCTAGCCGGACCTCGGCGGGGGTGACCGTCCGTGCCCCTGGACCTGTCACACCAGAGTGCTACACCAGCCCCGAAGCACAGCGCCGAGGGTGCTGGATTGTCGAGCTTCGCCGTCGATCTGGTTGGGAGCCAAGATCCCCAGCATCGGTTGAGGTCGCAGGCCCCGCTACCATGGGGAAAAGTTGGTCCATGGTAGCTGGCACCCCGATCGCGTGAAAATGCAACTTGAGTGCCTGCGATCGGCCTCGCCACTACGCCACGCGAATGTCATTCAGAAAGCGGTCCATGCGCCCACGTAGCACCTCCGCTTGCTGAGCTAACTCGCTCGAGGCAGCTCGAACCTGGCTGGCGGCGGCCCCTGTTCGCTGCGCCCCGTCGGTTACGCCGGAGGTGTGACGAGAGACATCTTGGGTGCCCATCGCCGCCTCAGCTGCCGCCCGTCCGATCTCGCCGGTCGCGGACGTCTGTTCCTCGACCGTTGCCGCAATCGCCACCGCGATTCCGCTAACCTCCTCGATAGTGCACCCGATACTTCTAATTGCCGACACGGCTTGTTCGGTGGCTGATTGGATTTCGGCGATCTGGGACGCGATTTCCTCCGTTGCCTTTGCAGTTTGGGCCGCTAACGTCTTGACCTCGGACGCGACCACAGCGAAGCCCCTCCCCGCTTCGCCGGCCCGCGCGGCTTCGATCGTAGCGTTCAGCGCCAGAAGATTAGTCTGCCCCGCAATGCCACTTATAAGGCGAACCACGTCTCCAATCCGAGCCGCCCCCTCGGCCAGGGACTTCACCGTTGTATCCGTCTGCCGCGCATCCTGGACTGCCCGGCTTGCGACAGTCGTTGCTTGGGAGACTTGCCTATTAATCTCCGCGATTGACGCCGCAAATTCCTCCGCCGAAGCGGCGACCGTCTGGACGTTAGCACTCGCTTGCTCGGCCGCCGCAGCCACCGAAGTGGCACGTTCGATCCCGTCCTGCGCCGCGCCAGCCATTGCGCTCGCCGTAGCATCTAGTTCCGTAGCGGCGGCGGCCACGCTTCGAAGAACATCCGCGGACTCCACATCAAAATCTCGTACCAGCGCATCAACGCGCGAAGCCCGTTCTGCCTTGATGCGCTCCTCGTCCGCCTGAGCTATGGAAAGCGCATCAGCTTCGCGTAGCCCGTCACGGCAGGTCGCAACCGCTCGAGCCATCTCGCCGATCTCGTCCTGCCGCCTCATGTCTGGAAGCTGAAAGGCATACTCCCGCAAGGCCAGCTTCAGCATGACGTCACGGAGACGGCCCAGTGGCCGTCCGACACGGTGCCGCATAATGAGAATGATGCAGACACCTAGCGCGAGCACCGTTAGTGCCGTTACTGCCGCTGCTACCAGCCAGACAGTAGCATCTGCAGCACGATGGCGGGCCATCTCACCAATGGTGGCCAGCGCACCGTCTGCGATCTCCACGAAGAGATTCGTTGCCTCATCAAGCGCACGGTTCATTCCCGCCACGCTAACTGGGGACTCCCGCCCCTCAACGGCGGCTCTGTACACATCGTCACGCATCGCGACGAAACGCCCGAAGTATCCTTCCTGCGCACTGTCGATCGCGTTACGCATATTCTGAGGCAGGCCCGCAGAAATGCTAGTTACCAGCGGCCATGTCGCCGACACGCGTGTACGGAGGCCAGTTACAGCTGTACGATCTTCTGAGGGCACGGCCCGCCGCGTGATAGCGGCTAGGAGGTAGTCGCGCTCGAGCCCTGCAGCATCGCGTGTTGCATATGCCGCGTCCTTCACCTGAGCAAGGGTTGCGCTCAGTCCATCCATACCCCGAACCTGCGCGGTCAGGGTCGTGCTAATCTCCTCGAGTAGTTCCACCAGCTTCGTAGCGGCAGCGCTATACCGGTCGGCGATCCCAGAGGGCCTCCGTGCCAGCGGCTGCGAGGTAGCAGGATCGGCTTCACTACGGACAGCTTCCAGCGATCTACGCGCGGCCGCCAGCTGAACCGGCGCGTTGTTGCTGGCGCAGGTGATCCTCGCGCAGATTGCTTCGAGTGCATCAAGTGCGGGCCTTGCCGCCGCGCGAGCCCGACCGGCACTTTCCATGAGTTCAGCGCCTGCGGGTGCCTCAGCGCGGAGGGCCGTGCGGACCGGACCACGCTCGACACGCGTCGCCTGCAGCGCGACGAATGCTGTGCGGGTCGCGTCCGCTATCTCGACCGCAGTGGTCGCCTTCTGCAGATCCTGGGCGGCTCGCACCACCAGCCAAGTTGAACCCCCGACCAGGGGAAAACACAACAGCCCAATGAGTGACCCAAGCTGGAGGGCTAGCGAGGAACGGATCTTCATCGGGCTTATCCTAAACATTGGCCGAGCGGCCTGGGGAGTTGGCCCCTGTCTTGGTCGCAACATCCGCGCGATTTATGAACCCTTTCTTAATCGGATGCGGTGGTGACTGGCCTTCAGGGCTGTGAGGCTCCCCCGACCTCGAGCCTCAAGTGCCGCTGTGATCAGAAACGCAAGCGCAGCGTCGAGCGCTCCCTCCCCCAAGATCCTGCCCGTGCAGCTCTCTAGGAGCCGCAAATCACGCCGGCAGATGCCAGTACGCGCCTCACGGTGCTACACAGTGCCAGCTAACGAAGTGCTTCCAGCAGACGCTTTCGGCGCTGGCGCAGGTCATGCTCCCGGTGATTGTATAGGAGGTGGCCGCTTCAGAGGAGCCGGCCACTGTAGTGACCTTGATCAGGGGACAGGTTTGCCGAAACCTACAAACCGAACCTCGGACCTCCACGATGACCAACGACAAGTCTGCCCTTCGCGAGCTGCTGGAGAAGGGCTCAGATGCCACCTTCCTGCAGCGAAACCCGGCCCGCGGGGAGCGCTCCCCAGACCGCCTAGCGTAGCAGAATGGGTAGCGCGAGCGGAACCGGCAAACCCGGCCCGGCACCGTCAAGCTCCGGATCCCCAGGCTCCGGCGGGGAGCCACTTGCCGACTTTCCTGGAGCCCCGCCGACTAGCGGAGAAGGCGCTGACGCCGGGTAATCCAGGAGACCAATGTCCAGGACATCTCCAGGCGTTCAGTGGACGACCTGGTCCGGGGCATGGACCTGGAGGGCGTCAGCAAGAGCCGAGTCTCCCGGCTCTGCGCCGAGATCGACGAGCGAGTGCGCTACGTCCCGCGCCGCCCCTTCGAGGGCCATTGGTCCGTATATCGCAGTGCGCTCAATCCGGCTGGACGCGACCTACGCCAAGGGTCGCGAGGCCGGGCGCATCGTACCAACGACGGTGACCGTCGTGGTCGGGGTGGACGCCGACATCCGTCGCAAGGTTCTCCGAATGGCGGTCGCCAAGTCTAGTGGAGCCATCACCCTCGAGCAATCCGACGAGCGGACCACCCAGCGCTGCCGCTATATGCCCCAGAAGCGATCAGCACCGTCAACGATACTGCCTCTGTCAGGCCCTCTGCTATGACTACCTTACCCGGCTAACCAGCCCACCGGAGATCATTGATTCTGCACCACGTAAGGCGGCACGACCGCTCACCGTCGACATCCTGCAATTTCTGCCTTGGGAAACACAGCCCCTGAGAGCCGTTCCGGGATCTTCTGCTTCAGCCTGAAGGGGTTACGGCGAGGCGGCGGTGCATGAGGCGGATCATAGCCAGGCGGATGAAGGCGGCAGCTTTGCGTGCGTGACGCTCATAGTCGCGGGCCAGCCTGCGGCAGCGACTGATCCAGGTGAGCGTTCTCTCCACGATCCAGCGCTTCGGCAGCACGACGAAGCGGTGCTGGTCACAGCGGCGGACGATCTCGAGGGTCCAGTTGCCGGTTCTGGCGACGGTGGCCGCCATCCTTGGGCCCTGGTAGCCCGCATCGGCCACCAGGTGCTTGATGAAGGGGAACCGGCGCCGGGCTTGGCGCAGCACGGCTTCGGCTCCATCCCTGTCCTGCACATTGGCCAGATGGACGACAACGCTCAGCAGAAGGTCGAGCGTAGCGACGAGCACATGTCGCTTGCGCCCGAGCACCTTCTTGCGGGCGTCGTAGCCGGACGGATCAAGCGTTGCGCCCCCTTCTTGAGCTCCCTTAGCGCTCTGGGCATCGATGATGGCCAGCGTCGGGCTGGCCTCGCGTCCCGCCTGCGCGCGCACCTCAACATAGAAGGCGTGGTGAATGCGCTCCAGCGTGCCATCCCGGTCTTAGCGGTCCAGGTAGTCACAAACCGTGCTTCGGGGTGGCAGGTCCTTCGGCAGCGCCGTCCACTGACAGTCAGTCGAGAGGACGTAGAAGATGGCGTTCAGTACCTCCCGCACATCCACCGTCCGGGACGCCCACCGCGCTTGGCGGGACGGATCAGCGGTGCGACCAGCGCCCATTCGGCGTCGGTCAGGTCACCCGGATAGCCCAGGCTACGCCTGTCATATGTACGACGGTGTTCCGGCTCCCACATGTGGCCCCCTCCATTCAGGCACCGAGGCCCGAATCACGACCGACTCAACAGATTCAACTTCTTTCCGGAAGGGCTCTGAGGGCGCACTAGAAGAGCCCCAGACCGACCTGGGCATTGCGCAAGGTGAACGGAAGCCTTGGCGCTCATCCTCCCCCAGGTGCCAGGGAGCCTAGGCCCCCGCTTTCCGGCATCCAGTGCCGGCAAGGTTCTACCCAGGCGCGTCCGGTTTTGGGGAATTAATCCGATCAGCTGGCACTGTGAGCCAACAGCTACGTTCGCAAGATCAGAAACTCGCGAACGCTGCTCACACGGCAAGTCGCCCTGAATTCGCGATGGTGGCGAACGCAGTTGTGATCTGCAGACTGAGCGCCACTGCTTCTACATCCGCCGCCGCATTGCTGTTCGGATGCCGCATCAAAAGCGGCACTTGACGGCGGATCGCGTCCCGTACCCGCTCATCCCGGCGGATCACTCCGCCGAGGGGAATCTCGCGCCGCAAGAAGGTGGTGCACGCACGTTGCAACGCCGCAGCAGTGCGCTTCCCCTGAGCATAGTCGGCGGCTTGATTCACGATGATGCGCGCGTCACCACCTGGTCGATCAGCAGAATGCAGTTTCAAAACGGCATATGCGTCCGTCAGGCTGGTTGGCTCATCAGTTGCTACAACGAGGAGTAAGTCGGCACCGGCAGCCAACCGGCGTGTAGGAGGGGCTAGTCCGGCCCCAAGATCGAGTAGCACGACGTCCCAAAAGGCCGCACTGTCCCGTAGCAGCAGGTTCAACTTCTCCACCGTCGCAGCGTCCAAAGCTGCCAGAGCACCGCTCCCGGAACGCCCGGCTAGTACATCAAAACCTCCATCGTCATGCCGCATAACAGCCTGCCGAAGTGTGAGGCGGCCCGTAAGTAGCGCGTGAAGATCTCGCTCGGGCTGCAGGCCAAGTTGTACATCCACATTGGCGAGGCCAAGATCCGCATCGACAAGGAGAACCTGCAGCCCACGGCGCGCCAGCACCTGAGCGAGGGTGATTGAGAGCCAAGTCTTACCGACCCCACCCTTACCTGACGCTACAGCTATAACGCGACCGGGCGGCAGAAGGTCCACGGCACTGACATCGGACATTAGCGGTCACCTCCATTCTGCACCGTGGCCGCGTAGCGGAGTAGAGGCTTCTGTTGCGTATCCTCGCCCTGACCTCTGTCCTTGACTTCCACGTCACGACTAGTCGGGGCTGAGGCGTCGCTGCGGGTAGCCTCAGGGGCGCGGTGCGTTCTGCGTCGGAGCCGCTCCGCCAACCAGTCGGGCGAGAGTACCATGAGTTCGTCTGTAATGAGGTTACTGCTGCCTGCCTCCGAGAGCAGGAGGTCCGCTGTAAAGGCCGCGGAGATGATGCCCCCCATACGCCGCCCCGCATCGAGTCTCGTCGGCACGAGATGGGTCGCTCCCATGGCTCGGAAAGCTTTGCCAAGCTCTCCCGCTTCGGCAGAGTCCAGCCCACATGGCAGAACCAGCAAAACGTGTGGGCGCGTGGCGCTGATCAACGCCAATAGCAACTGCGCCTGCTCAGGATCAAAGGGATCGATGCCAGGCGTATCAATCAGCACGGCGCCGCCAGGCGGCCGAAGTGCAACCGCCTGCAGCGCAGCAGCAGATGTGCGCGCCTGAAGCAACGTTGCCCCCAGAAGTTCCGCTGGCCCGGCCAGTTGCTCACCAGCGCCAGGACGTTGCTGGTCAGCGTTGATAATGAGCGGCGCAGAGCCGCCACTCATCACATGCCGCGCCGCCAACTTCAAAACGGTCAAGGTTTTACCTGCCCCGGGGGGGCCCGCGAGAAGTAGTGGACGAGTCCCCAACTCAGGCAGGCGCCCAAACCGCAGTGATGCTGCAACCGTGACCTCTAGCGGTCCGGATAGAAGCCGCGAGTGCAACGCCACCGGCACTCCGTGATAGTTAAGGGCGTGCCCAACGTCCGAATCCGCCCGCGAAGGGGAGGGAATGTACTCTAGGATCTCGGGCGCGGCGGGAACGCCTCTAACCGACTCTGAGGCGGCTGGGAACACGGATGCCAACGGCTCCTCCGGCGCATGGGGATCGAGTGCCCCTGTAACTTCGAACCCGCCTGCCACCCGGCGGGAGGATATAAGTACCGCGTCGGGACCCAGTTGATCGCTGAGTTGCCGCATGGCTTCCACCATAGTGCGTGCACTTACGACCCGGATGCGCATAACCGGACCTAAACGCTGCCCAGTATGCGAAGTTCGGCGCGGGCGAAAATTTCAGCCTGGGCCAGGACTGGTGTGGCGGGGCGGAAGCGCT
This sequence comes from Pararoseomonas baculiformis, assembly GCF_017813395.1. Lineage (GTDB taxonomy): Bacteria > Pseudomonadota > Alphaproteobacteria > Acetobacterales > Acetobacteraceae > Roseomonas > Roseomonas baculiformis. The sequence goes on along the minus strand of NZ_JAGIZB010000034.1, from coordinate 11,171 downwards.
CTACCACAGCTCGCACATGCGGACGTATCCCGCCGGAACAGACCAGAGCGGGAGCTTCGCCCGATGCGGCAGCAGTATCCAGAGCTCTTCGCAACCGCTGGACGAACTCAGCGACGCGTCCAGGCGCCATCGCAAGCTGGCGGTCGTCTGCAGGTCCCACCAAAGCTTCCATGAACGCGGCTTCCCACTCGGGACCAAGCGTAACCAGCGGCACGTCACCGCGCGGCCCCCGAAGGGAATTCGTAATCTGGCGTGCCAGCCGCGAGCGGACGACGGCGACGATGCCATGCAATCCACGCCCGCCGCCCGAAGTGGCCTCTTGGATACCTTCTAAAATCGTAGGAAGGTCGCGGATCGACACGCGTTCAGCAAGCAGCGCCTGCAGCACACGCTGTACCGTGCCGATGCTAGTCTGAGCTGGGATCAGGTCGCCGACCAACCTTCGCTGGTCCTCCGGCAGTCCGTCAAGCAGACGGCGCGTCTCACTGTAGGAGAGCAGCTCCGCCATGTGCTCACGAACCACCTCGGTCAGGTGTGTCGCAAGCACGCCAGCAGCGTCAACGACCGTGCCGCCCCGGGCCAGGACCTGCTCGCGAAGGCTCTCTTCGATCCACAGCGCTGGCAACCCGAAGGCCGGCTCGTTACACCGCTCACCCGGCAAATCTTGCAGACCGGTCCCCGCATCGATTGCCAGCAACATAGGCGGTTTCAGTTCGCCGCGCGCCGCCTCCAACTCTTTAAGCCGGATGACATAGGTGCTGGGACCGAGCTGCATGTTGTCCTGCACGCGTACACTCGGGAGAACGAAACCCATTTCCTGAGCGATGCTCCTGCGTAGAGCCCGAATCTGCTCCGTAAGTTGCGGTGCTTCGCCCGAGGCAAGAGAGAGCAGCCCATAGCCGATGTCCAGCCGGAGCATATCCATCCGAAGCGCCTCAGCAACCGGAGCGTCGACCGACGAGGCCGCAGCCTCTGAAGGCGGCGGGGCCGAAGGGGCGGACGTTTCGGCTGCCTCGACCTTGTGCCGGGTCCAAGCAAGGGCGCCCGCGATACCGGCCAGGACAAGAAATGGGAAAGCCGGCATTCCGGGCATGAGAGCCATCATGCCCGCGGCGCCGGCCGCGACCCCGAGAGGCTTCGATCCACGGCCGAGCTGGCCGGCGATGATCTGGTCGGCGCGCCCGTCTGAATTACCTTTCGTGACAACGATGCCGGCTGCGACGGAGGTGAGTAATGAAGGAATCTGAGTTACGAGGCCATCGCCAACGGTAAGTGTGGCAAAGGCCTCCACGGCGTCGCTGAATCCCATTCCGTGGCGGCCAATTCCGATCGCAAGGCCTCCAAGCAGGTTGACAAAGGTTACGATCAGACCTGCCACTGCATCACCGCGGACGAACTTTGCGGCACCGTCCATTGCGCCGAAAAAGCCGCTCTCCTCCTCCAGCTCTCGGCGCCGGCGGCGCGCCTCCCCTTCGTCTATAGTACCGGAGGAGAGGTCGGCATCAATTGCCATCTGCTTCCCAGGCATTGCATCCAGGCTGAACCGAGCAGACACCTCTGCGATGCGCCCTGACCCTTTCGTGACCACCATGAAGTTCACAATGAGGAGAATGGCAAAGACGACAAAACCGATCAGGACGTCGCCGCCCATCAAGAAGTTGCCAAACGCTGCGATCACCCCGCCAGCCGAGCCTGGTCCCTCGTGGCCATGCGTAAGCACCATACGCGTTGTTGCAACATTAAGGGCAAGACGAAGCAGCGTCGTTAACAGCAAGATCGTTGGAAAGCTGGTGAAATCCAACGGTCGCTGCAACATGAGAGCCACGACAAGCACCAGCACGGAGGCGGTGACTGAGATCGCGAGACCAAGATCTAGCAGCACCACTGGAAGCGGAACCAGCATTACCCCGATCACCGCAACAACGCCGAGAGCTAGAGCGACATCGCTGCTTGGGGTGATCCGGCGCAGGCTTGCTGGCAGGGAGATCGCGGCCACCACTGGACTTACTGCCCCATGGCCGCGTAGCCCGGGGCTGCCGTCACCGGTAGCCCGATTGCCCGGTAGTCCTGCAACTTATTCCGAAGCGCACGAATAGAAATTCCTAGCACCTCCGCCGCTCGCGTGCGGTTACCGAGACAATGTGCAAGCGTACCAAGGATGAGGTCACGCTCGACCTCCTCCATGCTGCGTCCGACCAGGGCGGCTATGCCATCCGAGGCAAATGGCGTAGCTTTCTGCGTCGCTGGACGGTTCTCCGAGCTAGGCCTCACTGTCTGACCGCGGGCCAGATCGGGCGAGGCCAGGTCGATTGCGTCAAGTCCGATCTCTGGCCCATCCGCCATTAGTACGGCGCGGTGCATGGCATTCTCCATCTCGCGCACGTTACCAGGCCAGTTGTAAACCTGCAGTGCAGAAGCGGCCTGTGCGGAGAACGGCCGCAATGGCAAGCCGTTTACACCGGCGAAGCGCGCAGCAAAAACTTGCGCAAGTGGTAGGATGTCCCCTCGTCGCTCACGGAGCGGCGGGAGACGCAGGCGCACAACGTCCAGCCGGAAGTAAAGGTCTTCTCGGAACCTCCCGGCACGAACCTCAGCCATTAGGTCTCGGTTCGTGGCGGCTAGGATGCGCACATCGACGCGCACGGGGTGCTTGCCCCCGAGCCGGTCGATCTCTCGCTCCTGGATTGCCCGAAGCAGCTTTGCCTGCAGTCGCAGGTCCATCTCGCCGATCTCATCCAGAAGCAGCGTTCCATGTGCAGCCTGCTCGAACTTTCCCTTTCGCTGCGCGACCGCGCCCGAGAACGCGCCCTTCTCGTGCCCGAACAACTCACTTTCCAGAAGGGACTCGGGCAGAGCTGCGCAATTGAGTGCGACGAAAGGACCCGCCGCACGGCGCGATTTTGCGTGTATGCGACGAGCCACCAGCTCCTTGCCCGTTCCGCTCTCGCCCGATATCAGCACAGATGCTTCGGCCCGCGCCACTTGGTCGACGCGGCCCAGAACGGCGATCATCGCCGGATCCTGAGCGACCATTGCATGCTCAGCATCGGCCTCTCCGGCCGCCGCTTGTAACATAGCAGCGATCAGGTCGGCGTCCGGTGGGAGCGGAAGGAAGTCACGGGCGCCTTCACGCAGAGCCCGCAGAACAGCCGGGGCCTCCGCTTCCAGCCCGCACGCGATTAAGGGGCACTGAATCCGCTCTGCATGCATGGCGCGAAACAGCCAGCCAATGTCGTGCACGACCTCGCATAGAACTACATCGGCACCTTCCTGCCTGAGCCGGCTCAGTGCAGTAGTGACGCCGGCCGCTTGTACTACGCTAGCCCCGCGCGCCTGCGCCAGCCGCGCCGCCTGGCCGAGCTCTCCTTCCAAGGAACCGATGATCAGGACGCGTGGCATGGCGTCAGCTTACCCGCTCCGTCTTGACGATCTCGGTCATGGTAACGCCGAGCCGGTTCTCGCCGACCATCACCACCTCCCCACGCGCGACAAGGCGATTGTTGACGTAAATGTCTACGGCCTCGCCCAGCTTGCGGTCCAACTCCACCACGGCGCCGCGGCCGAGCTTCAGCAGCTGGCTTACCTGCATGGTGGCGCGACCCAACACCGCGCTCACCTGCACGGGGATGTTGTAGACGGCTCCCAAGCCTTCCGCCCCCGGAATATCACGCCGTGTCTCTGCTGGCGCGTAATCGCACTCGGCAAGTGGAATTCCAATGCTGGTTTGATCAGGCATATTGCCCTCCACGTCTCAGTTTTGCGGTACTTCGGCGGTAGTGAAGCCGGCACTCGAAAGCAGCGCGGACACGGCGCGACGGGCCTCGGCGGCGCGACTTTCTGCCTGGCCACCGTGCCAGCGGAGTGAGACGTCACCATCGATGAGCGATGGATCGGCGGAGACGGTGACGCTTGCATGTGAGGCGAAGCGCTTGACCAGGGAGGCGGCCACAGCAGGGCAGACACGCAGCTCTACGTGCGGCTCGCTGACCAGCATCGGCAGGACTAGTTCCGCGAAGGAGGTTGCTTCGTCCAGGGCAAATCGGGCCGAGAGCGAAGGCAAGGCCCCCACGAGAGCAGCTACCATCAGCCCTGCCATTGCCGAGGCAGCCTCCTCAGCCACGGCTCTGGCGGCCAGGGCCGCATCCGCCATCTGCGCGGCGGCGAACTGAAGCGCGGCCACGGCCGCCTCTTCGCGCTCGGCCACGGCAGCGGCGCGCCCCGCCGCTTCGCCTTCCGCGTAGGCCGCGGCCCGCTGCTGCGCGAGGAGCGCCGGTAGCGGATCGGGCTGCGGGACGGGAGCAACGGCTGGGCGGGGCTCGAGGTCGAGTGCTGCGAAAATGTGTCTTGGCAGACCTGCTTGCGGCGGAGGTGTGGGAGCGGACATCGCCAACGCGGGCGCGGCAGGTGAGGCACGACGCAGCAGTAGCGCGTGGTGGCGTGGGGGCGCCTGCTCAGATAGCTCGGCCGAGGCAAGCGCGCTCAATATACCATCTCCTCGACTTCACCCTCAGCCAAACGGATCTCGCCCTGCTGCGCGAGCTCCTTGGCGAGCGCCACCATCGCCATTTGTGCTTCCTCGACGTCCTTCAGGCGGACGGGGCCGAGCGCGGATATGTCATCTCTCAGCATCCTGCTGGCTCGCTCTGACATGCTTTTCATGAAGTGATCCCGCAGCGTGTCGGAGCTCCCCTTCAGAGCCACAATTAGCCGCTCCTTCTCAACAGCGCGAAGCAGGACGGCAACGCCCGCGGCGTCGAGCCGGTTCAGGTCTTCGAAAGTGAACATGAGGGAGCGAATGCGAGAGGCAGACTCTGCCGCGCGCTCCTCGAGCCCAGACATGATCCGACCCTCGGCGCCTCGATCCAGGTTGTTCATGATCTCGGCCAGTAGCTCATGTGAGTCCCGCCGGGTGGACCGGGCGAGGTTCGACATGAACTCGGCTTTCAGTGTCCTTTCCACACCCTCAAGGGCCTCGGCCTGCGGGCTCTCCATCCGCAGCATGCGCATCACAACTTCCATAGCGAAACTGTTGGGGAGGAGCGCAAGGACACGGGCAGCGTGATCGGGGCGGATCTTGGTGAGCACCACAGCGACAGTTTGCGGGTACTCATTCTTGAGGTAGTTGGCGAGTACAGCCTCGTTTACATTTCCGAGCTTGTCCCACATTGTGCGCCCGGCCGGTCCGCGCAGCTCCTCCATGATTTGGGCGACCCTGTCCTTTGGTAGACCGCGGAGCAGCAGACGCTCAGTCGTCTCCCAGGATCCCACAAGTGAGCCGGCTTTGCCGACCTGCTCGGTGAACTCCTGGCAAAGCCCCTCTACGATCTCGGCAGAGACGCTCCCTAGCTGCGCCATAGCCGCAGACACATCGCGAACTTCATCTTCGTGCATGCGCGCCAGAAGGCGCCCCGCCCGTTCTTCGCCGATTGCCAACATCAGTGTCGCGGCTCTCTGCGGGCCAGTCAGGGCGGAGAGGCTCTTTGTTTGTGTGAGACTCATGCCTTCGCCTCCTCGGGTGTTAGCCACCGACGCAGCACGGCCAACGTCTCATCCGGGTTCTTCTCTACAAGTTCGGCTAGGTTCTGCAGACTCGCCGCTCGGATCTGCCCATTCACCATAGCAAGATCGATCATCACGCCGTCCTGGGCGTTGTCGATCACCGCAACCGCGTTAGCTGGAGCGGCGATAGCGCCGGGGGGACCGGACAGGTTGAGGGTTGTGGCGTTACTAGCCAGGACGCCGTCCTCGCGGAGTGCAACGCTCATGAGGAGGCGCTTGGTGAGCGGGCGTGCGACTAGTAGTAGCGCGACCAACGCCACCAGGGCGAAGAGACCGCTTTCTAAGAGCCGCGCGGTTAAGGTCGGCGTCATCGTCGGCAGACCCAAGAATCCGCTGGCGACTACGTCGCCTTCCTGCGCGAGACCTGGGCCGGCGAACCGGAGCGACACGACCTCTAGTCGGTCGCCGCGACCCTCGTTGAAGCCGATCGCACCCCTTACCAGGGCAGTGATGCGCGCCAGCTCCTCCGGCGTTCGCTCGCGGTAGCGCGGCGGACCGCCGGTCGTCTCAGAGGCCTCCCGCACGCCGTCCACCAGCACCGCGACTGAGAGGCGGCGCAGGATCGGCTGCTCGCGCAGCGTGTTCCGAGTTGTGCGGCCGATCTCGTAGTTGGTCGTTTCGTCCTGCTTGGATTCCTGGCTCTGCGGCCCGCTGTTCGGGGCGGCGGCAGGAGCGCCAGGGAGTTGGTTGGCGACACTGACATTTTGCGGCTCACCAGAGCGACTTGTCTGGGTCGCCGAGGTTTGGCCTCGTACGACCTGGTTCTCGGGATCAAAGCGCTCCTCAGTCACTTGGACACGCTCGTGATCCATCTCGATCGTGGCCTCGGCCCGCACATTGCCGGGCCCCAGAATGCGCTCGAGCATCTCCTCAATGCTGCGCGCCATGCGTAGTTCCTGCGCTCGCCGTAGTTCCTCCTGGGTCTGGGCCAACCCTCCCACCGAGCTGGTCGTAGCGCCTCGCGAGAGCAACTCGCCCCGGCCGTCTACCACCGCGATGTTCTGCGGCTTCAGCCCTGGCACTGCTGAAGCGACGAGGTGAAGGACTGCCTGGATGCCCTCGCGGTCGAGCCGCTGCACGCCGCGCATCTGGAGGACTACGCTAGCCTGCGCTTCGGTACGCTCGCGCGAGAAGGGTTCGCGGCGCGGCATCGCGAGGTGCACACGCGCGGCTGTTACGCCGTCGAGGGCGCGGATGCTGCGAGCCAGCTCACCTTCCATCGCGCGGAGGCGGTTGACGTCCTGTTGGAACGGTGTGGTGGTCAGGCTGGTCTGACGATCAAAGATCTCGTAGCCGACGCTGCCCCCGGCTGGCAGCCCGTCGCGCGCCAGCATAAGGCGAAGGCGCGGTATCTGCTCTTCGGAGACTAGAATCTCGCTGCCGCCGCCGCCGAGCCGGTAAATCACTCGGGCGCGGTCCAGGGCCGCCACGACCTGTGCAGCGTCGCGCTGCTCCAGGCCGCCATATAGCAGGCCCATAGGTGGGGAGCTGGTGCGCAGCGCAAGGAAGGAGAGGGTACCGAGCGTCAAGGAGCCTACCAGCCCAATGGCGGCCAGCCGCACCGGGCCGAGGGCGCGGAGTGAGGTGAGCAGGCGTGCCGCTCCGCCGGTCATTTGGGCCTTACCTGGCCCTGAGAGCGGAGCATCGCCGCCCATTCTGGGCTGTTGCGTCGGCACATTCACTCGTGTCCCCGTGCGCAGCATTCTCCCGCGCACCCAGAACCTTCCTGAGGTGCGTTTCCTGAATGTTAACGAGGTTGTTATTCGTGGGCGCGAAGCGCCTTGGCTGGGTGGCTATAGGCGGCGCAGGTCTCCGATGCCCACGGCGAGGGCACCTAGGTTCAGCTTCGGATCTCCGTTATTGCGACTGACACTGTCGACGGTGGCCCGAAGTGTGAAATCTAGCGGGCCGGTGGACCTCCCGGCCGCATCCACGCCTGTGACGGCAACCTTATAAGTTCCGTCTGCGAGCTGCCTTTCCTGGTTGTCCCTGCCATTCCAACGCCAAGGGGTAGTCTCACTCCCGAGTGAGACGCTGGACTGGCGAAGGACGATGCCACTTGGATTTGTTACGGTAACAACAGCCTGCCGGGCTGTGCCGGCCTGATCCAGTGACGGCAGCTGCATCGTCTGCGCTGTCCCATTCCGCATAGTAATGAGGTCAGAGACGACCTCTACCTCTTGCCCGACGAGCGAGGCAGCCGAAAGTAAAGAATTTGACCGCTGAACATCCAAGAGTGCCTCCATGTTCTTGTTGGCTGCAATTTGCTGTTCCACGGAGGAGTACTGTGCGAGTTGCGCGGTAAACTCATTGGCGTCGAGAGGCGCCAAGGGATCTTGGTTTCGCAGCTGTGCAGTTAGTAGTTTCAGGAAGCCATCCATATCCGTGGCGAATTTGGCTGCCGCGGTGGAGCTTCCCGTGGTTTGCAGGGGCTTGGTTGCAGAAGTGCTTGTGAACGGGAGACTGCTGGCGGTCGTCAAGTTATTGAACTCCGTTCTTTGTCAGACGGCAATGTCAATTCGGTTTAAGGAAAGGCTGTGCCTCTGCGCGGCGGCAAGAGGCATGCGAGTGGCTTCACCGCCCTCATTCGCCGAGTGGCGCTTGCCGGGTTGTTGTCGTGCTTCCTGCTCAGGCGAAGATTGGTGACCGCTGCCGCCTTGAAAGAGGCTAAAGCTCAAGTTTCGGCCGCCCTCCCCGCCGACGCCCGCTTGCTGCAGCACTGCCTGGATCGCGTCGGTGTCGCGCATGAGCATGTGGAGGGTCTCTGGCCGCTCGGCGCAGAGGCAGACCTCCGCCGGACGATTGGTCACCTGCTCCATCGTGATTTCGACACGGCCTAAGCCGCCTGGCTGAAGGGCGACAACCAGACGCGAGGGCACCTGGTGCCTGCCTGACTGTGCTGAGAGTGAGAGGATGGCGGGCGATATCTGCTGCGCTGGTGGGGACGGAACGAACGCGCCGGCGTAGCCCCGAGCCTCAGCAGGCATCGGCGCCGGCGCAACTGCGGCCGGAAGTGTACTCGACGGCAGCGACACGCCCACTCCTGCGGCCGGGGCGCCGATTGAGTTGGCGAGCGGCTGAGCATGCACCAGTCCGGGGCTCGGTCGAATGGCGTCCTCGATTTCTGTAGCGGCGGTTACCTCACCGTCTGCGCTCGCATCCGTGCCGGGCGAAACGGCTGCCGACCCCGCTAAACCGATGATGCCGTCCGTCCCGATCCGGGCGCCGCGCCTGTCCATCTCCGCGTCGGGCATGCCCCCCTTGCTCGCCGGGGCTTCCGCCATTCGTTGGCTCGCCACGGCAGAGACATACTCAGGCAGGGCCGGCTGCTCCGTGAGGGAGCTCACCGCCTGTACGGCGGCACTACCTTCGGCGAGGTGCGCCGCCGACACCGGAGTAACATTGTCGCCCTGCTCCAAGCCGTCGCCCTCATCGCCGGCGGGTTCAGTAGAGGGCATATTCTGACTAGGCACTTCTTGCCGCCCGGCGAGAAACGCCGGGTCATTTTCAATCGCTTCCCATTTTTCTGGAGCGACCTCCTGCAGGTCCGGCTCACATTGGCGAGCCCCCGAGCCACCGCGCACGCCTTCGAGCGCCTTCTCCTTGGCATGCGTGGGACCTTTCAGGGCACCATTCAGGACCTCGGAAAACCTGCGGTCGTCCGTGCCTCCATTTACATGGATGCTCTCCGTGTCGAGTGCTGGCGCTGGCGCGGAGCAAGTAGGATAGAGGCTGGCGAGCATGACCCGATCACGATGATGCAGATGGCGCCCTCTGGCGATCACATCACGCTCTGCACGTACTGGGCCAAAGAGAGCCGGAGAGAGACACAGCCGTTTTGGGCGCCGCGCAAAAGGTGACGAGCTTATTCGTGGCTGATCCCAAGGGCGGCCAGCGACTGGCACGGGCGTTGCTCAATACCTGCCAACCAGGGCCGGCATTCTCGCCGAATTCCCAAACCGCTCCACTGAGGACACTCTCGATGTCGCTCTTCACGTCTCTCACAACCGCCATCTCTGGCATGAATGCGCAGTCGCGCGCGCTGGGCCACATCTCCGATAACGTGGCGAACAGTCAAACGATTGGCTTCAAGCGCACCGACACTCACTTTGAGGACTTGCTGACGCAGTCCAGCAGTCGCATCCATACACCCGGCGCGGTCTTTGCAACGCCAGAAGCCACTGTCTCACTACAGGGTTCCCTGGAGATGGTCGACAACCCCCTTTCCATTGCGTTGAGCGGTAACGGCCTATTCAGTGTGGCGAGGCCAGCCGGCCGCAGCGCCGATGGCTCGATGGCGTTCGATGATCAGCAGCTTTTTACTCGTGCCGGCGACTTTCGAAAGGACAGCTCAGGCTATCTCGTGAACGGCTCCGGTTACGCCCTTCAAGGATGGGGTGTGGGCGCCGACGGCTCGCTAAATCAAGGCGTCATCGCGCCGATCCACGTTGATGAGCGGCCGCTCCCGGCCCGGGAAACGACGGCGGCGGCTCTTACCGCCAATCTGCCGAAGTCGCCCTCCAGCTCGGATCCTATCAACAGCCAATTCCAGATCTACAATGCCGCTGGTGACCGGAAAACCGTCGAACTCACCTGGGCCCGCGGCGCCGATCCGAATACTTGGACCGTCAGCGCAGGCGACGGGGCGAGTGTGATCGGGACACAAACGTTGGTGTTCGACGGAGCAACGGGACGTGCGCCGGCGGGAAGCGCCCTGACCTTCACCGGGAACTTCGGTCAAGGCAGCCAGACCGTCACGTTGGACCTGTCAAACGTCACTCAGCACGCCGGCACGGCCTATGAACAGAGCAAGTTTACAGTAAACGGTGAGACGAGCGGCTCCTTCCGCTCCGTCTCCATTCGCGACAGCGGTGACGTGGTTGTCAGCTATGACAACGGCGCCAGCCGCACAATCGGCAGGGTGCCCGTCGTGACCTTCAACAATCCTGACGCGCTGCAACGAATGGATGGACAAGCGTTCGGACTCACCGCTGAAGCAGGGATGATGCAGGTGCAGGCGTCGGGAACAAAGGGCGCCGGCACCATCTCCGCCAGTGCAGTTGAGCACTCAAACGTCGATATCGCGGCCGAATTCACGAAGTTGATCGTTGCGCAGCGCGCCTACACAGCGAACACACGGATCGTGACCACGACGGACCAGATGCTTGAAGAGACAATCAACATGCGGCGTTGAGGAAGCGGCGGGTAGAAGCACCGGCGGATGACGCGGCGACGAGGGGCGCGACGACCGGCGCTTCCTCGAGGCGCTGCACTACTTCACCGTCAATAACGTCGCCTGGCGGGCACTGCCACCCGAGTTCGGCAATTGGAGTAGCATTTGGAAACGCTTCTGGCGCCTGAGCTGGAGCGGCGTGTTCGAAGCCTTCTTCCAGGCCCTCGCCGAGGTGAGCCGAACTGCACATCTCTTGCAGATGTTCGATAGCACCGTCATCCGCGCGGATGTCTCGGCAGCCGGCGCAAAGAGGGGCAGTGTCCGTCGTCGAATGCTTTGGGACAGGTGAGGTGCTGAACTAACGGAGGCTCGGGCTCATCTGGGCTGGAGGTTAGGCGGCTCGGCGCTGATGCAGCAAGCGCCGCTGCTGGATGGTCTG
>NZ_JAGIZB010000033.1 GCF_017813395.1 Pararoseomonas baculiformis | reverse complement strand
CGGGAGATCAGCCCCCGGTCGTACTCCCGCCAGTTCCGGGTCCGGTAGCGGGTCTTCGGCCGCTCACCCCGTGCCGATGCCTTGCTCATGCAGGCCTACCTGCAAGGTTTGTGCAACAACGCCCTTGCGTTTCTCCCCGCCTGGCTCCCCTTTACCCCCGCTTGACCCTTCGATGTCCTCTTCCAGAAACGGTTCATCGAGCTCAGCCAATTGAACATCTGCGTTCAGGGCGGCAGGCTCAACGCGGTCATCGAGCAGCTGCAAATGCACTTCAGGCGCCGCGCACATGCGGATGCCGGCATCCTCAGCACGGAATTCCATCATCGGCTTCGGCAGGAAAAGGAGACCATCCGTAATGGCTTCCGCATCGCTCATCGTATCTGCGTGATCCGTGCGATATAATAGAAGTGACATCGCATTTCCCCGCTCGCAATCCGCTGCCGCCACGCAAGAACAGCTGCCGCGCTGGCCTCAGAACGAAGTTGCGCGCAACCAGCGCCGCAGCAAGGGAGGAACGATACGGCTATTCTTCTACTAAAGAACCATTTTGATGTGTGAATCCCACCAGCTAGTCAGGATGTGATCGTAGATATTATTCTGAATTCGATCCATATCGGTTTCTGTGATCACCTGTGGCGCAGGTGCCGGGTTGAATTCGCGGAACGCGCTCATCACGCGCCGTTCTTTGGTGGCGTAGTAGGCGCCGCGGGTGGCCGCGGTGCTGCTAGCCTCCTTCCGGAAGCTCGATCCAGAACTGGCTGCCTGTCCCGAGTTCTGAGGTGACGCCGCAGCGTCCACTCATGCGCTCGGCAACGCGGCGCACGATTGCCAGGCCGACGCCGGTTCCCGGGTAGGCTTCCCGGCCATGCAGCCGCTCAAATGGGCGAAAAATTCTTTCCCGGTGCTCGGGACCGATGCCGATGCCTCGATCCTCGACCCAGAGGCGCACCATGCCGCCGCGTTGCTCAGACCAGATCTTTATATCTGCTGCCTGGCCCGGCACCGTGAACTTCACGGCGTTCGAGATGAGGTTTCCAACCGCCAGTTCCAGCGCGCCGGCATGCGCCCGCACAGCGGGTAAGGGGCGCACGACTTCCAGCCGAGCCCCCGCGACCGCAATCTCCGCATGGTGAGCCGCAAGAGCCGCGTCCACCGCACTCTCGAGCGGCACGCGCCCGGTTGTAAGATCCTGCCCTGCGAGGCGGCTGTAGCCGAGAATGTCCTCGATCAGCCGGTCCATGCGCTCAGATGCGTCAACGATGCGCCCGAGATACCGGTGCTGCTCCGGGCCGAGGCACGGGCCGGCATCCTCCTCCAGCGCGGCGGCATACCCGCCGATGGCCCGGACTGGCGTGCGCAGGTCGTGCGAGATCGTCGCCGCATAGGCCTCAAGCTCGGCATTCGCCTCCTCCAGGTTCGTCGTGCGCTCATGCACCAGGCGTTCGAGCCGGAGATTCTGCTCAACCAGCTTCCGTTCCTCGCGCCGGCGCAGGACGAGGATGGTTCCAAACCCGGCCGAAACAAGCGCCAGCGCGGCGCAGACGAGGGCAAGGATGGTCGCGCGCCTGGCATGCCTCTCCTGAAGAAGGGTACGCTCGGCCAGGATCTCGCGTGCGCGGGCCTCCACTTCACCGAGCCCAGACCGGATCAACTCGACCAGATGCTGGCCCTCGTCGGTCCGTACCACGGCCAGCGCCTCGTCGAGCGAGCGGCGACGCAGCGCGACTGTGTATGAGAGCTCGGCCAGCTTGGCCTCGATCAGGGGCCGAACCCGACGCAGCCGTTGCTGTTGATCCGGGAACTGCAGACGGCGTTCCAGGGTAGCAAGATCCTCCCAGATGTGCCCGCTGGCCTCCTGAAAGGGGCCCAGATACCTCTCCTCCCCCGTGAGCAGGAAGCCGCGCTGGCCGGTTTCCGCATTCACCACGCCGACGATCACGGTCCGGGTTGCCTCAAGCACCTCGACGGTGATGTTCACGAGGCGGCGGGCCTCGGTGAGGCGCGCCAGGTTGAGGATGAGCAGGAAGGCACCGAGCAGGAGCAGGCCTGTCGAGACGAACGCGGCGACAGCCGCCCAGCCCGGAACGTCCCTGCCCCACCCGGGCCCCGCGCCAGCCGCGCTGCTACGTTCCTCTGCCATTACCGCCGCCGCACCCATCCCGGCTGCCCCAGAACATCCAGAACCCTGGAAGCGGCTGCGCGCCTCCGGGTTGCAGCGGCGCAGGATGGCGCATCCCATCTGGAACCGCGGGCCAGCGGATTTCGTTGAGAGTACCATGCGGATATTGATCACCGACGATGATCCCGACTTCCGGGATCTGGCTTTGCGAGAGGTCCGCCGGGAGTTTCCTGACGCCGTGATCGCCGAGATCGGAACGCCGGCGGCACTCGAAGCGGCGCTGCGCCAGGAGCCCAGGCCGGGGCTCCTGGTGTCGGACCTCGACCTGAAATGGACCGACGGCTTCGAGGTGCTCGCGGCTGTGCGGGCCGTGAATCCCATCTGCCCGGCCGTGATGTTCACGGGGACCGGCAACGAGGAGTTGGCGGTCCGGGCCATCAAGGCCGGTTTCGACGACTATCTCGTCAAATCGCCAAAGCAGTTGCGCCGCCTCGCGGCCGCGGCACGCGCGGCGGTCACCCGGGCGGAAACCCGTCGCAGCCTGGAGGAGAGCCGTGACCTGCTAACGCAGGAACTCTACCACCGCCTCCACAACAACCTGCAGCTCGTGATCGGGCTCATCAGCTTCACGGCCCGCAGCCTGGCCGACCGCGGGGCCCGGAGCCAGCTCGAGGATCTTGCCCGCCGCGTGCAGTCCCTCTCGATGCTGCAAGAGCAGCTTTACCGCGACGGCGCCTTCGAGAAGGTGAGGATCGGCGATTTCCTCCGGGGGCTCGTGGACGACATACTGGCCTTGGATGGCCGGCCTATCCGGGCCTCCCTCGACCTCGCCGACGAGGTGCTTCCCGTCGACACCGCCGTGCCGCTCGGATTGATCGCGAACGAGTTCCTGACCAACGCGATCAAATACGCCTTTCCAGATGGGGCGGCCGGGTGGATCAGCGTTTCGCTTCGGCGCCTTGACCAAGGCGGAGTCATTCTGGAAGTGAATGATGATGGCGTGGGGCTGCCGGAAGCCGTCTCCGACGCCCCGGGCCTAGGGATCCGCCTGGTCCGGCGCCTGGCCCAGCAACTGGGCGCCGAGCTTCGGATCAGCCCTAGGGACGGTGGGGGAACGCAATGCATGGTCCGGGTGCTGAGGCCAGCAGCCTGAAAGTCCTCATCGTGGAGGACGAGTTTCTGATTGCCGACTACCTCGCCATGGTTCTTGAGGATGGCGGGCACGAGGTGGTTGGCATGGCCGGAACCGCCCAGGAGGCCCTCGATCTTCTTGAATCGGGTGTGACGATCGATGTCGTGAGCCTGGATGTGAGGCTGCCGGGCGGGATGGACGGCCCCGAGCTGGCTGCCCTGCTGCGGGAGCGCGGGGGACCGCCTTTCCTGTTCGTTACAGGCTCAGGCGATCCGCTTCATCGTGCGCGCTGCGAGGCCATGTCGCCCCTTGCCATCCTGCAGAAGCCGATCCGTCCCGAGGCGATCCTGAATGTGCTGCGCGGGGTCGAGCGCCCTCGCTCAAGCGGGCATGGCGCCACCGGCGATCTCGGGCGTTAGCACCACCGGCAACCCACCCGGCGCATCCGGGCCAAGCCCGGCCGATGCACCTGTCCCGGCGCAGTGCCCTGCAGCCTGCCCCAAACCGCAAACGATCCCGCCTGCCCGGCCACGAACATCCGGACCTGCGCCGGGCTGGAGATCGCCGGCCGCCCCCCAGGGTCAGCCCGGAGATAGCCGGGCGGCTTCATCCAGGCACCACTGATCCACCAGGGCGGCGAGTGGGGCGGTGCACTCCCCTACGCCCCCGGGCGGCTCATCCGTCCGCCCGCGGAACCCAGGGAATGCGCCCCACCTCGATCCCCTCATCGGCCAGAGCCTCGGCCTCGTCGGCTGTTGCCTCGCCGTAGATGCCCCGGCGCTCGCTCTCGCCACGATGCATTTTCCGCGCCTCCTCGGCGAAGTCGCGGCCGACATGGTCGCAGTTCTTCTCCACCTCCGCCCGCATCCGCTGGAGGAGCGCCAGCAGCTGTGCCGGCATGGGGCCTGCCGTTGCAGTGGCGCCTTCAGGCGGCGCGGCGGCGGGCTGTTCGGGCGGCTTCACCGGCGCGGGCACGGGCTCGGTCCGCGCCTTCGCAATGGCGGGCGCCATCAGGTCGCGCCGGATCTTCGTGTCGCTGCAAACCGGGCAGTCGATCAGGCCGGACGCCGCCAGCTTCTCGAAAGCGGCGCTATCCTTGTACCAGCCGTCGAAGCCGTGCTCCTGGCTGCAGCGAAGTTGGTAGTGGATCATCTCTCGTCTTGGGATTGGAGGACGGTCTGCGCCGCCCGGTTCTGGCACTCCGCGGCGCGGAGCGCCAGAGAAGGCATCAGGCGGCCAGGAGCGCGTCGAGCTTCCCGGCCCGGTCCAGCGCAGCCAGATCATCCGAGCCGCCCATGGCTTGCCCGTTGATGAAGATCTGCGGCACGGTGGTCCGCCCTCCCGAGCGTTCGATCGCCGACTTGCGCGCGGCCGAACCGGTCGGGGCATCGATCTCCTGGTAGCTCACGCCCTTGCGGCTCAGCAGCGCCTTCGCGCGGTCGCAATAGGGGCAGTAAGGGATGGTGTAGATTTCGATCTGGGCCATGGGCACCATTTCGGTGACCCCTTCTGATCCTTCAAGGCGTGAGCGGGCCGGCGATCCGCGGATCGGGAACCCTCGCGATGGCCAGCACCTCCACCTCTGCCGCGCCTCCGTCCAGAAGGGCGGTGGCGCAGGCATCGGCCGTTGCACCGCTGGTCAGCACGTCGTCAATCAGCAGGACCCGCCGCCCGGTCAGCCGCGTGCCCGCGCCCGGAGAGAGGCCGATCGCTCCATGCAGGGCCGCCCGCCTTCCCTCCGCACCCAGCTTTCCCAGGGGCGCCGTGGCACGGAGCCGGCGCAGCGCATCCGGCATGACGGGAACCGTGCAGAGCCGGCCAAGCCGCAGCTCCAGGAGCGCCGCCTGGTTGTAGCGCCGCAGGAAAAGGCGCCTCCGGTGCAGGGGCACCGGCACAAGCAGATCCGCGCGTGCCAGAAGCTCAGCGCCCGCCCGCGCCATGTGGCGGGCAAGCGGAAGGGCCAGTTCCGTGCGGTCCGCATGCTTCAGCGGCAGCACCAGCCTTGCCACCGCATCGTTATAGGCGAATGCGGCCCGGGCCTGGGCAAAGGCCGGGGGGCGGGCCAGGCAGGCACCACAGATCCCGCCCTCCCCCTGCCCGGCATGCTCGAACGGCACCCCGCAGCAGCCGCAGAATGGCGGCACGATGGCGTGCAGCCCACCGAAGCAGGCTGCGCAGAGCGAGCCCTGCTGCAGCACCCGCGCGTCGCAGGCGAGGCAGTGCGGTGGCAGCAGCGCATCCAGCGCCTGCCCCCAGCCCTGCCGAACAAGGCGCCCTGCCCTATCTACCGCCGCCCGCATGATTCCTCCCCTGCCCCGGCCCAGGATGCTAGGCGGCCGCCCCTGGCGGCGGGAGGGGCGGCGCGACATATGCGGGGCATGAGCGCGCCACACCTGATCTTCGACCGCCGCCTGCTGCGTCGCCGCCGCGACCGGGCAGCCCAGACGCAGCACCGCGTGACGCCGGTGCTGGAGGCGCTGGCGGAGCGCCTGCTCGATCGGCTGGACGACACCACCCGGCGCTTCGCCTGTGCCCTGGAGATCGGCGGCCGAGGCCTGATCGCACCGGCCCTGCGCGGACGCGGCGTAGACACCGTCGTTTCGATGGACCTCTCGCCGCGCTTGGCCGCGGGTGCGGGCGGGCTCGCCCTCGTCGGGGATGAGGAATGGCTGCCTTTTGCCTCGGGCAGCTTCGACCTCGTGGTCGCCAACCTCTCGCTGCACTGGGTGAACGACCTCCCCGGAGCCCTGGCCCAGATCCGGCAGGCGATGGCGCCGGACGGGTTGTTCCTGGCCACCATGCCGGCCCTCGGCACGCTACAGCCGCTACGTGAAGTCCTGACCGGGGCCGATGCGAGCCTCCGGGGCGGCGCGGCACCACGGGTCTCTCCCTTCCCCGAGCTGCGGGACGGCGCCGGCCTGCTGCAGCGCGCGGGCTTCGCCCTCCCTGTGGCGGATCTGGAGGATGTCGCCCTCGCTTACCGGGATCCGCTCCTGCTGCTGCGCGACCTTCAGGCGGCGGGGGAGACGAATGCCGTCCTCTCCCGGGATAACCGAATCCCGCCACGCGCACTTTTCCCCTCGGCCCTGGCCAGCCTGCCCGCCGGGCCGGACGGAGTGCCCGTGACCCTCCGCCTCCTGACGCTGACCGGATGGAGCCCGGGGCCCGACCAGCCCCGCCCGGCCCGTCCGGGCAGCGCGACGGCACGGCTCGCCGATGCGCTTGGCGTTCCGGAACAGAAGACGGGCGAAAAACCGCACTGAGCTGGCACGCACAAAAAAGCCGCAAGAACAATGTCCTGCGGCTTTTCCTTCGTCTCTGGCGGGAACCTTAGGCGCCGTAGCGCAACACCATCCGTCCCTCGCTGCTGCTCACCAGATGTGTCTGGACCTCGGCCTCCGCACCGGGCTGTGCGCCGATCCAGCCGGAATGAAGTCCTTCGAGCACCGGGGCGATCCACGCCCGATCCTCGTCGCGCCGATGAGGGAGGCTGGGAGGAGCGGCATGGGTGAGAACGAGGGCCGGGCCATCGGAATCCAGGGCGATGGAAACCGAGCCCCAGCGGGGCCCGGCCAGGCGCTCATTGATCCGTGCCTCCAGCCCGGCCAGCGTGGCCTCGGGCGGGATTGGCGACAGGGCCGCGATCTGCGCGCCGATGGCGCGCAGCAGCACGGCACGTTCCTCGGCGGGCATATGGGCGTCCAGCGTGTCAAGCAGGGCGCGGAGGAAGCCCTCCCAGTCCGGGCGGGGTTCAGGGTTGGAGGTCATCAGGCGTCGGCCTCCTCACGGATCGAACCGGTAGCGCGCATAGACCAGGGCGCGCGTCTCATCGAAATCGGCGGAACGGTCATACCGGACCGAGGCACCGAGGCGGAGCGACGGGGTGAGGGCGTACTCGATGTCGCCGCGCAGCCCGGCAGTGACCGAAGTCTCGCGCTGGGACGGATAGAAGGCCGAGACGGAAGAGTCCGCGGCCGCCTGCGACTCCGCGACCGCCTGCAGCGCGCCATTGGTCGGGAAATACGGCATCCGCTTCTCGCGGAAATGCGCGACGCCGATGCTGGCCCCCAGCCTGTAGGCAAAGTTCCCGCGCCGTTCCCGGTAATCCACCGGAATGGAGGCAGCGATGTATTCCTGCGGGCTGAAATAGCCGCCATGGCCGAAGGTGAAGAGCCGCAGGTTCTTGTCGTAGCTGAAATAGGTCAGGTCCAGCCCGGTCACGAGCTCGCGGTTCTCGTTGCGGAGCACGGCGTAGTTCACGCCGGCTCCGGCCTCGATCCGGTTGTTGTCGGCAACGTTGCGGCCGCCGATCGTGGAGTAGCCGACCCCAGCATAGGCTCCGACCCGGCCGTCATAGTATTCCAGCTGCGCCCGCCCGGTGTTGCGGACGACGCCGCCGAACACCGTGCCTGTCCTGGGATCCCGCATCCCGGACCAGGCCAGCAGGCTGTCTGTCACGGAGCGCCGCTCGCCGCGCAGGCGGAGCTGCAGGTTCTCGCCAAGCCGGGGTGTCACCTCGACGCCGCCGAGCACCGTCTGCTCCCGGAAGCCCAGGGGCGTGGAGCCGAGATCAACGGTCACCGCGCCGCGGGCATAGCCGATGCCGAGGCTGGTGCCGGTCGCCGAGCGATCCCGCGGCGTAAGAGCGGCGATCTGGTCGCCAGTGAGGGTCCCGCCCGTGCTGGGAATATTGACTGCCGAGGTGCCGAAGCGGCGCAGGTCGGCCGGTCCGCTGTCCAGCCGCCCGGTGTTGATATTCACCGTGTTGACGCGCGCACTCAGCTCGCCGCCGATCGTCGGTAGCGGCAGGGCAGCCTCCACCCCGCCGCCATATTCCCGCAGCCGCTCCAGGCCACGCTCGCCGGAGCGCGTGCGGAAGGCGAAATTGGGCACCACCCGGCCGCTCGCCTCCTGGTTCACTTCGGCCAGCTGGCGTCCTATCTCCGACAGGAGGGGATCGTCCGAAGCCCGAAGCTGGCTCGGCGTGACCCCGCCCATGGCGGCGCTCGTCGGGCTGGAACCCACATCCATAAAGCCACCCGCCGGACCTTCCCCGGCCAGCATGGTGCGGCGATACGGCGCCTCCACCGAGGCGACCGGGGAAACCGCCCCGAGCTGCGCGCGCCGCTGATCGGCCGCCAGCTGCAACGCGGTCTGCGCCCGGCGGCCATCGCCACTCGCGCGCGCCAGCCTGGCCTCCATCACGGAAACCCGCGGATCGCTCGCATTCAGCAGCCGTCCCTCGGCGAGCAGCGCCTCGGCGGCCATCAGGTCGCGCTGGACCAAGGCTGCCTCCACGGCCCCCATCCGCGCTTCCACATTGCGCGGATCGCGCCGCAGCACGGCCTCGGCGATCCGGCCGGCCACACGCGGGTCCCGCGCCCCCTGGTAGAGGCGCGGCGGCTCGGCCTCGATGGGCAGCAGCGCGGCGGCTGCAGCCGCATGCTGCGGCATCGGCACGACGCCAAGGGCGGCGAGCTGCCTGTGCTGCGCCGGCGCAAGATCCGCGGCAGCTAGCAGGGGGGCGAGCACCTCGCCCGCCTCACGCTCCATCCCGCCATCCGACAGCGCGCCGGCCAGGCTGATCCGAAGCGCTGCGCTGCCGCCACGATCTACGCCAAGGGCGGCGCGAACCGCATCGGTCGCCCCGTCCCGGTCTCCGGCCCGGATGAGGGCACGGAGGGCGCGGATCGCGGTTTCGCCGGTGGGGTCCGTCCGGCCGGCAAGGGCCAGCAGGGCCCCACGCATACCCGGTTGGGGCTGCGCCGCGGCATCGGCCACCTCCGCCTGCCAGCGAAGACTGCGCAGAAGGCGCGCATGGTCACTGCCGCGCACACGGTCCGGCACGCGCTCGAGCAGGCGGATGCCCTCGGCAAAGCGTCCTTCGTCCTGCGCGAAAAGCGCTGCGGCCTGGATGGCCTCCGGCCCGGGGGTGCCGGCGAGCGCCTCCTGCATCAGGGCCCGCCCCTCCGCGCCGCGGCCGAGACGAAGCAGCTGGCGCGCCACGTCCAGCCGAGCCCCGGCGCTGGCGGGCGCCGCGGCGAGCGCGCCGCGCAGCAGCCCCAGGGCCGATTCAGGATCCTCGGTGCGCGACGCCTCTGCGCGCAGCGCCTCGGCCCGGGCGTTGTCGCGTGCTGCGAGGAGGCGGGCCAGCGCATCGGCCTCGGCGATCCGGTTCTGGCCCCGAAGGCTTTCGAGCAGACCCTGGCGGGCGGCAGGCAGGCCCGGGCGCTGAAAGACCGCCGCGCGGAAGCGGGCCTCCGCCTCATTCAGCTCGCCGCGCTGCAGGGCTATCGCCCCGAGCATCAGCTCCGCCTCGGCCCGGTCCGCCACATCCCGCCGGCTCGCACGGAGCAGCACCCTCTCCGCCGCTTCGGTGGCGCCCAGCGCCATCTGCCGCCGGGCCTCGACGATCTCCGTGGCGAACCCGGCCTGGTCCAGCGCCGCGCCCCAGCGAGCAGCCTGCGCCGGGTCCCCGGCAGAAGCGCGCATAAGAAGGTCGCGCGCCTCGCCGGCGCGGCCCTCACGCAGCCGCGCAATGCCGAGCCCGCCCAGAGCGGCCCTGTCCTCCGGCCTGCGCGCCAGCGCGGCCTCGAAGGCCTGCACCGCCCGGGCCGTGTCGCCCGCCTGCAAGGCGGCCTCGCCCGCAGCACGCTCGGTGGAATCCGCAGGATCGGCCCGTCCAGGCGCCTGGCGAAGCGCGGCTTCGACCCGCGCGATTCGCGGATCACCCGGCGCGGCCTGCCGCAGGCGATCGAGATAGGGGACGGCCGCCGAAGCCTCACCCAGCTCGATCTGGGTCAGCGCCGCGGCCGCCAGTGCCTCCGGGTGCATCGGCTGGACCGTCAGCGCCCGCTCAAGCGCCGCGACCGCCCGGGCCGGCTGGCCCTGGCTTCGCCAGAAGCCGGCCTGCTCGATCAGAACCTGGATGCCGCTTCCCTGGGCAAGGGCCGGCCCCCCGGCGAGGAGCGCCGCCGTAGCGGCTGCCCCGAGGAGGTAATGGCGCAGTGCGGTCATGCACGGGTCCTCAGCCGGCTGATCGCCCGGCGGCGCAGCGTCCAGTAGAGCGGGATCGCGATCACCAGGGCAGCGATGACCAGCAGCCCGAGCATCAGGTCCGGCCGGGTCGTGAGATAGCGCTGCGGCAGCAGGGTGATCGGCAGGCTGCCCACGCCATAGTTCCGCGACACCTTGAAGGAGGTGACCTGGCCATTGCTCACATGGGCCACGTCGCCCTGGATCCGGGGCTGCTGCTCGGGGTCGCGCAGGGCGGCGACCATGGCCTCCATGCCCTGCTGGCTCGAGCCCGTCAGCGCCACCACCGAGCGGTCCGAGTTGAGGGGGCTCTGGAAGCCGATCAGCAGGCCGATCCCCTCGCCCTGGTTGCCGCCCAGCGTCGCGGTCAGCCGCTCGCGGTCAAGCCGCCGGTCGTCCGAGATGAAGATGTTGCGGAAGTTATCCAGCGCATCGGGAAGCGCCACATTCACGCGGTTCCCTTCCACCGTGATCGGACCGTCGCGCAGCAGCGCGGAAAGGGCCGGCTGGCGGTTAAGAGGCCCGATCACGAGCAGGTCGCGGTTCGACACCGCCTCCAGCCCACCCGGGCGCGCCACCTCGATCCGCGTGGCGGGATAACCCACGATCGCGGCAATGCGCCCGATCAGGTTCAGCGCCGTGGAGATCTCCACGGGCGAGGCGCGGTCCGGCAGCACCACCGCCGTGCTCGAGAGATCGGCCATCCGCGTGTAGGGGAATCCGCTGCCCACGAAATAGGCGAGGTTCGGAAGCTCCGTGTAGCGATAGGCCGCCGAGAGATCGATCGTGCTGTCCGGATCGATGGACGAGCGGATATCGCCCGGCACGCTCACGCAATCGCCGCGGTGCAGCGGGCGCAGGTCGAAGCGGAACTGCAGCTCGTTCAGGCCGAAGACGAGATAGGGCGGAAGGCCGACCGTCCCCTCGCCGCGCTCGGCGGAGGCAGTGCTGCCGACGGTCCGGTAAACCCAGTTCCAGGGCCAGCCGGCCTCACCCTCCCGCAGCGGGAAGGACTTGAGATACACGTCGTTCAGCGCGGCATCGAGGCGCGAGACGGCCAGGTCCAGGATCGGGCCGGGCGGCGCGCGGAAGCGCACATCCACGGGCAGGTTCCGGTCGCGGAAGGTGTACAGGTCCGGGGCAGTGCGGAAGGGCACGGAAACCGGGCCCGGCGCGTAGCCATAGGACTGCAGTTCCGACGGATCGACCAGCTCGCCGAAGCGCACGGGCCGGTCGTTCCGGATCCAGCGAGGCGCATCATAGGGCCGGCGGGCCGGCAGCTCGTTCACGGCCACCGTGGCCAGTTCGCCGGACAGGCCTTCCTTCGCCGTCGCCAGCACCTGGGCGGCCACGGCGGCCTCCGCACCCGACCGCCCACCAACGAGGAGGAGCACGGAGGCCGGGTCGTTCGGACTGGGCAGGATGGCGAGAGTGGGCCCTTCCATGCGGGGCAGGGTCAGCCCGGGCAGGGAGTCCGAGCCCGTGGCGATGACCACGGCATTCCCGCGCGACGGCACCACCGAGCTGACCGGGAAAGCCGCGCCGCGATAATCCGCCTGCACCGCGAACCAGGAGGAGGTAACAACGGCCGCACGCACCGCGTCATTGCCTGCCCCTTCCGCCATCACCACCGGAAGGACCAGCGGCTCACGCAGAAGGCGGACATCGAAGAAGGGCTCGGGCAGCCGCGCGAGGTCACGGTTGAGCGGCAGGCGCTCGAGGGTGAGCTGCAGGGTGGAGAGGTCGGAAACCGTCGACCAGAGCAGGCCCGAAAGCGGGTCGTTGCACTCCACCGCATAGCGGCCGGTGAACCGGAAGTTCAGCCGGTTGCTGTCGGCGAAGAAGACCGGGTTGATCTGGAACTCCACCGGTCCGAAGGCCGGGCGCGCCCGGTCCGGCGTGATCGTGCCGACGAACTGCTCGTTCATCGTGATCGCGATCTGCGACAGCTCAGGGATCAGGGCGGGGCTGGTGGCGCCCTGAAGGGTGAGCTTCGCGCTCGTCACCACTTCGTCGGACCGGATGCCGAAGAGCAGTCCCTGCAGGTCCGCCAGCCCCCGCAGCTGCATCGGGCTGCGCAGACCGAGCTGGCGCAGCGTGCGCGTCTCGGTGCGCGAGCCGATGCCTGGCTGGGTCTCTCCACCGAAGGTGATGGGCGCGGAGGGCGCGACCATCACAGCTGGCGGGTTGAGGCCGGGCGGCGAGGCGGTCGGCGCGGCGGCGGGGGCCGGCTGACCCGGCACAGGCGTCGGCGCGTATTGCGGCAGGCCGGCCGGCGCCGGAACCTGCCCGGGATTGAACTGGGCAGGCGCGGGCCCCGAACCGGGCGGTGGCGGCGGGGTGAAGCTTCCCTGCCCCTGGTTGATCGCCGGAGGCGGGGTCGGCGCCTGTGGCCGCGGCGACTGGGCCGCGGCGCCAACGGGCAGGCCAAGCCCGAGCGCGAGCAGGACAGCAGCCGAACGGCGCGCACGCTCGACCGAGCGGCGCTGCGCGGCCTCCGCGCCGCGGCTCGGCGCAACGGCCCGCGCCGGCTGGGCTCGCGCGGCGGCCAGGCGGCGTGCCCGGCGGGCGCGGAAGGAAAACTGGCTGTCGCCGCGGAAGAGGCCGCCGATGCTGCGCACGACCTCGCCAAGCGAGCGCATGGGCCGGTCGTGGCGGACATCGTCCCAGTCCACCCAGGCATCGGCACGGCCGAGCACCACCCGGGTTATGTTGCCTTCGTCCCGCAAGTTCTGGGGAACGAAGCGCACCTGCAGGCGGCCATCCTGCCAGCGCAGGGCTTCCGCGGGAATCGTCACGCGTTCCGGACCCAACTCGATCTCCAGTGTCAGCACGGCATTGTCGGGCAGTCCCTCCGGCCGCGCTGCGGCCACGGCCGCGCCACCAAGGGAAAGGTCGAGCGTCTCGCCGGGAACAAGCCGTCCATCGGGGAGCGAGACGTGCAGGGGCATGATGGCGCCGACGCGGGCGCGCTCGCGCACCTGGCGCCGCTCGCGCCCCACGGCGAGCCCCGCCAGAACGGTCAGGAGCGAAAGCACCACCCAGAGGGTGTTCAGCGCATTCGCCTGAAATTCGAGGCTCTCATAGGGATACGCGGCCATGCCATAGATGCCGGAGAGCAGGCCGAGGACGAGAACCACCGCGAGGATGAAGTTCGGCCCCGTGGCGCGGAAGTCGAAATAGCCTTCGTCCAACGTGCCGCCCTTGTCGGTCACGTTGAACTTGCCGCGCTTCGGGTCGAGCAGGGTCGTGACCACCACGGGCAGCAGGTAGAGCGCGAGCACCGTCTCGTAGATCTCGGACCAGAAGGAGTGCCGCACCCGGGCCTGGAGCTTCGAGTTGGTCAGAACGGCATGCACCACATGCGGCGCGGCATAGGCGACGATCGCGAGCGGCGAGGCCGCGATGATGTTCTGGCCGAACAGGAGAAAGGCGAGCGGCGCGGTAAGGAAGATGAAGCGCGGCACCGGGAAGAGAAAGTGCCACATGGATGCCACGTAGCAGAGCCGTTGCGTCAGGCTCAGGCCCGGGCCCAGCAGCGGGTTCTCGATCCGGAAGATCTGCACCATGCCGCGCGCCCAGCGCATGCGCTGGCCGATATGCGCGACGAGGCGGTCCGTGGCGAGGCCGGCGGCGAGGGGCAGGCGGAGATAGGCGGTGCGCCAGCCCAGCCGCTGCATCTTGAGACTGGCATGGCAGTCCTCGGTCACGGTTTCGGTCGGCACGCCGCCGATCTGCTCCAGCGCCGTGCGCCGGATCACCGCGCAGGAACCGCAGAAAAAGGCCGCGTTCCAGAGATCATTGCCCTGCTGGATCAGCCCGTAGAACAGAAGCCCCTCATTCGGCACGCGCGTGCCGGAGGCGAGGTTCCGCTCGAACGGATCGGGCGAATAGAAATGGTGCGGCGTCTGCACCATGGCGAGCCCGGCATCGCGGAGCATCCAGCCCATGGTCATCTGCAGGAAGGCGCGGGTCGCGACATGGTCGCAGTCGAAGATCACCACGTACTCGCCATCCGTGCGGGACAGCGCGTGGTTGATGTTGCCCGCCTTCGCACCCTTGTTGTCCGGACGGATCATGTAGCCGCAGCCGACCTGGGCGCAGAAGGCGCGGAACTCCTCGCGACGGCCGTCGTCGAGCAGCACCACATTCATCTTGTGGCGCGGCCAGTCCATCGCCATGGCGGCGAAGACCGTCGGCTTCACCACCTCGAGCGGCTCATTGTAGGTCGGGATGAAAACATCGACGGTCGGCCAGTATTCCGGATCCTCCGGCAGCGGCGCCGGGCGACGCTCCAGGGGCCAGAGCGACTGCAGGTAGGAAAGCAGCAGCGCGACCACGGCATAGATCTCGGCCAGCAGCAGGCCGGTACCAAGGAAGGTCGAGAAGAAGTTCGTGTAATCGAGCGTGTCCGTGATGCGCCAGTAGATGTAGCGCGTGGAGATCACGCCGGAGAGCAGCGCGAGGAAAACGAGGGAGCCCTTCCCCGGCACGAGCGAGACAATGGCGAAGACCAGCAGGCCGCCGACCGCGAGCCAGGCCTGCTGTTCCGCCTCCAGCGGTGCCACGATGAAGGGCAACGCGATGATGAAACCGAGAAGAACGGCCAGCCGGCCAAGCCAGAGGCTCACCCCGGCCGCGTTGCGGAAGCGCCTCATCGGCTGGCCTCGACCGTTGGCTGCTGCGGCGCGGGCACGACCGGGGGAAGGACCGGCGACTCCGGCGTTGGCTGCGGCGCCGCGCCGATCCCGGCGGCGACAGGCGGCGGCAGCGCGGCGGAGATGAGGCGCGCAACCTCCTTCAGGTCCGAGGCGGCGCGGCTGTCCGGCGCATGGTCAAGCAGCAGGCGCTGGCAGGCCAGGCTTTCCGCCACGGTCTCCTCCCGGCTCATGGCGCCGAGCATGCGATAGCCGAGATGCCGCGCGACCGCCTCGGCGGAGGCGCGGGACAGGCGGGAGGAAAGGTCCACCCCGTTCAGCACCACCCTCAGGCGACCGGCCAGCAGGGCCGCCATGGTGCCCGTGCCGAGGAAGCGGCCGCTCTCGATCTCCGGCACCAGGGCGGCACTGATCGCCTCCGCCTGGAGCACGCCGATCACCATCGTCGCCATCGGCCCGAGAAGGGCCAGTGCCTGGGAAGGCCCTGGCGGCAGATCGGCGAGCACCACAAGATTCGGCTCGGCCAGCATCTCGCGGAGCGGGTTGCCCAGCAGGTCCGGTTCACGGTCCAGCGCGACGGCGAGGTCGAGTGCGCCCCGGAGATCCGTGGCCCCATGCGGCAGCAGCAGCACGCCCGAGGGGGTCTGGCGAAGATGGCTGCGCCAGTTTCCATCGCCCTGCAGCAGCCCGGTGACGAAGCCGGCCTTGTCGGTCAGCGGCACGCCGAAATGCAGGCGCAGCGCGTTCTGCGAGTCCAGGTCTATCGCGAGAACGCGGTGGCCCAGGCGCTGCAACGCATCGGCGATGTTGGCGGTGAGCGTGGTCTTCCCGACCCCACCCTTGGGCGACGCGAAGCAGATCAGCGACACGGCGTTGCTCCTGAACTCAGGCGGCATTTCGGGCAAAACGGACACCTGCCGCGATACGGCGCAGCAGGTCGGGCAGAGCGATATCGACGCGCTCCGCCGGCCAGTGGCGCGGAGAGGGCTCATTGCCCGTTCCGCGCATGGCGTCGCCCAAAGCATCCAGCAGTGGATAGTGGACGGTGGTGGAACCAGCGCCGGGACCGAAGCCCATCAGCGCATCGAGCAGGGAGGAGCCTGTGCTGCCCCCCATCCGGATCGGAGGAAGCGCGGCCGGACCACTCGAAAGGCTCGCAAGCAACGGCAGCGGCGGAGGGCTGGCCGGGGCCGCCGGCACCTGCGGGGAAGCGGCGAGCGGAGCCTGACGCGGCAGCTGGGCCGGCATTTCCGGCCGTACGGGAATGGGCGCCTGAGGTAGCGCCGGCTGCGGGTGGGTGGCCTGCGCAGAAACTGCGAGCGGAGCGACGGGCGGCGGCACAACAGGCACCGCCTGTGGCGTAACAGGCGGGGCCGGCGGTGCATGGTCACCCATCAGCACCTGCAGGAGGCTGTGTGCGGCCGGCGACGGGGCGGGCTGGGGCTGCGAGGGCGGAGCGGGCGGCAACGGCTGCGACCAGGACGGCACAACCGGCATGGTTTCCTGCTGCACGGGGGCAGGTCGCACGGGGGGCGGCTCTGGGAGTGGCGCGCGCTGGAGCTGCGCATAGGGATTCGGGGCGATCAGGTCCGGCATCCGCGCCGGTTCCTCGGCGTGCCAGGCCGGCGGCGGCGGAACGGGGAGCGGGGTGTTCGCCACCGCCGCAGGCTGCACGGGGAGGACCGGGGTCTCGGTCGGGAGCGGCGACTCCGACGCTGGGCCACCCATGATCATGTCCGGCGGCAGGTCGCTCGCGCCGGAAAGGGCATCACCCAGAATACCGAAGGCCTGGTCATCGCTCTGCGCCTCGACGGACGGCGCGTTGCGAACGGGCTCGTTCCCGAAGCTACGATACTTAAGCGCTGGTGTTCGCAGGGCTGCTGCCATCCGGGCAACATCCGTGTCCTGACGCATCAGCCGCACTCCATCCGTCCGCCGCGCGAGACTCGGCCGCCGACAGGAAGCAGGCTATCTCATTTTTTCGGCGTTCTTAACCCTTGTTGATAAGAATGCCGCGCTCGGCTGCCCCCATACGCGCGAGCAGCATCAGCGCTGTGTCATAATAATCACGCCCGAG
This sequence comes from Pararoseomonas baculiformis, assembly GCF_017813395.1. Taxonomy (GTDB): domain Bacteria; phylum Pseudomonadota; class Alphaproteobacteria; order Acetobacterales; family Acetobacteraceae; genus Roseomonas; species Roseomonas baculiformis. Next base: position 12,926 of record NZ_JAGIZB010000033.1, on the reverse strand, counting down.
CACACCGCCATCCGGCAGGGGCCTGTCCCAGCTTAGCCGCTTTTGCCGCGCTACGAAACGGCCGATCTCCAGAACACCGGAGCCGGCAGGATAGGGCGCCACCCTGTCATCCGAAAGATCGGCCCAGGCTGGCACCTGCCTCAGGCTAGAATCGGACCAGAAGGCGAAGGGAGCCTCCACGGCAGGCTCGTCCGACAATCCCGCACAGGCCAGCCAGAGGGGAACCCTGACCGCGTCATAGGAGAAGCGCGCCGGCCAGCCCTGCGCCGGGGAAACCTGACCGTCGGTGCGCGACACGGCCAGCCAATCCGGCGAAAGCCCCCACCGGCCGAAGCGTGCCATCCGCAGGAGGCGCAGGCCATCGCTCGCCACCCGCAGCCAGGCCGGGTCGGGAACCGCTTCGGCCACGGCAGCGATAGCGGGATAGGAATAGTAGGAGGGGTTGATCACCACATGGGTGCGATGCTCGAAGCCCCGGGCGCCAGGCAGGAGCACGAGGTGCCCGCCGGCACGGCGCACCAGCAGGCGCAGCACGTCCCGGGCGATCGCGGTGCCCTCCTCGGTCAGGGCCGGATCCGACCAGCGCCGCCCGCCGCGGAGCAGCGCACTGGCAATGAACAGGTCGCCATCCGTGGCATTGTTGCTGTCCTGCACGGCTGGCTGCTGGTCCGGCCGCCAGCGCCAGGCATGCAGCCGGTCCGAGTCACGCCGCAGGTTGCGGCGGGTCCAGGCCAGGATGCGGTCGAAAGCCGGCCGGTCGTCATGATGCTGCGCGAGGGAGAGGCCCCAGCCCTGCCCCTCGGAATGGGACTGGTTGCCATTCCCGTTGTCGATGATGCGGCCATCGGCCGAGAGGAAGCGGGCCTTGAACATGGCCCAGTCACGCGCATCCTCCTGTGCGACCACCGGCTCGGCAAAGATCGCGGCAGCGGTCGCCCCGCCCAGCAGGCCCAGCATGGATCGGCGCGGGAGGTAGGTCGGCATGTCCCCAGCCTGATGCGAAGGAGATGAAGAACGGGTTAGCGGCGCCCGGCGCCACCCGCACTGGTGGTCCCCAGGCCTTATAATCCTCACGAACGCGAGAAGTCATCCCCTTCCCGCCAGGCGAAATGCAGCTTTGGCCCCGTGCCTTCCCGCGCGCCGGGTGCCATATCCCCGGCATGGCACCCCCTCTTCTTCTCCTGCAGGATATCCGACAGGGTTTCGGCACCACGCCGCTGCTGCGCGGCGCTACTCTCTCGGTTGCCCCCGGCGAGCGGCTCGCCCTGGTTGGCCGGAACGGATCGGGCAAGTCCACCCTTCTCAAGATCGCAGCCGGGCTGGTGACCCCGGATGGCGGTAGCCGCTTTCTCCAGCCCGGCGCCACGCTCCGCTACCTGCCGCAGGAGCCGGATCTTTCCGGCCACGCCAATACGCTCTCCTATGTGGAGGCTGCGCTCGGGCCGGGGGACGACCCCTATCGTGCCCGCTACCTGCTGGAGCAGCTGGGCCTGACCGGCGAGGAATCGCCGGAGCGCCTATCAGGCGGGGAGGCGCGCCGGGCAGCGCTCGCGGCGGTGCTCGCTCCTGCCCCCGACATCCTCCTGCTCGATGAGCCCACGAACCATCTCGATCTTCCGGCGATCGAGTGGCTGGAATCGGAGCTGGCCTCGATGCGCGCCGCGCTGGTGCTCATCAGCCATGACCGCCGGTTCCTGGAATCCCTCTCCCGCGCCATGGTCTGGCTGGACCGGGGCACGACGCGGCGGCTGGAGCAGGGCTTCGCCGGATTCGAGGCCTGGCGCGACCAGGTGCTGGAGGAAGAGGAGCGCGATGCCCACAAGCTCGCGCGCGAGATCGTGCGGGAGGAGCACTGGCTCCGCTACGGCGTCACCGCCCGGCGCAAGCGCAACATGCGCCGCGTGGGCGAGCTGCAGGCCCTGCGCGAGAAGCACCGGCAACGCCGGGGCCCGCAGGGCGGCGTCCGGCTGGCGGCGACCGAGGCGGATGGCTCGGGCAGCCTGGTCATCGCGGCCGAACGCATCTCAAAGTCCTTCGGCGGCCGCCCCGTGGTCCGGGACGTGTCCGTCCGCATCCTGCGCGGGGACCGGCTGGGGATCGTCGGGCCGAATGGTGCGGGCAAGACCACGCTCCTCAACATGCTCACCGGCGTCCTCCCGCCCGATTCCGGAGAGGTGCGGCTGGGTACAGGGATCGGGATGGTCACGCTGGACCAGCGCCGGGCGAGCCTCGACGACTCCATGACGCTCTCGGACGCGCTCACCGAGGGGCGTGGCGACATGGTGCATGTCGGCGGCACCCCGCGCCATGTCGTCGGCTACATGAAGGACTTCCTCTTCCTGCCTGAGCAGGCGCGCACGCCGCTCGGCGTGCTCTCGGGCGGGGAGAGGGCGCGCGTGATGCTCGCCCGTGCCATGGCGCGCCCGAGCAACCTGCTGGTGCTGGACGAGCCCACCAACGACCTCGACCTCGAGACGCTCGACCTGCTGCAGGAGATGATCGCCGATTACGGCGGCACGGTGCTGGTGGTGAGCCATGACCGCGACTTCCTGGACCGCGTCGCCACCAGCATCATCGCCTATGAGGGCGAGGGGCGCTGGCAGGACTATGCCGGCGGCTATTCGGACATGGTGGCGCAGCGCGGCCATGGCGTGCAGGCCCGCGCCGCGGATGCGCCCGCCACCACGCCCGCTTCCCGCCGCGCCGCCGAGGCAGCCGCACCGCAGGCGGCACGCGCCCGGCTCAGCATGGCGGAGATGCAGGCCCTGAAGACCCTGCCGCGCGAGATGGAGAAGCTCTCGGCCGAGATCGCGAAACTGAACGAGATCCTGGCCGACCCGCAGCTCTACACGCGGGATCCGGCGCGCTTCGCGAAGGCGACGGAACTGCTCGCCCAGCGCCAGTCGGCCCTTGCCGATGCGGAAGAACGCTGGCTCGAGATCGAGATGCGGCGGGAGGAGATCGAGGCCGGGGCGGGCTGAGCGGCAGGGGCGCGCCGCAGCCGGCGCCCCCGGCGCGCCGCCCTCAGCGGCACATCATCACGGGCATGTCCGCATTCTCCAGCACATGCCGCGTCACGCCGCCCAGGATCAGCTGGCGGATGCGCGAATGGCTGTAGGCACCCATGCAGAGCAGATCGGCCCCGAAGTCCCGCGCGGCACCGAGCAGCCCGGCGCCGACCTCGCGCGTGGCGGGGGCGAACTCCACCGCCTCCGCCGCGATGTTATGCCAGCGGAGATAGGAGAGGATGCCCCGCACATCCGGCCCGCGCCGCTGGTAATCCTTGCTGTGAAGGATGCGCACCGCCTCGGCGCGGTGAAGCCAGGGCAGCGCCGCCGCGATGGCGGCCGCGCTCTCCGCCGTGCCGTTCCAGGCGCAGCACACCCGGCTGCCGATGGTGGCGGGCGCCAGGCGCGGCGCGATCAGCACGGGGCGGCCGCTGTCAAAGAGGATGGCGTGCAGCGCATCCGAGGAGGAGACATCCTCACCCGCATCCGGATGCGGCACCACCGCCATGTCGTAGAGGCGCGATTCCTGCGCCACCAGATCCTCCTCCCGGCCCGACACCGAGGCGAAGGACAGGGTGGCGGCATCCGCCTTCTCCGCCGCCTCGGCGGAGCTGGCGAGGACCACGTCCTTGTCATCCACGAAGCGGTCGAAAAGGGCCTGCACGCGGCTGGCGCGGTCACCCGATTCGCGCTCGGTGGCGGCCATCATCTCCTCGATCATGGCGCCGGAGAGGCCCTCCCCGGCCAGCGGCGCCACGTCACGCGCGTCGACGCGCACATGGATGCAATGCACATGCGAATGCCAGATGCGTGCGGTCATCAGCGCAGTCTGCAACGCGGCCTCGCCCGCGGCGGTACCGGTGATGGGCAGAAGGATTCGGCGGTAGGCCATATTGGCATTGCTCCCGTCGTGATCAGGTGGCAGGGGCATGGCGCCCCCTCCCCCATGGCCTGCCGAATCCGGCAAGGCACCTAACAGCCTAGCATGGTTGGAGTTGGGCCGCCGCAAGCGCCGCCGCCAGGGGGTCGCCCGAGGCGTCGAGCCTTGCCCAGCGGATCGGCCCCGCCGGCTGCCCCGCCGCCCGCTCAAGCACCGGGACATCGGCGTCGGAGGCGTCACCACGCCGCGCCGCAACACGCGCCCGCAGGATATCGAGCGGCGCCTCGAGCCAGAGGCCCGTGAACGGCACCCCCGTGGCGCGTGCCACGGCCTCGATGCCCTCCCGCCTTGCGGGATCAAGGAAGGACGCATCCGCGATCACGGAATGGCCGGCGCGCAGGGCTATGGCGGCGTCCCGGAAAAGTGCCTGATGGACCGCCTCGGCGGCGGCCGCCGAATAGGCTTCCGGCGGAAGTGGCGCCTCGGGCGGGAGGTTCGCCAGCCGCTTGCGGATCTCGTCACTTCGCAGATGCAGCGCGCCCGGTGCCGCGCCGAGCCCCGGCGCGATCCGCCGCGCCAGGCGGGTCTTCCCGGTTCCCTGGAGACCGCCCACGGCCAGCAGCCGCGCGGGTGGCGGCCGGAGCGCCGCCTCCGCATCGGCGAGGAAGGCCAGCCCGCTCTCCATCCCGCCGGGCAGCCGGGCCACGCAATGCGCGCGGATCAGAGCGCGCGACGAAAGCCAGAGCGGCAGCCCCGCCACCAGCCCGGCATCCCCGCCCACCCCCACCGCCCGGTTCAGCACCCGGCAGGCGGCGGGGCGCCCGCAGCGGCGCATCAGATCCGCCAGGAGAAAGGCAAGGTCGTAGCCCGTGTCGATCGTGGCCAGTTCCTCGTCGAATTCCAGCGCGTCGAAAGGCGTCGGGCGGCCCTTCCACAGCAGGAGGTTCCCCAGATGCAGGTCTCCATGGCAGCGCCGGACCCGTCCCTCCGCCGCGCGGGCCCGCAGCACCGGGGCGAGGCGGAGCAGCCAGCCCCGCGTCCCGCGGCGCCACGCGATCACCCGCGCCGGGTCGAGCCCCGCATCCAGTGCGGCCCGCGCATTGCCCCGCAGAACCCTGTCGAACCGGGCCACGGGATCCGTCCCGGACGGGGCGGGCGGATAATGCGCGCGCATGGCCACCACCGTATCGCCGAGGGCGTCCTGGAGGCCCTCCCCTATCCCCTGTTCCGCCGCGAGCGCATCGAGGAAATCGCCCTGCGGAACCGGTGCCATTTCCAGCGCCCATTCAACGGCGGCAGGATCATCCTCCGCCACCAGCCGGTCAGCCGCGGCCGAGATGCCGTGAAGGGCACGGTAGATCTCCGGCGCCGCGGGCCGGTTCAACATCAGTTCGCGGATGGCGTAGCGATGCCGGGAAGCGGGGCTGGTGAAATCCAGGAAGCCGAGATCAACCGCCTTCTTCAGCTTGAAGACGCGCTCGGCCCCAACGAAGACGGCGGATATATGTGTCTCAACGGGCTGCCCGGCCCCGGCCAGCCGCGCCAGCAGCGCCGCCGCCGCGGCCTGGCTGGCCGGGATGGTCACGGGAACAGGCGCCCGGTGGTCCAGCCCTCGCCGGCTCGCTCAAACACCAGGCGGTCATGCATGCGGAAGGGCATGTCCTGCCAGAACTCGATCCGGAGCGGCAGCACGCGGAAGCCGCCCCAGTGCGGCGGCCGGGGAAGGGTGTCCCCAGGGTAGCGCGCCTCCAGCTCGGCGATCCGGCGCTCGAACTCCGCGCGGGAGGGAAGCGGGCGGGACTGGTCCGAGGAAGCGGCCGAGATGCGCGACCCGCGGGAGCGGGAGGCGAAGTAGGCGTCGGATTCGGCCGTGGTCACCCGCTCGACCGTGCCTTCCACCCGCACCTGCCGCCGAAGCGACTTCCAGTGGAAGCACAGGGCGGCGCGGGGGTTGGAGAGCAGTTCCCCGCCCTTCCGGCTCTGCTCGTTGGTATAGAAGACGAAGCCGCGGTCATCCCGCCCCTTCAGCAGCACCATGCGGGCGGAAGGCCAGCCATCCGGGGTTGTCGTGGCCAGGCACATGGCGTTGGGGTCGTTCGGCTCCTTCGCCACGGCCTCGGCGAACCAGGCCTCGAAGAGGCCATAGGGATCGGTGGCGTCGGGAATGCCGGCGCCGTGGGCCTCTCCGGCGGGGACCTCGGTGGTCAGGCTCATGCGTTCGGCCCCTTGTTCGGTTGCATCCGGTGTGCCACCCCTCCCCGCCCGTCGCAACCGATCCCCGCCTGCCTGGAGGACGCCCCATGGAAGACGCCAAGCCCGTGGCCGATGCCGCCCTCCTGCCGATGAAGGGCGACCTGATGAAGGGCCGCCGTGGCATCGTCATGGGCGTCGCCAATGACCGCTCCATCGCCTGGGCCATCGCACAGGCCGCGGCCGCCCAGGGGGCGGAGCTGGCCTTCACCTATCAGGGCGAGGCGCTGGAGAAGCGGGTGCGCCCGCTGGCCGCCAGCGTGGGCTCCGACCTGCTGGTCCCCTGCGACGTCTCCGACGAGGAGGCGATCGACGCGGCCTTCGCCAAGGTCGCGGAGCGCTGGGACGGGATCGACTTCCTCGTCCACGCCATCGGCTTCGCCGACAAGCAGTATCTGCGCGGCCGCTACCTGGACACGCCGAAGCACGCCTTCCTGCAGGCCCTGGACATCTCCTGCTACTCCTTCGTCTCCGTCTCCCGCCGCGCGGCGGCGATGATGAAGCCGGGTGGATCGCTGCTGACGCTGAGCTATCTCGGTGCCGAGCGCTGGACGCCGCATTACAACGTGATGGGCGTGGCCAAGGCGGCGCTGGAGGCCAGCGTGCGCTATATGGCCGCTGACCTCGGCGACTCCGGCATCCGCGTGAACGCCATTTCCGCCGGCCCGATCAAGACGCTGGCCGCCAGCGGCATCGGGGATTTCCGCTACATCCTGAAGTGGAACCAGTACAACTCGCCCATGCGCCGCAACGTGACGCTGGATGAGGTGGGCGGGGCTGGCCTGTATCTCCTTTCCCCGCTCTCGGGCGGCGTCACCGGCGAGGTGCACCATGTCGATTGCGGCTACCACGTCGTCGGCATGAAGCATCCGGACGCGCCGGACATCACGATCGAGAAGGGCTGAACGCCTCTCTCCATGTCCCACAACAGCTTCGGCCATCTCTTCCGCGTCACCACATGGGGTGAGAGCCACGGCCCGGCGATCGGAGGGGTGGTGGATGGCTGCCCGCCCGGCCTCTCCCTGAGCGAGGCAGATATCCAGCCCTGGCTGGATCGCCGCCGCCCCGGGCAGTCGAAGTTTGTCACGCAACGGCAGGAACCGGACGAGGTCCGCATCCTCTCGGGCACCTTCGAGGGGCTGACCACCGGCACCCCGATCGGCCTGATGATCGAGAACAAGGACCAGCGATCCCGCGACTATGGCGAGATCGCCGAGAGCTTCCGCCCGGGCCATGCCGACCTTGCCTACCACCTGAAATACGGGGTCCGGGACTACCGCGGCGGCGGGCGTTCCTCGGCGCGGGAAACGGCCATGCGCGTCGCGGCCGGGGCTGTGGCGCGCAAGGTGCTGGGGACGGGGATCACCATCCGCGGTGCCCTGGTTGCCATGGGCGGTGACATGGTGGACCGCGCGAACTGGGATTGGGCGGCGGTTGCGGAGAACGACTTCTTCTGCCCGGACCGCGCGGCGGCCGCGCGCTGGGAGGAGAAGCTCCTCGCGCTGCGCAAGGCCGGCTCCAGCGTCGGTGCTGTGGTGGAAGTGGTGGCCGAGGGCATCCCGCCCGGCCTGGGTGCGCCCATCTATGGCAAGCTGGATGCCGAGATCGCATCCGCCTTCATGTCCATCAATGCCGTCAAGGGCGTGGAGATCGGCGAGGGATTCGCCGCCGCAGCCCTGACCGGCGAGGACAATGCCGACGAGATGCGCATGGCCCCGGACGGCACCGTGCAGTTCCTGGCGAACCATGCCGGCGGAATCCTCGGCGGAATCTCCACCGGCCAGCCTGTGGTCGCGCGCTTCGCCGTGAAGCCCACCTCCTCCATCCTCGTGGCCCGCCGCACGGTGGACCGGCATGGGCAGGACCGGGATCTGGTGACCAAGGGGCGGCACGACCCCTGCGTGGGCATCCGTGCCGTTCCGGTGGGGGAGGCGATGATGGCCTGCGTGCTGGCGGATGCTCTGCTCCGGCACCGGGCTCAGGTGCCGGACGCCCCTGTTTCCACCCGCCTCCCGAGAAACTGAACGGGAACACCTTTATCCCACTGAAACGGTCGGGTATTCGGAACACCTCGATGAGGTGGAGCCTCGATGCCGACTCCCGATTCCTCTGCTGAGATCACCGCCGCCCCGGACCCCGAGGCGATCGCCGCTTTTGTCGGCTTTGCCGGGCCGAGCCACTGGCAGGCGCGGCTTGCGGATATCGGCCGCCGGGCTGCCTCCCCGTCCCTCACGGGCCGTTCCATTGGCGAGCGCCATGCGCTCGAACTGACCCTCCAGCGCCTCTCCACGCCTGAGGCACTGGCCCAGGCCGGCCCCGCTGAACGCCAGTTGCTCTCCTATGCCCGCGAAGCCGTGCTGCTGGCCGACAGCCTGCCCCCGGCCTCCCGCGACAGGCTGCGGGAGCAGATCCTCTCGGGCCTTACGGGGGAGGCCAATCTCATTCCCCTGTTCCACCTGCTTCGCGTGGCGGCGCGCTACCGGGCCGCTGGCTTCGAGGTCCGCTTCACCGGCCTGGCCGAGGGCACGGCACATGATCTCCTCCTGGCCCGGGATGGCCAGGAGGCAGAGATCGTCTGCGATACCGTCTCGGCCGAGGAAGGCCGCCCGGTGCTGCGCGGCGACTGGTGCGCCTTCGTGGATGGCATCAATCCCGACCTGCAGAACTGGCTCGCCTCCCATCCCGGCCGCTACGTGCTGAAGATGACGCTACCCGAGGGGCTGAAGCGCGATGCCCTGGACGTTGCCACGCTCCAGCGCCGCATCATGGACATGCTGCGCGACCGCCGCCGGCAGGATTCGGCCGCGGATGCGGTGCTGAAGCTGGACCCGCTTCTCCTCGCCGGGGCGCAGGCCGCTGTTCCCGCCCAGGCGCTTCGCGCGCTGTTCGGGCCGGAGGCTCACCTGGCCGTGGCGCAGGGCAACGGCAACATCCTCGTCCTGGCCGCGCGCGCCGGGCAGGCCAGCGCCATCGCCCAGGCGGTCTGCCGGCGCATGGTGGATGCGGCGGGCAGGCTTGGCGGCGAAAGGCCGGGCATCCTCGCCATGTTCCTGGACGACCTGGGTCGCCAGGAATGGCGGGGCCTGCGCGAGCGGATGGAGCTGGAGGGGGCAGTGCGACGCTTCCTCACGACTCCGGAGGCTCGACGTGTGGCGGCCGTCTCCTGCGCCTCCCGCATGGAAATGTTCGGCATGGCGCCGCCGGATGGCGTTGCGGAGGGTGAGCTTCGCTTCCGCAATCCCTCCCGGCCGCCGGCGAAGGACGGCGCTCTCTCGCCAGCTCTCTGCTCCATCAGCTGAAAGCGCAGCGTCGCCTCACGTCCGGATGACGGCGCCCACGGATGAAACCGTGGAGCTACATTCCCGTTCCAGAGTTGCTGCACTGCAAAGCGGAGGTGATGGCGTGACGGCGAATGAGGCGGAACGGGCACTGGCGGAACTGGACCGGCTTCTGAACGACCCTGATGTGCAGATGGACCCGATGCGGGTTTGGACCCTGGCCGACCGCCTCTCGGGCAGCGTTCCCGCCACGGCCCAGCCCACCAGCCAGACGTCCCGCTGACCTGCCGGGCCTCAGGCCCGGCGCGCGCCGATCAGGAACTCCTTGTTGCCCTCGGGTCCGGTAATCGGGCTCTCGGCGATGCCGAGCACCGTCCAGCCCGGTAGCTCCGACCACCAAGCCTTTACCTTCGCGCAGACGGCGCGGTGCACATTCGGGTCCCGCACCACGCCCCCCTTCCCCACCATGCCCGGCCCGGCCTCGAATTGCGGCTTGATCAGCGCGACGGCGAAGGCGCCGGGCGCGGCCAGCGAAAGCGCCGCGGGCAGCACGGTGGCGAGCCCGATAAAGGACGCATCGCAGACCACCGCCCCCACGGGATCGGGGATCTGCGAAGTCTCAAGGTAGCGGGCATTCACCCGCTCCATGACCACCACGCGGGGATCGTTGCGCAGGTTCCAGGCGAGCTGCCCGTGGCCGACATCCACCGCATAGACCTTCGCCGCCCCGTGGTGCAGCAGGACATGCGTGAAGCCTCCGGTGGAGGCCCCGACATCGATGCAGACGCGGTCCTTCGGACTGAGCCCGAAAGCCTGGAGTCCATGGTCCAGCTTCAGCCCGCCGCGGCTGACCCAGGGATGGTCCTGCCCGCGCACCTCCAGCGCATCGCCTTCGCGCAGCTCCTGCCCGGGCTTGTCGATCCGCCTCTCGCCGCTGAATACCTTTCCCGCCAGGATCAGGGCCTGGGCGCGGGTGCGGCTCTCCGCGAGGCCGCGCTCCACCAGTGCCGCGTCCGCGCGCTGCTTGGCCGGCTTTGGCTGTGGCAAGGCTGTCCTCCAGTCTGGGGCCGCGCAGGATAGCAGCCCGGGAGCGGCGGGTCTTGCAGGCTGGCCGGAGGAGGTGGAGAGAGAAAGGCAAGAGCGCGAAGCGCCGCCTGTCCCGGAGAATCGCCCATGCCCACACGCCGCGCCCTGACCGGCGCCATCCTGGCCGCTGCCACCCTCGGCCGCCCTGCCCTCGCCCAGTCCTCCTGGCCCGCGGGCCGCCCGATCGAATTGATCGTGCCCTATCCGCCGGCCGGCGGGATCGACGTGATGGCGCGGTTGCTGACCAAGTACCTGCCGAACCGGCTTCCGGGGGCGAGTTTCGTCGTCACGAACCGCGTGGGCGCAGGCGGGCAGATCGGCAACGAAGCTGTCTTCAACGCCCGCCCCGACGGCTACACCCTCGGCGCCGTGGCGACCCTGAGCTTCATCACGAAGGCGCTGGAGCGGCCGGTACGGTGGAAGACCGAGGAGTTCACCTACCTCGCCAATGTGGTCGATGATCCCGGCGCCTTCTGGGTGCGGGCGGATTCCCCCCTGCGCAGCATCGCCGACCTGCGGGAAGCCGCTGCCCGGCGCGCCGAGGCCGTTTCGGTCGGCACCGCCGCCGGGACCTCCTCCGACGACCATCTCCTGCTCCTCGCCTTTGAGGCGGCAGCGGGGGTGAAGGCGCTGCATGTTCCCTATAACGGCACGGCGATTGCCATCCGGGATCTCCTCGGCGGCCAGCTCGACGTCGCTTCCTACAATGTCAGTGAGGGATTGAGCCTGTTCCGGGAGGGCCGCACCCGCTGCCTCGGCCAGGCGGCACCGGCCCGATGGACCGCCATGGCAGAGGTGCCCACCTTCCGCGAACAGGGCCTGGACGTTCTGGGCGGCTCGGCGCGCGGCTTCGTCGGCCCGCCCGGCCTTCCCGCGGAGGTCACGCAGGCGCTGGTCGCCGCCTTCGGCGCCATCCTGGCCGACCCGGCCTTCCTGGCCGAGGCGGAGCGGCTGAATCTGCCCCTCCGGCCCCTGCTGGGCGCGGCCTACCGCGACACGGTGGAACAGGAAGCCGCCGCGGCCCGCAGGCTCTATGAGCGCGCGCCCTGGTCCACCCAGCCCTGATCACCGGTAGAGCCCTTCGCCCATGCCCCATGTGGTCGTCATCGACCCGATCCACCCCGATGGCATCCAGCGCCTGCTGGATGCGCCCGGGATCACCCTGGACCATCCCGGCGCGCCGCTCGGACCGGACCTCGCCAGCCGCCTCCGGAATGCCGAGGCCCTGATCGTGCGGGGCACGGTGGTGGATTCCGCCCTGCTCGCCATGGCGCCGAAGCTGCGCATGGTCTGCCGCCACGGCGTTGGCTATGACCTGGTGGACGTGCCCGCCATGACCCGCGCCGGGGTCGCGGTGATGATCACGCCCGAGGCGAATGCTGCCTCGGTCGCCGAGCACGCGCTGATGCTGATGCTCGCCGTCGCCCGGCAGGTGCTCCCGGTGGATGCCGGGGTTCGCGCCGGCCAGTGGCGCGTGCAGGGCCAGTCCCGCACCTTCGAACTGGGCGGACGCCGCGTGCTCATCCTCGGCTTCGGCCGTATCGGCACCCGCGTCGCGCGGCTCTGCGCTGCCTTCGGGATGCGGGTGATGGTGCATGATCCCTTCATGCCCGCCGGCACGATCCGCGGCGCGGGCTACGAGGCCGTGAAAGAGCGCGATGCCGGCCTGGCGGCGGCCGATATCGTCACGCTCCACCTTCCCGCCAGCGACGCCACGCGCGGCATGGTGGACGCGGCCTTCCTGGCCGCGATGAAGCCCGGCGCCGTGCTCATCAACACCGCCCGCGGAACGCTGGTGGACGAGGCGGCGCTGGAGGCGGCGCTGCGCTCCGGCCATCTCGGCGGCGCGGGGCTGGACGTGCTGCGGGTCGAGCCGATGCGGGAGGTTCCCGCCATGCTGGCGCTGGAGAACCTGGTGGTCACCCCGCATGTCGCGGCCAGCACGGCGGAAGGGTTGCAGCGCATGTCCTGGGACGCAGCGGGGAATGTCCTGGACTTCCTCGCGGGGCGGCCCGACCGGGATTCGGTGGTCAACCCCGATGTGCTGGGGCGCAACGCCTAGCGCCCAACAGGGCACCCGGCGAACGGAAACCCGGGGGAAGCAGCGCTTCCCCCGGGCCGGAGTTCACCGCCCCTCAGGCCCTCGCGGGCTGTGAGGTCTCGTCCCGCCCCAGAGCGTGGCGCGCGGTGGCGGCGATCTGTGGTGCGTTGAGGCCGGCGAGGTCGTACTGCTTTTTAGGGTTGTCGTGGTCGATATAGGTGTCGGGCAGGACGAGGGGGCGGAAGCGCAGTCCGCCGTCGAGCAGGCCGGCATGGGCGAGGTGCTGGGCGACGAGGGAGCCGAAGCCGCCCACCGATCCTTCCTCGACGGTGACGAGGACGGCATGGTTGCGGGCCAGCCGCTCGAGGAGTTCGGTATCGAGC
>NZ_JAGIZB010000032.1 GCF_017813395.1 Pararoseomonas baculiformis | reverse complement strand
CGGCTTCGGGCTCGGGGCAGCTGACTTCTGGCTCATGTCCCACTCCTTGGGGTCACGATGAACCGGAAATCCTCCACTCCTCAACCAACCCCGCCTGTCTCAGGAGACCTGACGGCAGACAGAAGCGGAAGTAAAGCTACACTGCTTGGCTGGTGATCTCGGCCGGAAAGCGAAAACCGGCGAAGCTGGAGCAGGCGGGCGCGGTCATACCGCCGGACTATGCAGAGGTGGACCGCATGGGCAAGCTGGATAGGGCGCCAACTTGACGGTGCCGATCACCGCATTCAGCTTGCCGCCTGATCAACAACTTGCCCCCCAGGCAGAGAGACTCTAACCGACAGTCTGCTAGGCTGGCCGAGCGACGCCTGCTGGCGGCTCGAATGCCCGGATCGGCGGCAGGTTCCCCGCAAAGCGCTCCACTTCAACCACCGTCAGCTGGCCTGTGCAGCCCTGCGCCAGCTGCGAGGTGCCGACATCACGCGTCAGCACATTTGGATTGCCGTGCACGCAGAGCGGCTTGTCCTCCATCGGGTCCGCCGGGTCATACCAGGCGCCTGTGGGAAGCTGCACCACGCCAAGCCGTACATCCTCCGTGATCGAGGCCGAGGCGAGACAGGCGCCGCGCTCGTTGAACAGGCGCACGATATCGCCCTCGGCGATGCCACGCGCAGCGGCATCAACGGGGTTCAGACGCGCCACCTCGCGGCCGCGCCGCTTCTGGCTGGCGCTATAACCGCCGAAATCGAACTGGCTGTGCAGCTTGGTATAGGGCTGGTTCGCTACGAGCTGCAGCGGGTGGCGGCCGTCCGGCATCTCCGCCTTGGCCAGCCATGCCGGATGGCCAGGGCAGTCCTCATAGCCGAAGCCCGCCACCACCTCGGAGAAGATTTCCACCTTGCCGCTCGGCGTGGGCAACGGATGCCGCTCCGGATCCTCCCGGAAGGCGCGCAGGATTCCGCCATCATCCGGGGCGGAGGGCAGCTTGATCTCGCCCATCTCCCAGAACTGCTCGAAGGAAGGCGCGGACAGGCCGCTCTCCGCCAGTGCCTCCTGCGTGCGCGCATAGAGGTGGCGCAGCCATTCCTGTGCCGTGCGCCCTTCGGTGAAGGCCTGCCCGGTGCCGAGGCGATGGGAGAGCTCGGCGAAGATCGCGTAGTCGTCCCGCGCCTCACCGAAGGGCTCGGCCAGCTTGTGCATGGCTACCATCAGCGGATCGGTGGCGGCGGCGCCGATATCGTCGCGTTCCAGCGTCATGGTGCAGGGAAGGACGATGTCGGCGTGGCGCGCCGTCGCAGTCCAGGCAAGCTCATGCACCACCAGCGTGTCCACCCGCGCGAAGGCCTCGCGCAGCCGGTTCAGGTCCTGGTGGTGATGAAAGGGATTTCCGCCGGCCCAGTAGACGAGCTTGATGTCCGCATAGGTCATCCGGCGACCATTGTAGTCGAAGGGCGCGCCGGGATTGAGCAGCATGTCCGCGATGCGGGCGACTGGGATGAAGTTCTTCACCCCGTTCGTGCCCTGCGACAGGGTTGGGATCGGCACTGCGTTCTGCTGCTTGCCGTAATGCGCGAGCGAGCCAAGCGCGTAGTTGTAGCCGCCGCCGGGCAGGCCGATTTGGCCGAGCATGGCGGCCAGCACGGCCGCCATCCAAACGGGCTGCTCGCCATGCTCAGCGCGCTGCAGCGATTGCGCGACGGTGATGAGAGTGCGGCCCTGCGCGGCCTGACGGGCCAGGCTGGTGATCCGCTCGGCCGGGATGCCGCAGATCGCCGCGGCCCAGGCCGCATTCTTCGGCTGGCTATCCTCCTTGCCCAGAAGATAGCGTTCGAAGGCCGGGTAGCCCACGCAGAAGCGGTCCAGGAAGCCGGTGTCGTGCAGCCCCTCGACGGCCAGAGTATGGGCAAGGCCGAGCATCAACGCCACATCCGTGCCGGGCAGCGGCGCCAGCCACTCGGACCCGGCCTCTTCCGGCAGATCCGTCCTCAGCGGGGAGACGAGGATGAAGCGCGTGCCCCGCGCGTGGGCCTTCGCCATGGATTCACGCTCGATGTGCCGGCTGATTCCGCCGCTCGCGACCGCAGTGTTCTTAAGCGGCATGCCGCCGAAGGCGAGAATGGTGTCCGTGTGCTCCAGGATCTGCGTCCAGGTCACGTTGCGCCGGCACACCGCGTCAAACGGCCCGAGGATATGCGGCAGGATCACCGCTGAGGCGCCGGCGCTGTAGGAATTCACGGATCGCACATAGCCACCCAGCGCCATATTCAGGAAGCGGTGCACCTGGCTCTGCGCATGGTGGAAACGTCCGGCCGAGGACCAGCCATAGGAGCCACCGAACACGCCTTCCGGCCCGTGGGCGTCCCGCACCCGCGCCAGCTCCTTCGCCAGCAGGTCAAGCACCTCGTCCCAGCCCATCTCCACGAATTCGTCGCGTCCACGGCGGCGGTCGGGGCCAGGACCGTTCTCCAGCCAGCCCCGGCGCACCATGGGGCGCGCGATGCGGGCCCGATGGCGCAAGGCATCCGGGAAGTTCTGCAGCAGGGGCGAAGGGTCCGGGTCCGCCGGGTGCGGCGCGACGACCAGCCGGTCATCCTGCCAATGCGCGCGGAACACACCCCAATGGGAGCTGTGGCTGCGCGGACGGCTCTGGTCCGGGATATCGCTCATGTTTGCGGCCTCACGGGCGGGCCGGATTTCAGGCCCGCTTGCTTCATTCAATGAAATCGGTTTTACATACTAAAATCAGAGACTAGAAACCGGCGCCTTATGCGTCAAGCGCGCTGGTATCCGACAGGTGACACCATGGAATCAGGCTCGCCTTCCGAAAAGAAGGCGCCGCCCAGCGGCGTGCTCGAGCGGGGGCTTCTTATTCTCTCCTGCTTCACAGACGTCAGTCCGCGCCTACATCTGCGGGAACTGGCCGCGCTCAGCGGGTTAGACAAGGCGACCTTGCTCCGGATGCTCGGCACCTTCGCGGCGCATGGCTATGTCCGCCGCGGCGAGGACGGCCGTTACGCTCCGGGCCCTGCCACGCTGCGTCTCGCAGCCCTGTACAGCGCGACCATCGATTTTTCGGGCCGCATGATGCAGGTCCTGAAGAATGTCTCGGGCCAAACTGGGGAGAGCGCTGCGTTCTACGAGCGCGATGGCGACGAGAGGGTCTGCGTCTGCCGCGTGAATGCCAAGCAGCCGCTGCGGCATGAGGTGGAAATGGGCGAGCGCCTACCACTTTCCGCCGGCGGCGGGGCCGCCCACGTGCTGCTGGCGCATACGGGCGGTGAGACGCCGAACGCCGCCGAAATTTTAGCAAAGGGCTTCATCAGTACGGCGGGCCAACGCGACCCGGGCCTGGCTTCGGTGGCCCTGCCTGTCTTCGAGGGTGACGGGCGCTTTATCGGCGCCCTTGTGGTCAGCGGCCCGATCAGCCGCCAGACGGCGGTAGGGTTTGAGCATGCACGCATTCTCGCTGCGGAGCTGCTGGCCGATCAGGGCTTTTCCGTGCGGCCGTGCCGGTAGGAAAAGGCCGGCGGACGTCAGGGGCCGGTTTCCCCCGTCATCTTACCGGGGTTGAGGATACGCGCCGGGTCCAGCGCGTCGCGCAGCCGGTGCATCAGCTCCATCTCCACCGGGTCCTTGTAGCGCCGCAGCTCGCCTGCTTTCAGCAGCCCGATGCCGTGCTCGGCCGAGATGGAGCCGCCGAGATCGACGACGATGTCGTGCACGATCCCGTTCATCTCCTCCCAGCGCGCCAGGAAGGCCGCCTTCTCCATCCTGTCGGGCTGGGTGAGATTGTAGTGGATGTTGCCGTCGCCGAGATGGCCGAAGGCGCAGATCCGGGCACCGGGCATGGCGGTTTCCACGGCCTTCCCAGCTCGCTCCAAGAAGGAGGGCACGCGCGAGACCGGGACGGAGATGTCGTGCTTGATGCTGCCGCCCGCCTTCTTCTGAGCCTCCGGAATACCCTCTCGCAGCCGCCAGAGGGCGTTGGCCCGCTCCAGGCTTTCCGCGATCACCGCGTCCGCCATCAAACCGCCCTCGAAGCCCGCTTCCAGCACGTCCTCCAGCACCGGGCGGAGCGTTCCGTCCTCGCCCGATCCGGCCAGCTCGATCAGCGCGTAGATGGGGTGAGATTCGGAAAAGGGACTCTGCCCGCCGGTGTGCCGCTCCACGATCTCCATGGCGAAGGAGGAGACCAGCTCGAAAGCCGTCACCGCCTCCCCGGCGCGGTCGCGCGCCATGGAGAGAAGGTTGAGCGCATCCGCGGGTTCGCGCAGCGCGCAAAGCGCCACCTGCCGGTCCGTTAGCCGCGGGAACAGCTTCAGCACGGCGCGGGTGATGATGCCTAGCGTGCCCTCGCTGCCAATGAATAGGTGCTTCAGCGCGTAGCCCGTGTTGTCCTTGTGCAGGGCGCGCAGCCCGTTCCACACGCGGCCATCGGCCAGCACCACTTCCAGCCCAAGCGTCAGCTCCCGCGCATTGCCGTAGCGCAGCACGCTGATTCCGCCGGCATTGCTGGCCAGGTTGCCGCCGATCTGGCAGCTGCCCTGCGCTCCGAGGCTGAGGGGAAAGAGGCGCCCATGCGCTTCCGCCGCCGCCTGGATGTCAGCAAGCACGCAGCCCGCCTGCACCGTCATGGTGAAGTTCAGCGGGTCCACCTCCTCGATCCGGTTCATCCGGCCGAGCGAGAGCAGCACTTCATGCGCGGCGGAAACCGTGCCGCCGACCAGCCCCGTATTCCCACCCTGCGGCACCACGGGCACGCCGGCCTCGGCACAGATGCGCAGCGCGGTGGCCACCTCCGCCGTGCTACGCGGGCGCAGCACAATGGGCGCCTGCCCGCGATACAGGCTGCGCTCCTCGATCAGATAGGCCGTGCGGTCCGTCTCCTCGGTCAGCACCGTGCCTTCCGGCAGGGCCGCACGCAGCCGGGCCGCGAGGTCGGCGGGCAGGCTGCGCGGGGGACGCGCGGCGGGGTCAAGGGCAAGCGGAAAAGGCGCGCCGCTCATGCCGCCCTCTCCAACGCGGCAGGAAGCGGCTGAAAGACGGGCTCCATGCGACTATCCAGCCCCGCCTCCCCAGTGCCGAAGCCACGGCACCAGGCGATGATGGCTTCCCTCGCCCGCGCATCCGGCTGGGCCATGCCCGCGATGCCATGGAAGCGCTCCACCAGCGGCTCCCACTCCCACGGCGCCTCCGGGTCGCCACGGCGGAAGCTGCGCTCCTCCACCAGCACGCGGCCGTCCCGCGTGCAAAGGGTGATCCGGGCCGGGCGCTCCTTCGGATAGCGTGCTGAGAATTCGGGGGGAGCGAGCAGCTCAATCCGCCCCGCCAGTGCCTGCACGGCCGCGTCATTCACCGCTTGTCCATCGAAGCCGGTGAAGGAGAGGTCGCCGCCCGAGAGCAGCAGCGCCACGCAGAAGGCAGTGGAGAACTTCGCCTCCGTGGCATTGGCAGGGTGCAGGATGCCGGCGATATCCAGCAGGGCCTGCGGCGCCTCCACGCGCACGGATCCAATTTCTTCTACCCGCAGCTGCGCGGCGCGGACGAGATCCTGCGTCGCGTCCAGCAGAGAGTGCATCTGCCCGCAGACCGGCCAGCCCTTGATGGTGGTGGTAAGGATCTGCGGCATGCCGCCCGGCACCAGTGTCGCCGAAGCCTCAGGCGCGATCTTCCAGGCGGCGAGCATCCCGCGCCGTCCTTCCAGCACATGGCGCGCACCGGGAATGCCAGCTTCGGCCAGCAGCGCCGCCATCACGCCATTGCGCACGGCCATAGCGGGGTGGAAGGCTTTTGCGTCCGTCGCGCCATCATCCAGGAATTGCCAAAGGCCGGCAGCCTGGGTGCCCGCATGGCCGAGGGCTGAAAGGGTGCGCTCCGCGTCCAGCCGCAGCAGGCGCGCAGCGGCAGCGGCGGCGCCGAAGCTACCGGCCGTGGCCGTGGTGTGGTTAGTGGCCGAGTGCGCCTTGCCCAGATACGCGCCCATGCGCAGTCCTGCCTCGTAGCCCGCCACGACGGCGGCGCGCATATCGCCGATGCTGGTGCCCTGGCGCGCCTGGGCCAGGGCGATTACGGCGGGCAGCACGGTGATGCCAGGATGCATCATCGCGGCGCGATGGCTGTCGTCGAATTCCCAGAAATGACTGATCGCGGCATTAGCCGAGGCCGCGTCCACCGGGCCCCATCCCCTGGCATCCCCCGCCACGGCGCAACGTCCCGCACCAGGCGCGCCACCCGCGGCCAAGGCCATGAGATAGGCGTCGTGCAGCGAATGAACGGTGCCAGCCAGCAGCGCCCCTGCCCAATCCAGCGCACTGGAGGCCAAGGCTTGGTCCACCGCAGCTGGCCAGGCGCCTGGCTCGATCCGGGCGATCCACTCGGCCAGGGGGCGCAGGGCGGGGGTGCTCATGTTTGTTTCGTCTCCTCATCCCCCTGAGGGATAATGCCCTTTCCGATCACAGGGATACGCAGGAAGGTCGGGCCGGTCTCGCCGCCCGGGAAGCGCCCGGCGCGGATATTCACCTGAATAGAGGGCAGCAGCAGCGTCGGCGTAGAGAGCGTCGCGTCCCGTTTGGTACGAAGCGCGACGAACTCTTCCTCCGAGCGGCCACTGCCGACATGGATGTTGCGCTCGCGCTGTTCGGCCACCGTGGTTTCCCAGGCGTAGTGCTCGCGGCCCGGTGCCTTATAGTCATGGCAGATGAAAATCCGCGTTTCCGGTGGCAGGGCGAGGAGGCGCTGGATCGAGCGGTACAGGGCATGGGCGTCGCCACCAGGGAAATCGGCACGCGCCGTGCCGGAATCCGGCATGAACAACGTGTCACCGACGAAGACCGCATCGCCGATTTTGTAGGCGACATCGGCGGGCGTGTGGCCGGGCACATGCAGTACTTCCACCTCCAGCCCGCCGAGGGCGAAGCGCTCCCCGTCGGCGAAAAGGCGGTCAAAATCCGCACCGCCCGGGCGCAGGTCGCGCGCATCGAAAACGGGGCGGAAGATGGTCTGCACCTCGGTGATGCGGGCGCCGATGCCGATCGGCGCACCGGTACTCTGCTTGATATAGGGCGCGGCGGTCAGATGGTCGGCATGGGCATGGGTCTCCAGCACCCATTCCAGCCGCAGCCTCTTCTCCTCGGCCGCGCGCAGTATCGCCTCGGCGGAGCGCGTATCGGCCTCGCCCGAGCGGTTGTCCCAATCGAGCACGGGATCAATGATCGCGGCCGCGCGGGTCGCTTCATCCCAGACGAGATAGCTAACGGTGTTCGTCGCCTCGTCAAAGAAGGCCTGAAGCGCGGCTGCGGTCATCTCATCCTCCTATTGCGGGTCGATGCGGACCTTAGTGCTCAGATCGGTCCAGCCCTTAATTTCGCGATCCAGAATATCCGCCAGGGCTTGGCGCGGGCCGGGCACGAACTCTACGCCGTCTGCGCGGAAGCGCGCACGAAATGTCTCCTCGGAAATGGCCTTGTTCAGCGCGGCATTCACCTCGTTCAGAATAGGCACCGGCGTCGCGGCGGGCGCGAAGATGCCGTTCCAGCTGAACACGTCGAAGCCAGGCAGCGTCTCGGCTATGGCGGGTACATCCGGCAGGAGCCGCGAGCGATCCTTCGCGCTGACGGCGACCAGCTTCGCGCCCTGGCGCTGCATGGCCAGCGCGTCGGAGAGCTGCGCAAAGATGCCGTGCACCCGGCCCGAGGCGATGTCGGTCGCGGCCGGGCCGCTGCCACGATAGGGCACGGGCGTGATCTCCGTGCCCAGGCGCAGCCCTAGCAATTCACCGGCCAGGCGGGTGGCCGTCAGCTGCCCGGTATTGGCCAGCATGAACTCACCAGGATGCGCCTTCGTCCAGGCCACGAACTCGGCGAAGTTCTTGACGGAATGAGACTTGGAGACGGTCAGCACATAAGTCTGGGTCGCCAGCCGCCCGACGGGCGCCAGGATCTGGCGGGGATCGCCCGGCAGCAGCTGCGGCTGGAAAGCGGCGGTAATGGAAGTGCCGGGGGTCGCGATGAATAGCGTATGCCCGTCCGGCTCCGCCCGGCTGACCGAGGCGGCGGCGATAGCGCCCGAGGCTCCCGGACGGTTCTCAATCACCACCGTGCGGCCAAGCGCCGCGGAGAAGGGCTCGGCCAAGGCGCGGGCGACGATATCTACCGCGCCACCAGGCGCGAAAGGCACCACGACCACCACGGGGCGGCTGCCCAGTGACTGGGACGAGACCGGGCATGCGCCCAGCATAGTAACCCCGCCGGCCAAGCCCGCCAGCAGCTTGCGGCGGCCCAGGGCCGGGTAGGGCGAGATTGTAGCGTCACGCATGCCTGGATCCTCCAAATGCGCCACTCCCCGCCGCTTGCCACGGCTTATGTCCAGTTCGCGGCGTCGATTGCTGTATTTCTTGATCTCGAATGCGGTTTTCCTCAGACAGCCCCCTGGGCTGTCGGTGCGCCCGGCTGGGCAGACCACTCGCTCCAAGATCCTGGGTAGAGGGAGGCGCCGTGCAGCCCTGCCACTTCCATGGCCAGAAGATTGTGGCAGGCCGTCACGCCGGATCCGCATTGCGCGACCAGCTCAGGCCCCGAACGGCCTCCGCTGACAGCGTCGAACTCGCGACGCAGGGCTTCTGGTGCCTTGAAGCGACCATCGGCTCCCAGGTTGTCGCGAAAAAACCGGTTGCGGGCGCCGGGAATGTGACCGCCGATTGGGTCTAGCGTTTCATTCTCACCCCGGAAGCGATCCGCTGCGCGGGCATCGATCACCTGCTTTCTTTGCGGACCGAGATCCGCAAGCACGGCAGCATAGTCCACGGTCTGGACCAGTGAAGCGCGCAGGGGGAGATCGCCGGCCCGGCGCGGCGCGGAAGCGCCGGTTTCCAACCTGCCGCCCGCCTTCTGCCAAGCAGGCAGGCCGCCATCGAGAACGGCAGCTGCCTCGTGCCCGATCCAGCGCAACATCCACCAAAGCCGGGCGGCATACATGCCGCCGGCATTGTCATAAGCGACAACCTGCATGTCGCCCGAAAGCCCAAGCGCGGCCATGCGTGCGGCGTAAGCCTCACGCGTCGGAAGCGGGTGGCGGCCATTGCGACCGTTCTTGGCGGAACTCAGGTCACGCTCAAGGTCGATATGGATGGCGCCCGGGACATGGCCAGCCGCATGCACTCGCGCGCCCGCCGCTGAATCGGTCAGGTCCGCGCTGCAGTCGCAGACAAGGACACGGCCGGGCTCTTTTGCCAGCAGGGCGGCCAGTTCCTCCGCCTGGATCAGAGTGGTGAAGGCCATGGCCGTCACCCCTCCAGCCAGGAGGCGGAGCGAGCGAGGACGCGGTCCACGCTCGCTCCGGCCTCGCCGAGATAGCCGCGAGGATCGGTCATGCGGGTGATGTCCTCGTCGTTCGAAACCTTTGAGATCTCAGGATGGCGACGCATGGCATCGGCGAAGTCGAGCCGATTTTCGATGCCGTTCATCGAGGCCTCGTAGATCCAATGATGGGCGTTCTGCTTGCCGACCTTCTCGCCGAGTTCGAGCATCACGCGTTCGGAGAGGAGATAGCCGCGCATCCGGTCCAGGTTGGCCATCATCGCCTCGGCGTCCACACGCAGGCCCTTCAGCAGGGACGCACATTGAAAGAGCAGCGCGCCAGCAATCAGACAGCATTCCGGCATGGCCTTCCACTCGGTCTTCCAACCAATGCCATCGCGCTCATGCTCCGCGACCATGGCCTCAACCATCATGTTGGCGGAGGCGCGGAGGCCGCGGGCAATACAAGGCAGGTTCTCGGCGAAAACCGGGTTGCGCTTATGCGGCATGGTGGAGGAACCGAGCTTGCCCTCGGTAAAGCCCTCCTCCACTTCGGCGAACTCGTTGCGCTGCATGTTGAACAGCTCGTTGCCGATCTTGCCGATCGTGGCGCCGATGAGGTTCAGAATGCCCGCATACTCGGCGAAGCGGTCGCGCGCGGGGGCCCAGGAGATGTCAGGCACGCTGAGGCCGAGGTTTTCCATCGTCAGCTCCTCCACCCTACGGGCCTGGGAGCCGAGCGACGCCTGGGTTCCAACCGCGCCGACCAGTTCACCGACGAAGAGACGCGGCTCGCACTCCCTTAGCCGGGTATGGTGGCGGGAGAGCTCATCGAGCCAGATGGCGCATTTGTGGCCGAAGGTGATCGGTAGGGCGAGCACGCCGTGGGTGCGCCCGGCCATGATCGTGTCGCGGTTTGCCCGCGCGAGCCGTGCCAGTTCGCGGCCCGTTGCCTTCAGGTCACGCAGGAAGAGGGCATGGGCGTCGCGGATCTGCAGCACCATGCCGGTGTCGATAATGTCCTGGGTGGTCGCACCGTAATGCACCCATTGCCCGTTCTCCTCCGAGCAGGCCGCCTGCAGCTGCTTCAGTGCCGGGACGAGGGCGTGCTTCACCCGCCGGATCTCCGCCGCCATCTTGGGAATGTCGATCGTCTCGACGCGGGCATGGGCTACGATGTCGTCCGCTGCGGCCTGCGGGATAATCCCGAGTTCTGCCTGTGCCTTGGCCAAGGCAGCCTCGACCTCCATCCATTTCTGGACGCGCATCGTCTCGTCGAAAATCGCCCTCGTCTCCTCGGTGCTCCAATTGTGCTGGAGCGCCTGCATGTCGAAGACCGAGATACCCATTCGTCTCTCCTACGATCCCAGCCTCAGACCAGAAGTGATGTTTCATTCAATGAAGTGGATTTTATAGACTAAAACAAACTTACGGGGTGCCTCTTCCGCCTGTCAATCTGCTTTGGGTGTTGTCGCGGCGTCGAAAGAGTGACCTGACCCCCTAGAAGCGATCCGCCGGTAAAGTGAGGCTGGCGGAACCGTGGAGGGTGTTGGGATGGCAAGAAAGCACCACAAGCCGGAAGAGATCATCGCCAAGCTGCGGCAGGTCGAGGTGCTGCTGGCGCAGGGCAAGACCGCCGCTGAGGCGGCACGCACGATCGGGGTGACCGAGCAGACCTACTACCGCTGGCGGAGCGAGTACGGTGGCCTGAAGTTGGACCAGGTGAAGCGGCTGAAGCAGTTGGAGCAGGAGAACGGCAGGCTCCGCAAGGCCGTGGCGGATCTGACGCTCGAGAAGCTGGTGCTCAAGGAAGCTGCATCGGGAAACTGGTGAGCGCCGCCCGTCGTCGCGCCTGCGTCGAGCACGTCACGGGCAGGCTGGACGTCTCGGAGCGGTTTGCCTGCAAGGTGTTGGGTCAGCACCGCTCCGTTCAGCGGAAGGCGCCGAGGCAGGCGGACGATGAGGCGGCGCTCACCGAGAGCATCATCGGCCTGGCCCGGCAGTATGGCCGGTACGGCTACCGCCGGATCACCGCGCTGCTCAGGGCCGAGGGCTGGCGGTGCAACCACAAGCGGGTGGAGCGCATCTGGCGTCGCGAGGGGCTGAAAGTGCCCGCCCGGCAGCCCAAACGCGGGCGGCTTTGGCTGGCTGACAGCTCCTGCGTGCGGCTGCAGCCGGAGCGGCCGAACCAGGTCTGGGCCTATGACTTCGTGGAGGACCGCACCCGGGACGGGCGCAAGTTCCGCATGCTGAATGTCGTGGACGAGTTCACCCGCGAGTGCCTGGCCATCCGAGTGGGTCGCCAACTCAGGGCCGCCGACGTCATCGACGTGCTGTCCGACCTGTTCATCCGGCGCGGCGTGCCGGGCCATGTTCGTTCGGACAACGGGCCCGAGTTCGCCTCCACGGCCGTGAAAGGCTGGATCACCGGCGTGGGTGCTAAGACAGCGTTCATCGAGCCCGGCAGCCCTTGGGAGAACGGCTACGTGGAGAGCTTCAACGGCAAGCTCCGCGATGAGCTGCTCAACGCCGAGGCGTTCAACACACTTGTCGAAGCCAAGGTCCTCATTGAGCAATGGCGACGGCACTACAACACCGTCCGCCCGCACTGATCACTGCGCTACCGACCGCCCGCGCCAGAGGTGCTCCTGCTCGCAACTCTGCAGCCTCCCGCAAGCCGTTCACCCAGCAGCTCAGGACCGGCCGCAGCCATGCTCAACTAAAAATCTGCCTGGATCCCTCCGTGGGGGCTGGTCATTCCATAGGTCCATGAATCGCCGGCCTAGCGAAAGGTGCTCGAAATGGGTGCGGAGGAGGGAGACAACCTCCTCCTGCCGCTCGCTGCGCACACTCCAAGCGCGGGCATCCCGTATCCAAGTGGCATTCACTGCGTGCTTGAGCTTCCGTTCCAATCCTTCATCGCGGGAAAACTTCAAAAGGAGATTCTCGCCGTTAGCGGTGCGGGTCAGATCAACCGACCCAATCACACGAGGAGGCGGCGGTGTATTTGGCATGATCATTTCGTCTTTCGGCCAAGGCCCAGATCCGGCACCCACGCGGGATTGCGTTGCGTCCGGTTTCGCCGGTATGGCCGATCGGGGCGTGGCAGAGGAGCGTTCATTCAGCACTAAACCCATGAAAGGCTTGGCATTTCTAGGAGCCTTCGGTATAGGTCCGCTTAGTAGCGGCGAGGGCCTTTGCGAAAAATGCTGGCGGTTGTTTTTGTCTGCCAGGGGCTTCGTTGATCAAAAGCGGTCTCTGTAATCGGGTCAGTCCATAACCGGCATGGTGGTCACGTCGCGGGTTCCTCGCTTCTGTTCGTGGTCGTCGTGGAGTCGCCACAGGCTACGGCCAGGCAAGCGGGGCGGACCAATCTAGCAAGTGGGCTCGGCGGATACCGGCACCGGCGTTGTTGCGGTCTCACCCTGCCGCGTCGCCGCGACAGGACGTCGGACGCTCGGGTAGGAAACGGCGGGCGGCTACGCCACGGCCGTCTCCTTCCCCCAGCGGAACTCGGTGCCGTCGCGCCACATGCCAAGCAGCACGACGGCGAGCTTGCGGGCAACCGCCACCTTGGCGCGGCGCATGGAGGAGCGGATCCGGCCACACCTGCGCCCGAGCAGTGGCTCGTGGCGGGTCAACTAGACCTACATTCGTGTGAAAGGGTGCTGGACCTATCTGTACCGCTCGGTCGACAGCCGGGGTCAGACGATCGCCTTTCTGCTCTTTGCCCGGCGGGACGCATCCGCCGCGAAGCGGTTCTTCCGAAAGGGGCTGCGCCAGCCACATACGGCCAACCCGAACACGCTCACCGTAGACACGAACCCTGCCTATCCACGCGCAGTGACGGAGATGAAGGATGCCGGCGAGCTCTGCCGCTCCTCACGGCTCCGGCAACGCAAATACCTGAACAACATTATCGGGCAGGACAACCGATGCGTGACGCAGCTGGTTCGGCCCGGGATGGGCTTTGGCAGTTTCCGGACAGCGCGACGAACGTTGGCAGGCTACGAGGCGATGGCGGTGATCAGAAAGGGGCAGCTTCGAAAAGTCGGCGGACGCGACATGCGGGGGCAGTCCGCCTGCCTCGCGGAGCTCTTCCACGCTGCGGCCTAATCCATAGCCCTCAAGCGCCATCCACAACCACACGAGATCTTTGCAACAGAACCGCCGCAGGCACGGCAGCGAAAGCGCCGATACCCCTGGGCTGTGCGGTCCCGCAGCTCGGTCCCCTCGGCCGAGCCGCAGCCCACGCACTTTATCTCAGGATCCCAGCCAGCCCCTAACACTCAGGAGCCTGTTCACGCATGCCCCGCCCTACCAATCCGGGTACCTCTGGCGCAAGAGCCGACGGATCTCTAGCGCGAACCCTGAAAGATCTGCCAATTAGTATCGGCAGGATTACTCGCTGCGTCTACATGGCGCTCATCGAACTCTGTTCTTGGCACGGCACCTTCACGCCGGCCCGCTTACGTGGTTTGGGAGAAGGTGTAGCTGCCTTCCCGCTGGCGCTGAGCGGCAGCTGCAGGAAGCCACCGCTGTTCTGAGAGACATCAAGGCCGTTCTCCAGCAGCACGGGCCAAAAGCACTCCACCCGCCCGGCCTCACCGCGCAGCGCCAGGAAGACAATGCGCTTGACGGCTCCGTCCGGCGCTGTCTCCACCGCGAAGCGGAACATCAGCCCCTCCGCCCCATCACTCCCGAGAGCCAGGGCGAGCTGCTCGGCCTCGCTCTCCTGCTGGCGTAGGGTTCGTCTGGAGGGCTCCTCGGCGTCACCCCGGTAGAAGCGCACCGGCACGCCCTCGACCAGGAAGACAAAGTGGTGGGTCTCGTCGAGCACACCGAGCCAGGCGTAGCGGCCGCTCTCGGCGGCGCGCGCCAGTTGGTGCTTGGAGAATGCGTAGGCTCGACAGCCGATCGACCAGGCATCGTCCCCGGCCCAGTAGTCGGCCGAGGCGATCGCGTCCGCCCGGCCGCGTGCCAGGAGGCGGGCCGCGGCGGTAAGCCGCTCCTCCGTGAGCGAGGGATGCAACTCCCACGGAAGGCGGCGCGGCGCAGGGGCCTCGGCAGAAGGAGGGCTCTCGTCCGTCATGACGGGATCATAACAGGGAAGTAGGGGTCCGCCAGAAGACATCACTGACCGTCTCCCGGACCAGGGTGCGCCTGCGCCCTGCCCAAACGAAGGCCGTGCCCGAGGACACTGCCGAGTCAGCTCCATCGGAGCGCAGGTGTACCATCGCGCGGGATAGCAGAGCCGCAACGTGCCCCTCAGAAGCGAGCGTCAACGCCGCCGGCCTCCGCGTTGCGATGGACTGCTTCGAATGGTGCGTGCGACGGCGGCCATTGGACAGATCCGGAGCGCCTAGTCTCGGAGTGGACGAGAAGAAGTAACCCAGGCTCCACGAGTGGAGCGTTCGAGGGCGGGCACACGTGCCGCCCCTCTCACGCTCCCCCTCGTGGAAGCTGGGTTGACCCGGCGGTGCTCAGCGGAGGATCCGCATGACACACAACACGAACGCCGCAGGTTGCGGCGAGGGTAACAGCAAGCCGAGCGGTGCCAAGCCGGGCGTGGCCAGCGACGAGTCCGTAAACGCAACGCCACCCGCAACGCGTGCGGGGGAGCGCTGGCGCGATTCCCTCCTCGTCGTCGGAGCGGGATGGCTGCATGCCTTTACACCGCGACCCAAGGGCGGCGGGCACGAAGGCGAGACCCCGCCGGCCCAGTACGACGCGCAGGCCGGGCGCAGCTACGTCGCGCGCCTGCGCCGGGAACGCGGTCTCAGCCCGGACCGGGTGGTCCGCCTTGCCCATCCCGATCTCCGGGCCGTGGCACTCTCGACCACCCGCCTTGTCGGCATGAGCGGTGATGGCGAGGCCGTCGGAGCCCTCCTCGGGGTGGCAGAGACCTCCAGCGCGGTGCAGGACGACGGCGGGAGTGCCGCAGCCGTGGCACGGCTCACGGTCGCCCTCGGCCTCGCCTCCGAGGAAGCCTGGCCAGCGGAGCCCGTGGCGCGCGTCCGCCTGCTCCTCGCGGCCCTGCATGCGGCGGGGGTGCATTGCGACGCGCCGGCCCGCGTCGCGCGCCTCGCGGCATGGATACTCGCCCTCAACGCCGATTCCGACCTTCCCGTCCCGTGCTCACCCGAGGAGCTCGTGATCTACGGGCGGCTGGCCGGGTTCGGCGCTGAAACGGACGTAGCGGAAGCGTCGCCACGGCTCAGCGCTGATGAACGTGAGACGCTGCCGGACGAGGAGCCTGTGCGGGCGCTCTTCCGCGAGGCGGCCCGGACCCTAGCGCGCCTCGCCACGGCCAGGGCTGCCTTCGCCTCGGCGCCCCCCACTGTGGGCAGCTGAACGGGCTGGGCCCGGGGGCATCCCCGGGCCCGCTCCCCCGTCCCTCACCTTCCCGCCACTCTCCAGGACATCAGATGAGTCAGAAACTTCCGCCGGCACGCCGACGCCACACGCGCCGGCGCATCCGTGAGCCACGGGTCCGAAAGCTACGCGCCTACCCGGCGATGCCGCCGCTCCGGAGGCACTACATGCTCCCGCCCGGGGCGACGAAAACCCCCCCAGTCGGACAGGGGTTCCTGTACGAACTTTATGAGGCCGGGGACGGCCCGCCGTTCTACGTCGGCGTGACGAGCCGGCACCTGAGTGATCGTCTGGCACAGCACGTCTCCTTCGCCCGTCACCGCCGCGGCAAGAACCCGCGCCTTGAAGCGCGGATCCGTGGCCTCGCCGAGCGCGGCGGCGTCCTCACCATGCGCGTGGTCTCTGAGCATGCCTGCGGGCCGGAACTGATCGTGGCTGAGCGGGCGCGCATCGCCGCGCTGCGTGCCACTCTCGGCAACAGCCTCCTCAACCTCGGGCCGGGGGGCGAGACCGCTCCCGCCGGCCGTCTCGTGCCGGTAGAGGAACGCGATCGCGCCCGCCTTGCCCGCCGCGCGCGGCAGCGGGACGAGGGCTACCGCCGCAACATGTCCCTCGCCTGCTCCCGCCGGCGCCATGACCCGGCGTTGCTGCACGCCCTCCTGGCCGACTTCGCCGCCGTCAACCCGGCGGTGCCGATGCGCGAGGTCTGCCGCCGGCACAGTACCGAGGAGACGCACCTCCTCGGCCTCCTGGCTGGTGCCCACAACAGCCTCGTAGTCGACCCGGAGCTCCTCATGGCTGCCCGCGCGGCCCAGGCTCGTCGCATCGCGCTCCGGACAGAGGTGGGTGCGGCCACGGCTGCTAGGCTCGCGCAGATTCTTCGGGCCTACCTCGGATCCCGCCCCGGCTCATCGCTCGCCGAGGCCGCGCGAGCACACGGCATGAAGGGACGGCGCTTGGTGGAGATGGTCCGCCGCCGCGAGCACGGCATTCCTGACGATCTCGCCCGTGCCGTCCAAGAGCGCATGGCCGAGGACGCCAGGCTTCGAGGGCGTGCTCTCGGGCGCCGCTCCCGCCGCGTCAACCGGCGCCTGCTTCGGTGGCTGCTGACGGCCTACTCGCGCCCGGGCTCGCTCCTCACCCTCGCCGAGATCGGCCGTCGCCTCCAAGTGACGCAGGGCGCCGTTTCGCACGCCATTGCTGGAAAGCGAGGGCAGTTACCCCTCCCCCGGCGCCTCGCCGCTGCGTGCCGAACCCGTGCGTATCTGGCCCGGTTAGCGTCGCTCCGGAGGGGAGCAGTTCCGCGATGAGCCCCCTCCCCTAACAGCGACACCTTTGCATCCGGCACCCGCGCCGGCTGCTACCCCGTCCTTTGTGGCGCCGCCGGCCGCCGGCACGCGCTCGCTGCTAACGCAGCCCTCGCCGCATGCGTGGAGGAGGACGGCGACGTCCTCCTCCTGCTCTCTGTAGGGCGCGCAGCCCGGGTTGCCGTCTCTCTTTGAGCGCCCTCGCCTGGCTCGAGGGTAGGGGCAGATTGCACCTTCCTTCCCCAGGGGTTCACAGCACCAATTGATGTCCCTCGCCCTCTAGCGCGATCACGCACCGTCCATGACAGACCCTCGGCTGCGATCTGCATCGATCTTCCGCCCGATGGCATCAGGCGCGGCCGCCTGCTCTCCAAGGTCCGACATCTTGACGTCCTCGCTGCTGACCTGTTCGCCATCGCCGATGGTTACCGCGCCCAAGATCAGCGTCCTTGCTGCTGTTCCCCTACTCCACTCATGGTGGTTAGAGGCACGGCGCGTACCCTGCCCCATAGGTGCTCGCCCAGCTGATCCTCGCCTCCCGCCCCGTCCAATAACCACGGCCAGCGTTGGGGCAGTCGGCGTTTGCGCGGGGAAGGTCCGTACACTGGACCGGCTCCGCCGCCTCGGTGAACCGGCGATCTCGCCAGGAAGCAGAGCGGCGGCTGGTCAAGGACCGCACCCCATCCGCCCCGTCGGGGAACGCCTGCAGCCGAGGGGATGGCGGAAAGTCGGGCGGCGCAGGGCACCGTCAATTTCCTCCACCATGCGCAAGCTGAACGGTAAGCGGAAGTAGGGACATACCAGCTTGGCTGGTGATCTCGGCCGGGAAGCAATAGCCAGCAAAGTTAGGGCAAGCGGCGGGGGGGGGGTAGTCATTTATGCGGACTTCCCGGTGGCGGGCCGCTTGGACAAGCTGGCGGCCAGCCAACTTGACAACGCCCGGCAGCAGGCCAGCAGGCTCGAGGAGCGGGCCTTCTCCGCTTCGCCCAGGTGCCCGTGCTCCACACGGCGCGACGGCACTGCGCGGCGCAGGTGACCTCTGTCCCGCCTTGGCTCATTGTACCGTGTCCTGCCTCAGGAGAGCCGATGTCCCCCTTCGTCCCCGGAACAGACCTCCGCATCGAGGGCCGCCCGGGCGGGCCGCTCTCCGGCCTGACTTTCGCGGCAAAGGACCTGTTCGACCTCGCCGGCCACCCGACCGGTGGCGGCAACCCGGATTGGGCGCGGCAGAACCCCGTGCCGGACCACCACGCCTGGGCGGTGCGGACGCTGCTCGACGCCGGCGCGACGCTGATCGGCAAGACGATCACCGACGAGGTCTCGCTCGGCATCCTCGGCGAGAACGCCTTCGAGGGCACGCCGCTCAACCCGGCGGCGCCGGGCCATGTGCCGGGCGGCTCCTCCTCCGGCTCGGCGAGCGCTGTCGCGCAGGGGCTCTGCGACACCGCGCTCGGCACCGATACCGGCGGCTCCGTCCGTGTGCCGGCGAGCTTCTGCGGCCTCTATGGCATTCGTCCGACACATGGCCGGCTGGACCTCTCCGGCATGATGCAGCAGGCGCCGAGCTCCGACACGACGGGCTGGTTTGCGCGCGACGCCGTGACCTTCGCCCGCGTCTCGGCAGTGATGCTGGACGAGGAGATCTCGCCTGCCCTGCCGACGCGGCTGGTCGTCGCGACCGACGCTTTCGGCTTCGCCGAGCCCGCGACGGCCGCTGCCGTCGCACCGGTTCTCGAGCGGCTGAAGCGCCTGGTCCCGGACTGGCGTGAGGAGGTGATGGCGCCAGCCGGCCTTGTCACCTGGGCCCGCGCGCAGCGCACGCTTCAGCCGGTCGAGGCATGGCAGACCTTCCAGGAGTGGATTGAGCGCGACAACCCGCGCTTCGCCTTCTCCGTCGCTCGCGGCTTGGCGCTAGGTGCGATGACGCCGGAGGCGGAGCGCGGCTGGGCGGCGCTGGTGCGGCAGGAGGCGCGCGGGCGGCTGCGGCACCTGCTGCCGCCGGGCACGGTACTCGCTATCCCGACCACACCCTTCCCGGCACCAAAGGCCGGGCTGCCGCTGCCCGTGCTGACGCCGCTGCGCGATGCGATCCTCTGCCTCTGCGCCCATGGCGGGTTGGCGGGTCATCCGCAGGTCACCATCCCTGGTGCGACGGTCGAGGGCAGGCCCGTCGGGCTCTCCCTGATCGCGGCACGGGGCGCGGATGCTATGCTGGTGCGGACAGCCCTTGCGATGGAGGCGTCCTGATGGAAGTGAACATCCCCGAGGTGGTGGAGGAGGTGCGCGCGCTGTTCGAATGCTACGAACAGGCGCTGGTCGCGAAGGATGTCGAGGTGCTGGACGCCACCTTCTGGAACTCGCCGCACACCATCCGCTACGCCATCCACGAGAATGGCTACGGCTTCGATGAGATCCACGCCCACAGGGTGCGTCGCCCGCCGGGGCCAGGCATCAAGGTCGGGCGGCGGCGCCTGGTGATCACCACGCTCGGGCGCGACATCGCGACGGTGAACCTGGAATTCGACATGCGCGGCCGCGACACCCCAGGCCGTCAGAGCCAGACCTGGGTGCGCTTCCCGGATATCGGCTGGAAGGTGGTCTCAGCGCATGTGTCGGTGACAGAGGCGACCCCCGCCTACTGAGGTGAGTATGCGTCCCGATCGTGCCGACCGCCTGAACATGCCCGGGCCTCGTCGGCCACCTGGCGCTTGGCGGTTCTGCCTTCTTCTTACCGGGCGCGTGGGGCTGCGTCTTCCGGAGCGAAGGACGGTGTCGTTCCAAGGACGTGCCTGCTCAAGGCCGCCCGAGGGCCACGGCATACCCGCGCGAAGCCCATGCTCCATGCTGGCCTCCTCGTGCAGGGCCAGCTAGCGTCCTGGCATGTGCAATCTCTACAGCATTCGCACGAACCAGGCCGCGATTGCGGCTGCTGCCGGCGCCCTGCGTGACCGCGCCGGGAACCTTCCGCCGCTGCCGGGCGTGTATCCCGACTACCCCGCCCCGATTATCCGCACGGCGGCCGACGGCGTGCGCGAGCTCGCCATGGCACGCTGGGGCATGCCTTCGCCCGCCTTCGCCCTCAAGGGCAAGAGGACCGATCCTGGGGTAACCAATGTCCGCAACACCGCATCGCCGCACTGGCGCCGGTGGCTCTCCCCGGAGCACCGCTGCCTCGTGCCCGTGACGGCCTTTAGCGAGCCGGACAAGATTGACGGAAAGTCGGTGCCGGCTTGGTTCGCCCTGGGCCAGGGCGAGGAACGTCCCCTCGCCTTCTTCGCCGGCATCTGGACGCCACAGTGGACCTCAGTGCGCAAATTGAGGGAGGGCGAGGTTACGGCCGACTTTTACGCCTTCCTCACCACCGAGCCGAACGCGGAGGTGGAGCCCATCCACCCGAAGGCCATGCCCGTGATCCTGACGCAGCCCGACCAGCTTGAGGCATGGATGACCGCACCCTGGGCCGTGGCGAAGGAGCTGCAGCGGCCATTGCCGGATGGAATGCTGCGGATTGTCGGGCATGGGCGTTTGGACGCGCCTCAGGAGGAGGACCTGGCGGGCGGTGACGTGCGCCCGGCGCGGGGCGGCCAGGCAACGCTTCTCTGAGCCCGTTACTGCAGATCGAGCGTCTCAAGAGCGTTCCGGGTGGCCTCGCCCAGGGCCGTGTTGTCAAAGATGCACCATGCCTCGCCGCCTTCCCGGACGGCCCCGCGTAGGCGCTCTGCGGTCTCGGCGATGACCTCGGCCGAGTAGGGCGAGTAGTAGACCTTGGGAGCGCCGTGCAGGCGAAAGTAGACGAGTCCCGGCCAGCCGCCAGGCTCGGCGGCGGCCGGGACCACGGCCGGGTCGGCCGCGACGCGCGCGACCTCGAACCGCGCAAGATGCGCGTCGCCCTCCCCCGTGAACCAGCTCCGGTGGCGCGGCTCGCAGGTCACAAGCCCGCCAAAGCGCGTGCGGAGCTCCTCGAAGAAGCTCTCCACAATGCCTTCGTCGTAGCGCAAGCTCGGCGGCAGCTGCACAAGCAGGGGTCCCAGGCGGCCGCCGAGCGCGACCGCCTCGTTCAGGAACCGTTGGAGCGGCTCGGCCGTTTCCTTCAGCCGGCGTTCATGCGTGATGGTCCGGGGCACCTTGACCGCGAAGCGGAAGCCCTCCGGTACGCTGGCAGCCCAGCGCGCGTAGGTTGCCGGCCGGTGCGGACGGTAGAAGGAGGAGTTGATCTCCACCGCAGGGAAGCGGCTCGCGTAACGCTCCAGATGGCTCCCCTCATCGGAGAAAGCATCGGTGTGCTGCTTGGGGATGCTCCAACCAGCCGTTCCGATATAACTTCGCGCCTGCACACCGCCTCCTGCTCCAGGGTGGACTGAATATTGGCTAAACGTCCCACTTTGTGCTTCCGAAACCGTTGAGCAAACTGAGCCGCAACGCTGCGGTCGTCACGTCGACCGTGCGCCCCAAATCGGGCGCCCGCCTGCCGGCGTTCGCTTCCTCTGGGCGGACAAGCAAATGGCAGCTTGAAATCAGCTAATCGAGGGGTTCATAAACCATGCTCGCCATTCAGGTCAGGCCTGGGTCGCGCTTCCCTCGCAGCGCATTCGACAGCCCCTCAACGGAATAGGGCTTGTGCAGCAGTTCGAATTCGTGGCTGCCGCCACTCGCAAGCACCTGACTATACCCGCTGGTCAGAATGATCCGAAGCGCGGGCCACTGGCGCCGGATCTCCCGGCCGAGTTCGAGCCCGCTCATCCCGGGCATGACCACATCTGAGAACACCAAGTCGAAATAATCCGCCTCCCTCTCAAGGATGCGCAGTGCGGCCTCTGCGTTCGGCGCCCACTTGGTCGTGTATCCCAGTTCCTCCAGCAGGCTCCTAGCAAACTCGCCCACTTCGATGTTGTCCTCCACCAGCAGCACATTCCTGTTCCCGGACTCCGGCGTCGCTATTCTCTCGGTGACAGTCGCGTTCGGAGCTATCGGCTTCTTCTCTGCCCTTGGAAGGTAGAGCGTGAAGGTTGCGCCCTGCCCCACCTTGCTTTCGACGTGAAGTTCCCCGCGCGACTGTTTGGCGAAGCCATAGACCTGGCTCAGGCCCAGCCCCGTTCCCTTGCCGACCTCCTTTGTCGTGAAAAATGGCTCGAAGATCCGCCCCAGCAACTCCGGTCTGATGCCGGCGCCCGTATCCGATACGGAAATGGCAACGAAGTTCCCCCGTGCGCCACGATGGCCGCGGGCTGGGGGAACCTCTGAGGCGAGCCACGTCCTGATGGTCAGGCGCCCTTCGCCGCCCATGGCATCCCGCGCATTGACCGCGAGATTGACGACGGCCGTCTCGAACTGGTTCGGGTCGGTCTCGACGGCGCATCCTTCGCAGTGGAGAGGGACATCGATCGTGATGCGTGGCCCCACCAGCGGCCGAATGAGACCGGCGAGCGCCTGAAGCCGATCACCGACGGCGAACACCTCGGGCTTGAGTGGTTGGCGCCGCGCGAAGGCAAGAAGCTGTCCTGTGAGCTTGGCCGCCCGGTCTGCCGTGTCCGAGATCGCTTCGGCGTAACGTTTCCGCCTTTCCTCCGGAACGCCCGGGCGGGCGAGCAGATCGGCGGAGGATCGGATGATGGTCAGGAGATTGTTGAAGTCGTGCGCTACGCCGCCGGTCAGCTGGCCCAATGCCTCCAGCTTCTGCGATTGCCGCAGGGTCTCCTCGGCCGCCATCAGCTCCGCGGTCCGCTCGGCGACCAGCTCCTCCAGCTCCTCGGCAGCCAAGCGGACTTCGGTGATGTCCAGGTTGCAACCTGTATACCCAAGGAACCTGCCGGCGTCATCCGTGCGCGGCACTCCCTCACAGCGCAACCATCGCACCTGGCCATCTCGGTTCCGGACCCGGGTTTCAGTTCGGAACACAGTCCGTGTCTCGAAGGCCGCGAGAAAAGCGTTGGTGTGCCGCTCGAGGTCCTCGGGCAGGACAATGCTGACCCACCCGTCTCCCAGTATTTCTGCCGCGGGCCGTCCGAACATGTGGTCGTGGTGCATATTGGCAAACGTGACCCGGCCTACCTCATCCGTCATCCAGATCAGCGCGGGGACACTGTCGGCCATGTGGCGGAAGCGTGCCTCACTCTCGCGCAGAGCTTGCTCGACCTCCTTACGGGCGGTGACATCGAGCACGAACTCGACCACCTCCTCCCCGACCTTGCGCGGCGCGAAAAGCCCCCACCAGCGCGAGCCATCCTTGCGGAAGTACTGCTTCTCATAGGGGGCAGCTTCGCCCCTGGTGGTCACATCCGCGACCGCCTTCAGCGAGGACGCGTGGAACTCCAGCGGGGTCAGCTCCTGCCAGGTCTTCCCGATCGCCTCCTCACGGCTGAAGCCGGTCATTCGCAGGAAGGCATCGCTCACCTCCGTGAGGCCGAAGCCAGGGCCCCAGAACATCACCCCGACGGTCGAGATGGAGAGGGCAGTCCGCAGCCGCTCCTCGCTGCGGCGCAGATCGGACTGGGTGGTCTCAAGCTCCGTGATGTCGCGCGAGGTGGCCAGCAAAAGACCTGATCCTGCACCAGTACTTGGTACCGCAGTCACCTGCACGTCCCACCACTTCGGCTTCCCCTTTGCCGTCGGGCAGCAGCCTTGGAAGCGGCCGACCTCGCCAGCCCTCGCCTTGGCCAGGGCGCCTTCCACCTTGCCGCGCTCATCCTGTGGCCAGAGCGACACCCAGGGACAGCCGCTCACAAAATGAGGTGTATCGATCTCCATCAGCCTGAGGCCTGGGCCGTTCATGAAGGTGAGCCGTCCTTCAAGGTCGAGGAGCTTCAGGCAGTCAGGATTGCTCTCCAGGACATTGCGGAGCAGCACCTTCGTGGCTTCCAGCCGCTGCCCGGCTTGGTGCTGCTCTGTGCGGTCCCGGACGATCTTGCAGTAGCCGAGATGTTCTCCGCTCTCGGCGTCCTCAAGGCGGGACATGGAACCCGCGCCCCAGAAGCGAGCCCCATCTTTCCGGAGATGCCACCGTTCATCCCTCGACAACCCGCTTGCCCGCGCCTCCTCAATCTCCTGCCCGCATGCCTCACGGGCCCGCTCCTTCGGCCAGAATATCATGGAGGCATGCTGTCCGACCGCTTCGACTGCGGACCAGCCCATCACACGTTCGGCGGCGCTGTTCCAACTCGTGATGAGGCCGTCGAGGTCAGTCGTGAAGATCGCGAAGTCGGCAGTGCTTTCCAGAACAAGCTCCGCAAGCCGTCCACGGCTCAGCTGGCCACCGCGCGGCGAACTAGCCGGCGCGCCGGTCATTTGATCCATCTGCATGAAGGTTAGACGCCTTGGCCCAATGGGAAGCGGTGTGCTCTATCTCGGTCTGCTCGAGTGGGCCCAGGGCGGCGCGCACAACCTCACTCGAGTTCTGGTATCGGCCAGAAGCGACTAATCTCGGAACGGAGCCGCAGAGTTGGCGCGTGACGGCCACATGAAGGCTGTTGTGTGCAGGCATGCCCCATTCTAATTGGGCGCAACGGGGGTGTCACCCGGCGGCACCTGCCCTGCCGAGCACTCCAGCCAGCTCGGGACGGCGCTGTTGCAGAGTTCAGGTGACTGGCACGACTACCCCTCTGTTCTGGTTTGATCAGATCGCGCCGACGGTGTCGGGCATGCCGAGCCGGTTATAGGTGTTGAGGATGGCGCAGCGGATCTGCACCTCAGCGACCTGACGGTCAGGATCATGCGCGGCCAGCCGCTCGCCAAGGCGCTTGAGGCCCGAGTTAGCGGTCTCGGCCAGGCTGCGGCTGTGGTAGCCGCTCCATCGCTTCCAGAGGCGCCGACCGAGGTGCCGAACCGCACGCAAGGTCTCGTTGCGCTCGTCCGCTCCGGCGGTGCGGGTATTCCAGGGTTTGCCGTTGCGCCGGGGTGGCACGAGGAGTGCCGCTTTCCGGGCCGCCGCGGCCTCGTGGACCGCACGGGTGTCGTAGGCGCCGTCGCCTGAGATGGGGGCGATCTATCTTGCTGTCCACGACGAGGAGCAGCGGCTCGCCCCGGGAACGGCAGGGGATGACCACCGTCAGGTCCCGCTGCCGGCGTGAGAGATTGCTGTAATGCGGCACCGGCCAGTCGAGCCTCGCCAGTCGGAGCAGGCTCCCCACCAAGCCCTGCGCCGCTCGCAGCGGCAGCTGGAAGAGCACCTCCAGCGTCAGCACGCATTGGATCGCCTGTCGCTGAAGACCCGAGGCCGGCCCCGCTTGCCCGTACCCTCCGGTGCATGCCAGGCCAGATCCGGCGAGAACCACAGCGTCAGGTCACCACGGCCGATCAGGCCCCGGTCGTACTCGCGCCAGTTCCGGACCCGGTACCGCTTCCTCGGCCGCTCAGGCCCCGCCGCATACTGCCTCATGGCCGATCATCCACGAGCTTTCCGCAACAACGCCTTGGCCGAGCCCGACCGGATGATAGCCGTTACCGGCGTGACGCAGGCTGCTGGCACAGTCGAACAGGATCGCGACATTCTTGTGTCCGAGGAGCGGCGCCTTCTCCAGCTTGCCCCGCCGGAGGGGTTCACCGGGGCATCACCAAGCTCGAAGCGCGCTGCTGGCTGGGGGAAATGACATTATCGGCGACGCCCTGAACACTGAGCGGAACCGATGGCGCATCCGGCATCGTGCGCTCTACGATGCAGAGGGAACGCGATGGTGGTGGTCCGAGGTCCGCGCCAGGATAGACGTGGCAATCCAGGGCTAACGCCTCCAAGGTGTCCAGCAAGTCGAACGGGTGGGCTCTGCCGAGGCTGGCAGCAGCTCGCTCAGCCAGCGTGACGTCCAGACGGCGGCATCGAACCCCTCCGGGTTGCCCGACTCCTCCACAATGGCCTGGATTTGCCCGACCAGCCGGGCGATGCCGAGCACGCGCTCGCTCTCGGCAGGTGGCAGCCGGTCCCCTGTACGTTACGGTTCATGGTAGCCGCCGAGATATTCAGCGTCCGCATGGCCACGGCATGGGTGACGACGAGGTCGGCGAGGATGCGCTTAGCCTCGGAGGCGTGGAGGCCGCTCTTGATCATGCCGATCCGTTTGATCGGTTCGGCCCGGAACACCTCTACGCAGGATAGGGAAGACCCAACAGACCTCCGCACCAGCGTGCGGCGCGAGCAGGTCACCGTGTTATCCCGCAGCAACATATTTTTGCGTCTTCGAGCAACCTATAAGATCAAATGATCTGTAAAGTGCGGAGCTTCCCAGCCACGGGCAAAGCTCGGCGCTTTGGATTCCCCCGAAGGGCCTTGCCCGACGCTACAGGATCAGTCCGAAGACCGTCGAAAGGTGGCCTACCTACACAGTGCCTCACACGGTACCCCGTCCCGGTCCCCGTCCAGGCGTGAGAGCCCGCACTGTTGGAGATAGAACCGGGCCTCTGCACAGCTCGTCATCTCCCGGCAGTACTGCTTCGCTCCACAGCTGAAGCTGCTGCTTGTCGGTGGTGAGGATCGCGCAGGAGCCGCTGGAGCCGACGTTGTCGGAAGAGCTCCACCGTTCCGCTGCGCAGCGCGCCACTCCCAGGGGGGCGTCCGCTCGGCCTCGGGCAGTGCCCACAGGCCGCGGCGAGCAGTCTTCGCTTCGGCCTCCAGCTGCAGCAGCGAGGCATCCCGGCTGTACTGGCGATAGACCCAGGCCGCTCCCTGCCGAACCATCTCGGCATTCACGTCCAGAGGGCCCGCATAGACCCGCCCCACTGGCCGGCCATAGCGATCAGTGTCCTGCACCACCACCCGAACGTTCTCGCCGAACACCAGGCCCGAGAGGACCTGCTGTGCCCGTGTGCCGTAGGGCTGCCGGCTCTCCGGCGTATCTATCTCGCCCAAACGGACCCTGACCTGACGACGCTCCGCGGTCAGGAGGGTGAGGGTGTCCCCGTCCGAGAGGCCGACAACCCGGCCGAGGAGTTCGGCGGCCCAGGCCGGAGGGGCGGCGAGGACGCCTGCCAGGAGCAAGAGAGCTGCCGAGCAGCGTCGAAGAGCAGAGAGCATGCTCTTTCGTGCCACAGCCGCTTCCTGCCGTGTAGCGGCTGGGCAGAGCTGTCCCTCTTTGGCAAGCTCGCGAAATGCTCGACCACACGCGCTCCATCCCCTCACCTGGCCCAGGCGAGGATACCCTCGCCCGCCGGATCGCCCTATGCAGTGAGGCACTCGCCCCGCCCCTGGGCGCCCTCTCTCTGCAAGCAGAGGGAGCCGGCTGGAGCCGGCGAGAGATCGCCGCGGCAGTGATGGCCTGGGCGGTGACACAGGCCACGCTGCTGGATGGCGGTGAGGCGGTGACCGAGGCCCTCATGGCATCTCTCGACATGGCGCGCCTGCGGGAGCCCAGGGCGTGAGCGACGACAGCGCCAGCACGGTCCGCCTGCCCCGCTACGAGGTTGGGATAGACAGCTACCGGGCGGCGAAGATGCTGGTCGACAAGCATGGCGAGGGGGCGAAGGCCTTCGCCGGCCGGCGCCTCCAGGAGCTGATGGAGGCCGGCGACGAGGCTGGGGCTGCGGCCTGGGCGGACATCCTTTTCGCGATCGGGGAGATGCGCCGCGGTCCCCGGCCGGGGGAGGCTAGGAACTGAGCACCAGCTCCGGCGTGTGACCTGCCCATCCCTGTATGCCGTGAAGGCGCGAGGCGAGCACCGGGGCCTCCACATGCTCGCCGGCCTCGTCGCCGTGCATCGCCGCGTGCAGCGCCTCCTCGGTCCCCGGCCAGCGGGCTGGGCCGAAGTCATAGAACCGATAGCGCGCATCGGTGATCGGGAGGAGGTTCACATCGGGGCGCTGCTGCGGATGCAGGAAGCCGATCATGGGCAGGTGGATCGTTCGGGCCCGGGACAGCCAGGCGGCGAGCCAGGAGAAGGTGCTGACCGAGCACACCACATGCCGAGCCAGTCGGATGGTCGCGAAGTCCTCCATGGCCCCCATGGACGGGATGAACTTCGCCAGTGGAAAGCGGGCACGCAGCGCCTCGGAGTAGGGATCCCGGCCAAGCTGGCCCATGAAGACCGGGCACAGGCGCGTCTCCTCCACCAGGCGCGCGTAGAAGGAGATGGGCAGAGGGCGCATGCCGGCATGTGGCTGGTCGTTCGACTGGGGCAGTCGCACGTTGATGACCAGGGTGTCCTCCCCAAAGCGGGGCACCTTGAGGGACGGCGGTGCGAAGATCCGGCTTGCCTCCTTCAAGGAGGGGAGCAGCTCCATGCGGCATGCCAGTGCGCTGGTCTCCACCCCCTTCACGATGCCGCTCCGGACAAGGTGAAGGATGGCAGGGAGGTTCGGATGGTGGCCCTGGATCGATATGGATGGGAACGGGACAGGGATCTTCGGGGGCAGGATTCCCCAGGTGGGGAGAGGGCTCCCGGTCAACACCGCTCCGCGCAGCTCACCCACGAGGCGATGTGCGAAGAGGTAGACGAACATGCGATTGCCAAGATGGCCGATCCCGTTCGCCCGGACGACGACCGCGCTACCGCTCTCGGCCGGATCCATCCCTGCTACGGCTAATGCCAGATCAGTCTGATGCATCACTGAAGAGTATCAAGCCGAAGGGTTCGCGCCAGCCTTCTTCAGGCTCAGCCTGCGCGCCTCCCCCTTCTCCGCGATATATTCCGCTCGAGCCGCCTCAAAACGGCGTGGATGGCGGCTCGAGTGTCCGGAGTCTGCCGCGGCTCTGAACTCCGAACCCGTCACGCGAGGGGGACGGCGTTGTACCCCCGCAGTTGGTGAGACACCAGTTGGCATGGAGCGCAACTGGCAAGAATATTGGTTGAAGGCTGAGCCTGACACGCGGCATCCGGCGGTCTGAATCCGTGTCGCTCTATACGCTAAGCTCAGTCATGATCTGGCTGAACTCGAGCAGCGCCGGGTAGAGTTGCACGACGGTTTCGGAAATCCCCACATCTAGGAGGTTCTCCCAGGGGAGCGGAATGAGGTATTCGGCGAAGTCCTTCCGCTCGGGTGCCAGACAAGTGCGAGTTCTCCACGTCGAGGAACGTCAGCTCACTCTGGAACAAGTTGGACAAGCAGTGGCTACGATTGGGAATAGTGCAGCAAGAGGGCCACCACGATGCCGCTGGCCAAGCCACCGAAGTGCTGGCGCACGGCCTGGCGAAAGGAACTGGGATTTTAAGCGGTTGCCGCGCCAGGTGCCGTGAAGAGCCACGGCCCCGGAACTGTGGTGGTCGATAGCGACGAACGCCACCGCCTGCCCATCGCCCGTTAAGGTGGTGGTCGTATCGGTGCCCCACATCGTGTCCAACGTTTCCGCCATGACGGTGCGATCGTGATTGCGAGGAGCCCGAGGCCCGCCGACCCGTGCGCCCCCTTCAGTGCCAATTGACACCTGAGCTTTAAAAGAGATTCGATCCAAAGCAGACGCCCGGAGGGGCCACGTCCGCCGAGTTCCTCAAGCGCGATCAGGTGCGAGCGGCTGAGCCCTCCTCACGCGGCCCGCACCTCATGGACGAAATGGGTGACGGTGCCGTTGAGGGTTTCCGCCTGCTGGGCGAGGTCCGAGGCGGCGGAGAGGACCTGGGAGGCGGCGGCGCCGGTTTCGGCCGAGCCCTGGCTGACGCTGGCGATATTGGCTGAGACCGC
Source organism: Pararoseomonas baculiformis (assembly GCF_017813395.1). Taxonomy (GTDB): domain Bacteria; phylum Pseudomonadota; class Alphaproteobacteria; order Acetobacterales; family Acetobacteraceae; genus Roseomonas; species Roseomonas baculiformis. Next base: position 3,176 of record NZ_JAGIZB010000032.1, on the reverse strand, counting down.
CCCGGTGGCGTGCGCCGTTTCCTGCACGGTCCGGGCGATCTCGCCGGTCGCCGCGGTCTGCTCCTCCACCGCGGCCGCGATCGCCACCGCGATGCCGCTCACCTCCTCGATGGTGCGGCCGATGCCGCCGATGGCCAGCACCGCCTGATCGGTCGCGGCCTGGATCTCGGCGATCTGGGCGCCGATCTCCTCGGTTGCCTTGGCGGTCTGGGCGGCCAGCGTCTTCACCTCCGAGGCGACGACCGCGAAGCCCCGCCCGGCCTCCCCGGCCCGCGCCGCCTCGATGGTGGCGTTGAGGGCCAGCAGGTTGGTCTGGCCGGCGATGCTGTTGATCAGCCGCACCACATCCCCGATCCGGGCCGCACCCTGGGCCAGCGCCTGCACGGTCGCGTCGGTCTGCCGCGCATCCTGCACGGCGCGGCCCGCGACGGTGGTGGCCTGTGACACCTGGCGGCTGATCTCGCCGATGGAGGCGGTCAGCTGCTCGGCTGCCGCCGCCACGGTCTGCACCCCCGCGCTCGCCTGCTCGGCGGCCGAGACCACCTGGCCTGCCCGGTTGCTCGTGCCCTCGGCGGTGGAGGTCATGCCGCGCGCCGTCGCCTCCAGCTCGGTGGAGGCCGAGGACAGGGTGCGCACCATCTCCCCCGCCCGCTCCTGGAAGCCGCGCACCAGCGCCTCCATCCGCGCCGCGCGCGCCTCCCGCAGGGCGCGGGCCGCCTCGGCCTCGGCCTCCAGCCGCCGCTGGGCCACGGAGTTCACCCGCAGCACCTCGATCGCGCCGGCCATCTCTCCCACCTCGTCGCGCCGGCCGCGATGGTGGAGGTCGATCTCCAGTTCGCCCGCGGCGATCCGCCCGACATCCGCGGTCAGCTCCCGCACCGGCGCCACCAGCCGCCGCAGCAGCAGCACCACCCCGCCCGCCGCGAGCAGCAGCGCGAGCAGCGCGAGGGCGAGGCTGCCGATCATCCGGCTGCGCGCCGCCGCGGCGCTGGCATCGCCCTGCTCGACCGCCGCGTCCAGCGCCGCGTCGCGCAGCGGAAGGGTGGCGAGGAGGGCCGGGACGGTCCAGCCCGCATAGGCCTGCGGGGTGCCGGGCCAGGCCGGCGCGCCGGGCTTTCCGAGGCTGCCCGCCGCCGCATCCACATAGGAGCGGTAGATCGGCTCGATGCCGCCCCGATGCTCCCTCTCAACCTTTTCCAGGATGGCGAGCAGCGCTGGGTCGCCCTGGGTCCTGGTCAGCCGCGCCGCCGTGTCCAGGGCCGCATCCGTCCGGCCGGTCAGGACCAGCGCATGGCTGACGCTGGCCGGGGTGACAGGCGCCCCGCCCAGCCAGGCATTGATCTGGAGGCTGCGGCTGCCGAGCTCGCTCCGCAGCATGGTGACCTCGCGCCCGATCTCGGCCAGCTGCGCCATGCCCGGCGCCAGGGCCCGGATGCGTGCCTCCGCCCCGCGGGCCACCTGCTCCAGCAGCTCGAGGATGGCGCCGCGCTCGGCCATGAGCTGCGCGACCAGGGCCGGGTCGGGCTCCCTCTGGCTCCGTGCCAGATGCGCCTCCACCTGGCGCCGCATGGCATCCAGCCGGCGTGCCGCCTCCTCCAGCGGGCGCGCATCCTGCCCGTCCGCCTGGACGTTCCGGCGCGTGGCCGCGAGCAGCTCGTCCGTCACCTCGCGGCCCCGCTGCAGCGCCGTCCGGTCCGCCGTGCCGGTGCGCGCCGCCGCGCTGAGCAGGCCGCTCTCCACCCCAAGGGTGGTCATCCCGCGCATCACGCCGCTCAGCACGCGTGTCGAATAGGTCGCGCGCGCGGCCCTGTCCCAGTTCGTCCAGGCCGTCCAGGAACTCCAGCCCAACCCCACAAGGCCGGGCAGGGCAACGGCGGCGACACCGGCCAGGAGAAGGGTACGAACGCGCATATTGAATCCCTTTGCTGCTGGCACTTTGCAGCAGGGCTGTTAATCCATCGTTAATTCAAAACCTGAGCGGACTGCGGCCAAGAGCACACTCGCGAAGCAATAATCATCCGCTGCTGTTGACCATGCTCCCGGAACTGGCCCGGCTTGCTGGAGAGCCTGCCGACTTTTTCAGAGGCCATTTCGGGCTGCCTAAGCAGCAGACCTTGGCCGCGCGGGACGGGGCATTGGCGCCGGGTCACGTCAGCGCTCCTGGATCATCATGCGGAAGGCGGCGGCGAAGCTCACCCCCGCCGCCTCGGCGGCGATGCGGTCCACCACGATCTCCACGCGCGGGCTGGCGCGCACCCGCAGCACCGTCGTCCCGGGTTCCGCCGCCTCCGCGCCGGCGGTGATGGTCACGATTCCCGTGCGGGCCACGGCCTGCGCGATGCGGCCGGTATGGGGCAGCGCCGAATCGGTCAGCAGCAACGCCACCACCCCGCCTTGCCGCACCTCCCGGACCGCCATCAGGCTCGGGCGCAGCGTCAGGTTCCCGGCACGCAGCCCATCCCCAAAGCTCGCCGCGACGCGGAGCGCCTGGGCGAGGCCCTCGACCGAGTTCTCGCCGTAGACGATGCCGATCTCGGCCGGGCCGACGGGCGGCTCCTCGAGGAAGGCCAGCGCGCGGACGGCCACCTGCAGGTCCCGCAGACCCGGCTCGGCGCGGCCGGAGCTGCCGACGGAAAGGAAACACATCGAGAGAGCGCACAGAGCAGGACGAAGTACTTGCTGACGCCGCGCAGCAGCATCTCTCCGATTAACGTGCTGCCGTACAACTATGGAACGGCGTGTGCCACCTGGGCTGTAAGGCACCTGAAAACAGTCCCAGCGCTGGTCAGGGGTTCTTGGGAGCCATCAGGTCCTACAATGCAGGCGGACTGTTAACAAAACGACAACGTTCATCATGTCTTTTCTCAGCGCTTAGCACGCGAGTGGTTTGTATGGCTCATCGGCAGGCGCACAAGCGCCACGCTGATCCGTGGTTTCTTCCACGCTGTGCGTCCCCCGAGGGGTGAACCCCAATTTCTGCTAACCAAGCCGCCACGGAGCCGCATCCCAGGGCACCCAGGGGGATCACCCTCGTTGTCACGGCCCTGGCGGCCCTGGCGGCGCTGCTGATGGCGGCCGCGCTGCCCGTGACCTATTTTTCCGCCTCCCATTACCGCATCCTCGGCGGGCTCGAGGCCAGCGCGCGCCTCCATGCGGCGGAGGTGGTGGAGCTGGCG
>NZ_JAGIZB010000031.1 GCF_017813395.1 Pararoseomonas baculiformis | reverse complement strand
GACAGACCATCCAGCAGCGGCGCTTGCTGCATCAGCGCCGAGCCGCCTAACCTCCAGCCCAGATGAGCCCGAGCCTCCGTTAGTTCAGCACCTCACCTGTCCCAAAGCATTCGACGACGGACAGGTCGGTCATGATTGTAGCGCCCGAGAAGCAGCACTGAGATCCGTTGCTCGGCAGAACTGACGAGCAATCCGGGCACCGCTTGTTCGTGGAGCCGCTGCAGATCCTTGTAGACCCGGCGGAGCGCATCCTCCGACGAGGCACATGCGAAGGCCACCATTGCAGGCCCCTGCCGATCGTTGGTCGTCTGCACGACCTTCACGAGTTGGAGGGGATTCGCCGAGACGAAGGCGCTCGATGCCTCGCACAGCGATGCAGGGCAGCGGAATGTCGTCGTCAGCTTGAGCTGGGACGAATGCGGAAACGTCTGCGCAAATTCCGTCATCACGGACAGGTCCGCGCCAGAGAAACGGTTGATGCTCTGCCAGTCATCACCAACGACGCAGAGGTGTCCACGCTGTTGCGTTCTATCCAACAGCGCCTTGAGCATCCTGACGCGAGCTCGGGAACTGTCCTGAAACTCGTCTGCGAATATGATGGTGTAGGGACTGTCGAACCGCCCTTCCTCAATGAGCTGGCTCGCCTGGATGAGCATATCGTCGAAGTCGATGCACCCAGCCTGCTCGAGACGGCGTTCCCACTCCGCTGCGATTCGTTCGTAGAGAGCCAAAAATCTAATTGACCGTGCGACGTGCGGATCGCGGCTGTTGTCGACGTCAACTTGGCGCATCAGGGTCTTGATGGATAGTGCGCTCCCTTTGGCATGCTGCTGGAAGGCACGCATGAGGCCGGCCAGTTCGAGTGTTTCGAGCGGTGGCTGGCCCTTGGCGGGTCTTGATGCGTCGAGGACCGGTTCCACTCCGCGCGCCTTCAAGGCGGTCGCGAGTTCATCAAATCCGCGTCCCCTGCGCAGGCTGTGCGAGGTCGTTTCAAAAAGGTCGGTTTTGTGCTCGGCGTGGCAGGCACGCTTCCACACGACGCCGGCGACGTAATCGCCAGTGAAGTGCGGCGGGGGCCTTCCCTCTCGGTTGAGGGCGAAGTGCTCATGGTACAAGCCGGCGTCCGGATAGAAGAAGTCGGGCCGGTACTGCAGGTGCGCTTTGGTTCGCGTGTTGTGCTCGTAGTCGCGTTCATATTCGTATCGCACACCATGAAAGAACAGCCAATCCGAGATCAGGCGCTCCTCCTCGCTTTTCACCCAGTCGCCACCAGCCGTGCGGATGCCTCCTCGTGCATTGTCTCCAGGCTGGGCTAGATCCTCGATGCGCCCGACGGGCCGCCCATAGACGGTGCGGAACAGGTCCCAATCGACACCGAACGCCGGGTCGCGTGTGCGCAGATCGTCGACGATCGACGCGATCATCTCCTTTTCCTGAGCGGGTGGCCCGACCCACTTCGCCACAGCCGGCGCCAGGCCGTTTACCTCCGCCAGCACCGACTTGCCGAAGGCGTGGAACGTGCGCACGGTAACGCGCTCGACGCCCTCAACATTGGCAAGGCGCTTATGCACTCGTTCGCGTAGCTCGTCGGCCGCCTTAGTGTTGAATGCGAGCAGCAGGATCTGCTCGGGGTCGGCGAGCTTTTCGTGGAGGACGTAGCCGGTCTTGGCGACCATGGTCGACGTCTTGCCTGAGCCGGCTGCCGCGACGATCTGAACCGCGTCGTCCATGCAGATGCAGGCATCCGCCTGCTCATCGGTGAGCGGCGAGGCCTCGACCGAATCGAAGAACGCATTCAGCTTGGTCTTCTGATCGGTCAAGTGCTGCTGATTGTTGGCCGCGAATTCGGCGAGGAGCTTTCTCGTTGCTACACGCTTCGTCGCGCCTAGGGTATCGTTCTCAGATCCTGGCGGAGGATGGGCCGCGATAATCCGGTGAGCAGCACTTTGCGGGATCCAGCGTGTCCGATCGACCTCAGGCTCCCACCTTCGTCGCCAGCCGGCTTCCTTCTCGGCCTGCTGGCGGCGAAACTGATCCATATCGAATGGCTTCGACGAACCTTCACCGAAGGAAGAACGCTTGTCGTTGGAGCCGAACAGGATTCCCAGGGCCGCCACCGCCCCAAGGGCAAGCCACTCGATCACCGCCCGTGACCTGTCACGTGCGGTTCTCTTCGCGATACTCCCCCACGACCCAGATGAAGCTCTGGACGTCGATGCGGTCGGCCGGATTGAGCTGCGCGATACCCGCCGCCGTGTCGTCAGCTAGGTCGAGCAGGCTCTGATACACGTCGGCCCGGATCTCGGAATCATAGTCGATGGCGAAGCGGTGGCCGATCCGTTCCGCAAAGTCGCGGGTTGCGGTGGGCTTGAGGAACATGTGCTTGTCGGGGGACCACAGGAACGGCAGGTAGGTGGCGATCGGCCAGGTCAGCGTGCCATGCGGTGCGATCGCGTTCCGCATCCCGGCGATCCCGGTGTTGAAGTCACCATTCGCGAACGCAGCTGCGGCGCGCAGAAACGCGCTGCCATGCACCGCCAGGATCTCGCGCAGCCTCGTCGACTCCTGCAGCGATGGCATGTGGGTCCACAGCTGATCCTTCTTGAACGCAGCCGCCAGCGTCTTCCCATCGACGTTGGTTGCGTTCGCGGCGGCAGCGAGGGGTAGGAGTGCCGTGAGGGTATTGTGCGCATCGACCTTATAGCGGCGCTCACCGTCACGGGCCGTGTAACGCTGCCCGGAGAAGCCGCCGGGCATGAACTGCAGGAAGCGCGCAATTGCCCCCTCCATCCCGAAATAATTGGGATGCACTGTGCCCGCAACATTCATAAGGCGGGCCCGAAGCCGCTCCCTGTCGTCGTCGTGCAGCTTCTCGCCCAGGATCTTTCCGCCCTGAATGACGACGCCGATCCATCCTCCATCCTTATCCTGGCCGATGCGGAGGATGCACTTGCCGTAATTCTCGTCCAACGTCTTCATGCCGCAGCACCGGAAAGGTCATCCAGATTGAGCTTCTCGCCCGACTTGAGGATGTCGTAGATGATGTCGGGCAGGATCCCCATCGCCTGCTTGTCGCCCTTTAGGAGCAGCTTCGCCAAGGCGTTGTTGGAGGTCATCAAGCGCACGATGGCGCCCTGCACGGCCCCGGGCAGGTTGCCCTTCATCGCCAGCTCCTTCTCGGTCCGCCCGACCTGCGCCATCACGACCTGGTTTTCCTGAGCGATGGAGGCGATCTGGTTGACGAAGTGCGCTTGGTCACTGAGCGGCGCGGCCTCCCCGAACAGGCGGTTCAAGCGGCGGATGAGCTCGAGCAGATATACCGGCGTGCTGCCAGGCATCGGTGACCCGCCCGAACCGGTCGGCTTCAGGATCACCTCATCATCTCCAGGGGGCACCGTCAAGTCGGTGCCCTGCCAGCTTGCCGGAGCGGTCCACCACTGCGTAGTTGGCTGAGATGACCTCCCCCGCTGCCTGCCCCAGCTTCGCCGGGTATCGCTTCCCGGCCGAGATTATCAGCCAAGCGGTGTGGCTCTATTTCGCGTTTGAGGTTTGGTCCGACATCAGCGGGGTCACCGCGCTCGCTTGATCACCCTCGATCCCGCGCTCGATCAGTCAGCCTACTCGCGTCGACGTCGGCAAGTTCACGGTATCCTCTGGACACCTCAGGAAACCGAGGGTTACGTTTCGGTGCCCGCATAAAAGGAGTCCAGCCCGATCTGACACTGTCCGATTGGGGCCGGCGCAAATCCTTCACCCACATGCAAGGGCGTTCACTTCCACCGCTGCTCGGCCCCGGGCCTGTTTTCGGATCAATCGGAACGTAGAATGAGCGATGACGACGGTGTCGATGCGGAAGCAGCCCTGGACTCCGAGTTGGAGAGAGTAAGGACCGATATCGCGCAGATTAGGGCGCTTTGCGAGCTGACCTTACGCTCCGCGACCCCGCGCGCTGAGGAACTGGAGCAGATCGCCGCTGCGGCCGCCGAGGCGGCCAGGGCTCTCCGGGCGGTTGAGGGTGCAATGGCCGCCCGGCGCAGGAAGCGGCTCGCGTCAATCGTGGCGTTCTTCCCCCATCTTGCCCTTCCCGCGGCGCTCGATCTGGAAAGGCTGAATGACGACGATCTCGGCCAGCTCGGCCATGCCGCGATGAGGGCCAGCGAGGCTCACCGGCGCCTCGAGTCCGCGAAGCAGCAGCTAAGGGACGCCATTGATCAGGATGAGTTCGAGGAGGTCGCGCGCCTCAATGCTGAGGCACAGGCAGCGCGCGAGGCCGGAGCCGCGGCGAGGCGGCAAGTGGACGAGCGGCTCTCCGCCTGGGCCGCCCGGTCCGGGGACGATGGCGTAGCGCCGGCCCCCTCGGCTGATGCCGGTCGAAGCGTGCCGGACCTCCCATTGGCTAAGGAACTGCCGCAAGAGAAGGCGGAGCTGTCCGCCTCGGCGCAGGATCCGCCCGCTGGGCAGGAGGCGGAAGGGACCGGCAGGCAGGACGGCACCATCCCCGTCATGGATGCTGGCGGCGCGACATTCCCGGCGCTTACCGGAGGGCCATCCGACAGCCTGGCCGAAGAAGAGGTGGCCGGCGCCGAGGCCGCCATCTTAGTGAAGCCCGAGGAGCCGAAGCAGACGGCCTGTCCAGCCGACGCGGAGGAGCGTGCCACGTCGGCGGCCCCAGTCATCGAGACGCCCCCCCCAGCGGGGGAGGGAGAATGGCAGCCCGGCACGGTACCCAACGCGCTGCTGCAGGCGCTCGGGAGCGAGCGCCTCGGCCTTGCCGTGGCGCTCGCCGAGGTAGCCGCGCCGGAAGAAGTTCCCGGGCTGCTGAGGGCCGCCCTCCCGCTCACGGCGATGGCGATGGTGGCCGACACAAGCGGTGAGCTCGACGACCGCGTCCGCGAGGCCACACGGCACGTGCTGGACGCGCTACCCCAAGCGCCGGCCGGCAACCCGACCCGCCTCGCCCTCGTCCTCCTGCTGCCGGCGGCAACTACCCTCGCGCTCCTCGCGCCCGGGTCCGGTCAAGCAAGCCTTCTCGCGGCCATTCTGGGGGATGCGGGGAACGACCCCGGCCACGCGGACGGATTGCCCCAACTGCGTGACCTCGCGCACGAGATGTACCAGGGCAGGCATGTGGCTGGCACGGCGCTGATCTCCGCCTCTGACCTCATGGCCGGCCTCGTGACAGAGGAGACGTGGCGCCAGGAGTTCGACGCGGTGTCCCAGGACATCGCGACTTGGCAACGGCAGCAGCTGGCCCGTAGCATCCGCTACGCCGCTGCGACCGACGTCTGGCGCGAGATGCTGCGACCGGGCGGAAGCTTCCACGCCCACCTGCAGGCGGCGGCACAAGCCCTGACGGGGCGGGTTGAGGAGGTGCGGCGTTTCGTCGCGACCATCGACATTGAGCGTGAGATAAGGCAGGTCGAGCGCCAAGTCCGCGGTCCCAACCCGGCCCGCCGGTCCCCGATCTCGGGGCCCGCCTACCGCGAGCTGCACGAGGCTGCCGAGGAGGCGCTGAAGCACCTGCGCCAGTGGCTCTCCGTCGCCGAGCGCGCGCCGTCGCGCGCCGACAAATCCCGCACAAAGCCCATTGCAGAGCTGCGTGCCCGCCTGCTCTCGCGCATTCGCGCGGCGGAGGAAGAGCTGTCCCGGCTTGACGGCCTCCTCGCCGCGGGCGCGCCATGCGGCGCGGCGGCGCTCCGGCGCCTCCTCAGCGTACTCGAGGGAGAGACGCCCAGGTGTGCCGCGCCCTCGCCAGACGCGCTGCTCGGACGCGACTTGGTCGGGGTGCAGGGCATCGTGTTTGGTGCCGGCTGGACCCGCCAACATCCACCGCCGGAGGCGGTGCGAGATGAGCTGATCGCCCTCGCCCAGGCGCCAGCGCCGCCCCCGCCGGCCTATTCCGTGCGCCGGCGTATCGCCGCCGGCGACTACCTCGGCGCCGAGCTGGTGATCGAGCTCACCGGCGACACCGAGGAGCGCCCCACCCTCCTACGCGAGCTGCGCAACGCTCTTGAACGTCGTAAAGCCGACGAGGCGCAAGCGCTGGACGACAAGCGCACCAAGGTTGAGGAAGCGGAGCGCGCCGGCCGGCTGGACGCCGGCCCAGCCCAGGAGCTCACTGAGAGGCTATTGCGTGCGCGGGAGCAGGTAGCTGCGGCAGCTCCGGCGAGCGCGGCGGAGCTATTCGCCGAAGCAAGCCGGCAGGTCGCGCTGGCCGATGCGAAGCTGAGCGAGCGCGCCGTCCTGGCGCGCGACCGCATCATCCTCCGCCTCGACCAACTACGCCAACTGCAGGAGCCGGACCGCGATCGGGTGGAGGGGCTGCTGGAGGCCGGCCAGTTCGCCCTAGCCGAAGATCTTGTGGAGCGGCTGGAGGCCGGCGAGCCACTGGACTCGCACGTGCCCGTACCTGTGGAGGAGGCCTTCGTTGCCTTCTTCCCGGCAGGGGCCGAGCGGCTGGCCGGCTGGCTGCGCGGGCGACGCACGGCAATGCGCGACATCGCCGACAGCACCCTCACCATCCCACAGGACCTGCTCGCGCCCGGCCTGGAGCTGACGCCGGACCTGTCCGCGCTGGCCGAGGCCTGGGCCGACTGCGTGCGCGAGAACTCGCGCAACGGCCTGCACGATGCGCTGCTGCGGCTGTTCACCGCCTTCGGCTTTACCGACCCCGAGCTGCCGGGCTTCGCCACCCCCGCGCGGAAGGTCTCGGAAGCGGTGCTGCAGTTGCGGGTCCGTCCCCTCCGAGACCGCGACACGGCGGTGCTGCCCCAGTTCGGCTCCGAGGCCGAGGGGACCTACCGCCTGCTCTGCCTCTGGCACAAGCGCGACGCCGAGGACATAGCGCAGGCGCTGGCAGCGCTGCCGGGCAGCAGCGCGCCGACGATCGTGCTGTTCTTCGGCCCGCTCGACCACGAGCAGCGGCGGCGTCTCGCTGCGCTCGCGCGCGCGGACCGGCTGCGCTCCATCATCGTGGTGGACGAGGTGCTGGCGCTGCATCTCGGCCTTCTGCCACAGGGGCGGCTTATGTCTCTATTTGCCTGCACTCTACCCTTCACCGACAGTCGGCCGTGGGCCGACACCGGTACGCCGGCGCCGGAGATGTTCTTCGGCCGGGCCCGCGAGCTGCGTGCCGTCGCCGCGCGCAGCGGTGAGTTCACCCACCTGCTCTACGGTGGTCGCCAGCTCGGCAAAACCGCGGTACTGCGGCAAGTCGAGCGCGCCGCGGCGGCGGACCCGGACACGGTCGCGCGCTATGTCAGCATCGCGGAGATCGGCCTGCAGCAGCCGCCGGCCGAGCTGTGGCCGCGCTTGGCCGAGGAGCTGGCCCGCGCTGGCATCACAGTGGGCCGCGCCAGCGGTGCGCCCGCCGTGCGCGCGGCGGTGCGGGACTGGTTGGACAAGCGGCCGGGGCGGCTGCTGCTGCTGCTGCTGGACGAGGCGGACGCATTCTTTGATAAGGACCGGCAGGCGGGCTTCACCGTCACCTCCGCCTTGCGCGATCTGACGGTAGAAACGGACCGTCGCTTTAAGCCGGTGTTCGCGGGCCTGCGCAACGTCCAGAAGTTGGCGCGAGACCCGAACAGCCCGATAGCCCATCTCGGCGCGCCGCTGGTCGTCGGCCCGCTGCTGCGCGGCGAGGAGCGGCGGCAGGCCGAGAGCCTCGTGCGCTGGCCCTTCACCGCGCTCGGCTACCACCTCGACGAGGCAGTCGTCTCGCGCATCTTAGCCTTCGCCAACTACTATCCCAGCCTGATCCAAGTGGTCTGCCAGCGCCTGCTGCGCTCACTGCGCCAACAAAGCGGCGGAGGAGGGCCGCCCTGGACCGTGCGGATGGAAGATGTCGAACGCGTGCTGGAAACGCCGGAGGTGCGCACCGCTGCCTTCGAGCGCTTCCGCATCACGCTGGAGTTGGATCCGCGCTACAACCTGCTGACCCTGCTGGTGGCTAACTTCAGTATGGATGAGCCCGAGCTGCTGGCCAGCGGCATCGATAGTGGCATGCTGCGCGCCCTGGCCGCAGACGCTTGGCCGGCCGGGTTCCCACCAGCCTTCGCCGACGACGCCTTCGCGGCGCTGCTCGACGAGATGGTCGGGCTTGGCCTGCTGCGAGGCGTGGGTGGCGCGCACTACGCGCTTCGGAGCGCGAACCTCGCGCACCTAATCGGCAGCCCCGGCGAGATCCGCCAGCAGCTCGAGAGCTTCGCCAACCGCTCGGCCCCCGCGATCAACGACCCGCTGGAGATGCGGCGGACGATCGGCGGCCGCCCCGGGCTGCTGACGGCGCGGCAGGAGGGGCACCTGCTGGCCCCTGGTAGCGGCGTCGCGATCCTGGCCGGCACCGCCCTCGCGGGCATCGAGACTTGGCGGACTGCGGTGGATGCCGCCTGCCGCATCGCGCGCGAGCGCCACGGCCGGCAGGTGACCGCGCGCGTGCTGGGTGGCCCGTTCCAGCTCGACCGCTTCCAAGCTGCGCTAGGCACAAAGCCTTCCGCGGGCTCCGCCCTTCACATCGTGCCGCCTGAGGCTTCCTGGGACGCAGCCTGGGTGGAGGAGGCGCTGCGGCGAGCACGCGCGGCCGCCAAGGGCGCCTCCCCGCTGCGGGTGCTGTTCCTAGCCAACGCGCAACGCGCCTGGGACTGGGTAACCGATCCTTGCCGCGCCGCTGTGCTGGACGAGGGCGATCCCGCCACCCGCGTAGTGGAACTCACTGCGGGTCCCTGGAGCATCGACGACGTCAACCTCTGGGCCAACGACGCCCCCCTTCGCATGCCCGGGAACACGATCACGCGGGCCACAGGCGGCTGGGACCGCTTGATACGGCAGTTGGAGCGGCTGCCACCCGCCGAGCGCACGGCACCCGCCGACGACCTCGCGCGGCGCCTGCTAGCCCCCAGCCCTGACGGCGACCCGCTGGAGGATGTGCGGGCCCTCCCAAGTGCCGTCGAGACCCTGCGCGCGCTCGGGGACTGCCAGGACGGGCGGCTCGACGGCGAGGTGATCGAGGCCGCGTCGGTCGTAGCCTATTCGGGTCTCGAGGAGGAGGCAGTGGCGCGGATCCTGGCCTGGGCGGAGCTAACAGGCCTGGTCAGGCGGGGGGCGGAGGGCTTCGTGCTCGGCAACGAGGTGCGCCTCGGCCTCGCCCGGCCAATTCCTGCCAGCGCGACGTGATCGAGGTCTGGTCGCTCCCCGGTCCGTCGGCGCTGGTGGCACGCCTCGTGGCTGAGCTGGTGGACGGCCGGCAGTGCCTGCCTGTCGGCGCTGCGCCGCCCGGCTTCCGCCGGGCGGTGGAGGACGCGCTGGCTGCCCGGCAAATCCGCCTGCGCATGATCTACGACGACCCCGCTCTCGACCCCTGGGCCCTGCTGCGGCGCGAAGCCGAGCTGCCGCGCGCGGAGGATCGGCTGCCTACCGGCGTCTGGTGGGTAGACGGCGTCGGGGCGGCGCGGGCGGAGGCCTGGAGCGCCGTCGCCCGCGCACTGGGAGAGGCGATGCGCCACGACGCGCCGCACCGCCGTGCGCTGCTTGTCGTGCCGCTTCCGACCGACAGCCCGCTCGTAACGGGGCTCGACTTGGCATGGCTGCAAGCGGAGCCGCTCGACCGCGTCGATCTGGAAGTGGCCGCCCGCTACCGGGTGGCCACGGCGGAGTGCCAAGGCGTCCTCGCCCGCCTCCGTATCGAGCTCTCCGTCGAGATGGCGAGCGCACGGCTGCCCGGGACAGGCGCGCTCGACACGCTGGAGCACTGGATGGCAGCTTCGGATGAGGCACTGTGCGATCCCGTCCGCTTCCTTTCCCATGCGCGCGCGGATGGTGCCGAGCCGGCCTCTGCCGAGTTCGACCTGTGGCGCATCCACCATGCGGTACTCCTGGGAGAGATCGAGCGCGAGCGACTGGTGATCGTGCGCGCGAATCGCGGCCGTTGGCGTATTCCCTACGACATCCCGGAGACGGAAGGTCGGCCTGCCAAACGGGTGCGCACGGCCGAGCTGCTGGAGCTGAAGTACCTCTACCAGCAGCTTCGCCAGAGCGGGGAGCCGCTTCAATCGCCCCTCCTGAGCCGCTTGCAGATGCTGCGGGAGATGCGCAACGCGCTGAGCCACTTAGAGCCCGCGTCGTTCGCGGAGGTTTCGGCCCTGCAGGCGGGCACGCGGTGAGGCGGACCGGCCGCGCCGCCGCGTCCGGGCGCTTGGCGGGCGCCCTCGACCGGCCCTAGTTAACGGCCGACGTTACGGCACTGATCATGTTGTTGAGCTGCTTTGTCGTCTCGGCCCGGTAGTCCCTTCCCGCGAGGCTGGCCAGCAGTTCCACATCGATCCAGGTATAGGCGGGCTGACTGTCGATGTAGGGCCCACCAGCATCGCGCGTAGTCGCTTGTGAATAGGAGTCCAAACGGGGCTCTGTCGCTGATTGCGTGCTTGTGCGGCCGTCATGGAATGGTGACCAGCCGTGCGCGCAGCAGGTGGAGCTTGCCGCGGCCATACATCTGACGACGGATCAGCTTCAGCTTGGTGACGTAGCCCTCCGTCGGGCCGTTCGACCAGGGCGAGGGCAACGCGGCGCTGACTGCTGCCTTATCGGCGGCGATGCCGCGCCCGAACGGCGCAAGCATGCCCGTCGTCGCCTCGCTGACCCATGCGGGCAGCGCGTCCGAGGCGCGGGTCCGCACCATGTGATGGAAGCGATCGGCGAGGTCTCGCGCCGTGGCGAGTGCCGGCAGGGCGCGTTCGATGGCGCCCACCATCACCGCCTCGCTGCGCGACAGGCGGTCGCGGCCGGACAGCATCGTGCGGGCGATGGTCCGGGCCGGTGGCAACCGGCTCGCGATGGCACCATCGGCCCGTTCGCTGCGTCGCCGGCGGGTGGCCCACTCGCCCACCACCCGCAGGCTACCGCCAAAGCCCTCAGCCCGCAGCCGGCGCCAGAGTTCTGCTACGTTGCGGCAACCGCCGGCCCAGGCCGTCTCGAGCAAGGCAAGCCATGGCTTGAGACTGTTAGCCCTGCTGCGGAACACCTCGTCCTCGGTGTTGCGGAACACGGCCCGGACCAGCTTGCGGCTGCGGCTGGTGCGGCGGACGATGCCTTCAATCGAGGCGCCGCCCCGGGCCATTAACCGGATAGTCCCTGCTCTCCTCGCTGCGCCGGAGATAGCCCTCGTACCGGAGCCACTCGGCGGCGCTCAGCAGGTCGGGGTCGATGGTACCGGCACCAAGAGCCCGACGAATGGGGCCAAGGGCACTCCGGGCGGCCCCAAGGAAGGCCGCGCTGGCGTTCTCCATCAGGTGCCAGCGGTCTGCCACCTGGATCGCGCCCTGGGCAGCCGCGGCGGCCGCGCCGGCAAAGCCGCCAGCCCGGTCACGCGCGACGATGGTGATGTCCGGGTGAGAAGCAAGCCAGGCCCTCACGGTCGTGGGCTCGCGGTCCGGGAGGAGGTCCAGCACCCGCCGACGCTCCAGGTCGCAGATCAAGGTTCCGTAGCGCTGACGTCGGCGCCAAGCCCACTCGTCGATCCCGATCACCGCGGAGGGGCTGGTGGCGGGGACGGTCCGACGGCGGACTGCACGGAGCAGCGTGTCCTTGCCGACGGGCAGCATGGGCCGCCGTGCCAGGGCAGCTCCGGGCCGGCCACCCAGGGCCACGCCGAGGGCCTCAACAAGCCCGTCCAGGCGGAGAGTGCGCCGCCCTCGCCGGCCGGTCATCTCGGGCAAGGGCGGCTGAGTGAAGGTCCGGCGGGGACAGTCCGCGGCGGGGCAGCGGAAGCGGCGTGCCCGGACCAGGAGTTCGACCGACCGGCCATGGGACGGCAGGTCGAGCAGCCGGCGGCGATGGAGGCTGTGAACGCGATCAGAGCGGAGGCCGCAGGTAGGGCAGGTTCCCAAGGTCTGCGCAGCATGGGCCATGATGCTGATCAGATCGGGACCGACTTCGACCTCATCCACCACCAGGCCGGGAGGCAACAGGGCACTCGGGTCGAGGTCGGCCATCATGGCGGTCTCCGCGGGATCAAGCCTCTCCAGAAACGCGGAACGAGCACGCAATCAGCGACAGAGCCCCGGTTGAGTGCTGAACCACAGGCAGAGTGCCGTCCCGTGCTGGCTGCCTGGGCCGGGTGGTGCTGCAGAGATCATCGCGCGGGCTGCGAGCCATCGGTCGAGGATGGCAGGCTCAGGTCGGCTGACGGATCGGCAACCTGCCGCTCCGCGGTTATCTGAAGGTCCTTCATCCAGACGAGCCGCGCGCCGTCGAGCCCAGCCTGGCGCAGCTTGGCCTCGTGCTTCGGCCAGGACTCCAGGCGGGGAGCGGACCCCATTACGATGAGGCGGATTCCATGGTCGAGGACCAGCGGGGCGTCTGGCTGCCCGGCCCGGCGCACGAGGTCGTCGAGCAGCCCGGGCCTTCCCCTGCCGCCGGCGCGCATCTGGGCGAAGGCCTCATGGAGCCGGCACGCCTCCCGCATGGCGCGGATCACCTCCTCGGCCCGCCCCGCGGAGTGGAGCCAGGCCCGGTAGTGCTCCAGCTGGGCCAGCACTTCGGCGTCACCTGCCTGCCTGCGGAGGTCGCCGTTCGGGAAGCTCTTTGCCTCGTAGAAGGCGAGGCGGATGGCGTCTCCGTGAGCTTCCAGCGCAACGATGTCGATCCGCCTCGCCCCAGCCGCCTCGGGGGCGTTCCGCGGCAGCCCCATCTCGACGTCGATGACGTTGGGATTGCGCGCGATGACCGCGGCGACGCCCTTCTTCTCCGCGGCCTCGAGCGGATTGGTCAGCGCGGCATAGGTCTGGGCCTGCTCGATCCAGGAGCGAAGCGTGCCGGTGTCCTCGTACGCGGCGACCTCCTGACCGGCGCGGTTCGTCACGGAACGGCCGAGGAGCGTCAGGTGGTCCTGTCCGACGGCATCGCGGATGACGAACTTGTGGTGGATGCGGGCGTAGGGCTGCCTCGCTGCCGCGTTCCAGCGCACCTCGCAGACCGCCTGTCCTTCCGCGTAGAAGCTCAGATAGTTCCTGCGGACGGCGAGGAAGAGCGGCTGCGGCCGGCCGGTGAGGTCCGTGAAGGTGCAGGACAGCAGGTCCTTCCACCAGTTCTGGGAGGCGGCCCCGGTGAGCGCCCATAGGGCCTCGAGGAAGGGCGGCGTCAGCTGCCGCCTGAACGGATTGCGCACGAAACCCTTCACTCAGACCTCCCACCACTCTCCGTCCGCGCGCCGGACCACCCCCGGCCCGAACAGCGCGGCGAACCTGTCGCCCTCGAAGCTGTGTACGGGCACGAGCGCGCCCGGCGCCACGGCCCGCGCCAGCCGACGCAGGTCCGCGATGCTGGCGTGGCCGGAGGTGTGGACCACCTCCAGCGGCACGCCCCGCCGCTCCAGCTCGGCCGCGAGGCGCCCGCCCGCGCCGTCCCTCAGGTACCCGTCCCACTGCGACCAGATCGCCCGCGCCCCGCCCCAGGCCGCGCCGAGCGCGTCGACGTCGGGCAGCATCGCCGGGCGGAAGAGCATCACGGCGCGCGGCGCGAGCCGGGCCAGGTGCTCGGGGAAGATCCGGTGCGGCCTGTAGGCGTCGACGAGGTCGAACAGTGCCCGGCGCGCCACGTGGCGCCGCTGGTACTCCGGCACGTAGATCGCGACGTCGTCCCACCCGGCGCGGGGAACGCGCGGGTTGCCGGTCGCGGCCAGCACCTCCGCCGCGTAGAGGTCGAGCACCAGCACCCGCCCGGTCCGCCTGCAGGCGCGGTAGAGGCTGACCATGCGGTCGACGTTCTGGGCCGAGGCGCAGACGGCCACGAGGCCCGGCGCGCGCATCCGCTCGGCCAGCAGCAGCTCGACCTGCTCCTCCGTCGGGAAGCGCGCCTCCGGGTCCAGGCGGCCGAGGCTCGACCCCTCCATCAGCATGGCGTGCACGCCCCGGGGCGGGTCGCGCAGCAGCCGCTCGAAGAGCGCGCCCTTGCGGCCGTGGCCGCGCAGGTCGCCCGAGTAGAAGAGCCGCCGTCCTCCCGCCTCCACCAGCAGCGCGTAGGCGTCGTAGGCGGAGTGGTCCACGAGGTAGGGGGTGACCGTGAACGGCCCGATCCGGACGGGCCGGCGGTCTGACAGCTCCGGCAGCTCCGCCTCCGCCGAGAAGGGCACGGGGCGCGGCACGAAGGGCGCGGCGGCGTGGAGCATGCGCCGGGTCGCCGCGCCCATGGCGGTCGGCAGCGGCGCGGCGGCGTGCGGCGCCAGGCCCCAGTGGTCGGCGTGGCCGTGGGTGAGGACGAGTCCGAGCAGGTCGGGCGCTGCCTCCCGCAGCCCGGGCACTGCCGGCAGGAAGTCGGCGGGGTCGCCCGCCGGGTCGGCGTCGAGCGGCATCCCGAGGTCGAGCAGCAGGCGGGCGCCGCCGCAGGACAGCTCCACGCAGGTGCCGCCGATCTGGCGAGTGCCGCGGTGGACGCAGGCGCGGAAGGCTCCCGGCGCGGCGGCGGTGGCGGGGAGGGGGGCCGCGCCCGCTGCGGCGCCGCTCAAGCAGGTGCTCCCGGCGTGGCCGCGAGGCGGCGCGTGCTGCGGTAGTGCAGGTCCGTCCGCATCGCGCTGCGCCCGGGCGGCAGGCCGAAGCGCGCCTCGACCAGCGCGCGGTGCGGGAAGGCCTGCCGGTCGGCGTAGACGACGAAGAGGCCGGCCGGGCGCTCGTACACCACGCGCCCGCGCGGCCACTCCTCGTACTCGGCCCGTCCGATGACCCGGCGCAGGTGCAGCGACGCGGGCTCCAGGCGCAGGCTCCCGTCGCGCCACGCCTCCCAGGTGTCGTAGTGCCCCTCGCCGAAGGTCAGGCAGTCGCCGTACTCCTCAGCCACTGCCAGCGGGCAGCCCCGCGTCACGACCTCGCACGGCCCGCCGCCGTCGCGCAGCAGCCAGAAGATCCCCACGCAGCCCTCTTCGCCCATCACCCACCCTCCTCCCTCTCGGCCCTGCCTCCCGTGAGCGCGGCGCGCTACAGGGCGCTCAGATCCCTATTCGGGTGAGCGAGCGAGAAATTCAGGCTCAGTGAGTAACGATTCTGCGAGGGCGAGCCTCGCGCCGGCCACGGAGGCCGTCAACCTGCGGCGGCCCCGCTCGACGGGGCTCTCCGCCCAGCACGCGCCGGTTCCGGGGCTAGGCGACGGCTCGGGCGGACGCTCGCGTTCCTCGCCAGCGGATGGGGGCACCTGCCCGCCGGGGGTGGCCCTCCCGCGGGCTCGCAGCCCCCCTCCGCCCGGGTCCAAAACTCGCTCGATGAGCCACCGCGCGAACCTGTACCCCTACGTGGCATCCGGGCAGGGGTCGTCGTCGAACGCGGGGGAGCTTGGCCACCCGTGCCGCTCCACCCACGGACCGGCCTCCCGGACCGGCCGAACGGTGACCCAGTCTCGGACGGCGTCGGGCGGAAGGAAGTCGTGACCAAGGAACAGCCGCGACGTCAGACCTCCAGTGCCTCGACGGCATCGCCGCAGGCGCAGGCACCATTCGTGTAGTCGTGGTAGAGCACGGTCCAGCTGGGGAGTTCTGCCTTAATCGCGATCGCGATCGCGCTGCCCTCCACCACGAATGAGCCCAGGTCGAAGGGCCTGCGGTACTCTGGTGTGAACCGCCCCGGGTTCCCTGGAGGCTCCAACTCTTGAGAGGATGGAGTCATGACGAAGAAAACCTCGAACCGGTATCCGCCTGAGGTCCGGCAACGGGCGGTCCGGATGGTGCAGGACCATGGAGGCGACCACGCCTCGCAGTGGGCGGCGATCGGCTCAATCGCGCCCAAGATCGGCTGCACGACGGAGACGCTGCGCGGCTGGGTAAGGCAGGCCGAGCGCGACCAGGGCCTGCGGCCGGGCCCAACCAGCGTGGAAGGGGAGCGGATCAAGGCTTTGGAACGCGAGGTCCGCGAGCTTCGCCAGGCCAACGAGATCCTGCGCAAGGCGTCGGCGTATTTTGCCCAGGCGGAGCTCGACCGCCGGTCCAGGCCATGATCGCCTTCATCGACGATCATCGCGAGGTCTACGGTGTCGAGCCGATCTGCAGAGTGCTGCCGATCGCGCCGTCGACTTACCACGCCCATGTTGCCCGGCGTGCTGATCCGGCTGGGGCCTCGCCGCGCGCTCGGCGGGACCTGGTGCTCATGGAAAGCATCCGGAAGGTGCATGCGGCCAACTTCGGGGTCTATGGCGCGCGCAAGGTTTGGCGGCAGCTCGGCCGCGAGGGCATCGCGGTGGCCCGCTGCACGGTGGAACGCCTGATGCGGAGCATGGGCCTGCGCGGCGTCGTCCGCGGCAAGGAGGTCAGGACCACGATCGCCGACAAGGCCACGCCCTGTCCGTCGGACAAGGTGAACCGCCAGTTCCGGGCGCCGCGTCCGGATATGCTGTGGGTCTCAGATTTCACCTACGTGGCCACCTGGCAGGGCTTTGTGTACGTCTCCTTCGTCATCGACGTCTTCGCCCGGCAGATTGTCGGCTGGCGGGTCTCGCGGACGGCTCATGCGGGCTTTGTTCTCGATGCCCTGGAGCAAGCCCTACATGACCGCCGTCCGGCGAAGGGCGGCCTGACCCATCATAGCGACAGGGGCAGGCAATACGTCAGTATTCGGTACACAGAACGACTGCTCGAGGCCGGGATCGAGCCCTCGGTCGGCAGCGTCGGTGACAGCTACGATAACGCCCTCGCCGAGACGGTTATCGGCCTGTTCAAGACCGAGGTCATCCGGCGCCGTGGCCCGTGGCGATCCCTGGAGGCTGTCGAATACGCCGCCCTCGAGTGGGTCGACTGGTTCAACCACCGCCGCCTCCTCGAGCCGATCGGCAACATGCCACCGGCCGAAGCGGAGGCGCGCTACTACGCCGGACTTGAGGAGCCCGCCCTGGCGGCGTAACCCAAACCAATCAGCCTCCGGCAAATCCGGGGCGGTTCAGAGCCGCCAGAAGCCATTCGTCTGACCGAAGTTTCACCAATCGGCGGTGCTCCCGCCAGAGGCTAATTCTACAGTTGAGGTTTGCCCGAGGCGTCCTCAGGTGTGTGACGGAGGATTGGTTCGTGGAGGCGAGCCATGGTGTCGGACATTGTGGGTGTCCTGAGCTGGCGCGACGAGTTGGGAGCGCTGCAGGCACGGCTGGGCCGGCTGTTCGTCCGGGCGGAGCCCCGGCGGCAGGCAGGCTTGTACCTTGAGGGGCTGTTGAGCTCGGCCAAGCGCAAGAATGGCTGGCAACTGGCCGAACAGATCGGCGATGCGCGCCCCTGGCGGACGCAGCGGGTGCTCAGCCACGTCCTGTGGGACGCGGACGCGGCTCGGGACCTGTGCCGCGATCACGTGCTTGAGCATCTCGGGGCTGATGACGGTGTGCTGATCGTCGACGAGACCGGGTTTCTCAAGAAGGGCGAGCACTCGGTTGGCGTGGCGCGGCAATACAGCGGCACGGCGGGGCGGATCGAGAACGCGCAGATCGGGGTCTTCCTGGCCTATGCCAGCAGCAAGGGGCACGCGCTGATCGATCGCGAGCTCTACCTGCCCAGGAAGGAGTGGTGCGAGGATAGAGGCAGGCGCGCCGAGGCCTCCATTCCCGAGGAGGTGGGGTTCTCCACCAAGCCGATATTGGCGGGCCGCATGATCCAGCGGGCGCTCGATGCTGGCTTGCCTTGCGCCTGGGTGCTGGGCGACGAGGTCTACGGCTCGGACCGCCGGCTGCGGATCGCCCTTGAACAGCGCCAGCAGCCCTTCGTGCTCGCCATCCGCCGCAATGAGAAGCTCTGGGCGGTGCTGGATGGGCATCTCGGGCAGCACGCCGCCTCGCGCCTGGCCGCTCGTCTGCCAGCCCAGGCTTGGCGACGTTTGTCGGCCGGAGCGGGCAGCAAGGGCGAGCGGGTCTATGACTGGGCGCGCTTTCGGCTGACCCGGCTCCAGCAGCCGCCCTGGGATCACTGGCTCCTGGTCCGGCGCAGCCGCAAGAACCCGAAGGACCTCGCCTACTACGTCGTCTTCGGTCCCGACCAGGCCACGCTGGCCACCCTCGCGCGCGTCGCTGGCCGGCGCTGGGCCATCGAGGAGTGCTTCGAGGTCGCCAAGCAGGAGGTCGGCCTGGCCGACTACGAGATCCGCTCGTGGCACGGATGGTACCGGCATATCACGCTGGCCATGCTCGCCTTGGCCTTCCTCGCCGGTATGCGAGCGAAGCTCAACGCCGCCCCGCGGCAAAAAAGGGGACCAGCAACCCCGACCTCTGGTCGACCTCAGCACAGGCGAGATCCGCCATCTCATCAGCGGCCTCCAGCGCGCCGTTGGCGTCGTGCTCGACCGCCTCTTCGAATGGTCTCTCTGGCGCCGCATACACCAGGCCATCGCTAGAACATGCCACTGGCGCCGAAGCCAGCGTGAAGCACGCATGAAACCTCAACTGTAGAATTAAGTGTCCGGTTGTGAGACCTCCTTGGCGTCCTCAGCGATGAGGCGTGCGCGGGCGATGTCGTCTGGCCCGGCGCGGCCTTCAGGTGTTTCGGATTTGGGGCGGGCGAGCTTTCGTCGGGCTCGGAGGCGCTCCCTGACGACCTGGTCGGGTGTCTTGCCGTCGAGGACGCGCTGGCGGCGGGCGTTGTAGGCGGCGTTGAAGCCCCGGAGCAGCTGTTCGAGCTGGGCGTGGGACCAGATGGTGATGCCGAGCACCTCGCTGCCGACCCGGCCGTTGAACCGCTCTACCATGCCGTTGGTTTGCGGCGTGTAGGGGCGCGTGTGACGATACTCGGCGCCGAGCTCGGCGCAGACGCGGGCGAAGGCTGGTGTGAAGCAGCTGCCGTTGTCGGTCAGGACGTGCGTGAGGCGGAACGGGAAGGCCTTGGCCGCCTCGCGCAAGAAGGCGATGGCGCTGCGCTCAGTCTCATCATCCTTGACGGCCAGGTGGACGGAGCGGGACCGGCGGTCGATGGCGACATAGAGGTAGCGCTTGCGGCGCTCGCCACTGGCGGTCTGCAGCTTGGGCAGGTGCTTGATGTCGATGTGGACGAAGCCGAGGTCGTAGTCCCGGAAGGTGCCCTTGCCGCGGATGGGCCGGTCAGACGCGGGAGGACGTCTGCGGCTGAGGCCCTCGGCCCGGAGGATCCGCCAGATGCTGTCGCGGTTCAGGTGGGGCAAGAAGTGGGTCACCACGAAGGTGAGGTCGTCGAGGGCAAAGTTGGTGGCCCGCCGCAGGGCGCAGACCACCGCACGCTCCTCCTCGGTGGCCTTCCAGGGAAGCTTATGAGGCCGGGCCGAGTGGTCGAGGCAGTCCGAGGGTCCTCGCTTGCGCCACTTGCGGATGGTCTCGCTGCTCACCCCAAAGCGCCGGGCGAGCACGCCAGAGGGCTCGGAGGAGCGGGCGATTTCGGCCCGGACGGCGGGGGTGGTGCGGGCATTGGGGTGGATCTGGAGCATGGCTCACCTTCCTCCCTGCACAGCGCCCTTCAGGCGCTCAAAGCGATAGGCGTAGTCTACAATGGCCAGCCCAACCGGATCCCAACAGTGCTCCGCGACCAGACAATTAAGGAACCGGGACAGTCCAGCGCCGTAGGATCCGGTGCCCTCGACACCAAAGGCTCGGACCGAGCCGAGGGACCGTGCCCAGCCCAGCAGGGCCAGGTAGCCACAACCGTTGGCCGGGATGGTCATGGTGCCAAGGCGGGCACCGAGCGCGCTGATCGCGACGGCAGCGTGGGTGAGCTTATGGGTGTCTACGCCGATGATGATGTCGGCGCCGAGCTTGGGCGTAGTCTCGCGCATGCTGTGAGGCTCCAGGCCGAATGGTGGGCCTGACAGCCGAGCGGGCGGACAGAACTGTGACGGGATGGGGTGCCCTCAAGCTCCTATGAAGTCACGAGCCGCTCGACAGACAGGTGCGGCCTGGAGAGCCGACACATCAACGCCATGACATGGGGTCAATTGCGTAAGGGGTCAGGCCCTCCAGGCCACGACCCTACACTCACAGTTGCGGAAATTCGGATGATGTCGTGGCTCGATCTTTGATGCTCTGATCAGGTGCGGACGATGGTGTCGGGCATACCAAGGGCGTTGAAGGTGTTGAGGATGGCGCAGCGGATCTGAACCTCGGCGGTCTGTCGGCCGGGATCGCGGGCCGCGAGACGCTCGCCCAGGCGCTTGACGCGCGACATGGCGGTCTCGGCGAGGCTGCGCCGATGGTAGCCGCTCCACCGCTTCCAGAGCCGCCGGCCGAGGCGGTTGATGGCGCGGAGCGTCTCGTTGCGCGCCGTCGCCCCGGTGGTCCGCGTTCTCCACGGCTTGCCGTTGCGTCGGGGCGGCACGATCAGGGTTGCATCCCGCGAGGCTGTGGCCTCGTAGACGCCGCGTGTATCGTAGGCTCCATCGCCGCTGATCATCCCGATCCGCTCAGCCCTTGGCACCTGGGCCAGCAGGCCCGGCACGATCTCACCATCCCCGTGCCGGTGGTCCGTCATCTCGACCGCCCTGACCTCGTGGCTGTCCGCGTCGATCACCAGATGGACCTTGCGCTAGACCCGGTGCTTGTCGGCCCCGTGCTTTCTGACCTTCCACTCGCCCTCGCCGAGCACCTTCAACCCTGTACTGTCGATCACGAGGTGCAGTGGGTCACCTCGGGCACGGTAGGGGATCGTGACCGTCAGATCCCTCTGACGCCGCGAGAGCGTGCTAGTGCGGCACTCTCCAGTCCAGGCCAGCGATGCCGATCACGCTTCCCGCCATCCCCTGGGCCGCCCGCAACGGGAGCTGGAAGAGAACCGTCAGCGTCAGCACCGCCTGGATCGCCGCATCCGTGAAGACCCGCGGCCGGCCCCGCCGGCCCGTGCCCTCCACCCCGTGCCAGGCCAGATCGGGCGAGATCCAGACTGTCAGGTCACCGCGCGCTACCAGCGCCCGATCGTACTCCCGCCAGTTCCGCGTCCGGTACCGCCGCTGCGGCCGGCCACCACCCGAACCATCCTCGACCATGGCTTCCTCCAGCGCTGATTATCGCAACAACGCCCTTGCCAGATCGAAACGCAGGCGGGACTATCATGCTAACGGGAGAAGAACAGCTGGCCTGATGAGTGCAGGTGACTTTCTCGCGCAGCGCTGGCTGACGCACGACTTCTGCTCCGCGCGGACCGTCGCCGAACCGCCCAAGGGAGTACCACTCTGCAGGCTCCGTCTGAGTGAGGCCGAGGCTGGCCGAGCTCGCGAGATCCTGACCGGCTACGTCCGCACTGGCCTGCGAACCGAGAGGCATCTAGCCGCCCTGTTCTGCCTGTTCGCGGCCGATGCGGTCCGGAGGCATCATGCGGGTGGGCCATGGACCTGGGACACCATCGCCGCCGCGCTGGAGATGCCGGGCGGGCTCGACGAGACAGCGATGCGTGACCTCGTCGAGCGGGGCCTCGCATTCTGGCAGCGGCCCCTGCGCAAGGACGCTCGCGGCCGCCGCTTCCTGGGGTCTCTGGTGCTTGAGGGCGGAATCCCTGCCTCGCTGATGGGGCGGGCGGATTTCTCCTACTTCCTGCGCCAGCTCCAGCGTGACCTGGACCAGTTCGGCGCACAGTCCGCCGCCGCCGCAGAGCTCTTCGCCGAGCAGAGGTCCTCGCAGCTTCCACCTGCGTGGCGACAGGCAGACACCCTCGCGTTGGCGGCCGAGTTGCTCATCGAGCTGAAGCGATGGCGCCAGCTTCTGCCCCCATCGGCGAGCGGCCAAGTGGCGGTCTCGCTGCTCAACTCGGCTCACCCCGAGTGGAGGCGTGACCTTCCGCTAGACCTCGGCGACGAGGCTGCCGCACGGCTCATCGGATCCCTGTTAGAGGCGCCGAGGGTCGGGCCGCCGCCGCTGAAGGTGCTCCCCGCACTCTGCCGGAGGGTCCTGGTCCGGACCAAGGCGGGGTGGCGCCACGCCGTCTGCGCGCTCGGGCCGGGCCTACTGCCGGCGGATCTGATATCCATGCCGCCCTTCGGGGTTCAAGATCCGCCGGACCGGGTCCGCTTCCTGGTCGACGGGGCGGCGGCGCGGGAGATGGCGGTCGCCGAGCGGGAAGCCGAGGGAAGGTGGCGCTTCAGGCCAATGGCTGGGACGCCCGTCCCCGCGACAGCTGAGGCCGTGTCGGTCCGTCTCGTCGTGGACGGGGGGGAACGGGCCCGAGTGCCGCTTCCGGGGGGCGCCGCACTCGCCGACCTCCCCTGGGTACTCGAGGAGGGGGACGCCGTCGGCGGGGAGGCTAGCCTCCTCCTGCACGCGGGATACGGCAGCCGGACCGTCGAAGGCGACCGGGTCTTCCTGGCGGTGGCGCCGGGGAGCGGCTCCCTGACCGTGCTGAGCGGGGAGGCCAGGGCAGTCGGAGAGGTCGAGGCAACCGGACGCCTCGTCTACGAGGTCGCCGGCCGGGCGGTCTGGCGCGATGCCGGCGACAGCATCGGGATCAGCCTGGCCACGGGCGGCCGGCAGGCTCGGGCGGCGAGCCTCAGCATCGACGCTCGGCGTCCAGATTGGACGGTCCTGGCGCCGCTGGTCAGCCTCGGGGCGCCCCGTGTCGGCTCCTCTTCTGCGGGCCCGTCCTCGCGAGTGCTCGTGCGGCGCGCGGGCGCCGGGAACGTTTGGAACGCCGTCCGGCCCGAGAGCTGGCGCCCCGGGACAATCGACGTGGCGCTCGTCGACGGGAACGAGATCCTGGACCGTTGGAGGCTGCTCGTGCTGCCGGCTTGCGCGCGGATGGACTTGGTCGTTCGCGATGGCCGGCGCGCCGTCGTATCCGCTGAGGGCATGCCGCAGGTGCTGCTGGCCGTGGAGGGCCACGCGGGACGCGCCCTCGAGCGGACGGAGGATGGCGCGCGTGTCGAGGTCGACTTCGCCGATCTCCCGCCGTCCGACCTCACGGTGGTTACACGCCTCGGTGGCTCCTCCGACCCGACCGAGGTGCGCCACCGCTTTAGGGTGCCGCTTTCGGCAGGGGGCTTCTCCGGACCCGACGGCCGCCAGATGCGGGCCGGGGCAAGATGCACTCTCTCGCACCTCGACACGATCGTTGCGCGGGCCGCCGACGGCGGCGAGCAGCCTGCGGAACTTGCGGCGCGGCTCGCCGGCGTGGCCGAGGGGCTGCTCCAAGGCGTCCGCCTCGGGCTCAGCGCCGCCTTCATCGGTGACATGCCGCTCTCCCGCATCAGACGGACCCTGCGCCGCCTGTGCACCACCGCGCGCTCTCAGGACGCCGAGCTCCAGCTCGAGGTGCTGCGTGGGGGCATACCGGGCCGGCCGCTCCGCATCGCCGCCTGTGATTTTCAGCTCCACCTCGATGGGACCTCGATGCGCGCCTCGCTGATGGGGTTCGACGGCCGGCCGGCGGAGCCTAAGGACGGGGACGGACTTGCCGTGCTGAGCCTCCCGCGGCCTGCCGACGCCCTTCGGTCCCTGCACGACGGCGGGGCTGGATGGGTCCTCCCCGGGCCGGACGAGCCCGGGCCGTGGCTCGTCGTCGGGGAGGGCTCGCTTGCGGGACGGGTGAGGCCGAGGGTCTGGGACGCGGCGCCACCTCGAGCCTCCGAGGTCGCAGGCCTCGCATCGATCATCGCTCAGTCGGACCGGCAGGCAAGGAGCGCTGGCCTCGCCGAGCGCCTCCGGGAGGTCGCCGCGGAGCCCTATGCGGAGCATGCCGAGGGGGACTGGCAGATCTTGGACGCGACCCTCGACAGGGCGGGCAGTCTGGCGCCCGCGCTTTCCTTCGACCTGCTCGAGGCCGCGGCTGCCGTACCGGAGCTGCTGCCGCACTGGCTCCTCAGGGCGGACCAAGAACGGCTGTCGCGACTGGCCGGGGCGGAGGACGAGCTGCCAATCGCCTGGGCTATGGTCCCCCTAAGCGCCTGGCGCGCGGCCGGGGCCGCCTTCCTCGAGCGTTGGACCGCGGTCGCGGGCTCGGTGCTGGCCAGGGAGGTGCTGGCCCGCCGCCTGGAGGAGGCCTGCCTGCTGTGTCCCCCCGTCGCCGGCGCCGCCTGGTACGTGCGGGAGGCGTTCGAACTCGATCACGCGCCTGGCGAGCCGCGCCTCGGCGCGCTTCTCCAGCCCGCCCTAACTGCCGCGCTCGACGCCTGGATCGGGCCGGTGCTGGACGACGCCTCCTGGGCGGCTGGGGTCTTCGCCGAGTCTGACTGGCAGAACCTCCCGGCTGCCCTCCGCGTGAGTGCCGCATCCTTCGCCGCCCGCCGAGCGGTGGACGGCTGCTCCGTGCCGCCACGCCTCGTCGCTGCCGTAAGGTTCTGCCGGCACGCCGCGGAGGACGAATTCGATCGCCGCTTCCGCTGGGCGCTGCAGCGGGAGATCGCGCGCTCGCCCCGCCACCTCGAGACTGAGGCTCATGCCTGAGACGCGCATCTCCTCGCTTGTCCAGACCCTAACGTCCCGTGCTGCCGAGGCCGCGATCGGCCGCAGCCGCATCGTCAACGGAGCGCTGCGCGAGCACCTGCGGGTGCGACTCTCCTGCGCGGCTGGCGCGACCGGCTCGCTCATCGCGGACCCGGTCCTCGAGGCGGCCTTCGGGCACGAGCCGGCTCCGGCGACGCTGCAGGAGCTCTCCGAGCAGGGGCTGCTGCACCCCGAGACCGTCGCGGCCCTGGCCGAGGCGGAGCCGCTGGACGCCGCCGAGGGGCGGGCGCGGAACACCCTCCCACGGACCCTCAGGCCCTACACGCATCAGGTCGAGGCATGGCGCGCGCTAAAGGAGGAGGACGCGCGCTGCGTGCTCGTCTCGGCGGGAACCGGCTCGGGGAAGACCGAGAGCTTCCTCGTCCCCATCCTGGACGACCTCGTCCGGCAGAGGGCGACCGCGCGGCGGCTCGTCGGCGTGCAGGCGCTGCTGCTCTACCCCCTGAACGCGCTCATCGCGAGCCAGCAGGACCGCCTCGCCGACTGGACGGCGCCCTTCGGGGGGGATGTGCGGTTCTGCCTCTACAACGGCAACACGCCCGAGGAGCTGCCGCTCGCGAGGCGGGCGGAGCGGCCGTGGGAGGTCCTGGACCGGGCCAGCCTGCGGCGCGAGCCGCCGCCCGTCCTGGTGACCAACGCGACCATGCTCGAGTACATGCTGCTCCGGGGCAAGGACGCACCGATCCTCGCGGCCTCCCGCGGTCGCCTGCGCTACGTCGTGCTCGACGAGGCCCACACCTACCTCGGGTCGCAGGCGGCGGAGATGACGCTGCTCCTGCGCCGCACCCTCCACGCGTTCGGCGTGGCGCCCGAGCAGGTCCGGTTCGTCGCGACGTCAGCGACCCTCGGGAGCGCGGGGGATCCGTCGGTCGCGCGCGAGCTCCGGCGCTTCTTGGCCGACCTCGGGGGCGCCGCTGAGGAGCGCGTCTCCGTCGTGCTCGGGCGCCGGTTCGTACCCGAGCTGGAGCAGGGCGGGTACGGCGGGCTCGCCGCCGACTCAGCCGCGGTCCGACTCCGGCAGCTCCTGGCCGAGGCCCCCGCGACCCTGTCGGAGGCGCGCCGGGCCGTCGCTCCCGCATCCGCGGACGAGCTGCTGGAGCGGGGCATCGCCGCGCGCGGGCGGGACGGGAGTCCCTTCCTCCCGCTCCGGCTCCACCTGTTCCACAGGGCCCAGAGCGGCGTCTGGGCGTGCATCGACCCGTCCTGCTGCGGGAGGACGGGCACGCAGCTGGACGGCCCCGACTGGCCCTTCGGCAAGGTATTCGAGCGAGACAGCCCGGCCTGCGACGCCTGCGGCGGTCGCACCCTGGGCGTCCTGCTCTGCGACGACTGCGGCGCCCCGTTCCTGGACGCCGCCATGGACGCGGGCTTCACGAGGGTCGAGCGCCGGCTCGACGAGGCCGCTCTGGACGAGTTCAGGCTCGAGGCGGAGGTCGAGGAGGACCCCGAGGACGAGGCGACCGAGGATCGGCCGCTCCCGTCCATGCCCTTCGTGGTGGGGCCGACCGGGCACCCGGGCGGAGCGCAGCTGAGCGTCGACCCGAGGTCGGGGGAGGTACGTGACGCGGCCGGTCCCGGCACTGCCCGCCTCGCGCGTTACGGTCACGAGTTCTGTCCCTGCTGCGGGGGCGGGAACGCGCGAGGGACGCTCTTTCGCCCGATCCGGCTGGGCGGACCGTTCTTCGTCGGCACCGCAGTGGACGTGCTGCTGGACGCCGCGCCCCCACGGCCGCCGGCTGCTCCCGCGCTCCCCCACGCGGGGCGGCAGCTGATCACCTTCACAGACAACCGGCAGGGGACCGCACGCTTCGCGGCCCTCCGCCAGCAGGAGGCAGAGCGCACCTACGTCCGCGGTTTCGTCTACCACGCAGTGCAGGACGGAGACCCGCACGCCGCCGCCGAGGCCTCGAACCTCAGGTCGGAGATCACAATACTCGAGCCACTAGGCGGCGCTGCAGCGGGGTTGGTCCAGGCGAAGCGCGCGCGGCTGGCGGAGCTCGAGCGTGGCGGCTCGCTCCCCTGGCCGTCGCTCCTCGACCACCTTGCGGCGGCGAACGCCGACCAAGCCGACCTGCTCGAGATGTGGCGCGGCATCGAGCGGCGCTTCGCCGAGCCGCGCGAACTCGCGCGGCTGCAGCTCGTGACCGAATTCCTTCGCAGGCCGCAGCGCGCGAACAACCTCGAGACAATGGGACTGGCGGCGCTGCGCTATCCCGCCATCGACGGGCTCTCGGAAGCCTCGATGCCGGACCTGTTCCGGGATCGGGGCGCCACGCTCGCGGACTGGCAGGACTTCCTGTACCTCACCGTCAACTTCTTCGTCCGCGCCAACTCTGCGGTGCAGATCGACGAAGGGCTCGCCCGCTGGACCGGCCAGAGGGCTCGCACTCGGACCTTCCTCCCGCCCCGCCACGACGGCCCGACGACCCGCAAGGAGAGCCGCTGGCCCATGCTGCGCGGCGCGGCTGGCCGCGTCAGCCGGCCAGTGCTCCTCCTCCGGGACGGACTCCGCCTCGACCTCGACGACAGCGCCACCCGGGACGGCGTCAACGACGCGCTGGAGGCGGCGTGGCGGGTCGCGTCGGGGCTGGGCACCCCTGGAGTCGACGGCCTGCGGCTGGACCTGGGACGGACGCACCTCTCGGCCCTGCGTGAGGCTTGGCTCTGCCCCGTGACCGGGAGGGTGCTGGACCGCTGCTTCCGCGGGGTCACCCCCTACGTCACCCAGAACCCCGCCCCCCTGCGTCCCAGCTGCGAGCGCCTGGCCCTGCCGCGGCCGCCGCACCCCTGGCTGAGGCGCGAGGACGGGAGCGACGCCCGCGACGAGACGACGGCCTGGCTCGGTGAGGACCCCGCGGTCGCGGCCCTGAGGCGGCGCGGGCTGTGGACGGACCTGCATGACCGTGCGGCGCTCCGGGCGCCCTTCGTCAGGACGGTCGAGCACTCGGCGCAGCAGCCCCCGTCCAGGCTCCGGGACTACGAGCAGCGCTTCAAGGCGGGCCGCATCAACGTGCTGAACTGCTCCACGACGATGGAGATGGGCGTGGACATCGGCGGGATCACCACGGTCGCCATGGCCAACGTCCCCCCGTCGCCCGCCTCCTACCGCCAGCGCGTCGGGCGGGCGGGGCGCCGAGGGGAGTCGCTCTCCGTGGCGTTCACCTACTGCCCCGACACACCGCTCGGCTGGCACGCCTTCGACGCCCCGGGTGCGCCCCTCCGCGAGGCCATCGCGCCGCCGCGGGTCGCGCTGGATAGCCGACCCCTCGTGCAGCGGCACGTCAACGCGCTCCTCCTCGGCCGATTCCTGCGCCTGATCGACGCCAACGGACTGCTCCTGGAGGCCGGGGATTTCTTCGGCCCGGAGGCTGGAGACGCGGCGCCGTGGAAGCGCTTCGTCGGCTGGCTGCGGGCCGACGCCCTGCACGACCAGGTCGTCAGCGAGGCGCTGCCTCGGCTCCTCGCGAGGACCGCGCTGTCGGGGGTGGCTGACGTCGCTCAGCGCAGTGCGGACGCACTTTCGCCACGAGCCGAGGCCTGGCTCGCGGAGCGGCAGGCGCTGGCAGAGGACCTCGAGGCGACGGACATCGAGGCCGCGCGGCGGGCGATCGAGCTCCAGCTCAAGCGCATGGACGGGGAGTTCCTCCTGGGCGACCTCGCACGCGCCGGCTTCCTGCCGGGGCACGGCTTCCCGACCGACGTGGTGCCGTTCGTGGCCCTGTCCCCGGCGGACCAGGAGCGGGGTGCGGCGCGGGAGAGAGAGGACGCAGGCGCGCGCGCGCGACGCTTCCCGACCCGACAGCTCGACATGGCCATTCGGGAGTACGCGCCGGGCGCCGACGTCGTCGTCGACGGAATCGCGTACCGCTCCGCCGGCGTGACGCTGAACTGGAAGCGGCCGGCGAGCGAGGAGGAGAGCAGGGAGGTCCAGGCGGTTCGGTGGTTCTGGCGCTGCGGCGGGTGCGGCGCCGCGGGCTCGGCGCCGCGCCGGCCGGAGGCCTGCAGCGCCTGCGGGTCGGCAACGATCAAGAGCGAACGGGTGCTGCAGCCGCCGGGATTCTCGACCGACCTCCTCGAGCCGCCGTCCAACGCGGTCGACTCCGTGGCCTTCGTCCCGCCGCCGAGGCCCGTCGTGTCCGCCCGCGGGACGTCCTGGACCGCCCTGGAGAACCCGGACCTCGGCCGCGCACGCGCGAGCTCGGAAGGCACGATCATGGCACTCAGCCGGGGGCCGACGGGCCACGGCTACGCGCTCTGCCTTGCATGCGGGAGAGCGGAGCCCGAGGCCTCGGAGGCGAGGGAGGGGGCTCCGATCGCGCTCCCCGCGCGCCTCGCCCGGCACGCCCCGCTGCGCGGCCATCGTCGGCGGCGGCCCCAGTGCGACGGTCCCGACCGCGGCTTCGCGGTGCAGCGGCACATCGCCCTCGGGTACCAGAGGCAGACGGACCTCTTCGAGCTGCAGCTCGCCGCGCTAGAGGACGAGGCGCTTGCGACGACCGTCGCGGTGGCGCTCCGCGAGGCCTTATGCCGCCGGCTCGGGGTCGAGCGAGAGGAGGTAGGCTGGCACGTCGACCGGCTTCCCGAGCCGGGAGAGCAGCCGCGGTGGTCGGTCTTCCTGCTCGACACGGCGCCGGGCGGCGCCGGATACGCGACGAGCGCGGGAGCGGAGCTGACCGACCTGCTGCGGCGAGCCAGGGAGGTCCTGCAGTGCAGCAACCCCCGCTGCGAGAGCGCCTGCCCCTCATGCCTGGTCCGCAGGGACACGGGGCGCGTCGTGGACCTGCTGGACCGGCGGGCTGCGGCGGCCGCCCTGGACGCCGTGCTCGCCGGCCTCGTGCTGCCGGCCCGCGCGCGACTCTTCGCGGAGGCCGCGGACCAGCGCGTGGCTGCGGCTCCCCTGCCGCTGGAGGTCGAGCGCGCGATGGCGTCGCGCCCGGCTGCGGGACTGCACCTCCTGCTCCACGGTCGCCCTGGCGAGTGGGACCTGATCCCGTGGTGGGCGACGCCGCTGCTCGAGCGGCTGGGACGCGACGGGCGAGCGGTGACGCTGCTCGCTGCCCCAGCGACGATGGCGGCCCTCTCCTTCGAGGACGCGGTCGCCCTGAAGGCCCTGGTGGACCGGGCCGGCCCCACGGTGCGGCTGGCGGCCTGGAGCGCGGAGCCCAGTCCCGGGACGCTCCTCGCCGCGGTCAGTAGCCGCCAGGGATGCCTGGCGTGGGCGACGCTCGACGCCGAGGCCGCGTCGGTCAGCGCTCAACCTCCGGAGGCCGTCGTGCGCGCGTCGCTTCCAGCCTCGCCGGTGTGCGAGGGAGGCCAGGCTGACCTCGCCTCGATCGTGCAGCGCCTGCGTCCGACGATGCACCGCCTCTCGGTCGGGACCGACCTCGACGGCCCGGTCGGCGGCTTCGGACAGCGGTTCTGGGCTGCCATCGGTCGCCTTCCCGCCGTCTCCGGTTGGCTGGCGCGCAGCCCTCGCGTGGAGCGGATCGCCTACGGCGACCGCTACCTGTTCTCGCCCCTTGTGGTCCGCATGCTGCACTCAGTCCTGGCGGCGGCACCGGTGCCGCGCACCGCGGGGCGCCGACTACCGCTGCAGCTGATGACGCTCTCAGACCGGTACGATCGCCGTTCGGGCATGTCCTCGGGCCTTCGGGACGACTGGCCGAACCTGAACACCCGGGACGACGTGCTCAAGGCCGTCCTCGGGCACGCTGGCTTCGACGTCCACCTGGAGACCGCCGACCGCCGCGGGCTGCCGCACGCGCGGCGCCTGCGGCTCGAGTCGGCGGAGCACGGCGCTATGGAGGTCCTGCTGGACCACGGCTTCGGGCACTGGATGCCCGAGCGCCGCGTGCCGTTCGACTTCAGTGCCGGCGCCGCGCGCCAGGGTGCAGACCTCCTTAGGACCGGCGTATCGGTAGTGGGTGAGCCGGGGAAGGCCACCGAGATCTTCGTGGACCTTACGGTCTGATGGACGCTCCTGCGGTCACGGACTACCGATCCGGCAAGGGTAGATGGCAGGACCTCGAGGGAACATCCGGTCCGCGCCGCGCTGCACGCCGCGCACCTTCCGGTCGGCAGCCCGTTCGAGGCAGCGAAAGCCAGGTAGGGAGGTCGGTTGCGTGACGGTCCTCGGCACGACGAAGGAGCTAGAGGAGGTCCTGCCCGGGCTCCATGCCGCGCGGGAAGCAGGCCGCCTTGTTCCCTTCGTCGGCGCGGGCCTGAGCCGGCCACACTGCCGGAGCTGGCTGCAATTCATCGACGCGCTCTACGCCGAGTTCGGCGTCGGGGCCGCGTCGGTCCCTGGTGGTGCCGATCCCGAGGGCTTGTACCGGGTCGCCGACCGGGTGGCCGCGTGGCTCCGGCTCCTCCCTGCCGAGGAGAGGCGCCGCCGGATCCGAGCCGCGCTGCACGCCCCCACTTTCCCGGCGCTCCCGCCCCAGGCGGTTGTCCTCGCTTCGTTCTCCTGGCCGCTCGTCGTCACGACCAACTATGACGACGTGGTCCCGCGCGCGCTCCGCCAGCAGTGGAGAGAGAAGCAGCCACGCCTGCTCGGCAGGTCGCCGCAGGACTGCGTCCAGGTCCTCCGCTCGCTCGACGCGCTAGACGCCCCGATCGTCTGGTACATCCAGGGCCATGTCTGCGGCGACTCTGCCGCCAGCCAGAGTGGGGAGCCGACTGCGCCCTCGCTGTTCGACGAGATCCTCGTCGGGCACCAGCAGTGACAGCACGCCATCAACTCCAGCCAATCATTCCGGCGCGTCTTCTCGGAGGTGTTCCGCCGCCGCTCCCTGCTCTTCGTCGGCAGTGGCCTCGCGGGGAGCTACTTCGTGAGCCTCATCGCAGAGTGTGAAGAATCGCTGAATCGGGACCCTGCCCAAAACCGGTTTGCGGTGTTGATTCAATACAGAAGGTTGACGTGAGGGTGGGGTCCCGATCGGCGCTCATCGGGAGCCCACCCGTTGGCCGGAATCTTACTTGAGATCAGTGGGTTGAGATCGGTTATCGGAGGGGTCCTGGTTCGGCGCTTATGGACAGCGGACTGCGCTCGCGCACAGACAGGCGCCGTGCGACCGAGGTGGGCATCGCCGTCCGCGCACTCAACCGCATGCTCGACCTTGGACGCCCGGAGTACGTCCGGCTCGCGTGACCGCGGACCCGCCAACGGCCTCCTGCGCCGTCAAGCTGGTCCACGCAACGCAGTCCATCGCTGTCAGAAAATCATGTGACCAGCAGGCACCTGTGCCCAATGCCGCCAGCGATCCTCAGCGTCGAAGAACCTTGCGCTCTCGCGCATGGCTTCGTTGGGGCCCGGAATGGAATCCCGGACACGCCGACCCTGAAGCAGCCAGAGGTTCGCGACCAGCCAACCCACCTCCAGCCGTTCGCCAGCAAGGCCAGGATTCCGGCTGAGCTCATCAAAACTGAAGCGCTTACACGCCCCGTCCTGCATCTGCCATTCGAGGTGGGCAGTGCCGCTGACGTCGATGATCTTGAAGTCGCCGACACCAGGTAGCCGGCCATACGCGTCCACCTGGAGCTGGGGCACCTTCCTCTTCCTCGCCTTCCGGCGCACCGCCTCGAGATCCTCCGTCTTAGGGAGCGGAGGCAATTCGGGATTGCCGGGATTCGCGTTGTCCAAGTGCGTTCGTCCTTACCGAGCAAAGTGACATGCTGCCGTGGCCATGATGGCACTGAGGTCAGAGTGTCCTAACCGTCAGCATCAGCGGACAGCGTAATCATACAGGAACTGTCGGAAATCTTCCAGTTCGTCCCTTCCCACCTCAGCCGGCGAGTTATCCTGCCGCCAGAACTCGTTAGGGATCTGACGGGCCGCCTCCGTCTCGCCATAGCAGAGCGAACGGAACGTGCCGAGCCAAGTGAACTGCGATGCATGCCTCAGCAGTTCGTTCAGCGCCGGTAGCGCAGCCGTGTCGTCGAGGTGACGGTCGCGCACTCGTCCGACAAGAACATTAAGGGCTTCCTCGACCGCATTGAGGTTCAAGTCGCTCCGCGGTGGGTTCATGTAGAGAGAGTGGCTCGCGATGAAGTCGAGCATCTCCTCGCGTGATGCGAACCAGTAGAACGCGCTCATGCCGCCACCTATGGCTGCGGGCGCGTCGCCGTAGGCACAGAAACCCCAGTCGCTGTCCGTGGGCTCCCTATCGAAGGCGACCTGCGACACCTAATGGGCAGCCTCAACCGCGGTCTGCTCATCGTCCATCGGCTAGCCCTCCCATTGTTTTGTGGGCGCTCTGGCTGCCGCGCGCAGGCGACGGCGCGCCATAAGGCTATTCAGGCCATGCGGTCGCGATGAAAAGCCGAGGTGCATGGAGATCAGCCCGCGATGCCAACTGCCTTGAGTAAAAGGCCTGGACCCGCTCCGTCAATCATGAGCCCAAATGCAGTGGCCTGCTCGGCCTCAGTCGGATCTTCAAGATGGGCGGCGTCGTTCCTGGCGCGCGCGAGACGTCCCAGCGAGGCGGTAAGAATTCCATCAAGCAGGAGCGCGCCGTTCAACGGGGAGGGGGCAGACCGGAGATATCTGCGGAATGTCGTGACAAGGGGGCTCTCGGCGGAGCGGAAGGGCCCAGCTGCGGCACCCAGGAGGCGCATCATCCCGCCGAGGGCAGGCGGGCGGCCTCCAGCGATATGGCGGGCGATGTCCTCGTAGCGAGGGTCGTTCGTCACGCGCGCCTCAACCGTCTGCAGAAACGGCCGCACCACCCTGACCAGCCCCACGATGGGGTCCAGGCAGATTTTTAATGGAGCATGGCTGCGGCCTGTCCTGAGCTGGTGGGTGGATGGCCCGCGGGAGACGGAAGAGGTGATGGCAGGAGCACCTCGGGTGCGGGCGGGCGGTAGTGGAGCGAGGAGTGCGGGCGGACGGTGTTGTAGTGCCGCCGCCATGCTTCGATGAGGACCTTGGCCTCGGCGAGGGTGTTGAACACCTCGGCATTCAGCAGCTCGTCCCGGAGCTTGCCGTTGAAGCTTTCCACGTAGCCGTTCTCCCAGAGACTGCCGGGCTCGATGAACGCCGTCCTGACACCCACGCCGCTGATCCAGCCCTTCACGGCCGTGGCGGCGAACTCGGGCCCGTTGTCCGAACGAACATGACCCGGCACGCCGCGCAGGATGAACAGGTCGGACAGCACATCGATCACGTCGGCGGCCCTGAGTTGTCGGCCTACCCGGATGGCCAGGCACTCGCGGGTGAACTCATCCACGACATTTAGCATGCGGAACCTGCGCCCATCCCGGGTGCGGTCCTCGACGAAGTCATAGTACCAAGTCTCTGAGACCATGACTCTCGTGGGGGATTCCCCCACGGGGCCGGATTGTGATTCAAGATGGCGAACGGTGGAGGTTCGTCATGGCCATTCCGCTTCGCGGTGACTTCGACGCGGCTCGGTTGCGTGTGGCGGCGCGGCGGACGAAGGATGCGGCTCAGGCCCGGCGCCTGCTTTCGCTGGCTGCGGTTTACGATGGTGCGAGCCGGACCGAGGCGGCCAAGATCGGCGGCGTGACGCTGCAGATCGTCCGGGACTGAGTGCTGAAGTTCAACAGCGCCGGTCCCGATGGCCTCGTTGACCGCAAGGCTCCTGGCCAGCCCTCCCGGCTGACGGACGCTCACCGTGCAGCGCTGGCGGCCGTGCTGGAGAGCGGTCCGATGCCCGCCGTACATGGCGTGGTGCGTTGGCGCCTGGTCGATCTGTGCCAGTGGCTCTGGGAGGATCACAAGGTCAGCATCGCCAAGCAGACGCTGAGCCGGGAGCTGCGCGCTCTGGGCTGGCGCAAGCTCTCCGCCCGGCCGCGCCACCACGCCCAGGCTGACGGCGCGGTCGAGCTTTTTAAAACACCTTCCCCGCAACGCTGGATAAGATCGCGCGCGAGAAGGGTGTCCAGCCCTCCGGTCTAGAAATCTGGTTCGCCGACGAAGCCCGGTTCGGACAGAAGAACAAGATCACCCGCCGCTGGGCCAGGCGCGGTACCCGGCCCAGCGCTCCGCAGGACCAGCGCCCGTTCGGCGCAGTGCCCCGAACCGACCTACATCTTCGGCGCAATCTGTCCCAAGGAGGGCAAGGGCGCGGCCCTGGTCCTGCCTCACTGCAACACCGAGGCGATGAACCTGCACCTGGCCGAGATCGCCGCCACGGTGGCGCCAGGAGCGCACGCCGTCCTGCTGCTCGACCAAGCCGGATGGCACCTCTCCGACAAGGTCGCGGTTCCACCCAACATCACACTCGCGCCGCTGCCACCCAAGTGCCCCGAACTCAACGTCATGGAGAATGTCTGGCAGTTCATGCGCGACAACTGGCTCTCCAACCGGGTCTTCCGGTCCTACGACAACATCGTCGACCACTGCTGCGACGCCTGGAACAAGCTCACAGAACAGCCCTGGCGCATCATGTCCATCGGGCTGCGCGACTGGGCCTACAGGTCGTGATCAAAGAGATCTGGTATCAGGTCAGCGCATGGCTCAAGCGAGGGGTTGTCGACGGAACCGTCAAGAAGCTGTCGAAGCCGGCGCGGTACCAGTGGGCTGGAAAGGATCGGCCGCAGGCATCCTTAAAGCTGGGGACAAAACTCGGGCTGAGGCGTTGAGGAGGGATGGCCCTCCTCGTTGCTGACGACCTCTGGGCGGTGGTGGAACCGCTATTGCCGCGGGATCGGCCGAAGCCGAGAGGTGGCCGACCGCGTGCACCGGATCGCGTGGCCCTGGCTGGCATCCTGTTCGTACTGAGGACGGGCATCCAATGGCATGAGGTTCCGACCGAGCTGGGCTGCTGCGGCAAGACGTGCTGGCGGAGGCTGGGCGAGTGGCACGCAGCCGGGGTTTGGGCCCGGCTGCATCGGGTTCTGCTGGAGCG
>NZ_JAGIZB010000030.1 GCF_017813395.1 Pararoseomonas baculiformis | reverse complement strand
CGCATGCACCGTCTCGGCCCGAACCTCATCCGCCAACTGCTTCAGCTGGTCCGGTGAGAAATTCCGCAAATCCGACGGCACACGAACCCGGTCGAGCAGCGGCGTCACTGGCGGGGGGGACATCAGGCAGCACTCAGCTGGGGAAGGATCTCGTTCCGGGCGCGGGCGACATCGGCCTCGAAATCGATCTCGATCCAGGGAAGATCGGTGATGTCGCGCGCCGCGAAGCGCGCGGGCTCGGCCAGGATGAGGTCGCGGATCGCCTCCTCATATTCCAGCCCGGTGCGGCCGGCCGCGACCAGCGCCCGGGCGCGGTCAGCCAGGGCGGTGGCGGTGGCGGCGGAGAAGCGGAAGAAGCCCACGGACTCGCCATGGCGGTCATGCGCGTGCTCGGGCTTCTTGCGGAAATCCACGATGGTCTCGCCGCGAAAGCAGATCTTCACGGGCTCGTCACCGGGCTCGATGTCGCGGTCGAGGAGCAGCACGTTCTCCCCCGGCGCGGCGAGCAGGGCGCCGATCATGCGGGGATCATAAAGGACATCGCCGTCCATCAGCAGCACCGGGCCGCCGGCGCGCAACGCGTTGCCCTGCACGGAAAGGGAGACGAGGCTGCCCTGCCGGAAATCGGGGTTGTGGACGAAACGCACCCTTTCCGACCAGCCGAGCCGCGCCACCTCCGCCTCGATCAGCGCGTGCTGGTAGCCGATCGTGATACTGACCCGGCCCACGCCATGGCGATCCAGCGCCTCCAGATGACGGGCGAGGAGCGTGCGGCCGCCGAATTCCAGCAGGATCTTGGGGCCGTCATGCGCTTCCCCGAGCCGCCGGCCAACCCCCGCCGCCAGGATGATCGCCGATGGGGTCTGCATGCCTGCGGTCAAGCGGATTGTCCTAGACGGGCCTTCAAGCCCTGTGAAAGTAAAGTTACTATCGAAGCCGTGGCAAGACCGGGCATCGTGCCGGCCCTGTTCATGCTCTATCCGAAACAAGAGGGCGCAACTTGAGCGATGCGAGCCTGTCGGGCAGTCGGCCCGGCGCTGCCCACTCCACCTCCCGGGAAACACGCTTCGCGGCGCTGCGGCGGGAGATCGCCTCGCCCTCGCTATCCTTCCTGATGGAAGCGCATGACGGGCTTTCCGCCAAGATCGTGCAGGAGGCGGGCTTCCGCGGCATCTGGGCCTCGGGCCTGACCACGTCCGCCGCGCTGGGGCTGCGCGACAGCAACGAGGCGTCCTGGACCCAGGTGCTGGACGTGCTGGAATACATGTCCGACGCCACCACCCTGCCCATCCTGGTGGATGGCGACACGGGCCATGGCAACTTCAACAATGTGCGGCGCTTTGTCCGCAAGCTCTGCGAGCGCGGCATCGCCGGCGTCTGCATCGAGGACAAGCTCTTCCCCAAGACGAATTCCTTCATCGGGGAGGCCCAGCCCCTGGCCGATGTCGATGAGTTCTGCGGGCGCATCAAGGCCGGCAAGGACAGCCAGACCGACGACGACTTTGTGCTCGTCGCGCGCGTCGAGGCGCTGATCTCCGGCCACAGCATGGAGGAGGCACTCCGGCGCGCCGAGGCCTATCACGCGGCAGGAGCCGACGCGATCCTCATACACTCCAAGAAGTCGGACGCGGACGAGATCTTCACCTTCGCGGAGCGCTGGGGAAACCGCGCCCCGGTCGTGATCGTGCCGACGATGTATTACTCCACGCCGACGGAGCTTTACCGGCAGGCCGGCATCTCCACCATCATCTGGGCGAACCACCTGCTGCGCGCCTCCATGGCGGCGATGCGCGAGACCGCGGCGCGGATCCAGGAGGATGAATCCCTGGTCCGCGTGGAGGGCAGCGTGGCCAGCGTGAAGGACATCTTCCGGCTCATGGGCAATGCGGAGCTGGAAGAGGCGGAGCGCCGCTACCTTCCCGCGCGCCCGGCGCCTTCCGCCATCGTGCTGGCCGCGTCCGGCGGGGAGATGGGCGGGCTGACGCTCGACCAGCCGAAATGCATGCTGGACATCCGCGGCCAGTCCCTGCTGCAGCGCCTGGCCGGCACCCTCCGCGAGAGCGGCGTGCGGGACGTGACGGTGGTGCGCGGCTACCGCAAGGACGCCGTCTCGCTGCAGGGCATCCGCACGCTCGACAATGACCGTTTCGCGGAGACAGGCGAGGCATGGTCCCTGGCCTGCGCGAAGGAGGCGATCCGGGGCGAGACGATCATCGCCTATGGCGACGTGCTGTTCCGCCGCTACATCCTGGACAGCCTGCTGACCAGCAGCGCCGATGTGGTGGTGGCGGTGGATACGCTGGGCATGCAGCCGCATCCGGGGCAGCGTGACCTCGTGATGGCCGACCGCCGCTTCTCGGGCGATTACCTGGATGACCGGCCGGCCCATCTCAGCCGCGTGGCGCAGGACATTCCGCAGGGCGATGTGTGCGGCGAATGGATGGGGCTGGTGCGCTTCAGCGCCCGCGGCGCCGAATGGCTGCGCGAGGAAATCGCCGCTATGGAAGCCGAGGGGCTGCTGGAGAAGGGCGACGTGCCGCTGCTGCTCACGCGCATCGCGGCGAAGCATCCGGTGCGGGTGAAGTACTTCACCGGCCACTGGCTGAACGTGAACACGCTGACCGACCTGGCCGAAGCACGAAACTTCCCATGATCACCGCCGACGATTTCATCGCCGAGGCCGGCCATGTCGGCTTCGACTTCTACACGGGCGTGCCCTGCAGCTTCCTCACGCCGCTGATCAATGGCGTGCTCTCCACGCCATCCCTCGCCTATGTCGGCGCGGCGAGCGAGGGGGAGGCGGTGGCCATCGCCTCCGGTGCCTGGCTCGCGGGGCGGCGGACGGTGGTGATGTGCCAGAATTCCGGCCTGGGGAACGCGGTGAACCCGCTGACCTCGCTGAACCACCCCTTCCGCATACCCACCCTTTTCCTCACCACCTGGCGCGGCGAGCCCGGCATCCCGGATGAGCCGCAGCACGAGATCATGGGGGAGATCACCCAGGACCTGATCGCGCTGATGCGGCTGGAGCAGGCGCCTTTCCCCCAGGCCAGGCAGGCGCTGCGCCCGGCCCTGGCCCATGCGGTGGAGCGCATGGATGCGACCGGGCTTCCCTTCGCCATGGTCGTCCGCAAGGATGATGTGGAGGAGCGGGCACTGGACCAGAAGCCGCGCCCGCTGCCCGCGCCGGGAAGGCGCGAGGACTTCACGACGGGCGCCGAGCGCCCCAGCCGCGCAGCGGTGCTGGAGCGCTTCCTGGCCATCACGCCCGACGACGCCGGGGTAATCGCCACGACCGGCAAATGCGGGCGGGAACTCTTCACCCTCGCGGACCGGCCGCAGCATCTCTATCAGGTCGGTTCCATGGGCGGGGCCAGCGGCATGGGGCTGGGGGTGGCGCTGAACAGCCAGCGGCCCGTGGTGGTGCTGGATGGCGATGGCGCGGCGCTGATGAAGCTCGGCAGCTTCGCCACCATCGGCGCCCACGCGCCGGGGAATCTCATCCATGTGCTGCTGGACAATGGCGTGCATGACTCCACGGGCGGGCAGGCCACGGTCTCGGCTTCGGTGGATTTTGCGGCCATCGCCCTGGCCTGCGGCTATCGCTACGCCGCCTCGGCCGACAGCCTGGATGGGTTCGATGCCGCCTTCCGCGCGGCGCTGGCGCATGGCGGGCCGGCGATGATTCATCTGCGGATCGCGCCGGGCTCCATGGCAAAGCTCGGGCGGCCCACGGTGAAGCCGGCCGATGTGGCGCGCCGCTTCCGGGATTTCCTGGCCGCGCCGGTGACGGAGTCAGCGCCGGCGTGATCTGGTCCACCGCGGTCAGCCTCATCGTGGGGCTGGCCATCGCCGCCGCGCTGATCGCGACGAATGACCCGGCCGAGATCCTCCGCCTCCTGCTGGATACGGGGTGGTGGATGGTGGCTGTCCTCCTGCTCAACATCGCGCAGATCGTCGCGTCGGGCCTGGGCTGGGGACCCCTGATCGAGGATCCGCGGCGGCCCGGCCCCTTCGGCCTGGCCTTCCTGCGCTGGGTGCGGGTTTCCACCAACGCGCTGCTGCCCATCGTGCAGGCGATGGGGGAGCTGATCCGCGCGCAGGTGCTGGTACGCTACGGCGTGGCCAAGGTGCGGGTGATCGCGAGCCTCGCCATCGACCTCGGCACCGAGATG
The DNA here is from genome assembly GCF_017813395.1 of Pararoseomonas baculiformis. Taxonomy (GTDB): domain Bacteria; phylum Pseudomonadota; class Alphaproteobacteria; order Acetobacterales; family Acetobacteraceae; genus Roseomonas; species Roseomonas baculiformis. The sequence goes on along the minus strand of NZ_JAGIZB010000030.1, from coordinate 34,815 downwards.
GCCTCGCAGATCGTCTTCTCGCTCCTCGGCCTGGCCGTGCTGCTGATGATCCCGCATGCCTCGGGTTCCTCCACCACTGCCTGGGCGGTGCTGGGCACGGCGCTGGGCGCGGGGGTGACCGGCGTGTTCATCGCCGCCCAGCGCTGGGGTTTGTTCAAGGTGGTGGAGGCGATGCTGCCGAAGCTGGCGGCGCGCGTCGGCTGGACATCGCTCGGCGAGCTGTCCGGGCTGAACGAGACCGTGCAGGGGCTCTACCGCCAGCCCGGGCGACTCTGGCGCAGCGGGCTCTGGCACTTCGCTTCCTGGATGATCGGCGTGGTCGAGACATGGGCGGCGATGCGGGCCGTGGGGATCGAGGCCGGGCTGGCCGAGGCGCTGGTGATCGAGAGCCTCGGGCAGGCCGTGCGCAGTGCCGGCTTCTTCATCCCTGGCGCGCTGGGTGTGCAGGAAGGGGGCTATGTTCTGATCTGCGCGCTCTTCGGCATCCCGCCGGACCGCGCGATCGCCCTGGTACTGATCCGCCGGATCCGGGACATCATCCTGGGCGTGCCAGGCGTGATCGCCTGGCGCTGGAGCGTCGCCACGGATGGCAGCGCGCTGCCCCATTCCCGCCTGAGGAACGCCTGATGAGCGACAGCCCGATCCTGCTGACCCCGGGGCCGCTGACCACGGCCATCGAGACCCGCCGCGCCATGCTGCGGGACTGGGGATCGCGCGACCCGGCCTTCATCGCCCTCACGGCCGAGCTGCGGCAGCGGCTGCTGGCCGTCGCGGGCGGGGAGGGGAGCCATGTGGCCGTGCCGCTGCAGGGTTCCGGCACCTTCATCGTGGAAGCCGCTATCGCCACCCTGGTCGGGCCCGGGGACAAGCTGCTGGTGCTGGTCAATGGCGCCTATGGCGAGCGGATGGTCACCATCGCGCAGCGCATGGGCAGGGCCGTGGAGGCGATCCGCTGGGCCGAGGACGAGGTGGTGGAGTCGGGCCGCGTGGCCGCGGCGCTGCGGGCCGATCCCTCCATCACCCATGTGGCGCTGGTCCATTGTGAAACGACCACGGGCATCCTGAACCCGATGCCGGAGATCGCGTCCGTGGTGGCCGGTGAGGGACGGGCCTTCCTGCTGGATGCGATGAGCAGCTTCGGCGCGCTGGAGATCGACCTTCGCACGACGCCCGTCACGGCCGTGCTCGCCTCCTCGAACAAGTGCCTGGAGGGTGTCCCGGGCCTCGGCTTCGCGCTGGTCCGGCCCGAGGCACTGGAGCGGGCGGCGGGGAACAGCCCCTCGCTCAGCTTCGACCTGCATGCCCAATGGAAGGGCTTCGAGAAGGACGGGCAGTGGCGCTTCACCCCGCCGGTGCAGGTGGTGGCCGCGCTGGTGGAGGCGCTGCGGCGGCTGGATGCAGAGGGAGGTCCCGAGGGGCGCCGCCGGCGCTACCAGGGGAATTTCGCCACGCTGCTGGCCGGGATGCGGCGCCTGGGCTTCGATCTGTTCCTGGACGAGGCGGTGCAGGCGCCGATCATCGCCACCTTCCGCATGCCGGCGGATGGAACGCTCGTGTTCCGCGACTTCTACGACGCGCTGGCGGATCGCGGCTTCCTGATCTACCCGGGCAAGCTGACCAAGGCCGAGAGTTTCCGCATCGGCTGCATCGGCGCCCTGGATCGTAGGGATTTCGAGCGCCTGCTGCACGCCATCGAAGGCACCCTGGCCAGGCTGGAGGCCGTGTGATCCGGCCCCACTCGGGAGCCAGCGTTCTTCAGACAGAAAGATGGTGAGGCCGGGGAGGGTACCTTCCCGCCGGCCTTCTTCTAGGAACCAGCCCGCGCGTGCCGGGTCCCGGCCAGTGCGAGATAGATCGCCGCGCCCGGGGTGATGATGGCCGCCGCCCAGAGCATGGGGATGGTCGCGCCGATCCAGATCAGCACCGGCACAAGGGCGAGCAGGTCGTCCGGGTCGATGGTGATGCCGGGCGCCAGGTCATAGCCGCGCAGCGTGCCGATCCGCATGACATGCAGCAGGTAGAAGATCGCGCCGATCGCCACGCCGGCCACCACGCCCAGGATGGGGCCGGTGGCGCCGAGATGGACCATCTGGCCGATGCCGATCCCGATGAAGGCGATGATGTTGGAGAAGCAGTCGCTGAACAGATCGTAGCGATGGCCTGCAGCGCTGGTCTGTCCAGTGGAACGCGCCAGTTCGCCATCCGCGCGGTCGAGCAACATGGAGAGGAGGAAGATCGCCGCGCCCACATCCTGCCAGAAGCCGGCATCCCAGGCGAAGGCCAGGGCCGCCGCGACGCCGGTGACGAGCCGGGCCGTGGTGATGGCATTTGGCGTGATGCCGGTGGGCGCCACCGCCCGCACGGCTGGGCGAACGATGCGGTGGATGACGGTGTTGGCGCTCATGCCGCCGCTGCCGCCGGCCTGGGATTGCGCATGAAGCGGCGCGCGATGCGGATGAAGAAGGGCACGGTGGTCGGGCGCAGCAGGCGGGGATCGTAACCGGCCATGCGGCGGTCATTCTCGGCCAGGCAGATATCGATCAGCTCCGAGGCATCCATGCTGATGCCGATGGAGTCGGAGGAAGCGGTGAAATTGGTCTGCTTGGAGGAACCGCCGAGGTCGCGGGCCATGACCAGCCGGTCCCAGATCAGGACGGCCCAGACGGCGGCGGTCTTGCCGAGGAAATAGGGCTTGCGCCACCAGGGCTGGCGTGCCCGCTGCCAGGCGGCCCAGTTGGCAAAGAAAAGGATGTGGCGCGCCTCCTCCTGGATCACCGGCTCGAAGGTGTCCACGAGGTCGGGCGGGAAATATCCGGAGCGGCGCGCGGCCTCGAACAGGCCGAAGGCGAAGAAGCTGTCGATGCACTCGCTGTAGCCCGTGCGCATCCAGCCCCATTCCACGTCCTTGTAGCCCGTGTATTCGGGCTCGGGCTCCAGCACGACGCCATAGGCTTCTACGAGGTTGGACAGCACCTTCTTGTGGCGCGCCTCCTCGTTCCCATCCATCACCATCGCCTCGTTCATCAACGGGTCCTTGATGGTGGCGGCATAGTCCAGCACGCGGAGGGAGGCGCGTCCCTCGGTCTGCACCGCGATGTCCCAGATGGGCAGGCTGGTCAGGCGCCGATGTGCCTCGGGGTCCAGCTTCGGCCAATCCAGCACGCGCGGCTTGTAGGGGTTGTGCGTCTCCAGCAGCATCCGGGCGAACATGGCACCATGCTCGTCGCTGCCGACGCGGATGGGGCCCGGCTTCGGGTAGGTCCAGTTCCGCGCGTAGTGGTCGGCGGCGGCGACCTTGGGGCTGTCGAGCGGGACGGCCTCGGCGGGGATGGACGACATGCACTGATCTCAGGAATGAAACGGCGGGCGCGCCAGGGGGGCGATTAATGGCCGGCCCGGGCGAAAGCGCAACCCGATGATCCGTTGTTCCGGATCCGTGCATCGCTTCGGTTATAGGAAAACGCCGCACCCCGGCCTAACCTTTCGACTCGGCGCCCGGTCGTGGCGGCCCAGTGCGAGGGATACGGTCCGCATGCGGGTTCTACTGGCTCAGCCCCGTGGTTTCTGCGCCGGGGTGGTCCGGGCAATCGACATCGTCGAGCGGTCGCTCGAAAAATTCGGGGCACCGGTCTATGTGCGTCACGAGATCGTGCACAACCGGCACGTGGTCGAGACGCTGAAGGCCAAGGGCGCGGTCTTCGTCGAGGAACTGTCCGAGATACCGGATGGCGCGGTGACCATCTTCAGCGCCCATGGCGTCGCCCAGTCCGTGGTGGACGAGGCGGCGGCACGCGGGTTGCCGGTGCTGGACGCCACCTGTCCGCTGGTGGCCAAGGTCCATTCCCAGGGCAAGCGCTATGCGGCGCGGGGGCGGGCGCTGGTGCTGATCGGCCATGCCGGGCACCCCGAGGTGGAGGGCACGTTGGGCCAGATCGACGGGCCGGTCCATCTCGTCTCCAGCGCCGAGGAGGTGGCGCGGCTGGATCTGCCGGATGACCTCCCCCTGGCCTACATCACCCAGACCACCCTCAGCGTGGACGACACACGGGGGGTGATAGCCGCCCTCCGGGCCCGCTTCCCCGGGATCGAGGGGCCGGATGTCTCCGACATCTGCTATGCCACGCAGAACAGGCAGGTCGCGGTGCGGGAACTCTGCACCGTGGTGGAGCTGCTGCTGGTGGTGGGCAGCCGGAACAGCTCCAACTCGAACCGGCTGAGGGAGATCGGGGTTGAACAGGGCGTTCCGAGCCACCTGATTGCGGATGGCAGCGAACTGGACCCGGCCTGGCTTGCCGGGGTGGGGACGGTGGGGCTGACCGCCGGGGCCTCCGCCCCGGAGGAGCTCGTCCTGGACGTTCTGGCTGCCCTGCGCCGGCTTGGGGAGGTGGAGGTTGCGGCCATGACCGGAATCCAGGAAAACATCGAGTTCCGCCTTCCCGCAGAACTCCGGACCTCGTCCCCCGCGACGTTCGTCCAGCCAGCCGAATAAAGAGGAGCGCAGCCTTGGGAATCCCCGTGCTGCAGGCCGCCCGGATCGGGGCCTATCTGCTCAGGCAGCAGCTCTCCGGGCGGAAGCGCTATCCGCTCGTCCTGATGCTGGAGCCGCTGTTCCGCTGCAACCTGGCCTGCGCCGGCTGCGGCAAGATCGACTATCCGAACGAGATCCTGAACCAGCGCCTGTCGGTCGAGCAGTGCATGGAGGCGATCGACGAGTGCGGCGCGCCCGTCGTCTCGATCGCGGGCGGAGAGCCGCTTCTGCACAAGGACATGCCGGAGATCGTGCGCGGCTATCTTGCGCGCAAGAAGTTCGTCATCCTCTGCACCAACGCGCTGCTGCTGACGAAGAAGATCGACGACTACAAGCCGAGCCCGTCCTTCACCTGGTCCATCCACCTGGATGGCGACCAGATGATGCACGACAAGTCCGTCTGCCAGGACGGCGTGTATGAGAAGGCGGTGGAGGCGATCAGGCTGGCGAAGTCCAAGGGCTTCCAGGTCTCGATCAACTGCACCCTGTTCAACGATGCCGACCCCGAGCGCACGGCCCGCTTCTTCGACGAGATGACGGCGCTGGGGCTGAACGGCATCACGGTTTCCCCCGGCTATGCCTATGAGCGCGCGCCGGACCAGCAGCACTTCCTGAACCGTACCAAGACGAAGGAGCTGTTCCGCGGCATCCTTTCGCGCGGGCGCGGCGGAAAGGCCTGGCCCTTCACGCAGAGCCGCATGTTCCTCAACTTCCTCGCGGGCAACGAGGCCTATCACTGCACGCCCTGGGGCAACCCGACGCGCACGGTCTTCGGCTGGCAGAAGCCCTGCTACCTGCTCGGCGAAGGTTATGCGAAGACCTTCAAGGAGCTGATGGAGGACACGGCCTGGGAGCAGTACGGCGTCGGCAACTACGAGAAATGCGCCGACTGCATGGTCCATTCCGGCTTCGAGGCCTCGGCCGTGAAGCACATGGTGACCAACCCCATCAAGGCGCTGGCCGTGACGCTGGGCGGCATCCGCACCACGGGCCCGATGGCGAAGGACATCCCGCTGGAGAACCAGCGCCCGGCCCAGTACGTCTTCTCCGGCCATGTGGAGAAGAAGCTGGCCGAGATCCGCGCCGCCAACCCGAAGGCGTCACGCCGGATCGAGATCAACCACGGGGCCGGCAAGGGCGGGCCCCAGCCGACGGTGGCCGCGGAGTAGGGCGCGAAAGCCCCGCTCCGCCTCGATCCCCGTCCGGATCAGGGCTGGAAGCTGGCGGGGATCGCGCGCCAGGGCCCGCAGCACGGCGGGCAGGTCCATGCCTCCATCCGGCCGCATCCCCACCCGGGCAGCGGGCGGAAGGGTGCGGTCCGCCCCATCGGAAATGGCGCGGGCAGCGGCGAAAGGAAGGCTGTGGCGCCGCGCCACGCGCGCCGCCACATGGGTTTCCATATCCACGGCCAGGGCGCCGGTTTCGCGGTGAAGCGCCGCCTTTCCGGCTGCTTCCGCCACCATCGCGTCCACGCCCAGGATCGGCCCACGCCGCGCTCCGGGCAGCCGCGCGGCCAAGCGGGCCGCCCAATCCGGATCGGCGCCATCATCCGCAACGATCCAGTCCCCCGGCCGCAGGCCAGGTGCCAGGGCGCCGGCGATGCCAATGCTGATGATGCCCCGCGCTCCCGCTGCCAGCCGCTCCAGCTCCGCTTCAAGCCGGGCATGATCGCCACCACCGGCAACCACCGCCACGCCGGGGCCGGCGAGGATGCGCGCTTCCCGTTGCAGCCCCGTGGCCGCGACGATCGGCGCGGACGCCGCGCCGGGCGTCACATCCCGTGCGCCGGCCGCCGCGCATTGCCGCGCCTGAGGTTGCGATAGCGCGCCATCGCCCAGAGCGGGAAGAACTTCGGATAACCGTGGTAGCGGAGATAGAAGACCCGCGGGAAGCCGCCGCCGGTATAGGCGTCCTGCTGCCACAGCCCTGTCTCGTCCTGGGTGCGGCGCAGGTATTCGATGCCGCGCGCCACGCCCGGATGGTCCACCTCGCCCGCCGCCATGAGGCCGAGCAGCGCCCATGCGGTCTGGGATGCGGTGGAGGGGGCGGGCTCGTAGCCGCGATAATCCAGGCTGTAGCTCTCGCAATCCTCGCCCCAGCCGCCATCAGGGTTCTGGATGGAGAGCAGCCAGTCGGCGCCGCGCCGCATGCTGGGCGCCGTGCCATCCAGCCCTGCGGCGTTCAGCGCCAGCAGCGCGGACCAGGTGCCGTAGATGTAGTTCACGCCCCAGCGGCCGAACCAGCTGCCATCGGCCTCCTGCTCGCGCTCCAGATAGGAAAGGGCGGCGCGCATGCGCGGGCTGGTCTCGGGCGTCTCGCCGAGCTGGGCCAGCATGCCGACGCAGCGTGCGCTGACATCCGAAGTGGGCGGGTCGAGCAGCGCGCCGTGATCGGCGAAGGGGATGTTGTTCAGGTAGTAATGCGTGTTGTCGACATCGAAGGCGCCCCAGCCGCCATTGCTGCTCTGCAGCCCCGTCGTCCATTCGGCGCCGCGCGCGACGGCCTCGTCATAGGCCCGGCCCAGGCCGAACTGCGTGCGGGCCCGGTCCATCGCCATCACCACCACGGCCGTGTCGTCCAGGTCGGGGTAGTGCGCGTTGCGGTACTGGAAGGCCCATCCGCCCGGGCGCACATGCGGGCGCTGCTCGGCCCAGTCGCCGCGCACCTCCAGCTCCTGCAGGGGCTTCAGCCAGTCCAGGGCGCGGGGCACGGTGCTCTCCGCCACCTCCCCGCCCACCTCCATCATCGCATGGGCGGTCAGCGCCGTGTCCCAGACGGGAGAGACGCAGGGCTGGCAATAGGCCTCGTCCTCGCGGATGACGAGAAGCTTCTCGATCGACCGGCGGGCGATCGCGCGGTCCGGATGGTCCTCCGGATAGCCCAGCGCATCATACATCATCACGGCATTGGCCATGGCGGGGTAGATGGCGCCCAGCCCGTCCTCGCCATTCAGGCGCTCGGTCACGAAGGCCACGCAGCGCTCGATGGCCTGGCGGCGCAGCTTGCGCGGCCAGAGCGGCTCCGCGACCTTCAGGCCGCCATCGATGCCGTTGAAGAACAGCGCCCAGCCCGGATGCTGATGCGTGCGCGCGCGGCGCGCCGGCACGCGGCCGCGCAGGAACAACTCCTGGATCCGCACGCCGCGCGGGTTGCGCGCCCGCACGCGCATCGCCTGCAAGACCAGCAGCGGCACGAGCACGGTGCGCGCCCAGTAGGACATGCGGCCGATATGCACGGGGAACCAGCGCGGCAGCAGGATCATCTCCACCGGGATGGTCGGGACATGCCGCCAGGACAGCTCGCCATAAAGCGCGAGAAGGATGCGCGTGAAGACATTGGCGCGCGCCGCGCCGCCATGCGCCAGGATCGCCGCGCGGGCGCGCTGCATATGCGGCGCATCCGGGCTGTCGCCGATCATCTTCAGCGCGAAATAGGCTTTCACCGAGGCGCTGATGTCGAAGGCGCCGCCATGGAAGAGCGGCCAGCCGCCATGCTCGCCCTGGATGCGGCGAAGATAGTTGCCGAGCTTCGTTTCCAGCTCCGGCGCGTCCGGCTCGGCCAGGTGCTGGCGCAGCAGGATGTATTCGGCGGGGATGGTCGCATCCGCCTCCAGCTCGAACACCCAATGGCCGTCCTCGCGCTGCTGCCGGCGCAGCGCCTCGGCGGCGCGGGATACCCCGGCCTCGATGTCCTCCAGCCCGGTCGTGTCGTCCGAGAGAAGCTCCCCGGGAACGTCCTTCATGCGCCACCTGCCATGGCTTGCGCGCGGCCCTTCCACATTCCACCCTTGCCGCGCCAGACCTGCAGCGCGGACTGCACCGTGAACCAAGTATAGGCGGCGCCGATCGCCGGCAGCGCCACGCCCCAGAGCGGCGAGGCGCGGTAGAAGCGCAGCATGGGCTGGAAGGCAAGCGCCATCATCGCCCAGGCAGCCATGCCCGCCGCCTGCGCCCAGCCCGTGCCGAGGATCGCGAGGGCAGGGGGCACGAGATAGGTGAGCACCATGCCAAGCACCGTGCCCGCCAGCAGCAGCGGCGAGTAGTTGAGTTGCGCATAGGCCGAGCGCGAGACCATCCGCCCGATCTCCGCCACATCGCCATAGGGGCGCAGGCTCCTGGCGCGATGCGTCAGGCCAAGCCAGATCGGCCCCTGGGCCTTCAGGCGGCGCGCCAGGGCGCAGTCATCGATGATGGCGGTGCGGATGGCGGCGATGCCGCCCGCGCGCTCCAGCGCCTCGCGTCGCACCAGCATGCAACCGCCTGCGCCGGCGGCGGTGCGGCGGCGTGGATCGCTCACCCAGGCGAAAGGATAGAGCATCTGGAAGAAGAAGACGAAGGCGGGGATGAGGAAACGCTCGGCCCGCGTGGCGCAGGAGAGCTCGGCCATCAGCGTGACCAGCGCGTAGCGGCCCGCCTCGGCCCGTGCCACCAGGGCGCGCAGGTTGCCGGGCTCATGCCCGATATCGGCATCGGTCAGCAGAACATAGGCGGGCGGCTGGCCCGATGCCGCCGCGTGGCGCACGCCCTGTTCCAGCGCCCAGAGCTTGCCCGTCCAGCCCTGGGGCAGGGGCGCGCCGGTCAGGATCTCCAGCGGTGCCGTGCCACCCGCGTTGCGCGCCACCTCCGCGGTGCGGTCGGTGCTGCCGTCATCCACCAGCACCACGCGGAAGGGGCCGGGATAGTCCTGGCGCATGAGGCTGCCGATGGAGGCGGCGATGACATCGGCCTCGTTCCGCGCGGGGACCACGGCCACGACGGCAGGCCATTGCGCGGGATGGGGCGGGGTGTCGCGGTCATCGCGGTCCCGGGCCAGCCAGAAGCCGCCGCGGAACAGCAGCAGGACCAGCCAGATCGCGGCAGCGAGCAGGCCGGGGATCAGGGCGACGCTCATGCCAGATAGCCCGCGCCACGGAACCAGTTCAGCGCATCGGCCACGCCTTCCTGCCAGGGGCGCGCGCGATAGCCCAACTCCCGCTCCGCCTTCGCGGAGGTGAAGAACATGCGGTAGCGCGACATGCGCAGCGCATCTACCGTCAGCAAGGGTTCCTTCCCTGTCAGCTTCGCCACCGCCTCGGCGCCCAGGGCGAGCGGGTAGAGGGGCGCGCGGGGCAGCTTCACGGTGGGCGCCCTGCGGCCGGTGAGGCGCGCGACCTCCGCCAGGAACTGCTGCAGGAACACGTTCTCGCCGCCCAGGATGTAGCGCTCGCCGATGCGGCCCCGCTCGAAGGCGAGCATGTGGCCATCGGCGATGTCGTCCACATGGGCGAAGTTCAGCCCGGTATCGACGAAGGCCGGGATCTTCCCGCGCGCCGCATCCAGGATGATGCGGCCCGTGGGCGTGGGGCGGATGTCGCGCGGGCCGATAGGGGTGGAGGGGTTCACGATCACGGCGGGCAGCCCGTCCCGCGCCACCATCTCCTCCACCACGCGCTCGGCCATGGTCTTGCTGCGCTTGTAGGTGCCGATCGCCTCGTCCGGGTGCAGCGGCGCCGTTTCGTCCACCGGCGCGGTGGCGCCCGCCACCTTCAGTGCGGCGACGCTGCTGGTATAGACGATGCGTTCCACCCCCGCATCCAGCGCCGCGCGCATCAGGGCGCGCGTGCCGTCCACGTTCACCCGCAGCAGCACGGCCGGATCCGGCGCCCAGAGCCGGTAATCCGCCGCCACATGGAAAAGCTGCCGCACGCCGAGAAGGGCGCCGCGCAGGGATTGCACATCGGTCAGGTCGCCTTGCACCGCCTCGCAGCCCAGCCCTTCCAGATTGCCGCGCGGGCTGCTGGGGCGGACCAGGGCGCGCACGCGCAGGCCGCGGGACAGCAGGCAGCGCGCCACGGCCGAACCGAGAAAGCCGGACGCGCCCGTGACCAGCACGAGGTCACCCGGACGGAGCGGCGTGAGGGCCGCCGAGCCGGCTTCGGCGGGGTCGGGAGGGGTGGTCGTCGAGCCAGCCTGGAGAATGTCCCACTCCCATTCCTGTGAGCATCCGGTCCCGGCCAGGACGCCCGCCGGGGCAGCCCGACACTAGGCCAGGTACCCCGCTTTCCGCAATTTGCACGGCCCCGTGCCGGCCGCGCGGCGGAACCTTATGGCCTTCATGGCCGGGCTGGCATGACGCGGTGCAGAAGCTCCCGGAACGGCCCCAGGGCGGGGTTGCGGTTCTCGGGCCGCCACACCGCGTGAAGCTCCACAACCAGCCCCGGGGTCATGGCGATGGGGCGCAGGACCACGCTGTCGAAGCAGGCATGGCGCACCTCCTCCGGCACGATGGCCACGCCCATGCCGGTGCTGACGAGGGACAGGATGGTCTGCGACTGCGAAACGGCCTGCACCACGCGCGGCCGCACCCCCGCCGCGCGGAAGGCATCGGACAGGAGGGACTGCATGTAGGGTCCATCCTGCGAGAACATGATGAAGGGCTCGCCATCCAGTTCCTGCAGGCTGGGGCGCCGCCGGCTGGCGAGCTTGTGCCCCTGCGGCAGGGCCAGGGCGAGCCCCTCCCGCATCACGCAGGAGGAGGTGCCGTCGAAAGGCTCCGGCACCGGGCGGACCAGGCCGATATCGATCCGGCCAAGCTCAAGCGCCTCGATCTGCGCCACGCCCGGCATCTCCTTCAGCACCAGCGCCGTCTCCGGCAGCTCGGCCCTGGCGCGGCTGATCAGGCGCGGCAGGAAGCAATAGGTGGAGGCACCGAGGAAGCCGACGGTCAGGGTACCGCCGCCGGTGGCCCGGGCCGCACGGCGGGCGGTCTGCACGGCCTGCTCGCTGGCGCCCAGCAATGCGCGTGCTTCCGGCAGAAAGGCGTGGCCCGCCGGGGTGAGCGCCACGGAATGGCTGGTCCGGTCGAAAAGCCGGACCCCGAGCTCCGCCTCCAGCAACCGGATCTGCCGGCTGAGCGGGGGCTGGGTCATGTTCAGCCGCCGTGCCGCGCGGCCGAAATGCAGTTCCTCCGCCAGGGCGGCGAAGGAGCGGAGATGGGCGAGGTCCAGCACGGCGATCCAGCTTTTGTATCGTTAAAATGCCACCTTGATGTTGGACCTGCATCGTGGCCTCGCCTAGCCTGAAAGGGAAAGGCCCGAAGGGGCCGCTGGGAGGAATGTTCCGTGCTCAAGCCCGTGTTCCGCGCCGCATCGCCCGGTTCTGCCGTGGAGGCCGCCCGATGAGCCCCGTCCTCCGCCTGGATCCGCGCGACAACCTCGTCGTCGCCCGCCGCACCCTGGCCGCCGGGGAGAGGTTGCCCACCGAGGGCGTGACCGCCGCCGAGGAGGTGCCGGCCGGCCATAAGCTGGCCACACGCTCCATCGCGGCGGGGGAGGAGGTGCTACGCGGCGGGCTGCCCATCGGCATCGCCGCGGCCGCCATCGCCGCCGGCCAGCGCCTGCGCGCCACCGACCTGCTGCCCGCCCGCCCGTTGCCCGGCGGCCTGCGGCCCCTTCCGGTCCCCTCCACGGCCCCCTCTACAGCCGGTGCGCCGGAAGGCGCCACCTTCCGCGGCTTCGTGCGGGAGGATGGGCGCGTGGGCACGCGCAACATCATCGGTGTCTTCGTGGTGGGGAATTGCGGCGCCACTGCCGCCCGCCAGGCCGCCGACTGGTTCGACGAGGAAAGGCTCGCCCGCTTCCCGAATGTCGATGGCGTCGTGCCCTATATCCATGAGATCGGCTGCGGCATGGAGATGACCGGCGAGCCAATGGACCTGCTCCGCCGCACCATCTCCGGCTTCATCCGCAACCCCAACACCGCGGGCGCCGTGGTGGTCGCGCTGGGCTGCGAGCGCAACAACCTCAAGGTCTTCCTGGAGCAGGAGAAGCTGGCGGTGGGCGACCGCCTGCACACCGTGGTGCTGCAGGATATCGGCGGCGTGAGGAAGGCGGTGGAGGCCGCGAAGGGCATGGTGGAATCCATGCTGCCCGCCGCCGATGCGGCGCGGCGGCAGGAGGTTCCGGCATCGCATCTCGTTTTGGGCCTGCAGTGCGGCGCGCCGGACGGCTTCACCGGGCTCTCGGCCAATCCCGCCCTGGGCGTGGCGGTGGACCTGCTGGTCCGCGCGGGCGGCACCGCCATCCTGTCGGAAACGCCGGAGGTGCTGATGATGGAGGAAGCCTTCCTCGCCCGCACCGGCACGCCGGCCCTGGCCGAGGCGCTGCGCGCCCGGCTGGACTGGTGGCGGGACTACAACCGGGGCAAGGACACGCAGCTGAACGGCGTGCTGGATCGCGGCCATGCCGCGGCGGGGCTGGCCAGCGTGCTGGAGAAATCGCTGGACGGTGCCCTGAAGGCCGGGACCGCGCCGATCTCCGGCGTGTTCCGCTATGGGGAGCGCGTCACCGGTCCAGGCCTGGTCTTCATGGATACGCCGGATTACGACCCGGTCTCCGTTACCGGCCAGATCGCGGGCGGCGCGACGATGATCGCCATGACCACGGGCCGGGGCACGCCCTTCGGCTCCCTGCCGGCGCCGACGCTGAAGATCGCCTCCAATAGTGAGACCTACCGGCGCATGGCGGATGACATCGACCTCGATTGCGGCCCGGTGCTGGATGGCACTGCGAGCGTCGAGGAAATGGGACGGCGCATCTTCGACGCGCTGCTGCGCCACGCATCCGGCGAGAAGACCAAGGGCGAGATCGAGGGCGCGGGGGAGAGCGAGTTCGTTCCCTGGCCTATCGGCGTCTTCGCCTGAGCGGGAGGGGAGAGAGCACCATGGACGGCCATATCACCCGCCCCAACTTCAACCCCTTCATCCGGCTGGACCCGGCGGACAACGTGGTGGTGGCGCGTATGCCCGTGCCCGCCGGCACGCCGGTTCCGGCCGAGAACACGGTCACGCTGCATGACGTGCCATCCGGCCACAAGATCGCGGCCCGCTTCATCGCCAAGGGCGAGGCGGTGAAGAAGTACAACACGGTGATCGGCTTCGCTTCCGAGGACCTGCAGCCCGGCACCTGGATGCACAGCCACAACATCCTGTTCGACGATGTGGAGAAGGACTACGCCTTCTCAAAGAACTACGTGCCGACCGATTATGTGCCCGAGGCCGAGCGGGCCACCTTCCAGGGCATCCGCCGCCCCGATGGCCGCGTGGGGACGCGGAATTACGTCGGTGTCTTCGTGCTGGGCAATGCGGGCGGCACGGCCGCGCGCAAGATCGCCGGTTGGTTCACGCCGGACCGGCTGGCCGATTTCCCGAATGTCGATGGCGTCGCGCCCTTCGTGCATGAGCAGGGCGACGGGATGGAGCGCAGCGGCGAGCCCATGGCCCTGCTGCGCCGGACCATTGCCGGAACCATCCGCAACCCGAACACCGCCGGTGCCCTGGTGATCGCAACGGGCGGCGAGAGCAACGATCTGGAGGATTTCCTGCGCGAGCAGGATCTTCAGGTCGGGCCGAAGCTCCGCACGCTCGTGATCGGGGAGGCGGGCGGGCTGCGCCGCACCGTGGAGGCCGGGATCGCGCTGGTGAAGGAGATGCTGCCGGCCGCCAATGATGTGCGACGCGAGCCGGTTTCGGCCGGGCATCTCGTCATCGGCATGCAGTGCGGCGGCTCGGATGGCTTTTCCGGCCTGTCCGCCAACCCCGCCCTGGGCGCGGCCATGGATATCCTGGTGCGCCATGGCGGCACCGCCATCCTGAGCGAGACGAGCGAGATCTTCGGTGTCGAGCACACGCTGACGGCCCGCGCCGTCACGCCCGAGGTCGGGCAGAAGCTCGTGGACCGGATGAACTGGTGGCTCGACTACAACAAGGGCCGCGACACCCAGATCAATGGCCGTGTCAGCCCCGGCAACAATGCGGGCGGGCTGGCCAATGTGCTGGAGAAGTCGCTCGGCGGCGCCAAGAAGGGCGGCAACTCGCCGATGATGGAGGTGTATGAATACGCCGAGCCCGTGACGGCGCGCGGCCTCGTCTTTATGGATACGCCGGGCTACGACCCGACCTCGGCTACCGGGCAGATCGCGGGCGGGGCCAATATGGTGATGTTCACCACCGGCCGCGGCTCCTGCTTCGGCTCGCTGCCCGCGCCCACCATCAAGCTCGCCTCCAACACGCCGATGTATGAGCGGATGGTGGACGACATGGACATCAACTGCGGCACCATCATTGATGGCGAGGCGACCGTGCAGGAGATGGGCGAGCGCATCTTCCGCCAGCTCCTCCGCCACGCCTCGGGCGAGCGGACCAGGAGCGAGCTGAACGGGCTGGGCACCAACGAGTTCGTGCCCTGGATTATCGGGGTGCTCGCATGAGCGCGGCGGAGATCACGGCCCGGCACGATCCCGGGTCCCTGCGCGGCTTCGCTGCGGCGCTGTTCGGCGCGGCCGGGATGGAGGCGGAGAAGGCGCAGGCCGTCGCCGATATCCTGGTCGAGGCCGACATGCTTGGCCATGACACGCATGGGCTCGCCCTGGCGCCGCGCTACCTCGACGCGATCGAGGCCGGGGCGATGAAAACCACAGGCGAGCCCGAGGTCGTCAATGATCGCGGCGCCTGCGTCACCTGGAACGGGCGCCTCCTGCCGGGGCCCTGGCTGGTGCTGCGCGCGATGGCGTTGGCGATCGAACGGGCGGCCGCCCATGGCCTTTGTGCCGTGGCCATCGGCAACAGCCACCATATCGGCTGCCTCGCGGCCTATCTGCCACGCGCGGCGGAACGGGGCATGGTGCTCTCCATCCATTCCTCCGCGCCGGGAGTGGCCACGGTGGCGCCCTTCGGCGGCACGCGCGCGGCGCTGTCCCCCGCGCCCTTCGCCTTCGGCTTTCCGACAGGCGGCGATCCCGTGATGATCGATGTCAGCGCCTCCATCACCACCAACAACATGGCGATGCGCCTGGCGAAGGAGGGAAGCCGCTATCCCCGGCCCTGGCTGATGGATGCGGAGGGCCAGGCGACGGACGATCCCACCGTTCTCCAGCGCGGCGGCACGGTGCTACCGGCCGGCGGCCAGGACCATGGGCAGAAGGGCTATGGCTGGGGCCTGACCGCCGAGGCGCTGAGCCAGGGTCTTTCCGGCCATGGCCGCGCCGATGGCCCGAAGGGCATGACCAACGCCGTCTTCCTGCAGGTCTTCGATCCCGCCGCCTTCGCGGGGCTGGATGCCTTCAACCGCCAGGCCGGCGCCATCACCGCCAACTGCCGCAGCAGCCCGCCGCGCCCCGGCCAGGGCGCCGTGCGCCTGCCGGGCGAGGCCGGGCTGCGGCGTCGTGCCGCGGCGGAGCGGGACGGGGTCATGCTGCGCGACGGCATCCTGGATGCCCTGGCACCCTGGGCGGCGAAGCTGGGGGTGGGCCTCCCGTAGGGGAGGCCCCGGCGCTCACCGCTCCCCGAGAACCCGGGTCAGCCGCGCGACCGCCTCGCGCGCCAGGGCGGGGCTGACGGCGAAGCAGATGCGGATGAAGCCCTCGCCCTCCGGCCCGAAAGCGGTGCCGGGGGCAACGCCCACCTTCGCCTCGCGCAGCAGGCGGAAGGCGAGGTCCAGGCTCGTCTCGCCCGTCTCCACCCGCGCCATGAGGTAGAAGGCCCCCTCGGGCGCGAAGACGGTCACGCCCTTGAGGCGGGACAGGCCGTCCACCATGATCGCGCGGCTTTCGGCGCAGCGCCCGACCATGGTGCGGATGAAGCTGTCGCCTTCCTCCAGCGCCGCCACGCAGGCGTGCTGGATGAAGGTGGGGATGGAGGTGGTGTTGTACTGCCCCAGCTTGCCGAAGGTGCCGGAAAGCCCCTCCGGGTAGATGATCCAGCCGGCACGCCAGCCCGTCATCGCCCAGTTCTTGGAAAAGGTGTTGGTGACGATCAGCCGGTCCCGCGGCGTGGCGAGCTGCAGGAAGGAGGGCGCGATCGCGTTGCCATAGGTGAAGTGGGCATAGACCTCGTCGGAGATGATCCAGAGGTCACGCGCGCGGGCCAGCTTCAGCAGCGCCTCCATCTCGCCCAGCGGCATCACCCAGCCCGTGGGGTTGGAAGGGGAGTTTACCACGAGCACGCGGGTGCGCGGGGTGATGGCGGCCTCGATGTCCTCGATGGGCAGGCTGAAGCGGCCATCCGCGCTGCGGCGGTAGGGCACGGTCACGGGCACGCCGCCGGTCACGCGCACGGCCTCCGCCAGGTTCGGCCAGTTGGGGGTGGGGATGACCACCTCCTCGCCCGGCTGCAGCAGGGCCTGGCAGGCCTGCATGATGGCATTCATGCCGCCAGCGGTGATGGCGAAGCGCTCCGGCGCCACCTCCACGTTCCAGTGGCGGCGGTGATAGTCGCTCAGCGCCTGGTGCAGGCGGGGGATGCCGCGGGAATAGGTGTAGCGGGTCTCGCCCGCCAGCATGGCCTGGTGCGCGGCCTCCACCACGAAGTCGGGGGTGGGCAGGTCCCCTTCGCCGATCCACAGCTTCACCACATCCGGGTCATCCCGCCCGCGATCGGCGACAAGGCCGATCTGGCTGGTGCCGACGGACCGGATATGGTCGGGCAGGGTCTCCGCGAGATCGAGGACGGGGCTGGAAGCGGCGCTCATGCGGAAGCGGGATCCTTCGGGGTCGTTGCGCCGGGGCCATGAGGGCGGATGGCAGCGCCAGGCGGGCGGATGCTTCTGCCCCGCCCGCCCCGGTGGGGAAAGGGGGATACGGGCGGGGTGGCGGGATCTTGCGCCGCGGCCGGCGTTTCAGATCCCTATTGATATATCATATCCAGGGCGGCAGGCTCGCGGCAACGACATGGGAGACGTCGCATGCGCCGGAGCCGCCTTGCCCTTCTCGGCCTCTTCGCCGGCCTGTGGGCCGGTGCCGCAACGGCCCAGACACTGCGCGTGGGCATCGTCAGCGATCCGGACGTGCTGGACCCCACCCTTTCCCGCAGCCTCGCCGCGCGGCAGGTCTTCGCCGCCATGTGCGACAAGCTGATCGAGGTGGATGCGGATCTTCGCCTCGTGCCCCAGCTCGCCACCGCGTGGCGGTGGGAGGATGAGGGGCGCCGCCTCGTCCTCACCCTGCGGCCGGATGTCCGCTTCCATGATGGGGCCGCCATGGATGCGGAGGCCGTGGTCACCGGGCTGCGCCGCCACCTGGAAACCCCCGGCTCCACCCGCCGGGGCGAGATGGGGCCGGTGAAGGAGGTGGTGGCGACCGGCCCGCTGGAGGTGACGATCCGGCTGGAGCAGCCTTTCGCCCCGCTTCTGGCCGCGCTTTCGGACCGCGCGGGCATGATCGTCTCCCCGCGCGCCGCCGGGCGGGTGAACCAGGATTTCGCGCGCGAGCCGGCTTGCGCCGGCCCCTTCCGCTTCACCCGCCGCGTGGCGCAGGACCGCATCGAGCTGGAGCGCTTCCCCGAATACTGGGATGCCGGCCGCATCCATTTCGACCGGGTGGTCTATCGCCCGATCACGGACAGCACGGTGATGTCCGCCAATCTCCGCTCCGGCACCATCGAGCTGGCCGAGCGCGTGGCCGCGACCGACCTGCCGGAGCTGCGCGCCGATCGCCGCGTGCAGATCGCCAGCGTGCCGAGCCTCAACAGCGTCTACATCGCCGTGAATGTCGCCAATGGCCCGCGCGCGGAAACCCCGCTGGGCCGCGACAGGCGCGTGCGGGAGGCGCTGGAGCTGGCGATCGACCGTGCCGCGCTGGTGCAGGTGGCGTTTGACGGCCAGTACCTGCCGGGGAACCAGTCTGTCTCGCCCAGCAGCCCGAACTACGTGAAGTCGCTGCCCGTGCCGGGGCGGGACCTTGCCCGCGCCCGCGCCCTGCTGCGCGAGGCCGGCTTCACCGACCGGGTGAAGATGCGCATGTCCGTCCCCAACACCAGCGAGTACAGCCAGGCCGCCGAGATCATCCAGGCCATGGCCGCCGAGGCCGGGATCGATGTGGAGTTGCAGGTGATCGAGACGGCGACGCTACTGCGGCAATGGACGTCAGGGGATTTCGAGAGCCTGCTGATCGCCTGGTCCGGCCGGCTGGACCTGGACGGCAATCTCTGGGGCTTCAATGCCTGCGGAGAGAGCCTGAATGGCGGGAAGTACTGCTCGCAGCAGGCGGATGCGGCGTTGCGGGAAGGGCGCAGCAGCGTCGATCCGGCGCAGCGCGCCGCCGCCTATGAACGGGCCATGCGCGTGCTGCTGGCGGACCGGCCCTATATCTACCTGTGGCACTCCCGCATCCTCCACGGGGCCTCCTCGCGGTTGGAGGGGCTGAAGCCCGTTCCGGATGGGCTCATCCGCCTGCAGGGTGTGCGGCTGCGGGGCTGAGGCCGCGCTTTCCCCCCGGAGCGTCACGCGGCTTCGCCGGCGCTCCGGCTGCCCGTGACATCCAGTATGTCTCCCAGGTTCTGTGTCAGTTGCTGCCAGGTCAGCGACAGGCCGAAGACCTGCTCTGCCTCTTCCCGCGGCATGGCGTGCAGGAGGCCCTCCACGCGCAGTTCCTCGACCGCCCGGGCCACCTGATCGGCAGGGCTCCGGAAATCCGTGGCAAGGACCGGCAGCTTGCCCCCGGCCAGCGCATCGCTGATGTCGCAGAGCAATCCTTCGAGTTGCCGCGTGGCGTCCCGCACGGGGCCGGCGAGGCGAGCGCTGGCCGCGTCCGGCAGGGGCCGTGTGCTGAGCCGGTCCGCGATGGCAAGGGTGTACCACAGCCGCTCGACCTGCGCCTTAAGCCGCGGCAGGGACACGCGATGCGCCTCCTTCCGGCGCAGCCGCGTCTGCCGGACCATCCTGTCGGCCTCGGCCAGTTCCCGGTCGATCCGCTCATGGGCCGCCTGGATATCGGCCGCATCCTGCGCCAGCATCCTCGCCATGCAGGCGGAAAGAAGGGCGCTGCAACCTGCCAGGGCCTGAGCGAGGTGGTACTCCGCACCGCGATGTGCCTGGCGCGGCAGGACGGATACGCTTGCCGCCGCACCCGCCGTGGCCCCCAGGGAAATGGCGGCGACCTGGAGGATGGCGTTCTCGATCAGCTCCATGCCGGGCGCGACGATCAGGATGGCGACCGTCACCAGGCCGTAGCTGTAACTGGGCCGCAGGCTCGCGATGAGGCTCATGCTCCCGACCCCAGCCACGAGGGACAGGACCGTCCGCCAGCCGCCGAGGCCGATGAGGTAGATGCAGGCCAGGGCGATGAGGGAACCCGTCACGGCGCCCAGAACCCGGTCCCTCGCCGCGGTGATGGTGCCGCCGATGCTGCCCTGGATCACATACAGCGCCGAGAAGACGGCCCAGGATGGCTCCGGAAGGCGCAGCCATTGCGCGGCGAGGTAGGAGATCAGCACCGCGAGGACGGACTGTATCGTCAGGCGCGCCGGGTCCCGGCGCATCGCGGCGAGGCAGCGCAGGAGGAAACGCCGCAGCGCTGACGAACCGGGGGATGGCCGGGTGCGGTGGGCGTCAGGCGGTGTCATGGTGGCGAGGTCCCCGTGGCACGGCATCGCGCGCAAGCCGCGCGCGCGCCTAACCCCGGTGCCGGCCCATGAAACGCGCCACGATCATCAGCACGACGCCCAGCGCTACGATGCCGAAGGTGGCGGGCGAGGCGCTCACCGCGTCGATGATCGCCATGGGAACCCAGAAAAGGGAATCCGCGATGGTCATGGGCAGCCAGAGCAGGACATCCCAGCCGACGACATGCGCGGCGATCCCGAGCGCGACCAGCAGGATACCGAGGGACCAGAGCTTGGAGGACATGGTCAGGCCACGCGTCCTGCCGCCGGCATCCGGCCCCGCACTCCATCCCCATCCGGCACTCGCGATAGCATCATCCAACCCCGAAACGGCGCGACCCCGCCCATATGGGAAGCGGCTGCCCGATCTTCACCGCCCGTTGCGGCGCGGCGGGTTGCCTCGCATGGGGCCGCGGCAGGATCATGGCGGCCGATGAGCGCCGATCTCCTGATTTCCACCTTCGTCACCCTGATCGTGACCGTGGACCCCATCGGGCTCGCCCCGATCTTCCTCACCCTCACGGAGGGGATGAGTGCCGCGCAGAGGCGGGCCGTGGCGATCCGGGCCACGCTCATCGCCTTCGTGATCCTTGCCTTCTTCGTGGTGGCCGGGGAAAGCCTGCTGGACTGGCTGGAGATCGGCCTGCCCGCCTTCCGGATCGGCGGCGGGCTGCTGCTCTTCTGGATTGCCTTCGAAATGGTGTTCGAGCGCCGGACGGAGCGGAAGCAGGCCACGGTGGACACCGCCCTCCACCTGGACCAGATGCGCGACCTGGCGGCATTCCCCCTGGCCATCCCGCTGATGGCCGGGCCCGGCGCCATCACCGCCGTGATCCTCCTCGATTCCCGCACCGACCAGGGAATGGTGGCGCTTGCCATCGTCCTCGGCCTGGTCGCCGCCGTGATGCTGGCCTGCCTTGCCGTCTTCATGGCGGCGGAGGGCATCTCGCGGCTGCTCGGCCGGACCGGGCGCATCGTGCTGAGCCGCCTGCTGGGCGTGCTGCTGACGGCGCTGGCGGTGCAGTTCGTCGTGGATGGCATAACCGCGCTGATCCGGCCGGCGGGATAGGACGGCGCCCCGGCCCGGCTGCCCGGCACACGGGCCACGGGCTGGCCCCCCCCAAGGCGCGCCGCATGCGCCGTATCCAAAACCTTTCCTTCTGCCCTTGCCTGATCCACCGCAGGATGAGGCAGCCACGCCGCAGGGCGCGGCTTCACCGAAAGCAATCGCCTTCCATGCAGAACCAAGCAGAAGCCCCGGGGCGGGCCGTGATCGTCACGGGCGGCAGCCGCGGCATCGGCGCCGCCATCGCCTGCCGCCTCGCCGCCGCCGGCTACGCGCCCTGCGTCACCTACACCCGCGACGCGCGCGGCGCGGCCGAGGTGGTGGCGCGGATCGAGGCCTCGGGCGGGCGGGCGGCCGCGCTGCAGGCGGACAGCACATGCGGCGCCGATATCGCGCGCCTTTTCGACGCGGCCGAGGCGGCCTTCGGCCCCCTGCATGCGCTGGTGAACAATGCCGGCATCACCGGCCCGCTCGGCCGCTTCGCCGATCTGGATGAGGCGGAGATGCGGCGCGTAGCCGAAGTGAACCTGCTGGGCACGATGCTCTGCGCGCGGGAGGCGCTGCGCCGCTTCGCGATGCGGCCGGAACGCCCGGGCCGCTCCGTCGTGAACATCTCCTCGGTGGCGGCAAGCACGGGCAGCCCGGGCGAATATGTGCATTACGCCGCCACCAAGGCCGCCGTGGAGGCCTTCACCCTCGGCCTCGCGCGGGAGGTCGCGGAGCAGGGGATCCGGGTCAACGCCGTCGCGCCCGGCACGGTGGAAACCGGCATCCATGCCGCAGCAGGCGATCCCGGGCGGCCCGCCCGCATCGCGCCGCGCGTGCCGATGCGCCGCGTGGGCCAGCCGGAGGAGGTGGCGGAGGCAGTGCTGTGGCTCGTCTCCGACGCCGCTTCCTACACCACAGGGGCCGTGCTGCGCGTCACCGGGGGGCTTTGAGCCTCAATCCCCGGCCGCCCCGTCCAGCCAGGCCCAGGGGCGGGCGCTGCGGTCCGCTGCCATGAAGGCCTCGATCTCCGCGGCGTGGCTGAGGGTGAGGTCCACGTCGCTCCAGCCGTTCAGCAGCTTGGTGCGCCAGACCGGGTCGATGGCGAAGCCCCACCGGTGGCTGCCGGCGGCGACCGAGCAGGCCAGGAGGTCCACCGTGACCTCCCGTCCGCCCTCCTCCAGCCAGGCGAGGAGAGTCTCGACCTGCTCCTCCGCCAGCCGGGCGGGGAGGAGGCCGTTGTTCACGGCGTTGCTGGCGAAGATGTCGCCGAAGCTCGGGGCCAACACGCAGCGTATGCCGCCATCCAGCAGGGCATAGGCCGCCGCTTCGCGCGAGGAGCCGCTGCCGAAGTTGCGGCGCGCGACGAGAATGGCGGCCCCGGCCCGTTCCGGCCGGTTCAGCGGGAAATCCGGGCGCAGGGCGCCATCCGCGCCCCGGCGCAGGTCGTGCAGCAGGAAGTCGCCATAACCCGCGCTGCGTGGCCGGCTCATGAAGCGCGCGGGGATCAGCTGGTCGGTGTCGAGATTGGCCAGGGGCAGGGGGCAGGCGGCGGCGGCGAGGATGCCGAAGGGCTGCATCACGCGCGCCCCGCCAGGAGAGGCCGGACATCGGCCAGATGGCCCGTGACCGCCGCGGCCGCCGCCATGGCCGGGGACATGAGATGGGTGCGCGAGCCCTTGCCCTGCCGCCCCCTGAAGTTGCGGTTGGTCGTCGAGGCACAACGCTCGCCAGGCGCCAGCAGGTCGCCATTCATGCCGACGCACATGGAGCAGCCGGCCTCCACCCATTCCAGCCCGGCCTCGCGGAAGATGCGGTCCAGCCCCTCCTCCTCGGCCTGGCGCTTCACGGGGGTGGAGCCGGGGGAGACCAGGCCGGGGATGCGCGCGCGGCGGCCCGCCAGCACGGCGGCGGCGGCGCGCAGGTCCTCGATCCGGCTGTTGGTGCAGGAGCCGATGAAGACCCGGTCCACCGCGATCTCGGTCAGGCGCTGGCCCGGGCGCAGGCCCATATAGTCCAGCCCATCCCGGACCTGGGCGGCGCGGGCGGGATCGGTGATGCGTTCCGGGTCCGGCAGGGTGGCGGTGATGGGAAGCGCATCCTCCGGGCTCACGCCCCAGGTGACGATGGGCGCGATCTCGGCGGCATCCATCGCCACCTCGCGATCGAAGGTCGCGCTGGGGTCACCGGGCAGGGCCAGCCAGGCCTCGGCGGCGCGGTCGAAGGCGGTGCCCTGCGGCGCGAAGGGGCGGCCGCGGAGATAGTCCAGCGTCATGCCGTCCGGCGCCACCATGCCGCAGCGCGCCCCGGATTCGATGGAGAGGTTGCAGAGGGTCATCCGCCCCTCGATGGACAGGCCGCGGATGGCGGAGCCGGCATACTCCACCGCATGGCCCTGCGCGCCATCGGCGCCGATGCGGGCGATGATGGAGAGCGCGATGTCCTTCGCGCCGATCCCCGGGCCGGGCCTGCCTTCGACGGTGACGCGCATCCGCCCGGGACGGCGCTGCCAGAGGGTCTGCGTCATCAGAACATGCGCCACCTCCGACGCCCCGATGCCGAAGGCGATGGTGCCGAAGGCCCCGTGGGTGGAGGTGTGGCTATCCCCGCAGACGATCGTCAGGCCCGGCAGCGTCAGCCCTTGCTCGGGCCCCACCACATGCACGATGCCCTGGTCCGGATTGTCGAGGCCGAAAAGCCGGATGCCGTGGCGCGCGGCATTCTCCGACAGCTGCCGGACCATGTGGCCGATGGACGCATCGGCGATCGCCCCGCCGCGCCCTCGCGTGGGGACATAATGATCGGCCACGCCGATGTTCTGAGAGGGTTGCGCCACCGCCGCGCCGCGCGCCTTCAGCTGGTTGAAGGCGTGGTGCGAACCTTCATGGAAGAAGTGGCGGTCGATCAGCAGGAGAGACTGCCCGTCCTCGCGCGTCAGGATGGCATGCGCGTCCCACACCTTGTCGAACAGCGTGCGTGCCGTGGCTCCGGCCATTCCCATCCTCCTGCCGGCGGCCAGGATAGGAGCGGGCGGGGTGCGCTGTCACGCGGCGGCCTGGTGCTGGCCCCGCCGTTCCTGCACCCGGGAAGTGTCGCGCGGCATCCTTTCGATCTCGGTCCTGCGGCGGGGCAGGGAGCGCGGATGCTCCGCCTGAAGCCAGGCGATCATGCGTTCCCGCACCTCGCAGCGAAGATCGAAGGCGCGGCCCGCATTGCTGGCGCTGACGAGCATGCGAACCTCCATCACATGCTCCCGGAAATCCGTGACCTGCAGGTTGACCACCTTGCCGTCCCAGTTCGGGGAGGATTTAGCAATCTCCGCCAGCCTGGCCCGCATCTCCTCCACCGGCACGGCGTAGTCGAGATAGATCATCACCGCCCCGATCAGGGCGGAGCTGTCCCTGGTCCAGTTCTGGAAAGGCTTCTCGAGGAAATAGGTGAGCGGCAGCACCATCCGGCGCCAGTCCCACAGGCGGACGACGACATAGGTGCTTGTGATCTCCTCCACATTCCCCCACTCACCCTCGACGATGACGGCATCGTCGAGGCGAATGGGTTGCGTCACGGCGAGCTGGATGCCGGCGAAGATGTTCTTCAGCAGCGGCTGGAGCGCGAGGCCCACGACAAGCCCGGCGGCGCCGGCCGAGGCAAGCAGGCTCACGCCGTATTGCCGGACGCCGCTGAAGGTCATCATCGCGGCGCCGACGGTGACGATGATGATCAGCGTGCCCGCGACACGCCTCAGGATCCGGGCCTGGGTGACATGCTTGCGCGCCAGGAGGTTGTCCTGCGCGCCGAGCTTGAAGCGGCGAAGATAGATGGTTGTCCAGATATGCAGGGCGGTCAGCGCGCCCCAGCCTAGAAGCCCGACGAAGCCCACGAGCAGCGCGTGCTGCAGCACATCCCTCTGCGTGGCCGTGAGCGGCGCGATCTCCGACGCGATGCTCAGGGCGAAGGTCACGACCCCAAGCCGAACCGGTCCCGAGGTCCGTGCGACCAGGGAGCGCCAGAACAGGTCCTTGTTCCGGACCATCCGCGATACGCCGCGGAAGAGAATCCCGTGGACGGCAAGCGCGAGAGCGACCGCCGCCGCCAGTGTCAGGAGGCTTATCGCCCAGGAGGGAAGCCAGGCCTGCGTGTTGATGATCTCGCGCGAAAAATCTCCGATCCTATCGAACATGATCGGCCCTCGTTCCTGGAATATGGTTTGGTGTCAGGATGCGCCGGCCACATGCCCCTGGACCGGTCATTCAGCACATTCGCAGCATAACCCCCGGGCGCCGCGATGGTTCCACGTGGCAGGCATAGCCGCCACATGAAGCGCGGGAGAGCGGTGAAACCGCCCCGGAGAAGCGAAGCGCTCCGTATGAGGAAAGAGGACCGGCATGACATGGCGCGATGCTTCGCGGAATGGCGCGGAGCGGGCTTGTGCAGAGAGAGCATCGCCGATGGCAGGCCGGCCCGGTTCATTCCCGGCTTCCGGGCGAATACGACGCGGCACAAGTCCCGCCGGGGGTTCAGGGCCTGCTCGGCCAGGTGGTCAGCGAAGTGGTGGATGCCGCTACAGCGGCGGCACTGCGGGCCAGGGAGAATGGCCACTGCTCAACCCGGTGCTGGCGCTGATCTGCCGGAGATACACGACCGGAGTGGTAGGCGACCCGAGGCGAACGAGAGACTGTCCGTTCAGATGGATCACGCCGTGGCGTATAATCTACGCCACGGCGTGTTCCTCAGTTACCCACGCGCGCGGGGAACCATAACAGGCGCCGGAGCAGGGGCGGGCGCCGGGGCAGGGGCCGGGGCGACATAGGTGGAGGACGGCTGCGGCGCCGGCTCGCGGGCGCAGGCCGTGAGCATCACTGCGGAAAGGGCAATCACGGCCATGGGAGCGAAGCGAACCAGCCCACGGCAGGCAAACTTTGCGGAAGTGATGTGCATCTGCTTCTCCTTGCGCCGAATCGCGCTTACGCCTGGTATTCAATGGCAACCTCCGGCGGGGCGTCAAACCATTCCCAGGCTGTGTGGATCAACAAAGGTTGTAGAATGGATCTCGTTCGCGTGACGCAGTGCAAGCCTGAGCGTAGTGGCCAGGAGCCCCTGGCTTCCGCCCGGGCCGGGATGTCACGGCGCAGCGTCGTCTCGCGTGGCCCACTCGCTCTTGCTGCGGCTTTCACGCTCACCGCATGCGGCACCAGGCCGGCGCTCAGGCCGGTTCCCGTGGTTGCGAGGCAGGCCGACACGGAACTCGCCATGCTGCGGGACGGCGCCCCCGAGCTGCTTTTCGCCGACGAACGGCCGAATGCCTGGTTGCTGCGGCGCTTCTACGCGCGCCATGGCTTCGCGCCGGTATGGACCACCCGCGCGGCGCAGGCGGAAGCGCTGACCGCGGCCGTGTTGCGCGCGGGCAGGCACGGGCTGGACCCCGAGCTGTTCCACGCCTCCCAGCTGCGGCGCAGGTCGGAGCTGCCGCCGCCTGAGCGCGAATTGCTGCTGTCGGACGCCTTCCTCTCCTATGCGGATGCGCTGGCCCACGGCGCCGTACCGGTGGAGCGCCGGAGGCCTGTCGAGGTGTTGACGCCGGAGCCGGTCAACGTGGCAGCCGCGCTCGACCGGGCCATCGCCAGCCCCGACCCCGCGGCGGTGATCGAGGCGCTGGCGCCAGCGACGCCGACCTACACCGCGCTTCGCAAGGCCCTGGAGGAGCATGAGTCCGGTGCAGCGGCCGGTGACCAGGCCAGGATGAACCGCCAGCGCCTGATTGCGGTGAATCTCGAACGCCAGCGCTGGCTGCCGCGGCGGCTGCCGGCGAATCGCGTGTGGGTCAATGTCGCCGACCAGGGGCTGGTGCTGTATCGCGACGGCCAGCCCGGTTTCTCGACACGCGTCGTGGTGGGCAATGATGGGGAGCGCGACCAGAGCCCCGAGTTTCAAACCATGATCGAGGGGGCCTTCTTCAACCCGCCCTGGGTCGTGCCGAGGGACATCGTCGTCGCGGACCTCCTGCCGAAGATCCGTCGTGACCCGGACTACCTGGAGAAGAACAACATGGTCATGCTGGAAAATGGCGAGGTGGAGCAGCGCCCGGGGCCGAGTGCGGGGCTTGGCTACATTATGTTCGACATGCCGAACCGCTTCGATGTCTATCTCCACGACACTCCGGCCAGGCACATCTTCAGCCGGGAGAACCGCAGGCTGAGCTACGGGTGCATACGGGTCGAGAAGCCGCGCGAGCTTGCCGCGTTGCTGATGGAGCAGCCCATCGAGACAATCCATGAGGAGATTTCGACCGGCGTGACCACCCGGCGCGCGCTGCCGCGGCCGATGCCGGTCTTCGTGATTTACCAGACCGCCTTCGTGGACACTGACGGGCAACTGCAGTTCCGCCCGGACTTCTACGGGCGTGACGCCCGGGTCTGGCAGCAGATGCAGGAACGTCCTTCGGGCGGACGGCCAGCCACCGCATCCTGATTGGCCCGGCGGCGCGAGCGCGTCTGGGCCGCGCATGAGCTCCGCCGGCCTTTGGGCCGGCTTGCCACAAGCGGGCATGCTGCACCGGGCGCCTCAGCGATCCGGGAAAGCCTGTCGGGTCTTGCCGCAGCCACGCTGCTGCTTCAGCTCTTGTCGAACGAGGAGGGGCTTGGATCCGCAGCGGGCCATGGCGCGCGGAACACCCGCCGTGCCTTCACGGGAGCTGCCCCGCATTGGGTAATCAGGAGGCGGAGGATGGTGCGTTCAAAAGCGTGGCCGCATGGGCGGCGACCTCGTCCGGATCGATGGGCTTCCGTAGCAGGATCAGCGGTCCTGTCCCGCTTGCCTCGGCAAGATCTTCGGTGTCCGCGTCTCCGGCGTAGCCGGTCACCAGAATGGCCGGCAGGCCGGGGTGCCGCTCCCGCACCCTACGAAGCAGTTCAAGGCCATTCATCCCCGGCATGGCCAGGTCGGTCACCAGCAGATCACACCCGTCCAGCTGGAGGAGCGCCGCCGCGCCATCCTGCGCCTCATCCACTTGGTGCCCATGGTCGCGAAGCGCACTCGCCAGGACAGCACGGACCTGTGGCTCGTCATCGACAAGCAGGATGCGTCCCGAGAGATCGCTGGATCGTCCTGCCGCCGCGGGGCCGACCGGAGCCGGGGCGGGGCTGGCTGCCACGGCCTTTTCCTCGAACGCGCAGGGTAGCCAGAGCGTGATGGTTGTCCCGTGCCCGGGTTCACTCTCAATCCCGAACGCGCCGCCGGATTGCTCCGCGAAGCCCTTGGCCATCGCCAGGCCCAGCCCCGTTCCATTGCCTTTCGGCTTGGTGGTGAAGAAGGGTTCGCCGGCCCGTGACAGGGTTGTGGCGTCCATTCCCATGCCGGTGTCGGTGACGTCCAGGCGGAGATAGGCGCCCGGCCCGAGGCTTGGCAGGCTTCCCGGACCGGCCCGGTTGTCCTCCACCGCGGCGGAAAGGACGAGATCGCCGCCACCCCGCGGAGCCATCGCATCACGGGCATTGACGGCGAGATTGACCAGAACCGTCTCCAGCTGACCGGGATCGGTCAGGGCCTTCGGCAGGGTGGGGCTGGCCTCGATCCGAACCTGGATATTCGGCCCGATTGTATGGGTCAGCACCTCGCGCAGCCCGTTCAACAACTCCGGAATATCGACCGCCACGGAGCGCAGCTCGCCTCGCCGGGCAAAGGCGAGCAACCGCCGGGTGACGGAGGCGCCTCGCTCCGCTGCCTCGGCGATCATGCCGGCAAGCCGCTCTATGGCCTCGGGATCCCTCTGCCGGCGCTGCATGCCTCGGGCACCGCCGAGAATGGCTTGGAGCACGTTGTTGAAATCATGGGCGATGCCTCCGGCGAGCCGCCCGAGCGCCTCCATCCGCTGCGCCTGTGCCAACCGTTCCAGCGCTGCCTCGCGCTCGTGCCGCGCCAGTTCCAGCGCCGCCCGCGTTCTTTGCCGCTCGATCCACAGCAGCAGCAAGGCGACGACGGCAAGGGCCAGCAGCGAAATGCCTCCTGCCGCACCGCGAAGCGCGGGCCGGACAAAAGCCGTGCGGGCCAGCTCCTGCTTCTCGTCCAGGAAAACCGAGACAACAAGCGGGAGACCGGCTGGCGATCGATAGGCGGTGAGCTTCGGGCGGCCATCGAAAACACTGCGGGGGATCGATAGGCGGCCTGTCGGTGAGGCTTCGAGCGCCTGCATCAAGGCGGCCTCCGACGGGATCACCTGACCAAGTGCCTGCAGCACATCCCGGCTCCGGGCAATGATGATGCCATCCCGCCGCAGGACGGTTGCGCTGCTGCCAGCACCGAACTGCAGGGACGCGAGTTGCTGCGAGAGCTCCACCGGGTCCATCGAGACCACGGCGACCCCGGCGAAGTCTCCCGCCAGGCTCCGGAGCGGACGTGTGACCTGCACGCTCCACTGGTTCGAGACGCGGCCGACCACGGGCGCGCTGATAAAGAGATCCCGCCGCCCTTCCCGGTGGACCCGGAAATGCTCGCGATCACTGAGGTCGACGGCTTGCCAGTCGGCCACGGACGACCAGGTCACCCGGCCTTCCGACCCGATGAGGGCGACCTGGAGCACGCCGAACCGGCCTCGCCGAGCGATGTTGATGAGCTGTGCCGCGATGGTATCAGCCCCACCGCGATCACCCCTCTCCAGGAGTTGCTGGCGGGCCTGCGCCAGGTCGTGCAGGCCCTCCACGGCCTCAAAGGTACGGAGCAGGCTTTGCTCGATCGTCTCGGTGGCCACTTCGGCCCGCGACCAAGCGGCGGCCTTGGCCTCCTCCTCCACCCGGCCGGCATAGCGCTCGGCGGTGAACCAGGCCGCGCCGGAGCAGATTGCCCAGCTGGTCATCATCACCGCCCAGACCCTGCGCCGCGGCAGGGCGGTCAGGGCCTTCAGCGCTCGTGCATATCGTTCGGATCGCAAAAGATGCCTGTCGCTCGCAACACCATGGGCAATGCAAGGGAGCCTGCAGCCAGGGAAGGCTGTACTGGAAGCGAGCTCATCGAGCCATTGGCAATGATGCGGGCGCGCCGCCACGATGGAAGCCATCGCACCCCTATGGAAGACCACTGGGTCAGCTAGGCTCGTGGAAATATGGCTGCTAGGCAGGGCACTGAGGAAAGCCGAACAACCGGCTGTGCTAGAGCCATGCTAGCACATTCGGCTCTCAAGCGCTTGAGCGGCGCTCGGTTCAGCGACTGACCAATAAGAAGGAAATGGTGCCCAGGGGCGGAATCGAACCACCGACACTGCGATTTTCAGTCAGGGTAGGTGAGCCGACACGAGCCGCCAGAACATACGCAGCACCTTCATAAGCCGTTGATTGTCTGAGCATAGATCTGCCTCGCTCTCGCCAGCAATCGCCATGGAGTGCCGCGAGCCCTCGCGCTAATGAGTCCGCAGAGAGTCCGCGAGGGAGATTCGGGTGGCGAAGCTCAGCGACAAGATCGTGGCCGATGCGACCTGCCCGGAGGGCAAGAAGGATGCCCTCCTGTTCGATGACGCCCTGCCGGGCTTCGGGGTTCGGATCACGGCTGGCGGGAAGCGGGTTTTCCTCCTGCAGTACCGGAATGGCGCGAAGGTCCGCCGAGTGGTGCTGGGGACCTTCGGCACGGAGCTGACGACCTCCCAGGCCCGGAAGAAGGCCGAGACCCTGAGAGGGCAGGTGAGGGACCAGCGGGATCCCGTAGCGGAAAGGAAGGCAGCCCAGGCGGCTGCCCTTGAGGCTGAGGCCCAAAGCAAGGCGGCAGCCGCCGCGAGGGCCTATACAATAGAGAGACTGATCGAGCAGTGGACCACCCACCACCTGGCCGAGCGATCGGCCTCCTATCGGGCTGCGACACCGAAAACCCTGCGCTCCGTCCTGGCCAAATGGCTCGACGCCCCCGCGTCCAGCTTGGCGCAGACCGATGCGGTACACCTGCTAGACGAGGTGAAGGCCGAGCGCGGCCCCATTGCGGCCAACCGGGTGCGAGCCTTGGCTCGATCTTGCTGGGGCTGGGCGGTGAAGCGAGGTGCCCTTGCGGTGAATCCTTGGATGGCTACTCCTCAGCCGGCACGGGAGACAGCGCGGGAGCGGGTCTTGTCGGATTTGGAACTGGCAGCCCTCTGGCGAGCAGCAGAGGCGCTGGACCACCCCTGGGCCCCGATCGTGCAGATTCTCATTCTGACCGGGCAGCGCCGCGGCGAGGTGGCCGGTATGGCATGGGCGGAGCTGGAGCTGGATGGCGCCCTCTGGTCCATGCCCGGCGAGAGGACGAAGAACGGACAGCCTCACACGGTCCCTCTGGCGCCGGCCGTACTGGCGCTGATCCGGAAGGCGCCTCAGCGTAAGGGGGCTGCCCTGGTGTTCGAGGGCCCCCGAAAGACGGCACCCAGCGGCTTTGGCAAGGTGAAGGAGCGGCTGGACGACGCCATGCGAGCCGAGGCCAAGAAGGCGAGGCGACCCTTCCATCCCTGGGTGATCCACGACATCCGCCGG
This sequence comes from Pararoseomonas baculiformis, assembly GCF_017813395.1. Lineage (GTDB taxonomy): Bacteria > Pseudomonadota > Alphaproteobacteria > Acetobacterales > Acetobacteraceae > Roseomonas > Roseomonas baculiformis. The sequence continues at coordinate 3,344 of NZ_JAGIZB010000030.1, read as the reverse complement.
ACGGTCGCCACGGGCCTGCAACGCCTCGGCGTCAGGCTGGAGGTGACGGAAGCGGTCCTGAACCACATCAGCGGGAGCCGATCCGGAATCGTCGGCGTCTACCAGCGGCACGGGTGGGAGCGGGAGAAGGCGGAAGCGCTGAAGGCCTGGGAAGGGCACGTCCTGGGCCTGGTGGAGGGCCGGGGGTTCTCGGCGAAGGTGGTGCCGATCAGGGTGCAAGGCTGACCAACTCACTCCGTTTAGAACATCATTTTCACCCCACCCTTCTGTTTTCCGGTCGGGACAGTCGGGACGGTCGGGACAGCCTTATTTTGCTGGGCTTTTCGCGTCCCGACTGGTCGGGACAGGGTCGGGACAGTCGGGACACAGAAGGCTGCCACGAGGCGGCCTTCCCCTCAACGGCCAGTGGACCGGGCCGCACTGGGCGAGGCCGGTGGACTGGGCGGGGACGGTGGACGAGCGGGTGCGGTAGGGCGCAGGGGTAGGACGCCTCTCGAACACATCCCTACGAGGGAGGCCACGGCCGGCTTCCGAAGGGGTATCCCCTTCATCTGGAGGCCGCATTTCTGCGGCGACCATAACCGGACCCCCGAAGGGGCAGGCGGCGGGACAGGGCCGCGGGACCGCAGTAGCCTCCCGCGCGCGACGCTGGCAACGAAAAGCCATCTCTCAAATGCAAAAAGGACGGCGGCAGCGATCCCTGATCACCGCCGCCGCCCCAGCCTTGCCGGCGATGAGCGTGCGCTCTCAGCGCCACAGGCACATCCATCTTAGCCGGCCTGCTTTTCTTTCGGCAGCAAATATTTTTGCGGCAGCGTAGGGGGCCGCGGCGGAAGCGTCAGCACCCACTCCCCATCTCACGCGATGTAACAGGTCCTGACGGGCAGGCGTTTTCACACCATGCCTCTGCCTGACGCAGTGGCACCCGCCATATTCCGGCGATTGAAACAACTGGCTCGACGGGATCCTTCCCGCCGAGCTTCTCTTTGCCTTTCCATCAGCGACGAGATGCTCCCTCGGCATCAACAAGTTCTTGTCCTACAGCAGGCCGGCGTTCTACTTCTGCGGCCTCACAAATTCGAGAGGTTGCCCGATGCTACTATGTGCCTCGCGGCTGCGGCAGCGAGCTAAGCAACTCACTGAGCTAAGCAGGTATCTCAGCGCCGGAACCTACGTTGAGGCGTTCAGGCAGGAAGCGGAGCGTCACCTCAGGGAAGCGCGAAGGCTGGAAGAAGAATACCGAGCCCGAGAAGCACCGTGGCAGCATAGCGCCGGGGAGCTACCCCAAGGGGAACGAGTTGCCGGACCCACATCCCCGCTCACCATAGCGCCCCAAGATTAGGGCCGCATAGCTCGGGCGCCGCAAATCCAAAATGTTGACCTGGAAACGATATCAGCCGCAGCATGCTCTCGATATAAGAATGCGGACAGATCATCCTCGCGCATCGACGCACGTATGATGCCTAGTATGGACGAGCACGACCTGCGCTGGGCGATCCACGATGCCTGCCAAGCCATCTACATAGCGACGAGCCGCGGTGTTTCTCAGGTAGAGATAAAGCAGCTAATCGCGCGCCTGGAGTGCCTGGATGAGCAGGCTTTCCGCCGTGAGATGAAGTTCCACGCCTTACGCCCGTGCGGCGAAGGCTCGAAACCTGGATCAGTGCTGGGTGACGGTTTGTCCGGTCGAGTGCCTGGATGAGGCTGGCGAGGATGGCGGCCAAGAAAGCCCGGAGATGGCTGAGAACCTCGTGGATGTTGTGACCGCAGCCGCAGAGCACGGCGTAGAAGGTATCGCCGAGGGTGCCCTGAGGGCACAGCGGGCGAGGCTGGGACGCTGGTCGGTCAGGGCCTCGACCTGCTGGAGAGCGTCGGCCAGGATGTGCCCGTCATCGGGATCGCCGGGCATGGAGCGCATGCTCACGACAAAGCCCTCGGCCAGCGTGGTGGTGATGCTGACCTTGGTGCCGACCCCGTAGCGGACATGGGCCTCGCCCCTTGGAGCTGCAGTCCACCTGCGGTTCGTGCAAGGCATGAACTTTTCCCTGTGCTCCTGTGCGAGTTGCGCCACCTTGGCGGCCTGAGCCTCGGCGGTGGTCTCTTGCTAATCCCACCCTCATTGCCGCGCCCAGTAGAAAGCTGCCCAAGTTGGGCACCTTTTTCCTCGGTCAGCCGCACCCACTCCGCGATATGGTCCGACCGCTCCTGCACGGTCAGTTCGGCGCGGTGCAGGTTGAGAGCGACTGCTTCGGTCGTGCGTCAACGCGCATTGCGACAGGCGAACTGCGAAATGTAGGTCGAGATCGACTGCTCAGTGAGTGGGCCCATCGTGTCCCGCTTTGTGCGCCGCTCCGCCTGTTCCCGCGTGTCGCCTTCGCCAAGGTAGCGGAACCGGTTCGCCCTGCAGTCTATCTCGCGGATGGAGAACGAGATGCCCGACGGTCCGTCGCGTCGCGTCAGAATTTCCACGAGACCGTTGGGCTTCCGTGTAACCGCGAGCGCCTCGTACTTGGCGCGAGGATCAGACGGCACCGCGACCGGTTGCGCAGTCGCGTGTGCGCTCAACAGCAGCAGGGCGGCGGAGGGGAGCAAGGTTCGCATGCAGGCAGGCTAGCAGGGCCATGCAGGCGCGCCAGCCTTCCTCGGAAGCACGCCAGTGCCCCCTCGCAAGCCCTTTGAGGCGCCGCGTGGGCCGGAGCGGTCGAGGACGAAGGACTAGGCGGAGACGGTGGATGAGCGGGCCAAAGGTGCTGAGGATCAGCGGCGCGTTCCGTCTATGCCTGGAGCATTGCCGAGCATGGTTGCCCAGATGCCGCGGGCATCCTCCTCCGATATGAAGTCATAGGTGTTCTCATCCCCGTCCAGCGACGTGGTGATGAAATCCTGCCCCTCAATCGCGGCCGTCATGGGTCCAGTGGGATCGATGGGAACCATCTGCCACCCTGCTGCCTCTAGAGCCTCTAGGATGCGCCTGGCATCCGTCGGCGCGAGGCCGAGCGAGACCAGTACGTCCAGCGGGGTTGCTTGCTCGGTCATGCTTCTTCCCTTTCCGGGAACGGCGCGCTTGCGCTGCCTGCGCTGGAATAGTGTCCGCCTGACACACTTTGAGCGCGAAACGGTTAACGAGTTCTTAATAGTCCAAGCCTACCGTGCAGCATGGCCGGCAAAACGGGCCTGGAGGAGCGCAGGATGCGCAGAAGCTTGGAAGTTCCCTTTACCCTTGTCAACGCCGCCTGAAATCTGACCCACCTTGGCTCGCGTCGCCGGTCGAAACCTGACCCACTGGATCGCCCGGAGATGGGACGAGCTCCACCTCCGGACGGCGTGTCTCAGCGGCTCTCCTT
>NZ_JAGIZB010000003.1 GCF_017813395.1 Pararoseomonas baculiformis | reverse complement strand
ATACCGTCAGCTGCAGCAGGTTCACCACAAGGCTGAACACACCAACGGCACCAAACTGAACCCGGCACCCCGACAAAGCACTCTCAAGCGCATTCAGCCGCGGCGGTACCATCCAATGCTCCTGCTCAGGAATCAGGCGAGGCCTGTGACCATACTGGCTACCGGCCGTGCTGCGGCTCGTTAGCGGAAGATGCTCCGGAAAGCATCAAGTATTTGTGACAAAATGCATGCGGGGGCAGCTGGGCGGTCAAAGTTCCGCTGCCGAGCCGGCTCACATCCCGAAGTGCGGAGAAGGTTAGATTTTATGAACCACGCGTGCCGCCAGTTCGTAAGGGGGCTGAATACTTCGAAACCACAATGATTGACGCGGCGTGTACATGTCCACAGCGTTTGCGGAAGGCTCTTGGGCTCGCAACTCGCTCTGTTCCTGCCTTGCTGCTCTCAGAAACAGGCAAGAATGCTGCGGAGCTTTGTTCAGGAAGTCGCACTCGAATGGTGCCCGTGCATTCCTATTACCGCTGCTTCGAAGGCGCACAGGGTTAAAAACACGTAAATCCGGGGAAAAGAACAACCCGCGGTTGCGGCTTCTCGGCCGCTACGTGGGTGGTAGCTGGCTGGCTGCCAGGGCGGTTCGTATCCAGTGACCGGACAGGTCATCGCACCGACCCACTCCACTCTCCCGCACCCATCAGGACGGAACCTCCCGATCGGCAGCGATCGCAATCCGGCTTGGTGAGCACGGGGCCACGTTGAAGGAGCCACAGGCCCTTCCCCGCGCCGTGCGGTCCAGGCTTCAGGCGATCATGGCCGACGGTCCGGGCCGCACCGGCCCGGCCGGATCACGCCTGGCCGCGACGGTCGATCGCGTCACGCGCGCGCCCGGCCAGCATCCCTGCTGTCACACCCAGGCGCCAGAAGCGCTGGAAGGGGATGGCGCGGATGGGCTGGTCCGGCTGTGGAACCGGGTCCCCGCCGGACAACTCCCGCGCCAGGGCCTTGCCCAGCGCATTGGCCAGCGCGACGCCGCGGCCATTATAGCCCAGCATGGCAACCAGGCCCGGCGCGGGGCGGTGAACATGCGGCAGGTGATCGGCGGTCATCGCCAGCTGGCCGTTCCAGCCATGGGTCCACTCGGCCGTGCCCCGCAGGCCGGGCCAGAGCCGCTCCGCATGGTGGATGAGGTAGCGGACCTGGTCCGGGGAGCGGATCGCGCGCTGCGGCCCGCGCCCGCCCAGGACCAGCCGGTTCTCCTGATCCACCCGGTAGTACATCGTCACGATCCCCGCCTCATAGGCGGAGCAGCGCTGCGGCAGCACGGCGGCGGCCAGGGCGTCCGGCAGGGGCTTCGTCGCGACGATCGAGGAGAAGACGGGCACGACGCTGCGTGACAAGCCCGGCCAGAGCCCATCGCTGTACCCGTTCGTGCCGAGCACCACCTGCTCCGCTCGGAGCACGTCGCCGTTCTCCGTCTGCACGTGCCAGGCGCCTCCCTCCCGCCGCAGCCCCGTGGCGCGCGCGGGGAAGTGCAGGCGAGCCCCGGCATTCGCTGCCGCCCGAGCCAGCCCGCGGGCGAGGGCGAGCGGGTTCACGTCACCGCCGCGCCGGTCGATGAGGCCGCCCGCATATTCGGAGCTTCCGGTGAGGCTGCGCATCGCCGCCCGGTCAAGCCATTCCACCGGCATGCCGCGCGTGATGCATTGCGTGGCGCTCTCATGGACAGCCCTGGCGGCCACGTCCCCACGCGCGGCGCGGAGCGTGCCCTGCTGCCGCGCATCGCACCGGATCTGGTGCCTGGCGATCGTGTCGAACAATGCCTGCGGGGCGCCATAGGAGAGTTCGATCAACGCCGCGCCCGTGGCGGGGCCGAACCGCGCCTCGATCGCGTCCGGATCGAGCTTGAGCCCCGGATTAACCTGCCCGCCATTGCGGCCGGAGGCGCCCCAGCCCGGCTCATGGGCTTCGAGCAGCGCCACATCCCGTCCGGCCTCGGCAAGATGCAGCGCCACCGACAGGCCGGTGAAGCCGCCGCCGATCACCGCCACCTCCGCCGTCGCGCCGGGCCGCAGCGGCGCCGCCCCGGGGCCGGCCGGCGTGACATCGGCGTAGAGCGAGGGAGGCAGCGCGGTCATGTCGGACTTGAGACAACACCGGGCATGCGCACCCCGCAAGGGGCGCCCCCCCCCGCCAGGCCTGGCCGCCCCGATGATCGGGGCGCCTGTCTCTCAGGCGCTGGCCTGGTCGACGGCGTTCATGCTCATCAACCCGGCGGCGAGCCGGGTGAGGAGGCGTGCCGCGCGCAGCCGGATCGCGGCCTGCCCCTCCTGCCCATCTGGAAGGGTGCAGCCGGCCCAGGTGATGGCGGTGCCGAGGATGCGGGATTCGAGGGCGGCGGCCAGCTGCTCGGCGGAGGCATCGCGACCGAATTCGGCATCGACGGCTTCCCCCGCCTGGTCGATCTCTGCCTCCACGCGCTCGCCATCCGCCAGCACCGAAAGGATGTCCTCGGGCGGATCCACATCTTCTCCCGCAGAGGCCGCCATGAGCCCGATGGCGCCGACCAGCATGTGCATGGCGCCGGCTTCCCCGCCATCCGCCGCGAAGGCGCCATAGGCGGCGGCCAGCGCGGCTTCGCCAAGCACGGCCCGGCTTTCCTCATCCATCGCCTGGAGCATTCCGGCCGCCGGCGCGGCTTCGGCCGGCACGTCGCCATCATCCCCGGCGGGCACCAGCCGCCCTTCGGCAAAGGCGCGGCTCACCGTGGCCAGGGCATCAAAAAGCTTCAGGTCGGACGCGCTGGGCATGCAACGGAGATCCCGCATTGGTGGAACGGTCCTCCTCTAGCGCCCCTCCGGGCCGGGCGTTTCATGGCTGGCCCGGCGGGCGGCCCGGGGCAGCGCTGGTTCTGCACCCCCGCTGCCATCGCTGCCCGCCAGGGGCCGCGCTGTTACCGTGGCCCGGAGACGGCGTTCTGCACCGATGTTCCAGGCGAGAGGAAGCCGGGCCGGGATGGCACCCACGGATGAGAAGACGATCCGCATCAACCGCGCCCCGGTCCTGACTCTCTGGGCCGCTATCGTCGCGGAGCGCCTTGGCCATCCGCCGGACACAGCGCTCAGCCTCGGCAGCCATGTTGCGGGCACGGCGGCACGGGCCAAGGCCAGGCGCCTCGGCCTGGACGAGGTATCCGCCCGGGAGGAGCCGCGCGCGGCGAGCGTGGCGGAGGAACGGCAGCGGCTCCTCGGCCGCGAGATCGCCGTGACACGGGATGATGGCGGCATGCTCATGGCCGATGCCGGCGATGGGCGCCCGGTTCCGGCCGAACCGGCCAGGGCTTACCTCGCCAGGGCCTTCGGACCGAGACTGGCGGAGGCACGGGGCGCCATGGAGGCGCTTGCCGCGGGCTTCTCCCCGGAGGAGCTGAACCGGATTGGCTTCCGCCTTTATGAGGCCTTCCGCCCGGAGGTGCCGCCTGACATCAAGGGATGGGGCGCGAAGGGAAGCCTGGACCTGCAGAAGATCCGATCGGCCGGTGAGCAGACGCCCTAGCAGGCATGCTGATGCGCGCGCGGGCCTGCCGTCAGGTTCTCACCAAACCGCCTGGCACGAAGAGCCCCGCTCTCGCTCGCGATACTCTGGATGCCGGAACAACGCCGTGCATTTCACGCCGGCGCGCCGCTTTGTGAGTCGCGGAGGCAGCCCTTCTGCGCAAGCCTCGGCGCATCGGCAGGGAGCATCACAATGAACAGGCGCGCCTTTCTCGGCGGTTTGGCCGTCCTGCTCGGCGCCGGCCGCGCCCAGGCACATCACGGCTGGAGCTGGGCCGAAGCGGAGCAGATGGAGCTGACCGGCACGATCCGGGAGGTCAGCATCGCGCCCCCCCATCCGACGCTCCGGGTGGAAGGACCTGATGGCGTCTGGACTGTGGAACTGGGTAACCCGTCCCAGACAAGCCGCGCCGGCTTCGTCGAGGGCGTCGCCCGGCCAGGAGACCGCATCGTCGCACGTGGCAACCGCTCGCAGAACCAAAATGAGCGCCGAATGAAGGCCGTGCAGGTCACGGTCGGGGACCGGCGCTACGACATCTACCCGGAGCGCATCCAGGGCGGCTGATCCGGCTTGGACCTTGTGCAGCTCCTCGCCGAATCCCCGGTGGCCGCGGCGCTTCGTCGCTCTGTCATTCTCTATCCACTCGCGAACGCGTCCCACATCCTGGGGATCGCGTTGTTGGTGGGCCCTATCCTGGCGCTGGATCTGCGCCTGCTCGGCGCATTTGCCGGGGCGCCGATCGGCCTGATCGGGCCCGTGCTGGTGCGCGTGGCAGGGATCGGGCTCGCGCTGACGCTGCTGACCGGCGCGCTGCTGTTCAGCGTCCGGCCGGACGCCTATCTCGCCAACCCCGCTTTCCAGCTGAAGCTGGCGCTGATCCTGGCGGGGCTGGCGAATATCCTCCTCCTGCACCGCGCCGCCTCATGGCGCAGCGCCCTTGCCGGGGGCGGCATCTCCGCGCGGGTGAGGGCAGGGGCCGCCGCATCCGCCATGATCTGGGTTGCGGCGCTTCTCGCCGGACGATGGATCGCCTTTGTCGAATAGGCCCGCCCGCCGCGCTTGAGGCATCGGTTCGGCACCCATAGGCTCCAGCCCAGGAATCGAGCGGAGGAACGTGATGGGCAACAGCCTTTGGGACCGGATGCGGCGCTGGAGTGCGGGCCTTCTCGCGCCGCTTGTCCTCGCCCTGCCGGGCACCGCACTCGCCCAGGAGAGCTATCCCTCCCGCCCGGTGCAGCTGATCGTTCCCTATCCGCCCGGCGGCAATACGGACCTGATGGCGCGCGCCCTGCAACCCGCGCTCTCCCAGGCGCTGGGACAGAGCGTGGTGATCGTGAACCGGGGTGGCGCAAGCGGGACGATCGGCGATGCCGAGCTCGCACGTGCACGCCCGGATGGCTACACCATCGCCCTCTCCCCGAACGCGCCGCTCACCACCCAGCCGCATATCGTGCCGGTCACCTACAAGCTGGAGAGCTTCCGCTTCCTCTGCCTGGTCTATGACAACCCGCAGGTTCTCGTCCTCGGGCGGGACGCGCCCTTCCGTGACATCGCGGGGATGGTGAATTACGGGCGCGGCAAGAAGGAAGCGCTGGTCTATGGCTCGCCCGGGCAGGGCAGCACGCAGCACATCCTGGTCGCCCGGCTGTTGCGCGCCGCCGGAATCGACGGGCTGCACGTGCCCTTCACCGGCGCCGGCCCCATGGCGCAGGCGGCGCTGGGCGGCCAGATCATGGCTTTCGTCGAAAGCCCCTCGATCCCGGTCGCAACCGGGCTTCCGGTGGCCGGCGTGTTCAACGCCTCCCGCCTTTCCGCCCTGCCGGACGTGCCGACCGTGACGGAGGCGGGCTACCCGATCGTGGGCAGCTCCGCCGGCGGGCTGATCGCGCCTGCCGGCCTGCCTGACGCCGCGGCCGCCGTATTGCAGCGCGCCTGCAGCGAGGCGGTGGGAAGCGAGAGCTTCCGCACAGCGGCGGAGCGGCTGAATTCCGTGCCGAGCTACGCCACCGGCGCCGAGTTCCAGGAGCGGTTCGCGGCGGAGAGCACGGCGAACCGCAAGGTGCTGGAGGAACTCGGCATCGCGCGCGAATAGGCGCCTTTACCCGGCGCCGGCCTGAAAAACCTCAGGCCGGCGCCGGCAGTTCCACGCCGCAGCGGCGAAGCACCTCGTCCAGCAAGGCCTCCCGGACAGGCGCATGGGAGGTTTCCCGCTCCCGCGTCAGTTCGAGCTGCGCCACGGGGTCGAGTCCGGCCATCCGCTCCGGCGCGGTCATCCCGATCCAGTCGGCCACGCAGCCCGCATGTGCCTCGGGATGGAATTGCAGGCCGATGGCACGCCGGAAGGCAAAGGCCTGGATCGTGTCGTCCGCACGGGCGAGGATCTCGGCCTCCGCGGGCAGGTGCACATGGTCGCCATGCCACCGAAGCCAGGGGCCCTTGAAAACCGGGGCGGCGGCCTCGGGCAGTTCTCCCCAGCCCGCATGGAACCGGCCCGTGGCCTTCACGCTGCCGCCGATCGCCGCGGCCAGAAGCTGCGCGCCGAAGCAGATGCCGAGCACGGGGCGGTCGGCCAGCACGGCGTCCCGCAGATAGCCGGCCTGCCAGCGGATCCAGTCATCCCCATCATACACCGCCTTCGGCGAGCCGAGCGTGACGATGAAGCCGGCGCTGTCCAGTGCGCGGGCATGGGCGGCCAGCTCGGGGCCGCTGTAGGTCTCGATGCGCGCTCCTCGCCTTTCCAGGGCGGGCCCGAGCAGGCCAAGCGGCGCCAGGGAGGAATTCTCGACAACGGCGACCCGCATCCTGGCTCCGGTCCTTCTGTCCTCCCGTCGCAACTATCCCTGGGCGCCCGCCCAGTCCATCGCCGTCCCGGGACCCTCTGGCGGCGCTGTCACCGAAATGTCAGGATGAAGTCATCCGAATGAATTGGCCGGGCCGCTATAGTGCTACCCGTGACGACCGAAGATACCTCCACCGCGCCGTCCTGGCGTGATGTCCAGCAGGCCCTTGGCGCCGCCATCCGCGATGGCAGCCTGGCCCCGGGCTCCCGCCTCCCGACCGAGCCCCTGCTCATGGCCCGTTTCGGGGCCGGCCGGCACAGCATACGGCGCGCCGTCGCGGCCCTGGCCGCCGAGGGGCTGGTCCGCACGCGCCAGGGCAGCGGCACCTATGTGCGCGAGGCGCCGGTGCTGGATTACCGGCTCTCCGAACGCACGCGCTTTTCCGAGAACCTGCTGGTTCAGGGCCGCGAACCCTCCGGCCGGGCGCTGGGCGCCATCGAGGAGGTGGCGGGCCAGGACGTGGCCGAGGCGCTGCGCCTTCCGCCCGGATCGCCCGTGTTCCAGGTGCGCCGCCTGGGATTGGCCGATGGCGTGCCGGTGAACCTCTCCATCGCCTATTACCCCGCCCGCCGCTTCCCGGGGATGCTCGGCGCCTGGGAAGGCGGGGAGGGGGCGTCCGCCATCCTGGCCGCCTATGGCATCGCCGATTACCGCCGCGTGGCGAGCACCGTCCTGGCCCGCCTTCCCAGCGCCGGGGAGGCGCAACTGCTGGACCAGCATGAGGCGCAGCCCGTGCTTGTGGTGCGCAAGGTGGATGCGGATCTCTCCGGCATCCCCATCGCCTGTTCCGAAACCATCTGGGCCGCGGAGCGCGTGCAGCTCTCGGTCGATCATGCCCCGCGCGAGGAGGACCCCCATGTGGATCGCTGACATCCGGCTGGCGTTGCCGGACCGCGTGGTGCCGCGCGCCGCGCTGCGCATCGAAGGCGGCCGCATCGCCGAGATCGTGGAAGGCGCGCCGCGTGGCCCCGCGCTGGACGGCGACGGCCTTCTGCTCATCCCCGGCCTCGTGGACCTGCATGGGGACATGATCGAGAAGGAGGTGGAGCCGCGCCCCGGCGCAGCCTTCCCGCTGGACGTGGCGATCGGAGAGCTGGATGCGCGCCTCGCCGCCTCCGGCGTCACCACCGCCTATGCGGGCCTCTCCTTCGCGGAGGGGAAGGCGAAGCATATCCGCACCGAGGAGCGCGCGCGCGGCGTGATCGAGGCCGTGGCGCGCATGCGGGACAGCCTTCGCGTGGACCTGCGCGTGCATGCGCGCTTCGAGGTGACAAACCTGCGCGCCGAGCCCGTGCTGCGGGACCTGGTGGCGCGCGGCCTGGTCGGGCTTGTCTCCCTTACCGACCACACGCCGGGCCAGGGCCAGTTCCGGGACGTGGAGCAGTATGTGCGCTGGCAGTCCCACGCCTATGGCGAGGACCCCGCGGCGGCGGCGGCGCGCGCCCAGGAGCGCATGGGCGCCCCCCGCGCCTGGGATGTGGCGCGTGGCGTGACCGCCCTTGCGCGCGAGCAAGGCCTGCCCATTGCCTCCCATGACGATGACACGGCCGAGAAGGTGCGCCTGATGCGCGAGCTCGGCGCCACCATCAGCGAGTTCCCGGTGACGCTGGAAGCGGCCGAGGAAGCCCGGCGGCTCGGCATGACGACCCTGATGGGTGCCCCCAACGCGCTTCGCAACGCTTCCATGACCGGCAATGCCACCGCGCGCGCCGTCATGCAGGCCGGGCTGCTGGACATGCTCGCGGCGGATTACCACCAGGGGGCGATGCTCCCCGCGGTGCTCGGCTGGGTGCGCGAAGGGCTGGTGCCGCTGCACGAGGCGGTGGCGCTGGTCACGTCCAACCCCGCCCGCGCGGCGGGGCTTGCGGATCGCGGCACGCTGCTGCCCGGCCAGCGGGCCGATCTGGTGCTGCTGGATGACAGCGGCGCGGCCCCGCGCGTGCGCGCCGTCTGGCGCGCTGGCCAGGTGATCCATTCCGATGGCTGGTCGGCCCGCGCCGCCGCGCAGGTGGCGGAGGCGGCATGAGCGCGGCCCTGCAAGACGCTGCCGTGGCCGAACGGCAGCACTGGATGGGCGTGCTGGCGCGCGCCGGAGCGGACGCCATCGATGCGCGGCTGAAGGAGCTGCCGGCGCTGCCGCCCCATGTGCGGCTGCGCGGCCCGGAAATCGGGCTGACCATGCTGCGCGGCCGCGCCGGAGGCGATGGCGCCCCCTTCAACCTGGGCGAGATGACCGTGACGCGCTGCGCGGTGCGATTAGAGGATGGCGCGGTGGGCCACGCCTATCTCGCCGGGCGCGACCTGCGCGGGGCGGAACTGGCCGCCGTGCTGGACGCCCTGCTTCAGAACCCGGCGCGGCGCCCCGCGCTGATGGCGGCGGTGATCGATCCGCTGGCGGCGGAGCAGCAAGAACGAAAGGCGTCTATGGCACGGAAGGCCGCCGCGACGCGGGTGCGGTTCCTGACCATGGCGAATATGCGATGAGCGGCCTTCTTCCCGGCTTCGCCGACCCTGTGCTGGACGCGCAGTCCTCCTTCCGCGCCGTGCTGGAGGCGATGAGCCGCCCCGGGCGCGTGCAGCGCCTGCCCCGCGCGCCGTCGCCACCCGCGCCGCTCGGCGCGGCTGCCGGCGCCGTGCTGCTGGCACTGGTGGACTCCGCCACGCCGCTGTTCATCGATGCCGGGGCGGATGCGGTGGAATGGGTGCGCTTCCACGCGGGCTGCCCGATCGTGCCAGGCGCGGGGGAGGCGGAGTTCGTCCTCTGCACCGGCACGGCACCGCGCCTTGCCTCGCTTCGGCAGGGTACGGACGAGGAACCGCAGGGATCCGCCACGCTGATCCTGCAGGTCGATGCGCTGGAGGAAGGCACTGGCTGGCGCCTGACCGGCCCCGGGATTGAGCGCGAGCACGGGCTGCGCGTGCGCGGCCTGCCCGAGGGCTTCCTTGCGGAGTGGAAGGCGAATGGCGCGCGCTTTCCGCGCGGCGTGGATGTGATCCTGTGCGACGGCGACCGGATCGCCGCCCTGCCGCGCAGCCTGCGGATCGAGGAGGGCTGAGCCGATGTATGTCGCGGTGAAGGGCGGAGAGGCCGCCATTGCAAATGCCCATTCCTGGCTGGCCGAGGAACGGCGCGGCGACCCTTCCGTCCCGGAGCTCAGCACGGGCCAGATCCGGGAGCAGATGACCCTGGCGGTGGACCGCGTGATGGCGGAGGGATCGTGCTACGATCCCGGGCTCGCGGCCCTGGCCATCAAGCAGGCGCGCGGGGACCTGATCGAGGCGATCTTCCTCCTTCGGGCTTACCGCACCACCCTTCCGCGCTTCGGGGCGAGCCTGCCCATCGATACGGGCATGATGCGCGTGCGGCGCCGGGTATCGGCCACTTACAAGGACCTGCCGGGCGGCCAGATCCTGGGCCCGACTTTCGACTACACGCATCGCCTGCTGGATTTCGCCCTGGCGGCGGAGGGCCATGTGCCGTTGCCCGTGCCGGAAACCGACCCGGGCGAGGACACGGCCTGCCCGCGGGTCACGGCCATGCTGGCCGATGAGGGGCTCATGGCGCCGGAGCAACCTTCTGATGCTGAGCCGGGCGACCTGACGCGGACGCCGCTCTCCTATCCCGCCGGCCGTCCGCTGCGCCTCCAGAACCTCGCGCGGGCTGATGAGGGCTTCCTGCTCTCCATGGCCTATTCCACCCAGCGCGGCTACGGCAACAACCATCCCTTCGTCGGGGAGCTGCGGCAGGGCGAAGTGACGGTGGAGATCCTGCCGCCCGAGCTCGGCTTCCCGATCGAGATCGGCGACATCACCGTCACCGAATGCCAGATGGTGAACCAGTTCAACGGCTCCCGTACCGAGCCGCCGCAGTTCACCCGCGGCTACGGGCTGGTGCTTGGCCGGACGGAGCGCCGCGCCATGTCCATGGCGCTGGTGGACCGCGCGCTGCGCGCGGAGGAACTGGGGGAGGAGATCGCGGCCCCCGCGCAGGACGAGGAGTTCGTCCTCTCCCATTCCGACAATGTCGAGGCGACCGGCTTCCTCGAGCATCTGAAGCTGCCGCACTACGTCGATTTCCAGAGCGAGCTGGAGGTGGTGCGCGCCATGCGCGCGGCCGCCGCGCCCGCCGCACTGCGGGAGGCAGCCGAATGACGACCGAGGGTTACAACTTCGCCTATCTGGACGAGGGCACCAAGCGGATGATCCGCCGCGCCCTGCTGAAGGCGGTGGCCGTGCCGGGGCACCAGGTTCCGTTCGGCTCGCGCGAGATGCCGCTGCCCTATGGCTGGGGCACAGGCGGTATCCAGGTGACAGCGAGCGTGGTCGGGCCCGATGACGTGCTGAAGGTCATCGACCAGGGCGCGGATGACACCACCAACGCCGTTTCCATCCGCCGCTTCTTCGCGCGGGTGGCGCCTGGGCTGCGCACCACAGAGCGCACGGCGGAGGCCACCATCATCCAGACCCGCCACCGCATCCCCGAGACGCCGCTGCGCGAGGGGCAGGTGATGGTCTACCAGGTTCCGCAGCCCGAGCCGCTCTTCAAGCTGGAGCCTCGCCGCGCCGAGACGAAGCGGCTGCATGCCCTGGCCGATTACGGGCTGATGCAGGTGAAGCTCTACGAGGACATCGCGCGCCACGGCCGCGTGGGCTCCTCCTATGACCACCCGGTGATGGTCGGCGGGCGCTACCTCATGGCGCCTTCGCCCATCCCCTCCTTCGACAATCCGAAGATGCACCTTTCCCCTGCGCTCCAGCTCTTCGGCGCGGGACGGGAGAGGCGGCTCTATGCGGTGCCGCCCTATACCGAGGTCCGCAGCCTCGACTTCGATGACCATCCCTTCGTACCGCTGCGGGCCAGCGGGAGCTGCGCGCTTTGCGGCGCGGACCACACCTATCTCGATGAGATGGTCACGGATGACCGGGGCGGGCGGCTCTTTGTCTGTTCGGACACGGATTACTGCGGCGAGCGGCAGGAACAGCAAGCGGCGGAGCGGGCGGCATGATGGCGGATGACGAGCCGATCCTCTCGGCGCGCGGATTGTCCCTTTCCTTCGGCGCCGTGCGCGCACTGGACGAGGTTTCGATCGATCTCTGGCCCGGCGAGGTGCTGGCGATCGTGGGGGAGTCGGGCTCCGGCAAGTCCACCCTGCTGCGCGCCCTGGCCGGCGAGATGCGCCCCGATGCGGGCCGGGTGACCTACCGCGACGCCTCCGGCGAGGCGCTGGAGGTGCATGCCATGGGCGAGCCCGCGCTGCGGCGCCTGGCGCGCACCGAATGGGGCTTCGTCCGCCAGGATGCGCGGGACGGGCTCCGCATGGGTGTCTCGGCGGGCGGCAATGTCGGCGAGCGGCTGATGGCCGTCGGCGCGCGGCACTATGGTGACATCAGGACAGAGGCGGAGCGCTGGCTGGAGCGCGTGGAGATCAGCCCGTCCCGCATCGACGACCGCCCCGGCCAGTTCTCCGGCGGCATGCGGCAGCGGCTGCAGATCGCGCGCACCCTCGTGACGCGCCCGCGCCTTGTCTTCATGGATGAGCCGACAGGTGGGCTCGATGTTTCCGTGCAGGCGCGCCTTCTGGATCTGATCCGCGGGCTGGTGAGCGATCTCGGCATCGCCGTGGTGCTCGTCACGCACGACATCGCCGCCGCGCGCCTGCTGGCGCACCGCCTTGTGGTGATGCGCCATGGCCGGGTGGTGGAGGAAGGCCTGACCGACCGGGTGCTGGATGACCCGCGCCATCCATACACGCAACTCCTTGTCTCCTCGGTGCTGGCGGCATGAGCGATTGGGTTCTGAAGGCCGAGGGCCTTTCCAAGGGCTTCACCCTGCATCTGCAGGGTGGGGTCCGCATCCCCGTGCTGCGCGATGCCGGCCTGGTGGTGGCGCCGGGCGAATGTGTGGCGCTGTCCGGTCCCTCCGGCGCGGGCAAGTCCACGCTGATGCGGCTGCTGCAGGGGAATTACGGCGCGGACGAGGGCGCCATCCTCATCTGCCGCGCGGACGGGTCGGTGGCGGATCTCGCCACGGCCAGCCCGCGTGAGGTGAACGGGCTGCGGCGGGACACGATCGGCCATGTGAGCCAGTTCCTCCGCGTCATTCCCCGCGTGCCCGCACTTGAGGTGGTGGCGGCGCCGCTGCTGGCGCGGGGCGTGGCGCGCGAGCTGGCGCTGGCCCGGGCGCAGGCCCTGCTGCGCCGCCTGAACCTGCCGGACCGGCTGCACGCCCTGCCGCCCGCCACCTTCTCGGGCGGGGAGCAGCAGCGGGTGAACCTGGCCCGCGGCTTCGTGGCGGATTTCCCGCTCGTGCTCCTGGACGAGCCGACCGCCAGCCTGGATGCCGCGAACCGCGAGGTGGTGATCGCCCTTATCGGCGAGGCCAAGGCGCGCGGAGCCGCCCTGGTGGGCATCTTCCATGATCTTGATGTGCGGGGGCGCGTGGCCGACCGCGTGGTCGAGGTACTGCCGCTGCGCGAGGCCGCGTGAGCGGCCGCCTTGTCGCCGTCGTCGGGCCCTCCGGCGCCGGCAAGGACACGCTGATGGAGGCGGCCCGCGCCAGGCTGGCCGGAGATCCCCGGTTCACCTTTCTCCGCCGGGTGATCACCCGCCCGGCCGATGCAGGCGGGGAGGACCACCTTGCCGTGAGCGAGGAGGAGTTCGAGGCCCTGCGCGGCGCGGGCGGGCTGGCCCTTTCCTGGGAGGCGCATGGCCTGCGCTACGGCCTGCCCCGGCCCGCGCTGGACGAGGCACTGGCCGAAGGGAAGGTGGCGGTGGCGAACCTCTCCCGCCAGGCGCTTGAGGAAGCGGCCGTCAGCTATCCCTTGCAGGTGGTGGAGATCACGGCCCCGGTCCAGCTCAGGGCCGAGCGCCTTGCCGCACGCGGGCGGGAAACGGTGGAGGATGTTGCCCGCCGCCTCGCGCGGCAGGCGCCGTTCCCGTCCGGGCTGCCGGTTGCGACCGTGCTGAATGATGGGCCGGTCGAGCAGGGGGTGGAGCGGGTGCTTGCGGTGCTGATGGCTGCCTGACGCGCGGTTGCAGGACAGGCAAGATCGCCGGGAAGGCGGGCCCGGCCCGCATTCCCGGCGAAATCACGTCGGCATTACACACCCGCGGCCAGGCCGGGCGGCGCGCGCCCGACAGGGAACCAGGCGGCAGGCTCAGCCTGCGCGGGCACCGGCCAGGGCGGCGCGCAGCCGCCCGGAGATCGTGTCGATCACCGCCACGGTGACGAGGATCAGGAGCACGATAAAGGAGACCACGCCCCATTCGAGGGTGCGGATCATCTCGGACAGCATCAGCCCGATGCCGCCGGCGCCGACGATGCCGATGATGGTGGAGGAGCGCGTGTTGGACTCGAACATGTAGAGCACATGCCCGGCCATCACGGGCAGGACGGCCGGCAGCACACCGAAGCGGATGCCATGGAGCTTGCCGCCGCCCGAGGCTGTGACGCCCTCCACCGCCTTGCGATCCGCTGCCTCGATGGCCTCGGAGTAAAGCTTCCCGAAGGTGCCGATATCGCTGGTCAGGATGGCCAGCACGCCGGCAAAGGGCCCGAGCCCGACGACGCTGACCCAGATCAGCGCCCAGATCAGGGCATCGATCCCGCGGACGCTGTCCAGCACCCGGCGCGAGAGGAACTGCACGAGGCGGTTCACGGAGGTGTTCCACGCAGCGAGAAAGCCGAGCGGGAAGGCCAGCAACGCCGCGCCGAGCGTGCCGAGCAGGGCAATGGCGAGGGTTTCGGACAGGCCACGCAGGATGAGCATCGTGCGCGACCAGGTGCCCGGATCCGGCGGGATCATCAGGCCGAGGAAGTGAACGAGTTGCCCGAAGCCATCCACCAGGCGGGACGGCGAGAACTCCAGCCGCCAGAGGCCGAAGACCAGCAACCCGGTGGAGGCAAGGAAAAGTGCCAGGGCGCGCAGCCGCGCCGGCGGCATGGCCCGGAACTGCTGCGGGTGGCGCGCGGCGATACCGGCCATCTCGGCCACGGCGGCATCGCGAAGCGTGACGGCGCGGTTCATGCGCGGGACTCCAGCGCGCCGATCAGCCGGTGCCGGAGGCGCTCCGTCCCGAGGTCGATCAGCATGACGGTAACGATGATGAGGAGCAGCAGCGCGGCGACGTCATTGTAGTAGAACTTGCGGATCGCCTCGATCAGATCCTGCCCGATCCCGCCCGCGCCGACGAAGCCGAGAACGGAAGCCTGGCGCACATTGATCTCGAAGCGCAGCAGCGCGTAGCTGATGAAGTTCGCCAGCACCTGCGGAAGCACGGCGAAGCGGACCATGGCCGGCCAGGAGGCGCCGGCGGCATTCGCACCCTCCACCGGCTTCATGTCGATGTTCTCGACCACCTCGGAGAAGAGCTTTCCCAGCGCGCCCATGCTGTGGATGGCGATGGCCAGCACGCCCGGAACGGGGCCGAGGCCGAAGGCGATGACGAAGATCAGCGCGAAGACGATATCCGGCACCGTGCGGCAGAATTCCAGGAAGCGCCGCGCGGCGCCGCGCGCCCAGGGATTGGACACCAGATTGGCCGATGCGCAGAAGGCCAGCAGGAAGCCACCCAGCCCTCCCAGCGCGGTGCCGACATAGGCGATGAGCAGCGTGTCCAGGAGCAGCACGCCCCATTTCCGCCAGCCCCAGAACCACTCCGCGGGATCGGCCCAGACCCGCCCCGCGCCGGATTCGAGCATGGTGATACGGTCGAAGTAGCCGAAGAAGGCGCCCGCATGCTCCCAGAGCCGGGGCAGATCGACCTCCGCCACCTGGGCCGCCACGGCAACGAGAAAGGCGATGGTCAGCGCGAGGAGCAGGGCCCGGCGGCGCGGGCCGGCCGAGCTGGCGCGGTAGCCGTGCAGCAGCTCGGCGAGGCGTTCATCCGGAAGGCGGGTAAGGGCGGTGGCCAAGTCACGGCTCCTGGAAATGCAGACGCCGCTCCGGAAAGAGGACCGGAGCGGCGTTCCAGCGCGAAGGGGTGGCTTACGAGCGGCGGCGTAGCCCGTCCACGAAGCGGTTCAGCTCGATGATCGGATTGTATTCGGCGTTGCTGGTCGCCTGCCACGGCGCCTGCTTGCCATCGGTGATGCGCCGGAAGCCCTCGGGATCGCGCTGCGGCATTTCCAGCGTGGCGGTCTGGATGGCGCTGCGCAGATCCTGCGGCAGGCTGTCCAGATAGGCCATCGGGGAGTTCACAATCTGGTCGGACTTGAAGATGATGCGGAAGTCTTCCGCCTTCACCATGCCCTTGCGCGCCATGCGGAGCAGGTTGCTCTCGCTCTCGTCGTTCCACCAGTTGGCGGCCATGTCCACCGTGCCCTGGTTGAGCGCGATCAGCGCGTTCTCATGGCTGCCCGTGTAGACGACCCGGCCGAAGAAGCTCTCGGGCGTGATGCCCATTTTGTTCAGCGCGAAGCGCGGCACGTTGTTGCCCGAGGTGGAGTTCGGGTCCACGAGGCCGAGGTTCTTGCCGCGCAGATCCTCAACCTTCTGATAGGGGCTGCTGGCCTTCACGTAGAAGACGGAGTGGTAGCCCTTGGTGCCGTCCAGGTTCACCTCGATGGCGAAGGCGGTGATGCGGGCGCCGGTCATCAGCGCGCGGGCGAAGGAGGAGGGGCCGTAGGAGGCGATATGGATGTTGCCGGCGCGCTGGCCCTCGATCACCGCCGCATAGTCGTTGGCGATGCGCAGCGTCACCTTGGTGCCCAGCCGCTGGGAGAGATAGTTGGTGAAGGGCGCCCAGCGCTCTGTCACGCCCGAGGCGTTCTCGGCGGGGATGATCGCGAAGACCAGCTCGGGGAACTGGCTCGAGAAATTCGCCTGGGCGCGGGCGACGGAGGGCAGCGCGAGCGCGGCGGTGGCGCCCATCAGGGCGCGACGGTTCAGGATCATGGCAAACCTCTCTGATGCGGAAGCTGTGGCGTGGCGGCTCGGCGGCCGTCAGGCCTGAAAGGCGAAGGGCACCACATGCGGGGCGGCCGGCGGCACGGTCGGCGTGGCATCCACCACCTCGTCGGCCTCAAGCCCGTAGAGCTGGCGGGCGGCATCCGCGTCCAGCGCGTCGGGCGGGCCATCGAAGACCAGGCGCCCGGCCGAGAGCCCGACAAGGCGGTCGCAGTAGCTGCGCGCTATGTCGAGCGCGTGCAGGTTGCAGAGGACGGTGATGCCGAATTCGCGGTTGATGCGCGCCAGCGCGTCCATGACGACCCGGGTGTTGCGCGGATCCAGCGAGGCGATGGGCTCGTCCGCCAGGATCAGATCGGGCTCCTGGACCAGGGCGCGCGCGATCGCCACTCGCTGCTGCTGACCGCCCGAGAGATGCTCGGCGCGCTGGGCAGCGAGTTCGGCGATGTCGAACCGCTCCAGCGCCGCCAGGGCGATGGCACGGTCCTCGGCGGACCAGAGGCGCAGCAGCGAGCGGTGGGCCGGCACCTGGTTCAGCCGCCCGACCAGCACATTGGTGAGCACATCGAGCCGGCCGGACAGGTTGAACTGCTGGAACACCATGGCGCAGCGGGCGCGCCAGTCGCGCAGCTCACGCCCGCGGAGGGCGGTGACGTCGCGCCCGTCCCACAGGATGCGCCCCGCCGTGGGATCGGCCAGCCGGTTCACCATGCGGAGCAGGGTGGACTTGCCGGCGCCGGAACGCCCGATGACCCCGACGAAGCTTCCGCGAGGAATCTCGAGGCAGACATCGTCCACCGCGATCCGCTCGCCGAAGCGCCGGGTCAGTCCTTCGATGATCAACATGAGGGCGGGGCTTAGTGAGCGCCGCTGACCGCCGCGTGACAGGCGTTTGAAGGATTGATGACGATGCGAGGGTTGCCCCGGCGGAGGCCGCCGGGGCAAGGCAGGGTTCAGCCGTCCGCGCGGATGTTGTTCGCGCGCACCACTTCGCCCCAGCGCGCATGGTCCGTGCGCAGCAGGTTCGCCAGTTCCTCGGCGGTCCCGCCGCCGGGCTCATCGCCCTGGCTGGTGATCCGCTCGCGCACGGTCTGGTCGCCCACCGCCTGGTTCAGGGCCGTGTTGAGCCGCTGGACGATCTCCTGCGGCATGCCGGGCGGGCCGAAGAGGCCGATCCAGGCCGTGATGACGAAGTCCGGCAGCCCCGCCTCGGCAGCGGTGGGGATGTCGGGGAAGGCCGGGATGCGGGCCGGCCCGGTCTGCAGCATCGGGCGCAGCTGGTTCGAGCGGATGAAGGGCGCCATCACCGAGGAAGCGTCGAACATGGCGCTGAAGCGGTTCACGATGAAGTCCTGCAGGGCCGGGCCGCTGCCGCGATAGGGCACATGCTCCATCGGCGGGTTGCCGACGCGGTTCTTGAACAGCTCCATCGCCACATGGGTGAGGCTGCCCGCGCTGCCCGAGCCGTAGTTGATCCCGTTGCCGCCGTTCTGCTGGCGGGCCCAGGTGGCGAGCTCCGCCGGGTTTTTCGCCGGAACCGAGGGATGGGTGCAGAGGATGAGGGCGGATTTGAGCATCATGCCCACTGCGGTCAGCCGCAGCGGGTCGATGGTCATGCCCTGGAAGGTATGCGGGTTGATGGTCAGCGGGTTGGCGTTGCCGACCAGCAGCGTATAGCCATCCGGCCGGGCGCGCAGCACGGCATCCGTGCCGAGATTGCCGCCGGCACCGCCGCGATTATCGATCACCACGCTCTGCCCGAGCGCGGCTGCGAGGCCCTGCTGCAGAATGCGGGCCGCGAAGTCGGTCTGGCCGCCCGGCGGGAAGCCGACCACCAGCGTCACCGGGCGGTTGGGATAGGCACCCTGGGCCCGCGAGACGGAGGGTGAGGCGAGGCCGATGCCTGCTGCGCCCGCCAGCGCCCCTCGGCGCGATAATGGCCTGTCCAGAATCTGCTTGAAGCTCATCGTCCGTCCTCCCTCCTGGGTTTCCTCATCCGATCCCCGGCGGCGGCCTCTGCAGCCATCCTTTCCCGCGGGAACCGGTCCTCTCCCCTGGCCCGCCGGCGCTTGGCCGCCGCCTGGCCAGAATCTGTCCGCGCCCTAGTGGACGCGCCCTGCCCGGAAAGCCTCCACCGCGCGGATCACGCCGCGCAGCTCGGCCAGGCCTTTCAGCCGCCCGATGCAAGAATAGCCGGGGTTCACGCGCTTCCCGATGTCGTCCACCAGCAGGTGGCCGTGATCGGGCCGCATCGGGATCTCCGCATCCACCCGCCCCTCCGCACGGCGGCGCTCCTCCTCGCGCAATAGCGCGGACACCACGGCCACCATGTCCGTATGCCCATCCAGGTGATCCGCCTCATGGAAGGAACCGTCGGGCTCGATGGTGACGTTCCGGAGATGGGCGAAGTGGATGCGTGGCCCGAACTCCTCCGCCATGGCGGGCAGGTCATTGGCCGGATTGCTCCCGAAGGCGCCGGTGCAGAGGGTGAGCCCGTTGGCGCGATCGGGGATGGCCTGCAGCAGCGCGCGCGCATCGGCGGCGGTGGACATGACCCGCGGCAGGCCGAAGATCGGAAAGGCCGGGTCGTCCGGGTGGATGCAGAGCCGCGCCCCTTCCTCGGCGGCCACGGGCGTGATCTCGCGCAGGAACTCGAACAGGTTGGCTCGCATGCCATCCGTGCCGACATCGCGGTAGATGTCCAGCATGCGCTGGAAACCCGCGCGGTCATAGACGAATTCCCGGGCGGGCAGCCAGTCGATCAGCACGCGCTCCAGCGCCGCGACATCGCTCTCGGACATGGCACGGAAGCGCGCCTCGGCGGCGGCGCGGCGCTCGGGCGGGTGATCGGCCTCCGCCCCCGGACGGCGCAGGACGAAAAGGTCATAGGCCGCGAGGGCCGGCCAGTCGAAGCGCAGCGCGTAGCCGCCGCTGGGCACGCGCCAGGCCAGGTCGGTGCGCGTCCAGTCGGTCACCGCCATGAAGTTGTAGCAGATGGTCCGCACCCCCGCCCGCGCGACGGCGCGGATGGAGTCCTTGTAGGCCTCGATCAGGGTGCGGAAGTCGCCGGTGCGGGTCTTGATGTCCTCGGCCACGGCGATGCTCTCCACCACGGCCCAGCGCAGCCCGGCGGCCTCGATCTCGGCCTTGCGGCGGAGCACCTCCTCCTCGGGCCAGGCGCGGCCCTGGTTCAGGTGGTGCAGGGCGGAAACCACGCCGGCGGCGCCGGTTTGCCGCACGTGGCCGAGCGTCACGGGATCATCGGGGCCGAACCAGCGCCAGCTTTCCAGCATCAGTTGATCCTTCCTGGCGGGAGATCGCGAAGCCGGGTCACGCGCCCAGCGCGTCCATGGCGCGGCGGGCGCGGCCCTCGATCGCGGTCCAGTTCCCTGCCTTCAGTTCGGTCGCGGGCACGAGCCAAGAACCACCCACCGCGACGACATTGGGCAGGGCGAGGTAATCCCCGAGCTCCTTTTCCCCGATGCCGCCGGTCGGGCAGAAGCGCGCCTCGGGGAAGGGGGCGCCAAGGGCCCGGATGGCGCCGATCCCGCCGAGCTGCGCCGCGGGGAAGAGCTTCACCGTGGAGAAGCCCCGCGCCATGGCGGCCATCAGCTCTGAGGCCGTGGCGATGCCAGGCACGAAGGGAATGCCCGCCTCCGCCGCCGCGTCCAGCAGTTCCGGGGTTGCACCGGGGGAGAAGGCGAAGGTTGCGCCCAGCCGCAGGGCCAGATCCAGGTCGCGCCGCGTCACCACGGTGCCCAGCCCCACGATGGCGTCCGGCACCTCGGCCATGATGGCCTCGGCGGCCCTCGCACCTGCCTCGGTGCGCAGGGTCACCTCCAGCATCCGCACGCCGCCCGCCACCAGCGCGCGGGCGAGCGGCACGGCCTGGGCCGCATCCTCGATGGTCAGCACCGGGACGAGCCGCGCGGCGCGCAGCATCTCGGCGGGGGAAGCTGGGGCGTTCATCGGGGCTCCGGGGCTGCAGGGGAGGGGAGTATCCCCTCGGGCATGGCATCGCGCGGGATGATCGCGCCGGGATGGCGGATCACGCTTCCCGCCAGGCGATGGCCGGCGAGGATGGCGGCCTCTGGCGCGGCCCCGGCGAGGCGGGCGGCGAGATAGGCGGCCGCGAAGCTGTCCCCGGCCGCCGTGGTGTCCACGGGGGTGACCGGCTCGGGCACGGGCACCAGCGTCTCGTTTGTGGCCGAGACCGCGATGGCGCCGGGCTCGGCCAGCTTCACCACGGCTTCCGCGACGCCGGCATCGCGCAGCCGCTGGATGATCGCTTCCGGCGCGGCGTCGCCGTCCAGGAGCGCGAAATCCTCCACGCCGGCCAGCACGACGTGGCTGAGCGAGATCATGCGCGCATACGCGGCCTGTGCCTCGCCACGGTCCGGCCAGCCACGGGGGCGGAAGTTGCTGTCGAACACCAGCCTTCCGCCGGCCGAGCGCACGCGCTCCAGCGTCCCGAAAAGCCTCTCCCGCGCGTCGCCGCGGAAGAGGGAAAGGGTGATGCCGGAGAGATAAAGCAGGTCGGCGGCGGCCAGCCCCGCCTCGATCCGCAGCCGTTCGGGTATTTCGAAGAGGCGCCGGACGGGCGCGGTGTCGCGCCAGTAGGAGAAGCGGCGCTCGCCCTTGTCGTCGGTCTGGATCAGATAGAGCCCGGGCACCGCGCCCGGCACGCGCGCGACGAGCGCGGTGCCGACCCCTTCCTCCTCCCAGGCCCGGATCATCGCCTCGCTATGCGGGTCGTCGCCGAGGGCGGTCACGTAGTCCACCGCCACGCCGAGGCGGGCGAGATAGACGGCGGTGTTGAGGGTGTCGCCGCCGAACCCGCGGGAGAGAAGCCCGTCCGGACGCTCCCGCAGCTCGATCATGCATTCGCCCAGGCAGGCGAGGCGCGGCATGGCATCTCCGGTTATGGCAGGGCGGCCTGGATGGGGCGCGCCGGCGCCTGGGCCCGCGGACCGCCGCAGGTGGCACGCACGACCAGGCGGGCAGGGAGGATGATGCGTTCACGCGCCCGGTCCGGTTCGGCGATGCGGCGCAGGAGCAAGCGGGCGGATTCCTCGCCGACCAGGCGCGGCAGCGTTGCCACGGTGGTCAGGGGCGGCTCGGTCAGGGCGGCGTCGGGCAGGTCGTCCACCCCGGTTACGGCCATGTCCCGCCCGGCCCGCAGGCCACGCCGCTCCAGGCCGAGCATGACACCGAAGGCGACGATATCGTTGAAGCAGACCGCCGCGCTGGGCGGATCCGGCGTGTCCAGGAGTGCGCCGACCGCCTCTGCCCCCGCGAGGCGGGTGAGCGGGGTGCGAAGGACGAGGCCGTCATCCAGCCCGTTCCGCCGCATGGCGCGGCTGAAGCCGGTCCATCGCTCGCGCGTGGCGGAGTGCAGGAGCTGGCCGCCGATGAAGGCGATACGCCGGTGGCCGAGCCGGATGAGATGCTCGACCGCCTGCTCGATCCCGAACTGGTAGTCGGCGCCGGCATAGTCGCCCTCCTCCCCGCCCGGCCTGGGGGAGACGAAGCGCAGGGCCTGCACGCAGGGCAGGCGCCATTCCCGCAGGCGGGCGATCACCTCCGGCGTCGTGCCCGTGGCGGGGCAGAGCACCACGCCATCCACGCCCTGTTCCCGCATGCGGCGGAGAAAGCGTTCCTGCCGGTCCAGCGACTCCCCCGTGCTGACGAGGAAGCTCACATAGCCCTCGGCCTCCATCACCCGTTCCACCCCGATCGCCATCTCGGCGAAGAAGGGATTGCTGAGATCGGTGACGAGCAGGCCGATGGTCTGGGTGCGCCGCGCGCGGAGCGTGGCGGCGCCGCGGTTATAGACATAGCCCAGCGCGTCCACCGCCGCCTGCACGCGTTCCCGCGTCTCGGCGGCCACGAGCGGGCTGTCGCGCAGGACGAGGGAGACGGTGGCACGCGAAACTCCGGCCCGTGCCGCCACGTCATTCAGCGTCAGGCGATTGGGGGATGGCGGGCGCATGGCGGCGGGCTGGTTCAGTGCGAATGCCGGGGAAGGCCCGCGACATGGACCACATCTTGATAGCCGGTCGCGAAGTCGAGGCAGGACCCGTCCGAGAGCTGCCCCACGCGCTCCCGGTAGAGCTGCTGCCAGGGGGTCTGGTTGCTCGGGACGAAGGGCCGCAGCGCGTCCCGCCGGGCCTGCATTTCCTCATCCGGCAGCAGCACGTCCACGCGCCGCTGGCGCAGGTCGAAGCGCACGCGGTCCCCGGTGCGGAGCAGGGCCAGGCCACCGCCCACCGCCGCTTCGGGCGAGGCGTTCAGGATGGAGGGGCTGGCCGATGTGCCGCTCTGCCGCCCGTCGCCGATGCAGGGCAGGGCCGTCACGCCCTTGCGGATCAGCGCGTCAGGCGGCTGCATGTTCACCACCTCCGCCGAGCCGGGATAGCCGACCGGTCCGCAGTTGCGCATGAAGAGGATGCAGTTCTCGTCGATCTCCAGCGCCGGGTCGTTGATCCGGGCGTGGTAGTCTTCCGGCCCCTCGAAAACGATCGCGCGCCCCTCGAAGGCATCGGGATCATCCGGGTTGGAGAGATAGCGCGCGTGGAACTCCTTCGAGATCACGCTCGTCTTCATGATACCCGTGTCGAAGAGGTTGCCGCGCAGCACGAGCATTCCCGCCTCGGGCATGAGCGGCGCCGAGAAGGGGCGTATCACGTCGCGATCCTCGGCCGCGATGCCCGCCAGGACCTGTGCGACGGGACGGCCGGTCACCCCCACGGGTTCGCCATGCAGCACGCCGGCATCGAGCAGTTCGCGCATCACGGCGGGCACGCCGCCCGCGCGGTGGAAGGCCTCGCCCAGATAGGCGCCGGCCGGCTGGCAATTCACCAGGAGCGGGAGCGCGTGGCCGACGCGCTGCCAGTCATCAAGGCTCAGCTCCACGCCGGTATGGCGCGCGATGGCGATGAGATGCGGCGGGCAGTTGGTCGAGGCACCCAGGGCGGAGGCCACCATGATGGCGTTCTCGAAGGCAGGCTTGGTCATCACCTTGCGCGGGGTCAGGTCCTCGCGGACCATCTCCACGATGCGGCGGCCGGTGTCATAGGCCATCTGCCCGCGCTCGCGGTAAGGCGCGGGAATCGAGGCGCAGCCCGGCAGGCTCATGCCCAGCGCCTCCGCCAGGCAGTTCATCGAGAGCGCCGTGCCCATCGTGTTGCAGTGCCCAACGCTCGGCGCGGAGGCCGCTGCGATGCGCATGAACTCCTCGTAGCCGATCTCCCCGGCGGCGAGGCGGCGGCGCGATTCCCAGATGATCGTCCCGCTGCCGGCAAGGCGGCCCTTGTAGTGTCCATCGAGCATGGGCCCGCCCGAGAGGACGATCGCCGGCATGTTCACCGTGGCCGCGCCCATCAGCAGGGCAGGGGTGGTCTTGTCGCAGCCGGTGGTGAGGACCACGCCATCGAGCGGGTAGCCGTAGAGCACCTCCACAAGCGAGAGATAGGCAAGGTTCCGGTCCAGCGCCGCAGTCGGCCGCTTGCCCGTCTCCTGAATCGGGTGGCATGGAAATTCCAGCGGGATGCCGCCCGCATCGCGGATGCCGGCCCTTGTCCGCTCCGCAAGCGCGAGGTGATGGCGGTTGCAGGGCGCGAGGTCGCTGCCGGTCTGCGCGATGCCGATGATCGGCTTGCCCGATTGCAGCTCCGCGCGGGTCAGCCCGAAGTTCAGGTAGCGCTCCAGATAGAGCGCCGTCATGTCCGGGTCCTCCGGATCATCGAACCAGGACTGGCTGCGCAGCTTGGCCATGAACGCCTTCGCTCCTCCTGGACGGGACGGTGCCGCCCGGTCGCTCCCGTCATTGGAACGATCCAATAGGTCTGCTGTAAGGCGGCATTCGTGGCCACGTCAACTGCCGTCCGAGCAAGGCTGCACAGAACCGTAGAACACCCAAATGATGCTGCACTGCGGCAGGGCGCGGGGGGCTGCCGCCGGCCGCGACCTGCAGCGCCTCGGCCGCCTTCGCGTTAGACCTATCCAAAACACAGTAGGTCAGACGGGAACATGGCGTTGCAGCAGCGCACGGGGGAATTGGTCATCGGCACCCGCGGCCGCGGGCTTGTCGATATCACGCGGCCCCTCCGCGAATGGCTCGCGGAGCAGGGCATTTCCACCGGGCTCCTCACCATCTGGTGCCAGCACACCTCGGCATCGCTTATCGTCCAGGAGAACGCTTCTCCGGAGGTGCGGACCGACCTGGAGACCTTCCTGGCGCGGCTCGTCCCGGATGGCGGCCGTGAGCGCTACCGCCACCATGAGGAAGGCGAGGACGACATGCCCGCCCATATCCGCGCGGTGCTCACTTCCGTGCAGCTTTCTATCCCTGTGCTCGACGGGAGCCTGGCACTGGGTACCTGGCAGGCCGTCTATCTCTACGAGCACCGCCTGCGGGCGCACAGGCGCCGGCTCCTCCTGCACCTGCTTGGAGACGGATGACCGAATTTCCGGTGAGGTGTTGCGCCCCTGCGGCTTTCGGCCGGATGGCATCGGCGATATGCGTGCGGTCCCCACGGCTGAAAGAGGCAGGCTGCATGATCCGGGCTGGTGCGTTCGGGGCGTCCTTGCTGCTGGCGATCCTGGCCATGCCCGCGGGGGCGGCTGAGACCTGCAGCAGTTCCACGCTCGTCTCGCCGGATTATTCGGTCGCGCGCTGGTGCGGCGTCCCGCCTGGGGCTGGTACGCTTCGGATGATACGCCGCGGCGGCAGCAGCGATGAGTTCCGCAACGTGCCGCTCGATACCTATCGCGAGGTCATCCGCACGCCGAACGTGACTCGCTACGTGGCCCAGGAGATCCAGCCGAACTTCCAGCGCGCCGCGGGGCTGGCCGCGCCGCCGCGCCCGAGCCCGGCCGTGCTGCTCACCCCCACCCCGGCCGCCGCTGCGCCGCATCCCCGGCCGGTGCGCCAGAACACGACACCGGCGCGCCCGGTGGCGGCAGCCGCCATGCCGGCCAGCGCGGCGCGGGCACGCGCCGCTGCCGCCCGACCGGCGCGTGCCGAGCCCCGGCTGCTGCGGCCCGCCGGAACGACCGGCGCTGAACGTCCCGCCGCATCGCCCCGCGCGCATCCCGCCGCGCATCAGCCCGCCGGCCGGACCCGTCCCCCTACGGCTCGTCGCTCCTAGAGTGGGAGCATCGGGCCGGTCACGGACCACCCGCCCCGGATCAAGCCCGCTCCCGGGTCACTGAACCCTGGCGCCTCTCGCGCATTACAGCCAAGGAACGTAACAAGGGCGGAGTAGCGCCATGGCTGCGCGCCGGATACCGCGCTGGGCAATCTGGACGGGCCTGCCCCTGGCGGCGATCGGCCTTCTCATCGCCCTCTGGTCCTGGGACTGGTTCATCCCCCTGGCGGAAAGCAGGGCCTCCGCCGCGCTGGGGCGGCCGGTCAGCATCGAGCACCTGCATGTGCGCCTGGGGCGGGTGACGGAAATCAGTGCCGATGGCGTTCGCATCGCCAACCCCGAAGGCTTCGAGCAAGACCCTCCCTTCGCGCGGGCCGAGCGCCTGACGGCGCGGCTTGATGTCATGGCCTACTGGCACGATCGCGCCGTGGTCATCCCGGCCATCGAGGTCACGCGGCCCGTGGTCGAGGCGATCGCCCGGGAGGATGGCCGGACCAATTATACCTTCGACCTCGGGCAGCCCGCTGGCGAGGGAGCCGAGCCGCCGCCATCCAGCGCCGCCCCGCGGATCGGGCTTCTCCGCATCGTGGAAGGGCAGGCCCATGTGGTGGACCCGCGGCTGAAAGCCGATTTCAACCTCGCCGTCGCCACGCGAGACGAAGAAGGGGCGGAGCCTCGCATCGCCGTGGAGGCGCGCGGCACCTATGCCGGCCAGCCCATTTCCGGCACCGCCCTGGGCGGCGCGATCCTTGCCTTGCGGGAGGAGGGGAAGCCCTGGCCGATCGAGATGCAGATCGCCAACGGCCCCACACGGGCCTCGCTGCGCGGCACGCTGCAGAATCCGCTTGAGCTCCAGGGCGCTGATGTGAGGCTGGACCTCTCCGGGCCCGATATGGGCCTGCTCCAGCCGCTCACCGGCGTTCCCGTGCCGAAAACTCCTGCCTATGAGATTGGCGGGCAGCTCGACTATGTCGCCGGCCGCGTGCGCTTTCGCGACTTCGAGGGCCGGATGGGCCGCAGCGATCTCTCCGGCACCATCGCCGTCACCACGGGCGGGGAAAAGCCAGAGGTGGAGGCGGAGCTGCGCTCCCGCCGGGTGGACCTGGCCGATCTTGGCGGCTTCATCGGCGAGGAACCGGGCCGCGCCTCCACGCCCGGCCAAAGCCCGCAGCAGCGCCGCGAGCAGGCGCGGAACCAGGCGCGCTCCCGCGTTCTGCCGGACGATCCCATCAATTTCCCGAAGCTGGAGGCCGCGAATGTCAGCCTGAACTACCAGGCGGACAGTATCGTTGGCCGCAACATGCCGTTCGACAACATGCGCGCCGTGATGGAGGTGAAGGAAGGCGCGGTCACGCTCCGCCCGCTGGCGCTCGGCGTCGGCTCCGGAAAGATCGAAGGTAACATCGTCCTCACCCCGCGCGAGGAGGAGCGGCTGCATGCCCGCGCCGACCTCCGCCTCCAGCGGCTGGACCTCTCGCGCCTCATGCAGGCCACCAACACCTTCGAGGGCGCGGGCCGCATCAACGGACGCGCGCGCATAGAGGGCACCGGCAAATCCTTCGCTGATATCCTGGGCAGCGGGACGGGCGATCTCACACTCGGCATGTCCGGCGGCAATCTTTCAGCCCTGCTGGTTGATCTGTCCGGGCTTCGCCTGGGCAACGCCCTGCTCTCCGCCCTTGGTGTTCCCGGCCGCACGACAGTGCAGTGCTTCGTCGGCAGCGTGGCGCTGCAGCGCGGCGTGGCGCAGCTGCGCACGGTCATCCTGGACACGGAGGACGTGATCATCAACGCGACCGGCAATGTGAACCTTGCGAGGGAGCGCCTCGAAATTCGGCTTCGCAGTGAGTCCAAGAGCTTCACCATTGGCGCCGTGCCCACTTCCATTCTGGTGGACGGCAGCTTCCGCAACCCCGATGTGGGGCCGGAAATGGGCGAGCTGGCCGCGCGGGGTGGCATCATTGGCGGCCTGGCGGCCCTGGTGGCCCCGGTTGCCGGGCTGCTGCCCACCATCCAGTTCGGCACGGGCGAGGACGGCCGGTGCGAGGCGCTGATCGGTCGGGGCCGGGCCCGGCGCTGAGGCGACTACGCCATCGAGACCAGTTCCGCCCCATCCTCCACCAGTTCGCCTGGGGTGCAGAGGACGGCGTCCACCACCCCCTCAGCGGGCGCGGTGATCCGCATCTGCACCTTCATCGCCTCCAGCACGAGCAGCACGGCGCCACGCGCGACGGTCTGGCCGGGGGAGACGAGCACCTCCAGCACCTTGCCCGGCATGGGAGCAAGGATGCGCCCGGCGGCTGGCCCCTCCGCCCCGGCAGGCGCCAGCGGGTCCGCCACCCTGAGCATATGGGTGGAACCTTCGGCGAAGACGGCGAGCCGGTCCTCCCGGCGCTGGACGCGGGCCGGCAGCACGCGCCCGTCGAGCCGGAGGGAAAAGCTCCCTTCGGCTCCCGGCACGGCGGTCACCTCCGCGGCTCCTTCGGGCAGGTCGAGGCGAAATCCGCCGGGTAGGATATGGGCGCGCAGCACATGCCGCGCCTCTCCATCGATCAGGTGGAAATCCTGGTAGCCGTCCCCATTCAGCCGCCAGGCCGTCGCGGCGCCCCAGGGTGAGTGAGGATCGGCCGGGTCTGCCGCATCCCTCGCGGCTCCCTCGGCCAGGAGCCCTGCCACGGCGGCCGCCAGGACGGTGCGCGACGCGGCGCCGGCCGGGGCCAGCAACGTCTCGCCGTGGCGGGCGATGAAGCCGGTATCCAGCTGCCCCGCCCGGAACTCCGGCTCGGCCGCGATGGCGCGGAGGAGGCGGAGGTTGGTGGCGGGGCCCACGATCTCGGTGCTGGCCAGGGCGCGGGAGAGCCGGGCAAGCGCCGCCCCCCGGTCCGGCCCGTGGGCGATGATCTTGGCGATCATCGGGTCGTAATGGATGGTCACCGCGTCGCCCTCGCGGATGCCTGTGTCAACGCGAATGCCGCCCGCCTCGGCCGGGAAGCGCAGATGCTCGATGCGGCCGGTGGAGGGGGCGAAGTCCCGCGCCGGGTCCTCCGCATAGAGCCTGACCTCGATGGCATGGCCCTGGATGCGGAGCCCGTCCTGCAGAAGCGGAAGCGGCTGGCCGGCGGCGACGCGAAGCTGCCACTCGACCAGGTCCTGCCCGGTGATCGCCTCGGTCACCGGATGCTCCACCTGCAGGCGGGTGTTCATCTCCATGAAGGCGAAGCTGTCACCCTCGGCGATGAACTCCACCGTGCCCGCGCCGACATAGCCGATGGCCCGCGCCGCATCGCAGGCGGCCCGCCCCATCGCCTCGCGCCGGGCCGGGTCCATGCCCGGGGCCGGAGCCTCCTCCACCACCTTCTGATGGCGCCGCTGGATGGAACAATCCCGCTCGAAGAGGTGGACGGTGTTGCCCCGGGTATCCGCGAAGACCTGGATCTCGATGTGGCGCGGACGGGTGAGATAGCGCTCCAGCAGCACATGGTCGTCGCCGAAGGCGGAGCGGGCCTCCCCCTTGGCGAGCGCCAGCCCGGCCTCCAGCCCCTCGGCCGCCTCGACGACCTTCATCCCCTTGCCGCCGCCGCCCGCGCTCGCCTTGATCAACAGCGGGTAGCCGATGCGCTCGGCTTCGTGGCGCAGCGTGTCGGGGGACTGGTCCGCGCCATGATAGCCAGGCACCAGCGGGACGCCCGCCTTCTCCATCAGCGCCTTGGCGGCGGATTTGGAGCCCATGGCGCGGATGGCGGCGGGCGGCGGGCCGATGAAGGTGATGCCGGCCGCCGCGCAGGCCTCGGCGAACTCCGCATTCTCCGAGAGGAAGCCGTAGCCGGGGTGGATCGCCTCGGCCCCGGAGGCGAGAGCGGCCTCGATGATGGCATCGATGCGCAGATAGCTCTCCCGCGCGGGTGCGGGGCCGATCCTGCGGGATTCATCGGCCATGGCGGCGTGCATCGCGCCCGCATCGGCATCCGAATGCACCGCGATGCTGCGGATGCCCAGCCGCCGCGCGGTGCGGATCACCCGGCAGGCGATCTCGCCGCGATTGGCGATGAGGATGGTTCCGAACATGGCGGTCACATCCGGAACAGGCCGAAGCCCGGGGCGCGGCCTGCCCAGGATTCGATCGGCGCGTTGAGCGAGGCGGAAAGGGCAAGGGCCAGCACGGTGCGGGTTTCCGCCGGGTCGATGATGCCGTCATCCCAGAGCCGCGCGGTGGCGTAGTAGGGATGGCCCTGGGTCTCGTACTGCTCCCGGATCGGCGCCTTGAAGCGCTCTTCCTCCTCGGCGCTCCACTGGCCGCCCTTCGCCTCGATCCCGTCGCGCCGGATGGTGGACAGAACGGAAGCCGCCTGCTCCCCGCCCATCACGCTGATCCGCGCGTTGGGCCACATGAAGAGGAAGCGGGGGGAATAGGCGCGGCCGCACATGCCGTAATTGCCCGCGCCGAAGCTGCCGCCGATCACCACGGTGAATTTGGGTACGGTCGCGGTGGCGACCGCGGTCACCATCTTCGCGCCGTCCTTGGCGATGCCGCCGCTTTCATATTTGCGGCCCACCATGAAGCCCGTGATGTTCTGCAGGAAGACCAGCGGAATGCCGCGCTGGCAGCACAGCTCGATGAAATGCGCTCCCTTCTGCGCGCTCTCCGAGAAGAGGACGCCGTTATTGGCGATGATGCCCACGGGATAGCCATGCAGCCGCGCGAAGCCGGTGACGAGGGTGGGACCATAGAGGGGCTTGAACTCGTCGAACTCCGAGCCGTCCACCAGCCGCGCGATCACCTCCCGCACGTCATAGGGCTGGCGCGGATCGGAAGGAATCAGCCCGTGGATACCGGCGGGGTCGTGCAGCGTGGGGCGGGGCGGGGCGATGTCCAGCGTCACCGGCTTGCGACTGTTCAGCCCGGCAACAATGCGGCGCGCGATCCCCAGCGCATGCGCGTCACTTTCGGCCATGTGGTCGGTCACGCCGGAGATGCGGGAATGCACTTCCGCGCCGCCCAACTCCTCGGCACTCACCACCTCGCCGGTCGCGGCCTTCACCAGTGGCGGGCCAGCCAGGAAGATGGTGCCCTGGTTGCGGACGATCACGCTCTGGTCCGACATTGCCGGCACATAGGCACCGCCCGCGGTGCAACTGCCCATCACCACCGCGATCTGCGGGATCCCCCGCGCCGACATGTTCGCCTGATTGAAGAAGATGCGGCCGAAATGGTCGCGGTCCGGGAAGACCTCGTCCTGGTTTGGCAGGTTCGCGCCGCCCGAGTCCACCAGGTAGAGGCAGGGCAGGCGGTTCTGCTCGGCGATTTCCTGGGCGCGCAGGTGCTTCTTGACCGTCAGCGGGAAGTAGGTGCCGCCTTTGACCGTCGCGTCATTGGCCACGATCATGCACTCGCGCCCGGAGACGCGGCCGATGCCCGTGATGAGCCCCGCCGAGGGCACCTCATCGCCATACATGCCCTGCGCCGCGAGTTGCCCGATTTCAAGGAACGGAGAGGCCGGGTCGATCAGCGCCCGCACGCGGTCCCGTGGCAGCAGCTTGCCGCGCGCCAGGTGCTTCTCCCGCGCAGCCGCGCCGCCGCCCTGGCGGACCCGCTCGGCCCTGGCGCGCAGATCCTCGACCAGGGCCCGCATTCGCGCCGCATTCTCCGCATGCTCCGGCGAACGTTCATCCGCCGCACTCCGCAACACCGGCATCACGCGGTCTCGGCGAAAAGCTCGCGGCCGATCAGCATGCGGCGGATCTCGCTCGTGCCGGCCCCGATCTCGTAGAGCTTGGCGTCGCGCAGCAGCCGGCCCGTCGGGTAGTCGTTGATATAGCCATTGCCGCCAAGGCACTGGATTGCTTCCAGTGCCATCCAGGTCGCCTTCTCGGCGGCGTAGAGGATGGCGCCGGCCGCGTCCTTGCGCGTGGTCTGGCCGCGGTCGCAGGCCCTGGCCACGGCGTACACATAGGCCTTCGCGGCGTTCATCACCGTGTACATGTCGGCGATCTTGCCCTGCATCAGCTGGAATTCGCCGATTGGTTTCCCGAACTGCCGGCGGTCATGGACATAGGGCAGCACCACATCCATGCAGGCCTGCATGATGCCGGTGGGGCCGGCGGCGAGCACTGCGCGTTCATAATCCAGACCGCTCATCAGCACGTTCACGCCGCGCCCCTCGGCGCTGAGCACATTCTCGGCGGGCACCTCGCAATCCTGGAAGATCAGCTCGCAGGTGTTCGATCCGCGCATGCCCAGCTTGTCCAGCTTCTGCGCGGTGGAGAAGCCGGGAAAGCCCTTCTCGATCAGGAAGGCGGTGATCCCGCGGGGCCCCGCATCCGGGTCCGTCTTCGCGTAGACCACGAGCACATCGGCATCCGGCCCGTTGGTGATCCACATCTTGTTGCCGTTCAGGACGTAGCGGTCGCCCTTGCGCTCCGCGCGCGTGCGCATCCCCACAACGTCGGAGCCCGCGCCGGGCTCGCTCATCGCCAGCGCGCCAACATGCTCGCCGGAGATAAGGCGCGGCAGGTAGCGGCGCCGCTGCTCCTCGCTCCCGTTCCGCACGATCTGGTTCACGCAGAGATTGGAATGCGCGCCATAGGAGAGCGCGACGCTGGCCGAGGCGCGGCTCAGCTCCTCCATCGCGACGCAATGCTCCAGATAGCCCATGCCGGCGCCGCCATATTCCTCCGGCGCCGTGATCCCGAGAAGGCCGAGATCACCGAACTTGCGCCAGAGATCCATGGGGAACTCGTTGCTGCGGTCGATGTCCGCCGCGCGGGGCGCGATCTCGTCGGCGGCGAAGGCGGCCACCTGCTCGCGCAACGCATCGGCCGTCTCGCCGAGCCCGAAATCGAGTCCGCGGAAGCTGTTGCTCATGCACCGCCCTCTGGCCGTTCCTCGTCCCGCTCATCCGGCGGGGTTCGGGGAACGGTATGGGGCAGGAAGCCGCTTCGCAAGCGGCAGGCGTTCCTGCCGGTCCGGCACCTGTCGCCCCAGCCGTGCAGGATGCAAACGCAGCATCCCACTAGAGGCACGGAACAATCTTCCGCGGGGCTCGCGGCGGGTCAGCCGCCGGCGCCGGGCCTCCCGCCTGCGGCGCGCGCCGCCATGAGCAGTCGCTCCGGCGTGGCAGGCAGGTCGAGGTGTTCCACCCCCGCCGCGTCGCAGAGCGCGTTCCAGACAGCAGTCGCCAGCATCACCGGGGGTTCGCCCACCGCCTTGGAGCGGAAGATCGTCTCCGCCCGCGCGGGCGCGCCTTCCAGCATCTGCACATGGAACTCCGGCGGCACGTCGCGTGAGCCCGGGATCTTGTAGGTGGAGGGGCCAAGCGTCCGGAGCCGGCCTTCCGCATCCCACCAGAGCTCCTCGCAGGTCAGCCAACCCAGCCCCTGCACAAACGCGCCCTCGATCTGCCCGCGATCCACCGCCGGGTTGAGCGAGGCGCCACAATCCTGGGCGAGGTCGGCCCGGAGCAGCCGGTGCTCGCCCGTCAGCAGGTCCAGCTCCACCTCGGCGATCGCTGCGCCGTAGGAGAAGTAGAAGAAGGGCTGTCCCCGCAGCCTCACCGGATCCCAGTGAATGCCCGGCGTTCGATAGAAACCGGTGGAGGAGAGCGAGACCCGCGCCTGAACGCAGCGATGCGCCAGCTCGCCGAAGCGCATGCGGTGGTTGCCCGCCAGGACCTCCCCCTCCTCGAACCGGACATCCCCGGGGGACACGCCCCATTCCGCGGCGGCCTGTTCGGCCATGCGGTGGCGGATCGTCATGGCCGCCAGATGGGCAGCCCAGCCGTTGAGGTCGGATCCCGTGCTGGCGGCGGTGGGCGCTGTGTTCGGCACCTCCGCCGTGCTGGTCGCGGTGATCCGAACCCGTTCCACCGGTACGCCGAACACGCCTGCCACGACCTGCGCGACCTTGATGAACAGGCCCTGGCCCATCTCCGTGCCGCCATGGTTCAGCCGGATCGAGCCATCCTCATACACATGCACCAGCGCGCCGGCCTGGTTCATGGACATGATGCCGAAGGAGATCCCGAAGGCGAGGACGAAGCTCCCCAACCCCCGCCGGACGACTTCATGGGAGGCGTTAAAGGCATCCACCTCCGCGCGCCTCCGCTCCCATTGCGCACCGTCGCGGCATTCTGCCCAGACACGACGGATCAGGTCGCCCTCCAGCGCCTGGCCATAGGGCGTCTCCTCGCCATTCCCACCGCCTGCCAGGTTGCACTCGCGCACGGCCTCCTGGCTGCGGCCCAGGGCACGGGCGACATGGCGGGTCACCTCTTCCATCAGCAGCACGCCCTGGGGGCCGCCGAAGCCGCGGAACGCGGTGTTGCTTACCGTGTTGGTCTTGCAGGCCAGGCCGGTGATGGTCACGTCCGGCACGTCCAGGCAGTTCAGCGCATGGGTCACCGCCCGGAACACCACCCCGCCCGAAAGGTCCAGGCTGTGCCCGCCATCCGCGGCCAGGGTGGCGTCCAGCGCCAGGATGCGGCCGTTCCCGTCGAAGCCCGCCTCCCAGCGGAACAGCATCGGGTGGCGCTTTCCGGTGGCGGCGATGTCCTGGTTGCGGCCAAGCCGGAGCTTCACCGGGCGGCCCGTATGCCGCGCGGCCAGGGCGGCGCAGGCCGCGACCCAGGAGGCATTGCTCTCCTTCCCCCCGAAGCCCCCGCCCAGCCGCCGCACTTGCACCGAGATTCGGTTCTGGTCGCAGCCGAGGACGCGCGCCGCGACATGCTGCACCTCGGTCGGGTGCTGGGTGGAGGAATGGATCACCAGATCCCCGTCCTCGCCCGGCACGGCAAGGGCGATCTGCCCCTCCAGGTAGAAATGCTCCTGCCCACCGGCCTGGAACTGGCCGGAGAGCCGGTGGGGCGCCGCTTCCAGCGCCGCCCGCGCATTGCCCCGCGCCAGCACCATCGGGGGCATCAGGAGAGAACCGGCCTCCAGCGCCTCCTCCACGGAGAGGACAGGGCGCAGCGGCTCGATGGTGGGGCGCAGGGCGGCGGCGCCGGCCAGGGCGGCATCGCGGCTTTCCCCGACAACAATGGCGAGGGGCTGCCCCCAATGTTCGACCAGCCCTTCGGCCAACATGACCTCCGGCGCCTTGCCGGCCTGGGCGATGTCGTTGCGCCCGGGAATCTCGGCCGCGCCCAGCACGGCCACCACCCCCGGCGCCGCGCGCGCGGGGGAGAAGTCCAGTGGGGCAAGGCGCCCATGGGCGACAGGGGAGAGGACGAGCGCGGCGTGGAGCAGGCCCGGGGGCGCCGGGATGTCGTCGGTGAAGCGCGCCTCGCCTGTTGCGTGTCTGAGCGCGCTGTCCTGCCGCAGGGCGGCGCCAGGGCCGCTACGCCGGGCCATGCCGTCCATCACGCCGCCTCCGATGCGCGGTGCCAGAGCCGGCGCAGCAGGTTGCCCGCCACGATCCGACGATAGGCGGCGCTGCCCCGGAGATCGGAGAGCGGAGCGATCGCGCCTTCCAGCGCCGCCGCGGCCGCTTCCACCACCTCCCGGCTCCAGGCCTGGCCGGTAAGGGATGCCTCCGCCGGCGCGCAACGCGCCGCCCGGGGCCCTGTGCCGCCGAGCGCGACCCGGGCCGCGACGACGCGGCCGGCCTTCAGCGTGAGCAGCGCGGAGAGGCCCACGGTGGCAATGTCCTGGTCCGGCCGCTTCGAGAGCTTCTCGGCCGCGAAAAGGCTTCCGGCGGGTGGCCGGGGGATCCAAACCTCCCGGATCACCTCTCCCGGCCCGAGCGCGTTCTGGCGATACCCCGTGAGGAAGGTCTCGACCGGCATCACGCGCTCCCCGGAGAAGCCTGCCAGGCGCAGGGTGGCACCCAGAGCAATCAGTGGCGGCAGGGCGTCTCCGATCGGTGAGGCGGTGCCGAGATTGCCGCCCAGCGTTCCCATTCCGCGGATCTGCCGGGAGCCGAGGCGGCGCAAAAGAGCCACAAGCGGAATGTAGCCCGGCTCCGCCGCGATAGCGGCAAGAAGCCGGCGATAGGTGACGGCGGCTCCCACCCGGAGGCCCGCAGGCGTCACCTCCAGCTGCTTCAGCTCCGGAACATCGGAAAGGCAGATCACGACGGGCGGCGCTTCCCGACGCTCGGAGACGCGCAGCCCCAGATCTGTCCCGCCGGCCAGCAGCCAGGCTTCCGGATGCGCGGCGCGAAGCTCCAGCAGCTCCCGCAGCCTGTCCGGCCGGTGAAAGACCTGCCCTGGTGACTCAAGCTGCCTTGCGGTGGCGGCGGGGGCGGGCGGGGGCGCGGCCCCATCATCCTCAAGCGCCGCGAAAGCTTCGACGATGGGGCGGTACCCCGTGCAGCGGCAGAGATTTCCGGCAAGCGCGTCATGCGGATCGCCGCCTTCGCGCGCATGGGCCCAGGCGGTCATCACGATGCCGGGGGTGCAGAAGCCGCATTGGGTGGCATCGGCTTCGGCAAGGAGGCGCTGGACCGGATGGGGGGAGCCCGCCGGGCCCCGCAGGCCCTCTACTGTCCGGATCCGGTGGCCATGCATCTGGCCGAGAAGGGCAAGGCAGGCATTCACCGGAACGCGTGACCCATCCGCCTCCTCGATCACGACGGTGCAGGCGCCGCAATCCCCCTCCGCGCAACCCTCCTTGGTGCCGGTCAGCCCCGCCGGACCCCGCAGCCAGTCAAGCAGGGTCATGGTCGGCGATGTGGCTGCCGGCAGTGAACGCGGCGCGCCGTTCAGGGTGAAGGCGATGGGGCCGGATGTGTTCATGAAGGGAGCCTAGCAGGGTCCGTGCCGGGCCAGCATCCCGCCACGGCTCCGGGGCTCCGGGTAACGATCAGCCCATCGGGAGGCGGGCGAGGGCGGCCGTGAGATCCTCGGGCGCATAGGGCTTGGCGAGCACGGGGACGCCGACCAGGCGCTGGGGCAGGCCCGCCGCGCCGTAGCCCGAAGCCACCACGAAGGGCACTTCCAGCTGGATCAGGCGATCGGCCACGGGCTCCGAGGTTTCCCCGGCCAGGTTGAGATCGAGCACGGCGAGATCAGGCCGCTGCGCGTCCAACATGGCGAGGGCTTCGGAAACGGTCGCCACCGGGCCCAGCACGACAACGCCGGCATCGGCCAGGGTGTCTTCCACCAGCATCGCCACCAGCGTTTCGTCCTCGACCACCAGAACACGTCGCCCGGCGAGGCTTGCCATTCAGACCGTCTCCATCCGCCCGGGCATCCTGGGACACCCGTTTCCATTCATGCCGAACGGGGTGGCGCCCGGCCGCCCCTCTGTCAAGGGCGGCCGGCAACCGTTTCGTCCGGCGAGTCAATTCAGTCCGCGTATTGTCCCGCGGCCTGGATGATCGGCCGCCACTTGGCGATGTCGGCCTGCCAGTAGCGGCGATGGGCTTCCGGAGTCGCCATTTC
Organism: Pararoseomonas baculiformis; assembly: GCF_017813395.1. Taxonomy (GTDB): domain Bacteria; phylum Pseudomonadota; class Alphaproteobacteria; order Acetobacterales; family Acetobacteraceae; genus Roseomonas; species Roseomonas baculiformis. The sequence continues at coordinate 248,481 of NZ_JAGIZB010000003.1, read as the reverse complement.
CTGGCTCACCGGGGCGGTACCCAGCTCGGCGAAGCGCGCCACCAGCCGGTCTTCGCGCAGGGCGACCTGCAGGGCGCGGGAGAGCCGGTTGACGATGGCGGCATCCGTGCCCTTCGGCGCGTACAGCCCGTGCCAGACCGAAACCTCGAAGCCGGGCAGGCCGGCCTCGGCCGCGGTCGGCAGGTTCGGCAGGGCGGCGTTGCGGGTGCTGGTGGTGACCGCGAAGGCCTTCACCGAACCGGAGTTGATCTGCTGGGTGGTGTTGGTGGTCTGGTCGCACATCACGTCCACCGTGCCGCCGATCAGGTCCGTCATGGCCGGGCCGGTGCCGCGATAGGGGACGGTGGTGAGCTGCGTCTGGATCGCGGATTGCAGCAGCAGCCCGCAGATATGGGAGGCCGCGCCCACGCCGGCATTGGCCAGGTTCACTTCCGCCTTCCGCTCGCGCAGCACCTTGACCAGCTCGGCCAGGTTGTTCGCGGGGAAGTCCTTCTTCGTAATGATCGTCATCGGCACCTCGGTGACGAGGCCGATCGTCTCGAACCCGTTCACCGCGTCATAGGACAGGCGGCGGTACAGGGATGGGGTGGTGCCCATGCCGATATGGTGCAGCAGCAGGGTGTAGCCATCGGGCCGGGCCTGGGCGACGCGCTGGGCACCCAGCGTGCCACCGGCGCCGCCGACATTCTCCACCACCACGGGCTGGCCGAGATCGCGGGACATCACCTCGGCCACGAGGCGCGTGACCACATCCGTGGGACCGCCGGCGGCGAAGGGGACGATGATCGTGATGGGGCGGTTCGGATAGGCGGCCTGGGCCTGGGCGAGGCCGGGAAGCAGGGCCGGGGCGGCAAGGGCGGTCGCGAGAAGAAGCGCGCGGCGGCGCGTCATGGGCACCATGAACGTAAACTCCCGTTGATGGCTCGCGGTCGCAAGAAAAGCCCTCCGCTGTCAAGCGGGTTCCGGGGGCGCAACGGCACCCCCGGCGCAACATTCAGCTGTCCATCTTAAGGGCGGCGATAAAGGCGCTCTGCGGGATCTCCACCTTGCCGAACTGCCGCATGCGCTTCTTGCCCTCCTTCTGCTTCTCCAGGAGCTTGCGCTTGCGGGAAATGTCACCACCGTAGCACTTCGCCGTCACGTCCTTGGACATGGCGCCGATGGTTTCGCGCGCGATCACGCGGCCGCCGATCGCCGCCTGGATCGGGATCTTGAAGAGCTGGCGGGGGATCAGCTCCTTCAGCTTCTCGCAGATGGAGCGCCCGCGGCGTTCCGCCTGGGTGCGGTGCGCCATGAAGGAGAGGGCGTCCACCGGCTCGTTGTTCACGAGGATGGAGATCTTCACGAGATCGCCTTCCTCATAACCGTCCATCGCGTAGTCGAAGCTGGCATAGCCGCGCGAGATCGACTTCAGCCGGTCGTAGAAGTCGAACACCACCTCGTTCAGCGGCAGGCGGTAGACCGCCATGGCGCGGCTGCCGACATAGGTGAGTTCCACCTGCTGCCCGCGCCGCTCGCTGCAGAGCGTCAGGATGTTGCCCAGATACTCGTCGGGCACGAAGATCGTCGCCTTGATCCAGGGTTCCTGGATGCTGTCGATCGAGACGATGTCGGGCATGTCCGCAGGGTTGTGGAGGTCGCGCTCCTCCCCGTTCGTCATCTTCAGCTTGTAGACGACGCTCGGCGCCGTCGCGATCAGGTCCAAGTCGAACTCGCGCGACAGCCTCTCCTGGATGATCTCCAGATGCAGCAGCCCGAGGAAGCCGCAGCGATAGCCGAAGCCCAGCGCCGCGCTGCTCTCGGCCTCATAGTGGAAGGAGGCGTCGTTCAGCCGCAGCTTGCCCAGGCTGTCACGCAGCTTCTCGAAATCATCGGCATCCACCGGGTAGAGGCCGCACCACACAACCGGGATGGAGGGCTTGAAGCCGGCCAGCGGCTCGGCGGCCGGGTTGCGGTCATCGGTGATGGTGTCGCCGACATTGGTCTCGGCCACGGTCTTGATGGCGGCCGTGATGTAGCCCATCTCGCCCGGCCCGAGGCTATCCACGCCCTGCATCTTCGGCCGGAACACGCCGACCTGCTCGACCACATGGGTGGAGCCCGCGGCCATCATCCGGATCTTCTGGCCCTTGCGGAGATGCCCGTCCTTCACCCGCACGAGGATGACCACGCCCAGGTAGGGGTCGTACCAGCTATCCACCAGCAGCGCCTTCGTGGGGGACGCGGCATCGCCCTTGGGCGGGGGAAGGCGGGTGACGATCGCCTCCAGCACGCCCTCGATGTTCAGCCCGGTCTTGGCCGAGATCATCACGGCGTCGTCGGCCGGCAGGCCCACCACGTCCTCGATCTGTTGCTTCACCCGGTCCGGCTCCGCGGCCGGCAGGTCCACCTTGTTCAGGATCGGGACGATCTCATGCCCGGCATCCAGCGCCTGGTACACATTGGCGAGGGTCTGCGCCTCCACGCCCTGGGAGGCGTCCACCACCAGCAGCGAGCCCTCGCAGGCCGCGAGCGAGCGCGAGACCTCATAGGCGAAGTCCACATGGCCCGGCGTGTCCATCAGGTTCAGGACATAGTCCTGCCCGTCCTGGGCGCGGTAGTTCAGGCGCACGGTCTGCGCCTTGATGGTGATGCCGCGCTCCTTCTCGATATCCATGTTGTCCAGCACCTGCTCCGTCATCTCGCGGGAGGACAGGGCGCCGGTGTTCTGGATCAGCCGGTCGGCCAGGGTGGACTTGCCATGGTCGATATGGGCGATGATCGAGAAGTTGCGGATGCGGTCGAGGGGCGTATCGGTCATCGGGTTCCGGGCCGTGGGGCTGGTGGGCCCCCAGCCTTGTCAAAGGGCCAACTGGGGCGTCTCAGCCCCTCAGATAAGGCAGCGAGGCGCCGGGGCCAAGCGCGGCGCGGGCCTGCGCCTCAGCTATCCTCGTCCGGGATGTTGAGGATCTGCCCACAGGCCTTGCAATGCACCGCGTCCGGCTCGTGCCGCTGAAGCCCGCAGGTGGGGCAGGGGTAGCGGACCTTGGCGGGCCGGAACAGCGCCTGGGCCAGCCGCAGGAACAGCGTGACCCCGCAGAACATGATGATGACGCTCAGCAGCCGCCCGGTCCGGCCGGGCAGTGTGATGTCGCCGAAGCCGGTGGTCGTCAGGGCCGTGATGGTGAAATACAGGGCATCGGCGTAGTCGGCGATCTGCGGGTTGAAGCGGTACTGGGTCTCATAGACCAGCCCGGTCATGATGAAGATGAAGACCAGGAGGTCGGTTCCGGCCACCACCGTGTCCTGGTTGCTGCGGAACCCGGGGAAGTCGCGCGCCAGCCGGTTCAGCAGCCGGGGCGAGCGGAGCAGGCGAAGCACCCGCAGCGCGCGCAGGAACCCCGCGGCGGCCCCCAGGGCCGGGATGAGGAAGCAGATGATCGCCACCGCATCCGCCAGGCTGGCCGGGTGGACCAACTCGTGCCACGGGCGGGGGTTGGCGCGCAGCCGGGCGTAGAACTCCGCCAGGAGAACCAGGCCGAGCACGGTGTCCGCCACCTCGACCGCCGTCGTCCGCTCGATGAAGGAGGTAGCGATGATGAAGACCAGCGTCAGCGCATCGAGGACCAGGAGGGCGTAGCGGTACCGCACCGCCCGGGCCGTTTCCCGGAAATAGAGCTCCCGGAACAGCTTCCGGTCGGCCGGGAGGGCGTGCTGCATGGGCTGGCCAGGCGCGTGATACGGCACTTTCATTGGTGGAACCGGGCCGCGTTCGCCGTCATGCCTTTCGCATATCGGAACAGGGCCCGGCGGGGAAGTACGGCCTCAGCGCCGGCCGAGCATATGGAATTCCGCGTTGGGGCGCAGATCCGTGGCGTTGGCCAGGCGGTTGGACATGGAGAAGAAGGCGGCGATCGCCCCAATGTCCCAGGCCTCGTCCTCGGTGAAGCCGGCCTCCGCCAGGGCGCGGTGATCCTCATCCCCGACCAGATGCGACTGGGTGGCGACCTTCAGCGCGTAATCCAGCATCGCCCGCTGGCGCGCCGGCAGCCCGGCCTTGCGGTAATTCGTGGCCACGAGGTCCGCCACCACGGGGTCCTTGGCCCGCACGCGCAGGATCGCCCCGTGGGCGACGACGCAGTACTGGCAGCCATGGGCGGCCGAAACCGCCACCACGATCATCTCGCGCTCCGCCGCCGTCAGCCCCTCGCGCTTTTCCATCAGCGCGTCGTGATAGGCGACGAAGGCGCGGAACTCCTCAGGCCGCCGGGCGAGGAGGAGGAAGACATTGGGAACGAACCCCGCCTTCTCCTGCACGGCCAGGATCCGGGCGCGGATATCCTCGGGCAGCGAGCCCAATTCGGGCACGGGATAGCGGAAGGGGCGGGGGGCTTCCCGGCTGGATTCGGCGGCCATGGGCGTTTCCGTATGGTGGGCACCCGCCAGGGCGGGCGCGCCACCAGGCTAGACCGCCCCTGCCATGGGGTCAGCCCCGCAGGCTCGCCCCGGTGGCTTTCGTGACCGCGGCGACGACCTTGGCGATCACCGCCTCGATTTCCGCATCCGTCAGCGTGCGCTCGCGCGGCTGCAGCACGACCTCCAGCGCCAGCGAGACCTTGCCCTCAGGCAGGCGGTTGCCCGCGTAGCGGTCGAAGAGCGAGACCTCGGCCACCAGGTTTCGCTCCGCCCCCCGCGCCGCGCGGAGCAGCGCATCGGCCTGGACCGTGGAATCCACCAGGAAGGCCAGGTCGCGCCGGACAGGCTGGAATGCGGGCAGCTCCGGGGCGGACTTCTTTTTCCGCTTCGGATCCGGGATGGAGTCCAGCAACACCTCGAACGCCACAGCCGGGCCATCGATCCCCAGGGCGGACAGCACCCGCGGATGCAGCTCCCCGAACCGCGCCAGTGGCAGCTTCGGCCCGCTGCGAAGGATGCCGGAGCGGCCGGGATGGTAGTGGCCGGGTGCGTCCGTGGTGACCGTCAGCGCCGCCGGGGCGATCCCGAGCGCGAGCAGCACGGCCAGGGCATCGCCCTTCGCGTCCAGCGCATCCACGGCGCGCTGCGGCTCGGACCAGTGGCGGGGCGTGCGGCCGATCCGCACCCCGGCCGCCGTGTTCAGCTGCCCCTCGGGCGAAGGCGCAAGGTAGGAGGCGCCGATCTCGAAGAGCGACACGTCCGGATAGCCGCGCGCCGCGTTCCGCCCTGCCGCCTGGAGCAGCGTGGCGACAGGGGTGGGGCGCATCTGGTCCAGATCGGCCGCGATGGGGTTCTCCACCCGAAGCGCGTCCGGAACCTCACCGAAATAGCTGGCGATACCCCGGGCGGCGAAGCCGAAGGTCACGGCTTCGGCCAGCCCGCGGGAGGCCAGCACCCGCCGGGCAAGAACCGTGCGGGACTGGCGCGGCGTGAGGGAGGGCAGGGGCAGGCGCCCCTCCGCCGGGAGGGAAACGGCGGGAATGGCGTCCAGCCCCTCCAGCCGCAGCACCTCCTCCAGCAGGTCGCACTCAGCCTCCACCGCATCGGCGCCCTCGGCCGCGGCCCTGGCGCGAGCTGGGTCTATTCCAGGCTCCTGCGTCAGCTCCGTCCCGCCGGCACGATAGGCCGAGCCGGAGGAGGCGATGTCGTTGCGCCAGGAGGGGACGGCCACCGTCACCTGGGCGGCGTCTCGGGCCAGCACGCTGAAGCCGAGGCGTTCCAGCGAGGCGACGGCGCCCTCAGGCGGGATGGAGGAGCCGCCCAGCCCGGCGATCCGCTCGAAGCGGAGCGTGGCCTGGCGCTGCCAGGCCGGTTCCGCGCCGGCCTCGGTGATGGTGCTGGGCTCGCCGCCGCAAAGCTGCATCACCATGCGCGTGGCGGCCTCGATCATCGCGCGCTGCGCGGCCGGGTCCAGCCCGCGCTCGTTCCGCGCGCGGGCATCGCTATGCACCTGGTGCCGGCGCCCGGTAAGGGCGATGCGCACGGGATCGAAGAGCGCGCACTCGATGAAGACCTCGCGCGTGGTCTCGTCGCAGCCCGTCGTTTCGCCGCCGACGATGGCAGCCAGGCTTTCCACCCCGGCCTCGTCGGCGATGACGATGTCCTCGGGGGTCGGGCGATAGGTCTTGCCGTTCAGCGCCAGGTATTCGTCGCCCTCGCGCCCCAGCCGCATGGTGAGGGTGCGGCCCTTTACCTTGGCCACGTCGAAGACGTGCAACGGCCGCCCGAGATCGAAGGTGAAGTAGTTGGTGATGTCCACCAGCACGTTGATCGGGCGCAGCCCGATCGCGGTCAGCCGGTCCTGCATCCACTTGGGCGAGGGGCCATTCGTCACGCCGCGCACCGCCCGGCCGAAGACCTGGATGCAGGCGCGGGGATCCTCGATCACCCATTCCAGCGGCGTGGGATAGGCCGGCGCCACCGGTTCCGCCCCCCAGGGCTTCAGCGTCCCGAGGCCGGCAGCGGCGAGGTCGCGCGCGACCCCGCGCACGGAGAGGGCATCGCCGCGATTCGGGGTGACGCTGATCTCGATGACCGGGTCGCCCAGCCCGGCCCATTCGGCATAGGGGGTGCCGACCGGCGCATCCTCGGGCAAGTCCACGATTCCGCTGTGGTCGTCGCCCAGCCCCATCTCGCGGGACGACAGCATCATCGCCTCGCTCTTCACGCCGCGAATCTCGCCCGCCTTGAGGGTGATGCCGGTCCCCGGCACGAAGGCGCCGGGTAGGGCCGCCACGCCCTTCATGCCCGCCCGCGCATTCGGCGCGCCGCAGACAACGGACCGCAGGGTGCCGTCCCCCACATCCACCTTCAGCGCACGGAGCCGGTCCGCATTCGGGTGCTGCTCCGCCTCCACCACATGGGCGATGCGGAAAGGGGCGAGGGCGGCAGCGCGGTCCTCCACGCCCTCCACCTCCAGGCCGATGGTGTTGAGGGTGGCGAGGATCTGCTCGAGCGTCGCCTCGGTCTCGAGGTGGTCGCGCAGCCAGGACAGGGTGAACTTCATCTTTCGACCCTCAGGCGGCGTCGTGCAGGGTGAAGGGGGAGAGCGGGCTGGTGGCGTAGTGGCGCAGCCAGCGGAGGTCGGCCTCGTAGAAGGGGCGCAGATCGGGGATGCCGTGCTTCAGCATGGTGATGCGCTCGATCCCCATGCCGAAGGCGAAGCCCTGCCACACGCGCGGGTCCAGCCCGACATTGGCCAGAACCTTCGGGTGGACCATGCCGCTGCCCAGGATCTCCAGCCAGTCGCCGCCCTGGCCCAGCTCGCCGGTCTTGCGGCTCCAGCCGATATCCACCTCCATCGAGGGCTCGGTGAAGGGGAAGTAGCTGCTGCGGAAGCGAACGGGCAGGTCGGCAATGCCGAAGAAGGCCCGGAGGAAGTCCACCAGCGTGCCCTTGAGGTGGCCCATATGGATGTCGCGCCCGATCACCAGCCCCTCGACCTGATGGAACATCGGGGAATGGGTCGCGTCATGGTCGGCGCGCCAGGTGCGGCCGGGCACGATCACGCGGATCGGCGGCTCCTGGGTCAGCATGGTGCGGATCTGCACGGGGCTGGTGTGGGTGCGCAGCACCGGGCGCCGCGCGCCGGGCTCGGGCGCGGTCAGGTAGAAGGTGTCGTGGTCCTGCCGGGCCGGGTGGTGGTCCGGGATGTTAAGGGCGGAGAAGTTATGCCAGTCCCCCTCGATATCCGGCCCCTCGGCCACCGCGAAGCCCATGGCGCCGAAGAGGGCGATCAGCTCCTCCATGGTGCGGGAGATCGGGTGGATGCTGCCGGCGTCGGGGCCCGTGGGTGCGGAGGGGCGGGGGGGCAGGGACACGTCCATCCGCTCGGCGGCCAGGCGCGCATCCAGGGCGAAGGCCTCCAGCGTCACGCGCCGGTTCTCCAGCGCCCGCTCGATCTCGCCCTTCAGCACGTTCACCTGCGCGCCGCGCGCCTTGCGCTCATCGGGCGGCAGGGCGCCCAGGCTCTTGAGCAGCGCGGTCACCTCGCCGCTCTTGCCTAGCGCGGAGACGCGCACGGCATCCAGCGCGCGGGGATCCGCCGCCTCCGCGATGGCGGCCTCGATCGAGGCGCGCAGCATGTCGAGATCGTCAGCCATTCCCGAACCTGATCCTTTGGCCCCGGCCTGGGGCCGGCGGGCGCTTGATATGCCAAGGGCCGCGCCGCTGGGAAATCCCAGCGGAAGCGGCCCTTGGCGTTCATTCAGAAAGGATGCCCCGCCGCGCCGGGCGGGGCGCCCGGCTTCAGGCGGTCTGCTGAGCCGGGAGGGACGCCTTGGCCTTCTCGACGAGGGCCGCAAAGGCGGTGGCGTCGTCATAGGCGATCGCGGACAGGACCTTGCGGTCCAGCTCGATGCCGGCAGCCTTCAGCCCGGCGATGAAGCGGGAATAGACGATCCCGTTCTCGCGGCAGGCCGCGTTGATGCGCTGGATCCACAGGCCGCGGAAATCGCGCTTCTTGTTGCGGCGGTCGCGATAGGCGTACTGCAGCGCCTTCTCGACCCGCTCGAGAGCGGGGCGGTAGGCGGTGGAAGAACGGCCAACATAGCCCTTGGCGAGCTTGAGGACCTTCTTGTGACGGGCGTGGGCGGTAACGCCGCGCTTAACACGAGCCATGTGTCTGTCTCCTCTCGCTTACCGGGGCAGGCCGTAGGGCAGCCACTGCATGACGGTCTTGGCGTCCTGGTCGCGCAGCACCTGGTTGCCGCGGTTCTGGCGCTTCACCTTCTGCGAACGGGCGGAGAGGTTGTGGCGCTTCTTGCCGGGGCCAGCGAGCACCTTGCCCGTGGCCGTGATCTTGAAGCGCTTCTTGGCCGAAGACGTCGTCTTCATCTTGGGCATTTGGGTCCTCCTATAGGCGGGGGATGGACGGCCCCACCTTGCGCCGCCCTCCTGCGAGGACAGGCCGCACCATGCGGCGGGGGCCGGGACCACGGCCGGGCAGCCCAGAGAAGCCCGGGGCGCGTGGAGGGCGCGGTATAGGGGATGGGCAGGGCGCGGGCAAGTGTCATGCCGGTGCTGGCATCGGCCCGCCACAGGTACCAACATATCCCGGTGATGATCGCCATCCTCTCCGACATCCACGGCAACCGCGAGGCGCTTTCCGCCTGCCTGGCCCATGCCGACCGAGCGGGTGCCACCCGCTATGTCTTCCTGGGCGACTATGTCGGCTATGGCGCCGACCCCGCCTGGTGCCTGCGCACGGTGATGGACCGGATCGCCCATGGCGCGGTGGCGATACGGGGAAACCACGACCAGGCCATCTTCTCCCGCAACCACCGCATGAACGGCCGCGCCGCCGCCGCGATCGAGTGGACCCGGGCCCAGCTGAGCCCGGACGCCGCCACCTTCCTGAAAAGCCTGCCGCTGGAACATGCCGAGGAGGACCGGCTCTATGTCCATGCCGATGCCTCCGACCCGGAAGCCTGGCGCTATGTCACAAGCCCCGAGGAGGCACGGCGGAGCCTGGAGGCCACGCCGGCCCGGGTGACCCTCTGCGGGCATGTGCATGTTCCCTGGCTCTTTGGCCTTACCGCCACGGACAAGTGCACCGCCTTCCGCCCGGCCCATGATGCCCCGGTGCCGCTTTCGCGGCCCCGCCGCTGGCTGGCCGTGATGGGCTCGGTCGGCCAGCCCAGGGATGGCGACCCCTCTGCCTGCTACGGGCTGCTGGACCCGGACGCAGCGGAGCTGCGCTGGATTCGCGTGCCCTACGACGTGGATGCGGCGGCCGAGAAGATCCGCCGCGCCGGCCTGCCGGAGAGCCTGGCCGACCGGCTTCTGGTGGGGCGCTGACCCCGTGCCGCATCGTCGCCCCCGCCAGGGCCAGGTGATCGACGGCTTCACCCTCGGCGCGCCGCTGCGCGAGGGTGGGATGGCCTCGATCTTCGAGGTGACGCATCCCGACCATTCCATGCCGCTGCTGATGAAGCTGCCGCATCTGGACGGGCTGGACCCTGCGCATATCGTGTCCTTCGAGATGGAGCAGATGATCCTGCCCCGCCTCACCGGGCCGCATGTGCCGGAATTCGTGGCTGCAAAGGGATTCGAGGCGCCGAATCCCTATCTGGTCATGGAGCGGATTCCCGGCGCCTCTCTCCTGACCCGCCTGCGCGAACTTCCGCTTCCGCTCGACGAGGTGGCGGCGATCGGTGCCAAGGTGGCGCTCGCCCTGGCCTCGCTGCACCGCCAGCGCGTCTCTCATCTGGACGTGAAGCCCGCGAACATCCTTTTCCGCCGCACCCCGGACGGGCTGCGAGGCGATGCGGTGCTGGTGGATTTCGGGCTCTCGCACCACGGCAAGCTCCCCGACCTGATCGAGGAGGAGTTCCGCATCCCCTATGGCACCGCCCCCTACATGGCGCCGGAGCAGGCCATGGGGCAGCGAAGCGAGCCGCGGAGCGACCTCTTCGCGCTGGGCGTGCTGCTCTACCAGCTCGCCACGGGGTTCCTGCCCTTCGGGGAGCCTCTGCACCTGCGCGCCGTGCGCCACCGGCTCTGGCGCGATCCCGTTCCGCCGCGCCGGCTGCGTCCGGAGATCCGCCCCTGGATGCAGGAGGTGATCCTGCGCTGCCTGGAGGTGGACCCGGCCCGAAGGCACCCAACCGCTGCCCAGCTGGCCTTCGATCTGCGCAACCCCGAGGCCGTGCGGCTGGGGCCGCGTGCCGCGCGCACGCGGCGCGACAGCTGGCTCAAGCTGCTGGAACGGCGCTTCAACCGGGACCGCAGCCTTCGGACCGGGCGCCCCGCCGTCACCTCCCATGCCGCACCGATCGTCGCGGTGGCCGTGGACCTGAGGGAGCAGACCGCCCCCCTGGCCGAGGCCCTGCGGACCAGCGTGGGCAATGTGCTCCGCACCCTGCCCGGCGCGCGCGTGGCCTGCCTCAACGTGCTGCTGGACGGCTATATCCGGGGAGATGCTCCCCATGACTCGGCCGGACGCTCCGCCCGCGTCCAGCGCCTGGCGGAGCTGCGCCATTGGGCCGCGCCGCTTGGGCTGGAGGAGGGACAGATCACCTTCCATGTACTGGAGGGTTCGAGCGCGGCGGAGGCGCTGCTGGAATATGCGGAGGCGAATGGGGTGGATCACGTGGTGATGGGCGCGCGTGCCAATTCGATGCTCCGGACGATGTTGGGATCGGTTTCGGGGGAGGTGGCGGCCCGCGCTCCGTGCAGCGTCACCGTGGTCCGGGCGCGGGAGATGCCGGCATGAACGCCGAGCAGGGCGTGACCCTGACCCATTGGGACCGCCGCTACCTGCGCCTTGCCGCCCATATCCGCGACTGGTCGAAGGACCCGCGCGGCCGGGTGGGCGCCGTGATCGTCGCGCCGGAGCTGAACCGCATCGTCGCCACCGGGTTCAACGGCTTCCCCACGCGGATCGAGGACGACATGGACCGGCTTTCCGACAAGCCGACCAAGCTGGACATGATGGTGCATGCCGAGCAGTCGGCCCTGCTCTTCGCCGGGCGGGAGGCGCGGGGATGCACCCTCTACGTCGTCGGCAAACCCGTCTGCAACCACTGCGCCGTGCTCTCGATCCAGTCCGGCATCCGGCGCGTGGTGGCCTCTCCGCCGCGCCTGGGCACGCGCTCTGAATGGGACCGCCGCGGGCATATCTCGGCCAGGCTCTTCGCCGAGGCGGGATTGCGGTTCGACGCGGTGCCCGAGGTTCTGCTGGCCGAGCTGCTGCCGGGCGAGGCCGGCGGGGCGAGCACGCTCGATCCCACCCCGACCCCCTCCGGATAGGCCTGCCGCTTCCGGCACGGCCCTGCGGCGCCTATATCGGCTCCGCGATGATCATTCCCTTCCGCAAGATGCACGGCCTTGGCAACGACTTCGTCGTGCTGGACGCACGCCGGGCGCCGCTGCCCGTCACGCCCGCACGCGCCGCCGCCATCGCGGACCGCCACCGGGGAATCGGCTGCGACCAGCTCATTATCATGGAGCCGGGCAGGGAAGGGGCGGACCTGTTCATGCGGATCCTGAACCCTGACGGTTCCGAGGCCGGGGCATGCGGCAACGCCACGCGCTGCATCGCCGATCTGGCGATGGCCGAGGCCGGGACGGAAGCCGTCACCATTCGCACCATCTCGGGCCTGCTGCCCTCCGAAACCCTGCCCGGCGGGATCATCCGCGTCGATATGGGGCCGGCCCGGCTGGGCTGGGCGGATGTGCCCCTGGCCCGGGAAATGGATACGCTGCACCTGCCCCTTTCGGCCGATGGCGTCTCCGATCCCGCCGCCTGCTCCATGGGCAATCCGCACGCGACCTTCTTCGTGCCGGATCTGGACGCCATCGATGCGGCCCGGATCGGCCCGGCCTTGGAGCACGACGCGCTCTTTCCCCAGCGGGCCAATATCGGCTTCGTCCAGGTCCTGGCCCCGGACCACATCCGCCTCGTGGTGTGGGAGCGCGGTGCGGGGCTGACGCTCGCCTGCGGCTCCGGCGCCTGCGCGGCCCTGGTGAACACGGCCCGGCGCGGCCTGTGCGGCCGGGCCGCCACCGTGTCGCTGCCCGGCGGAGACCTGCACATCGAATGGCGCGTTGACGGGCATGTGCTCATGTCCGGCCCGACCGCCACGGCCTTCACGGGCATGATCGAGCTGGACGCCTACCCCGCCTGAGTCGCGGCGGCTTCGGAGAGGAGACGAAATGGCGCTGAAGGACCTCTGGAGCCGGCTGACGGGCAGGGCGGGCACGCCCGAAGCGCCCACGCCCCCCGTCACCGAGCCGGAAGCGCCGCCCGTCGCGCCCCCGCCCGCCGAGGCGCCACCGCCGGTCCGGGAGCCGGGGACGGAACCGGGGCAGGGCGACCCGCCCGCATCGCCTCCTCCGGTCGAGGCACGTCAGCCGGACCATCTCCTTCCCTCGGTGACCGGGATCGCGGGATTCGCCCCGCCGCAGCTCGCCCCCATGCCCATGGAGGGCGGCTTCCCGCAGGCCCCGGGCCCTGCCATGCCGAGCATCCCGGAGGAACCGAAGCTCGGCGAGCCCGTCGGCGCCCAGGCCGGCATCCCGCCCGCTTTCACCATGCCGCCCGAGGAACCGACCCCGGAGCCAGAGGAGCCGATCCCCGAGCCGCCCGTGCCGATCCCGGAGCCCGAACCGGCCGCGGCGGGCGGCTTCTTCGCGCGGCTCAAGGCAGGGCTCTCCCGCTCCACCGCCAAGCTGACCGAGAACCTGACCGGCCTGTTCCGCAAGCGCCGGCTGGACGATGCCGCGCTGGAGGAGCTGGAGGAAACCCTCATCACCGCCGATCTCGGCCTTCCCGCCGCCCAGCGCATCGTGGCCGGCTTCCGCCGCACGCGCTTCGGGAAGGAGGTGGGCGACGATGAGGTGAAGGCGGCACTGGCCGACGAGATCGCCGCCATCCTCGCCCCCGTCGCCCAGCCACTGCAGCCGGACTGGGGAAAGAAGCCCTATGTGGTCCTCGTCGTCGGCGTGAACGGCACCGGAAAGACCACCACGATCGCGAAGCTGGCGCAGAACTACCGCGCCGAGGGCCGCAGCGTGATGATGGCGGCCGGCGACACCTTCCGCGCCGCCGCCGTGGAGCAGCTGCAGATCTGGGGCGAGCGCACCGGCAGCACCGTCATTGCTCCGGCCAAGGAGGGCGCCGATGCCGCCGGCCTCGCCCATGAGGCGCTGCAGCGCGCCCGGGGCGCAGGCGCTGACATCCTGCTGATCGACACGGCCGGTCGGCTCCACAACAAGGCCGGTCTGATGGAAGAATTGCGCAAGGTCGTGCGCGTTCTCCGCAAGCTCGACCCGGACGTGCCCCATGCTGTCCTGTTGGTGCTGGACGCCACCACCGGCCAGAATGCCGTGCAGCAATGCAAGGTGTTCCGCGAGATGGTGGACGTGACCGGGCTCGTCGTGACGAAGCTCGATGGTTCCGCCAAGGGCGGCGTCGTTGTCGCGCTGGCCGAGGAATTCGGCCTTCCCGTGCATGCCGTGGGCGTGGGCGAGACCGCCGCTGACCTGCGGCCCTTCGAGGCACGCGACTACGCCCGTTCGCTGGTGGGACTTTCCTGATGACCGAAGTGCGCTGGGAGCGGCTGACCGCGCCCGAGATCAAGGAATGGGCCGCGCGCGACGCGGTGGTGATGCTGCCCGTCGCGGCGCTGGAGCAGCATGGCCCGCATCTGCCGGTCTGGACCGACAGCCTGATCGGGCATGCCTCCTGCATCCGCGCGGCGGAGCTGGTGGCGGAAGATGCCCCCGCTCTCGTCCTGCCCCCGATGTGGCAGGGCATCAGCGAGCATCACCTGCCCTTCGGCGGCACGATCAGCCTGGACTTCCGGACGATGCAGGCGGTGATCGCCTGCGTGGCGAAATCCATCATGGCCTGCGGCTTCCGCAAGCTGTTCCTGGTGAACTCCCATGGTGGGAACATCGAGCCGCTGATGGTCATCGCGCGCGAGCTCGGCGCGGAGATGGGCATTCCCGTGGTCACCACCACCGTGCACCAGGCCGCGGCGGCCGCGATCGCCTCCATCCTGGAGACACAGCCCGGCACCCAGCATGCCTGCGAGGCGGAAACGAGCCTCTGGCTCGCGCTTGAACCGGACCAGGTGCGGAAGGACGAGGTGGCGGGTGCGCTCTCCAATGGCGGCCCTTCCGTCGGCGGCAGCGCCTTCCAGCGCTTCTGGTCCTTCGCCGAGCGCGCGCCGGTGACGGGCGTGCGGGGCGATCCCCGCGCCGCCACGGCCGAAAAGGGGGAGCGCATTCTCGCCGCCATCGCGGAAGCCCTCGCGCGCGGCTTGCGGGACGAGGCGCTCTGGGCGACCCCGGACGATGTCTGGACTCCGGGCCGCGCCCAGCGCCCGGCCTAGTAGGAGAAGGGAATGTTCATCCGGGCGCCGGCCGCCGGCTCTCGATAGAGGCTGTCCCGCTCCCGCGTGTACTCGTTGTCGGACTGGACCCGGGCATCGGGGAGGTTCCGGGGCCGGATGAGGTCTGGCCGCAGCCGTGCGGTTTCCGGCTCGAAGGGTCCGCGCGGCGCCTCGATCGAGCGATCCGGCATCGGCGCGATGTCCGCGCGCGGGGCGGGCGTGGGTGGTGGAGGCGGCGGCGCCTGGATCGCGGGCGGTGTAGCCCGGCGCGCGGAACGCCGGCGCGCCGGGCGCTGTTGCTGGCGGCGGGCCGGGGCGGCCGCTGGCCGTGGCGCCTCGGTTTCCTGGACCAGCAGGATGGCTGGGGAGGAAGGCGCTTCGGGCGCCGCGCCGAGCAGCAGGGCCGACAGGGCAAGGGTGGCGATCATCCGGCATCTCCCGCCAGGGCAGGCCCGGCCAGCGGGCGCATGCCACGCGGATCCTCGGGCGGATTGAGCATGGCGGGGCCGGGATGCCCGGCCCCTTCCTTCCAGGCCTGCAAGGCCCAGTGCACGCTCGGGAAGGCGATCTCGGCCCATGGGATTTCATCCCAGGCGAAGGCGCGGACCTCCAGGCTCTCAGGGCCGGGCGCATAGCCGGGCACGGCCAGCCGGGCCCGGAACATCACCTGCACCTGCCCCAGCCGCGCGATGGAGAAGACCGCCAGCACGCCGTCGGTCGCGATCCGGGCGCATGCTTCCTCCCAGGCCTCGCGCCGCGCACCTTCCTCGACCGTTTCGTTCATTTCGAGATAGCCGGCGGGCAGTGTCCAGAAGCCCCGCCTGGGCTCGATCGCCCGGCGACAGAGCAGCACGCCACCCGGCCCCGCCTCGGGGATGGACACCACGGAGCCCACCACGACCTTGGGATTCTCATAAGCGACGAAGCCGCAGTCTCGGCAGGTCAGCCGGTCCCGGTCGTCACCCTCATGCCGTTTTCTCTCGAAAGCACCGGCCATGGGCACAGAATGGCGCCGGGCCTCCCCGGTCACAACCCCAATTGGCGGCGGTGCTACACACGAAGGTCCAGGAGTGACCCGCGGGGCAGGGGAGTCGCCGGGGCGGCGGGCACTGATTCGAGCGCCCGCTGGGCTGGAACGGCCTGGCCCGATCCGCCGCGCGCCTCCCGCACCGGCTGGATTTCCCGGATACCGGCAGCACGGGAGACATCCTGCGTGAAGGCGGCCAGGGCGTTGGTGCTGATCATGCGCAGCACCATGCCGGAAAGGCGTGAATCACGGGTGAATCGGGCGGAATGGCTGGCAGCGCGCATGCCGCAGCCTCGCCCCGGCAGGCGTTAACCATCCAGCAACCGGTGGCTGTATTCCGGGCAGATCAGCCGGCGTGGAAGGCGGGCATGCGCTGCGCCTCCAGGAAGTCGAGCCGCGCCAGCAGGTCGTCCTCGCGGCAGATCATGAGGCCCCGAAGCCCCATACCGTCTGCGGCGTCCCACTCCAGGTCCAGGATCCGCGTACCCTCCGCCACCTCCACCGGCATGGCCGTGGCGAAATCGCCCTCGGGCGGCTCGGCAATCGTCGCGGCCCCGGCCGGCGCCCCATCCGCCAGCAGCACGAAGGAGAGAGGGCCCCCGCCCACGCCACGCAACTCGAGATGAAGGCGCAGCAGGCCCGAAAGGCCCGGGGGCAAGGGCATGCGCAGCCGTGCCCGCCCCTCCGCCATCGGGGCTCCCCAATCCTCGAGCGGCCGCCAGCCGACCCCGTCCCGTACCAGGTCGGACAGGGCGATGGAGAGGTCCGGCACCGGGGAGGCGCTGCGGCGCAGCGGAATTCGGTGGCCCAGGGGGATGGCGATACGCTCGGCGACCGGGGGCGGCTCTTCCTGCCCGAATGCCTCGAGCGCCGTGCCGATCTGCGACAGCACCGCCTCCCAGGAACGGCGCCGGCCCTTGGCCGCCACGCCGCGTTCGGCCGCCGCAAGCGCCCCCGGCTCGAAGAGAAGGCGCTCCACCGCCGCGACCATATGCGGCTCGCTCTGCGGCTCCACATAGACCGCGACGCCCTCTCCCGATTCGAGCAGGGCGGAATGTCGGGGTATGACCGGCACCTTGCCCCAGGCCAGGCTTTCCGTGACGGGAAGGCCCCAGCCCTCGTAATGCGAGTTGTAGAGGGTGAAGAGGCAGTCCCTGTACAGGACCGCCAGCCCACCATCCGAGATGTCGTGCAGAAGCACCACATGCCGGGCCAGCTCGGGGCTGCCCTCCAGCAAGTTCATCGCCGCTTCCGCATGCCAGCCCCGGGCACCGACGCAGACCAGGCGCGGGATCCGCCCCGCGCCGTGCCGGCGCAGCAGGCTCAGCCAGGTTCGGAAGACGGTGAGGTGGTCCTTGCGGCTCTCGATCGTCGCCACGAAGAGCACATAGGGCTCGGGCGCCCGCGGGGCGCGCGTGCCTTCCAGCGCGGCCGCATCGGGCGCGGCGGTGGGGCGCGGATCCGCATCCAGCCGCACCACCTCCATCGGAAGGTTCAGGCCGGGGATCAGGGCATCGAGGAATCGCTGGCCATCCGCGCGGGTGCATTCGGAGTTGCAGAGCACCGCATGGGCATGCACCCCCATGGAGGAGAACCAGCGCGCATAGTCCTGGACCAGCGTACGGACGCAATGCTCGGGCATCACGAGCGGCACGCAGTCATGCAGGAAGGGCACGTAGCGCAGCCCGGCCTGGCGCTGCGCCAAGCGGAGCGCGCGGAAATAATCCGGGATGCCCCAGGAATTGCCCAGGTTCACGAGGGTGCTGCCAGGGAGGAAGCTGTAGGGCAGGGCGTTTCCACCGGGCTCCAGCACCGCATCCCGTGCAAGGATCCAGGCAGGGTCCGCGGTGTCCGCCCCGGCGGCGGCGGCGGCCAGGAGGCGGGCCAGCGCCTCGGGGTCCACGGCACGCCAGCCGGCGCGCTCCCGTTCGAAGCTGACATAGCTTGCCTCGTAGCCCGCCGCGAGGGAGGCGCCGAGGATGCTCGCCTGGACGCGCTGGATGCCCGTGAGCGTGCGGCGATGACCGAAATGGAGCAGCAGGTCCGTCACGTCGAAGGCCGTGAGGCGACTTGCCTGGATCCCGCGGGCCGCCGCGGGCACCGCGCTGCCGCCAGCCATGGCGGAGGGAGAGGGCTGCGCGCTGCGCGGCGTGCTGCCGCCAACCCGCAGCATCGCGATCCGGGGCCGGGCGGGTGGCGCAAGCTGGGTGGTGGCGCGCGCCGCCGCCGCCGCGGGGACCAGCCCGCGATGTGCCATGCCCTGTGCTGGCTGCGCTTCCGTCCGCGCCGATGCGGCTGGCGCGCGGGCGGCTTGCAAGTCCGCGGGGCCAGGGGGCGTCCCGGCGGGGCTTTCGGGGCGGGGTGGCTCTGGCGGGGCGGGACTCTCCGCCCCGAGCCGTTGGATGGCCGCTTCCGCCTCGGGCGTGGCCGTTGCCCCGATCTCCAGCGCCACCGCGAGCGCATAGGCTTGGCCCGCCTCCTCGGGGCGGGAGGCCAGGCGCAGGGCATGGCCGCGATGGCGGTGCGGCGCCGGATCGGCCGGTGCCTCCGCCGCCGCCTGCTCATAGGCGGCCAGCGCCTCATCCGTCCGCCCCGCCGCCTGCAGCGCATGGCCCTGCCACAGCATCAGCGGTGCCGGATCCGCTGAAAGCGCCGCGGCCTCGGCGAACAACCGCGCGGCACCCTGGTGATCACCGGCGTGCCACAGGCGGGCAGCCTGCTCCTGCTGGGCGGAGGGGGCGGGGGTCTCGTTCGGCCAGGCGTCCATCGGGGTGATGGGTAGCGGGGGACAGGCGCCGCCGGAAGGGGAAAGGCGCGTGATCAGGGATCGATGCGGCGGCCCGTTTCAGCGTCGAACACGTGCAGATGCGTCGGGGGAAGCCGAACCGGAAGGGCCGAGCCGGAGAAGGCGCCGGGCAGGCGGGCCGTGACGGCGAGCCCGCCGGGCGCCCGGCCATGCACCACCGTCTCGGAGCCCAGGGGCTCCACCAGTTCCACGGCCAGGGGAATGGAGTCGGCCCCGTCGCCGGGCGAGACATGCTCGGGCCGCAGCCCCAGGGTCAGCGGCTTGCCCGCGGGGCCCGGGCGGGGCCCATCCGCGAAATGGATGGGCGCGCCGCCGGGGAGCCGGGCCGAGGCGCCGCCTTCCTCGAGCGTCGCCGGGATGAAGTTCATGGCGGGACTGCCGATGAAGCCGGCGACATAGGTGTCCGCCGGGCGGGAGAAGATCTCCATGGGCGGCGCCACCTGGGCCGGACGGCCCGCATTCATCACCACCAGCCGGTCGCCCAGCGTCATCGCCTCCACCTGGTCATGGGTGACGAAAAGCGAGGTGACGCCGAGGCGCCGCTGCAGGCGGCGGATCTCCGCCCGCATCTGCACGCGCAGCTTGGCATCGAGGTTCGAGAGCGGCTCATCGAAAAGGAAGAGGGCCGGCTCGCGCACGATGGCGCGGCCCATGGCCACGCGCTGCCGCTGCCCGCCCGAGAGCTGCTTCGGCCGACGGTCGAGCAGCGCGCCGATGCCGAGGATGTCGGCGGCATCCTTCACGCGGCGCTCGATCTCCGCGCGCGGCAGGCCCCGGATCTTCAGGCCATAGGCCATGTTCCCGAAGACCGTCATATGCGGATAGAGCGCGTAGTTCTGGAACACCATGGCGATGTCGCGGTCCGCCGGCTCCAGCCCCGTCACGTCCCGCCCATTGATCACCACCTGGCCGGAGCTGGGCGATTCCAGCCCGGCCACGATGCGCAGCAGGGTGGATTTGCCGCAGCCGGACGCGCCGACGATCACGACCAGCTCGCCATCCGCCACCTCCAGATCGATGCCATGCAGCACCGCGGTGGCGTTGAAGGACTTGCGGACATCCCGCAGGGAAAGGGTCGCCATCGGCTTACTTCTCGGTTTCGGTCAGGCCACGCACGAACCAGCGCTGCATCAGCGCCACCACGAGCACGGGGGGCAGCAGGGCCAGCACGGCGGTCGCCATGATGGTGTTCCAGTCATTCTGGGAGTCGCCGCGGCCGATCATCTTGGACAGGCCGACGACGATCGTCTCCATGGAACGATCGTTGATGATGAGCAGCGGCCAGAGATACTGGTTCCACCCATAGATGAAGAGGATGACAAAGAGCGCGGCGATATTCGTCAGGGAGAGGGGCAGCACCACGTCCTTGAGGAAGCGCAGCGGACCCGCGCCATCCATCTTGGCCGCCTCCACGAACTCGTCGGGGATCGTCAGGAAGAACTGGCGGAACAGCAGCGTCGCGGTGGCAGAAGCGATGAGCGGGACGATCAGGCCGGTCCATGTGTTCCCGAGATTAAGGTCCACGATGACCTGGAAGGTCGGGATGATCCGCACCTCCACCGGCAGCATCAGCGTGATGAAGATGGCCCAGAAGGCCGCCATCCGGCCCGGAAACCGGAAGAACACCACCGCATAGGCCGAGAGGATGGAGATGAGGATCTTCCCGACCGCGATCAGCACCGCCATCAGCAGGCTGTTGAGCAGCATGACCTGGGCGGGGGTGGTGCGGGTGCGCCCGCCGCCCTCGTTCCAGGCGGTGGTGTAGTTCTCCACCGCGTGCGCGCCGGGCAGCAGGGGGACGTCGCCCCGGCCGATGGTGGCGGCGTCATGCGTGGAACCCACCAGGGTCATCCAGATCGGGAAGGCGACGATCAGCACGCCCAGGATCAGCGCACCATGCGCGATGATACGGGACACGAGCTTCCGCCGGCGCGTGGCGCGCAGCAGCGCATCGTCCTGCAGCACGGGCGCCGGGGTGGCGAGGCTGCCCTCCATCAGTAGTGCACCTTCTTCTCGATCGCGCGGAACTGGATTGCCGTCAGCCCGATCACGATGATCATGAGAATCACGCTCTGGGCGGCGGACTGGCCGAGATTCAGGTTCTCAACCCCGTCCACATAAACCTTGTAGATCAGCGTCTCCGTCGCCTTCGCCGGCCCGCCATTGGTGAGGGCATGGATGATGCCGAAGGTTTCGAAGAAGGCGTAGGTCAGGTTCACCACCAGCAGGAAGAAGGTGGTGGGGGAGAGCAAGGGGAACACCACCGTCCAGAAGCGCCGCGCCGGGCGCGCGCCATCGATGGCGGCGGCTTCCAGCACGCTGGCGGGAATGGATTGCAGCCCTGCAAGGAAGAAGATGAAGTTGTAGGCCAGCTGCTTCCAGGCCGCGGCGATGATCACCAAGATCATCGCATGGGTGCCGTTCAGCCTGTAGTCCCAGGGGATGCCGATTGCGTTCAGCCCCTTCCCGATCAGCCCGATCTGCGGCTGGAAAAGGAAGAGCCAGAGCACCGCGGCCACGGCGGGCGCCACCGCATAGGGCCAGATGAGCAGGCTGCGATACATCGTGGCGCCGCGCAGCGACTTATCCGCCTGCACCGCGAGGAAAAGCGCGAGGCTGAGGGCCAGTCCCGCCACGCAGGAGGAGAAGACAAGAGTGTTGAGGGCGGCGTTCACCCAGTTCGGGTCCGCCAGCACCTCGTGGAAGTTCTCCAGCCCCACGAACTCGCGGGAGAAGCCGAAGGCATCCTCCCGCAGCAGGGACTGGTAGATCGCCTGGCCAGCCGGCCAGAAGAAGAACACGAAGGTCACCGCGAGCTGAGGCGCCAGCAGCGCCAGCGGCAGGAGGCGGCCGCGGAAGATGACTTTTTTCTGCATGGTGCCCTTCGTCGCGCCGGGCGGGGCAACCCCGCCCGGCGGAACGCTATCAGTTGTTGCGGTTTGTGCGCTCGAAGTTGCGCAGCACCTGATTGCCGCGGGTATTGGCGCTGGCCAGGGCCTGCTCCGGCGTCACCTGTCCCTGGAAGGCCCGCTCCATCTCCTCCTGGATGATGTTGCGGATCTCGATGAAGCCGCCCAGGCGGATGCCGCGGCTGTTCGCCGTGGGTTCACCGCCGCGCAGCATCTGCTCGATCGGCACATCGGCACCCGGGTTCCGCTGGTAGAAGCCGGCCGCCTTAGTCGCCTCATAGGCGGAGCGGGTCACGGGGACATAGCCGGTGTCCTGGTGCCACTTCGCCATCACGGCCGGGCTGGAGATGTAGCGGAAGAACTCCGCCACGCCCTTCAGCTCTTCCGGGCTGCGCCGGGCATTCGGGCCGCGATTCATGGTCCAGAGGGCCGCGCCGCCGATGATGGAGTTACGCGGGGAGGTGCCCTCGTAATAGGGCAGCATGGCCGCGCCCCATTCGAAGCGGGCCTCACGCGTGATGCGGGCGCGCAGGCCGGAGGAGGCAAAGGTGATGGCGCATTCACCGGCGGGGAAGAGCGGGTCGCCCGCCGTGTCGCGGCCGGCGTAGCGGAACAGGCCTTCCTTCTGCCAGTTCACCAGATTCGTCAGGTGCTTGGTCAGTACGGGGTTCGTGAGGTTCAGCTGCGTGTCCAGCCCCTCGAACCCGTTGGCGCGGGTGGCTAGCGGCACGTCATGGATGGCCAGCAGCTGCTCCACCATCAGCCAGCTCGGCCAGGCCGTGGTCATGGGGCAGGCGATGCCGGCGGCCTTCAGCTTGCGCGCGGCCTGCTCCACGCCTTCCCATGTGGCGGGGAAGCTGTTCGGGTCCAGCCCGGCGCGCTGGAACATGTCCTTGTTGTAGAAGGCGATGGCCGTGCTGCTGTTGAAGGGCATGGCCATCAGCTTGCCGTCGGCGGCGGCGTAGTAGCCGGCAACGGGGCCGATGAAGTCGCGCGTGTCGATCGCCACGCCGGTCTCGGCGATTAGCTCGTGCAAAGGCTTGATGGCCCGGCCGGCGGACATCATCGTGCCCGTGCCGACCTCGAACATCTGGACGATATGCGGCGCGGTGTTGGAGCGGAACGCGGCGATCGCCGCCACCACGGTCTCGGCATAGCCACCGCGGAAGCTCGGCACCACCTTGTACTGGGACTGGGTACCGTTGAAATCGGTGGCCAGCTGCTCGAGCATGCCGCCCAGCGGCTGGTTCAACCCGTGCCAGAACTGGATTTCGACCGGCTGCTGCTGCGCCAGCGCGCCCGGGCCCGTGCCGATGAGACTCGCCAGCGCAAGAGCGCCGGCGGCAAGATGGCGTCGCCGCATCACGTGATTCCTTCCCTGAGAGGAGTGGGCCGGGGTTAGCCGCCCCGTGTTGCAAACAGACTACAGGAAGATGACGGCTTCGTGGAAGGGCACACACCCGCTGTGGAAGGCCGGGCATTCACTTGGCCTTCATGATCATCGCGCCAAGTTGCGCCGATGGAACACCGCACCCTGTCCCCCGCACCCGGAGCGGCCCCACCGCGCGAGCCCGGCCCTCTCACCACCCGCCCCGTGCTTCCGGAGCGGGCGGTTCGCCGCCTCCAACTGGCTTTCGAGGCTGAGGCGCGGGGGCTCGCCCAGGCCGCGCTCCTGCCCCGGCACGCCGCCTGGGGGAGCACCGGCGAGGAGAGAGGTCCGTAGCCGGCGCTTGCCCCGCCGGCCCGGATGCGCTTCCTCCATGGGA
The DNA here is from genome assembly GCF_017813395.1 of Pararoseomonas baculiformis. GTDB lineage: Bacteria > Pseudomonadota > Alphaproteobacteria > Acetobacterales > Acetobacteraceae > Roseomonas > Roseomonas baculiformis. The sequence continues at coordinate 225,178 of NZ_JAGIZB010000003.1, read as the reverse complement.
CAGGACCAGCAACGGAGGACGCCATGGCCGAAGCCTTCATCTGTGACGCGGCGCGCACCGCCATCGGGCGATATGCCGGCGGCCTTTCCGCGGTCAGGGCGGATGACCTGGGCGCCGTGCCGCTCAAGGCACTGATGGCGCGCCATCCCGGCGTGGACTGGGCCGCGCTGGACGATGTGATCTATGGCTGCGCGAACCAGGCCGGGGAGGACAACCGCAATGTCGCCCGGATGGCGCTGCTTCTCGCCGGGCTGCCGGACAGCATCGGCGGCAGCACGGTGAACCGCCTCTGCGGCTCCGGGATGGATGCCGTCGGCATCGCGGCCCGCGCCATCAAGGCGGGCGAGGCGTCCTTCATGCTGGCCGGCGGGGTGGAGAGCATGACCCGCGCCCCCTTCGTCCAGGGCAAGAGCACCGAGGCCTTCGGCCGCGTCGCCGAGATCTACGACACCACCATCGGCTGGCGTTTCGTGAACCCGTTGATGAAGGCCCGGCACGGCGTGGATTCGATGCCCGAGACGGCCGAGAACGTCGCGCAGGATTTCCAGGTCAGCCGCGCGGACCAGGACGCCTTCGCCCTGCGCAGCCAGCACCGCGCCGCTGCGGCGCAAAAGGCCGGCCGCTTCGCCGAGGAAATCGTTCCCGTTACCATTCCCCGCCGCAAGGGGGACCCCGTGGTCTTCGAGCAGGACGAGCATCTGCGGCCGGAGACCACGGCCGAGGGGCTGGCCAAGCTGCCCACCCCCTTCCGCAAGGAGGGCGGCAGCGTGACCGCGGGCAATGCCTCGGGCGTGAATGACGGGTCCTGCGCCATCATCCTGGCCGACGAAGCCATGGCGAAGCGCCAGGGCCTTACCCCGCGCGCCCGGGTGGTGGCGTCCGCCACGGCCGGGGTGCCGCCCCGCATCATGGGCTTCGGCCCGGCGCCCGCCGCGCGCAAGGTCCTGGAAAAGGCCGGCCTGACGCTCGCCGACATTGATGTCATTGAGCTGAACGAGGCTTTTGCCGCCCAGGCCCTGGCCGTCACCCGCGATCTCGGCCTGCCCGATGACGCTGAACATGTGAACCCCAATGGCGGGGCCATCGCCCTCGGCCATCCGCTCGGGATGAGCGGTGCACGGCTGGTGCAGACCGCCATGCATGAGCTGCACCGGCGCGGCGGGCGCTACGCGCTCTGCACCATGTGCATCGGCGTCGGGCAGGGCATCGCCATGGTGATCGAGCGGGTCTGAGCCGAGCTGGGCCGGGGAGCGCGGTTCTCCCCGGCCCCCCGGTCAGGCTGGCGTGCGCTGCGATTCGTCCTGCAGCGCCTTGGCGCTCTCCACCCACTGGGCCGTATCGGCCACCGACAGCCCGGCCTGTCGCGCCGCGTCTTCGGCCACCCGGGGAAGCACGGCGAACAAGGCCTGCATCATCGCCGCGTCGCGCTCATCCTTCATCGAATCGAGGAACTCGCGCAGTTCGGGCTGGGTGATGCGCAGGAAAGGGCCGAACTTGTCGCTCGCCCGGCCCAGCCAGTCCCGGAACATGTGAGGCCAGCCCGCTGCCTGGCGGAATTCCAGCCGCGCCTCGCCATCCTTGCTCGCTAGCTTCACCCGCACGGAAGCCCAGCGCATCGGGCCGCTCGCCAGGCTGGCGATGGTGATGTCCAGGTGGCGATAGGACTCGCCCGGCAGATGCTGATGCAGCCGCACTGCCTCAAAGCGAGCCGGCGCACGTCCGGGCGCCACATTGGTCGGCGTTGCGCGCACTGGCGGCACGGCGGGACGCGGCGGGGTGGAAGGAGTCGGGGCCGCCGCCTGGGCTGGGGCCCCCGGGCCCGGAGCAGGGGTCTGGGGCGCCGCGCCGATGGGGCGGGGCATGGGCGGCAACGGCAAGCTGGGCGGGATGTAGACGCGCTGCGGCGCGGCCGGAGCGGCTGGTGCGGACGATGCGGCCTCTGGAACGGCACGCGCCGGTGAGGCGCGCAGCGGTTCCGGAGCCGCTGGCGCACCGGCTGCCGGCACCATCGCCGGAGGCAAGGGCGCCGGCACGGAAACCGGCATGGAAATGGGCCGAGCCGGCGGCGCGACCGGTGCCGGCTGGGGCGCGGGCGGCAGGGCGGGCCGCATGACCGGGGCGGGCTCGATCGGCAGCGGCGCGGGCGGCAGCTTCGGCGGTTGCACCGGCTCGGCTGGCGGCGCGGCCGGCACCGGGGCCGCGGCAGGGATGGGTGCCGGAGCGACGGCGGAAGCCGGCGCGGTGACAGCAGCGGCCGTCGGGGGCGCGGGCTGTGCCGGAACCGCCTCTCGTACTGGCATTTTGGGCATGGCCGCTGCCGTGGCCGTCGGGCTCGCCGGCACCGCTATGCCGGATACGGCGGAGGGGGCCGGAAGGGCCTCCCCCATCGGAATCGCGGAGAGCGCCACCTGGGCCAGTTCTATATCAACGCCGTCCGGGCCCGCTCGCAGGCCGACCGCAAGGCTCGCCCGGCCCGAGAGATGCGCGGAAAGCGGGAGAGCCAGCTCCAGCCCCTCCTCGGGCAGGCTCCGCCACCCGGTCGTGGCCGATCCCTGTGCCATCCGGTCCAGCTGGGCGGGGTTCTCGGGCAGGGCATCGACCGGATGTACCCAGAGGCAGACCGAGGCGCCCGGGGCGGCGCCCCCGGCGAAGGCAACGCGGACCCGGTCCAGCCCCGCCGCGTGCAGATACGGGATGAGCAGGATTGCCCGGCCACCGGCCGGCGCGCGCAGGAGCGGCCGGGGCGCCTCATCGCCGAGCGCCACCTGGTCCATCTGGCCTTCGATTGCGCGCGCCGACTCCCAGGTCGCTTCGGGAAGGGCCAGTGGGATATCGGCGCGCGGGAGGCTCAGCCCGACCTCCTCCGGCATCCAATGCGCCGGGGCGAGGTAGCGACTGCCGGGCGCGCCGGCCCAGGCCCGCACCGCCAGCGGATGCTCGCCCTCGGCGCCGGCCCAGCGCGCCTCGCGGGAAAGGGGTGGGAGGCTGTCCCCTTCAGGCACGATCTCCAGTAGCGCGGTCTCCCGCAGCGGGCCGAGGGGGGTGGGCAGGTCGAGCGTGAGCCAGCCGGGCGATAGGTCCGCCGCCGGGATAGCCCAGGCGCCGACCACCCTGTCGCTCTCGGCCGCGAGGAGGCGCAGGCGCAGCAGCCCCGGCCCGGTGGCAGGCCCGGCGATATGAACCGCGAGGGCGGCCAGCCCCGCCAGCCCCGTGCCCAGCTTGTGCCGAGCCGCACCGGTGACGGGTGCCGCATCGCCCGCCTCGCCGGACAGGACCAGCCGGGGCTCGGCGGGCGGACGATGGGCCAGCATCCGCACCGTGTCGGCCATGGCCTCCCGGGTTTCCTCCATCTCCTGCCGGGCTGCGACCACGGCCCGCAGGGCCTCCGCCTCCCGGCCGGCCGAGGTGGCGAGGGATTCGGCCAGCAAAGCCAGCAACCCCGGCAGGGCGGCCTGCCCGGTGGCGGCCAACAGGAAGGGCGGTGCGGGCAGGCCCGAGGCCTCGGCCCACCAGCGCAGGAGCGGGGCCACGCGCAGCCTCTCGCTCGCGATCACCGCCAGGGTGCCGGCCGGTGGCGAGGGCAGTTCGGCCGCTGCCTCCGGGCTGCCGGCGCGCGTGCCGAGCGGCAGCAGGAGGTTCACGCCGCCGCGGTTCGCAACGATCCAGACATCGAGCGCGGGTGCGGCAAGCGGCGAGGGGTCCATCACGCCCTCGGCGACCAGCACGAGCGGGCGGCCACCTGCGAGGCGGGGGAGGTGGGCGGGATCGGCGCGCAGGGTCACGGATGGGGTGCCTTGTCGATGCGGTCGAGAAGAGGGGCCATGCGCTGGCCCCAGCCAGGAAGGGCGGCGGCGCGGGCGAAGGCCGAGGCGGAGGCGGCGCGCAGGGTGGCCCGGTCCGCCTGAAGGGCGCCCAGGCGCTCGGCGAAGGCCGAGACGATCTCCGGATCATGGCGGCCGGATATCAGGAAGCCGTCCACCCCGTCCTCGATCATCTCCCCGACGGCGCCTGTCCGGGTGACAATCGGCACGCAGCCCATGCGCTGCGCCTCCGGGATGGTCAGGGGCGAGCCCTCGAAGCGGGAGGGCAGGACGAGCACATCCGCCCAGCCCAGCAGCCCATCGAGCTCACGAGGGCCGGCCGGCGGTTCCACCACGAGGCCGGGAATCGGCTCGGGGGCCCGGTCCAGCACCGCGCGCCCCGCGGCGCGCCACTCGATGCCGGGGGTCAGGGCGACGATGTCCCGCAGCCGGTCGATCCCCTTCTGCGGGTCGAGCCGGCCAATAAACAGGGCGCGGAGCGGTCCCTGCCGTGTCTCGCGCTCTGCCATGATGGAAGCGGCGGCTTCCGGAGCGGCGGCCTGGCCCGGACCGTTCGGGACGAGGATCAGCTTGGAGGCCGATACACCCTGGGCGAGGCACCAGCGCCGCAGCCCGTCGGAGACGACAGCGATGGCATCATAGGAATCCTCATGCGCCAGCAGCGCATGAGGGTTTCCGAGCGGGGCGCCGGCCAGTTCCCGCTCGATCACATGCAGGCCGGCGATGGTGATGGCGCCAAGCCCGCGCAGTACGTCGGCCAGGGCGTGGGCTCCATGGGAATGGGTGGCCAGCATGGCGTGCATCGGCGCGAACTGGCCAAGGGCATCGCGTGAATTCGTCACGCCGGGCAGGGCGGCGCCGGAATGGGTCCGCGAGGTGTCAGTCCCCTCGATCCCGCCCCGCTGGGGCAGCTGCACCGTCTCGAAGGCGGCCAGCGCATCGGGCGGAAGCCAGGCGGAATCGCTGCCGGTGACGAACAGATGCGGGCGCCAGCCGCGCTCGCGCAGGATCCGGGCATAGTTGGTCACCACCCGCTCCACCCCTCCCATCTCGAAGATCGGCACGGCGATGGCGATGTCGCGCCCCTCCGCCGGAGAGAGCCAGGGCAGCACGGCACCGGCGCCGATCAGCTCGGCATAGCCCTGGTGGGCGTGGGCGCGGGGGCGGCGCCAGTCGCCGCGCCACTCACCATGCTCGGGGTGGCGAGTGGCGAAGCATCCGGAGAAAGCGGCGAATTCCGCTGCCGCCTCATCCAGCACAGGTGGCGGCGCTGCGGGGAGGGAGATCGGCAGGGTCACGTCCAGCCGGGCGGCTCGGCGAAGCATCGTCTCGAAGCCCGCGCCAAGCGCGGCGGCTTCGCCGAAGGCCTCGGTGCGGAAGAGCAGCAGCGCCGCCTCTGCCGGCGGCGGTCCCTCGGCGCGCTCCAGCAGCAGCCTTCCGGGCTGCTCCGTCCAGAGGCTCACCCCAACAGCGTCGGCGTGGCGGAGCAGGATCTCGGCCTGCCAGAGCGTGTTGTGCAGGAGCTTGCCGGCCGCCAGCGCCTTAAGCGCCTCGCCGGAGGCGAACAGCAGGAAGGGCGGTGCATGTACGGCCTGCGGATGGCGGCTGGCCTCTACCACGGCGCGCCGGGCCGCATCGCGGGTAACCGGCGCACGGGCGGGGCGGAGCGGGTCCAGCACGGACTCCGCCATCCCGTATCCCGAGCGGAACAGCAGGAAGCGGGGAAGCTCCGCCGCCTCCAAAGCGAGGAGGCGTCGCGGGTCCAGTTCCCGCCGCAGCCGCCCGCGCATGCCGGCCAGGATGGCGGTGCGGCGGCGCTCCGCATCCAGGCGCATCCCGCCGGCGCGGCGCCGGTAGCGAAAGCCCGCCATGGGCAGGTGGCGCCCGCGGAAGCCGGCCGCCGCAACCCGCAACCAGAAATCCCAGTCCTCGAAGCCCTGGCGCATGGTCTCGTCGAAGCGGAGACCCGCCTCGAAAACGGCACGTGAGACGAGGCTTCCGGCGTCGCTGGTGTTTTCGAGGAAGTGGAGGAAGCGCGAATGTTCCCCCGCCGCCGAGGCATGTTCGGCAATGCCGAAGAAGTCGAAATCGGGATAGACCCAGCCCGTTCCCGGCCCGGATTCCTCCAGGAGTGCTGCGGCTCGGTCGATCAGCCTTGGGCCGAGCCGGTTGTCCGCATCGAGCATGAACAGGGCCCGGCAGCCCGGCCAGGCACGCAGTGCAAAGTCGATTCCGGCATTGCGCGCCGCGGAGAGGCCCGCATTCGCCTGGCGGAGCAGAAACACGCGGCCTGGATGGGCCCGGGCAAGGGCCAGCGCCACCTCCCGGGTCTCCGGCATCGGGCAGCCATCATCCACCACCACGGCCGCCACCTCGCGGCTCCCGCGCTGCGCCAGGACGGACAGGATGGCCTCCGCCAGCAGGGCGGGCTGCCGCCAGGCCGGGATGATCACGGCCACCTCCGGCCCGCCTCCAGGCGCGGCCTCGCCCCTATCCGTCGGATGATCCGTTGCCTCTGACATCCCCAAGCCCGGTCCGTGCGGCCTTATCTCACCCGCTTCCCGGACCGCCAAGCGCCGGGGCCGCGAGGCGTCGGAGGCGAGCCAGATAGGCACCGGCCATCGCGGCGCCGTCCCAGGCGGAGGCCAGGCGCCAGGCGGACGCGGCGCGCGCCGGCGCCTGGCCGAGCGGGTCGAGGCATGCGGCCATCGCATCGGCCATCTCTCCCACATCCTCGGCATCGGCCAGGGCGGCCAGTTCCGGGGCGCGCGGGCCGAGCGCCTCCAACGCCTCGGGGCTGGCCACCACGGGGAGGCCCTGCATCGCCGCCTCAAGGAAGGCGAGGGGAGCCCCTTCGAGCCGGGACGGCATGACCAGAAGATCCGCGCCCGCGATGAGCTCGGCCGGCGCGGGGTGATGGCCGATCAGGCGCAACGGTTGGGGCGGCCCGGCGAGCGTCGCCAGTTCCCCCTCCAACGAACCGGTTCCCGCGGCGACGAGGACGCCGCCCGTTCGGCGCGTGAAGGCTTCCGCGAGGCCAGGGAGCCGGTCCGCGCCCTTTGCCGCGTCCAGCCGCCCCAGGAAGAGGGCGATCGCCGCATCGCCCGGCAGGCCCAGCGCCTCCCGCAACCTGGCGCGGCACTGGCGCGGTTCCAGGACGGGTGGCGGATCGACGCCGTTGGCCACGGTGGCCACGCGCCCAGGGGAGAGGCCGAGCACCGCTTCCAGACGCCTGGCAGTGGGGGTGGACACCGCCACCCATTCCCCGGCGATGACCTTTGCCGCGACCAGCGCTTCCTCATCCAGCCCGCCCGGTAGCTCCTCCCCATGCGGGACGAGATGCGAGACGACGAGAGTGGGAATGCGCGCCTCGGCCAGCGCCTCGAACATCCCTCCGGCCTGGTCGGGCCAGGGCAGGGGCAGCAGGGCCAACTCGGGCGCGGCCTCGGCGATGGCAGCCCTGGCCGCCTCGGCCTGCGCCTGCCGGGCCCTGGCCGGCAGGCCCCTTCGCCAGGCGAGCGCATGGTCGAGGAGCACCCGCCCGGACCCCTCCAGGGCCGGGTGCAGCGCCGCCCCGGCCGCAAGGGTGACCGCCATCCCGGCCGCATGGGCCGCATCGGCGATGCGCAGGCTATGAGCCTCGGCGCCGCCGAAACGCTCTCCGGGGAAGAGGACCAGCAGGCGCCGTTTCCGCGTGGTCCGTGCCATGGGTCCTTTCATCCAACGGATCATTGACCGGGACAACCCTTGCGCAACCCGCCCGGCCCTTGCGATGGACGGCGCTGCGCTGCCCCTTTCGGCAGCGCAGCATGGATGGGCTGGCCTGGAAACCCCGGCGGCGCGGCCATGTTCCGAAGAGCGGCTTCGACGGTGGCGCGGATCGAGGTATGTTCCTCTTCGCGCATCCCGCCGGAGGCGCCCACCTGGCCGAGGAAGAGGGATGGCACGATATTTGGTGACCGGCGGCGCCGGCTATGTGGGCAGCCATGTTGTCCTGGCCCTGCTGGACCGGGGCGACGAGGTCGTGGTCTTTGACAGTCTCCGCCAGGGCCATCGCAACGCGGTGCTGCCCGGGGCGGAGCTGGTAGAGGGCGAGCTGTCCGACCGCCGCGCGGTCGAGGAAGTCTTCGCGGGATGGCGCTTCGATGGCGTGCTGCATTTCGCCGCCCTCTCCCTGGTGGGCGAGAGCATGCGGGAGCCGATGCGCTACATCGCCGAGAACCTCGGCAACACCCTGTGGCTCGCCGATGCGGCGGTGCGGGCGGGGGTAATGCGCTTCGTCCTCTCCTCCACCGCCGCCCTGTTCGGCCTACCCGAGCGCATCCCCATCGACGAGGAGGAGGTGAAGGCTCCGGTCTCCGCCTATGGTGAATCCAAGCTCATGGCGGAGAAGGGGCTGGAATGGGCCGACCGGGTGCATGGGCTGCGTTCCGCTGCCCTGCGCTACTTCAACGCCGCGGGCGCTGATCCCGGCGGGCGCCTGGGCGAGGACCACAATCCCGAGACGCACCTGATCCCGAACGCCGTCAACGCGGTGCTCGGCCTCGGGCCGCCGCTGACCGTGTTCGGCACGGATTACAAGACGCCGGATGGCACGGCGATCCGCGACTACGTGCATGTGGCCGACCTGGCCGATGCCCATCTCCGCGTGCTCGACCGGCTGAAGAACGGCCCGTCCTGCCGCTATAATGTCGGCAGCGGTACCGGTGCCTCCGTCCTGGAGGTGATCGCGGCGGTGGAGCGGGCCGCGGGCAAGCCCGTGCCCCATGTCCTTGGCCCCCGGCGCGAGGGCGACCCGGCGGTGCTCGTCGCCTCCAACGAGAAGCTCCGCCGCGAGACCGGCTGGACCCCGCGGCTGGGCGCGCTGGATGACATCGTCGGCACCGCCTATTCCTGGCGGGCGCGTAACCCCCAGGGCTATCGCGGCATGCCGGCCCAAAGCGCCGCCTGAAGGGGGAGGCGAATGCGTGTCGCGCTGCTGATGAGCCATGCCGACCGCTCCATGGCGGGGGCGCTGCGCGACATGCACTTCATGCGCCTCCTCGCCGAGGGCGGGGCGGAGATCGCGGTGTTCCGGATGCATCCGGGCGGCGGGGTGGAGCGGGAGCGCTTCCTGGACGGGGCCGTGCCCGTCTGCTTCGCCCCTTCGGACAATCCGAAGGAAATCCCCCATCGCCAGGTCTCGGCGAAGCTGGTGGAGGAGGTGCGCGCTTTCGCCCCGGACGCTATCCTGCTGAAAGGCCTGAGCTACCGGGTAAACCAGGACCTGCATGATGCGCTGCTGCCCGGCGCCGCCGCGCCGCCGCGGATCGGCTTCGTCGTGGGCGGTTCCGTCACCGATCCCTTGCTGGACCGGGCGGATTTCGTGTTCGGCGAGTACCAGGAGCAGCTGGCTCGGCACTTCCCGCGCTTCGTTGAGGCGGGCCGGGCCTTCGTAATGCCGAAATACGTGGATCTGGAGGCAAGCCGGCCGTCCAAGCCGGCGCAGGCGCCACTCCATGACATCGTCAATGTTGGCGGGCTCTACGACAAGCGGAAGAACCAGGAGGACGTCGTCCCCTTCACCGATTCCTGGCGCGTCGCGCTCGTGGGTGGCGGAACGCCGCGGCCGGAGGTGAAGGCGGCGGTCGCGGATACCCGGAACCTCACCATGACCGGGCGCCTGCCGCAGGAGGAGGTGATCGCCTTGCTCCGCCGCTGCCGCGTGATGGTCCACACGTCGAAAATGGACGGGCTCCCACGCGCGGTGGTGGAGGCCATGGCCTGCGGCCTGCCCGTGATCGTTTATCGCGACACCGTGCATGGCGGCTTCGCCGAGGGGCAGCATGGCTTCATGGTGGGCCGCGACACGCTGCGCCACGCCGTTGAGCTCCTGCTGCGGGAGGAGCCGCTACGCCGCGCCATCGGGCGCCGGGCGCGGCGGCATGCGGAGCTGAACCACGGCCTCCCGGCGCTGGAGCGCGCGGCAACGGCCTTCCTCGGCTTCCTCGCGCAATCCGTCCCTGTGCAGCCGGTGCTGGGCTAGGGGGGGCGATGGCGACATCTGGGATCGCACGGATCGTGTTCACCGGGGATGTGCTCCGCCCCGGGGAGGCGGGCTTCCGGCCCGCGCAGACCGAGAACATCCTCTGGTTCCACCGCCTCGTCCGCCTTCAGGCGCGCGCGGCCACGGGATTGCCGGTGGAGGTCGTGGCCTGGGGCAGGGGCATCGATACGGAGCGCCTCTATGAGCTCTGGGACGCCGAGAAGAGCTGGCGCGGCTGGGCACGGATCTTCGATTCCGCCTTCGCGCCGGACGGGGTGCTGGCGGAGATGGAGCGCGCATTCGGCGGGGCCGTGGTGATCGGCTTCGAGCTGGCCGAATCCATGAAGCGGATACTCAGCCTTCTTGGCATTCCCTTCATCGATTTCGGCATCCATCCCGTCCGCTTCCTTGAGGACGTGTTCTTCGCCGTGCAGACGAACGACGCGGCCGTGTTCGACGAGATGCTGGCGGACCATGCGGAGGAAAGCGCCTTCATCGGCGCGGCCGGGCTGCTCGCGGCGTCCGCGCTCAAGTTCCGGCCCGAGCTCCGGATCAATGGCGAGACGCTGCTGATCGGCCAGACGCGGATCGACCGGTCCCTCGTGCGGGGCGGGCGGATCGTGAACCTGTCCGATTTCACTGCGGAGCTGAATGCCGCCACCGGCGACGGCGCGGTGGTGTTCAAGCCGCACCCCTATGCCAATTCCGATTTCGGCGCGCTCTCGGCGGGGCTCTCGCTGCGGCGGATGCAGCTGACCTATGAGAATGTCTATGCGCTCATGGCGTCGGAGGACATCCGGCGGGTGGTGGGCGTCAGCTCCTCCGTGCTGATCGAGGCGCGCTATTTCGGGCAGGAAGCCCGCTTCCTGCATGAATCGCCCTTCGACATCCCCGCGCGCCGCGTGGAGGCCGTGCCAGGCCAGCATCTGAGTGTGGTGGATGCCTGGGCCGACGCGGATTTCTGGCGCCGCGTCCTGGCGCCGTTGGTCCCCGTGACCCGTCCGGACGGGGAGCGGTTCCGCCGCCCGCCCAATGCCCTCCGCACATCGCTCCGCAATTTCTGGGGCTTCAACGAGCTCTCGACCGACTTCCAGGTCGGGATCGCCCGCGCCGGCCGGGCAAGCCCCGCCCCGGCCTGAGCCGCCTCAGCCCGCGCTGCTGGCGACCCGCCGGGCCGACACGCTGCGGAAGGCGAGGCCGAGCTCGCGCGGGTCCCGTCCGGTCGGGTCCGTCGCGCGCGGGCCGAGCAGGACAAGGCCCAGATTTGCGCCCGGCACCCCGTAGCCGGCCCAAAGGGCGGAGAAGACTCCCCGGTGCGGCTCCAGCAGGCGCACATCGAGTTCCAGCGGCTCTCCATTCGCCAGCACGGTCAGCGCGCCCGGGGTGATCGCCTGGCGGAAGGGGAACTCAAGGTCGAGCTCGACCCTCAACGTGCCCGGCCCCAGATCGGGCACCACCACGGATGCCGCGGGGGTCGCGCCGCTCCAGCGCCAGCTCTGGTCCCCGCGTCCCTCGGCGCTGTGCCAGCCGAAGCCGACGAAGTCCGGATCCGCCGCATGGATGGTGATGGCGGAGGGCGCTGCCGGCGGCTGGGCGCCGCGATCCTCCGGAATGTGGCGCAGCGGGTCGATCTGAAGCCACTCCCCGCGTTCGCGGCGCATCTCCAGCGCCGCCTGCCGCGCTGCCTCAGCCTCCGCCGAGGCACGCGCGACCTCCTCGATCATGGCCTCCATGGCGTGGCGGAGCGGAGGGGGCAGGGCGGAAAGGGAAGGGGCCAGCCGCCCACGAATCGCGTCGGCGCGCACCCGTGCGGCGGCGGCCTCCACCGCGTCGCCGGCCTCCTGCATCGCGAGCAGGTCCAGGCCGTCGCTGGGGATTTCGATGGGCATGTCGGCTCCGGTGGTCTGGGCGGCTCTTGGGAAGGATCAGGCCGCGCGCGCGGCGGGCCCGTGCCCGGCATGCAGGCCCGGCGTGGTCTCCTGGAAGGCCATGGCGAGGCTGGCAAGGGTGCGGCACGCCGCGCGCGCAGCATGCGTTCCGAACCGCGCCCGGCCGAAGCGGAATGCGCCTTCGCCCAGGCGGCGGCGGCGCAGGGGGTCCCGGATCAGGGCGCGCAGATGGGCCACGTACTCACCCCGGGACCGCGCGACGAGGTAGGCGGTTCCCTCCCCGTCGCCGAGGCCGAAGGCGCCCTCCTCGGTCAGCACCGAGGGAAGCCCGCGGCAGAGATACTCCACCGTCTTGATCTTCAGACCACCCCCATAGAACACGGGGTTGATTCCGATATCGGTGTCCTCGAGGAAGTCGGCCGGGCTCTCCACCTCGCCATGCAGCCGCAGGCCGGGTGCGCGCAGCGTGGTGAGCGCGTCGCACACGCGCCCGGCGACGTGCAGCTCGGCACCGAGATCGGCGATGGCCGGCCAGACCTGCTCGATGAACCAGCGGATGCCGTCCCGGTTCATGGGGCTGTCGCCCCCGAGGAACCCGATCCGCCGCACCACCTTGCGCGCCTCCGCGCAGGGCAGGTCCGGGATGGTATGCGGGAGCAGCAGCGAGCGCCCGGGCAGCGCGCCGCGCAGCAGGGCATGCTCGGCCTCCTGGATGGCGAGCACCTGCTCGAACCCGTCCATGATGCCCAGTTCCTCCAGGGTGGAGAGGCGCAGGAAGTGCTCCCGCCCGAAATGCTCGAAGTTGCGGGTGCGGAGGGACATCACGTCATGGGTGTCCAGCACGCGGATCGGCGGGGCGGGGGAGGCATGCCGCAGATAGGAGAGGCGGATGTATTCGAGGATGACGATCTCATGCCCCCCCGCGGCCAGCACGCCTTCCAGCGCCGTGAAATGCGCGGCGTCGAAGGAGCGCCGCTCGAAAGGGGTGAGGCGCAGGCCGGCCGGTGGCGGTGCCTGCACGTCATCCCCGCCGCTGCCCGGGGAAGCGAGAAGACGCCCGCGGCGCCCCAGCACGGCGGAGGCCGCATCGGCGTCCTCGGCCTCCAGCGGCCCGAGGAAGAGGGTGTCCAGGTCCATCTCCGCCCGGGCGGCACGCAGCATGGCGGCGATGCGCGCCTGGTTGCCCAGGCTTTCCCGCCAGAACGGGATGTCGGTGACCAGAAGGGCGCGCGGGCGCCGCACCAGCGCCTCCAGCGCCGCGCGGGAGCGAAAGGGTGCGAGCTGCCGCCGCACCTCCCGCGCATAGCGCGCGGCGAGCGCGGCACTTTCGCGGGCGACCTCCTGGCGGAAGCGGGGCTCCAGCGCCCAGCGCCGGGCCAGCGCGGCGGTGGCGGCGGCATCCGGCGCGGCATGGAAGCCGGCCCGGGCACCCAGTCCGCGGAAGGCCTCGGCCGTCCCGATGACCGGGAGCCCGTAGGCCAGGGCTTCCACCGTTTTGATCTTCAGCCCCGTCCCGCCCTCATGCGGGTTCACCACCAGGTCGATGCCCGCATAGAAATCTGCCGGCTTCCCCACTCCGCCCAGCGGGACCAGCCCGGGCGCGGCGGGCCCGGCATAGCGGGAGGCTCCCCCCGCGACCCGCATCTCCGCCCCAAGCGCCGGCAGCCCTGCTGGCTCCAGCGCGTCGAGGAAGCGGGTGAGGGCGTGCCCGTTCAGCGGGTTTCCGCTGCCGAAATAGCCGATGCGCAGCGCCGAATGGGGAGCCTGCTCCAGCTCATCGGCCGCCGGCATGAAGCCGAGGGTGGCGACGGGCGCCTCGGTCATCTCTTCGAAAAGCTGCCGCTCGTCATCCTGGATGGCGAGGACGAGGTCAGCGCGGTCGAGGCCGCGCGCCTCTTCCGTGACCGTCGTGTGAAAAAATCCGACCGGCAGCCCGAGCGCCTGCAGCCGCAGATGGCGGTCCGCGAAGACGTCATGGGTGTCCAGCACCTTCAGCGTGCCGGCCGGGAAGAGCTCGAGCGCGCGGCTGAGAAAGACATACTCGACCAGCACGAGGTCGTAGGCGGAGGCGGCGGCGAGGGTGCCGAGAGCCTCCTCGAGGGAGGGCGGGAACCAGTCGTCCAGGGCATAAGTCTCGCCGAGGCTCGGGCTCTCTGCCGTGCGGTCATACGGAATAAGGTGCAGCGCATCCCAGGCGGCGCGCATTGCCTCCATGGCGTCCTGCCCCACGGCCTCACGCTGGATGAAGGCGAATTCAACTTGGTGGCCGAAGCCGCGCAGGGCGGCGAGCAGGGCGTGGATGCGCTGGCGGTTGCCCGCATCCTGCGGATGCGTGGGCGTCGGAGAGATGACGAGGCAGCGCATCGGTCTGGCGTTCTGGTCCGCTGGGCGTCGGTTCGGAAGGATGGTCGGGGGCGCCCCGGGGCTCGCCCAAGGATCGGTTGGCAGGGGCCCCGTGGTCAAGGCGTGGCGTTCCGGGCGCCGCATCCGGGGGTTGCGGCCAAGCTTGCTTCGGGGCAACCCAGCCCTTCTAATCACGCTTCCACGGGACCTGGGCGACGGATGTATTTCGAGTTCGGACAGGCGCTGCAGGCCGGCCTGGACTGCGCCGGCGATATCACGCCCGACCAGGGCGCGGTGTTCGGCTGGGTGCGGCATCGTGCCGGGGAAGTGCTGGACCTGCGCGTTGAGGGAAGCCCCGGAGAGCCGGTTGAAACCCTGCTCCTCGACATCCATCCCCGGCGGGATGTGGAGGCGCCGGAGGGAATGGCCGTCTCCGGCTTCAGTCTCGTCCACGACATCCCGCGGCATGCGGCGGGGCGGCTGCTGATCATCGGCGCCTCGGGCGAGATGCTGGCCGGACAGGAGGTCGCGATCGACCTCCTCGCCTACGACCTGCCCGTTGATGTCGAGGCGGTGACGCTCAACCGGGAATGGGGGGCGAGCTACCAGCTACTTCATGGATCCGCGAGAAATCCGGAACGGGTCAAGACGCTGGAGGCCGAAGGTGGCCCGCCCGGGATCTTCCGGGCCTGGCTGGACCGCCTGCCGCGCATGAGCGGGCGCGCCGACTGGTTCATGGAGTTCCGGCGTGTCTCGGCCCTGCGGCTGCCCGGCGGGGAGATCGTCGTCTCGGGCGGCTTCAACCTGCCCCATGAACCCGGCGAAAGGGCGGCTACCATGGGCTGCGCCCTGGTGCGGCGCCGGGGCGGAAATCTGGATGTGCTGCCGCTGATCGGCGAGCGCCGCGCGCCGTTGGAGGCCGGGTTCGCCCTGGTCGGCGTGGTGGACGCACCCGCCGATGCGGTGGTCGAGGCCGTGATCCAGATCCGCAGGGGCGAGCAGAGCTGGTGGTTCCGGGCGGAGGCGGCGCCCGGTACCCTGCCCGAATTCCTGGATGCCCTTTCCCTTTCCGGGGTGGATCTTCCCGCCGCCGACCAGGGTGCGCTGCATGGCTGGGTACGCCAGGCGCTGTCGGACCGGGGGGAGACCCTGCGTGCCCAGCTGGCCGCGATGGCACTTGCCGCCACGCCTGCCGTGCCCGGCGGAACGGCGCTTCTCTTTGACATCAACGACGACTACGCGAGCAGGGTAATCTCCCTGATCGCCCCGCAGCTTGAGGCCCGCTTCGGTCGCGTAATCCTGAGCGGAGACATGGCCTCCCGCGCCGCGGCGGGGCTGATGCGACGGGGGCACATGGAGGTTTCGGTGGAAGGCGGTGCCCGCGCCGCGCTAGAAGCCGCCGCGCGCGATCCCGGCCCGGTGGCCCCGATCGACACGGCATCGCTCGTCGATGCCGCGATCGAGGGCAATCCCGCCCGGCTGACGGCCAATGCCCTTCCTTCCGACCGGCTGCCGATGATCGTCGCGCTGCATGGCATGGCTGGAGTGGGTGAGATGGAGAACACGCTTCGTCGCGTGGTCGCGCTGATGGGAGGCACGGATCCCTCCGCCCTGCCCATGCCCACCCAGCGGCCCGATGCCGTGGGCGGGCTGGTGGCCGAGCATCTGCAGGGGCTCTGGGAAATGGTGCCGGTTTCGGGGACGCCGCGATGAAGAAATCGTCCGTTTGCTTGATCTCGCATGCCCATCCCGATTTCTCGAAGGGCGGCGGCGAGACGGCGGCCTACCGGCAGTTCCAGACCATGGCCGGCGATGGGTGGGATGCGAGCTTCGTCGCCGCCATCGAGCTGCCGGGCGGGCAGTCGCCCGCGGATCGTGGCGAGGCGGTCGCCCGCTATGGCGAGAACGAGTACCTCTACGCTGTCGGCGGCATGGAGGATGACCGGCTGTGGTGGCGCAGCGCCGAGCAGCGCCGCGCGCTGGTGAAGCTGCTCGCCGGGCTGAACTGCGACGTCTACCATTTCCATCATTACTGGCGCGTCGGGCTCGACCTTGTCGCCGAGCTGGCCGAGGCGCGGCCGGATGCGCGCATGGTGGTGACCCTGCATGAGATGCTGGCCATCTGCAGCCACCACGGCCAGATGATCCGCACGCGCTCCCGCGAGCTCTGCCGCAAGGAGACGGCGCAGCGCTGCCTGACCTGCTTCCCGGACCAGACGCTCGAGCGGCTGCGGCTGCGCAAGGCGATGATGATCTCCGGCCTGCGTGCCTTCGATCATTATGTGTATCCCAGCCACTTCATCGCCGAGCGCTACCGCGCATGGGGGCTGAACCCGGACAAGGCGACGGTGCTGGAGAACTATCTGGGCGACGACCTGCTGGCGCTGCCCCGCCGCTCGCGCGACAGCGCGCGGACGGCCGGGCGCTTCGCCTTCTTCGGCCAGCCCACGGAGTTCAAGGGGCTGGACATTCTCATTCCCGCCTTTGCGGGCGCCCTGGCCGATGATCCGCAGCTGGGCCTGATGATCTACGGCGCGACGCAGGAGGAAACGCTCCGTTTCTTCCCGAGCCTGGAGCGCCCGATCACGGCGTCCGGCGACCGGATCGTCTTCGCCGGGCGCTACGACTCGGCCGATGTGGTCGCGCTGATGGCTTCGGTCGGCTGGGTGATCATGCCCTCGATCTGGTGGGAGAACTCCCCGGTTGTCATCCAGGAGGCCCGTCGCGCGGGCACGCCGCTGATGGTGTCGGGGATCGGCGGCATGGCCGAGAAGGTGCTTGACGGCGTGGACGGGCTGCATTTCCGCGCCGGTTCCGTTCCCGACCTCACCCGCGCGATGCTCGAGGGCGCGGTGCCCGAGAACCACGAGCGGCTGTCCTCCAGCCTGCGCGACGTGATCGGGCGGGAGGAATTCCTCGATGCCCTGCGGGGTATCTATGCGCCGGAGGAGCAGCCCTTCCGCCAAGCGGCCTGAGGGCAAGGGGGACAGGCGCCACTCTGCCATTGACTTTGCGCGGCGGTGAGGCAGATCGGGCATGACACGGGATGTCCGGGATCCTCATGCCTTTTCCGCCGCGCCTGCTGCCCAATCAGCGTTCCCCAAGGCCGCAGGCGCATCGGCGCCGCTGGCGCTCGGCGCTTCTGAAGCTCTGCGTCGGCGGGCTTCTCGTCACGGCCGTGACCCCAGCCCTGGCGCAGGGAGAGCAGGCCTGCCCGGCTATCCCGGCCCGCGAGCCCTTGCCGCGGGAGGCCAAGCCCGAATTGCTGGAGGATCCCTACTGGCGCGCGCGCGTCGCCGAGCTGAGCCGCGTCGCCAGCCGCGACATGTCCTATGCGCGGATGATCTTCTTTGGGGACTCGATCACCCATGTCTGGCACCTGCCGGTGTGGGAGCAGTATTACGGATCCCGCGGCGGCGTGAATTTCGGGGTTGCGGGCGATTTCACACAGGGGCTGCTGTGGCGGCTGAACCAGGGCGGCCAGTGGCCGGCCTCGCTGAAGCCCAAGCTCGCCGTGCTGCTGATCGGCACCAACAACGCGGCCTATTCCGCGCCGCCGGAGAACACCGCGCTCGGCATCGCGGAAACCGTGCGCCTCATTCGCCAGCGCTCCCCGGCCACCAGGGTGCTGATCATCGGTATCCTGCCACGGGGCGCGGATGCGAGTGACCCGGCGCGGCGCGTCAATCAGCGGGTGAACGAACTCGTCTCCCGCTGCGCCGATCAGCGCTGGGTCTTCTATGTCGATGTCGGGAACGCCTTGCTCGATCAGCAGGGGCGCCTTTCCGAACAGATCGCCCATGATCGCCTTCACCTGACCGCCGAAGGATATGCACGGCTCTCCGCGGCCCTTGCCCCGACCATCAACGCCCTGATGGGTCCATGATGCACAGCCCATGGGATGTTTTCCGGCATCACCTGCGCGCGCATTGACGCCTTCGATCACGGATTCGTTTGAAGCCGGTTGAGTGGCGGTCCATCCATTTTGTATAGAGCGAGCCTCTCGGTGGGGCATGGGTCGGGGTGGCATATACTCGCGGTTGCGTTGGCCATGATGCTGGGCCGCATGGCCCTGCCGCAGGGCTTACCGAAGTTGCCGCGGATCCTCGGCGAATCGTCTCCCCGTTCCCTTTCCCGTCGCTGACGCTTCCCAAGGAGCATTCCGCATGAGCGGATCCAATGGTTCGAACGCTTGGCCGGTGTCGCGCCGCGCCCTCTTGGGTGCGGCCGGCCTCGCCGCCATTCCGGGCAGGCTGCGAGCCCAGACCGCCGGCGCCGCGGTGATCGGCAAGGAGGGCTGGCTCTTCCCGATCTGGGACAAGACCGACCAGATCAATACCCGGGAACTGACCCAGACGCTGAACGTCATGGGACAGACCGCCGGGATCCTCCGCTCTGCGGGAATCGCGACCGCCTATGTGCTCGCGCCGTCGAAGGCGCGGACCTACCGCCAGTACCTGCCGAACAACACGCGGATCTCCGCCGACATCGACCGCCGCTACGCAACCGCCGTGGCCGAAATGCGCAAGGCCGGCGCCATCGTGCCCGATCTGGACGCAGCCTTCCGCGCGCGCGCCAACGACGCCGAGGGGCTCTTCTTCAAGACGGACACCCACTGGACACCGCTGGGCGCCGAACTGGCCGCCGCCGAAACCGCCAAGGCTGTTGCCCAGGCCAATGTGCTGCCCGCCAGCAGCCGGCCCGGCCTGCAGCTGCAGCCGGCCATGGTGAAGACACAGGGGCGCGGCGACCTCGTGCGCAACCTGCCCGAGGCGCAGCGCCAGGCTTACGGGCCGGAACGCTACCAGATCCGCGAGCCGGTCGCGGCGACCGGCGCGGCCGCGCTGGTGGCTGATGACTCCGCCGATGTCGCGGTGATCGGCAACAGCTACTCGCAGCCGCTCTACGGCTTCCACGCCTCGCTCTCCAACCAGATGAACAGGCCGGTTTCGCTCTTCTGGAAGCCGAACAACTTCGGTCCCTACAACATCCTCCTGAGCTATCTGGCGAGCGAGGGCTTCAAGCGGCAGCGCCCGAAGCTGATCACCTGGGTCCAGCTGGAATTCGACCTGCCCGGCCTGCCGACCAGCAGCGGTTGGGGTCAGAACGCCATCTCGGTGGACCAGTACCTGGCCGATCTCCGCCGGGCCGTCGGCGCGTGATGCGGCGCCGGCTTCCGATCCTCGGGCTGCTTCTGGCGGGCGTCGCGATCACCGCGATGCCCGCTGCCGCCCAGAACGCTCCGAGCCAGGCGCAGGTCTATGACCCTCAGCCGCCGCCAGACTCGGCCTATGTGCGCTTCGTGAACGGTCTCGGCGAGGAGGTGGCGGTCCGCCCCGGCTTCATGCCGCCGCTGCGCCTCGGAACGGGCACGCAGGATCGAGTTACGCCCTACAGCGTGGCCGAGAAGGTGGGAACCCGTGAACTGACGATCGAGGCCAGTGCGCAGGGGCGCAACGCGCGCATCACCCTGCGCGCGGCCTCCGGCAGCTTCAACACGGTCCTGCTGCACCGTGCGCCGGACGGATCCATCACCGGCACCCCCGTTGTGGACCTGGCGGACTTCAACCGCGCCCGCGCGAAGCTCAGCTTCTACAATCTGGCGCCTAACTGCGGCACGGCTTCGCTCCAGATCGCGCCACCGGGGCCTTCCGTGTTCGACCAGGTGGCATTCGGCACGGCCAAGAGCCGCAGCGTCAATCCGGTGACGGCACAGCTCCTCGCCGGGTGCGGGGAGGGGGCGTCAGCGCCGAATTTTCCGCTGGAGAACACCGAGGCGGGTGGCATGTACAGCATCTGGCTGATGCGCCCGGATGGACAGGCGCTGACGTCCTTCGTCACGCGCGATACCACGACACCCTGGCGTCGCTGACCGACTGAACCTCCCCCTGCATAAGGGGGAGGTTCTACGGACGGCGGTGAAGGTAAGGGGGCTTCCGCGGCAGTCTTGGTACTGCTGCGGAAGCCCCTTTGCGTTCCGGTAAGCCGACCGGGCTCTTCAGCGCTGAGAAAGGCTCACATCGGCTTCGACCGGCCGCAGCTGCCTTGCCCGCAGGCGCGCGGCTTCCTCCAGCGCGCGTCGGGCACGCAGCACGTCGCCGCGTGCCCGCGCGATGCGCGCATCCAGCAGCGCCATCTGAAGCGGGTCGGCGCCGAGTGCGCGACCCTCGCTCAGGAGTTGCTCGGCACGTCCATAGGCACCCTGCGCCACTGCCGCCTCACCCGCGACGCTTCGCACAGCGACATCGCGCGGATTCTGCCGCAACAGCCCATCGGTGATTCGCGACGCCTCCTCCGCCCGGTCCGTGCTGGCATAGATGCGCGCGAGGGAGAGCTGGACTTCCGGGCTCTCCGGAGAACGCTCCAGTGCGGGCGCCAGCCGTTGCAGTGCGGCCCCACGATTTCCGTCATAGGTCAGGCGATCCGCCGCCGCAGCGGTGGAGTTGTTCCGGACAGCGGCAGCCTGACGGCGCGCATCAACCGTGAGGGCCGGATCCCGCTCGGCGCTCGCCGCCAGGGTCTCGGCCTGGTTCGCGCGTCCGGCTTCCAGCATTGCCCCTGCCACCGCGAGCCGCGCGGAAGGGGGAGCCCCTTCCGTTGCCGAGGTTGCGAGGCGGACTGCCTGGTCCAGGTTCGCCGTCTGGCTCAGGCGCGAGAAGGCCCGAATGACGGCGGCCTGCACCTCTCCGGTCGGATCGGGGCGGGACGCGAGGGCAAGGAGGCGCCGCGCGGCATCGGAACGTGGATTCCCGCGCGCCGCGTTTTCAAGGCGGCGCAACTCCAACACCTGCTGGTTCTGGGCCAGCAGCCGCTGCGGGTCCTCGGTCCTGGCACGCGGCGGGATCGACTGGAGCCGATCCACCGTCTCTGACACGCGGCCATCCGCATTGGACAGCAGGGCGGCGGCGAACAGAGCGTCGGGCGCCGTGCGTTCGCTGAGGCTCCGCTCAATGCGCCGGGCTTCCTCGACCTGTCCCTTCGCCCGCAGGAGGCGCGCCACATCATAGGAGGCCCAGACATTGTTCGGATCAGCCGCCAATGCGCCGCGAAGGATGGCCAGCTTCGCCTCCGGATCCGCCGTGCGCGCGGCTTCCTCGCGCAGGATGGTGGCGCGCAGAAGCAGGGTATCCTGGTTAGGGCGGTAGCCGGTCTCCGACACGAGACGGTCCGCCTCGGCGAAGCGCCGCTGGCGCTGCAGCACCTCGAACAGCCCTGCCTGGGCCGCGGCAAAGCGGGGGTTGATCGAGAGGGCACTCCGGAAACGCGTCTCGGCCGCCGAGTAATTGCGCTGACGGATCGCGACCATGCCGAGCACCGTCTCGCCCTGCGCACGTTCGGCGCCGCCGGCGCGGATGGCCTGATTCGCGTGACGCGTCGCGCTGTCCAGCGCGTTCCGGCTGAGATTCTGCCAGGCAAGCGTCGCCGCGCTCGCTGGCGCCACGAAACCACGGCCGCCTCCGCCGCGCGATCCGCCGCCTGTGGCAATCGCGGGCCGCGCGGTCAGATCGCCGATCTGCTGTTCGAATTCCTCGCGCCGCAAGGGTGAGAGCTCAATGGCCCGGGCGAGCAGCTCGCGGGCCTCCGGGAAGCGTTCCTGGATCTTTCGGATAATCGCCAGGCCGAACACGGCCTCGCCATCCGTCGGGTCGGACGCGATCGCGGCCTCGAAGCCGCGCTCGGCATCATCGAAGCGCCGTTCGCTGAGCCCGTTCCACGCGTTGAGCCGTTCGATGGCGCCGGGCGGAATGCGGGTGGCCTTGGCCTCCTCGAACTTGGCCTGAATCTCCGGGTCGGCTGGATTCGTTCGGAGATAGATCTCGATCATCTCCGCCGTGTCGGGATCCGAGCCCATCCAGAGCAGGGTCTGCCGCCATGTGGCCCGCGCACCAGCCGAGGCCATAGGCGCATCGGCCAATGTGCGGAGGCGTCGCACGGCCTCGATGCGGTACCCCTCGTTGAAGCTGAGGAGCTGCGCGTAGGAGAGCTGCAGAGCCAGATTGTCGGGCGCAAGCTGCACGGCCCGCTCCAGGCCCTGCCGCGCCTCCTCGAAATTCCGCTCCGAGGTCCCGGCGAGGGTCAGGTAGTATTCGGCCGCGAAAAGCACCGGCACGTCCCCGTTCGGGAACAGCTCACGGTAGCGCTGCATGGCCGCCTCGCGCTGCCCGGCCTCGGACAGCCGGCGCGCATCCGAGAGAATGGCTTGGTCAACCGTCGCCGCCCTGAGGGCCTGAGCGGCGCGCATTGCCGCAGGCGTGTTGGGCGCGATCTGGTTGAGGCGGGCGAGGTAGGTTTCCGCGGTCGGCCGGTCGCCATTCTGCGCGGCCACTTCCGCCGATGCGGCCAGCACGTCCGGATTGTTGGGATCGAGTTGCAGCAGCCTGTCGAGTGCCTGCTGCGCGAGTTCGGGGCGGCCCTGCGCCGTCCAGTAATTGGCCTGGTCCAGCAGGATGAGGAAGGCACGGGGCGGCGGCGCAGGCGCAGCCGCGTTAGGGGAGGTGTTCACCACCGCCCCGGCGGCGGGTGCCGGAGCGGGGGTCACCGCCGCCGGACTGGACTGGGCCATAAGAGGAGCGGGGCCGATGGCGCCGAGCAGGAGGGCAGCTCCCCCGGCAAGCGCTGGATGGCCGGCACGCAATGCCAGGCAAACCCGAGCAGCGCTGGCTCGCGAAGACCCTGCCGGGCGAGAATTGCGAGCGGACATGCCATGCTCCTTCAATGTCTCAGATATAGGAGAAGCCAGCCCAGCAGACCAGCGAATGAGCCGCGGCGTCCACCTGTTCCGGAGCGCAGGGGCGGGCATCCTGTCGCCGTATGGAGGGGCCATGTCGCTCACCGACCCTCCACTCCAGGGCTCAGGATGAAACGGCGCTCCGCCTCGGTGATCGGTTGGGCGACCACCCGCTCAGGAATTTCCCAGATGACCAGACGCGGTGCTGACTGGCGGAAGGACTCCCCGGCGAAATAGCTGATCGCGCTGCCCGAGAAGCCGCCGCCAGCGGTCGCCGCATTCAGGACAGCACTGCGCAACGCCTCCTGGAGGGCGCCGTGGAAATTTGCGTTCACCGAGTAGGAGGACCCGATCAGCGCAACCTCCGGGGCACGGGCCTCGTCGAGAAGTCCGCCGCCCTGCTCCCCGGCGGCTTCTGTCCGCTCGAGGTGCTGATGGTCGGGGCGTGGGCGCAGCGGCGCGGGCACCTGGTCAAGGCTCGTCAGCCTCAACAGGTCGCCTGGGCCCTCGGTCTGCTCCGCTGCGGCCGTGGTGCGGAAGCTGTCTTCACGGCTGAGTGGCGCCGCTTCGAGCGAGCGCGCGATGGCGACGGCTGCAGCGCGGGCACCCTGCTGGTTCCAGTGGGTGTCGGTCCGGTAATAGGCGCTGCCACGGGCCTCCTGCTCGGAGAGCGGCGGCAGGAGGCTGATCGGCTGCACGCCGCGGCCCTGGAGCAGCTGGACAAAGGTGTCGTACCGGTCCGCGGATTGCGAGGAGCGTGGCGCCCCGCAGAGCGCCGCCGCCTGGACCCGCGCCTTGTCCGGCACCACCGCCACGGAGAGCTGGATGCCCCGTGCGCCGAGGGCCTCGCGCAGCCGGAGGACGCCGTCGGCGCGTTCCGCCATGGCCTGCTCCGCGCCGGGCCAGGGGCGCAGTTCCTCGGTCAGGAACAGCGTCTCGCCGCATCCCACCCGCACCTGCGGGCCACCCGATCCGAAAAGATTGTAGCGGAAGGCGGCCCCCGCGCCCCGCAGCAACGGGTCGGCTGGCAACTGGTGGGCCAGCACCTGGTTCACGGCGCCGGTCAGCCGGCCCGAGAGGAAGGCACTCGGCGTCAGGTTGGATTCGAGGCGCTGCCATCCCTGCGGGCTCGATAGGGCCGACAGACCCTGCCATGCCCCGATCCCCAGCAGGACCACCGCCGCCGCGCCCTGCAGGACGGCGGCGGCATGGGCGTTCTTCCAGGTGCTCTCGGTCATGGGCGCCTCAGAACTGGAAGTAGAGGAAGGGCACGGCAGCGCGGCTGTAGAGCAGCACAACGCCGAGCAGGAAGGCCGCAAGGGGCCCGATCACCCACAGGACCCGCCACGCGCTCCCCATGGCTTCCGGTGGCCGCAGGAAAGGCAGGCGGGAGCCCAGCAGCGGCAGGTACACGATCACCACGGCGATGAGCATCGTCCACCACTGGTCCGGCGTGACCTGCCAGGCCAGGGCGTCGCTCAGCCCCGTGCCGTTGAGCCCAATCATGCCGCCATACATGGTGAAGGCGTTGCCGACGTCATGCGCCCGGAACACCACCCAGCCGATAATGGCGGCCAGCATGGTCAGCACATTGCCCAGCCAGTAGGGCATTGGCTTGTTGCCGGCGCCCTGCCAGAGCCGATGCAGCGCCAGCAAGCCGCCATGCCACGCGCCCCAGATGATGAAGGTCCAGTTGGCCCCGTGCCAGAAGCCTCCGATCACCATCGTGAGGAACAGGTTCAGATAGGTCCGGAAGGCGCCTTTCCGGTTCCCGCCGAGCGAGATGTAGAGATAGTCGCGCAGGAAGCGCGACAGGGTCATGTGCCAGCGCTGCCAGAAGCCCTGGATCGACCCCGCCAGATAGGGATGGTTGAAGTTCTCGGGGAAGTGGAAGCCGATCATCAGCGCCAGGCCGATCGCCATGGCGGAATAACCCGCGAAGTCGAAATAGAGCTGCAGCGTGTAGGCTACCGCCCCGGTCCAGGCATCGACGAGGGTTGGGTTGGGTAGGGCGAAGGCGGCATCCGCCACCAGCGCCACCGTATCCGCGAGGCAGACCTTCATGGCGAAGCCGGTCATGAAGCGCCGGGCGCCCATGCCGAACTGCGCGAGGCTGTGGGGGCGGGAGACCAGCTCGTCCTTGATCTCCGCATAGCGGACGATCGGACCGGCGATGAGCTGGCTGAAGATCGCCTTGTAGGTGGCGTAGTCCAGCAGCTTCCGCGTCACAGGCACGGTGCCGCGCCAGATGTCGGTCAGGTAGGAAACCGATTGCAGCACGTAGAAGGAGAGGCCGATGGGCAGGATGATCTCGGCCCAGGGCATCGGCGCCAGACCGGCCGCGGAGCGGAGGTCGTTGAAAACGGAGACCCCGAAATTCGCGTACTTGAAATAAGCGAGGACGCCGAGATTGCCGACGAGCCCCGTGATGAAGAGCCCGGTTCCCAATCTAGTCTTGGGCCCGACCTGATCCATCCAGCGCACGGTGTAGAAGGTGAACACCGTGCAGAAGATCAGCAGGAACAGGAAGTCCACCCGCCACCAGGCGTAAAAGGCCCAGGAGAGGAGCAGAATCGTCCAGTTCCGGTGCCGGAAGGGCGTGAGGAAGTACGCCGCGAAGAACAGCGGCAGGAACAGGCAGAGGAACTCAAAAGAGGCGAAAATCATGGCGCGGACCGTGCCCCCGCGCATCGGCCGCCGGGCTGCCCCTCAGGGCCGCTCACCCCCGCCATTCTCTGTTCTCCCCTGCCGGGCTTCCTGATGGCCCGTGTCGCAAAGCCGGTGATCCCGTGTGCCGCATGCCAGGGGCGCTGCGGCACACGGCAACCTCCCCAGACATCCAGGTGACTGCCTGAACGGGCTTTAGATCGCGATTGCGTGAGCCGCCAGATGCCCGATCCGCCGGGGGACGATGCGCGAAAGATTCCGGGCGGACCGCGATGAAAAAGCCGCATCTCAGCAATGGGCCGCCCCCGTCGAGAGCGGGGTGGCGCGTCGGAGGGGAGGAGAGTGTCCCGGCAGGAGCGCGCGAGCGCAGGCGGGGCGGTAACAGAGTGGCACCGAGGCTCCGGAACGTTCTGCGCCCCGCCCACAGGCCCTCACACTGGTTCAGGCATGGAACGGATCGGCGATGATCATTCCGCCTATCACGCCGGAGATGCTCGTCGGGCGCTGCTGCCGGAATACCCTCCCGAATGCGCCATCGGCTCCGCTGGCCCGCGTTCTTCATGAGATCCGGCGGCTTCCACTCGGCGCGGAAGCCTTCGAATCAAGGCGCGGGCCCTTCGACGCGCCGCAAACAGGCTTCGACGATCCTGCGAGGGCGGATGGCATTGTTGAGGGGGGCTCCGGCAACATAGCTGACGGCATCGGACGGGAAGAGCCGTCGTGTCGCTTTACGGCATGATCCCAAGTCGCTGCAACCGCCTCCATTATTGAGACGACTCTGATTCGTTCGTTGAGCCTGGATCCCGCTGCGGCGAACGAAACGGGCTGCCGCCGCGACCCGCTTTGGCAAGAATTCCGGCCCACGCGCCCGCTACGCTGCCAAGTGCAGATGAGGCGGGTCTGCGGCCCTGGCGGCGTCTGGTCGAGAAGGGTGGCGGCTGGCATCTTCGCCGGCCGCCCCCGCAACGGAGTGCCCTTCCCATGCCCCGCGCACAGGCCCCGCAGCCATTGGCCGAGAGGATGCCGACCTCGCTGGGGAACCGGCACCTTCACCCCGGGCCCGGCCTGCAGGCGCGCCGGACGCGCCCAGGCTGCGGCGCCGGCTGGTTCTGCAGCCCGGCCGCGGCGGCGCTTGCGGCATGAGCGGAAGCCTGCGGCGCCCGGTGATCCTGGATTGCGACCCCGGCACGGATGACGCGTTCGCCCTGTGGCTGGCCCTCGCCTCGCCGGAGATCGACCTGCGCATGGTGACGGTGGCGGGCGGCAATGCCGGGCTGGCACGCACCCTGGAGAACGCCTGCGCTGTGGTCGGGCTGGCCGGGGCGGTGGTGCCGGTGGTGCCCGGCGCTGAGCGGCCCCTGCGCGGCGGCTTCATGGGTGATGGCGTGGTGCATGGGCCAGATGGGCTGGCAGGGATCGTGCTGCCGCAGGGTCCATCCCCCGTGGAGGCCGTGGCAGCCGACGCGATCCGCACGGCGCGGCCAGGAAGCTTCACCCTGGTCGGAATCGGGCCCGCGACCAACCTGGCCCTGGCTCTGGCGACGGAACCCGCGCTGTCGGACCGGGTGTCGGAAATCGTCCTCATGTCCGGAGCCTGGGGCGAGGGGAACTGGACGCCCTCGGCCGAGTTCAACGCGGCGAGCGATCCCGAGGCGCTGGACATCCTCCTTCGCTCCGGATGCCCCGTGACCCTGGTCACGCTTGAGCTGACGGCCCAGGCGCTGGTCACGCCCGCGCGGATCGCGGCGATGCGCGGCCTTGGCGGCGGCGCCTGCCTTCGGGCCGCCTGCGATATCCTGGCCGCCGTGCCGCCCTCACGCCGGATGGGCGGGGAGGGGCATCCACTGCATGATCCCTGCGCCGTCGGCTGGCTGGTGGCGCCTGACCTTTTCCATGCTGGGAAGGCGGCTGTGGAGGTGGAATGCGGTGACGGGCCCGGGCGCGGCCGGACCCATATCGATCGCTGGAGCCGCACGCCCACATCCCCTGACGTGACCCTGCCCGAGGTCCTGGATGGAGATGGTTTCTTCGCTCTTCTCGGGCAGCGCCTGGCGCGGCTGCCCTAAGGGCCACCGCTAATCGGCATTGGCCTTCAGGCTGCCCTGGATCCAGCCTTCAATGTCACGGTCGAGCCCGGACATGTGCACGTCCGTCGTTACATGCGTGACCAGGAGCTTCCCCTCCAGGCCCGCCCGCGAGAGCGCGCCCCGGATATGGGAAAGCAGGTATTTCGGCGACACGCTGGTATCCACCAGCATCGCGCCCTTCACCATGCAGTGGCTTTCGCTCAGCTCCCAGATGGAGGCCTCCATGGCCTCCGCGCCGCCCTCGGGCAGGTCGTGCAGGACGAGGCATAAGGTCATGGCTGGGGTCCGTCAGGAAATGGCTGCTGGCTTCCCGGGCACCGGCCCTGGCCGTAGAAGGCCGGTGGTGCCCGCGCACCCTTCTACCAATCTCAGCGCGCCTTGTGCAGATCAAGCGGAAACCGAAATGACCGAGATCATCGCTCATCGTGGCGGCGCCATTTTGTGGCCCGAAAACAGCATGATGGCGTTCCGCCAAGCCATCGCGGCCGGGGTGGACGCCCTGGAGTGCGACGTGCATCTCTCGGCGGATGGGGAGCCGATGGTCCTGCACGATGCCACGCTGGACCGCACCACCAACGCCCGCGGCGCCCTGGCCGAGCGGAGCGCGGCCGAACTGGCCGGGGTGAGGCTGATCGGCGCTGGCGGCGAGGCGCCGCCGCGCCTGGCAGATCTTCTCGCGCTCGTCGCGCCCAGCCGGGCTGGACTGCAGGTCGAGCTAAAGGCGGACCGGCATGGCCGGCCAGATCCCGCGCTGCTCGCCGCGGTGCTCGACGCGCTGGATCGGTTCGGCCTGCGCGCCCGCACCGAGATCATCGTCTTCGAGGCGGAGATTGCCGCCGCCGCCGTGCAGGCCGGTGGGCTGCGCAACGTGGCTTGGCTCTTCTCCCCGCCCATGCTCCGCTATATCGGCCTGGAGGGCGTGCTGGCGGTTGCGCGGCGGGCCGGGGTCTCGATGGTGGAGACACATGAGTCCGCGATGGACGGGGCCCTGCTGGGCAGCCTGCGCGGTGCCGGTCTCCGGGTGGGTGCCTGGGGCGTGAACCACGAGGCCAGCATCGCGCGGATGCTTGCGCTGGCGCCGGACGCGGTGGCCACGGACGACCCGGTCCTGGCGCTTTCCATGCGCGGCTAGGACCACGCAGCCTGCCGCCCGCCCAGAAGGCCCTTGCCGGGGCGATGTAGGGCCCCCATGCTCCCTTTAACGATAAGTATTGAGGGAGCGTCTGGGTGGGCGAGCATGCGCCAATCCTGCAGGCGGAATCCGTGTCCCTGCGCTTCGGCGGGATCAGGGCGCTGACGGATGTGTCCTTCGCCGTGAACCGCGGCGAGGTGTTCTCGATCATCGGCCCGAACGGCGCGGGCAAGACCTCCATGGTCAACTGCGTCTCCGGCCGCTACCGCCCGACCGAGGGGCGGGTCCTGTTCGATGGGCAAGACATCACGCGAATGCGGCCCAACCGGCGCGCCGCGCTCGGTATCGGCCGGACCTTCCAGAACCTCGCCCTGTTCGGCCATATGAGCGTGCTCGACAACATCATGGTCGGCCGCCATCACCTGCTGAAGTCGGGCTTCCTGCGCGGCATGGCCTACTGGATGGGCGGCGCACAGCGCGAGGAGCTGGAACACCGGCGTGAGGTGGAGGAGATCATCGATTTCCTCGAGATCCAGCATATCCGCAAGGCACAGGCCGGCACGCTCTCCTACGGCCTGCGAAAGCGCGTGGAACTGGCACGCGCGGTCGCGCTGCGCCCGAAGCTTATTCTTCTGGACGAGCCCATGGCCGGCATGAACCTCGAGGAGAAGGAGGACATGGCGCGCACCATCCTCGATCTCAACGAGGAATGGGGCATGACCATCCTGATGATCGAGCACGACATGGGAGTGGTTATGGACATATCCCACCGCGTGATGGTGCTGGATTTCGGGCGCAAGCTCACGGAGGGCCGCCCCGAGGAGGTCATGGCCCATCCCGATGTGCGCCGGGCCTATCTGGGGGAGGAGGATGACCCCACGAAGGCGGAGGCGGTGGCGGCATGAGCGGCGCCGAGGACACGCTGCCGCGCCTGCTGCGGCGCAATGCCCGCGCCCATGGCGGGGAGGTGGCGCTGCGGGAGAAGGACCTGGGGATCTGGCGTTCCTTCACCTGGGCCGAATACGAGGCGCGCACCCGCGCCATCGCCCTGGGCCTGCGGGCGCTGGGCCTGGATGGGGATGATGTCGTCGGGCTGATCGGCGACAACCGGCCGGAATGGGTGATGGGCGAGATCGCGGCGCATGCGATCGGCGCCCGCTCCATCGGCCTTTACCGGGACGGGCTGGAGGAGGAAGTCGGCTATCTCCTCGCCTTCGCCGGCGCCACCGCCGTGATCGCCGAGGATGAGGAGCAGGTCGATAAGCTGCTCAACATTGCGGACCAGGTACCGGGGCTGCGGCACATCATCTATTCCGATCCGCGCGGGATGCGGAAATATGACGATCCCCGCCTGATACAGTTGGCGGATCTCGTCGCCCGGGGTGAGGCGGCCCACGCCGCCGATCCCGCTGCCTGGGACCGGCTGGTGGATGCGACGGATGGCGAGCGCGTCGCGATCCTCTGCACCACCTCGGGCACGACCGCGCGGCCGAAGCTCGCCATGCTCTGTGGCCGCGCGCTGGTGCGCCACGCCGAAACCTACCTCGCCGCAGATCCGAAGGGGCCGCGCGACGAGTATGTCTCCGTGCTGCCGCTGCCCTGGATCATGGAGCAGATCTATGTGCTCGGCTTCGGCCTGGTCGCGCGCATGCGGGTTTCCTTCGTGGAGGAGCCCGAGACGATGATGGCGGATTTCCGCGAGATCGGCCCGAGCTTCGTCCTCTTCGCTCCGCGCGTCTGGGATTCGCTCGCCGCGGATGTCCGAGCGCGGGTGATGGATGCCTCGCCGCTCAAGCGCCGGGCCTATGAATGGGGCATGCGGCTCGGCCTCGCGGCGCAGGCGAAGGGGCGGCGCTCGCGCCTCGCGGACATCCTGCTCTTCCGGGCCCTGCGGGATCGCCTGGGCTTCTCGCGCCTCACCTCGGCCGCCACGGGCGGCGCGGCCATGGGGCCGGACACCTTCCGCTTCTTTCAGGCCATGGGCGTTCCGTTGCGCCAGCTCTACGGGCAGACCGAGCTGCTCGGCGCCTACACGCTGCACCGCCCGGGCGACGTGAACTTCGACACGGTGGGCACCGCGTTCAAGGGCGTGGAGCTGCGCGTGCACGAGCCCGATACGAATGGCGTGGGCGAGATCATCACGCGGCACCCGAACATGTTCCAGGGCTATCACGGCGTGGAGGGCATAACCGATCTGCATGATGGCTGGCTGCACACGGGCGACGCAGGTTATTTCGACAAGGCCGGCCATCTCGTGGTGATCGACCGCATCAAGGACATCGCCACCACATCGCGCGGTGAGCGGTTCAGCCCGCAGTTCATCGAGAACAAGCTGAAGTTCAGCCCCTATGTGGCAGAGGCCGTGATCCTCGGCCATGACCGGCCGCATCTTGTCGCGCTGATCTGCATCCGCTTCCCCATCGTCTCCAAATGGGCGGAGCGGAACCGGATCGCCTTCACCACCTATTCGGACCTGTCTGCACGCCCGCAGGTGATGGAGCTGCTTCGCGGCGAGGTGGAGAAGGTGAACGCCTCCCTGCCGCCGGCGCAGCGCATCCGCGATTTCGTGCTCCTCTACAAGGAGCTGGACGCGGATGACGAGGAGCTGACGCGCACGCGGAAGGTGCGCCGCGGCGTGATCAACGAGAAATACGGAACCATCATCGACGCCATCTATGCGGGCGAGGAGGCCATCCCGGTGGACACCACCATCACCTTCCAGGATGGCACGAAGCAGCGGATCCGCACCGTCCTGCAGGTGGCCTCGGCTGGCGCGGCGCGGCAGCGAGAGGCGGCCTGAGCATGGACGCGACGCTCCTCTTCCAGCTCCTGCTGAACGGGCTGATCGTCGGCGCGCTCTATGGCGTCGTCGCGATGTCCTTCGTGCTGATCTACAAGGCGAGCCAGGTGGTGAACTTCGCCCAGGGCGAGTTCCTTCTCGTCGGCGCCTGGGTGTGCTGGTGGCTGCTGACGGAATGGCAGCTCCCCTTCGCCATCGGCTTTCTCTTCACCCTGGCCTTCATGACGCTGTTCGGCATCATCCTGCAGGTGGTGGTGCTGCGTCCGTTGATCGGTGAGCCCGTGATCAGCGTGATCATGGCCACCATCGGCCTGGGCATCTTCTTCCAGGCCCTGATGAAGTGGATCTTCGGCGTGTTCGCCAAGCCCTTCCCGCCGGTCTTCAGCAGCGA
This sequence comes from Pararoseomonas baculiformis, assembly GCF_017813395.1. Lineage (GTDB taxonomy): Bacteria > Pseudomonadota > Alphaproteobacteria > Acetobacterales > Acetobacteraceae > Roseomonas > Roseomonas baculiformis. The sequence continues at coordinate 193,295 of NZ_JAGIZB010000003.1, read as the reverse complement.
GCGGGTGGCGGTGCTGGGGCTGGAGGTGCAGACGGCCTATCTGCTCTCGCTTGGCATCTCCATCGCCATCATGGCGGGCTTCGGCTGGTTCTTCCGCTATTCGCGCCACGGGCTGGCGATGCGGGCCACGGCCTTCGACCAGCAGGTGGCGCAGTCCCTCGGCATTTCCGTGCCGCGTGTCTTTGCCATGTCCTGGGCCATATCGGCCGTGGTTTCCGCTGTGGCGGGCGTGACCGTCGGCATCGTCAACGGCGTGTCCTCGGCGCTCTCGGTCTATGGGATCAAGGTGTTCCCCGCGGTGATCCTGGGCGGGCTGGATTCCGTTCTCGGCGCGGTGCTGGGCGGGCTGATCGTCGGCGTGCTGGAAAACCTCGCGCAGTATATCGACAGCCAGTGGCTGAACTGGGGGAACATGTATCAGGTCGCGCCCTTCTACGCGTTGCTCCTGATCCTGCTCGTGAAGCCCTACGGGCTTTTCGGCACGAAGAACATCGAGCGGATCTGACCCCATGACGGTGATGAACCCCGCGGGCGATTTCCGCACGAGCTACAGGGCCGACACGACGATCTTCCCCACCCAGGGAAGCCGCATCGCACTCTGGGTTGGGCTGGCGCTTCTCTGCTGCGCGCCGCTGGTGCTGGACCGCTACCTGCTCAGCCTGCTGATCAATGTCGGCACGCTCGGGATTGCGGCACTGGGGCTGAACATCCTGGTCGGGTTCACCGGGCAGATCAGCATCGGCCATGCGGCCTTTTTCGGCCTCGGTGCCTTCTCCTCGGCCTGGCTGCATGAAAGCTTCCACATCCCCGTGCTGCTCTGCATCCCAATCGCGGGGGTGATGACCGCGGCGGTTGGTCTCATCTTCGGTGCGCCCGCCGCGCGGCTGAAGGGGCTGTATCTCGCCATCGCCACCCTCGCGGCGCAGTTCATCCTTGAGGACTTTTTCGCCCGTGCGCAGTGGTTCACGGGCGGCGTCGCCGGGCGGATGACCGAGCCGCCCGCGATCGGCGGCTTTGCCCTGGACCGTGAGGAAACCTATTTCTACCTCGTCCTCGGCTTCGTCATCCTGATGTTCGTCGGCGCAGCGAACCTGATGCGCACGCGAGACGGGCGTGCCCTGGTCGCGGTGCGGGACCATTATCTCTCAGCCGAGATCATGGGCATTAACCTCGCCTACTACCGCACGCTCTCCTTCGGCATCGCCAGCCTCTATGCCGGCATCGGCGGCGCCCTCTACGCGCACCACCTCCTGTTCGTAAGCGTGGAGGCGTTCAACATCCTCTTCTCCATCCAGTTCCTCAGCATGGTCATCATCGGCGGGCTCGGCTCCATCATGGGCAGCCTGATGGGCGCCGCCTTCATGGTCGCCCTGCCGGAGGTTGTGCAGGCGGGCGCGGATGCGGTGGCAGGCAGCGCGCTGGACCGGATGCTGAAAATCGGCGGCAACATCTCCTTTCTCCGGGAGATGGCCATCGGCGCCGCCATCATCCTCTTCCTCATCTTCGAGCCGGATGGGCTGGCACGGCGATGGAGGCTGATCAAGGCGTATTGGAAGCTCTACCCCTACTCGCATTGAGAAAACGAGCCGCGCAACAGCGGCCGCCAAGCAAGAACAGGAAGGAAAACGGACGATGAAGGCAGCACTCGCACTGGCCGCGGCATTCGCCATCTCGGCTCCCGCCATGGCGCAGCAGCGCATCCCGGTGGGGCACCTGATGGACAATTCCGGCGCCACATCCGATGTCGGCGTGCCCTATGGGCAGGGCGTGGCGGATACGCTGGCCTGGGTGAACCAGACCCGGAACGGCATCAACGGCCGCCAGATGAACGTGCTTGGCTTCGACTATGGCTACCAGGCCCCGCGCGCCGTCAGCCAGTACCAGGCCTGGACGGGGCGGGAACGGGTGGTTGCGATCCAGGGCTGGGGCACGGCGGACACCGAGGCGCTGGTGCGCTTCGTGAACCGCGACCGTATCCCCTACATTTCCGGCTCCTATTCCGCGGCGCTGACCGATGCGGGCGGCAAGTCCGGCCGGCAGGGCGTGGAGGCGGCGCCCTACAACTTCTTCTTCGGCCCGTCCTACTCGGATGCCCTGCGCGGGATGCTGCGCTGGGCCGCCGATGACTGGAAGGCGAAGGGCGGGCAGGGGCGGCCGAAATACGTCCATATGGGCGGCAACCACCCCTATCCGAACTCGCCCAAGGAGGCGGGCGAGGCCATGGCGCGGGAACTGGGCTTCGAAGTCCTGCCGGCCATCCAGTTCGCCCTCACCCCCGGCGACTACACCGCGCAATGCCTCACGCTGAAGCAGCAGGGCGCGAACTATGCCTATCTCGGCAATACGGCCGGATCCAACATCTCCGTGCTGCGCGCCTGCCAGACGGCGGGGGTGCAGGTGCAGTTCATGGGCAATGTCTGGGGCATGGATGAGAACGCCATGAAGGCCGCGGGCGCCGCGGCGAATGGCGTTGTCTTCCCGGTTCGCACACAGGTCGTCTGGGGCCAGGATGCGCCGGGGATGGAGGCGATCCGCGCGATCAGCCGCATCTCCGACCCGCAGGGCAACACCTATCGCCCCGTTCACTACCTTGCCGGCGCCTGCGCCGCGATGCTGATGGTGGAGGCGATGGACAGTGCCGCCGCAAATGGCGGGCAGGTCACGGGCGAGCGCATCCAGAAGGGCTTCTACGAGCGCACGAACTGGGTGCCGAAGGGCTTCGAGGGTGTTTGCACCCCCTCCACCTTCACCCCCGATGATCACCGTGGGACGATGCGCGTGGCCATCTACCGGGCGGTTGTGAATGGCGACACCTCCCAGGGCTCGGTCGCCGAGCTGATGCGCGCGGGAACCATGCGCCTGGAGCCGGTGGCCACGGTGGAGCTTGAGCGCAAGCGCGAGCTGCTGGGCTGGTGATGTTGGACACCGTGCAGCAACCGGGACGGGCGGCGGCGGCGCAGGGTGCGCCGCCTCTGCTGGAGGTCTCGAACATCGAGGTCGTCTACAACGACGTCATCCTGGTGCTGCGCGGTTTGTCCCTGGCCGTGCCGCAGGGTGGGATCGTGGCGCTTCTTGGCGCGAACGGCGCCGGGAAGTCCACCACGCTCAAGGCCATCAGCGGTCTGCTCAAGACAGAGGAGGGCGAGGTGACGCGCGGCGAGGTGCGCTTCGCCGGCGAGCGGATCGACGGCATCGACCCGCATGAGATCGTCCGGCGCGGCATCTTCCAGGTGATGGAGGGCCGGCGCATCGTGGCGGACATGACCTGCCTCGAAAATCTCCGCCTCGGCGCCTTCACGCGCCGGGATGGGGAGATCCGGCAGGACATCGAGATGGTCTATTCCTTCTTCCCGCGCCTGAAGGAACGCACGGGCCTCGCCGGTTATCTCTCCGGCGGGGAGCAGCAGATGCTGGCGATCGGCCGTGCTCTCATGGCCCGTCCGAAGCTGATCCTGATGGACGAACCCTCCATGGGCCTGTCGCCGCTGCTGGTGAAGGAGGTGTTCGGTATCATCCGGCGGATCAATGCCGAGTTGGGCGTGACGATCCTGCTGGTTGAGCAGAATGCGCGGATGGCACTCTCCGTCGCCGATTACGGCTACGTCATGGAGCAGGGCAAGGTCGTGCTGGACGGAACGGCGGATGCCCTGGCATCGAACGAGGACGTGAAGGAGTTCTACCTCGGCGGTCACGGGGCGGAGCGGAAGTCCTTCCGCGGCCTCAAATCCTACAAGCGCCGGAAGCGCTGGCTTTGACCGGGTTCTTCGACGCGCTGGAAGCACGCCCGCCGGAGCGGCGCGAGGCCGAGCTCATGGCCAGGCTTCCTGGCTTCCTAGCGCGTGCCGTGGCCGGCTCCGCCCATGCGCGGCAGGTGATGCAGGGCGTGCCGCCCGCTGAGATCGCCTCACGCGCGGCGCTCGCCCAACTCCCCGTGACGCGCAAATCCGACCTGATCGGCGCCCAGGCGGCCGATCCGCCCTTCGCCGGGCTGAACGGCATCCCCGTCGGGCAGCTCGCGCGCATCTTCGTCTCGCCCGGGCCGATTCACGAGCCGCAGGGGGAGGGGGTGGATACCTTCCGCTTCGCCCGCGCGCTGCACGCCACGGGGCTGCGCCCGGGCGACATCATGCAGAACTGCTTCGCCTATCACTTCACCCCGGCGGGCTTCATGCTGGAGGGCGGTGCGCGTGCCCTGGGCTGCCCCGTGATCCCGGCGGGAACGGGCAACACCGAGGCACAGGCCCGTGCGATGGCGCATCTTCGGCCCCGGGCCTATTCCGGCACGCCCGACTTCCTGAAAACCATTCTGGAGCGGGCCGATGAGCTTGGGCTGGACGTGTCGTCGCTCCGCCTCGGCCATGTTTCCGGCGGCGCCTATCTGCCCTCGCTGCGGGCCTTCTATGCCGATCGAGGCCTGACGGTGCTGCAGTCCTATGCCACCGCCGAATGCGGCGTCATCGCCTATGAGAGCGAGGCCCGCGAAGGCCTGATCCTGGACGAGGAGGTGATCGTCGAGATCGTCCGTCCCGGCACAGGGGACCCGGTGCCGGATGGGGAGGTGGGCGAGGTGGTCGTCACGGTCTTCGACGATGCCTATCCCCTGCTCCGCTTCGCCACGGGCGACCTTTCCGCTGTCATGCCGGGTGCCAGCCCCTGTGGCCGGACCAATGCGCGTATCCGCGGCTGGATGGGCCGCGCGGACCAGGCAACCAAGGTGCGCGGCCTCTTTGTCCGACCGGAGATGGTCGCGGAGGTGGCACGGCAGGTCCCCGGCCTGGGCCGGCTTCGCCTCGTCGTCTCCGAGGATGGGGGACGTGACCGGATGGAGCTGCGCGCCGAGGCTCCCGATGATCCCGCGCTGCGCGAGCGGCTTCTGGCCGCGCTGCACGGCGTGACCCGCCTGCGCGGCGAGGTGGCGCTGGTTCCGCCGGGAAGCCTGCCGAATGACGGCAAGGTGGTGGACGATACCCGGCCGATCCCGGCCTGATCCCGCCGCTCAGCCCGCCACCGGCTTGCGCAGCCGGAAAGCCAGTGCCTCCGCGACATGGGCCCGCGCCACCATGGCCGCGCCGGCCAGGTCGGCGATGCTGCGGGCCACGCGCAGGGTGCGGGTGAAGCCGCGGCTGGAAAGGGCAAGGCGCTCCGCGGCGCTCTCCGCCATGGCCAGCGCCTCCGCCGCGAAGCCCTCGCGCATCGCCTCGACCGGTGCGTCGGCATTGGTGCCGATGCCCAGCCCGTCATACCGGGCGCGCTGCAGCGCCCGCGCTGCCCGGATCCGCTGGGCGACCTCGGCACTGGGCTCTCCCGTGGGCGCCCGCGCCAGCTCGCGCGGCGGGATGGGCTGCACCTCGATGGTCAGGTCGATGCGGTCCAGCAGCGGGCCGGAGAGCTTGGACTGGTAGGTCTCGCCGCAACGCGGCGCCGTGCCGCATTCCCGGCCGCCATCCCCGAGATAGCCGCAGCGGCAGGGGTTCATTGCCGCGACGAGCTGGACGCGGGCCGGGTAGCTCACATGCGCCGCGGCGCGCGCCACCATCACCCGCCCGGTTTCCAGGGGCTGGCGCAGCGCCTCCAGCGCAGGGCGGGGAAACTCGGGCAGCTCGTCCAGGAACAGCACGCCGCGATGCGCGAGGCTGATCTCGCCCGGCCGGGCCTTCGGCCCACCGCCCGTCAGCGCCGCCTGGGATGCTGAATGATGTGGATCGCGGAAGGGCGGCCGCGGGCTGATCCGCCCGCCCTCCAACCCGCCCGCGACGGAGCGGATGAGGCTGACCTCCAGCGCCTCGGCGGGGGAAAGATCAGGCAGCAGGCCCGGCAGCCGGGCGGCCAGCATGGATTTCCCCGAGCCCGGCGGACCGATCATGAGGAGATGGTGCGCGCCCGCCGCCGCGATCTCCAGGGCCCGCTTGGCGCTTTCCTGTCCGCGAACCTCCGAGAGGCAGGGGCCACGCGCGGCATCGGCGGAGGGTGCGGCCGGCGTCGGCGGCGAGAGGATCTGCCGACCCTGGAAATGAGCGATCAGCGCGCGGAGATCGGGCGCCGCCACGGCCTCGGTCGCGCCGGCCCAGCTCGCCTCGGCGCCCTGGCTGGCCGGGCAGACCAGCCCAAGTTCCCGCTCGCCGCAGGCCAGCGCCGCCGGCAGCACGCCTGCGACGGGCTGGACGGAGCCGTCCAGCGCGAGTTCTCCCATGGCGGCGAAATGCGCCAGCTCATCCGCCGGGATCACCCCCATGGCCGCCAGCAGCCCGAGGGCGATGGGCAGGTCGAAATGGCTGCCCTCCTTCGGAAGGTCGGCCGGGGCGAGGTTCACCAGGATGCGCTTCGGCGGCAGCGAGAGACCGAGGCCGGAGAGAACGGCGCGCACGCGCTCCCGGCTCTCGCCCACGGCCTTGTTCGCCAGCCCGACAACGGTGAAGGCCGGCAGCCCCGCCGAAACCTGCACCTGCACCTCGACCGGCAGCGCCTCGACGCCCTGGAAGGAGAAGGTGGTGACCCGGGCGAGGCTCACCCGCGCCACTCACCCAGGAAGCGGGCGAGGAGGCCTCCGATGACCTCCACATTGTAGCCGCCTTCCTGGATGATGGCCGTGGGCAGCCCGAGCGCCGCGACGGCCGCGCCGGCCCGGGCGAAGCCGTCGGAGGTGACGCGGAGCGCCGCCAGCGGCTCGTGCTCCGACGCATCGAAGCCGAGCGACACCACGAGCGCATCCGCTCCGAAGGCGCGGATGCGGGCAATGCCGGCGGCCACCGCCTCCAGCCAGCCCGCATCCTCGGTCCCCATGGGCTGCGGCAGGTTCAGGTTGAAGCCCGCGCCATCCCCGGCCCCGGTTTCCGCCGCATGGCCGACGAACCAGGGATAGTAGGAATCGGGGTCGGCATGGACGGAGACGGTGAGCACGTCGCCCCGGCTCCAGAAGATCCCCTGGGTGCCGTTGCCGTGATGGCTGTCGATATCCAGCACCGCCACCCGGGTCGCGCCGGCGTCGCGCAGGGCCTGTGCCGCGATCGCGGCGTTGTTCACGTAGCAATGGCCCCCGGCCCGCGCCGCATAGGCATGATGGCCCGGTGGTCGGCAGAGCGCATAGGCCGTGCCGCCCTTCGCGGCGATACCGGCGGCGGCCAGGGCGCATCCCGCCGCGGCCTCGGCCGCCTGCCATGTGCCGGGCCCCACCGGGCAGGCCGTGTCCGCCGTGTACCAACCGGCCTTCCCAACGGCCTTGGTGGAAGGCCGGGCGCCCTGGGCGAGCATCTCGGGGGAGGGATGGATGTTGGACACGATCTCGGCCCCCGCGCCGGGGATCGCGGCCCATTCGGCCGGGCCGTCCCGCAGCCAGTCCAGGTAGTCCGGCGCGTGCACGCGCTCCAGCGCGGCGCGGGCGGGCAGGGCGGGCAGGACAGGCTCGATGCCGAGGGCCTTCAGCCCCTCCCGAAGGGAAGCCGCCCGGGCGGGCACCTCGAAATTCGGGCGAAGCACGCCGCGCATGAGGAAGAACTGCGGCGCATGCGCCGATTCCAGCGGATGGTCGAAAGCCTGCATGCCCGGACCCTATGGGTGGTCCGATGGCTTGTCCACGCAGGCGGCGCCGGTGCCTCGACAGCGCGCGCCGAGCGAGTAGCCTGCGCGCCTCGACGACCGCCAGGATAATCCGATGATCCCTCTCGACCCCGGCGCCAAGCGCGCAATCCTAGAGGCCGTGACGGCACTGGAAGGGGAGGCGGTGGACCGGCTCGCGGCGCTGGTGCGCTGCGACTCCACCCTGGGGAACGAGGCGGGCGCGCTGGAACTGATGGCGCGGAACTATGAGTCGCTCGGCCTGGCGGCCCGCCGCATCCCGACCGATCCGGAGGCACTGAAGGATCATCCCGGCTTCTCGCCGCCGCTCATCTCCTATGCCGGGCGGGACAATGTCGCTGCTCTCCACACCCCGCGCGAGCAGCGCGGCCGCAGCCTGGCGCTGCAAGGCCATGTGGATGTGGTGCCGGAGGGGGCGGCCGATCTCTGGATCACCCCGCCCTATGAGCCATCTATCCGCGATGGCCGCATGTATGGCCGCGGCGCCGGCGATATGAAGGCCGGCATCGTGTCATACCTGACGGCCTTCCAGGCGCTGAAGCTGGCCGGGCTCCAGCCGGCAGCCCCCGTGCAGATGCAGGCGGTGATCGAGGAGGAATGCAGCGGCAACGGCGCGCTGGCCACCATGCTTGCGCTTCCGAAGACGGATGCGGTCGTGATCCCTGAACCCGGCCCTGGGCTCGCGGCCATGTACTCGGCCGAGGTCGGCGTGGTCTGGGCCTGGGTGACCGTCACCGGCCGCCCTACCCATGTCCGGGACATGCATGCGGGCATCAACGCGATCGAGGCCGCGATGCAAATTGCCCGCCGCTTCAAGGATTATGAGAACGAGCGGAACCGGGCCGAGAATATCCACGCGGCCTTCCGTGGCGTGAACCACCCTGTGAACGTCAATCTGGGCACGGTGGAGGGCGGGGAGTGGAACTCCTCCGTGCCCACCAGGGCCCGCATCGGGCTGCGGGTGGGCGTGATGCTGGGCTACAGCGCCGCGCAGACCAGGACCGATATCGAGCGCATCGTGGCCGAGGCGGCGGGCGAGCCCGCCCTGCGCGGCACGCAGGTGAAGCTGGAATTCAAAGGCTTCATGGCCGATCCCTGCGCCTTCGACATGGAAAGCGAGATCTGCCGCCTCGCCCGCCGCTCCTACGCCGAGATCTCGGGCGGCGAACTGCGCGAATACCCGGCCACGGGACTGACCGATGGCCGCTTCTTCACCCTCTACCAGGATACGCCGGTGGCCTGCTTCGGGCCGGACGCTCAGGAGATCCACGGTATCGACGAGAGCGTCGGCCTCGCCTCCATGCACGCGATCACCGGCAGCATCGCGCTTCTCATGGCCGAATGGTGCGGAGTGGAGAGGGCATGAGTAACATCCCCTTCTCCGGGGCGCGGCTCTGGGCCTCGCTGATGGAGATGGCCCGCATCGGCGCGACGCCGAAGGGCGGCTGCAACCGGCAGACCCTCACGCCCCTGGACGCGGAGGGAAGGGCGCTGCTCGCGCGCTGGGGGAGGGAGATCGGGCTGAGCCTCACCACGGACCGGCTGGGCAACATGGCCCTGCTGCGTCCCGGCCGCGATCCGTCCCGCAAGCCCGTCGCCATCGGCAGTCATCTCGACACGCAGCCGACCGGCGGGAAGTTCGACGGCGTGCTGGGCGTGCTCGCCGGGCTGGAGGTGATGCGCGCCCTGCACGAGTCCGGCACGGAGACGGAGGCGCCCATCCTCCTGATCAACTGGACCAATGAGGAGGGCGCACGCTTCTCGCCGCCCATGATGGGCAGCGGCGCCGCCATGGGCGCCTTCACCGAGCAGCAGGTGCTCGACACCACCGATCCCGATGGCGTGCGCTTCGGCGCGGCGCTGGAGGCGATCGGCTGGAAGGGCGAGGGAGACCCGGCCGCGCTTCGGGATCTCGAAGCCTATTTCGAGCTGCATATCGAGCAGGGCCCGATCCTGGAGCGGGAGGGCCTCGATCTGGGCGTGGTCACCCATGCCCTGGCGCAGCAATGGTTCGATGTCGTGGTGACGGGCGAGGAGTCGCATGCCGGCGGCGCGATGTCGCACCGCAAGGATGCGCTGGTCGCGGCCTCCATCCTCGTCCAGGCGCTGGAATCCATCGCGCATGAGGCGGGGGGCGACGGGCGCGCGACCGTGGGGCGGATCGCGGTCGAACCCTCCAGCCGCAATGTCGTGCCCTCCGTGGCGCGATTCAGCGTCGATCTCCGCCATGGCGACGAGGCCGCGCTGGACGGCATGGCCGCCGCGCTGCGGGAGCGTGCCGTGGCCGTCGCCGCCGCCCGCGGCGTCTCGGTCGAGGTGAAGCCCTTCTGGGCCTTCCCGCAGACGCCCTTCGATCCCGCGCTGGCCGAGCGCCTGCGCCAGGCGGCGCGCGCACGCAGCATCTCCTTCCGCGACATGCCCACCGGCATCGGGCATGACGCGGTCTATGTCGCGCGGCAGGTGCCGACCGTGATGATCTTCAGCCCCTGCCATGGCGGCATTAGCCACAACGAGGCCGAGAGTATCACCCCGCAATGGGCCGAGGCGGGCTTGCTCGTCCTGGCCGATGCGGTCGTCGCCACTGCCGGTATCGTGAGGGCCTGAGCATGCGCATCGCCATCGGCGGCTTCCTGCACGAAAGCCATTCCTTCGCGCCGGTCGCGACGGGTTGGAAGGATTTCGCGGAACCCGGCGGCTGGCCCGCGCCGCAGCGCCCGGCCACCCTGCTGGACAACCTGCGGGCAACGGGCGTGCCCGCGGCCGGCGCGATCGATGCGGCGGAACGCAGCGGGCTCCGGATAGCGCCGCTCTCCTGGGCCTTCGCCAATCCGGCCGGGCCGGTCACCGCGGAAGCCTTCGAGCGCGTGGCGGCCTGGATCGTCTCGGACCTGACCGCCGCCATGGCGGAGGGGCCGCTGGACGGCATCTATCTCGACCTGCACGGCGCCATGGTGGCTGAGGAGTTCCCGGACGCCGAGGGTGAGTTGCTCCGCCGCCTGCGTGCGGTGGCCGGGCCGGACATGCCGATCACCTGCAGCCTCGATCCGCATTGCAACCTGACGGCCGCCATGGTGGAGCGCGCCGACGCGCTCTCCCCTTTCCGGACCTATCCGCATGTGGACATGAAACAGGCCGGCGCGCGCGCGCTGAAGCTGCTGGTGGAGCGCATCCGGCGCGGCAAGCCCTTCGCCCGCGCCTATCGCCAGGTGGATTTCTGGCTGCCCATCACCAGCCAGTGCACCCTGGTTCCGCCCATGAGCGAGGTCTATGCAGAGCGGGAGCGGATCGCGACGAGGCACGGGGTGTCCGAACTGGCCTTCTGCTTCGGCTTTCCCTACGCGGACTTTCCGGGCTGCGGCATGGCGATCGCCGCCTATGCCGCCGACCAAGCCGCGGCGGATGCGGCGGCCGATGAATTCCTGGCCTTGCTGAACCGGCGCGAGCGCGACTTTGCCGGCGAGATCCTGCCCGCCGACCGCGCGGTGGCTGAAGCGATGAAGGTGAATGCCACCCGCCCCGTGGTGATGGCGGACACACAGGACAACCCGGGCGGCGGCGGCCATGGCGACACGACCGGCCTGCTCGCGGAACTCGTGCGCCAGGGCGCGCGCCATGCCGTGGTCGGTTCCATCAACGATGCCGAGAGCGCGGCAGCCTGCCACCGGGCGGGTGAGGGGGCGACCGTCTCCCTCAGGCTCGGCGGCAAGAGCGACGGCGCGCCGCTCGAGGTCACGGCCCGCGTGTTGCGCCTTTCCAATGGCCGCTTCACCTGCACGGGCGCCATGGCTGGCGGCAATCCCGCCGATCTCGGACCCAGCGCCCTGATCGCGATCGGCGGCGTCCGGGTGATCGTCACCAGCCGGAAGATGCAGGCCTATGACCTTGCCCTGTTCCGCCATATCGGCGTGGAGCCGGCGCAGGAGAAGATCGTGGTGGTGAAGTCCTCGGTTCATTTCCGCGCGGACTTCCAGCCCATCGCGGAACGCGTTCTGGTCGTGGCGGCGCCGGGCCCGGTGGTGGCCGATCCGGCGACCCTGCCCTTCCGCAACCTCCGCCCGGGCCTGCGCCTGCGCCCCGGTGCGAACCAGAGCTGGGGATAGGTCATGTTCAGCCATGTGATGATCGGCGCGCGGGACCTGGATGCGATGGCCCGCTTCTATGACGCCGTGCTGCTGCCGCTCGGCCTGGAACGCGGCCCGGATTCGGTCGCGGGTCCCAGGGGCATCTGCTACCGCCTTCCCGGCACCCGGCACCCCACCTTCGACGTGCAGCAGCCCTTCGACGGTGAGCCGCCCACCCCGGGCAATGGCTGCATGGTGGCCTTCTTCGCCCCCAGCCGTGCGGCGGTGGATGCGGCCCATGCGGCCGCCCTCGCTCATGGCGGAAGCGACGAGGGCCGGCCCGGTTTGCGCGAGCGCTACGCCCCCGACTACTACGGCGCGTATATGCGGGACCCCGAGGGCAACAAGCTGCACGTCGTGCATCGCGGCGCCTGACGATGCGCGTGGAGCGCATCTCCGGCCTGCCCCCCGGCTTCCCGGCGCTGCGCGACGCTGCCCTCGATGAGGGCTGGCGGCTTCTGCGCGTGCTGGAGGAGGACTTCCGGAGCGGGGCGTTGCGTTTCGACGCGCCGGGCGAGGGCATCTTCGCCGCCTGGCAGTCGGGCAACCTGGCGGGGATGCTGGGCCTGAGCCGCGATCCCTATGCCGAGGAGCCCGGGATCGCCCGGCTCCGCCGCCTTTATGTCCTGCCCTCCCAGCGCCGGGCAGGCGTCGGGCGCGCCCTGGTGGAAGCCACCGCCGCGGCGGCTTCCAGCCACGGCTTCAACACGCTCCGGGTCCGTTCGCCCGGCTCGGCGCGGCGCTTCTACGAAGCCTGCGGCTTCCTGCCCGCTGTGCTTCGCTCCGCCACCCACATACGGCCGCTCTGACCGGCAGGCCCGATCACATGGCGTCGGCCGTGGCCTGCAGCTTGCGCACGGCGTCGCGCGCCTGGTTGATGTCGCGGCCGGTCGCGGCAAGTTGCCGCTGCCATCCATGCAGGCTGGCCTGTAGCTGCTGGGTGCTGTCCCGCAGCGTGTAGAGGCTCTCGCGGAAGTCGTTCACGGCCGCGCGCTGCTCCTCCTGCGCGATGGCGAGCAACCGGAGCGCAGTCTCCAGCCGGTCCTGCGGGGTGCGGGTGAGGGGGAGGATTTCAGACATGCGGTAAACTCCGGAAAAGCTGACCGAAGGCTTAACGCCAGCGATCCGGGCCGCGCATCTTCAAACCGCGTTAACGAAGTTCAATTTTGAGACGCGCCCCCGGATATGGAAACGGCCCGCCGGGTTTCCGCGGCGGGCCGTAGCCTTTCGTCCCCGAGGGGAGCGCGTCACCGCATCTCGGTGCGCGCCACCGCCTGGCCGGCCGAGGACTGGGCCGGCACGGCGCCGGGCAGCGCCACTGCCTGCTGCGCCGGCACCGCGGCCACAAGGGCCATCGACACGGCCGCGAGATAAGGAATGGACTGCACCAGGAGGATCACGGTCCACAGGACCGCTTCCCAGGTGCCGCCGCGATGCGCCAGCGTGATCCCGGCGGCGGCGAGCCAGAGGAGGAGCATGAAGACCGCCTCCTGCCGCGCCGTCATCAGCCCCTGCACCAGCGCCGGCGCATTCTCCATCTTCGGCGTCCGGGCGAAATGGGCCCGCCGCTTGAAGAAGCCCTGCCAGACGGCCTTTCCGATGGTGTGGGAGAGCGCCAGCCCGCCCAGCGCCGCGCCGAGACGGTCCCAGGCGCCGCAGGCCACGCGGGCACGGTACAGCATCCAGATCTGGGCGAACTTGAAGAGGAACAGCCCGATGCTGGGGATCATGAACAGGGTGATCGGGAACTCGTCCGACAGGCCGATGGAGACCAGCGCCGTGCGGAGCCCTTCCGTGGCGATCTGCAGCCCGAACAGGTCGATGACCGGATAAAGGCGCGTCAGCGGGATCAGGGTAAGGCCGACCGACCAGACCAGGCCACCGACCACGAAGGCCAGCCCCAGCGCATCGCCGAGCCAGGGGAACCAGCCCATCACGAAGTGGAAGCGCTGGCCCTGGGTCAGGCTGCGGTCGAACGGGTTGAGCAGCGCCTTCCAGTGGTGCTTCACGATCTGCACGGCGCCGAAGGCCCAGCGGTGGCGCTGCTTGCGATAGGCGGCGAAGTCGTCCGGCATCACGCCGCGGCCCATGCTGTCGGGCACATAGACGGCCTCCCAGCCCTGGCGCATCAGCTTCAGGCCGAGCTCGCTGTCCTCGCAGATGCACCACTCGGCCCAGCCGCCCGCATGCTCCAGCGCCGACTTGCGGATCAGGGTCATGGTGCCGTGCTGGATGATGGCATTTCGCTCGTTGCGCGTGACCATGCCCGCCTTGAAGAAACCGGCATACTCCCAGAACATCAGCCGCTTGAAGACGCCCTGGTTGCCGTCCCGGTAGTCCTGCGGGCTCTGAGTGAAGCCCACCTCCGGGCGGTTGAAGAAGGGCACCATCCGGCGCAGCCAATCCGGCCGGACCAGGTAGTCGCTGTCGATCACGCCGATCACCTCGGCATCCCGCGCTGTCTCGCGCAGGGCGAAGTTAAGGGCGCCGCCCTTGAAGCCGGGCCACTTGCCCAGGTGGAAGAAGCGGAACCGGGCGCCCAGCCGCGCGCAATGCTCCGCCACGGGCTCCCAGAGGGCAGGGTCGGTGGTGTTGTTGTCCACCACCAGCACCTCGAAATCCGGGTAGTCCAGCGCGGCGAGGGCGTCGAGCGTGTCGCGCACCATGTGCGGCGGCTCGTTGCAGATGGGCAGGTGGATGGAAACCTTGGGCAGCTTCGCGCCGGCCGGGGCGGGAAGGGCGGGCCAACGGCGCTTGTCATGCCGGCCGAACAGCGTCTCCGCCAGCTCGAAGCTGTCCGAGAGCAGGAGGCCGAGCAGCAGGACCTGCCCGGCAACCAGCAGGGACCAGACCACGCCCGCGGTGGTGGACATGTAGGTCTCGCTCATCGCCAGCACCACGCAGGTGCCGAGCGCCACGAAGGCCTGGGAAAGCCCGGCCAGCAGCACCTTGCCCTGCCAGCGGATATCCGGCCGGCGGGAGAGGAAGAAGAAGGCGGCAAGGAAGGACAGGAGGCTCGCGCCCAGTGCCCAGCCGAACCAGCCCGGCGTCTCCTGCACGGGGCCGGTCAGGGGCCACTTCTGATGGCGGTCGAGGTCGTACATGCCCCAGTGGCCGGCGGCACGGCCTTCGAATGACACCTTCCAGGGCTGGTCGAAGGCTTCCATCACGAAGTAGTCGAGGCCGCGCTGCTCGGCGATGTTGAAGAAGCTGCGCATGAACAGCGCCTGGTTCACGCGGGTGGCGCGGGCCGCGCCCTGGGCCACGCCGTCCGAGGGCCAGCCCACCTCGCCGATCACGACCTTCTTGCCGGGGAAGCGCGCCTGCACGGCGTCAAACTTCTCCATGATGAAGCGCAGCGCGTCGTCAATCGGCAGCCCCTCCCAGTAGGGAAGGAGGTGGATGGTGATGTAGTCCACCGCATTGCCCAGCTCGGGATGGTCCATCCACACATGCCAGGGCTCGGCGGTGGAGACGGGCTGGCGGACCTGACGGCGGACCTGCTCGATATAGCCGACCATCTGGGCCGGGGTGACGTCGCCGCGCAGCACCGCCTCGTTGCCGACCAGCACGCGCTCGACGTTGCGGCTCTCCCGCGCCACCTGCACCAGCCGGCGCAGCTCGGCCGCGTTGCGGTCCAGGCGCCGGTCCAGCCAGGAACCCAGGGTGATCCTGAGGTCCAGGCCCGAATTCCAGGCCAGTTCGGGGATCCGCTCGATCCCGCCATGGGCCGCATAGGTGCGGATATGGCGGGTCAGCGGCGCGACGCGGCGAAGGTCGCCCTCGATCTGCTCGGCGGTTGGCCAGTTGTTCCCCTCGGCGCTCTGGCCGCGCTGGTAGGGGGCGAAGGCCAGGCCGTTCACCTGGCCGCGGAAGTCCGGCATGGGAACGGGGCGGTTCAGCGTCCACCAGGCCGCGAGATGGGCCAGGGCCACCAGCGCCAGCACGACCAGGGTCGTGCGGTGCCGGGCCAGGCCGCGCGGGGAATGGCTGGGGACCGAGACGGCTTCGGGGCTGCGGGTGGGGCGCGGTGCGGCGTGCGCGTTCATCGCGTGAAGGGCTCCGGCGCGGGGCACCCGATCACCGCCCGGCCGATCCGGGCTGACATGATTCGGGCGCCCCCTGCGCTCGGTGCCATCAGCCCCCCTGGCTGCGGCGCGCATCCGGCCCAATCTGGGCAACATTGCGGCGCAGCAAGAACATCCGGGGCACCTGCCCAGGTCCGGCTTAGGCGTCCGCGGCCCAAGGCGTTATCATGGGGCGGCCAGGATGGCCTCTCCGCCGCCAGCCCATCCACGAACAGAAGGATCCCCTTTCCGGTCATGTCAGCGCTCCTGGAGATCGGCATCATCATCTTGCTGGTGCTGCTGAACGGCGTCTTCGCGATGAGTGAGCTGGCGATCGTCTCCTCCCGCCGGGCGAGGCTCACGGCGCTGGAGCGGTCGGGCTCCACCGGCGCGCGCGCGGCGCTGGCCCTGGCCGAGGACCCGCAGCGCTTCCTGCCCACGGTGCAGGTCGGGATCACCTTGGTGGGTGTGGTCGCCGGCACCTTCGGCGGCGCGCGGCTCTCCGCGACCCTCGGCCCGGTGCTGGACCGCATCCCCGGCGTGGCACCCTATGGCACCGAGGCGGCGCTGATCCTGGTGGTCATGCTGATCACCTATCTCTCCCTCATCCTGGGTGAGCTGGTGCCGAAGCAGCTGGCCCTGCGGGACCCTGAGCGGCTGGCCATCCTGGTGGCCCGGCCGATGCTGGCCCTCTCCCGCGTTTCCTCCCCGATCGTCTGGCTGCTCTCCAACTCCTCGGCCCTGGTTCTGCGCCTTCTCGGCGCGAACACGACGATCGAGCAGTCCGTGACGGAAGAGGAGGTAAAGGCGGTGGTTGCCGAGGGGGCCGAGGCCGGGGCGCTGGAAACGGAGGAGCGCCACATGATCGAGCGGGTGCTGCGCCTGGCCGACAAGCCCGTGCGCGCCCTGATGACCCCCCGCACGGAAATCGCCTGGCTGGACCGGAACGCCACCCCGGAGGAGGTTTCCGAAAAGCTGAAGGGCGAGACGGTCAACCGCTTCATCGTCGCCGACGGGCGCGTGGACAATGTTGTCGGCGTGGCCGCCGCGAAGGACCTGCTGGATCAGGTTCTCTCCGGCCTGCCCATGTCCGTGGCGGGCGTGCTGCGCCAGCCCATGGTGCTGCCGGACAATCTTTCGGCCCTTGATGCGCTGGAGCGGATCCGCCAGGACCCGCTCGGCCTCGCCCTGGTCATGGACGAATACGGCTCCTTCGAGGGGGTGGTCACCGCCGCCGACCTGCTGGAAGCCATCGTGGGCGAGCTGGGCGCCCCTGCCATCCCGGCCGAATCGGGCCCGGCGGTGGAGCGTTACGATGGCAGCCTTCTGCTGGACGGCATGATGCCCAGCGATGAGCTGCGCGCCCGGCTCGACCTGCCCGCCCTGCCGCAGCCCGGAACCTATCACACCGTGGCCGGGCTGATGCTCGCCCTGCTCCGGCGCGTGCCGCAGGAAGGGGATCGCATCGTCTTCGGCGGCTGGCGATTCGAGATCGTGGACATGGATGGCCGGCGCGTGGACAAGGTGCTGGCTGCCAAGGACGAGGTCGTCTCGGCCTGATCAGCCCGGGCCCGGGCGCATCACCCGGGCCTGGCCCGAAACCCGGATCGATTCCCCTGCGCCGGTCGTGATCGCCGCGTGGAGGCGGGAGGGCATGCCCATATCGTCGCCTTGGTGAATGGCGATGGCACCGCCATGCGGCCAGCCGATATCGCGCAGATAGCCGGCCAGCGCCGCCGCCGCGGCCCCGGTGGCCGGGTCCTCCAGCACCCCGCCCGCGGCGAAGGCGTTGCGCGCCTGGAACAGGGCCGGGCCCGCGGCGTGGACAAGGGCGATCGTGACCAGCCCGGCCTGCTCCATCAGGGCTCGGCCGGACGCCAGGTCGTAGCGCATGGCCGCCAGATCTGCCCGGTCCCGCAGGGCCAGGACGAGATGCCTCGCCCCCGCCTCGGCCAGGGCCGGCGGAATCCGATGGTCCAGCGCCGATCCGTCCAGCCCGAACAGGGCAAGGGTCCCGGCGACCAGGGCGGCATCGGCCGGGGCGCTGCGGGTGGGTGGCGATTGCAGGGCCGCCCGCAGCCCGCCCGCCTCGCGCCAGCCTTCCACGCTGATGGTTCCGACGTTCAGCCGCAGCGCGTAACGCCCATCGCCCCGGCGCAGAGCCAGCGCGGCGCCGAGGGCGATGGTCGCGTGGCCGCAGAACGGCACCTCCATCGCGGGGGCGAAGTACCGCACCCTCCAAGCCTCCGCCTCGGGCGCGGCGAATACAGTTTCGGAATAGCCGATCTCCGCCGCCAGGGCCTGCATGGTGGCGGCATCCGGCAGGGCAGGGGCGATGACCACCCCGGCCGGGTTGCCGCCCGACTCGCCATCCGAGAAGGCGGCGATCCGCTGGACCTCCATCCGGGTCAGCCCCGGCGGGCCCAGTGGGCCTGGATGGAGGCGAGGGCCAGGCCGCCGCACATGCCGATATGCTCCACCGCCACATGCATGGCCTTCACCGCGTCCGGGCCCGACATGGTCCAGAAGGAGTGGACGAGGAAGATGGTCAGGATGGTGAAGATGGCGAGCGCCCCGGCACCCAGCCAGGCATGCCGCCCATGGATGACCAGCGCCGCGCCGACGAGCTGGGTGACAATCACGGCGATGGCGATGGGCGCCGCAGGCTGCAGGCCGAACATGCTCATCTCCGCCTGGGCGCCGCTGAAATCGGTCAGCTTGGCCAGGCCGCTCGCCCAGTAGGGAAGGGTCAGCACGATCCGCATCAGCACGCCGAAGGCGCGGCTGTCCAGGATGGCGGCGATGGGGCGCGGCGTGGCGTTCATGGCGTGGCTGTCTCCCGTCCGGCGGGGCCGGAGCGCCCCGCATCATGGGATGGTCCTTGCCACGGCGGAAGGATGGGCGCCCCCTCCGGATGGAGGGGGAATGAGATCAGGCACCCCCGGCGCCGGCCGTCCGGGCGATCGGGGCCACGAACTGGGGCTCGGTGTCCCAGGGGAAGAGGATCCAGGTGTCCTGGCTCACCTCGGTGACGAAGCTGTCCACGAGCGGGCGCCCGGCCGGCTTGGCGTAGATGGTGGCGAAATGGGCGCCGGGCAGCATGCCCCGCACCACCTTCGCCGTGGTGCCGGTATCCACGAGGTCGTCCAGCACCAGCCAGCCCGTGCCATCCCCGGCGGCATCCGGCGCCTTGGCCACGCGCGGCTCGCCCTTCTTTTCCTCGTCATAGGTGATGACGGAGACGCTCTCGATCAGGCGGCAATCCAGCTCGCGCGCGACGATCGCGGCGGGGATCAGCCCGCCGCGGGTGATGGCGACGATGCCCTTGAAGCCGCCATTCTCCGGGCCCTTCCCGACCAGGCGCCAGGCGAGGGCCTTGGCGTCCCGGTGAAGCTGGTCCCAGGTGACGGTGTAGTAGCGCGGGGCCATGAGGCGGTCCTTGTAAACTTCCGGTTCAGAACATCCGGGCGCCATTCGGCACCGCCTGGTCCGGGCGCAGCAGCACCACCGCGCCCGCCTCGTCGGGCACGCCGAGGACCAGCACCTCGCTCGGGAAGCCGGCGATCCGGCGGGGGGCGAAGTTCACCACCGCCATGACCTGCCGCCCGATCAGCGTCTCCGGCGCGTAATGCACCGTGACCTGGGCGGAGGAGCGGCGGATGCCGATGCCCTCCCCGAAATCGATGGTCAGCTTGACCGAGGGCTTGCGCGCCTCGGGGAAGGGCTCGGCGGCGATCACGGTGCCGGCGCGGATGTCGATCCGGTCGAATTCAGCGATGGTGGCGGGGGGCGCGGCGTCCATCACGGCGCGATACCGGAAGCGGCGCGCCCCGGAAAGATGCCGAATGGGCAATGTGGTGTCCCGCGGCGGCGGGTGCGGCGCCGATTCTCTCCCTCGATGGTCTTTCGCGACCGGGAGTCGGGGCGTATTGCGGGAGCCGGCCCACGGAACGAGCCGATGCCCCCCGCGGTGGCGGGGAGTGACCCCAGGGGAGAACGGAACCTCAGATGCGCGACCTCCATCTTCCCGGGCGCAGCCCGGCCATGGCCCTCAACGCGATGGCGGCCACCTCCATGCCCGTCGCGACGCTTGCCGCGCTCGATATCATGCGGGCCGGGGGCAATGCCCTGGACGGCGCCATCGCCGCCGCCGCCGTGCTGGCCGTGGTGGAGCCGCAGTCCACGGGCATCGGCGGCGATTGCTGGTGCCTCTACGCCCCGGCTTCGGGCGGGGTGGTCGCCATCAACGGTTCCGGCCGTGCCCCGGCCGCCGCCACGCCGGAGGCCCTGCGGGCCGCGGGGCTGACCGAGATGGTCAATACCTCCGTCCATTCCGTGACCGTCCCCGGCGCCATCTCGGCCTGGGAACTTCTGAACAAGACCCATGGCAAGGTCGGGCTGGACCAGATCCTGCAGCCCGCCATCCGCTATGCCGAGGAAGGCTTCGCCGTCTCCTCCCGCGTTTCGGCGGATTGGGAGGACAGCGTCGGCAAGCTCTCCCTCCAGCCGCAGACGGCCCGCCGGTTCCTGAAGGATGGCAAGCCCTACGCCTTCGGTGACCGCTTCACCCAGCCGGAACTGGGCAAGACCCTCCGCGCCATCGCGAAGGACGGTGCCCGCGCCTTCTACACCGGCGCGATCGCCGCCGACATGGTGGCCGCCCTGCGCGCCGCCGGCGGCCTCCACACGGAGGAGGACTTCGCCGAGGGGCAGAACGTGGCCAACTTCGTGGACCCGATCTCCCGCAAGTGGCGGGACATGGAGGTGTTCCAGTGCCCGCCCAACGGCTCCGGCCTGCTGGTGCTGATGCTGCTGGGCATTCTGGAGGGCTTCCCCGACCCGGCCGGCCCGCTCGACGCCACCCGCGTCCACCGCCACATGGAGGCAGCGCGCCTCGTCTATCGTGACCGTGACGCCTTCCTGGCCGACCCCTCCCAGGTGGAGGTTCCGGTCGAGAAGCTGCTCTCCGACGGCTACCTGGACAAGCTCCGCGGCATGATCCGCGACGACAAGGCCATGGAGCAGCTGCCGCCGGCGGGCGACGTGGACTGGCAGAAGCACAAGGACACGGTCTACCTGACCGTCGTCGACAAGGACGGGAACGCCTGCTCCTTCATCAACTCCCTTTTCGAGGGTTTCGGCTCCGGCATCCTCGCCGAGGGCTCGGGCGTGATGCTGCAGAACCGCGGCTTCGGCTTCCGGCTGCAGGAGGGCCATCCGAACTGCATCGCCCCGCGCAAGCGGCCGATGCACACCATCATCCCGGGCATGGTGATGAAGGACGGCAAGGCGATCATGCCCTATGGCGTGATGGGCGGGCACTACCAGCCCATGGGCCAGACCTGGTTCCTCACCAACCACTTCCAGTTCGGCCTGGACGTGCAGGAGGCGCTGGACCTGACCCGCGTCTTCCCGAGCGTGGGTGCCAACCACCGAGACGTGGAGATCGAGACCGGCCTGCCGCCCGAGCTGAAGGCGCAGCTCGCCGCGCTCGGCCATCAGCCGAAGCTCATCAAGAAGCCGCATGGCGGCGGGCAGGCCATCCTGATCGACCGCGAGCGCGGGATCCTCGTCGGCGGGTCCGACCCGCGCAAGGATGGCTGCGCGATGGGCTACTGAGGCCCAACCTCCATTTCCACCGTCTGACAGGAAGCGTTGATGACCGAGCCTTGCGACCTCACCGCCCTTGAAGCGCGACGCCTGATCGGCACGAAGCGGCTCTCCCCCGTGGAGCTGCTCGATTCGTGCCTGAAGCGGATCGAGGCGGTGAACCCGGCCATCAACGCCGTCGTCGCGATCGACCCGCGTGCCCGCGAGGCCGCCCGCCGGGCGGAGGAAGCGGTCATGCGGGGGGACAAGCTCGGACTCCTCCACGGGCTTCCGATCGGAATCAAGGACCTGGAGGAAACGGAGGGGCTCGTCACCACCTTCGGCAGCCCGCTCTTCAAGGACCATGTGCCGAAGGCCGATCTCAGCTCCGTCGCGCGCATCCGCGCGGCGGGCGCGGTGATCACGGCCAAGACGAACACACCCGAATTCGGCGCGGGCGCGAATACCCGGAACGCGGTCTATGGCGCGACGGGCAACCCGCATGACCCGACCCGCTCGGCGGCCGGTTCCTCCGGCGGATCGGGCGCGGCCCTGGCCGCGGGCATGTTCGCCATCTGCTCGGGCTCGGATACGGGTGGCTCGCTGCGCAACCCGGCTGCCTTCAACGGCATCGTCGGCTTCCGGCCCAGCCCGGGCCTCGTCTCCTCGGAGCGGCGCCTCCTGGGCTGGCAGAACCTGCCGGTGCTCGGCCCGATGGCGAACAACACGCCCGATGCGGCCCTGCTGCTCGCCGCCATGGCGGGCGACCATGAGCTGGACCCGCTGTCCTATACCCTCCCGGGCGAGGCGGTCCGGGCGAAGCCGGAGCGCTACATGCCGCTTCAGCCGCTCGATCTCTCCAGCCTCCGCGTCGCGTCCACCGAGGATTTCGGCCTCGCCCTGGTCGAGCGGACCGTGCGCGAGGCCTTCCGCGAGCGAGTGGCGAAGCTGGAGCCGCTCTTCGCCCGCGTTGAGGAGAAGACGCCGGACTGCACCGGCGCGAACGAGGCCTTCGAGATCCTCCGCGCGCTGAACTTCATCGCTGCCCATGCGGAGAAGGTGGCGAAGACCCCGGACATGGTCGGGCCGAATGTGCGGGCCAATGTGGCGGAGGGTTTTGGCTACTCCGCCGCCGATGTCGCCCGCGGCTCTGTGCTGCAGACCCAGCTCTACCACCGCTGGCAGGCTTTCTTCGCGGCCGGCACGGACCTGATCATCACCCCGGCGATCACCATCTCGCCGCGCCCCTGGTCCGAGCTCTTCCCCTCCGAGATCGATGGGGAGAAGACCCGCACCTATTTCCACTGGCTGGCCATGGCCTACATCGTGACCCTCACGGGCCACCCGGCCATCTCCATCCCCATGGGACGGGACGCGAAGGGCATGCCCTTCGGTTTGCAGATCGTCGGTCCCCGCGGCGGCGACGCGCTGGTGCTCCGTGCGGCGGCGGCCATCGAGGCGGCCGTGGCCGGTGACGCGCTGCTCAGCCGCCCCATCCCCGATATCGCGGCCCTCGCGAAGGCGCCGCCGATCTCCTCCATGCCCGGCTTTATGGGCTTCGATTGAGGTATCCGATGCGCCGTCTCGCCCTCGCCCTGTTCGCTGCCTCGGCCGCCTGGGCCGGGGGGACGGCACCCGCCGCCGCCCAGAATCTCCGGATCGCCATGGCGGGGGAGACCACCTCCGCCGATCCGCACCAGTACGGGCTGACGCCCAACACGACGCTGCGCGCCCATCTGTTCGATGCGCTGACCGAGACGGGGCCGGATCTGTCCATCGTCCCCGGCCTCGCCACGCGATGGGAGCGCGAGAGCGACACGAGCTGGCTGTTCCATCTCCGCCCCGGCGTGACCTTCCATGACGGCACCCCGTTCACCGCCGAGGACGTGGTCGCCAGCTTCTGCCGGACCCGCAACAACGAGGGGGAGGTCACCCAGTCCTTCTCCCGCTATGTCCGCGGCTTTGCCCGGGTGGAAACGCCGGATGCGATGACGGTACGGATCGTCACCCGCGATCCCGCGCCGCTCCTGCCGAGCGACCTGACCAATATCGCCATCACGTCCCGGCGCATCGTTCCGGCCGGGCAGCTGGACTTCCAGGCCAACCAGCAATGCGGCGTGCAGGGAAGCTGGCCCACGGCGCAGGATTTCAACGAGGGCCGCGCCGCCAATGGCACCGGCCCCTACCGCCTCGTCTCCTACACGCGGGGCGGGACGATCGAGCTGGCGCGGGCCGAAAATTACTGGGGAACCCGGCCGCATTGGGTCACGGTCCGCCTGACCCCTGTCACCGCCGCCGCGCCTCGCCTGGCGGGGCTGCTGGCGGGCGATCATGACCTGATCGAGGCGCCGAACACGGCCGACCTCGCCAGGCTCCGCTCCAATCCTTCCGTCCATGTCTCCGCTTCGCCCACCACGCGTCTGATTTTCCTGCAATTCGACACGGCCCGTAGCCCCAGCCCCTTCGTGCAGGGCGGAACCGGCCCGAACCCGCTGCAAGATGCCCGGGTGCGGCAGGCCCTCTCCCTGGCCATCGACCGCAAGGCGCTGGCGGAGCGGGTGATGGACGGCGTTGCGCTGCCTGCCGCACAGTTCCTGCCGGAAGGCATGGCGGGGACCATCCCGGGCCTGCCAGTGCTGCCCCACGACCCCGCCCGCGCCCGCGCGCTGCTGGCAGAGGCCGGCTATCCCCAGGGCTTCGCGCTCACCTTCCACGCCACCAACAACCGCTACGTCAATGATGGACGGCTGGCCCAGGCCATCGCCCAGTACTGGCAACGCATCGGGGTGAAGGTGGAGTTGGACACCATGCCCAGCGCCACCTACTTCACCCGCCGGGCGCGGCGTGAATTCTCCGTCGCGATGGGCGGCTGGTCCGCGGATGCGGCGGAGACGCTGCTTTTCCAGCAGCTCTGGCTCATGACGACGGATGCGTCGAAAGGGCAGGGCAGCAGCAACTACGGCGGCTGGTCGGACCCGCAGTTCGACACGGTGCTGCGCGAGGCGAGCGTGACTATGGACCCCGCTGCACGCGCCGCCCTGCTGCAGCGATCCGGCCGCCATGCGCTGGAGCAGATGCCGGTTGCGCCGATCCATTTCGAGAGCGCCGTCTGGGCCAGCCGCAAGGGCTTCCGCTATCCCGGCCGCGTGGACCAGACCACCCTGGCCATGGACGTGGTGCCGGAATGAACCCGGCGCGCCGCCGGCTTCTGGCCTTCGGCGCGTTGCTTCCCCTTTCCGCGCAGGCCGCGCCCCGCCGGCGCCAGGCCGCGCCGGAGCCCTTCAGAGCGGACCCCAGCATGCCTTTCGCACCACAGCTCGCCGAGGCCTTTTCCCGCCCCGGGCGCAGCGCCATTGAGTTCGAGGATCCGGCCGGGGATCCGAGCCGCCCGGTGACGCTCCACGCCTACCGGCCGGCCAGCTGGCATGCGGATGGCCAGCTGGTGCTGGTGATGCACGGCATGGGCCGGAACGGGGACGAATACCGGGACTTCTGGATCGAGGCGGCGGAGCGCCACAACCTCTTCATCGTGGCGCCGACCTTCCCGGCCCATCTCTTTCCCACGCCGGAAACCTACAACAACGGCTCCGTGCTGGGCGGGGATGGGGCGCTGCGGCCGGCGGAATGGCGGGGCTACCGGATCCCGGCGCGCGTGGTGACCGCGATGCGAGATGCGGAGATTATCACGCGCCCCAAGGCATTGATCTTCGGGCATTCCGCAGGTGGCCAGTTCCTGCACCGCCTGCTCTCCACCGAGCCTTCCTCCATCTTCGAAGCTGCGATGGTGGGCAATCCCGGCTGGTTCAGCCTGCCGGATCTGGAGCGGCCCTTCCCGGAGGGTCTCGGCGGCATCGGCGTGACCGAGGCCGATCTCGCCCGTCTTCTCGCCTTCCCGATGACCATCCTCTCGGGCGAGCAGGACATCGAGACGAGCGGCCCGAGCCTGCCATCCCAGCCCGAGGCGCTGGCCCAGGGGCCGCACCGCTTTGCGCGCGCGCTGCATTACTATGAGGCTGGCCGTGCCGAGGCTGCGCGGCGGGGTCTTCCTTTCAACTGGAAGCGCGTGACAGTGCCCCATATCGGGCATGATGGCGCGGCCATGTCGCGCGCTGCCGCCAGCCTTTGGTTCGAGGGCCAGCTGCCGCCCGAGCCGCTGCTGGCCGAATGGGGCCGGAAGGGGCAGGGGGCGCTTTAGCCGCCCCGCCTACCAGTGGCGCCAGCGGTGATACCGGGGCCCGTAGCCGTAACCGTAGCCATACCCATAGCCGTAGTAGCGGGGCGGGGGGGCGTAATAGGCCGGCGGCGCGTAGTAATAAGTGGGGCCGGAGGCGATGGCCGCGCCGGCGGCCGCGCCGAGCCCCGCACCCACAAGGGCCGACCCGGCCACATTCGGCTCGCCATACGGGCCGTAGCAGCCGCCGAGCGTCACCGCGGCGGCCGCGAGCAGGGCATATCGCGTTCTCATCGCCAGCCTCTCCCGTAACCACGGCCGTAGCCCTGGGCGTAGGGACGACCATAGCCGTAGGAACCTCGGTCGTACCGGGGTGGTTGCCGGTAGCGATGGCCGCTGTCGCTGGCCGAGGCAGCCAGGGCCCCGGCGGCAAGACCGAGGCCAGCACCCAGGGCCAGGGTGCTCCCCCAGTCCGTGGAGCCGTCGGGATGCTGGCAGCCCGCCGTGGCCAGGGCGGCGCCGAGCGCAAGGGCAGGAAGAAGCCGCACTTTCATGGGGTGAACCTCCGATGCCTGTCAGAATGGGCATCGGCCATGGCAGGGGCGGGGCGCCGCCAAGGCACCCGGAGGCAGGATGGAGGTTATTTCATGGCGGCGCGGCCGGGTGCCGCGCCCGCCAGCCCTGTCAGCCTCGCGGGCCCGAGAAGGCGTTGAAGGTTTGCAGGGTGTAGGTGTCCTTCACCCCGGCCACGCCCTGCACCCGCTCCACGACGAAGAGGCCGATATCCTGGTCGGGTTCCAGGTAGAACTTGCCCAGCAGGTCGTATTGCCCGCTGGTGGAATGCATCTCGGAGAGCTCCGGGATGGTGTCGGCCATCTCCCGCGCGACGCGGTAGGCGGCCCCCATCTCGCATTTGATCATCACGAAGATCGCTTTCATGCCGCACCCGATGCTGCCATCGACCCAGGATGGCGCCGCAACGCCCGGCTTCCAACCCCGCCCAGCGCGTAACAGCGCGTATCCGCTTGGATTCCATGTTGCGCCCGGGGGCTCTGCTCGCAACAATGCGAGCAGTTTCTCGGACAGTTAGATGCGAACGCGGACTCAGCTCCTGGTTCTGGCCGTCCTGGCGGGCGGCGGTGCGGCTTGGCATTTCTATGGCGAGCAGGCCGGGCTGCCTCGCCCCCTGGCCCTTCTCGGGCTCGAGCGGCGGGATGTCGCCGCAACGGCCGGCGCTGCGGGGCCGGTGAACGTGGCGGTCGCCCCGGTGCGCCAGGGCCGTGTGATTGAAAGGGCGGAGAGCGTGGGCACCGTCCGCGCCCGCGAGGCGGTGACGATCACCGCCAAGAACACCGGCATCGTCACGGCCATTCGCTTCCAGGAAGGCCAGCGCGTGGCGGCGGGCGATGTGCTGCTGGTAATGGATGATGCGGCCCTGCGCGCCGAGCTGGACCAGGCTCGGGCGCAGCTCGACGATGCGCGGAGCCAGTTGCAGCGGGTGCAGCGCCTCACGGCCGGGGTCGTGGCCGAGCAGCGCGTGGACACGCTCCAGGCCGCCGCCCGCGCGGCGGAGGGCCGGGTCCGCCAGATGCAGGCGCGGCTGGACGAGGCGCGGCTCACCGCCCCCTTCGCGGGTCGCGTGGGGCTCCGCTCGGTCAGCGCCGGCGCGCTTGTGCAGCCCGGGACCGCGGTCACGACCCTGGACGACATTTCCCGCGTGCGCGTGGAGTTCTCGATCCCCGAGGTGCATGTGGCGCGCGTGCAGGCCGGCAGCATCGTGAAGGCCCGCAGCAACGCCTATGGGGAGCGGCGCTTCCAGGGAACCGTAACCGTGGCGGATACCCGGATCGACCCTGGCACACGCACCGTCCGGCTGGTGAGTGAGTTCGACAATGCGGACGAGGCCCTGCGCCCCGGCCTCTTCCTCACCATCGAGCTGGACCTCGCCACGCGCAACGACGCCCTGCTGGTGCCCGAGGAGGCGCTGGACCCGGTGGGCGAGCGCGCCTTTGTCTTCGTGGTCCGGGACAACCGGGCCCAGCGGGTGGAGGTCACGCTCGGCCAGCGCCTGTCCGGGGAGGTTGAGGTGCTGCGCGGCGTCTCGGCCAATGACATGGTGGTGGTGCGGGGCATCCAGCGCCTGCGCAACAACGCGCAGGTCCGCGTCACCGAAACCATGACCCGCCCGACAAGCTGAGAAGGAAGCCAGGTCCATGGTTCTCAGCGATATCTCGATCAAGCGGCCGGTCTTCGCGACGGTGATCAGCCTTCTCCTGATCGTGCTCGGCCTTGCCGCGCTCCTCCGCCTGCCCATCCGCGAATACCCGGCGATCGACCCGCCCGTCGTCTCGGTGACCACCACCTATACCGGGGCTTCGGCAGGCGTGGTGGACACCCAGATCACGGAACTGATCGAGTCGGCCGTCGCCGGCATCGAAGGCATCAAGACCCTCACCTCCTTCTCGCGCGACGAGCGGAGCGTCGTCACCCTGGAGTTCCGGCTCACCCGCAACGTGGACGCGGCCGCGAACGATGTGCGTGACCGCGTCGCACGCGCCCTGGCCCGGCTGCCGGAGCAGGCGGACACTCCGATCGTGGCGAAGGTGGATGGCGACAGCCGCCCGATCCTGTGGATCGCGCTCACCTCCAATCTCTACAATGGGATGGAGCTGACCGACATTGCCGCCAACCGTTTCAAGGACCGGCTGGCCATCGTCGATGGCGTGGCCGATGTCCTCATCCAGGGTGAGCGCAAATACGCCATGCGCATCTGGCTCGACCGCCAGGCCCTGGCCGCGCGCGGCCTGACGGTTCAGGACGTCGAGGACGCGATCCGGCGCGAGAACCTGGAGCTGCCGGGCGGGCGGATCGAGAGCAGCCAGCGCGAGCTGACGGTGCGGACCGACACGCGGATGTCCCGGCCCGAGCAGTTCCGGGAGGTGGTGCTGAGCCGCACCGGCACGGCGCAGGTCCTGCTGGGCGACGTGGCACAGGTGGAGGTCGCGCCGGAGACCACGCGGGGCGAGTACCGCATCAACGGCGTCGCCGGGGTGGGTCTCGGCATCCAGCGGCAATCCACCGCCAACACCCTTTCGGTCGCCAATGGCGTGAAGGCCGAGGTGGAGAGGATCCAGGCGACCCTGCCGGAGGGGATCGAGACGCTGATCGGCTATGACGAGAGCATCTTCATCGCCCAGTCGATCTACGAGGTGGAGCATGCCCTGCTGGTGGCGCTCGTCCTCGTGGTGATCGTGATCTTCCTCTTCCTCCGCTCCTTCCGCGCCACCATCATTCCCGCGGTCGCCATTCCCGTCTCGATCATCGCCTCCTTCATCGCTATGTCGGCAATGGGCTTCTCGCTCAATGTGCTGACGCTGCTCGGGCTCGTGCTGGCGATCGGCCTCGTTGTGGACGACGCCATCGTGGTGCTGGAGAACATCCATCGCCGGGTGGAGGAGGGGGAGCCGGTGCTGCTGGCCTCCATCCGCGGCTCGCGGGAGATCGCCTTCGCCGTGATCGCGACCACCCTCGTGCTGGTGGCCGTGTTCCTTCCGCTCTCCTTCATGGGGGGAAATACCGGCCGGCTCTTCAGCGAGTTCGGCTTCGCCCTGGCGGCCTCGGTGCTCTTCTCCGGCCTCATCGCGCTCACCTTGACCCCCATGATGTGCTCCAAGCTGCTCAAGGAGCACCAAGGCGAGACATGGCTGGTGCGGTGGACGGAGCCGTTCTTCCTCGCGATGAACGGTGCGCTGCGCTGGTCGCTCGCCCATGCGCTGCGGGCGCCGCTGATCGTGCTGGCGGGGGTCGGGCTGCTCTGCCTTCTCGCCGTCGCGCTGTTCCAGGCCCTTCCGAAGGAATTCGCTCCGGTCGAGGACCGGGCCAGTATCCTGATCCCGGTCACCGCGCCCGAAGGCGCCTCCTTTCCCTATACGGTGGAGCAGGTGCAGCGGGTGGAGCGGATCGCGGAGGAATATGTCCGCCGCGGCGAGATCACGGTGGCCTTCGCGACGGTCGGGGGCTTCCAGCGCCCGGCCCAGGGCAACCAGGCGACCATGTTCATCCGCCTCAGCCCCTGGCAAAGCCGCGACCGGAAGCAGCAGGCCATCGTGCAAGAGCTGATGCCGCGCCTGGCCGGCATCCCGGGGGCCCGCATCTTTCCGTTGAACCCGCCCAGCCTGGGCCAGCGCGGTATCCAGCCGCCGATCCAGTTTGTCATCGGCGGGCCGGATTACGACACGCTGGTGCAGTGGCGTGACCGGTTCCTCGAGCGGGCGCTGCAGAACCGGAACCTCCTGAACCTGGATAACAACTTCAAGGAGACGAAGCCGGAACTGCGCGTCTCCATCGATCGCCGCAAGGCGGCCGATCTCGGGGTCTCGATCCAGGCGGTGGGCCGCACGATCGAAACCATGCTCGGCTCCCGCGAGGTCGGCACCTATGTCGAGGGCGGGGAGGAGTACAAGATCATGCTCCAGGCCCGGGATGGGGACCGCGGTACCCCCTATGACCTGGAGAACATCTTCGTCCGGACCTCGGCGGGCGGGCTGGTGCCGCTGTCCAATGTCGTCATGCTGAGCGAGCGTGCCCGGCCGCAATCCCTGTCGCGCGAGGACCGGGTGCGGGCCATCACCATCAGCGCCACCCCCGCCCCGGGCTACTCGCTCGGCGAGGCGCTGGACTACCTGGACGCGCTGGCCCGCGAGGTGCTGCCGCCGGACGCCCGCATCTCCTATCGCGGGCAGAGCCTGGAGTTCCGGGAGTCCTCGGGCAGCCTCGCCATCACCTTCGCCATGGCGCTGCTGGTCGTCTTCCTGGTGCTGGCGGCGCAGTTCGAAAGCTTCATCCACCCCTTCGTCATCCTGCTCTCCACGCCGCTGGCAGTGACGGGCGGCTTGCTGGCGCTGCATCTCACGGGCCAATCACTCAACATATTCAGCCAGATCGGCATGGTGATGCTGATCGGGTTGATGGCCAAAAACGGCATCCTGGTGGTGGAGTTCGCCAATCAGCTCCGGGACGAGGGACGGAACGTGCACGATGCCGTGCTGGAGGCATCGGTGGTGCGCCTGCGGCCCATCCTGATGACCTCCATCGCCACGGTGCTGGGCGCGGTGCCGCTGGCCGCGGCGACGGGCGCAGGGGCCGAGAGCCGCCAGGCCCTGGGCATCGTCATCGTGGGCGGGATCAGCCTTTCGACCTTTGTCACCCTCTATGCCGTGCCCGCGCTCTACCTGCTGCTCGCGCCCTATACGCGTCCCGTCGGCTCCATCGCCGCCAAGCTGCGGGAACTGGAGGCGCGCGGCGCGGTGCCGCACCACCCCGCGCCGGCCGAGTAGTTCATGGGCGGGCGCCAACCGGCCTCGGCGGAAAAGACCGCCCGGGCCGGTTGGCGCCCGGCCCGTTCCCGCCCTAGTCTCCGCCGGGTTTCGCCTGCCCCGCGGCGGGCCAGGGCTTGAGGGAACGGAATCATGGATGATGGTGCAGCGGCGCGGCAGGGCATGACCAAGGGGCGCACGGGCGGGCAGTTGCTCGCGGATGCGCTGGTCGCGCAGGGCGTGACGCACGCCTTCTCGGTTCCCGGCGAGTCCTTCCTGGACCTGCTCGACGGCCTCTACAACGTCAGCGACAAGATCGAGCTCGTGACCTGCCGCTTCGAGGCCGGGGCGATCAACATGGCCGAGGCGCATGGCAAGCTCACGGGCAAGCCCGGCGTCGCCATCGTCACCCGCGGCCCCGGCGCCTGCCATGCCAGCATCGGCGTGCATATCGCGATGCAGGACAGCACGCCGCTGGTGCTGCTGGTCGGCCAGATTCCCTTCGCCGAGACGGACCGGGACACCTTCCAGGAGGTGGATTACCGCCGGATGTTCTCCCCGCTGGCCAAGTGGGTCACCCAGATCGACGACGCCGCCCGCATCCCCGAGCTGATGGCCCGCGCCTTCGACGTGGCCCGCAGCGGCCGCCCCGGCCCGGTGGTGGTGGCGATCAGCGAGGAGATGCAGAAATCCATCGTCGAGGTGCCGGATATCGGACCGGCCCCGACGCTTCCGGCGCATCCCGCGCCCGGTTCGATCCCGCGCCTGTTGGAACTGCTGGACGGCGCCCAGCGGCCCGTGATGGTCCTGGGCGGCACCGGCTGGTCGGATGAGGGCAAGGCGGCGATCAAGGCATTCGCCCTGGCTCACGACCTTCCTGTGGCGGTGGGCTTCCGCCGGCTGGGGCTGTTTGACGGCACCTCGCCGAACTTCGTGGGCGATCTTGGCGTGGGCTCCGATCCCGGCCTCGTGGCGCGGGTGAAGGAATCGGACCTCGTCCTTGCCATCGGCACCCGCCTCGGCGAGGCGACGAGCCAGGGCTACACCCTTTTCCCGGCCGGGCAGACCAGCCCCATCGTGCAGGTCCACCCGGACCAGTCCGAAATCGGCCGCGTGTTCCGCCCGCTCCTTGGCATCACGGCGGATGTGAACGCCTTCGCCCTGGCCTTGCGC
Organism: Pararoseomonas baculiformis; assembly: GCF_017813395.1. Classification (GTDB taxonomy): domain Bacteria; phylum Pseudomonadota; class Alphaproteobacteria; order Acetobacterales; family Acetobacteraceae; genus Roseomonas; species Roseomonas baculiformis. The sequence goes on along the minus strand of NZ_JAGIZB010000003.1, from coordinate 161,287 downwards.
GACGCCGCCCCGAAGAAGGAGCGGCCCTGGGGCGACTGGACCCGCAAGCTCCGCGCCGGGCGCGAGGCAAGCGTGAAGGCGCCGGATTACGAGGGGCCGCTGAACTTCGCACTTGCACTCCAGGCGCTTGAGGCCGAGCTGCCGGAGGACACGATCTTCACCGTGGATGCCGGAAACTTCGCCACCTGGCCGCAGCGCTTCATGTCCGTGCGCGAGAAGCAGGAATTCCTTGGCCCGACCAATGGTGCCATGGGTTATTCCGTCCCAGCCGGGCTCGGCGCGTCCATTACCTATCGCGGCCGCTGCGTGCTCAGCTTCGTCGGCGATGGCGGCTTCCTGATGACGGGGCAGGAAATCGCCACGGCCTTCCAGTCCGGCGTCGCACCCATCGTGATGGTGGTGAACAACGGCCAGTACGGTACCATCCGCATGTATCAGGAGCGGCACTATCCTGGCCGCGTCTCCGGCACCCAGCTCACCAACCCCGACTTCGCCAAGTTCATCGAGGCCTTCGGCGGGCATGGCGAGGTGGTGACGACGACCGATGAGCTCGTCCCCGCCTTCCGCCGTGCGCGCGAGAGCGGCAAGCCCGCGGTGATCGAGGTGCGGATGAGCCCCGAGCAGATCACGAACCGCCAGACGGTGACGCAGATCCGCGCGGCGGCCGCGAAGGCCTGATCCGTCCAAGCCAGGGGGGAGGCCTGCCGGCCTTCCCCCTGGTCCTGCCCGCCCGTCAGGCGCGCCGCACGTTCCAGAATGTCGCGAAGCCGTCCAGCACGCCGGTGATGTTGGTCCGGAAGGCCGTGGGCTGGAGATACTGGCCAAGCGGATAGTAGGGCACCTCGCGCATCGCCTCGGCCTGGATGTCCCGGCAGATGGCCTGCTGCGCTGCCAGGTCCGGTGCGGCGAACCAGGCCTGCCGAAGCTCCTCGATCCGCGGGATGGTGGCCCATCCGGCATAGCCGGCCTCCCCCGCGCCACGCAGCGCGATGTGGACGGCCGGGTTCAGCCAGTCCGTGCCCGCCCAGTTTGTGATGAAGGCGCTCCAGCCGCCCTCCGCCACGGGGCCCTTCCGGTTGCGCCGCTGCAGCATGGCGTTGAACTCGACCGAATAGACTTCGACATTCATCCCGGCCTGCTTGAGCATATCGGCCGCGACGGCGCCCATGGTGGAGGATGCCGTCGCTGTGGACGGGATCATCAGAAGCACGGGCTCGCCATTATACCCGGCCTCCCGCAGCGCGGTCCGGACCTTGGCCATGTCGCGCGGAGCGGTGAGGGGAGCCAGCCCCACATCGGACGCCATCGGCGTATTCGGGCAGAAGAAGCCAAGGGGCAGGTTGTAAAGGCTCGTCTCCCCCGCGCCGACCAGCGCCTGGACGGCTCCTTCCTGGTCGATCGCGCCCCATAGCGCCCGGCGGATGGCCGGGTTGTTGAAGGGCGGCTGCAGGTGGTTCACCTGCATCATGCCGACGAAACCCGTGGGGTCGAGCACCTGCACCTTCACGTTGCGGGAGCGCCGCATCAGCGGAAGCTGATCGTGATAGGCATATTCCTGCCAGTCGGCCTCGCCGGCGATCAGGGCGGAGGTCGCGGTCGAGGGGTCGGGCATCACGCGCCACTCCACGCGATCGAAATGCACGACCTTGGGACCGGAGGTCCAGGACGGCGTGCCGCCCTGGCGCGGCACATAGCCCTCGAACTTCGTGTAGACGCTCAGCGAGCCCGGCACGCGCTCATCGGCCTTGAAGCGGAAGGGACCGCTGCCGACCAGCTCCGGCACCTGCCGGAAGGGATCGGTTCGCGCCAGCCGCTCCGGCATCATGGCGCAGACCGGCACCGATGCCTTGCCGAGCGCGATCGGCAGGAGCGGGAAGGGGCGCTTGAGCCGGAAGCGAATGGTGCGGTCATCCGGGGCGGAGAGCTCGTCCGTGGCCGCCATGAGAACACCGCCGAAGGGGTCGCGCTTCGCCCATCGCTCGATGCTGGCGACGCAGTCCCGCGCCAGCACCCTTTCGCCATCATGCCAGCGCAGCCCGTCGCGCAGGGTCAGGTCCCAGCGCCGCCCCTCATCCTCCACCCGATGGCCTTCAACCATCTGCGGCGTGGCCTGAAAGTTCCCGTCCATGCCGTAGAGCGTGTCGAACACCATGTAGCCATGGTTGCGCGTCGCATAGGCGGTGGTGGTGACGGGATCGAGCGTCACGACATCCTGCTGCGGGGTGAAGCGCAGCGTGGTGGCGGCTTGCGCCCGAACCAGGGCAGGGGCCAGCAGCCCTGCGGCGCTGGCTCCCATCAGCGTACGGCGATGCATCGGCAGTCTCCTTCGCGGATCAGCCGGCGACGCGTTTCCTCACGTCCAGATCAGCACGGCGCGCGTGCCCGGGGCCAGAGGGCTCACCCTTTGGGCGCGCGGGCGAGGATCCTTTCCGCTCGGATTCGTACCGGCGCGTCGATCATCATCCCGCCGACCTGCACCGCGCCATCACCTTCCGCGGAGAGGACCTCCCGCGCCCAGGTGATTTCCGCCTCCGAAGGGGCGAAGCCGCGGCGTGCCGCCGGAACCTGGCGGGGATGGATGAGGAGCTTTCCCCCGAATCCCATCTCCATCGCATGCCGTGCATCGGCCTCCGTCAGCGCGTCATCGCCGATCGTCGCGGTCACGCCGTCGATCGGGGCGGCGATGCCCGCGAGCCGCGAGGCGAAGGCCAGCTCGGAACGGGCCCAGAGCAGGGCTTCGCGCGTATGGGCGATGCCGAGATCGGCCGCGTAGTCGATGGAGCCGAAGGCCAGGGCCGAGGCATGGCGCGCGAGCTCGCGCGCCGCCCCCAGCCCGCGCACGGATTCGATGAGAGCGATGATGGGCCGCCCCGGCCCGATCGCGGCGCGGATCGAGGCCAGGCTCGCGGCCTCCTCCGCCTTGGGCAGGATGATGCCTGCGGGGGATTCCCTCACAGCCGCCATGTCCTCGGCATGCCATGCCGATTGGTCCGCGTTGATCCGGATGAAGAGCGGAACGCCCTCCGGCCGGGCCTGGGCGGCCGCGCGGCGTGCCTCCGGCTTCTTTTCCGGGGCGACCGCATCCTCCAGATCGATGATCACCGCATCGGCACCGGAGGCGGCAGCCTTCGCGAAGCGCTCGGGGCGGTCGCCCGGAACGAAGAGGGGGGTGACCGGAATGCCCATGCCGTCCATCCTCAGAAGCTGCGCGGCAGGCCGAGCACGTGCTCGGCGACATAGGAAAGAATGAGGTTCGTGCTGATCGGGGCCACCTGGTAGAGGCGCGTCTCCCGGAACTTCCGCTCCACGTCGTATTCATGCGCGAAGCCGAAGCCGCCATGGAATTGCAGGCATGCATTGGCGGCCTCCCAGGAAGCCTTGGCGGCCAGGTATTTCGCCATGTTCGCCTGGGCACCGCAGGGCTGGTGCGCGTCGAAGAGCCGGCAGGCCTCGAAGCGCATCAGGTTCGCCGCCTCGATCTCGATATAGCTTTCCGCGATCGGGAACTGCACGCCCTGGTTCTGCCCGATGGGCCGCCCGAAGACGACGCGCTCCTTCACATAGGGGACGACCTTGTCGATGAACCAGTAGCCATCCCCGATGCACTCCGCCGCGATCAGGGTCCGCTCGGCGTTCAGCCCGTCCAGGATGTATTTGAACCCGCGCCCCTCCTCTCCGATCAGGTTCTCCGCGGGGATCTCCAGATTGTCGAAGAACAGCTCGTTGGTCTCGTGGTTCACCATGTTCTCGATGGGACGCACGGTCATGCCCTTGCCGATCGCGTCGCGCAGATCGACGAGGAAGATCGACATGCCCTCGGACTTCTTCTTCACCTCGGCGAGCGGCGTGGTCCGGGCGAGGAGGATCATCAGCTCGGAATGCTGGACGCGCGATATCCAGACCTTCTGCCCATTGACTACATAGCGGTCGCCCTTCCGCTCCGCCGTCGTCTTGATCTTCGTCGTATCCGTGCCGGTCGTCGGCTCCGTCACGCCCATGGATTGCAGGCGCAGCTCGCCCGTGGCGATCTTGGGCAGGTAGCGCCGCTTCTGCTCATCCGAGCCATGCCGGAGAAGCGTGCCCATGTTGTACATCTGCCCATGGCAGGCGCCGGAATTGCCGCCGGAGCGGTTGATCTCCTCCATGATGATGGAGGCCTCGGTCAGGCCAAGGCCGGAACCGCCATATTCCTCGGGGATGAGGGCGGCCAGCCAGCCCGCCTTGGTCAGAGCGTCGATGAAGGCTTCCGGATAGCCCCGTTCGGCATCGATCTTGCGGTGGTACTCGGCGGGGAACTCGGCGCAGAGGGCGCGCACGGCGTCGCGCAGCTCCTGGTGCTCGTCGCTCGTGCCCTGCATCGCTTCTCTCTCCCTCCCGGCCGGCTTCACGCCGGCCTTGCTGCACTGCAGCCTGCCGCCTGATGTCGCCGGGGGAAAGGGGTCAGCCCCCCAGCGGGAGACGCTCGGCGATCAGGAAGGGCTCGCCCGGCGCGGCCTGCGTGAACAGGCACAGCTCCGTCACGCGGCGCGGCCGTGCGGCGGCCGTGCCGAGGAAAGCCTGGGCGGCGGGGCGGATGACGGCCTCCTGCTCCGGGGCCAGCCGCTGGGTGAGGGTGACATGGAAGCGCCATTCGCCGAACACATGCGGGTAGCCCCAGTGATGCAGGTTGTAGCGGCCTGCATCGGAGAGGCGCTCCGGCCGCCGCCGCGCGATCTCGGCTTCGGTCAGCGGCGCGCGATGCGGGTCCAGTGCCGCGACGCAGGCATCGGCCAGGGCCTGAAGGGCAGGGCAGGGCTGGGCCTCCCGCAGGGCGAGGAAGCCGCTGAGCGAGGCGACCTCCAGCGGGGGCAGCTCGAAGGGCCGGGTGGCGGCGGCGAGCCGCGCGGCATCGTCCCGCAGGGCCGCGTAGCTGCCAGAGAGCCGGAAGGGCGGCTTCAACGTGGCATGCAGCCCGTAGCCGCGCGGATCGGCGGTGAGCGGCCAAAGCTCGAAACCCTGCTGGGCGGGCTGGGGAAGCGTGGCGCCCGTCTCGGCATCCCGCCCCAGCCAGGTGCTGCCCAGTGCGTGCAGCGGATCGTCCAGTGCCGGCGCCCAGTAGAGGGCGGCGCGGGCAAGCTGCGCAACGCCCATCATGCGATCCGCGCCCCGCCGCGCCACACGGCCTGGACCACGGGCATACGGCCGAATTCCCGGATGCGGACCAGATCGGCCCGCAGCCCAGGCTCGATCCGGCCGCGATCATGCAGCCCGAGGGAGCGGGCCGGGTTGGCGGTGATGGTGGCCACCGCCGCGGGCAGCTCCATCCCCGCCTCATCCATCAGGCGCCACGCGGCCTCGATCATGGCGGGCGGCACGTAGTCCGAGGCGATGATGTCCACGAGCCCTTCCCGCGCCAGCTCGGCGGCCGAGACATTGCCGGAATGGCTGCCGCCGCGGACGAGGTTCGGCGCGCCCGCGATCACGGCCATCCCATGCGCCCGCGCCGCGCGCGCAGCAGGCAGGTTGACCGGGAACTCGCTGATCCCGATGCCATCAGCGGCATTGCGGGCCACGATCTCCGGATCCCAGTCATCATGGGTGGCCAGTGGAACCTCGCGGCCCTCCAGCAGGCCCAGCAGGGCCCGGCGGTTCGGTTCGGCCTGCACCTCCCGCTGCGCGGTCAGCTCGGCCATACGCCGCTCCACCTCCTCGCGGCTGGCGCCACCCTTCACCCGCATTGCACGGTAGCGATCGGCATCGGCGTACTGGCCCACGCCGGGTGTGTGGTCCATGAGGCTGACCATGCGTAGCAGCGGATGGTCGTGGAACTCCTCCAGCATCGGCAGCATGTCTGTCGCGGGCAGTTCGCAGCGCAGATGCAGCAGGTGCTCGGATTTCAGCACCCCGGCCTCGGTCAGCGCCATCATGTCCCGTACGCCCTCCCGGGCGGTCCGCAGCCGGCTCTCGTCGAAGCCGAGATCACCGAGGCAGAGCGCGTCCAGCACCGTGGTCACGCCCGCCACGGCCGTCTGGCTGTCATGGGAGAGGAAGGCGGAGACGGAGGGCCAGCGCGCATGGGCCCGGGGCATCACCTGACGCTCAAGATTGTCGGTGTGCACATCCACCACGCCGGGGATGAGGTAGTCGCCCTCCAGGTCGATCGCGCCCGGGGCGGTGCTGCGGCGGGAGGAAAGCTCGGCGATCGATCCGCCCCGCAGCAGCACGGTGCCGGTCTCGACGCGGCTGGGCAGGACCAGGCGGGCATTGGTCAGGATGGTTTCGTCGCTCATGCGCACCCCTTCTGCCCGAGTCAGGCCGGTGGGCAAGTCCGTGGCGCTCCTTCCTCCTCCATGCCATGCTTGTCTAGACATGTCGGGGTTACGAAACCATGACGTTCGCTTCGCCGCCCCTCCTCCGGCGGGAGAGCGGCACGGCCCTCTGGCGGCAGATTGCCGCGATGCTCGAAAAGGATATCGCCGCCGGGCAGCATCCGCCCGAGGAGCGCCTGCCCAGCGAGGGCAATCTTTCCGTGCGCTTTGGCGTGAACCGCCACACGGTGCGCCGCGCGCTTGAGGAACTGGAGCGACGCGGCCTGATCCGGACGGAGCAGGGCAGGGGCAGCTTCGTGGCGGGGGAGGTGTTGGATTACCCGCTGCATGGGCGAACCCGCTTCTTCGATACGATCCGGGCGCAGCGGCGGGAGCCGGGCGGACGAATCCTCCGCCTGGGTGCCGTGCCCGCGCCGCGCGCTGTGGCGGAGGCCCTGGGCATTGCACATCGCAGCCCAGTCCTGCGCGCTGAGCGGCTGGGCATGGCCGATGGCGCGCCCGTGGTGATCGGCGTGCACCACCTGCCTCTCCCGCGATTCGCCGCAGCCGAAACCGCGTTGCGGGCCATGCCCTCGATCACCGCCGCGCTCGCAGCCTGCGGCGTGGCAGATTACCGGCGCGCCCGCACCCGGATCACGGCCCGCCTCCCCACGGGGGAGGAAGCCCAGCGTCTCCGGCAGCCCCGGACACGCCCCGTACTTGCGAGCGAGGCGTTGAACCTGGATGCGGAGGGCAGGCCGGTGGACTTCACCCTGGCCTGCTATGCGGCAGGGCGGGTGCAGGTTCTTGTGGAGGAGGAGATGCCTGAGGGCTGGCCTGGAACGGCGAAGGGGGACGCACCTTCCGGCGCATCCCCCTTCTGAAGTGGCTCCCCGAGTTGGACTCGAACCAACGACCTAGCGATTAACAGTCGCGTGCTCTACCAGCTGAGCTATCGGGGATCAGCGGCCCACCATCTGGCGGGAGGCGCCCAATATCGCGGTCGCCGATCCCCTGCAAGGGGGGTGGGCGAATATTCCGGCAGGTCCCGGGTGACGCCGCGGGAAGGGGATGCAGGGCCAGTTCGATTGCCGCGCGGAGGCTTCCCGGGGCGTGAGAGCATGGCGAATGCTTCCGGCGTCACCGGGCCACGCGGAGCGAAAGGCGGAATTTTTGGGGAGCCACCACGGACCCTCGCGCATCCTGCCGCGGGCCGGGCTGGAAGCGAGGCAGCACGGGGCCGCGGCGCGAGGAAATTCAGATCACTGGGGAAGGTCTGGAGGCCCGAGCGGGAATCGAACCCACATTCACGGATTTGCAGTCCGTTGCATCACCACTCTGCCATCGGGCCGGCAGAAGGGGAGCGTATCGCGCCCATCGCGCCGCGGGTCAACCCGGATCCGCCACGCCGCTTTTGGCCCCGTCCTTCCATGGGGCGGTCGCCGCGCCTATAAACCGCCCGGTTCAGTGAATGGGGCAGCGGGCGGCATGGACTACGCCGAGGCGCGCAGGCGCATGGTGGACGGGCAGATCAGGCCCAACCGGGTGACGGATCCGCGGATCCTGGAGGCGTTGCGGGATGTCCCGCGCGAGCTTTTCGTGCCGCAGGCGCTCCGCGTGCGCGCCCTGGCGGATGAGGATCTGGCGCTTGGCGGCGGCCGCGTGCTGCTGCAGCCCATGATCATCGCCCGCATGATCCAGCTGGCATTGCCCCGGCCGGGCGAGAGGGTACTCGTGGTCGCGTCCGGCCCGGGCTATGGCGCCGCGATCATGGCCCATGTCGGGGCGCAGGTCGTCGCGGTCGAGGATGAGCCGGGCCTCGCCGCCATGGGTGATGCCGGGATCGCCGCCTCCGGGCTGCCGGCCGGCGGTCTTCGCCGCCAGCACGGCTCTTCCGCCGCCGGCCTGCCCGAAGGCGCGCCCTACGACCTTATCTTCATCGAGGGTGCCGTGCCCGCGGTGCCGCCGGCCCTTTCTGGCCAGCTCTCGGAAGGCGGGCGGCTGGTCGCCATCATGCGGCAGCCGCATGAGGTCGGCTCGGCCGTCCTCGGCCGGCGGGTCGCCGGCGTTTTCAGCACGGCCAAGGCCTTCGACATCCCCGGCACCCAGCTTCCGCTGCTGCCGGACTTCACGCCCAAGCCCGGATTCGCGCTGCGCTGATCCAGGCCCGGCCGCCCGGACGCAACACGGAGGCGGCCCGGCCGCCGGTCCGGACGGGCGGCGTGGCCAGGAACGCACACCGGAAACGCCCCCGGGCAAGGATGTGGAAACAGTTTCCCCATCATCCTGGCCGCCGGACGGTGGAGACGGCTAACATCAACGGCAACAGACCAAAGGCGGCTCCCGCGCCACGGCGCGAGGCCGGCCGATGAGGGATTGCAGCCCATGACCCGCAGCCACGCCCCGCGCCATCGCCGACATCATGGCCCGCGCTCGGGGGGGTTCCTCCGGAACGCCGTTCCCGCCAGCTTCCTCGCACTGGTCCTGGCCACGCCGGCCGGCGCCCAGACGCTTACGGAGGCGCTGGCGCAGACCTATGTGAACAACCCCACCCTGGCCACCGCGCGCGCCCAGCTTCGCGTGGTGGACGAGAACGTGCCGCAGGCGCTGGCCGGCTGGCGCCCGACCGTGACGCTTTCCGGCAGCGCCGGCTATGCCGAGGGCACGCTGCGCTCACGCGCCACCAATGCGCGGGGCGAGCGGGTCGGCGTCACGACCGACCAGGAGCGTGCGATCGGCACCGTCGCGGCCACCGTCACCCAGCCCCTCTACCGCGGCGGCCGGACCACGGCCGCCACCCGCCGCGCCGAGAACCAGGTGCTGGCCCAGCGCGCCCGCCTGCTCGCGACCGAGCAGCAGGTCTTCCAGGACGCGGTCACCGCCTATGTGAACGTGATCCGCTTCCAGGAAGAGGTTCGCCTCAACCTGAACAACGCCCAGGTGCTGCAGCGCCAGCTGGACGCCACCAATGAGCGCTTCCGCGTGGGCGAGATCACCCGCACCGACGTGGCGCAGGCCGAATCGCGCCTGGCCGGTGCCCGCGCATCGCGCGCGGATTCGGAAGGATCGCTCCAGAACGCCCGCGCGGCCTTTCTTCGCGTGATCGGCCTCGCCCCCACCCGCCTGACCGCACCGCAGCCCCTGCGGCCCGCCGCGCGCAGTGGCCAGGACGCGGCCCAGATCGCCGCGTTGAACAACCCGGCCGTCGTCGCGGCCCTGTTCGACGAATCGGCGGGGCGCGACTTCATCGATGTCCAGCTCTCCTCCCTGCTGCCCCAGGCCAGCCTGCAGGCCCAGGCTTTCCGCAACGACAACCAGCAGAGCATCGGCCAGCGCACCATCGGCGAGAGCGTGACCGCCACGCTGACCGTCCCTCTCTACCAGGGCGGCGCCGAGTATTCGGCGGTTCGGCAGGCCCGGCAGGACGCGACGCGGCTTCGCCAGGTGGTGGACGACCAGCGCCGCCAGGCCTCCTCGCAGGCCATCCAGGCCTGGGAGACGCTGCAGAGCGCCCGCGCCACGGTGGACAGCGTGCGATCCCAGATCCGCGCGGCCGAGATCGCGCTGGACGGCGTGCAGCGCGAGGCCGTGGTCGGCAGCCGCACCACGCTCGACGTGCTGAATGCCGAGCAGGAACTGCTGAATGCCCGCGTGTCGCTGGTGCGGGCCCTGGCCAATGTGGTGACGGCCAGCCACTCCCTTGCCCAGGCGGTGGGGCGGCTGACCGCGCGGGACCTCGCCCTGCCCGTGCCGCTCTATGACCAGGAAGCCTATTACCGTGCGGTGCGCGACCGCTGGGCCGGCCTCGGCGATTACTCCGCACCGCAGCCTGTCCGCGACTGATCGTCAGGAATTCCGCATGTCCGGCTCCCACACCCCGCCCGGTCAGGACCCTTCGATGGAGGACATCCTGGCCTCCATCCGCAAGATCCTGAACGAGGAGGAGGCTCCGGGCACGGCGGGCGACTCCAGCTCGGCGGAGCCGCTGGAACTCACCGAGGACATGCTGGTCGCCGCCCCGGCCGAGCCGGAGCCAGAACCGATCACGGCGCCAGCACCTGTGAGTGCTGTGCCGGCCGATCCAGCCGAGCCGGCGCGACCGGAACCTGTCCCACCCGCCGCGGAACGGTCTCCACCGGAAGAAAAGGGCTCGGAGCCGGGCGCTTCGGCGCTGGCGGAGGGCCTGATCGCGCCGGCCACCGCGGCGGCGGCGGCGGCCCTGCTCGGCCAGCTCGCCCGCACGGTCGCGGCCGAGCGCTCCGCCCCCGTGTATCGCGCTGGGCCCTCGATCGAGGATGTGGTGCGGGAGGAGATCCGCCCCTTGCTGAAGGATTGGATGGACGCGCATCTGCCCGCGCTGATGGAGCGGCTGGTGCGGGCCGAGATCGAGCGGGTGGTCAGCCGCTCCGTCGGCTAAGCCCGCCGGGCAGGGCAGGGGGACGCTGATCGGGCCTTGACGGCGGGGCTGCCGCTCCGCCAAGCCTCCGCCATGCTCGACAAGACGCTTTCGCCCGCCGGCTTCGAGCCGCGCCTCTATGAAGGCTGGGAGGGGTCAGGGGCCTTCACGGCCAACCCGGCCTCGAACGCCAAGCCCTTCGCCATCATGATCCCGCCGCCCAATGTCACGGGCAGCCTGCATGTCGGCCATGCGCTGGATGTCACCATCCAGGACACGCTGATCCGCTTCCGCCGGATGCAGGGCCGTGACGCGCTGTGGCAGCCGGGCACGGACCATGCGGGCATTGCCACCCAGATGGTGGTGGAGCGCCTGCTGGCCGCCGAGGGCAAGGGCCGGCGCGAGATGGGCCGGGAAGCCTTCCTTGAACGCGTCTGGCAGTGGAAGGGAGAGAGCGGCGGCACCATTACCCGCCAGCTCCGCCGCATGGGCGCCAGCCTGGACTGGTCCCGCGAGCGCTTCACCATGGATGAGGGCCTGTCCGAGGCGGTGCGCGAGGTCTTCGTGACCCTCCATCGCCAGGGGCTGATGTATCGCGACCGCCGGCTGGTGAACTGGGACGTGAAGTTCCAGACCGCCATCTCCGACCTTGAGGTGGAGAGCAAGGAGGTCAAGGGCAGCCTCTGGCACCTGCGCTACCCCGTGGAGGGGCAGCCCGGCCGCTTCCTTGTCGTCGCGACCACGCGGCCGGAGACGATGCTGGGCGATACGGCCGTGGCCGTGAACCCCGAGGATGAGCGCTTCCGCGACCTGGTCGGGAAGCATGTGATCCTGCCGCTGGTCGGACGCCGGATCCCTGTGGTGGCCGATGCCTATTCCGACCCGGAGAAGGGCTCAGGGGCGGTGAAGATCACCCCGGCGCATGACTTCAACGATTTCGAGGTCGGCCGCCGCCACGACCTGCCCTCGCCCAGCGTGCTGGATGCCGAGGGCCGGGTGATGCTGACCGAGATCGAGGGCGAGGTCCGCGCCGAGCCCGGCGTCGCCGATCCCGGCTTCCTCGGCGGTCTGGCGGGCCAGGAGCGGTTCGAGGCGCGCAAGGCCATCCTGGCCGAGCTGGAGCGGCTGGAGCTGATCGAGAAGACCGAGCCCCATACCCACGCCGTGCCGCATGGCGACCGCTCCGGCGTGCCGATCGAGCCACGCCTGACCTGGCAATGGTATGTGGACGCCGCGACCCTCGCTAGGCCCGCCATCGAAGCGGTGGAGACGGGCAGGACGGTCTTTGTCCCGAAGCAATGGGAGAACACTTTCTTCGCCTGGATGCGCGACATCCAGCCCTGGTGCGTCTCCCGCCAGCTCTGGTGGGGCCACCAGATCCCGGCCTGGTACGGGCCGGACGGACACATCTTTGTCGAGCGCACCGAGGCGGAGGCCGTCGCCGCCGCCCGCGCCCATTATGGCGAGGACCGGGCACTGACCCGCGACCCGGACGTGCTGGATACCTGGTTCTCCTCCGGACTCTGGCCCTTCTCGACGCTCGGCTGGCCGAAGCAGACGCCGGAACTGGCCCGCTACTACCCCGGCGACGTGCTGGTGACGGGCTTCGACATCATCTTCTTCTGGGTCGCCCGGATGATGATGCTGGGCATCCACTTCATGGGCGACGTGCCCTTCAAGGTGGTGAACATCCACGGCCTGGTGCGGGACGAGCGCGGGCAGAAGATGTCCAAGTCCAAGGGCAATGTCATGGACCCGCTGGAGCTGGCGGATGCCTATGGCGCCGACGCCCTGCGCTTCACCCTGGCCTCATTCGCCGGCCCGGGCCGGGACGTCCGGCTCGGCCGCCAGAAGGTGGAGAGCAACCGCGCCTTCGTGACGAAGCTGTGGAACGCCGCCCGGTTCTGCGAGATGAACGGCATCGCGCCGGATCCGGCCTTCAACCCGATGGAGGCCAGGACCCCTCTTGCCCGCTGGATCATCGATGCCGGCAATGCCGCCATCGCGGAGGCCACGGCGGCGCTGGAGGCCTTCCGCCTCGATGATTATGCGGCGGCACTCTACCGCTTCACTTGGGGCAGCTTCTGCGACTGGTTCCTGGAACTGGCGAAGCCCGCCCTGACCGGGCCGGACGGCGCGGAGAAGGACGAGGCCAGGGGCGCGGCCCAGCATGTGCTCGGGTTGATCCTGCGCCTCGCCCATCCGGTGATGCCCTATGTCACGGAGGAGCTGTGGAGCCGCTTCGGCTACGGTCCCGAGGGCAGCCTGATCCGCACGCCCTGGCCGGAGCCGGTGGCCGTGATGGGCGCCGAGGCAGCCCGCGCGGAGCTGAACTGGCTGGTCGGCTTCATCTCCGAGGTGCGAGCGGTGCGCGCCGAGGTGAATGTCCCCCCCTCGACCACCGTGCCCCTGCTGGTCCAGGGCGCCTCCGGCGAGACCATGGCCCGTGCTGAGCGCTGGATTGAGCCGATCCGCCGGATGGCCCGCGCCACGGAGGTTCGTGCGCTGGAAGGGGCGATCCCCGAGGGCGTTGCCCAGGCGGTGGTCGGCGAGGCAACGGTGATGCTGCCGCTCGCCGGGGTCGTCGATCTCGCGGCGGAGCGCGCGCGCCTGGCTAAGGAGCACGCCAAGGTCGAGGCCGAGGCGCGCAAGATCGCCCAGAAGCTCGCCAACCCGGATTTCACCAGCCGTGCGAAGGAGGAAGTGGTGGAGGAAACCCGCGAGCGGCTTTCCGCCGCCGAGGCCGAGGCGGCGCGCCTGGCAGCGGCGCTGTCGCGCATCGCCGCATGAGGTTCTTCGACTTCATCGCCCTGACGCTGCTCGCGACCGTGCCCATCCTGTGGTGCCGGTCGCGCCTGCCGATGCTGAACCGGGAGCCGCCGATCACCGACCGCCAGGCGGTCACGATCGGCGCGCTGATCTCAGCCATTCTCTGCGCGATCTATATCTACCGCTACATCGTCTATCGCTGAGGCGGGCAACCCGCGCCGGGGCCGCCGCGTCTCCCCGGCAGGTTGTGACGAGGCGGCCATGATCATCTTCCTGGACTTCGAGGCCAGCAGCCTCGGCAAGCGTGGCTTTCCCGTCGAAGTCGGCTGGGTCGGGGAGGATGGGCATGAGGAGGAACACCTCATCCGCCCGGCACCGGACTGGGATGAATGGGATGCGGAAGCGGAGCGCATCCATGGCCTGACCCGCCAGAGGCTTGAGCGGGAGGGTAGGCCGCACGATGCCGTGGCCCGGAGGATGGTGGAGGTCCTCACGCCCCATTCCCTCTACGCCTCGGCCCCCTCCTGGGATGGACAATGGCTGAGCCGCCTCCTGCGGGCCGCCGGCCTGCCCCGCCATGCGCTCCGCCTGAAGGACACGGAGGAAGCCCGGCGGGATGCTGCCTTGGCCGCCCTGCTGTCCGAGGGGATAGACCCGGCGCGGCAGTCCGATCTTTTGGATGCCGTGCTGCGCCAGGTGGCCGAGGAGGCGAGGGAGGCCTCGCCCGATCACCGGGCCCTGGCCGATGCGAAGCGCGAGATGGCACTGTGGCGCGGGATGGCTGACCGGGTGCGGAAGGCCTTGGGCGAGGCGCGCTGACAGCCCGACACGGTGCCTCCGCGTAGCTGAATTGCGTGCGGGACGGTTGCGACAGCCGGTTTGTTGCGGGATACAGCCTGGCGAGAGGGAAAATGCCATGCCGGACAACACCTGGGACAAGTCCCGCCTGCCCAGCCGCCATGTGACCGTGGGGCCGGAGCGCGCGCCGCACCGGTCCTACTACTATGCGATGGGCATGACCGAGGAGGAGATCGCCCAGCCGCTGGTAGGCGTCGCCACCTGCTGGAACGAGGCCGCGCCCTGCAACATCGCGCTGAACCGCCAGGCGCAGAGCGTGAAGACCGGGGTGAAGCAGGCGCATGGCTCCCCGCGCGAGTTCACCACCATCACGGTGACCGATGGTATCGCCATGGGCCACCAGGGCATGAAGTCCTCCCTGGCCAGCCGCGACGCGATCGCGGACACGGTGGAACTGACCATGCGCGGCCATTGCTACGACGCGATGGTCGGCCTTGCCGGATGCGACAAGTCGCTGCCCGGCATGATGATGGCGATGCTGCGCCTGAACGTGCCCAGCGTGTTCATGTATGGCGGATCGATCCTGCCCGGCACCTACAAGGGCAAGGACGTGACGGTCGTGGACGTGTTCGAGGCGGTGGGCATGCACGCCGCCGGCCGCATGTCCGACGACGAGCTGCATGAGCTGGAATGCGTGGCCTGCCCGAGCGCGGGCGCCTGCGGCGGCCAGTTCACCGCCAACACCATGGCGACCGTTTCAGAGGCGATCGGCCTCGCGCTTCCGGGCTCCGCCGGCGCCCCCGCCCCCTATGAAGATCGCGACAAGTGGGCGGTCGAGTCGGGCCGCGCGGTCATGGACCTGCTGCGGAACAACATCCGCCCGCGCGACATCGTCACGAAGGAAAGCCTGTACAACGCGGCCCTGATCGTCGGCGCCACGGGCGGCTCGACCAATGCGGGCCTGCACCTGCCTGCCATGGCCCATGAGGCCGGGATCAAGTTCACGCTGCAGGACGTGGCCGAGATCATGCGCAAGGCGCCCTATATCGGCGACCTCAAGCCCGGCGGCCGCTACGTCGCCTTCGACGTGTACAAGATCGGCGGCATCCCCGTGATCGTGAAGGCGCTGCTCGATGCCGGGCTGCTGCATGGCGACTGCATCACGGTCACCGGCAAGACGCTGGCGGAAAACCACCGCGAGGTGATCTTCCCCAAGGACCAGGACGTCATCCGCCCCGTGTCGAACCCGATCAGCGAGACGGGCGGCGTGGTCGGGCTGAAGGGCAACCTGGCCCCGGACGGCGCGATCGTGAAGATCGCGGGCATGAAGGAGCTGCGCTTCGAGGGCACCGCGCTCTGCTTCGACTGCGAGGAGGATGCCTTCGCCGCCGTGGAGAGCCGCGCCTACAAGAAGGGCGACGTGATCGTCATCCGCTATGAGGGGCCGAAGGGCGGCCCCGGCATGCGCGAGATGCTCTCCACCACCGCGGCCCTCTACGGCCAGGGCATGGGCGGAGACGTGGCGCTCATCACCGATGGCCGCTTCTCCGGCGCGACGCGCGGCTTCTGCATCGGCCATGTCGGGCCCGAGGCGGCTGTCGGCGGCCCCATTGCCCTGCTGAAGGACGGCGACCGCATCATCATCGATGCCGGGAAGGGCACGATCGACGCGGACCTTCCGGAGGAGGAGCTGGCCCGCCGTCGGGCCGAGTGGCAGCCGCGGCGGACCGACTACAACTCCGGCGCGCTGTGGAAATACGCCCAGCTCGTCGGCCCGGCCCATCTCGGCGCCGTCACCCATCCCGGTGGCGAGGCCGAGACCCATGTCTACGCCGATATCTGACCCTGGCCATATGAACGCGGCGGGGCAGCCATGACCCGCGTGCGTGATGCGGCGCGGATCGGCACCGTGCCAGTCTGACCGGCATGGACGCCACGCCGCCCCTCGCGCTGACAATGGGCGACCCTGCCGGCATCGGCGGGGAGCTCACCCTAGCCGCCTGGGCGCGGCTGCGGGCCGAGGGGGGGCCGGCTTTCGTCGCGCTCGACGACCCGGCGCGGCTTTCCCAGATCGCGGCGCAACTGGGATGGGACATCCCGATCGCGGCGGTTTCGGGGCCGGAGGAAGCGGGTTCCGTCTTCCGGGACCATCTTCCGGTCATGACCATCCGCTGCCCGGTCCCGCCGGTTCCCGGCTCGCCGGACCCGGCCAACGCGCCCGCCGTGCTCGGTTCGATCGAGCGGGCGGTGGCGCTCGCCCAGGCGGGCAGGGCAGGGGGCGTGGTCACTAACCCGATCAGCAAGGCCACGCTCTACCGCACCGGTTTTGCCTTCCCGGGTCATACGGAGTTCCTGGGCGCGCTGACGGGAGTGCGCGAGCCGCCCGTGATGCTGCTCGCCTCGCCCATGCTGCGGGTGGTGCCGGTCACCATCCATGTCTCGCTCCGGCAGGCGCTCGATACGCTGCGCACCGAGGAGATCATCCGAACCGGGCTCGCCCTGTCCCGTGGTCTGCGGGATGGCTTCGGCATCGCCAGCCCGCGCATCGCGGTGGCCGGGCTGAATCCCCATGCGGGGGAGGAGGGCGCCATGGGCGATGAGGAACCCCGCCTCGTCGTGCCCGCGATCGAGGCCTTGAGGGCGCAGGGCGTGGACGCCTTCGGGCCGCTTCCGCCCGACACCATGTTCACCGCCCGCGCGCGCCCGACCTATGACGCCGCGCTCTGCCTCTATCACGATCAGGCGCTGATCCCGATCAAGACGCTGGACATGGACGGCGGGGTGAACGTCACCCTCGGCCTGCCCATCATCCGCACCTCTCCGGACCATGGCACCGCCTTCGCGATCGCCGGCCAGGGCATCGCCGATCCGGGTAGCCTCGTCGCCGCCATTCGCCTCGCGGCCGACATGGCCGCACGCCGTTCCTCGAAGGCCGCCGCATGACCCCGATCCGACTGGGCGTGAATGTCGATCACGTCGCCACCCTGCGCAACGCGCGCGGCGGCACGCATCCCGATCCGCTGGCCGCCGCGAAGCTGGTGCTGGAGCATGGGGCGGACAGCATCACCATTCATCTGCGCGAGGACCGGCGCCACATCCGGGATGCCGATTGCGAGGCAATGCGGGCCGCGCTGTCGGCCCCGATCAACCTCGAAATGGCCGCGACCGCCGAGATGCAGGCCATCGCGACCCGGCTGCGCCCCCATGCCTGCTGCATCGTTCCCGAGCGGCGCGCGGAGCTGACGACCGAGGGCGGGCTGGACGCGGAGGGCAACCAGGCGGCGCTGGCGCCCGTGATCGCCGCGCTGGTCGGGGCCGGCATCCGCGTTTCCCTCTTCCTCGACCCGGACGCGCGACAGGTGGAGGCGGCGGCGCGGCTCGGCGCGAAGGCCGTGGAACTGCACACCGGCACCTTCTGCGAGGCTTCCGGCCCGGCGCGGGAGGCGGAGTTGGCGCGGCTTAGGGAAGCGGCGCGCCTCGTCGCCTCGCTCGGCATGGAATGCCATGCCGGCCATGGGCTGGACTACGAGACGGCACCGCTCCTCGCCGCTATCCCGGAAGTGGTGGAGCTGAACATCGGCCACTTCCTGATGGGGCAGGCCCTTTTCGAGGGGCTGCCCGCCGCCGTGGCGCGGATGCGCCGCGTGATGGAGGAGGCAAGGCGGACATGACCGATCTGGCTGGGCCGATCGCCGAGGCGGGCTTTGTCCCCCTTTCCGCCGACGAGGTCCGTTCCCGTTTCGACCCGCCAGGGCTGGCGCTTTCGGGCGAGGCCTGGGCCCGCTTCGCCGCGAGCTGGGATGATCTTCGGCCCGACACCTACATGGCCGATGGCGGGCGCTATCGCCTGCGCCGCCACGCCATCTATGGCGCTGCCCCGGGTGCCCCGCTGATGCGGGCCCCGCACGGACCGCATTTCCAGGCCACCCGCTACAACAACCTGAATGGCGGGATCGACCGCTGGTTCGAACCGGTGGCAGCCGAAGTCGGGGAGGGGCCCGCCCTTCAGGCGCTGCTCGCCGGTGCAAGGGGCGTGTTCGACCAGCTCGCCCCCGGCGCCGCCTGGCATGTCGAGGTGCACCAGTTCCGCATCGAGGCCCGGCCCGACGAGGCCGGGAAGCCCACCCCCGAGGGGATGCATTCGGACGGCGTGGACTACGTGATGGTCATGATGATCGGGCGGGAGAATGTCGAGGGCGGCGTGACCGGCATCCAGATCGATGGGCAGGAGAAGGCCAGCTTCACCCTCTCCGCGCCCTGCGACGCCGTGCTGCTGGACGACCGGCGCGTGATGCATGGGGTCACCCCCATCCGGCCGATCGATCCTCACCAGCCCGGCCACCGGGACGTGCTGGTGCTGACCTTCCGCTGGAACTGAGCGTTCATTCCGCCAGGTCGAAAAGGACCGGCGCATGGTCGGAAGGGCTTTCCTCGGACCGGGCGGCGAGATCCACGCTCGCCCCGGTGAGCCGCTCCGCCAGCTCGGCGCTCAGCAGCGCGTGGTCGATCCGCAGCCCGCGGTTCGCCTCGAAGGATGGCCCGTAGTCCCAGTATGTCCAGGGGGCGTCCTTCGGGTGAAGCGCCCGCAGCGCGTCCGTCATCCCGAGATGGGTGATGGCGCGAAAGGCCGCGCGGCTCTCCGGCCGCACCAGCGCATCCGTGCGGGGCAGGGCGCCCGGGGCGAAATCCTCGTCGGTCGGGCAGACATTGAAGTCACCGAGGACCGCGTAGGGCGTGAAGGAGGCCAGGCGCTCCGCCACCCGCGCGCGCAGCCGCTCCATCCAGGAAATCTTGTAGGCGAAGCCTTCCTCGCCGCCCGAATTGCCATTGGGCAGGTAGATGCCGGCGATGTTGATCCCCGCCGTCCGCACCTCGATGAAACGGGCATGGCTGTCGTCCAGCCCGCCGGGCAGGGCCTCGTCCACCACCTCGAAGGGGATCCGGGCGATCACGGCCACGCCGTTCCGCCCGCCCGGCTGCCCGACGGCATGGTAGCTGTACCCGAGCCCGGCCAGTTCCCCGCCGGGGAACTCCTCCGTCTTGCACTTCAGCTCCTGGAGGAAGACGAGATCCGGCACGTGCCTCTCAAGCAGGCGCCGCAGATGCGGTTCGCGCTTGCGAACCGAGTTCACATTAAAGGTGCAGAGGCGCAAGGGCGGATCAGATCGCGAAAGAGGTGCCGCAGCCGCAGCCGGAGGCGGCGATCGGATTCTTCACCGTGAAATGCGCCCCGATCAGCTCATCCGCCCAGTCCAGGGTCGCGCCCCGGAGCAGGTCGAGGGAGACGGGGTCGATGAACACCTTCCCCTCCACCACCAGGTCGTCCGGCTCCGGCGCATCGGCCAGGTCGAACTTGTACTGGAACCCCGAGCAGCCGCCGGCTTCCACGGCCAGGCGCAGCCCGGCATCCGGGCGGCCCTGGGAGGCCGCGATCTCGGACACCTGCGCGAGCGCGGAGGGCGTGACGGAGAAAGGGGCGGGGGCGGGGCTGCCATCCGGCATCGGGGGAACCTCGGCTGTCGTGCGAATCTGAGGTGAACATAGGGGCTGCCCCCCGCATCTCCAACGCGCGCCAGCCTTGCCGCCCGCGCGCACCGGGTGCTACGGCCCCCGCGAGCCATGGATGCCCCCGACCCCCAAGCCGCGCCGGCCGCCAGCCCCGCGCGCAGCCCGCATGACCTGGCGCCCTGGGCCGTGCAGCCCGGGGCGACGCGCGGCCGCCTCTATCCGGAGGATTCCGGGGGCGGGCGCTCGCCTTACCAGCGGGACCGGGACCGGATCATCCACTCCACCGCCTTCCGGCGCCTGCAGTACAAGACCCAGGTCTTCATCTTCCACGAAGGCGACGCCTTCCGGACCCGGCTGACCCATTCGATCGAGGTGGCGCAGATCGCCCGGTCCCTGGCGCGGCAGCTTCATCTGGACGAGGACCTGGCCGAGGCCCTGGCCCTGGCGCATGACCTGGGCCACCCGCCCTTCGGCCATGCCGGGGAGGAGGCGCTGAACGGCGTGATGCGCGCCTGGGGTGGCTATGACCACAATGCCCAGTCCCTGAAGGCCGTGACGCTGCTGGAGCATCGCTATGCCGGCTTCGACGGGCTGAACCTCACCTGGGAGACGCTGGAAGGGCTGGCCAAGCACAATGGCCCGCTGCGCCGCCCGCCGCCCTATATCGCGGAATACTCGGCCCGGCACGATCTGGAGCTGCATTGCCATGCCAGCGCCGAGGCCCAGGCGGCCGCCATCGCGGACGACATCGCCTACAACAACCACGACCTGGATGACGGGCTCCGTGCCGGCCTGTTCACGCTGGATGAGGTCTGCAGCCTGCCCCTGATCGCCATGGCACGGGACCAGGCCATGGCCTCCATCCCCGCCGATGCGCCGCCCGACCGGGTGGCGAGCGAGATCATCCGGCGCGTGATCAACGCGATGATCATGGACGTGGTGGAGGAGTCGCGCCGCCGCATCGCCGCCCTGCGGCCCAGGAGCGTGGAGGACATCCGGAAGGCCTCGCAGCCCGTAATCTTCTTTTCCGACCGGATGCGCGCGCTGAACCAGGAGACGCGCGACTTTCTCTTCGGCCGGATGTACCGCCACTGGCGCGTCAACCGCACCTCGCTGAAGTCGAAGCGCGTGCTGCAGGTGATGTTCTCCCTGCTGCACGGGCAGCCCGACATGCTGCCGCCCATCTGGGCCAAGCGGGCAGGGGAGGCGGGATCGCCCAGCGCTGCCCGCGCCGTCTGCGACTGGCTGGCCGGCATGACCGACAAATTCGCGCTCGAAGAACACCGTCGCCTGACGGACCCCAACATCCCCGGCTGAACACGACATGACCCACGATATTTTCCGCACGATCCGCGATGCGGTCGTGACCGAGCTTCGCGCGCTGCTGCCCGACCTGCCGGAGGAATTGCTCGCCCGCGTGCTGGTGGAGCCGCCGCGCGACCCCAGCCATGGGGATATGGCGACCAATGCCGCGCTGGTGGTCGCCAAGCCCGCGCGCATGCCGCCGCAGAAGGTGGCGCAGGACCTTTCGGCCCGGCTTTCCGCGCGGGAGGGCATCGTCAGCGCGGCGCCGGCCGGCCCAGGCTTCGTGAACCTGCGGCTGGAGGAGTCGCTGCTGCGCGCGCAGCTGCCCATCGTGCTGAAGGCGGGCGAGGCCTATGGCGACGGAACCACCGGGGGCGGCCGCAAGGTGGATGTGGAGTATGTCTCCGCGAACCCGACCGGCCCCATGCATGTGGGCCATTGCCGCGGCGCCGTGGTGGGCGATGCGCTCTCCAACCTGCTCTTCAAGGCGGGCTGGCAGGTCACCAAGGAATACTACATCAACGATGCCGGGGCACAGGTGCAGGCGCTCGCCTGGGCGGCCTATTGGCGATACCTCCAGGCGCTGGGCACGGCGCTGACCGAGGATGAGTTCGCGGCCGGCATCCCCGGCGGGCTGCAATATCGCGGCGAATACCTCATCCCGGTGGGCGAGGCGCTGAAGGCGAAGTTCGGCGACAGCCTGGCCCCGGGGGCGGCCCCGGCCGATGCGGCGCTCTGGCTCGACACCGTGCGCGGGTTCACCGTGGATGCGATGATGGCCGAAATCCGCGAGGATCTCGCCGCGCTGGGCGTGCAGCACGACATCTTCATCAGCGAGGCCGCGCTCGTGCAAAGCGGCGCCGCGGATTGCGCCATCGCCGATCTCGCCGCGCGCGGGCTGGTGTATGAGGGCGTGCTGGAGCCGCCGAAGGGCAAGCTGCCGGATGACTGGGAGCCGCGCGAGCAGACCCTGTTCCGCTCCACCGAGTTCGGCGACGACGTGGACCGCCCGCTGCGCAAGAGCGACGGCACCAACACCTACTTCGCCAATGATATCGGCAACCATGCCGACAAGATCGCGCGCGGCTTCGACGAGCTGGTGCAGGTATGGGGCGCCGATCATGGCGGGTATGTCCCGCGCATGAAGGCGGCGGTGGCGGCACTCTCCTCGGAGAAGCCCGTCGCCTTCGACGTGGTGCTGGCGCAGATCGTGAAGGTGGTGAAGGGCGGCCAGCCCGTGCGCATGTCCAAGCGCGCCGGCACCTACGTCACCCTGCGCGACCTGATCGACGAGGTGGGCCGCGACGCCGTGCGCTTCACCATGCTCACGCGCAAGGCCGATGCGCAGATGGAGTTCGACCTGGACGCGGTTGTCCAGCAGTCGCGCGACAATCCGGTCTTCTATGTCCAGTACGCCCATGCACGCTGCCGCAGCGTTCTGCGCCAGGCCGGCGACCCCGCCGCGGCGGAACTGGCTGCCGCGCCGCTGGAAGCGCTTTCCGATCCCGCGGAAATGGCGCTGATCCGCCGCCTCACGGCCTGGCCGCGCACCGTGGAAGGCGCCGCCCTGGCGCGCGAGCCGCACCGGATCGCGTTCTTTCTCCATGACTTGGCCGCCGATTTTCATCTACTGTGGAACCGGGGGCGCGACGACGCGACGTTGCGTTTCATCCGGGAGGGGGAACCGGAGGCCACCCGCGCGAGGCTTGCCCTCGTCGCGGCCACGGCCATGGTTATCCGCTCGGGCCTGGCGGTCATGGGGGTGACGCCCGTCGAGGAGATGCGGTGAGCGATTTCTCGGTTCCAAGCTATCGGGTCCGCCCGCCCCGGAGGGGTTTGGGGGCGGGCTTCCAGGTGCCCTGGCGCATGATCGCCGTGGCGGGCGCCGTTCTGGGGGCAGCGGCCATCGGCGGCGGCGTGGTCTGGGGCGTGTCACGCGCCGTGAACCAGGGCGTGCCGACGATCGAGGCCGATTCCCGCCCGATCCGCGTGAAGCCGGATGATCCCGGAGGGATGCGCGTCGCCAACCAGGATGAGCGCATTTTCGAAAGCGCGCGCCGCCACGGGGCCGCCCAGCCGAACGGTACGGCCCGGCTGACGCCCGAGGCTGAGAGGCCTGACATCAACGCCCTCCGCCAGGCCGCGGCCCGCGCCCAGCAGGCGCAAGCCCAGGCCCAGCTTCAGGCTTCCGCGGCAGCCGCGCCGGCGCCGCCCGCAACCCCTCCGGCTGCGCAGCCGGACGCCGTGCCGGCCCGGCCCGGCCTGGTGAACCCAAGCCTTGGGACCCAGGGACAGGCCCGTCCTCCGGCTCCCGCCGCGTCGGCGCAGCCGGATGCTCCCCCGCCGGCCAGCCCTGCGGCCACGGCGCAGCCGGCCCAGCCACCCGCCATCACGCCGCCGCCGCTTCCGGCCAATGCTCCCGCGCGGGGCGGCCGCTTCGTCGTCCAGCTCGGCGCCGTCACCTCCGAAGAGGCGGCGCAGGGGGAATGGAACCGTTTGCAGGGCCGCATCCCCGAGCTCGCCGGGCGCCAGCCCGTCATCACCCGGGTTGACCGGGGCGACCTGCCGCCGATGTGGCGGATCCGCACCGGCGGCCTCCCCGACGCACGCGCGGCGCAGGCGCTCTGCACCGCAGCCAAGGCGAAGGGCGCGCCCTGCGCGGTGATCGGCGGATGAGGCCCCGCGCGGCCATCACCGGCCTTTCCGGGCTTTCCCTCACCGGGGAGGAGGCCGCCCTGTTGCGCGCCACCCCGCCGGCCGGGGTGATCCTGTTCCGCCGCAACGTGGACAACCCGGCACAGCTCTCGAACCTTACCTCTGACATCCGGGAGATCCTGGGGCAGGACGCACCGGTTCTGGTGGACCAGGAGGGCGGCCGCGTCGCTCGGCTGCGCCCGCCCTACTGGCCCTCCTTCCCCCCGCCGGCGCGGTTCGAAGGCGAGCCGGCGGCCCGGGCAGGTGCGAATGCTGCGCTGCTCGGCGCGCATTGCGCCGCCATGGGGCTCGACGTGGTCTGCGCCCCCTGCCTGGACCTGCGCGTGCCCGGCGCCCATGAAGTGATCGGGGACCGTGCCTTCTCCACGGATCCGGCCGAAGTGGCGCGGCTTGGCGAGGCCTGGATCGAGGGGCTGATGGCGGCGGGCTGCGTGCCTGTCATCAAGCACATCCCCGGCCATGGCCGCGCGAATGCCGACAGCCATATCGATCTGCCACGCGTGGAGGCCGACCGGGCGACGCTCGCGGCCGATATCGCGCCTTTCCGCGAGGTCTGCGCCCGGGATGCCGGGCGGCATCTCTGGGCCATGACGGCGCATGTGACCTATACCGCTATCGATCCGGACCGCCCCGCCACCCTTTCCCCGAGCCTGATCGGGGAGATCATCCGGGGAGAGATCGGGTTTGACGGCGTGCTGGTATCCGACGATCTGGTGATGGGAGCTCTGAACGGATTCGGCGCTCGCCTCGCGGAAGCCTCGCTCGCTGCGGGCTGCGACCTCGTCCTCCACTGCAACGGCGTGCTGGAGGAAACGGCGGCCCTGCTGCGGGACTGCCCGGTCCTGACCGAGGCCGCGCAGGCGCGGACGGCCGCCGCCCGGCAGGCCGCGCTGGCGGCCCGCCCGCCCGCCCGCGCCGCGGCAGCCACCACGCCCAGCCCCGCCCTGCCGCACGCGCTGACTGACGCCTGACGCGCATGGACTGGCTTCCCGACTTCGCGGCGGCGGCGCTCGCCGCCATTCTCGCGATCACCCTGCACGAGGCGGCGCATGGCTATGCCGCCCGTGCCCTGGGCGACGACACGGCCGCCCGCATGGGGCGCCTCTCCCTCAACCCGCTTCGCCATGTGGATCCTGTGGGAACCCTGCTGGTTCCGGGGCTCCTGCTGATCTCGCAGCTTCTCGTCTCCGGGCGGGTGGACGTGATGTTCGGCTGGGCGAAGCCGGTGCCCGTGAACATCATGGCGCTGCGGAACCCGCGCTTCGGCATGGTGCTCGTGGCCGCGGCCGGCCCGGCGATCAATGTCGCCCTGGCCGTTGCCGCCGCCATCCTGCTGCACCCGCTCCAGGGGCCAGGCGGGGACAACTTCCTCGACTGGATCGAGGGATTCCTGATCCTCTCGCTGATCGGCAACCTCGTCCTGGCGGCCTTCAACCTCCTGCCCATTCCGCCCCTGGACGGGGGGCGCATCCTCGGCGGGCTGCTTCCTCCGGTCATCGGCATTCCCTTCCTGCGGCTGGAGCGGGCCGGGCTGTTCATCGTGCTGGGCGTGCTCTTCCTGGTGCCGATGGCCGTGCCCGGCTTCGACCCGCTGCGATCCCTGGTGAGCGCGGTGGTGCTGCCCGGGGCGCGCTTCATCCTGGCCGTGACGGGGCATGGCGGATGAGCACGGCCGAGCCCTCCCTGGTCGTCACGCTGGAGGGGTTCGAGGGGCCGCTGGACCTGCTCCTCGACCTCGCCCGGGCGCAGAAGGTGGATATCGCCCGGATCTCCATCCTTTCCCTGGTGGACCAGTACCTGGCTGTGATCGAGGGCGCGCGGCGCGTGCGGCTGGAGATCGCGGCGGACTGGCTGGTGATGGCCGCATGGCTCGCCTGGCTGAAGTCACGCCTGCTCCTGCCGGAGGACCTGGAGGCCGAGCAGGACGCGGAGGCCCTGGCCGAGGCCCTCGCGGACCGGCTGCGGGAACTGGAGCGGATGCGGGAGGCCGCCGCCTGGCTCGGGCAGCGGCCCTTCCTCGGGCGGGACATGCTCGCGCGCGGTGCGCCGGAGAACCTGGTACTGGAGGACCGCTCCGCCCTGGCGGCGGACCTTCCCGGCCTGCTCCGCGCCTATGCCGACGTGCTCCGGCGGGCCGCGGCGCGCCGGCCCTATCGCCCGAAGCCGCGGAAGATCTGGACCGTGCAGGACGCGCTGGCCCGGCTGCGCCGCCTCGTCGGGCACAGCCCCGGTTGGGCGGAGCTTTCGGGTTTCCTGCCGGAAGCCGAGATGGACCTCACCGAGCGTCGCGCGGCCCTGGCCAGCACCCTCGTCGCCGGGCTCGAAATGGCCAAGACCGGCCTGGCTGAGCTCCGCCAGGACGCGCCTTTCGCCCCCATCCTGCTGCGCCCCCAGCCCGGCGCCGCGCAGACCTCGACCCCGGTTGAGGAGAGCCAGAGCGCCGATGCAGCCTGAGCCCGAAGAGCAACCTGCCGCCGCCGAGGCCCGGGACGAAACCGGCACGCCTGGCCTGCCCGGCGATGCGGCTCCGGCCGCGCCGGAAGTGCCTTCCTCCGAAGGCGCCGCCCTCTCCGGGGAGACCCCGCCGGACCCCCGCGACGCGGAAACGGAGGAAGGCGACTCGGCCGGCCCCGCCGAGCGCGGAGAGGCGGAGGCGGAACTTCCGCCTTCACGCGAAGCCATCCGCATCGCCGAAGCCCTGGTCTTCGCCTCGGCCACGCCGGTCACCGCCGCCCGCCTCGCGCCGCTGCTGCCCCAGGGCATCAGCGCCACCGCCGTGCTCGCCGCACTGGGCGCCGAATATGCGGGACGGGGCGTCACCCTGTCGCATGTCGCCGGGGGATACGCGTTCCGCACGGCGGAGGACCTTGCCCCAGCCCTGACCAGGGTGGTCGAGATGCCACGCCGGCTGCCGCGCGTCGCGATGGAGGCACTGGCGATCATCGCCTGGCACCAGCCGGTGACCAGGGCCGAGATCGAGGAGATTCGCGGCACGGCCCTGTCCCAGACCACGCTTGAGCTGCTGCTGGAGAATGGGCTGGTGGCCCCGCGCGGCAAGAAAGAGGCTCCGGGGCGCCCGACCCTCTGGGCCACCACCCCCCGCTTCCTGGAACAGTTCGGCCTGGCATCGCTGCGCGACCTGCCCAAGCGTGAGGAATTGTTGCCGGAACCCGGCCTGCCCCTGCCCGAACAGCCGGCGCCGCCTGGTTAACCTCCTGCAAGACGCCGCCGCGCGGCTTCCATCCGGCGCTTCATGCGCCCATCTTAAAGGCCCGCCCCATTTGTGGTGCGGGCGAGTTCTGCTAACGGAGACGACCCCGCAAGGGACCGGCCGCATCCCATCCAGGGGGCCGGCAACCCGTCCCGGGTGATCGGAGAGACATGTTCGACCTCGCCTGGACCGAGATCGCGCTGATCGCCGTGGTGGCGGTGGTGGTGATCGGCCCGAAGGACCTTCCGGACGCCGTACGCGGCGTCGCCCGCGGCATCCAGAAGCTGCGCCGCATGGCCGGCGAGTTCCAGGGACACCTGGACGAGGTGGTGCGCGAGGCGAAGCTGGAGGACGTGCGCGACCAGATCCGCGACATCCGCAGCTTCGACCTGAAATCCACCATCGAGAAGGCAGTGGACGAGGACGGCTCGATCACCCGCACCTTCCGCGACGATCCCTTCCGCGCCCCGCCGCCGCCGACATCCGACGCTGCCCCGGCCGCCGGGACGGAAGCCGCGCTGCCTGACTCGCCGCCCCCGATGGATGCGACCACCCCCGGCGCCGAGGTGACGGCCAGCGCCGGCGCGCCGGATCCCGCCCCCACGGCCCCGGAAGCCTTCGGCCCCGGCGCCGGGCCAGAGACTGTGGCCAGCGGCCCTGACCCCGTCGCGAATCCCTCGCCCCCTGCTGGCGTGGACACCCCTGCGGAGTCGCCCACGCGCCCCGCGACCCACACCGCCTGACATAAAGAGCCGCAAGCCCCGTGCCTCGCGACCCGGACGATATCATCGACGACAAGCCCATGCCGTTGATCGAGCACCTGCTGGAGCTGCGCACGCGGCTCCTGTGGTCGATCGGCGCCTTCGGGATCGCCTTCGCGCTCTGCTACTACTTCTCCACTTCGATCTACGGCTTCCTGGCGCGCCCCCTGGCGGAGATCCTGGTCGAACAAGGTGGCGGCGAGCGGCGGATGATCTTCACCGCGCTCTACGAGGCCTTCTTCACCTATCTGAAGGTCGCCCTGTTCGGCGCCATCTTCTTCAGCTTCCCGATGTGGGCGACGCAGCTCTGGCTGTTCATCGCCCCCGGTCTCTACAAATCCGAGAAGAAGGTCATCACCCCCTTCCTCGTCGCCTCGCCCGTGCTCTTCGTGCTCGGCGCGGCCCTGGCCTACTACTTCATCTTCCCGCTGGCCTGGCGCTTCTTCATCTCCTTCGAAACGCCGACCGGCGCCGGCGGGCTGCCCGTGCAGCTCGAGGCGAAGGTGTCCGAATATCTCTCCCTGGTCATGCACATGATCCTTGCCTTCGGCGTCGCCTTCCAGCTGCCGGTGGCGCTGACCCTGATGGCGCGGGTGGGGATCGTCAGCGTGGATCAGCTGAAGCGCGGCCGGCGCTATGCCATCGTCGGCATGTTCGTCGTGGCCGCGGTCATCACGCCGCCGGACATCATCAGCCAGGTGGGCCTCGCCCTGCCGCTGATCATTCTCTACGAGCTCTCCATCCTGGCAGCGACCTGGATGGCACCGAAGCCCAAGCCCCCGACCACCTGAGGCGCATCCGATGCATGATATCCGGGCCGTTCGCGCCGATCCGGCCGCGTTCGACGCGGCGCTTGCCCGCCGCGGCCTGCCGCCCGTCTCCGCCGAGCTGCTGACCCTCGATTCCTCCCGCCGCGCGGCCCAGACCACGGCGCAGGAAGCCCAGGCACGCCGGAACGCGCTGGCCAAGGAGATCGGCCAGGGCAAGAGAAACGGCGCGGACACCACGGCGCTGGAGGCCGAGGCGACCGGGCTGCGCGCCCGGATGGAAGGGCTGGATGCCGAGGCGAAGGCGGCCGAGGAAGCGCAGACCCGGATTCTCGAGGCTCTGCCGAACCTGCTGGACCCGGATGTGCCGGAAGGCGCGGACGAGAGCGGCAATGTCGTGCTCCACCAGCACGGCGAGATACCGAGCGTCGCCTTCACCCCGAAGCAGCATTTCGAGTTGGGCGAGGCGCTCGGGGGCATGGACTTCGCCACCGCCGCCAAGCTCGCCGGCAGCCGCTTCACGGTGCTCCGGGGCCATCTGGCCCGGCTGGAGCGGGCAATCGGCCAGTACATGCTCAACCTGCATGTGGACGAGCACGGCTACACGGAAACAGTGGTGCCTCTGCTGGTGAACGACGCCACGATGTACGGCACGGGGCAGCTTCCGAAATTCGCCGAGGACCTGTTCCGCACCACCGATGACCGCTGGCTGATCCCCACGGCGGAGGTGCCCCTCACCAACACGGTTCGGGACGAGATCCTGCCGGAGGCGGCCCTCCCGCTCCGCCTCGCCGCGCTCTCCCCCTGCTTCCGCTCCGAGGCAGGCTCGGCCGGACGGGACACGCGGGGCATGATCCGCCAGCACCAGTTCACCAAGGTGGAGATGGTTTCCATCACCGCCCCCGAGCAATCCGCCGAGGAGCATGAGCGGATGACCCGCTGCGCCGAGCGGGTGCTGACCGAACTTGGCCTGACCTGGCGTCGCATCCTGCTCTGCTCCGGCGATACCGGCTTCGGCGCGGCCAAGACCTATGACCTCGAGGTCTGGCTGCCCGGCCAGGGCGCCTGGCGGGAAATCTCCTCCTGCTCCAATTGCCGGGACTTCCAGGCCCGCCGGATGAATGCGCGGTTCAAGCCGAAGGAGGGGAAGGGGAACCAGTTCCTCCACACCCTCAACGGCTCCGGCGTGGCCGTCGGCCGCGCCCTGATCGCGGTGATGGAGACGCACCAGCAGGCGGATGGATCCATCGCCATTCCGGCCGTGCTGCGCCCCTTCATGGGCGGGCTTGAGGCTATCCCCGCGGCGTGACGCAGTGATGATGGCAGGGGGCATTGCGCCGAAGGCGCGGCCCCCATAGGTTCGGCCCGTCTCGCGGGGTGTGGCGCAGCCTGGTAGCGCGCCTGTTTTGGGTACAGGAGGCCGTGGGTTCGAATCCCGCCGCCCCGATTCTAACGAGACCAGACCACCGGAGTGCCGCGCATGAGCATCGCCCGCATCTATTCGCCGCCGAAGAGCGCCATGCAGTCCGGGCTGGCCCGTACGGAAGGCTGGGTTCTGGAATACGCCCAGGGCGAGCCGAAGCGGATCGACCCGCTGACGGGCTGGTACGGCTCGGGTGACATGAATCGCCAGGTGCGGCTCCATTTCGAGACGCGGGAGGCGGCCGAGGCCTATGCCAAGGCCGAGGGCATCGCGTATGAGGTCGAGCCCCGGCGGCAGCGCCCCGCGATCCGCCCAAAGGCCTATGCCGACAATTTCCGCACGGACCGCCTGGACAACTGGACCCACTGAAGTCGGGCGATCCCGGGCACCCTTAGCTCAACTGGATAGAGCAACCGGCTTCTACCCGGTTGGTTGGGGGTTCAAGTCCCTCAGGGTGCGCCATCCTCCAGCCGCCGCGGTGCGGGCTCAGCCTGCCTCGCGGAGCACGCGAAGAACATCCAGCCCGTAGCGGTCCAGCTTGGACGCGCCGACTCCATGCACATCGGCGAGGTCGTCGATCGTGCGGGGCCGCTGCGCCGCGATATCGGCGAGGGTGCGGTCGGGGAAGATGACATAGGCCGGCACGGATTGCCGGGTCGCCTCGTCCTTGCGCCAGCTCCGGAGCGCTTCGAAGACGCCCGCCTCGGGCGACATGTCCGTGAAACCCGCCGCCCGCACCGAGGCCGCGCGGCCCTGGCGCGGGCGTCGCGCCGCCCGGGCCGCCTCGCGCAGCGCGGCCTCCTGCAGCATCACGGGTTGCTCACCCCGCAGGATGGGGCGGGCGGCCTCGGTCGCCTGGTAGATCGGGAGGCTGGTGTCGCTGGCCATCTCGAGTGCGCCGCGCGCCAGGAGATGCCGGGCGATGTTCCGCCAGGCACCCTCCACCACGTCACGCCCGATGCCGAAGACCGACAGCTTGTCATGCCCGAAGGAGGAGACCTTCTCCGTCTCCTTGCCCCGCAGCACGTCCACCACATGGCCCAGCCCGAAGCGTCCACCGGTGCGATGCACGGCGGATAAGAGCTTGCGGGCGGCCTCGGTCGCGTCCACCAGCCGGGGCGGGTTGAGGCAGGCGTCGCAATTCCCGCAATCCCCGGGCAGGTCGTCCCCGAAGCAGCGCAGCAGCAGGCGGCGCCGGCAGGTCGCGCTCTCCACGATCGCGACAAGACGGTCGAGGCGCTCATGGTCGAGCCGCTTCTGGTTCTCGGCGGCCGGACTCTCGGCGATGCGGCGGCGGGCAACGGCGATGTCCTCGGCGCCGTAGAGGAGCAATGCGCGGGCCGCGGTGCCGTCGCGCCCGGCGCGGCCGATCTCCTGGTACCAGGCCTCCGGCCCGCCGGGCAGGGCGAGATGGGCCACCCAGCGCACATCCGGGCGGTCGATTCCCATGCCGAAGGCGATGGTGGCGGCCATCACCACGGGGTCGCCGGAGGAGAAGCGGCGCTCGGCGGCGCGGCGGTCCGCCGCATCCATGCCGGCATGGTAGTGGAGGGCGTCGTAGCCTTCCTTGCGCAGCCGGGCGGCAGTGCGCTCGGTTTCCGCACGGCTGGGGCAGTAGATGATGCCGGCGCCGCGCCCGTCATCGGCCTCCTCCATGAAGGCGGCGAGCTGGGCGATGGCGCTGTCCCGCGCCGCGACCTCGATCCGGATGTTGGGGCGGTCGAAGCTGCCGCGGAACACCGGCGCATCCGTGAGGGAGAGGCGCTCGCGGATGTCGTCCACCGTACGCGCATCGGCTGTGGCCGTGAGGGCCACGCGCGGCACATCGGGGAAGCGCTCCGCCAGCATGGTGAGCATGCGGTATTCCGGCCGGAAGTTGTGGCCCCAGGCCGAGATGCAATGCGCCTCGTCCACCGCGAAGAGCGCGATGTCGCGCCGCGCTAAGCGTTCCGCGGTGCCTTCAAGCGCCAGGCGCTCGGGCGAGACATAGAGGAGCTTCAGCTTGCCGTTCGCCAGGTCGAGCGAGATCCGGCGGCGCTCCTCCTCGTCCAGGCCGGAATGCAGCGCGGCGGCTGCCACGCCCTGCTGGCGCAGCGCGGCGACCTGGTCCTCCATCAGCGCGATCAACGGGGAGACGACCACGCCCAGCCCCGGGCGGCACAGCGCCGGCACCTGATAGCAGAGGGACTTCCCGCCGCCGGTAGGCATCAGGACGAGGCCGGAACCACCCCCCGTCACATGCTCCACGATCTCGGCCTGGCGGCCGCGGAAATCGGTGAAGCCGAAGACGTCGTGCAGGACGGCGCGCGGATCGGTGCTGCCGCTCATCGGGGGAGCGGCCAGGGCCTAGCGGCCCGCGCGGGGCGGGGCAGGGCGTTCAGGTCAGGAGCGGGCATGGTGTGGCGATCAGATAGGGCAGGGCGGTGCCGGGCGACAGGGCACGGTGGCGCAACAAGGGCTCAGGACATGGCGGGCAGG
This sequence comes from Pararoseomonas baculiformis, assembly GCF_017813395.1. GTDB lineage: Bacteria > Pseudomonadota > Alphaproteobacteria > Acetobacterales > Acetobacteraceae > Roseomonas > Roseomonas baculiformis. Next base: position 128,869 of record NZ_JAGIZB010000003.1, on the reverse strand, counting down.
GCCTGGCCGCCGGCCAGGCGCAGGATGCGGGTGGGCCTTTCCACCCCGATGAGGCGATGCGTGATCAGGATTGCGCTCCGCCCGCCCAGCGCGGAGTCGAGGGTTTCCAGGAAGGCGCGCTCCGTCGCCGCGTCCAGCCCGGCCGTGGGCTCGTCCAGGATCAGGACGGAGGCGGGGGAGAGCAGGGCGCGCGCCAGGGCGATGCGCCTTGCCTGGCCGCCGGAGAAGCGGGCGCCCGCCTCGCCGCAGCGTGTCTCCAGCCCCTCCGGCAGGGCGCGGATCAGCTCCGCGATCCGGGCGCGTTCCAGCGCGTCCCACAGCGCGGCGTCGGGCGCGTCCGGAGCCGCGAGGCGAAGATTGGCGGCGATGCTGTCGTCGAACAGCACGGCTTCCTGGGTGAGGCAGGCGATCCGCGTCCGCACCGCATCGGCCGAGAGCGAGGCGTAATCCACGCCGCCCACGGCGATGCTGCCCTCCTGCGGCGCGGCAAGCTTCAGCAGCAGGGCCGCCAGTGTGGATTTCCCCGCGCCAGAGGGGCCGAGCAGGGCGATGCGGGCACCCTCCGGAAGGTCGAGATCCAGCCCCTCGAAAACTGGCGCGCGGTCCGGTGCCCAGGCGAAGCGCACCCCGCGCATGGAAATCGCGTGGCCCGCCGGCGTGGCAGAGGCGGGCGGGTCCGGCACGGGAACAGGCTGGTCCGCTGCCTCCAACAGGCGGCGGGCTCCGGCCGAGGCAAGGGCAAGCGCCGCGCCAGCACGCGGAAGCGCGCCCAGCGCATCCGCGGCCGCCAGCACGAGGAAAAGCGCCACAACGACCGCCCCGGCCCCGGTGCTGCCCCCGCCAGCACCCCCGGAAATGCCCCAGGCGAGGGCGCCGAGCAGCGCCGCCTGGATCAGCAGCGCCCCGCTGGCCGCGCCGAGGGAACCGGCACGGGAAAGGCGCCGCCGCTCCCGGTCCATCCGCTGGGCCGCGGCCTCGACCCGTGCCAGGGCGCGGGGTTCCGCATTGGCGGCCAGGATGTCCTCCATCGCGACCAGCGGCTCCACGGCCTCGGCGCGCAGGGCGCCTGTGGCGGCGGCGTTGCGGGCGGCGGCGCGGGCCGCGAAGGGTGCGACGAGCAGCGGAAGGAGCAGCGCCAGCGCGATGGGCAGGGTCACGATCGCGGCCAGGGCCAGCGACAAGGCACCGAGGATGGCGGCGATCGCCACCACCACGGCGGCCGCTGCGGCCACGGGCACGAGGGCGCGGAGATAGAACCCGTCCAGCGCCTCGACATCCCCGACCATGCGCCCGAGCAGGTCCCCGGAGCGGTTTAGGCCCGGGCCGGCGGAAAGCCGCTCCGCCAGCCGGCGGAAGAACCAGACGCGTGTATCCGCGAGTGCGCGGAAGGTGGCCTCGTGCGTGGCCATCCGCTCCCCCCAGCGCAGCAGGGGACGCAGCAGGATGAGGGGGCGCATCAGGACAAGGGTGGCCGCGCCGGCCGCCAGGGTGCCGGTTGCCAGGCCGCGGGCCACCCCGCTGCCCGCCAGGGCCAGCAGCGCCAGGCCCGCCAGGGCGGAGCCGCACGCCACCAGGGCGCCCAGCAGCAGCCAGCCCCGGCGCGAGCGCCAGAGGCCGAGGATACGGGCAAGGTCCCGCGCGGCGGTCATGGCGTGGCCACCCGCCGCGGGGCCACAACGCGGCCGTCACGCAGCTCCAGCACGCGGGAGAAGCGGGCCCGAAGCGCGGCGGAATGGCTGGCGATGATCGCCGTACGCCCGGTGCAGAGGCGGCGGAGGCTTTCGATCACCAGCGCCTCCGTCCCGGGGTCCAGATGGGCCGTTGGCTCGTCCAGCAGCACAAGCGGCGCATCCCGCAGGAAAGCACGGGCAAGGGCGACCCGCAGGCGCTGGCCGCCGGACAGCCCGTGTCCACCTTCTCCGACGATCGTGTCCAGCCCGGCCGGCAGGTCATCCGTGAAGGCGGCGACCTGGGCCGCGCGCGCCGCCGCCTCGACCGCCGCGTCATCGGCCTCGGGGCGGGAAAGGCGGATATTCTCGCGGATGCTGGCCCGCAGCAGCACGGGCCGCTGGGGCAGATAGGCGATGAGCCGCCGGCGCTCTGCCGGGGCGAGGGCCAGCGCGTCGCGCCCGTTCAGGGCGATGCGACCCGAATCCGGGGCGGAGAACCCCATCAGCAGCTTCAGCAAGGTGGACTTACCCGAGCCGCTGGGACCGGAGAGCACCAGCGTCTCGCCCGGGAGCACCCGGAAGGAGACATCCTCCAGCGCCAGGGGGCGCCCTGGATCTGGGCGGTGGGTGAGGTGGTCCACCACCAGCGTCACGCTTGGCGGCACCTCCTCCAGCAGCAACCCGGCCGGGGTTGACGCTGCAAGGACGGGAGCGAGGGCGGCGGCGGCGCCCTGGGCGGACATACGTTCGTGATAGGCCACCGAGAAGGCACGAAAGGGGGCGAAGAAGGCCGGCACCAGCAGCAGGCAGAAGAGGGCGGCGACCGGTGCCGGGTGCCCTTCGGCCGCGAGGTTTCCATGGCGCCAGGCAAGGCAGCCCAGCACAGCGGCCGCGACCAGTTCCAGCGTGCCGGTGGAGAGGAAGGCCAACCGTAGCACGCGCATCGTGCGGCTGCGCAGCTCCTGCGCGGCCGCGTCCAGCGCCCGCGCCTCATCCTCCTGGCGGCGGAAGATCACGAGCGTGGGCAGCCCGCGCATGCGATCCAGGAATCGGCCCGAGAGCTGCTGCAGCGCGTCGAACTGCCGCCGGCTGGCCATGGCGGCGCCGATGCCGGACACCGCCATGCCGACTGGCACGAGCAGGCCGGCGGCCATCAGGATCATGCCGCTGACCATGTCCGCGGCGGCGGCCGAGGCCGCGACGGCCAGCGGGGCGGTCACGGCCAGGGCGGCGGCAGGGATCCAGCGGGCGAAATACCCGTCCATGGCTTCCACGCGATCGACGGCGAGGGTCGCGCCCTCGCCCGCGGGGCGGGAGGCCGGCGGCTCTGCGAGCAGGCGGGCGAAGATGCGCCGGCGCAGCCCCGAGCGCGCCGCTTCGCCGGCCTGGGCCGAGGCGCTTTCCTGCGCCACGCCGAGCGCGACCTGGAGCAGGGCCAGGGCCGCGGCCATTCCAAGCTCCGTCCAGCCGGCCTCGCCCAGGCCGAGCAGGGCCGCGAGGAGCGTGGCCAGGATCCAGGCCTGCGCGATCCCGCAGCCCGTGGCCGCGAGACCGAGCAGGATCGGCCGCATCAGGGCCGGGCGCCCCTCCCGCGCAGCGGCGGAGAGAAGGGCGCGGCCAGGGTCACGGGGGCGGTCATGTCCGGCGCGTCGGGGCATTGCGCACCGTATCTAGGGCAAAGCGGCGCCGCGCGAAATGCGGCACGCGGCCTGCATGCGATGCTGTCCCTGTTTCACCGAAGGCGCCCGATGCTCCCGACCCATGGCCGGCATGGCTACCACTCCTGGCGCGGCCGCCCGCAATGGCGCTGGCCCGGCGGAGCGCGGCTGGCCGTCTACCTGGGCGTGAACCTTGAGCATTTCGCCTTCGGCGAGGGGCTGGGCGCGGAGCTTGCGCCCGGCGGGCCACAGCCGGACGTGCTGAACCACGCCTGGCGCGACTATGGAAACCGCGTCGGCGCCTGGCGCCTGCTGGAGACGCTGGACGAGCTTGCGCTGCCCTGCACGGTGCTGCTGAACAGCGCGATCTACGCGCACGCTCCGGAACTCGCCGCCGCCCATCGCGCGCGGGGCGACGAGATGGCCGGCCATGGCCGGACGAATTCCGAGCGGCAATCCATCCTGCCCGAGCCGGAGGAGCGCGCCCTGATCGCCGCCGCGACGGCCGAGATGGCCGCGCGGGAGGGGGTGGCGCCCCGCGGATGGCTCTCGCCCTGGATCGCGGAAAGCCATGCCACGCCCGACCTGCTGGCGGAGGCGGGCTATCGCTACACCCTCAACTGGTGCAGCGACGATCAGCCGGTCTGGCACCGGACAGGTCACGGCCCGCTCATGGCCATTCCCTACCCGCAGGAGGTGAACGACATTCCCTCCATCGTGGCGCGCAAGGACGGGGCGGCGCAGTTCGCGGCGATGATCATCGAGGACTTCGACGAGCGGCTGCGACAGGTGCGGGACGGGGTCGCGCAGGTGATGGGCATTGCCCTCCATCCCTACATCATCGGCCAGCCCTACCGGATGCGGGCCCTGCGGCGCGCCCTGTCCCATATCGCCGTGCGGCGGGAGGATGTCTGGATCACGACCGCCGGGGCGATCTTCGAGCACGCCTGCACCTTGCCGGAGGGAAGCATCCCCGGCGACTGATCGTGCGAGGGCGCCGCCGGCGCCCTCGCGGCGGATCAGAAGGTGACCACGCTGCGGATCGACTTGCCCTCATGCATCAGGTCGAAGGCGGTGTTGATCTGATCGAGGGGCATGGTGTGGGTGATCAGGCTGTCGATGTCGATCTTCCCCTCCATGTACCATTCCACGATCTTCGGCACGTCCGTGCGCCCGCGCGCGCCGCCAAAGGCGGAGCCCTTCCACACGCGCCCGGTGACGAGCTGGAAGGGACGGGTGGAGATTTCCTGCCCCGAGGGCGCGACGCCGATGATGATGCTCTCACCCCAGCCGCGATGGCAGCATTCCAGCGCCTGGCGCATGGTATGCACGTTGCCGACGCATTCGAAGGAGTAGTCGGCGCCGCCATCGGTCAGGTCCTGGATGGCCTGCACCACCTTGTCGCGGCCGACCTCGTCCGGGTTGACGAAATGCGTCATGCCGAATTTGCGCGCCATCTCGGCCTTCGCGGGGTTGAGGTCCACGCCGATGATCCGGTCCGCCCCCACGATGCGAGCGCCCTGGATCACGTTCAGCCCGATTCCCCCCAGCCCGAAGACAACAACATTCGAGCCAGCCCGCACCTTGGCGGTGTAGATCACCGCGCCCAGGCCGGTGGTGACGCCGCAGCCGATGTAGCAGATCTTGTCGAAAGGTGCGTCCTCGCGGACCTTCGCCACGGCGATTTCCGGCAGCACGGTGAAGTTCGAGAAGGTGCTGCAGCCCATGTAGTGCCAGACGGGCTTGTTGGGATTCTCGCAGGAGAAGCGGCTGGTTCCGTCCGGCATCAGGCCCTGGCCCTGGGTGCCGCGGATGGCTGTGCAAAGGTTGCTGCGCTGGGAGAGGCAGGTTTTGCACTGGCGGCATTCAGGCGTGTAGAGCGGGATCACATGGTCGCCCGGCTTCACCGCGGTGACACCCGCGCCTACCTCGCGCACGATGCCCGCGCCCTCATGCCCGAGGATGCAGGGGAACTTGCCTTCGGAATCCAGGCCGGAGAGCGTGTAGGCATCCGTGTGGCACACGCCGGTGGCCATGATCTCCACCAGCACCTCGCCAGCTTTCGGGCCTTCAAGATCGACCATCTCGATGGTGAGGGGCCTGTTCGCCTCCCAGGCGACAGCAGCACGGGTCTTCATGGCGAGGCGGCTCCCCTTGTTGTCGGTGCGGTGTTTCTATCCGTCGCGCGAGGGGCGGACCAGGGGAGGATGCGCGTGACACCGGAGGAGTTGACGAGGCGGGTGAGGGAAGGGGTTCCGCTCGCTGGCGCCCTGGGCATCGAGGTGCTGCGCGCCGGGCAGGACACGGCGCTGCTGCGGCTGCCGCCCTCCACCCTCTCGCTCCGCCCGGGCGGCACGGCCTCCGGCCCTTCGCTCATGACCCTTGCCGATGTGGGGATCTGGGTGCCGCTGCTGGTCGCGACGGGCGGGGCGGATGAGACGCGCACAGCCCAGCTGCAGATCAGCTTCCTCCGCCCCGCCGGCGATGCCGGCGTGCTGGCCGAGGTGCGCATCGTCCGCCAGGGGCGGATGAGCCTCTATGCCGAGGTGTGGATGCGCGGCGAGGGCCAGGAGAAGCCCTGCGCGCATGCCACCTCCACATGGCTGCGCGCGGCTGGCCCGCGCTGAGGCAGCGCTTCAGCGGCTGGCACGCGGCCGCAGCATGATCCGCATCCCGCCTTCCGGACGCAGCGTGAGGCGGAAGCGCGGGACGGGCACCGGGCCGGCCGCGAACTCGAAGCGCTGCAGCAGAATGGCCAGGAAGGTCGTCATCTCGGCCATGCCGAAAGCCGCGCCAGCGCAGACCCGCGGCCCGAGGCCGAAGGGAAGATAGGCGAAGCGGGGGATAGCCTTCGCGTTCTCGGGCAGGAAGCGCTCGGGGCGGAAGCTGTGCGGGTGTTCCCAGATCGACTCATGACGGTGCAGCAGCCAGGGGATGCAGAGAAGCGTGTCGCCAGGCTGGATCGTCCAGCGCCGGATGCGGTCGGTCGCAGCCGGCTGGCGCGCGAGCACGGCGACGGGCGGGTAGAGGCGCATAGCCTCCTGGATCACCGCCTTGGCCACCACCAGCGCGTTCAGGTCCGCCGCTTCCGGCGGTCGGTCGCCGAGCAGGGTGGTCGTCTCCTCCCGCGCACGGTCCTGCCATTCGGGGTGGGTGGCCAGAAGATAGAGCGTCCAGGCCAGGGCGTTGGCCGCCGTCTCGCTGCCGGCGAGGAGGAGCATGGCCACTTCCTCCAGCAGGCCGATCTCGTCCAGCAGGGGCTTGCCGTCCTCCCCGCGAAGGGCGCGCATTCCGCCGAGATAGCCTTCCTCCCCGGGCATGCTGGCGATCAGGCCGGCAACCCGGTGCCGGATATCCGTCGCGGCCCGCAGCGTGGCGCGGCGGTGCCGCCCGGCCAACCAGTTGGGCAGGCCCAGGAGATAGGGGAGGTCGATGACCTGAACCCCGGATTGGAACCGCGTGAAGGCTTCCGCGATGGCCCGCGCCTCGCCCTCGGGAACGCCGGGGCCGAAGATGGCAAGGAGCATCACGTCCAGCGTCGCCGTCGCCAGGTCCGGCGCCACGTCCACCAACCCGCCCGCCGGCCCGGCAAGCCGGGCCCAGCGTGTCGCCAGCTGGCCGCCCACGCTCTGGAACAGGGGCTGGAGCTTGCCGATGCCGGATGGATGCAGCAGGCGGCCGATGGGGGGACGCCGCGAGGACCAGATCTCGCCATGGTTGGCGAAAAGGCTCTCCCCGATCACGGGGCGCAACGCCTGTTCCTTGAAATGGCTCTTGCGGCCGTAATTGGCGGCGCGGGCGATGAAGACCTCCCGCACCACCTCCGGATCATTCACCGCGATGATCTGCCGGCGTCCCATGCGGACCGCCATCACTTGGCGGCGATAGGCCACGCGGGGCAGGGCGGCCAGCACATCGCCGCGAAGCACGGTAAGCGCCTTCAACAGCCCGGGCGTGCGGGCCGGCGGTTCCGGCCGGGGTGGGAGAGAGGAGGGGGAATTCAGGGCTGGACTCCTGGCCCGCATGGGCCCGGCCGCGCCGGTATGGGGCATGGGGCAGGGGCAGGGGGCGGCCCTGTGCTGCATCGCCGCATCATGGCAGCGCGAGCGGGGGGGCAGCAACGCCGCACCGGCACGGATGTGTATTTAGATGAGAATGCCTTGCATCCTCCTTCGCAACTGCTAGAACCCCGGGGCGCCCGGGGAGGCGCGAGTGAGGTTCCGCTCCGCATGTATGTCTGCATCTGCAATGCGCTGACCGACACCCAGATCCAGTCGGCCATCGCGTCCGGCGCCGGTCGCACGCATGACGTCTACGCCGCGTGCAACTGCCGGGCGCAGTGCGGTTCCTGCACGGCCAGCATCCTTTGCATGCTCCGCAGCCGCCCGGCCCAGGCCGAAGGCGAGGCCGCCATGGCGGCAGTCGCGAATTAGTCGCACAGGCCGTTTTAAAACAAAGACTTGACCGGAGAGGCGCACCGCTCCATCTCGGGATCCGAGAAGCACGGAGGCGTGAGCCATGGCCGGCGACCCGAAGGTCATCGAATATCTGAACATCCAGCTCACCAATGAGCTGACGGCGATCAACCAGTACTTCCTGCATGCCCGGACGCTGAACCATTGGGGCGTGACGAAGCTGGGCAAGCACGAATACGAGGAATCGATCGAGGAGATGCGTCACGCCGACGATCTCATCAAGCGCATCCTCTTCCTGGACGGCCTGCCCAACGTCCAGCGCCTGAACCAGATCCTGATCGGCCAGTCCGTGAAGGAGGTCCTGGAGTGCGACTCCAGGCTGGAGCAGAAGGCGATCCAGGACCTCAAGGACGGCATCGCCCATTGCGAGGCCGTGCGGGACTATGTCTCGCGCGACCTGCTGATCCGCATCCTTGCGGATGAGGAGAAGCATGAGGACTTCCTGCACGCGCAGTTCACCCTGATCGAGAAGATCGGGGAGGAGCGCTACACGCTGCTGAACTCCGACGCAGCGCCGGACCAGGATCACTGACGCGCGCGGCCGGAGGACGGATCCTCCGGCCAGACCTTCGGATGATGAGGCCGGGGCCATCCCCGGCCTTTTTCATGCCGGGACGAGTTTGCGGTCCTGAAGCCGCAGGCCCCGATCGTGGAAGGCAGCCACGGCCGGGCGGTGGGCGATGGAAATAACCGCGCTCTCCGCCAGCCGCTCCCGCAGGAGGCGGTAGAGTCGCTCCTCCGCCACCGGATCCAGGCTGGCCGTCGCCTCATCGAGGAACAGGATGTCGGGGCGCTGCAGAAGGGCGCGGGCGATGGCCAGCCGCTGCTGTTCACCGCCGGACAGCACGCGATCCCAGCTTTCGACCATGTCCAGCCGCGGGGCGAGATGCGCCAGGCCCACATCCTCCAGCGCGGCCAGCAGCGCCGCGTCGCCGAAGCTGCGCTCGGGCGAGGGATAGGCCAGGTTTCGCCGCAGGCTGCCGAGGGGAAGATAGGGGCGCTGCGGCAGGAAGAGCATGCGCTTGCCCTCCGGCACCGAAACCTCGCCCTGCCCGAATGGCCAGATGCCGGCGAGCGCCCGGAACAGGGTGGACTTGCCGCTACCCGAGGCGCCGGTAACCAGCACCGCCTCGCCAGGGGCGACGGAGAGCGCCGCATCCTCCAGCAAAGGCCGCCGGTCCGGCAGGGTGACGGTCAGGCCGCTCGCTTTCAGCCCGTCGCGCGGCTCGGGCCGCAGGCTCGGCCCTTCGCCGGAATGGGCCTCGGCGGCGGCAATCGCCTCGTGGAAGCCCGAAAGGCGCTGGACGGTCGCGCGCCAGGCCGCGACCTCGGAATAGTTGTTCACCAGCCAGGACATCGCCTCCTGGACCGATCCGAAGGCGGTGGAGGTCTGGATCAGCCCGCCCAGCGGGATGCGGCCGGCGAAGTAGTTCGGCGCGACCACGACGAAGGGAAAGATCGTCGCCACCTGAGAGAAGCCCGCCGTGAAGAAGGTGAGCTGCTTGGTGGCGGTCATGATGGCCCACCAATTGCCGATCACCGCGCCGAAGCGTCCCTCCAGCGCAGCCTTCTCCTCGGCCTCACCGCGATGGAGGGCGATGCCTTCCACATTGTCGCGCACGCGGACCAGGGCATAGCGAAAATCCGCCTCCACCCTTTCCTGCACGAAGTTGAGGGTGATGAGCTTGCGCCCGATGAGATGGGTGAGCCAGGTGCCCAGGGCCGAGTAGGCCAGTGCCACCCAGACGAGATAGCCGGGGATGGTGACGCCGAACACCGTGATCTCTCCGGAGATGCCCCAGAGAACGAAGATGAAGGAGAGCAGCGTCACCACCGCCCGCATCAGCCCCAGCCCGAGCGTGAGGGTGCTGTCCACGAAGAGGCGCGCATCCTCCGAGATGCGCTGGTCCGGGTTGTCCGTCGCCCGGTCCTGCACCGCCATCCGGTAGTAGGCGCGGTGGTCCAGCCACCGATTGGCAAGGGAGCCGGTGAGCGAGCGCCGCCAGCGGATCTGCAACGCCTGCTTGAGATAGAGCGCGTAGACGGCAACGAGGATGTAGATCGCCGCGATGATGCAAAAGCCCGGGATGAAGCCGAACTGCTCGGTCGGCCCGCCCAGGATCAGCAGGCTGATGAAGGCATCCCAGTCCTTCGTCTCCAGCGCGTTGTAGAAGCCGCGCTGCCAGTAGGTAAGCAGCACGTTCATCCCGACGAGGGCGAGGTTGAGCAGCACGACCACGGTGAGCAGCCCGCGGGCCGCCCATCGCTGCTCGCCTTTCCAGAAGGGCCGCGAGAGAGCCCATGCATCGCGCAGGGCGGCGGAGGTGTAGCGCATCGCCTGAAGGTGTCCGGCTGATATTCGAGCCGGTGAGTGTCTCCTGCCGGCCGCGCCGGTCAATCCGTCGGCGGTGTGGCGGGCAGGCGAAGGCGGATCACGCCGCGCACTTCGGCGGGGGGAACGGGCTTGCCCTTGCGCAGCACCTCCAGCCTGCCCTCCCGCTGGAGCGCGACTGCGGCCTGCCGGACGGGCGTGAGGATGGACTGCCAGTTCTCTGGATAAAGGGCCTTTGCGATGTCACTGGGGCTGAGGCTGCGTCCGGGTGGGCAGGCCTCGGCCTGGCGCAGGATCTCGGCCTGCAGGGCGGGGCGGTCGGGCCGGGCTGTCATGGGGTTCCGTTACGCCCGATCTGGCGCGGGGGGAACCGCCTTCCGGCCGCCCGGCATGAGAAAGGGGCGGGGCCTTTCGGCCCCGCCCCCTCTTTTCCCTCGCGAGAGGTGCTGCGGATCAGCGCAGCACGATCTCGACGCGGCGGTTCTGCGGCTCACGCACGCCATCGGCGGTCGGGACCAGCGGACGGCTCTCGCCGAAGGCCTGGATCGACATCTGATCGCGGGTGATGCCACGGCGCGACAGCTCGGCGGCAACCGCCTCGGCGCGGCGCATGGACAGGCGCTGGTTGTACTGCGGCGTGCCCGAGCGGTCGGCGTGGCCGGCCACCTCGATGCGCGTCGTGCCCGTGCTCTGCACGGCCTGGGCGGCATCCGCGATGATCTGGCGGGCGCGGTCCGTCAGGTCAGCGCGGTCGAAGTCGAAGAACACCAGGTAGGTGCGGGCCGGGGCCGGAGCCTGGGCGGCGGGAGCCGGGGCGAAGGCGGCGACCGGCGCCGGACGCGGCTGGTTGAAGGCATAGCGCACGCCAAGGAAGATCGAGTGGTTCTCGGCGTTGTCGGCGCGGTACTTGCCCGAGGAAACCGTCTGGCCCTGCGGGTTCACCACCCGGCCGTTCAGGTTCGGCTCCAGCGTGCCCATGTAGCGATACTCAAGGGTCAGGGCGAGGCCGGGGACGGAGCGGATCGGGTAGGCGGCGCCGGCGATGCCCTGCCAGGCGAAGCTGCCATCCGTGCCGTCGATCACGACCGAGTTGGAGCCGGCGGCCTGGCGGGTGCCGCGCACACCGTCATACTCGGTCCAGATATAGCCCGCGCCGGCGCCGATATAGGGCACCACCGGGAAGTTCGGGATGTTGAAGTCGTAATAGGCGTTGGCCATCACGCCGTACTGGCGGATATCGCCGCCATTGTTACGGAAGGCGCGAGAGGTCGTCGGGCCGCCGAAGCCGCCGATCTTGTCGACCTCGTTCTGGCGGTAGTTGCCCTCGACTTCGGCTCGCACGCCGTTGCCGAAGCCCCAGCCGAGCGCGACCGCACCGCCCCAGCCCGTGTCCTGGCGGGTCTCGCCATAGGCATTGGTGTTGCGGTCGGTGAAGTAGGTGCGGTTCCCGCCACGCGCCTCGATGTCGCGGTCCATCAGCCAGTTCACGCCGGCGCCGCCAGCGATATAGAGGCCGGTCACCGGGGCCGGAGAGGTCTGGGCCATGGCGGAGGCGGGCACCGCGATGACGGTGGCCGCGAGGAGGGCCTTACGGAACGACATTAGGAACTCATCCTTCGTTGGGGGGCGGGCCGCTATCAGTTGCGGCATGGTGAGAAAGCCCAACGAGCCCCGGGGTTTGCGGTCCCGACATCAACCGCGGTCATAGAATTGCCCTGTGGCAAGAATGCCACGCATCCGTTCCGGCACTGGCATGAAAAAGGGGCAGAGCCTTTCGGCCCCGCCCCCTCTTTTCCCTCGCGAGAGGTGCTGCGGATCAGCGCAGCACGATCTCGACGCGGCGGTTCTGCGGCTCACGCACGCCATCGGCGGTCGGGACCAGCGGACGGCTCTCGCCGAAGGCCTGGATCGACATCTGGTTGCGGGCGATGCCACGGCGCGACAGCTCGGCGGCAACCGCCTCGGCGCGGCGCATGGACAGGCGCTGGTTGTACTGCGGCGTGCCCGAGCGGTCAGCGTGGCCGGCCACCTCGATGCGCGTCGTGCCGGTGCTCTGCACGGCCTGGGCGGCCTCGCCGATGATCTGGCGGGCGCGGTCCGTCAGGTCGGCGCGGTCGAAGTCGAAGAACACCAGGTAGGTGCGGGCCGGAGCCGGGGCAGCAGCGGCGGGAGCCGGGGCGACGGCGGCGACCGGAGCCGGGCGCGGCGTGTTGAACGCGTAGCGCAGGCCGATCATGGCGCTGTGGTTGTAGTTCTCCATCCCCGGAACGGTGGAGCTCGTCGCGCCGGCCAGGGTCTGCGTGCGGCGCACGGGGAAGGTCGGCTCGGTGGTGCCGAAGAAGCGGTACTCGGCCGTCAGGCTCAGGCCGGGAACGCCAAGCGGGAAGGAGGCGCCGGCGATGCCCTGGAAGGCGAAGACGTCGTCCGCGCCGTCACCGAAGCCAACCTGCGAGCGGGTCGGGCGGAAATCGGCCCGCACGCCGTCCAGCTCGATGTGGGACCAGCCGATGCCGCCGCCGATATAGGGGTAGAGGATGGGCTGCGCCCAGCCGAAGCGGCGCAGATCCACGTCGAACAGCAGGTTCGCCATGGCGCCGGCCTGCCAGACATGGCCGGCATTGGTACGGCTGGAAAGGCCGGCCGCGGTGGACCCGTGGAAGTCGTTCTGGCGGTAGAAGCCCTCGATCTCCGCGCGAAGGCCATTGCCGAAGCCCCAGCCAAGGGCGGCGGCGCCGACCCAGCCGGCATCCCAGTTCACCTCGACCGTGGTGGGCAGGCCGGCCGCGCGGGCATTGGCCGCCGTGGCGCCCGAGAGGGAGCGCTCCGTGCCCTGCAGGTAGTTATAGCCGCCACCCACGCCGATATAGAGGCCGGTCACCGGCTGGGCCTGCGCGGCGAGCGGCAGGGTGAGCAGGGTCGTGGCGAGGAGCGCTGCGCGTAGGCGGGGCATCGGGGCTGATCTTCCTTCTGGGGTGCATCCCTGCGGGCAGGGCATCTTGTCGCCGCGAATATGCCGCAGCGACCGGGCTGCTTCACCCCTGCGCTGTCATCGGGAAGTCGCGTGTTGCTGCCCTGCAACATACACGCGTACCAACGCGTCAGAAGCCGCCATTCGTCTCCAAAAAAGCGCGTTCCGCCGGGGTAGTCGGCCGGCCGAGGGAAGCGTTCCGGTGTGGGAAGCGCCCGAATCGGCGAATCACCGCATGGTGCTGCCACGCATAATCGATCACGCCGCCCGGCTTCGTCGTGCGCGTGTCATCCCGAAGCCCTTCGAAGAGCGCGACCGACAGGTCCTGGTCCGCCATCTCCTCGGAATGCTCGAAGGGCAGGTAGAGAAAGACGCGCTGCATGATGGGCAGCCGAAGATCGTGCCGGCGCGCCAGGACAGCCTCGGCCGCAGCGGCACGGGCGGCGGGGTCCGAAGCGAAGGCGCGCGGGGTGCCGCGATGGATGTTGCGCGGCACCTGGTCGAGCAGGAGGCACAGGGCGACCGCACCTTCGGGTTCATCCATCCAGTCCGCGAAGGCACCGGCCGCGGCCCTGTCCGCCGCCTCGGCGAAGCGGTTCCGAAGCATCGCATCGAAGGCGGGATCGGACTGGAACCAGGACTGCCGGAACAGGTCCGGCTCACCGCCGAACCAGGCATCGAGGATCTCGTTCCTCACCGCTCGCCTCCGAGAGCCATGTCGAGCAGTCGTACGCTGTGCAGCGCCTTCCGGCCGGTCAGGTCCTCGATCTGGTGGCGGCAGGAAGTGCCGTCGGCCACAATCACATCATCGGCCGGAGCGGCGCGGACGGCAGGGGCAAGGGAGAGTTCTCCCATGGCCCTGGATGCCTCGATCCGGCGCGCATCATAGCCAAAAGCGCCCGCCATGCCGCAGCAGGAGGAGGTGATCGGCTTCACCTCCAGCCCGGGCACGCCGCGCAGCGCCTTCACCGCCGCCGGGAAAGCGCCGAAGGCCTTCTGGTGGCAGTGGCCGTGGATATGCGCGGCCGGTGCCACCGGCTGCAGCGGAAGCTCTGCCTTCTCCCGCACCAGGAACTCCGAGAGCAGCACAGCCCTGTCCGAGAGCCGGTCCGCCGCTTCGCCCGGCAGCAGCGACTTGAACTCGTCCCGCAAGGTCAGCAGGCAGGAGGGCTCCAGCCCCAGCACCGGCAGGTCGGAGCCGGAGAGCGCATCCATGGTCCGCCGTGCCTCGGCCCGCGCCTCCTCCACCATGCCGGCCGCCAGATAGGTCCGGCCGCAGCAGAGCGGGCGAGCGCTGTCCGCCGCCTTGGGCGAGACGGCGCGGTAACCGGCCGCGCGAAGCACCCGCACGGCAGCGCGCAGGTTCTCCGGTTCGAAATAGCGGTTGAAGGTATCAGCAAGCAGCAGCACGTCGCCGCGGGGTGCCGGCGCCTCCCCGCCCAGGTCGCGGAACGGATCCGGGGCAAAGCGGGGCAGGGCGCGTTCCTTCGAAAAGCCCAGCAGCTTCTCCCCGATGGCGCGGGCGCCCGGCACCCATTCGCGTGCATTGGCCAGGACCGGCGCGCGGGACGCTAGCGGCGCCCATTGGGGAAGCGTTGCGATCAGCCGGTCCTTGGCAGAGACGCCATGCTTCTTCGCGCGGGCGTACTGGGCCTCGATCTTCATCTTGGCCATGTCCACGCCCGTCGGGCATTCGCGCTTGCAGCCCTTGCAGGAGACGCAGAGCGAAAGTGCCTCCGCCACCTCGTCCGAAGCGAGCGCATCGGGCCCGAGCTGTCCGGTGAGGGCGAGGCGCAGCGTGTTGGCGCGGCCGCGCGTCAGATCCCGCTCGTTCCGCGTGGCCCGGAAGCTTGGGCACATGACATTGGCATCGAACTTCCGGCAGGTGCCGTTGTTGTTGCACATCTCCACGGCGGCCAGAAAACCGCCCTGCGGACCAGGCCAGGCCGACCAGTCCAGCACCGGAGTCACGGCCGGATCGGCCGAGTAATCAGGCAGGTAGCGGAACAGGCTGCGGTCATCCATGCGCGGTGCGCGGACAACGCGGCCCGGATTCATCAGCCCTGTAGGGTCGAAGGCGTCCTTCACCGCCTCGAACGCACGGACGATGCGGGGTCCGTACATCTCCTCATGGAACTCGGAGCGGACAATGCCGTCGCCATGCTCGCCGGAATGGCTGCCCTTGTATTCGCGCACCAGGGCGAAGCATTCCTCGGCGATCTGGCGCATGCGGCGCACATCCTCGCCATCCTTCATGTTCAGCACGGGGCGGACATGCAGGCAGCCGACGCTCGCATGGGCATACCAGGTGCCCTTGGTGCCGTGGCGCTCGAAAACCTCGTTCAGGCGCTCGGTGTAGTCGGCCAGATCCTCCAGCGGCACGGCCGTGTCCTCGATGAAAGAGACGGGTTTCCCATCGCCCTTCATGGACATCATGATGTTCAGCCCGGCCTCGCGCACCTCGGCAACCGCGGCCTGGAAGCCGGGGTCGATGCACTCGACCACGGCGCCGGGATAGCCGAGATCGCCCATCATCTCGTCGAGACGCTTCAGCTCTCGCGCCAGCACCGCGTCGTCATGGCCGTGGAACTCGACGATCAGCAGGCTGTCCGGCTCGCCGATCACCATGCGGTCGATGGTCGGGCGGTAGATGCCGATGGAGCGGCCGAGATCGATCATGGTCCGGTCCACCAGCTCCACCGCCTCGGGATCGAGGGTGACGAGGTGCTGGGAGGCCGCCATGGCGGCACGGAAGGTCGGGAACTGGCAGATGCCCAGCGCCTTGCGCGGCTTGATCGGCCAGAGCTTCAGCTCCAGCCCCGCCGAGAAGGCCAGGGTGCCCTCGCTGCCCACCAGGATGCGGGCGAGATTGCCGCGGCCGCTGGCCCGCGCGCCGGGCGTGAGGGATTCCAGATCATAGCCCCCAACGCGCCGCAGCACCTTGGGGAAGCGCGCCGCGATCTCCGCCGCCTCCGCCGCGCCTAGGGCGCGCAGCCGGTTCACCAGCTCGGCCACGCTGCCCGGCACGCCTTCGCCCAGGTTGTCCGGCAGTTCGCCGAAGGTGAAGCGCTCCCCTCCGGGCAGGAGGGCATCGATGGCGCTCACGTTGTCGGCCATCAGCCCGTAGCGGATCGACTTGGAGCCGCAGGAATTGTTGGCGGCCATGCCGCCGATGGTGCAGCGCGCCCATGTGGAGGGATCGACGGGAAAGAAGAGCCCGTCCTTCTTCAACGCATCATTCAGCGCGCCGAGCGCGATGCCGGGCTGCACCGTTGCCCGCATCGCCGCCTTGTCCACCGAGGTGACGTTCCGCAGGTGCTTGCTGCAATCCAGCACCAGGGCGCGGTTCACCGTCTGCCCGCACTGGCTGGTGCCGCCGCCGCGCGGCAGGACCGGCACGCCCTCCTCCCGGCATATCGCCATGGCGGCCGCCACGTCTTCCACGCTGCGGGGGATGAGCACGCCGATGGGCTCGACCTGGTAGATGCTGGCATCCGTGGCGTAGCGGCCGCGGTCACCGGTGCCGAACAGCACCTCCCCCTGCGTCTCCTTCTTCAGGCGCGCGGCCAGGCGGCTGTCGCCGGGGGTGATGCGCGACCGGGTGATGGCATTCATTCGGGCGTCTCCTGCGGACGGCAAACTAGCCGAGGCGGGCTGGGCCGTCGCATCCATAATCCTCATCAATCGAACATGCCGAACTCATTGGCACTTCGTGGGGCAGGGGGCTAGACCGGCGCCGAGAGCGGAGGACGCCCATGGCCTATTTCAGCACCCGGCCCGAAAACGGCCGGCATTTCCTGCAGATCCCCGGCCCGACCAATGTGCCGGACCGCGTGCTCCGTGCGCTCGACAACCCCACCATGGACCATCGTGGCCCGGATTTCGGGCTGCTTGGCAAGCAGGTGCTGGACAAGCTGAAGCCGGTCTTCGGCACCACCGGGCCGGTGATCATCTACCCGGCCTCCGGCACGGGCGCCTGGGAAGCGGCGCTGGTCAACACCCTCTCGCCGGGCGACACCGTGCTGATGTGCGAGACGGGCTGGTTCGCCCATCTCTGGCGCGAGATGGCGGAGCGCCTCGGCCTCAAGCCCCGGCTGCTGGAGACCGATTGGCGCCAGGCCGCCGATGTGCCCGCGATCGAGGCCGCGCTGCGCGCCGACAAGGGGCATGAGATCAAGGCCGTCTGCGTGGTGCACAACGAGACGAGCACCGGCTGCACCTCCCGCATCGATGAGGTCCGCCGCGCCCTGGACGCGGACGGGCATCCGGCCCTGCTGCTGGTGGACACGATCTCCTCGCTCGGCTCGATCGAGTACAGGCACGAAGAATGGGGCGTGGATGTCACGGTTTCCGGCAGCCAGAAGGGGCTGATGCTTCCGCCGGGCCTGTCCTTCAACGCCGTTTCGGAAAAGGCGCTCAAGGCGAGTGAGACGGCGAAGCTGCCCCGCGCCTTCTGGGACTGGAAGCCGATGCTGGCGGCCAACGCCACGGGCTATTTCCCCTATACCCCCGCCACGAACATGCTCTACGCCCTGGACACGGCGCTGGACATGCTAATGGCCGAGGGCCTGCCCAATGTCTTCGCCCGGCATGACCGCCACGCCGAGGCCACCCGCCGCGCCGTGCGCGCCTGGGGGCTTGAGGTGCAATGCGCCGAGCCCCGGCACTACTCCTCCGCGCTCACGGCGGTGCGGCTGCCCGAGGGGCACTCGGCCAACGCGCTTCGCGCCACGATCCTGGAGCGGTTCGACATGTCGCTCGGCAACGGGTTGGGGCGGCTGAACGATCGCGTCTTCCGGATCGGCCATCTCGGCACATTCAATGACCTTTCGCTCATGGGAACGCTGAGCGGGGTGGAGATGGGATTGCGGGTCGCCGGCGTGCCGCACCAGCCTGCCGGCGTCGCCGCGGCGATGGATTACCTCTCCGGCAACGCCTGATCCGGCTCCAGGGACGGGGCACTTGTCTTGCCAGCGCCCCGTTCGCCCCAAGATTCCTGGAATCATGACAGGAGTTTCGGGACATGGCCGCTGTCTTAACGACGAAGGACGTGACGGTGACCGCCCGCACCGGTCCCGATGCAATTCTGATCCCGGCACCCCAAGCGCAGGCCCGCACACGGCGCGGTGGGCCGGCATGACGGAAGCCGTTGCTGACGCAGGCGGAAGATTGCGCCTATGTGCCGGCAGGCATTTCTCTCGGCGCGTCTATTGCTTATATGGGGGTCTGAGAACAGGCTGCGCTGTGCATCTGGCGGGAGTCGTTAGAGCTTGATGGCTTCCAGTCCGACGATGGCTACACATACAGTGCGTTGCAGCCTTCGCCTCATATGTGACCCAACGACTCGGTCCCGGCAGGCCGGAGGCGGGAAAGCCGCCCAATGACCGCGCGTGTCCTGGTGGTCGATGACATCGCCGCCAACCTGAAGCTTCTCGAAGCCCGGCTCAATGCCGAGTATTATGAAGTCTCGCTTGCGAGCTCGGGGCCGGAGGCGCTGCGCCAGGCACAGTCCTGGGGGCCGGACGTCATCCTGCTGGATGTGATGATGCCTGGGATGGACGGCTACGAGGTGTGCCGGCTGCTCAAGGCATCGCCTGTCACCGCCCATATTCCGGTCGTAATGATCACCGCCCTGGTGGATCAGGCCGAGCGGGTGAGGGGGCTGGAGGCAGGGGCGGATGACTTCCTGTCCAAGCCCGTGGACCACGCCACCCTCTTCGCGCGGCTCCGGGCCCTTCTGCGGACGAAGCAGGTGCTCGATGCCTTCCGCCTTCGTGCCGAGACGGCGAGGGACCTGGGCTTCGAACCGATGCCGGACCCGTCCCGCAGCGTCGCGGGAGCCCATGCCCTTCTCGCGACCGAGGATGAAGCGGAAGCCACGGCGCTGTCCGGTATCCTCGCCCAGGACGGCATCGTGGTGACCCGCGCCTCGGATGTGAACATCGCCTGGGACCGCCTGCTGCACGAGGAGTTCGACATCGCTGTTCTCAGCCTCTGGCTCGATGACGGCGAAGGGCTGCGTCTGGCCTCGCGCATGCGGGCGCAATCCGCGACGCGCGAGGTGCCGGTGCTGCTGGTGGCCGATACGGATCAGCGGAACCAGGTGCTACGGGGCTTCGACCTTGGCGCGAACGATCATGTGCTGCGGCCCGTGGATGCCAATGAGCTGCGCGCCCGGGCGCGCAACCAGATCCGACGCAAGCGCTACCAGGAAAGGCTGCGGGCGGACCTGCAGCGCAGCCTGGAGATGGCGGTCACGGACAGCCTGACCGGCCTCCGCAACCGCCGCTATGTCACCCGCCACCTGGAAGGGCTGCTGCGCGCCGGTGGTGCGACGCTTCTGCTGATCGACGTGGACCGGTTCAAATCCGTCAACGACACCTATGGCCATGCCATCGGCGATACCGTCCTGCGCGAGGTGGCAGAGCGCCTGCGCCTGCATCTCCGCGCCGTGGATGTCGTCGCCCGCTTTGGCGGTGAGGAATTCGTGGTCGCCATGGCGCCCCAGCCAGCCGACGACGCCGGGCTGGTGGCGGAGCGCCTGCGGCTTGCCGTCTGTGAGCGGCCGGTGCAGGTGGGCGACAAGTCACTCGATATCAGCATCAGCATCGGCGTGGCTGTGGCCCGGCCGGACTGCACGGTGGATGAGCTGGCAGCCACGGCCGATATCGCGCTCTACAGGGCCAAGGCGCTCGGCCGGAACCGGGTTGAGATCGCGGAACCCAGCGACTGGGCGCGTAGCGAGGCCTGAACACCGGCCCCGCGGCCGCCCGGAGCGCCTGCGCCGTCATCCCGTGCTGCGCCGCATCTGGCCCGCAAAAAGAAAGGGGGCAGCGGACCCCCTATCCGCTGCCCCCTCCCGATACCCCTTACGGGGATCCCCTCAGCGGGCGGACTCGATCCCGAGGCCGCCGACCGAGGTGTTGATGAAGCGGCGATGCGAGCTCTGCGCCGGGGCCTCGGCCACTTCCTGAAGGCTGCTGCCCTCGTTCCGGACCATCATCGGGCCACGCGCGGCCGGAACCCCGTCGGGGCGGTTAAAGATGAAGCCGTAGGTCGGATACACGCGGCCATGCGTGCTGCCATCGAAGCCCACCTGCACCCGCACGGCGGTCCAGTCATTCGCGTCGGAGACATCGATCACCGACACGTTCCGGGTCACGGTGCCCTTGCGGATTCCCGGGCCCTCCCAGTTCGCGTGGTGGATCGTGATCTCGCGGGCACTCACCTGGCGCTCCACCACTGCAACGTGGCCTGCGCGCATCCCGCCCGAGGACCGGAAGACGAGGACCGAACCGGCCTCCGGGCGGTTGCCGCGGGCATACTGGCCGGCGGCATTGTGCCACCAGGTCCCGCCATTACCGCTGACCTGCATGCCGGTGACCATGCGGGCATAGGGAACGCAGGAGATGCGCCCGAAGGAGGCGACCTCGCTCTCGCTCCGCTCGACGCGGCGGGAGGCAGCCTTGGCGCCCGAGAAGCGCGTGGGACGGACCGAGGCCTCGCGCACCACAGGCGCCGCCTGCCGGGAAGCCGAACTGTGCTTGGCGCCCCCCCGGTTGGGCGAGGAAGCGTCGGCCGTCGAGCTCAGCTGCGGCACCAGCATCAGGCCGCAAATGGTGGCGATGGCAACGGCGGCGCTTTTTGCCTGCATGTAGTCCCCCAGCATCAAGCCTCGTTTCCCAACCAGCCCGGCGCGCCTTGAACGGCACTTCTCGGTCCGGTGATGTCACGGGGGTGTTACCCGGCGCGGTGAAACCCGGGCAAGAAGCGATGCTGTTTCAGGCCGCAACGAGGCGTGATTAGCCCGTCAGGCCAAGCTCCACGGCGAGGTATCGGGAGCAAATTCCTACAAAAACAGGCTCGGGAAGGTTCGGGACACAGTGTTGCGGCCGTGTGGCCACAGGCCGTTGCCGGAACGACGCCGGACTCCCGGCGCCGTTCACAGGCCCCGCTCAGCGGCAGGCAGTGACCATGATTTCAACAAGATGACGCGGATCGGCCATGTTGGCCTCCACGCAGGCGCGGACCGGAGCGCCGCCCTGCGGCAGCCAAGCCGTCCAGAGCTTGTTCAGGGCGTCGCGGTCCCGGATGTCCTTCAGCCACACCTGGGCCTGGAGCAGCCGGGTCTTGTCGGTGCCGTGCTCTTCAAGCGCGGCATCGATCTTGTCGAGGATCTGCTTGGTCTGGCCCGAGACGTCCTGGGAGAGGTCGTCGGCGGTGATGCCGGCCAGGTAGACAAAGCCGTGATACTCGACCGACGTCGAGAGGACCGGGCCGCCGCCCTTGCGGATGATCGCGCTCATATCTGGAAGCTCCATGCCGGAATGGCCTGGCGCTTCTAGGGCGCGGGAAAGGGGGGCGACAAGGCGAGCCGCCCCCGCGAACCCATGCTTCAGGCCACCAGTTGCGGGCCGCCGCTGGCTTTGGCGTGGATCATCGCCTCGAAAACACTCGCACCATGAACGGCTTCTTCCGGGGAAAGCGGATAGGCGGGGCCGCCCGCCACGGCAGCGGCGAAAGCCTCGAGCTCGGCCCGCTCGATATCCACCGTGTCGAATCGGCGCTCCCAGCCCTCGCCCTCCCGCGGGTGGAAGACCAGGGTCTCCGGTTCCCGCTGCTCCAGCCGCCCTTGGGTGCCGAACAGCCCCACGCGCCACATCCGCGGCGCGGAGGCCAGGGTGGCGAAGAGCCCCGTCGGGCCCTCCCGGAATCGGCAGAGCATGGCGGTGGTGTCGTCCAGCCCGATGGTCAGCACCCGGGCCTGGCTGATGACGGAGACCTGCTCGATCGGGCCGGCCAGGTTGATCATCATGTCGATCATGTGGATGCCCATGGCGCCCATGCCGCCAAGCGGGCTCTCGCGGGGGTCTGCGCGCCACATGCCGGGCTTCCAGTTATCGGCGGCGGCGCCGCTGATCTGCCCCTCCACATGCAGAAGGGTACCGAGCGCCCCATCCGCCAGCATGCGCTTCATCTCCGCCACGGCCGGCAGGAAACGGCGGTTATGCCCCAGGGCCATCACCACACCGGCCTCGCGGCAGGCCGCGGCGGCGGCCTCGGCGCTCGCACGGGAAAGGCTGAAGGGCTTCTCCACGAAAACATGCTTGCCCGCACGGGCGGCCGCGATCACCTGCTCGACATGCTGCCCATGGGGCGTGGCCAGGACCACGGCCCGGACCCGTGGATCGGCGAGCACCGCCTCATAGTCGGGCAGCAGGTCCACACCCTTCTC
This sequence comes from Pararoseomonas baculiformis, assembly GCF_017813395.1. Taxonomy (GTDB): domain Bacteria; phylum Pseudomonadota; class Alphaproteobacteria; order Acetobacterales; family Acetobacteraceae; genus Roseomonas; species Roseomonas baculiformis. The sequence goes on along the minus strand of NZ_JAGIZB010000003.1, from coordinate 106,531 downwards.
GGCGGCCCAGGCCCGCGCCTTCTCCGGCGTGCGGGTGGTCCCGGCCACGAAGCGGATTCCCGTGCCGTTTCGCCCCTGCACGCTGTTCACCAGCACCTGGCCCCAGCGGCCCATTCCCACCAGCGCAGCATCCAGCATCAGTGCTTCTCCCCCTCGGTCGTGGCCGGCTTCCTCTCCGGCGATGTCTCAAGCGATGCCGCGATCCTGCTCCGGCAGGACATGCCCCAGGCGAAGACCAGCAGCGTGAGCGTGACCGCCACCAGGGTCGGGATGCGCAGCCCCATGGCCTCTCCGGCCAGCCCCAGCGCCAGGGCGCCGAGCGCAGGGCAGGCTCGGGTGACCAGGGCCCAGAGCGACATGACCCGCCCGCGCATGGATGGCGAGGCCGCCGTCTGCGCCAGGACCTGGACGGAAATGCCGTGCGCGGAGGCCGCCGCCCCGATCGCCGCCCCGCAGAGCAGGGCGAAGGCAAAATGGTTCGTGGCGACAAAGCCCGCGGTGGCCGCGGCCTGCGCCAGGATGGCGAGCACCGCGATCCGCGTGGTGCCCTGCAATCGCCCGCGCGAGGCGACGACCAGCCCCGACACGAGGGCCCCGACGGCGAAAGCGGCTGTCAGCATCGCCAGGGACTCGGCGCCACGCCCGAAGAGGCGTTCCACATAGGGCGGCAGGATTTCCTGCACGCCGCGGAGAAGGACGGAGCTGAGGGCGGAGAAGGCGATGATCGGCCCGAGGCCGGGGTGCCGCGCGGCGTAGCGGAACCCCTCCAGGGTCTCCGCCAGCAGGGAGGTGGTGGCGGGATGTCCCCGGCGCTGGGCCGCGTCCACGCGGAGCCACGGCATGGACAGCGTGGCGAAGCCATGCCCGATCGCGTTGCAGAAGATGGCGGGGGCCACGCCCCAGCCCGCGATCAAAGGGCCGGCCAGGCCGGGCCCAACGAAGCGGGCGACGTTGAAGAGAAGGCTGTTCGCGGCCACCGCCGCGGGAAGGTCCTCCCGCGCCACCAGGGCGGGGATCAGGGTCTGCCGTGCGGGCTGGGAGAAGCAGGCGGCGGTGCCGCTGACCATTTCCAGCGCGAAGAGAAGGCCGATGGAGATGTTGCCGGTCGCCGCCAGGGCCGCGACCACCGCCGCCTCGGCCGCGATGGTGCCCTGGGACAGCATGGTCAGGCGCACCCGGTCCACCCGATCCGCCACGGCACCGGCGATGGGACTCACCAGCACGGCCGGGGCAAGGTCGGCGAAGGCGATGAGCCCGACCCAGGCGGGGCTGCGCGTCAGCTCCCAGGCGAGCCAGGCCACGCCGATCCTGTGCATCCAGAGCCCGGTCCAGGCACTCAGGCTCGCGCCGAAGAAGATGCGCGCGTTGCGGCTTGAAAAGGCCCGGCTGAGCGGCCCGGCGACGATTCGGGAGAAGGGGGAGCGCAAGGGCGCCTCAGCGCCCGGTCGCACCCCCGCGGCGACGGCTCGGGGCCGGGGTGGCCGCGGCAGGAACGGCGTCCGGCTGCACCGCCGCGGCAGGCGCGTTCGCGGGCTGGGCTGCATTCGCCCCGCGCACGCATTCGGCGGCCATGCGATCGCGCTCATAAACCTGGGCGAGCTGGTCGGAGATCACCTGCGGGCCGAGATGCGAGGTGGTGCCGACCCGGGCATTGTACTCGTCCTGGCGCATGAGCTGGCCGCGGTCGCGGTAGCGCACCACGCGCTCGGCCTCGGCCGTGCAGGCCGCGTTCAACGCGGCCCTGGCGCCCTGGGGGCCGCTCACGGGCGCAGGCGCGGGCGCCTGGTTCGCGCAGGCGGCGAGCAGGAGCGCGGGCATCAGCGCGAAGGTCAGGGACTTCATGCGGGCGTCGCTCCAGTGGTCTCGTTCGGCTTCGTCAGGCGCGGGCGCGCGAGGCGGTGCCGCAACCCCTCTTCATCGAAGCGGGCCGCGCCGTCCAGGGGCTGCGTGGCCGCGGCGCGAAGAAGATCGGGGTGCAGCACCGTTCCCTCCCGCCCGATATCGAACAGGGCGCGCATCCAGGGTGCCCGGCTCATCACCTCGAGGAGGGCGAGGAGACGAAAGAGAACGGCCATGCCTTCGGCATGGTCGAGGCCGATGCGCCGGTCGAGCGCCTCGGCCCAGCAGCACGCGTCCCGGTCCTCCAGCAGGAGGTCGAGTGCGGGGGCAGAGCTGCCAGGAGGCTGGAAGCGGAACTGGCGGGGCGGGCCGTGCAGGGCCGCGGTCGCGGCCTCCCGCGCCGCGTCCCAGGCCTGAAGGAGCGCGCGCGGGGCCACGGCCGGCGTCGCCTCCGGCGTGAAGGGGATGGCATAGGCGGTCGGCATTCGGCCCTGGAGATAGGGTGCCCGGGCCGGAAGGTCAGGCCTTGACCGGGCTACAATCCCTTCAGCGTGTCCACAGTGTCGAAGTCGCGCAGCACGCCGTCATCCGCCATCTCCACGTTGTGGAGGCGTTCCGCGTGGCGGCCCGTCAGGTGCCGGGCCCCGACATCGCCGGAGATCGACAGGATCTCCCCGAAGAACTCGCGGCCCCAGAGAACAGGATTGCCCTGCTTGCCCCGGAAGGTCGGCTGCACGATCGCGCGGCCTTCCTCGGGGTCGAAACCGGCGATGATCCGGTCCAGCATCGCCGGGCTGACCAGGGGCATGTCGCCCAGCATGACCAGCACGCCCTCCACATCCGGCGGCAGGGCGGCGATGCCGGCCTTGAGGGAGGAGGACAGTCCCTCGGCATAGTCCTCGGCATGGGTCATCAGCACGGGGCGGCCAGCCAGCGCATCCTCCACCCGCTCCCGCTCATGGCCGGTGACGACGAGAACGGGGCGCGCCCGGCTGGCGAGGGCGTTGTCCACCACCCGCGCGACCATGGCCTGGCCCGAGCGGTCGGTGACCATGAGCTTGTTGAGCGGCGCCATGCGGCGCGACCGGCCGGCGGCAAGAACCAGGGCGGCCACCCGGCGCGGCCGGCGCGGGGCGGTGGTGGCGGCGCTGCGGGGCGCATCGCCGCGCGGCAGCGGCCGCGTGTCGATCTCCTTCAGCAGCCCGCCCACCCCCATCCGCATCAGGGATTTCGGCGTGACGGGAACCCCCGCGAGAAGCCGCTCAAGCACCCAGTCGAAGCCGTTCACCTTGGGGCTGCGCGCGCAGCCCGGCAGGACCAGGGCCGGCACCGGGCCGACGCGCCCGAGGCAGAGCAGATTTCCCGGGTCCACCGGCATGCCGAAATGTTCGATCACCCCGCCCGCCCGGAGGATGCCGGCAGGGGCGACGTCCCGGCGGTCCACCACGGCGGAGGCGCCGAGGATGAGCAGCAGCTCCGCCCCGGCCCTGCGGAGACGGGTGAGCGCATCCGCGACAGCGGCTGTCTCATGCGCGGAGCGCTCAGGCGGAAGGAGGGTGCCCGCCAGGGCCTCGATGCGGACCCGTGTCGCCTCCACCCCGTTCTCGAAGATGGCTTCCTTCATCCCGGGCAGCTCCGTGCTGACCAGTCCGACCCGGAGCGGCCGGAAGGGATGGAGGGTGAGGGCGGGCGCACCCCGGAGCATGGCCTCGGCCACCTGCAGCGGCGCCGCAGGCACGGAGAACGGGATCACCTTGATCGTGGCGAGCATGTCCTTCGGCTGCACCACGCTGAAGTCGGCCAGGGTGGCGAGGGTGAGGCTCTCATCCAGGGCATTCACCCGGTCGATCAGCGCAACATCCACGCGCAGCAGGCCATGGGTCTCGGCCAGCAGGTTCACGCGGCCGGTCGCGGCGCGGCTGCGGGCGACCAGCGGGCGCAGCATGGCATTGGCCATCCGGTCCGCCGCCTCGTCCTCCGGCACGTCGCCGGACTCGAGCCTGGCGGCGATCACCTCGCCGTGCCGGGCGGCGCGCAGGGCTTCGATGGCGGCGGCGTCGAGCACCGTGCCCTTCTTCAGGACGCGATCCGGCAGGCGGAGCGTATGGGCCAGGATGGCGCCGCGCGCCTCGTCCAGCGGGGTAGGGCCGAAGAGCATCAGAGCTTCCCGCGGCGGGCGGCCACGACCTGCGCGATGACCGAGAGGGCGATCTCCGGCGCCGTGACGGCGCCGATGTCCAGCCCGACTGGCGCGTGGATGCGGGCGATGGCCTCTGGCCCGTGGCCCGCCGCGGTCAGGCGATCCACGCGCTTGGCATGGGTCCGCCGGCTGCCGAGGGCGCCAATGTAGAAAGCCTCGGAGCGCAGCGCGACATCCAGGGCAGGATCGTCCAGCTTCGGATCATGCGTGAGGGTGACGATGGCGGTCCGCGACTCCGGCCGGAGAGCCTTCAGCGCGTCGTCGGGCCATTCATCCACCAGCGTGGCGTCTGCGGCGAAACGTTCCTCGGTCGCGAAGGCGCGGCGGGGGTCCACGACGGTGACAGCGAGCCCGACCGCGGCGGCCATCGGAACCAGAGCCTGCGCCACATGCACGGCGCCGATGATGATGAGCCGGGGCGGCGGGGCCTGGGGCTGGATGAACCAATTCTCCGCCCCCAGGGAAACGGGCCCGGCCCTGTCATCCCGCAGCGCGGCCTCGGCCGCCTCCGCCAGGGCGGGCGGGGCGGGCTGGTCCGGGTAGAGGATCTGCGCGCCATCCGGCAGGCGGGTCAGCAGCGCCACGGGGCGCCGCGCAGCCCGGGCCGCCAGAAGAATCCCGAGGGTTTCGGGCGTCACGCCAGCGGTTCCACGAAGACCTTGAGCTTGCCGCCGCAGGCCAGCCCGACCTCCCAGGCGCGCTCGTCGCTGATTCCAAAATCGAGCAGCTGCGGCGTGCCGTCCCGCATCACCTGCTGCGCGACATCGGCCACCGCGCCCTCGATGCAGCCACCCGAGACGGAGCCGGCGAGCCGGCCTGTCCCGGTGACGGCGAGGCGCGAGCCGGCAGGGCGGGGCGATGAGCCCCAGGTCTCGACCACGGTGGCCAGGGCCACCTTCTCCCCTTCCGCCCGCCAGGCGCGGGCGGTTTCCAGGATGTCCTCGGTGCCGCTCATGCGGATCTCCTGTGGCTGCGCCCATCGGCGGACAGAGTCGCGACGAGGGCGCGCAGGCTGTTCAGATTATGCACCTGGCGATGCTCGTGAACATGCGGGAGGAGCGCTCTTATGCCCGCGGCGCGGGGCTGAAACCCGGCAAAGCGAAGCAGGGGGTTCAGCCAGATCAGGCGGCGGCAGGAATGGGACAGGCGCTCGGCCGCCTCCGAGAGGCCCTCCGCCCCGCTGCGGTCCAGCCCATCCGTGATCAGAAGCACCACCGCCCCCTGGCCGAGCACCCGGCGGGCCCAGAGGCGGTTGAAGCGGTCCAGCGCCTCGCCGATGCGGGTGCCGCCGGACCAGTCCGGGAGGATATGGGAGACGGCCTGGAAGGCGACTTCCGGGTCGCGGTTGCGCAGGGCGCGGGTGATGTTGGTCAGCCGCGTGCCGAAGACGAAGCTGTGCACGCGCGCCCGGTCATTTGCGACGGCATGCATGAAATGCAGCAAAATCTGCGCGTAGCGAGCCATGCTTCCCGACACGTCGCAGAGCAGAACCAGCGGCGGCGGGCGGGTGATCTGCCGTCGCCGGGCGATGCTGGCGATCTCGCCTCCGAGGCGCATCGAGCCGCGCAAGGTCGCGCGGAGATCGATGCGTGGTCCCGTCGTGTCCGAGCGGAAACGGCGGGTAGGGCGTTCGGAGAGGGGCAGGACGAGCCGGCGGATCTCGCGCTTCGCCTCGGAGAGCTGCTCCGCAGACATTGCTTCAAAATCAAGACTCTGAAGCAGTTCGTTGTCACTGACGGTGAGCGCTGCGTCCTGCCTCCGCTCCGGCTCGCCCGCCGAGGAACGGGGTTGGCTCGCCCCGAGCATGGCCTCGGAGGCACGCCTGGTCGCGGCGGGAAAGGTGTCCGGTGGCTGTTCATCCGGGTCGGGAGGGCGGATCGGGAGGTCGGGGTTCCGCCAGAAGAGGTCAAAGGCGGCGTCGAAAACCTCGAAATGGTCCCGGCGATGCACCATGGTGGCCCGCAGCGCGGCGCGGAAAGCCTCGCGGTCCGAAAAGGGGACGTGGCCGAGCGCCTCGGCAGCGCCCAGCGCCTCGGCAGGACCGACGGGCAGGCCAGCCCGGCGGAGGACACGCCCAAAGGCGATGAGATTGGGGGCGAGGGCGTTCAAGACGCCGCCTCGCGCGCCTCCTCCACGCGCCGCGCCAGTTCGGCGCCGCGCAGCCTGGCGATGTCGTCCTGGTACTTCAGCAGCACGCCGAGGGTTGCCTCCGCGGCGTCCGGTTCCAGCTCCCTCCGGTTCAGGGCGGTGAGCGCGCGGGCCCAGTCCACCGTCTCCGCCACTCCGGGCGGCTTGAAGAAGGTGTCACCCCCGCGCAGACCCTGGGCGAAGGCAACGACCTGGGCGGAAAGGGCCGCCGGCACGTCCGGCGCGCGCCGCGCGAGGATGGCGCGCTCCCGTGCGGCGTCGGGATAGTCCACCCAGTGATAGAGGCAGCGGCGCCGGATGGCGTCATGCACCTCGCGGGTGCGGTTGGAGGTGATGACCACCACCGGCGGGGTATGGGCGCGGATGGTGCCCAGCTCGGGAACGGTAATCTGGAAATCGGCCAGCACTTCTAGCAGGAAGGCCTCAAAGGGCTCGTCGGCCCGGTCCAGCTCGTCGATCAGCAGCAGCGCGGGGCTGCCCTCGATCGCCTGGAGCAGCGGCCGCGGTTCCAGGAAGCGGCGGTCATAAAGGCCACGCTCCAGCGCCGAGCGGTCGGCCTCCCCAGCGGCCTCGGCCAGCCGGATCGCCATGAGCTGCCGCGCATGGTTCCATTCATAGGCAGCCGAGGCCAGGTCCATCCCATCGTGGCATTGCAGCCGGACGAGACGGCGCGGAAGCTGCGCCGCCAGGACCTTGGCGATCTCGGTCTTGCCGGTGCCCGGCTCACCCTCAAGCAGGATAGGCCGACCCATGGCGAGGGCCAAGTGCACCGTGGTGGCCAGGGCGCGGTCCGCGACATAGCCGCCGGCCTCAAGCAGGGCCTGGGTGGCGGCGATGTCGGGCGGCGGGAACTCAGCCAATGACGAAGAGCAGGGCGAGGATGACCAGCATCACCGCGCTGCCGAGCCAGAAGGTGATCGGCATCCCGTAGGGTTCGCGGGGGATCGCCATCAGCAGGTCCATGAGGCCACCCTTGGCCTGGCCGGGGCGCAGCGCGGCCGTGGCCGTGCGGCGCTCGGTCACGGGCTGGCCATTGGAGCCGATGGCGCCGGGCGTGGTGGGGACGGTGTCGTTGGAGGCCATGGTTTCGGTCTCGGTTACAGGGGCGGTGGCGAGCTGGGCGGCGAAGCGGTCGAAGAACTGGTCGGCCATCTGGCGGGCGGTGCTGTCCACCAGCCGCGCGCCGAGCTGGGCCATCTTCCCACCCACCTGCGCCTTGACGTCGTAGTTGAGGAGGGTGACGCCGGGGCTCTCCTCCACCAAGGACACATCGGCGCCGCCACGGGCGAAGCCCATGGCGCCGCCCTGGCCCTCGCCGGTGATGGTGTAGCCCTCGGGCGGCCGGATGTTGGTCAGCGTGACCTTGCCGCCGAACTTGGCGGACATCGGCCCGATGCGGACGGCGACGCGCGCCTGGAAGCTGTCAGGGCCGGTGCGCTCGACCGACTCGCAGCCCGGGATCGCGGCCTGAAGCATGGCGGGGTCGTTCAGCGCCTCCCAGACCCGCTCGCGCGGCGCCTCGATCCGGCGGCTCCCCGTCATGTCCATGCGTGCTGCTCCATTTTCTCGCCCGCGCCGCATGGCTTCCGCCCGCGGCGCCCAGCCGTCTCGCGCCGCAAACTAGGGGAGGGGCGGCCCAGGGGAAAGGGGCGCCGGTCCCTCTCTGGCCCGCCTTTCCTGCCGGTGATAGCCTTCGGGCCAAGGCGGAGGCGCCCTGCCGCCCCGGCGGAACGCCGGGAACCGCGCCCCGCGCGCTGCATCCGGGAGGTATCCATGCCCTATGTGATCGGTGAAGACCTGCCGGATGCGCCGGCCGGAAGTCGCTTCCGCGCCCTGCTGGAACGCCCCGGCATCCTCCGCCTGCCCGGTGCCCATACCGGCATGGCGGCGCTGCTGGCCAAGCGGGCCGGCTTCGATGCACTCTACATGTCCGGCGCCGCGATGTCGGCGAATATGGGGCTGCCGGATCTCGGCATGATCACCGTGGACGACGTGTGCTGGTATATCCGCCAGGTGGCCCGCGCCGCTGCCCTTCCCGTGCTGGTGGATGGCGACACGGGCTATGGCGAGGCCCTGAACGTGATGCACATGGTCCGCTCCTTCGAGGAAGCCGGGGCCGCGGCGGTGCATCTGGAGGACCAGCTTCTCCCGAAGAAGTGTGGTCACCTGAACGACAAGAAGCTGGCCGACCCGCACGACATGGCCGCCAAGGTCGCGGCGGCACGGAAGGCGCGGCGGCATCTCTACATTATCGCGCGCACGGACGCGGCGGCCAGCGAGGGCATCGACGGCGCCGTGGCCCGGGCGAAGCTCTACCTCGAGGCCGGGGCCGATGCGATCTTCCCGGAGGCGCTGACCACCGCCGAGATGTTCCGGGAATTCGCCCGCCGGATGCCCGGCGTGAAGCTGCTGGCGAACATGACGGAGTTCGGCCGCACACCATTCTTCACGGACAAGGAGTTCGAGGAGATGGGCTATGCCATGGTGATCTGGCCTGTCTCGGCCCTCCGCGTCGCGAACCGCGCCATGGAGGAGCTCTACGCCGCGATCGGCCGGGATGGCGGTACCCAGGGCATGGTGGACCGGATGCAGACCCGCGCGCAGCTCTACGAGACCATTGGCTACCACGAATACGAGGCGCTGGATCAGACGCTGGTGAAGACCGTGATCCCCGAGGGGATGCCGCAGCGATGAGGCGCCGTCTTCTCCTCGGCCTCCTGGCCCTCGCGCCAGCCGCCGCGCTGGCGCAGGACGGGCCGCAGCCGAAGCTGCCCACCGAGCCGCTGGTGATTGTCACACGCGACGGCAAGCGGCACGAGTTCCAGGTGGAAATGGCCCTGGAGCCCCAGCAGCAGATGGTGGGGCTGATGTTCCGCCCCTCCGTCGGCCCGCAGGAGGGCATGCTGTTTGACTGGGGCCAGCCCCGCGAGAGCAGCATGTGGATGCGCAACACCATCACCTCGCTCGACATGCTGTTCATCACACAGAACGGGACGGTGCTGCGCATCGCCGAGCGCACGGTGCCGCATAGCCTTGCCACCGTCAGCTCCAACGGCCCGGTCCGGGCGACGCTGGAACTGGCAGCCGGCACGGCGGAGCGGCTGGGCATCCGCGTGGGCGACAAGGTGGAGCAGCGGATCTTCGGGACGACGCGCTAGGACTTGTCCCCTGGCCGGGCGCGGCGGCCCCGGCGGCGTGGCTCAACGCCGCCGGATGATCCAGCCTATCGTGCCGGCCAACCCCGCAAGGTCGGTCCAGAGCTTCCGGTGCCGGAGGGTCAGCGTATGGCCCAGTGCCTTGCAGGCGTGATGCGCCAGCCGGGCGCGGGCCTGGCGCGCGGCAGCTCCCTGGCCCTCATGCTTGCTGGCGAAGTGGAGGCGGGAAAAGGCCATGTGGCGGGCCTTTCTCCAGTGCAGGCCGGGTGACGGGCGCGAGGAGCGCCCCCCTGCATGGGTGATGACGGCCGCGGGAACCAGCACCACGCTTCGGCCCATGCGCCGGGCCTGCGCGCAGAGATCGTCATCCTCGTAGAACAGGAAGAAGCTCTCATCGAAGCGCAGCCGGTCCTCGCGGCGCAGCAGCAGGGCCGCGCCCTGGACATAATCGGCGCAGAAGGGTCCCTCGGGCCAGGGTTCCGCGTCCCGCTTGCCGCCGAACTGGCGCCGCCGGGGCTGGGCGGCGTTCCAGGAGCGATGAGGCCGGCCGTCCCCGCCCATCTGGACCGGCGCGAAGATGGCGGCCTCGGGAAAGAGGTCGGCGGCCTCCGCCAGGGCGGCCAGCGCGGTCTCGTCGATCCGGGCATCCGGGTTCAGCACCAGTGCGAACTCGGTGAGGGCCGCTTCCAACCCGAGATTGCAGCCGGCCCCGAAGCCGAGGTTGCGCAAGCTGCGGATCACCCGCGCGCCGGCGGCCTCGGCCAGCTCGGGCCCGTCATCCGTGCTCGCATTGTCCACGATGATGGCGGCAAGCCCGGCGGGCAGGGCCTCCAGCATGCCGCGCAGGGCGGCGGCGCTGTTATGCGTGACCGTGACCACGGTCACGCGGGGCAGGGGAGATCGGGCGTGGTTCATAGGCGGAGGTTCAGGCCCGCGGGGAGGCGAGCGGCAGGGTCAGGGTCTGCCCGAAGCGGGGGACGATGAAGGCCTCGGGCGGCAGCCCCGCGGCGTCGCGTGCGGCCTCCAGCAGCCGGGGCGGCTCGTCGATCGCCTCCTGCGTCAGCTTGAAGGTGCCGAAATGCATGGCGATGGCGGTGGCGGTCCGGCTCTCGGCTCGGGCGCGCAGCGCCTCCCCCGGGTTCATGTGGACCGTGCGCATGAACCAGTTCGGCTCATAGGCGCCGATCGGGATAAGGCCGATGGCGAATGGCCCGGCCTCGGCGCCGATCCTGGCGAGATGCCCGCCATAGGCGGTGTCGCCCGCGAAGAAGAGGCTGCCCCCGGGGGTGCGGATGGCGAAGCCACCCCAGAGCGCCCAGCCCCGGTCCCGGATGCCGCGTGCTGAGAAATGGCGGGCGGGCAGGTAGGTGATGGCGGCGGAGCCGATGCGCACCTCGTCCCACCAGTCCAGCTCCTCGGCACGTCCTATGCCGTTGCGCGCCAGGATTGGGGCGTTGCCCAGGCCGGTGATGATCCGGGGCGGGTCCAGCAGCCGGAGCGTTCGGACATCCATGTGGTCATAGTGGTTGTGGGAAAGCAGCACCGCGTCGATCGGCGGCAGGGCCTCCAACGCCAGGCCAGGGCTACGCGCGCGGCGGGGACCGGCGAAGGCGAAGGGGCTGCAGCGGTCCGACCAGATGGGATCGGTCAGCAGGGTGGGGCCGCCCGCGATCCGAATAAGGAAGGTGGCGTGCCCGATGAAGGTGATGGCGGCATGGCCGGGTGGCGGGGCGGCCGGGGGCGGCTCAGGCGCGTCGGTGACCTGCCGCGGCCAGGAACTGCCCCGGCCTTCCCGCATCATCCGCCAGACATCGCGGAGCGGATGGCCCGCCTGCTCGCCCTCAGGGTTCAGGAAACGGCCATCGGCCGCGCGGCCCGCGCCCCGCTTCACCGGCCCAGCCTCAAGCCTGGACCTTCACGCCCAGCTCGCCGGCCATGTCGAGCGCGAACTGCCAGGCGACGCGGCCGGAGCGGGAGCCGCGGGTGATGGTCCATTCCTTGGCGCGGGCCAGCAGGGCCTCCCGCTCGATCGGCAGGCCCAGCGCCTGGGCGTAGCCCTCGACCATCGCGAAATAGGTGGTCTGGTCGCAATTGTGGAAGCCGATCCAGAGGCCGAAGCGGTCGGAAAGGGAGACCTTCTCCTCGACCGATTCGCTGGCATGGATGGCACGCTGCTGCTCGTTCTCGATCATGTCCCGCGGCATCAGGTGGCGACGGTTTGAGGTGGCGTAGAAGATCACGTTCGGCGGCCGGCCCGCGATGCCGCCGTCCAGCACGGATTTCAGCGCCTTGTAGTCGGCATCCTCCCGCTCGAAGGAGAGGTCGTCGCAGAAGACGAGCACGCGGCGCGGCTGTTCCCGCAGGATTTCAAGCAGTTCCGGAAGGGTGGTGATGTCCTCGCGCGCGATCTCGATGAGCGCGAGGCTGCCCGGGATCTCCCGGTTCGCCTGGCCATGAGCGGCCTTGACCAGGGAGGACTTGCCCATGCCGCGCGCGCCCCAGAGCATGGCGTTGTTCGCCGGCAGGCCCCGGGCGAAGCGCAGCGTGTTCTCCAGAAGCAGGCGCTTCTGCTGCTCGACGCCCTGAAGCAGCGCGATGTCCACGGCGGAGACCCGGCGGACCGGCGAGAGCCGGGGCAGGGGCGTCGGGTGCCAGATGAATGCATCGGCGCCGTCCAGGCGGGGGGCGGCATGGGGTGCGGGCGCCATGCGCTCCAGCGCCTCCGCGATGCGGGTCAGCAGGGCTTCGTCCATGGTGTTTCCTGGGAGTCCTCGGGCCGGCCCGCCGCCTCGGCTTGACGCGGGGGGGCGGGGGGTTAGTTTCCGCCCTCCTTCGCACCCCAAACGCCCGGACGGAAGCCCAGCCCCATGTTCATCTCCCCGGCCTACGCCCAGGACGCCGCCGGCGGCGCCACCGGACTGGTCATGCAGTTCGCGCCGCTGATCCTGATCTTCGTCGTGTTCTACTTCATCCTCATCCGCCCGCAGCAGAAGAAGATGAAGGAGCATCGCGAGATGCTGCTGGCGCTCAAGCGCGGGGACCGCGTGGTGACCGCGGGCGGCCTCGTCGCCACCATCACCAAGGTGAAGGAAGGCTCGGACGAGATGGAGGCCGAGATCGCGCCGAATGTGCGGGTGACCGTGGTGCGCGGGACGATCGCCAGCGTGATCCGCCCCACCCCCGCCAATGATGCGGCGCCCGCCAAGAGCTGAGCGCCCGTTCACCGGATATGGGAAGGGCGCCACGGGGAGTACCCGTGGCGCCCTTTTCCGTTCCGGCGTTGTGCCCCGGAGATAAAGCCGGGGCAGCCCCGCGTCAGGCGGTCTGGCCGGACTTCATGCCCTTGTCGAGCAGCGAGGCGACGAATTCCCAGTTGACCAGCTTGTCCAGGAAGTTGGTCAGGTAGTCCGGGCGGCGGTTGCGGAAGTCCAGGTAGTAGGAGTGCTCCCACACATCGACGCCGAGCAGGGGCGTGCCCTCACCGGTGGCGATCGGGTTGGAGCCGTTCGGGGTCTTGGTGATCTTCAGCTTGCCGGAGCCATCCTGGACCAGCCAGGCCCAACCCGAGCCGAACTGGGTCACGCCGGCCTGCTTGAAGTCGTCCTTGAACTTCTGCAGCCCGCCGAGGTCGCTCTCGATCTTCGAGGCGAGGGCACCCGGGATCTTGTCGTCGCCGCCATCGGGGGACATGCACTGCCAGAAGAGCAGATGGTTCCAGTGCTGGCCGGCCTGGTTCAGCACGGGCAGGCCATCGGCCCCGGCCTTGCCAGCCTCGGCCACGATCTGCTCCAGGGTCTTGCCCTGCAGGCCCTTGCTTTCGATCAGGCCGTTCAGCGCGGTGACATAGGCCTGGTGGTGCTTGCCGTGATGCAGCTCCAGCGTCTCCTGCTGCATGCCGCGGGCGGCGAGGGCGGCGGCATCATAGGGCAGGGGGGGCAGGCTGAAGGCCATGAGGCATCTCCTTCCGGGTGATTCGGGCCGCAATGTCGCCCTTGTGGCGGCGAAGGCCAAGGCCGGGGAGGCTCAATCCGGCGCGATAGGCGGCGGGCCCGCTGGACAGGCGGACGCTGCGGGTCCAAGGGGCCGGCATGGCTGAGGCTGACGCGCTTTCCCCAATGGCCGCGCTGGCCCGGCGCGCGGACCCGGACCGCTTCCTTTGCGCGCTTTTCGTGCCTTCCGCCGCGCGGGAGACGATCTTCACCCTGATCGGCTTCAACCACGAGCTCGCCCGGGCGCGGGAGGTGGCGCGCGAGCCGATGATGGCACTGATCCGGCTGCAATGGTGGCGGGACACGATCGAGGAGGCGATGGCCGGCAAGCCGCCCCGCCGGCATGAGGTGGCCGGGCCTGTCGCGGTTGCGCTGCAGGAGGGACGGCTCGATCCCGGCGCGCTGCTCCGGATGGCCGAGGCACGGGAGGCGGAGGAGCCGCCCGAGGATCGCGCGGCCCTGGAGAGGCAGCTTCGCGGCACGGCGGGAGAGCTGGCGGCCGAGACGGGGCGGGTGCTCGGCGCCCCCGCCAGCTGCTTCGATTCGCTGTGCCGGGCCGGGATGGCCTATGGCCTGGCAGGCACGTTGCGGAGCCTGCCGGTCCTCGCCGCGCAGGGGCGGCAGCCGCTTCCGCCGGGCTGCCTGCCGACAGAGGCGAAACCGGGGCCGGATATGGCGCGGGAGCTCCATGCCCTCGCGGCCTGGGGTCTCGGCATCGCACGGGAAGCCCGGTCGGCCCTGCGGGATCTGCCCAGGCGCTCCATCGCCGCTGCCCTGCCGGTGATCCTCGCCGATCGTGACCTGAAACGCCTATCCTCACCTGACTGGAACTGGGCAGCCGCCCCGGCGCCGCGCGGCGGTGGGGACAGGCTGGCACTCAGCTGGGCCGGCCTGCGCGGCCGGGTGTGAGTGCCCGAGAGGGGAGGACGAGAAGCGATGGGACGCGGCATCTCCAGGCGGGCTTTGCTTGCCTTCCCTGCCGTCCTCCCTTTCGACAGAACGGGATGGGGGGCCACAGAAGCAACAACTCCTGCTCGACCGCTGCGGGCCGTGGTGGGCTTTTCCGCCGGGGGCGGGGTGGATATCGCGGCAAGGCTCGTCGCGCGGCGGCTCACAGAGGTCCTGCGGCTGCCCGTACTGGTGGAGAACCGGCCCGGGGCGGGCAGCACGTTGGCCGCAGCCCAGGTGCTGCAGGCAGCGCGGGACGGCAGCACCGTTATGGTGGCCGAAACTGCGCTGCTCATCGGCCCCGTTCTCTACCCGGCCGCGCGCTATGATCCGGTGGCGGATTTCATCCCGGTGATGCGCATAGCCACGGCGCCGCTGGGCATTGCCGCCACGGCGTCCCTTGGGCTGGCCGATCTCCGGCAGGCGCTCGAGCGGGCCCGCGCGGCGCCGGCCCCATGGCGCTTCGGGACCCCTGGCGTAGGCACGGCGCACCATCTGGTGGGTGAAATGCTCCGGCAGGCCAGCGGGGTTGAACTGGAACACGTACCCTATCGCGGCGGGGCGCCGGCGGTGACCGCGCTGCGATCCGGCGAGACGGAGCTTTCCGTGGCAAGCCTGCCCTCCATCGTGCCGGCGCTCGGCGCGGGAGGTGTCGATCTGCTCGCTGTCACTTCGGCCAATCGCCTGCCTGGCCTGCCGCATGTGCCGGCCGCGGGCGAGACGCTGCCCGGCTTCGAGGCGGCGCCCGGCATCTACATGCTTCTCCCGGCCGGCACGGGAAGGCACGCGGTCGAGCGGCTGTCGGCCGCCTGCGCCGAAGCGGCCGCCGATGCCGAGCTTCGCCACGCCCTGTCCACTGCGGGGCTCCAGCCTGCCGCTCCGGTCAGCCCGGAGGAGCTTGCCAGCATCATGGCGCAGGAGGCCCGCCATTGGTCCGCGCTGGCGCGGGCCACCGGGGCGAGGCTGGAATAGGGCCGCGCGCCCTCAGCCACGCTTGCGCTTCTTCCCCGGCGCCGCGATGGGCCGCCCGGCGAGCAGGGGCGCCAGGAACCGGCCGGTATGGCTTTCCGCGCTCGCGGCCACCTCCTCCGGCGTGCCCTCGGCCACGATGACGCCGCCGCCATCACCGCCCTCGGGCCCCATGTCGATGAGCCAGTCCGCGGTCTTGATGACTTCGAGGTTGTGCTCGATCACCACCACCGTGTTGCCCTGCTTCACCAGGGCGTGCAGCACCTCCAGCAGCTTGCGCACATCCTCGAAATGCAGGCCCGTGGTGGGTTCGTCGAGGATGTAGAGAGTGCGGCCGGTGGCGCGGCGGGCCAGTTCCTTGGCGAGCTTGATGCGCTGAGCCTCGCCGCCCGAAAGCGTCGTCGCCTGCTGGCCGAGATGGATGTAGCCGAGGCCGACTTCCGAAAGGACCTTCAGCTTGTCCCTGATGGCGGGCACGGCGGAGAAGAACTCCAGCCCCTCGTCCACCGTCATCTCCAGGACGTCGGAGATGGACTTGCCCCGGAACTTCACCTCCAGCGTCTCGCGGTTGTAGCGCTTGCCCTTGCAGGTGTCGCAGGTGACGTAGACGTCGGGCAGGAAGTGCATCTCGATCTTGATGAGCCCGTCGCCCTGGCACGCCTCGCAGCGGCCACCCTTCACGTTGAAGGAGAAGCGGCCAGCCTTGTAGCCGCGGGCGCGTGAGTCGGGCAGCTCGGCGAACCAGTCCCGGATGGGCGCGAAGAGGCCGGTATAGGTGGCCGGGTTGGAGCGCGGGGTGCGGCCGATCGGCGACTGGTCGATGTCGATGATCTTGTCCAGGTGCTCCAGCCCCTCCAGCCGCTCATGCGGGGCGGGAACCGTGCCGGCGCCCATCAGGCGCCGGGCGGCGGCCTTGTAGAGGGTTTCGATCACGAGGGTGGACTTGCCGCCGCCGGACACGCCGGTGACGCAGGTGAAGGTGCCCAGCGGAAGGCCGGCGGTCACCGCCTTCAGGTTGTTCCCCGTGGCGCCCACCACCTTCAGCATGCGCTTGGGGTCGGGCTTGCGGCGCTCCGCCGGGACCGGGACGGATTTGCGCCCGGACATATAGGCACCGGTGACGCTGTCCGGATTGGCGGCCACCTCCTCCGGCGTGCCCTGGGCGATGATGCGGCCGCCCCCGGCACCGGCGGCGGGGCCGATATCCACGAGGAAGTCGGCCGCCCGGATGGCATCCTCGTCATGCTCGACGACCAGAACCGTGTTGCCGATGTCCCGCAGGCGGCGGAGCGTGCCGAGCAGGCGCTCGTTGTCGCGCTGGTGCAGGCCGATCGAAGGCTCGTCCAGCACGTAGAGCACCCCGGTCAGGCCCGAGCCGATCTGGGACGCCAGGCGGATACGCTGGCTCTCGCCGCCCGAGAGGCTGGCGGAGCCGCGCGCGAGGGAGAGGTAGTCCAGCCCCACATCGACGAGGAAGCGCAGGCGGTCGTTGATCTCCCGCAGGATGCGGCGGGCGATCTCCTGGCGCTGGGGGGAGAGCTGGTCGAAGACGCCCGCGAACCATTCCATGGCCTTGCGGATGGAGAGGGCCGAGGCGGCGGCGATATCGAGCCCGGCGACCTTCACCGCAAGCGCCTCCGGCTTCAGCCGGGCGCCGTTGCAGACATGGCAGGGGCGGTCGGACTGGTAGCGCTGCAGGTCCTCCCGCACCCAGGGGTTGTCCGTCTCGCGCAGGCGGCGCTGGAGGTTGGGAATGACGCCTTCAAAGGGCTTCTTCACCTCATAGGCGCGCAGCCCGTCCTTGTACCGCAGGGTCACCACCTCGCCGGTGCCGTGCAGGATGGCCTCGCGCACGGGCCTGGCGAGATCCGCCCAGCGCGTGGCCGTGGATACCTTGAAGTGCCGCGCCAGGCTTTCGAGCGTCTGGTCGTAATAGGGGGAGGAGGAACCGCCGGCCCAGGCGGCGACCGCGCCCTCGGCGATGCTCTTCGCGTCATCCGGCACCACCAGGGCGGCGTCGAAGAAGGTTTCCGTGCCGAGCCCGTCGCATTCGGGGCAGGCGCCCTGGGGCGAGTTGAAGGAGAAGAGCCTGGGCTCGATTTCCTCGATGGTGAAGCCGGATTCCGGGCAGGCAAAGCGGGAGGAGAAGACCGTCCGCTCCCCGTTATCGGCCCCTTCGAGGTAGACGACCCCGTCGGAGAGGCCGAGCGCGGTCTCGAAGCTGTCGGCCAGGCGCTGCTGCGCGCCGTCCCGCACCACCACGCGGTCCACCACCGCCTCGATGTCATGCTTCTTCTTCTTGTCGAGGGCGGGCACCTCCTCCATCCGGTAGAGGGTGCCGTTGACCTTCACCCGCTCGAAGCCCCGGCGCTGGAGCTCGGCGATCTCCTTCTTCCACTCGCCCTTCTTGCCCCGGGCGATGGGGGCAAGGATCAGCAGGCGCGTGCCCTCGGGCATGGCCATGGTCCGGTCCACCATCTGGGAGACGGTCTGGGCCTCGATCGGCAGGCCGGTGGCGGGGGAATAGGGGATGCCCACCCGCGCCCAGAGCAGGCGCATGTAGTCGGCGATCTCAGTGACGGTGCCGACGGTGGAGCGGGGGTTGTGGGAAGTGGTCTTCTGCTCGATCGAGATGGCCGGGGACAGGCCTTCGATGCTGTCCACATCCGGCTTCTGCTGCAGTTCCAGGAACTGCCGGGCATAGGCCGAGAGGCTTTCCACATAGCGACGCTGGCCTTCGGCATAGATGGTGTCGAAGGCGAGGGAGGACTTGCCGGAGCCGGACAGGCCGGTGATGACGGTCAGCGTGCCTTTCGGAATATCCAGGTCAATATTCTTCAGGTTGTGCTGCCGGGCGCCGCGGATCCGGATATGGCCGCCGCTGCCGATCTCAAGCCCGCCCCGGTTGCCCAGGCGGTTGGCGGTGGTCTCGGGCAAGCTGTCAGGCACGGGATATCCGACCCTTCGTTCGCATTGTGTTCACGGGCTTGTGCCACCATATAATGGTGACGGAAAGGGGTCGCCGGGGGGCGCCCCGATCCTTTCCCCCCGGGGGGTGGCCTCGCCGCCTCCTGGGGGGTAGCTTCCGCGACCCGCCAGGGTTTCCCGGGCGGGCTACGGCGATTCGCGCGGCCCCGGCACGCGGCGGCGCCAAACCATGGTATGGATGAGGTTCGGGCCCGGGCTGCCAATAGCGGCTGCCCTGGCCGGACAGGGATGTGGGTGGCATGGCCGGCGTCAACAAGGTGATCATCCTCGGCACGCTGGGGCGCGACCCCGAGGTGCGGAACTTCCAGAACGGCGGCAAGGTGGTGAACCTCCGCGTGGCGACCAGCGAGCGCTACAAGGACCGCGAGGGGAACCAGCAGGAGCGCACCGAGTGGCACTCCGTGGCCATCTTCAATGAAAAGCTGGGCGAGATCGCCGAGCGCTACCTGAAGAAGGGCAACCAGGTCTATCTGGAGGGCCAGCTGGAAACCCGGAAGTGGACCACGCAGGAGGGCCAGGAGCGCTACTCCACCGAGATCGTGCTGCGCCAGTTCCGCGGGGAACTCGCCCTGATCGGCGGCCGCAACCAGGCCGGCGGTGGCGGCGGGGACGAAGGCGGCTATGGCGGCGGTGGCGGCGACCGGGGTGAGCGCGGGGGATCCTCCGGCGGCGGCTATGGCGGCCGTTCCTCGGGCGGGGCCGGCGCGAGCAAGCCGCGCAGCGGCGGCGGCGGCGGCGGCGGCTGGGATGCCCCCAAGGCCGACCTGGATGACGACATTCCGTTTTGATCGAATTGGATAACAACAAGTGAGCGAGACGGAGAACGGCGGCCCCTCGGACGAGCGGCCGTTCGACGAGACCATGCCCGTCACCCTCGAGGAGGAGATGCGGCGTTCCTACCTCGATTACGCGATGAGCGTGATCGTCGCGCGCGCGCTGCCGGATGCGCGGGACGGGCTGAAGCCCGTCCACCGCCGCATCCTCTTCTCGATGAACGAGAACGGCTTCACGGCGGACAAGCCCTACAAGAAGTCGGCCCGCGTGGTCGGCGACGTGATGGGTAAGTATCACCCGCACGGCGACAGCGCGATCTACGACGCCATGGTCCGCATGGCGCAGCCTTTCTCCATGCGCGTGCCGCTCATCGACGGCCAGGGCAATTACGGCTCCATGGACGGCGATCCGCCGGCGGCCATGCGCTACACCGAGGCGCGGCTGGCGAAGTCCGCGACGGCGCTGCTGGCCGGGATCGACGAGGACACGGTCGATTTCCAGCCGAATTATGACGAAAGCGCGGAGGAGCCGCGGGTGCTTCCCGCGGCCTATCCGAACCTTCTCGTCAACGGCTCCAATGGCATCGCCGTTGGCATGGCGACGAACATCCCGACCCACAACCCGGGCGAGGTGATCGACGCGACGCTGGCGATGATCGCCAATCCCGACATCACGCTCGAAGAGCTGATGGAGAAGATGCCCGGGCCGGACTTCCCGACCGGTGGCCTCATCCTCGGGCGGGCGGGGATCCGTGCGGCCTTCGAGACCGGCCGCGGATCCATTCCCGTCCGCGCCCGCTGCGAGATCGAGGAGATGCGGGGCGGCCGCCAGGCAATCATCGTCTCCGAGGTTCCGTACCAGGTGAACAAGGCGACGCTCATCGAGCGCATCGCCGATCTCGCCCGCGCCAAGCAGGTGGAAGGCATTTCCGACCTGCGGGACGAGAGCGACCGCGACGGCATGCGGATCGTCATCGAGGTGAAGAAGGACGCGACGGCGGAGGTGGTGCTGAACCAGCTCTACCGCTTCACGAACCTGCAAACCTCCTTTGCCGTGAACTTCCTCGCGCTGGATGACGGCACACCCCGCCAGATGGGCCTGCGCGACGCATTGCAGGTCTTCATCCGCTTCCGCGAGGAGGTGATCAGCCGCCGCAGCCGCTACCGCCTGAACAAGGCGCGGGATCGCGGCCATATTCTGATCGGCCTGGCCATCGCGGTGGCCAATATCGACGAGGTCATCCGCATCATCCGCGCCAGCGCCGACGCCGCGGAGGCGCGCGCCGCGCTGATGGCAAAGGCTTGGCCGGCGGGCGATATCGGCGCGCTGCTGGCGCTGGTGGATGACGCCGGCAACATCGTCGAGGAGGACACGGTCCGCCTGACGGAGGCGCAGGCCCGCGGCATCCTGGAACTCACCCTGCGCCGCCTGACCGGGCTGGAGCGGGAGAAGATCCAGCAGGAGCTGGACGAGATCGCCGCCTCCATCCGTGAGCTGCTGGAGATCCTTTCCTCGCGCCCCCGGCGCCTGGAGCTGATGGCCCAGGAACTCGCCGAGGTGCGCGCGCAGATCGCCGTGCCGCGGATGACGCAGATCGTGGACGGGCTGGCGGACCAGGACGACGAGAGCCTGATCGAGCCGGGCCTCATGGTCGTGACGCTGACCCGAGACGGCTATGTGAAGCGCACGCCGCTGGAGACCTTCCGCGCCCAGAACCGGGGCGGGCGGGGCCGGAGCGCCGCGGGCACGCGGGAGGACGATGTCGTCATCCGCAGCTTCAACGCGCATACCCATCAGCACGTGCTGTTCTTCACCAGCCGCGGCATCGCCTTCCGCGAGAAGGTCTGGCGCCTGCCGGAGGCCGGGCCGACGGCGCGCGGGCGCTCGCTGCGCCAGCTGCTGCAGCTGCAGGACGGCGAGCATGTGACCGCTGTGCTGCCGCTGCCGCAGGATGAGAGCCTGTGGGAGAACCTGCACCTCGTCTTCGCGACCGAAGGCGGCAATGTCCGGCGCAACCGGCTCTCAGACTTCCGCAATGTCCGGGCCGCCGGCCTCATTGCGATGAAGCTGGACGAGGGCGACAGCCTGGTGGGCGTGCAGACCTGCCGTGAGGGCGATGACATCCTCCTCGCGACGCGTCTCGGCCGCGCCATCCGCTTCACGGCGGAGGAGGGGGTGCTGCGCGTCTTCGCCGGGCGAGATTCCACTGGTGTCCGGGGGATCAAGCTCATCGGCAAGGGCGACGCGGTGATCGCGCTCTCCGTGCTGCGGAACGTGCCGGCCTCGCCAGGCGAGCGTGCCGCCTATCTCAAGCTCTCCGCCGCGCGTCGCCGCGCTCAGGGCGAGGCTACGGCCGAGGAAGCCGCTGAGGCGGCTGCCTCGGCGGAGGCTTCCGCCGCCGCCGAAGAGGGCGAGGAGGGCACCGAAGAGGTGGTGCTGAGCAACGAGCGTGCGCAGGAGCTGACGGAGGCGGAGGAGATCCTCCTCGTCGTCACCGACACCGGCTTCGGCAAGCGAAGCTCCGCCTATGAGTATCGCCGCACCGGCCGGGGCGGGCAGGGGATCACCAGTATCCCGCTCGGCCGTGGCAAGGGCCATGCGGTGGTCGCCACCTTCCCCGTCCGCCCGGGCGATGACGTGATGCTGGTGACCGATAATGGCCGCCTGATCCGCATGCCGGCCGACCAGGTCCGCGTCATGGGCCGTCAGGCCGCCGGCGTGACCCTGTTCCGCCTGGACAAGGACGAGGCGGTCACCTCCTGCTTCCCCGTGGTGGATGACGGAAACGGCGCCGATGCGTGAACGGGTTGGGGTCTATCCCGGCACATTCGATCCCGTGACGAACGGGCATCTCGACGTGATCCACCGGGCCGCGCGCCTGCTGGACCGGCTGGTGATCGGGGTGGCGATGAATGCCGGGAAGGGCCCCATCTTCCCGATAGACGAGCGGGTGGAGCTGGTCCGGGCCGAGACGGGCGGGATCGCCGCCCAGACCGGTGCCCGGATCGAGGTGGTGCCCTTCGACGGCCTGCTGGTGACGCTGGCGCGGGAGGTCGGGGCGGACATGATCGTCCGCGGCCTCCGCGCCGTTTCGGATTTCGACTATGAGATCCAGATGGCTGGCATGAATCGCCGGCTGGACCAGGAGGTCGAGACCGTCTTCCTCATGGCGAGCGAGCGGAACCAGTTCATCTCCTCGCGCTTCGTGAAGGAGATCGCGCGGTTGGGGGGAGACATTTCGAGCTTCGTGCCCCAATTGACGCTCGAGCGCACGCTCGCCCGCGTCCGCCCCGGCTGATCGGCGGCGGGAAACGCCTACAGAACCGGGAGTCACACGCCATGCGGCGCCGGACCCTTCTTGCCACTTCGTTTGCGACCGCCACGGGAGCCCTTATGAGCGACGCCACCACCAATGAGGCTGAGGCGCAGGCCAATGCCGAGAACACGCTTCACCTCGACCTGAAGGATGGCCGGGTGGTGATCGAGCTTCGCCCGGACCTGGCGCCGAAGCATTGCGAGCGTATCAAGACGCTGGCCTCCCAGGGCTTCTACGATAACACGCCCTTCCACCGCGTGATCGAGGGCTTCATGGCCCAGGGTGGCGACCCGACGGGCACCGGCACGGGCGGCAGCCAGCTTCCGGACCTGCCCGCCGAGTTCACGCCGCCGGCCAAGGCCCGCTTCCTGCGCGGCACCTGTGGCATGGCGCGCTCGGGCAACCCGAACAGCGCGAACAGCCAGTTCTTCATCATGTTCGGGCCCTATCCGAGCCTGGACGGCCAGTACACCATCTGGGGCCGCGTGGTTTCCGGCATGGAGCATGTGGACAAGATCAAGCGCGGCTCCGGCAGCTCGGGCATGGTTCAGAACCCGGACCGCATCGTGAAGATGCGCCCGGCGACGGCCGCCTGATCTCCTGGCTTGACGAAATGAGCGGGGCCTTCCAAAGGTCGGCCCCGCTTCGGCGCCTGTAGCTCAGTCGGTAGAGCACGAGACTTTTAATCTTGGGGTCCTGGGTTCGAGCCCCAGCGGGCGCACCACCTTTCTTTCCTGCTTCTTCGACAGGCGGGTTCGTGCTTTCGCGGCGCGGGCTCCTTGCCCGCTCCGCCATGCTGCTTGCCCTGGCAGATGTTCCGGCCCGCGCGGCCACGGGCGCATCACGGCAGATCTGGATGCAGAATCGTGCGGGCGAGGAAGTCCGCGCCGCCTATCGTCACGGCGAAACCTATGACGCAGCGGTCCTGCAACGACTGCGGCACCTGTTCCGGGACCTGCACGAAGGAACCCAGGGTCCCCTGCCGGAGATGCTGGTGGACATGCTCTCGGTGCTGCAGGAGGCCTGGGGCTACGCCCTGCCGCTTCTGCTGAATTCCGGATTCCGCACGCCCCGCACGAATGCCATGTCCGAAGGGGCCGCGCCGGCGAGCCTGCACTTGCGCGGGCTTGCCGCGGATGTCTCAATGCCCGGGATCGACCACCCGGACCTCGCCCTGGTTGCGCTTTCCCTCTCGGAGCGCCTCGGCTTCATGGGGATCGGCGTCTACCCGCGCTTCGTGCACCTGGATGTCGGGCCCAGCCGGCGCTGGACGCGGATCGGGCGCGGCTGGGGCAGATAATTCAGCCTCCGGGTCGCGGGGGCAGCCGGGTCAGCGCCTGGAACGACCCCGGCGCGCCGGTGGGGCGGCTGCCTCGGCGCGGCCGGTCACTGCGATCATGCTGACCGGGATCACGGAAACCAGCGCCGTGCCGGATCCACCCATCCCAAGGCTGCTCGCGACGGCCGGGCTCACATCCAGGATACGTTGGCGGATATGCGGCCCGCGGTCGGTGACCTTCACCGTGACGCTCCGCCCGTTCCGCAGATTCGTTACCCGTGCCCGGCTGCCCAGCGGCAGGGTCCGGCTGGCCACCGTGGCGGCGCGGGGGTCGAAGCGGGTACCGTCGGCCATGCGGCGCCCGGCGAGGCTCCTCGCATAGATCGAGGCATGGCCGTGCTGGGCCGCCGGATGGGGCCTTGCATGCTCCGCCTTACCCCGTGTCGTAGAAGCCGCCTTTGCCAGTGCGGGCGCTACGCCCATGCAGCCGGCCACCAGTGTGGCACTCAGAACCAGCATCCCCCAAAGCCTCAAGCCGCATTTCCCTTCCAGTCCATGCCCGCCATCTGGGAAGGCGGGGGCCCGCCCGCATCGACAGCCGGCATGGGCTGGCAGGATTGTGAGGCGCGTGCGGCCGGCGCGGGGCCTCAGGTGAGCCCGACCTCCTCCTGTCGCCGCTTGTCCACCTCCTCCCCATAGCGGCGCAGCACATGGCTTGCGGTCAGCAGGCCGATGACCCGGCGCCCCTCCTTGCTGTCGATCACCGGCAGCGCCTCCGCCTCGGTGGCGTCGAAGGCGGCCATCGCCTCCTTCGCATTCATGGCCGGAAGAAGGGCCCGGTCCCGGTGCCGGAGCAGGGGGGCCAGGGTTTCCACCTCCGGCGGGGCCGAATGAGCCTCGGCCACCATGACGACCCCTGCGTAGAGGCCGGAATCGTCGAGGGCGACCACGCGCTCCGTCGAGCCGAGGGGGAAGTCGCGCCGGAAGGCGGAAATGCGCGTGTCGGCGCGGACGGTCCGGACATCCCGGCGCATCATGCGCCCCGCCGTCAGCTCCCGCAGCCAGCCGATATCATGGGCCGAGCGGATCGCTTCCCCCCGCAGGTGGAAACGCCAGGTGGCGAAGGAGTAGCCGAAGAGACGCCGCACCACGATCCCCGAAACGGCAACCGCCGCCAGCACAGCTCCGGCCACCTGGAAATTCCCGGTCGTCTCCAGGGCGAGGAAGGTCATGGCGAGAGGGGCGCCGATCACGGCCGTACCGAAGGCACTCATGCCCACCACCGCCAGGAAGAGAGGGTCCACCAGCGGCAGCCCCGCCAGCATCATGCCGAGCGCCGCCACCTTTCCCAGCAAGGCCCCGAGCAGCAGGGATGCGAAGAACAACCCACCGCGAAAGCCGGCACCGAGCGAGACGGCCGAGGCGAGCGCTTTCAGCAGCAGGAGAGTCAGCGCCGCCTGGACCGGGCCTTCCGTGCTGAAGGCAAGATGCAGCGCCCCATGGCCGGATGAGAGAACCGCCGGGGTGAGCATGGCGAGCCCACCCACCACGAGCCCGCCCAGGGCCGGGCGCAGCCCGGACCAGGGGATGCCACGCTTCATCAGTGTTTCGATCCAGCCCACGCTCCGCATGAGCAGGATGGCAGCCAGGGCGCAGACGATGCCGAGCAGGATGGCCAGGGCATGGCCGTCCCATCCCGGGGAGGCAACCCCGCCCGGCTGCACCAGATAGGTCTGACCATGCAGCGCTCGTGCAACGAGGGTGGCCGCGACCGCGCTTGCCACCACCGGAGCGAGACTGGCGATGGCATAGGTGCCGATCACCAGTTCGAACGCATAGAAGGCGCCGGTGAGCGGAGCATCGAAGGCGGCGGCGATGGCGCCGGCCGCGCCGCACCCGACCAGCACGCGCAGGTCACCCCGCCTGAGCCCGGCCAGGCTGCCGAAGCGCGAGGCGAGGCCGCCCGCCACCTGGGTATAGCCTGCCTCCAGCCCGACCGAGGCGCCGAAGCCGTTGGAGATCAGGTTCTGGCTGGCGACCACCGCGCCATCGCGCATGGCCATCCGGCCGCCATGAAGAGCATTGGCCTCGATCGGATCGATCGGCTGGCGGAGCTGCCAGCGTGCGAACGCCAGGTTGAGAAGCCCGAGGAGGGCTCCCCCTAAGGCGGGAAAAAGAAGGCGCCAGGGCTCGTCCAGCCCGGAGGCGCTGAGCCCATGATCGGTGTCGAAGAGGAGGGCCTGCATGGCATGTGCGATGCCGCTCATAGCCGAGGCGACGAGTCCGCTCGCCACCCCGATCAGGATCGCGAGGACGACAAGGCCGGGCTCCGTCGCGCGGATCCAGTCGCGAAAGCGGCCGAGCCGCTGCGCGAGTGCCCGGAAGCGCGCCTTGCCCTCCGCTACGGGGGCGTCCCGGACATGGCCGGCGTCTGGACGCTGGGTGAGGTTGGACCGCATCGGCTCGGATCACGGAGTTCCGGCTTCCATCGCTTGGGCGGTGCGAAGGGTTGCGCCCGGCCCCGCCACATGGGGCGGCCCGCCGCCGCGAGGGCAGCGGGCCCGTCCGGCTACTGCGCGCGGTATGCGCAGGTGAAGCGGATCTGCTGGCCCACCTGGGACGGGCTGGGAGCACCAGAGCCGCCGGGGTTGTTGGTCCGCACGGAGAGCAGGGTGATGTCCTTCTGCTCAAAGGGCTTCAGTTCGAAGCGCTGGATCTGCGAGATCACCGTGAACTGGCCGACCTGACGCAGCTGGATCATCGTGGCGGTGATGACGCGGCGCTGCCGGTCCACGTTCTGGAACTGTCCGTGATACTCCACACGCGCCGTCGTGCCATCGGACAGGACGTTGGAGTAGAAGGAGTTGGCGGTCAGGTTGCCGTCGCAGTAGCGGGATTGCTGCGCGCTGGCCGGGGCGGCAAGGGCCAGGATGGCACCTGCGGTCGCGAAGGCGGCCAGGGGCTTCGTAAAGCGGCTCATATGCGGCGTTCCGTGTCTCGTTCTCGCGATCCCGTGTTGGGATCCGGTAGCGGAACGATGCGCCGGATCGTGTCCCGTTGCCAGGAGAGGGCGTCTATGATTCCGATAGATGCGAGCCTTCTGAGACGGCCGCCCCCGCTTCCAGCACAGCCGTGCAGAACAAGGGGTCGTCTCAGGCAGCCACGAGAGCGCGGGTTTCCGGCCTGCCATGCACCTTCACCGTGCCCAGCCCCGCGATCGCGTCCCGCACCACGTCGCGAAGCAGGCGCACCTCCCGGATTCGCCCGAAGCTCGGCCGATGGAACAGGGAGATGTCGCGGCCGGGCAGGGGGGTCGCCCGAACGAGGCGGTAGGCCACCATGTCGTCCAGGAGCGTGCCGACCTGCACCGCAAGCTGGGGCAGGAGGGAGCAGCCCATCCCGGCACCGATCATCTGGCGCAGTGTTTCCAGGCTGGTGGCCTGCACCCCCGTGCCGCTCTGCGCGGCTCGCTGGCAGGCGGGGAAGAGGGCGAGTGTCTGGTCACGCAGGCAATGGCCCTCGCTTAGCAGGATCAGCTCCGCCGCGGGCACATCCTCCATTGTCACGCGGTCGATCACCGCGAGCCTGTGGTCCCGCGGAACCGCGAGGACGAAGCTCTCATGGAAGATCGGCAGCTCGGAAAGCTCGATGTCGCGGATGGGTGACGAGGCGAGCAGCGCATCGATCTCGCCGGCCTCTAGCGTGCGGACGAGGCCATGCGTGAGCCCTTCCACGAGGTGGAGGCGTAGGTTGGGGAAGCGGCTGCGCAGCGGGTTCAGGATGATCGGGGCGAGATAGGGCGCCAGGGTGGAAATGACTCCGAGCCGGAACTGCCCGCCCAGCGGCTCGCCGCGGGACTGCGCCATCTCCAGCAGGCGCCGGCCCTCGGCCAGGATGGTGCGGCATTGCGCCACGATCTCCGCGCCGCGTTCCGTCACCATCACGCTGCGACTCGCGCGCTCGAACGCCTGGACGCCGAGATAGTCCTCCAGCTTGCGGATCTGCGCGGACAGAGTCGGCTGACTGACCGCGCAGGCCGTGGCGGCCTTGCCGAAATGCAGGTGGTCCGCGACCGCGACGAGGTATTCGAGGTCGCGGAAGCTCAGCCCAGCCAGGTTCATTGCACCGTTTTTCCGCTCACCACAGCACCACCGTGTCGCCGGGCGACAAGCCTTCCCGGATCTCGATGCCCCCCGGCGTGCTGATGCCCAGCCTCACCGGCACGCGTCGCACCGCGCCGAGCGCATCCCGCAGCTGGACCACTCGTTGCTCGCCCTCGGTGCGGATGGCGTCCGGGGGCAGGACGATCGCTTCAGGATTGTCATAGGCGATGATGGAGAGGTTCGCCGACATGCCGACCGAAAGGCGGCGCCGCTCCTCCGGCGGGATGTTCTCGATCGCGACCGTGACCCCGAAGACAGGCATGCCTGTCCGTGCGGAGGTCTCGCCGCTCGCCTGCGCCGCGACGCTGGTGACGCGGCCCGTAAGCTCGATGCCCGGGAAGGCGTCGCCGGTTACGGAGACGGGCTGGCCGACGCGGACCTTGCCCACGTCGATCTCATCCACCGAAGCGCGCACCTGGAAGCTTTCGAGATCGCCGATGGTGAACATGGCCTGGCCACGCGTGACGCGGCTGCCCGGCTCCATCGTCTCGGCACGGCGGCCGCCGCCCGGATCGGGCGGCATCAGCACCACGCCGGTCACGGGAGCGGAGACAACGGCGCTGCCGAGATCGGATTCCAGCTCGCGCACCTTCACCTCCGCATTCGCCATCTCGAACTCCGCGATGCGGAGATGCTCCGAGTCCCCGCGGGCCAGGGTGGCTTCCAGATCGGCCCGGGCGGCCTGCAGCTGCAGTTGCTGGTTTCGCTGCTGCTGCTGGAGGGTGCGGTATTCCTCGGCGGGCACGATGCCGCGGTCCAGCAGGATTTTCGTCTGGGCAAGGCGCGCGCGGATGTCGTTCGCCTCCATCTCGGCGGCGGAGAGCTGGCGGCGGGCGCGGGACACCTCCTGCCCCGTGGTCCATCCGCGCAGCTCCTCAACCTTCTGCCGCGCACGGATGAGTGCCGAGCGGGCCTCCCGCAGGCGAACCTCGACGTCGTTGACGTCGAGCCGGATCAGGGAGGTACCGCGCTCCACCTGGTTGCCGTAGCGAAAGTTCCGCTCCCGGACGAGACCGTCGAAGGGCGCCACCACCGAGACGAGGGAGCCCGCATCCAGCACCCCCACCACAGCGATCCGGAGCGAGACCGGCTGGGTGGTGACCGGCAGCGTGCCGAAAGAGGGCAGCGCCTCTGCGGTAACTGCCCTGCCGAAGCCGGGTCCGGGCTCCCAGGCATAGAGCCCGGCGCCGACGAAAAGGGCGAAGACGCCGATCGTTGCCGCCCAGCGGATCGCGGCCAGGCGACGGCCCGTGGTGCGGAGCCGCTCGGCCGACTGCTCCAGCTGCAGATAGGCCGCCTGGAGCTTCGCGTGCTGCTCGCGCAGCTCACGGTTCAGCGCGGCCTCGGCCTCCGAGAGCCGCGCGAGCTCGGTGACGTCCGAAAAGACGGCGGTGAGAGCGAGGCGGCCAGCTTGCGGACCGATACGGATGCGGTAGGCCCGGCTGGTGACCTCAAGATGGCGGTCCCGGTCACCGAGACGGGCTTCGACCCGGTGCCGAGCGACCGCGCCTTCCTGCCCGACAGGCTCCAGCACCGCGTCGAAGAACGCATCCGCACTGCCATCCTCGGGAAGGAGGGATTGCAGCGTGCCGCCAATCGCCGTCTCCGGATCGCAGGCCAGGATGTCGGCGCCCGCGCGGTTCAGGGTGGAGATGCGGCCATCTGGCCCGACGGTGAGCACGCCATCCGCCATGCTGTCGAGCGCGCTGCGGTAGTCCTGCGCCAGGCGATCGAGCGCGGCATCGGCCCCATGCGGCTCCGATGCTCCCTCGGGCGGCTGCGCAGTGGCGGGGAGGGTGGGGAACATCACTCGTTCAGCGTGATCTGCCAGGTTTCGAGCACGGTGCCGAGAACGAGGTCCAGCTGGTTCAGGGCGTTCAGATACGCAATCACCGCGCCCAGTTCCGCGCTTTCGGCCTGCTGGAGCGCTGATTGGAAGGAGACCACCTGGAAATTACTGGAGCGGCCGGCCTGCAGCCGGGCAAGCTCGACCTCCAGCTGCTGCCGGGCGAGTTCCCGTGCGCGCCGCGCCAACTCGGCCTGGCGGCGCTGGGTTTCCACGTTCCGTACGCCGTCCTCCACGCTCTTACGCAGCGCGTCGCGCGCCTGCTCGGCCGCAAGCTCGGACTGGCGCAGCGCGGTGGTCGCGTTCACCTCCAGCTGCTCGCGCGCGAGATAGCCGATGGGGATGTTCAGCTGCAGGCCGATGTTGAAGTCCGACCGCACCTGCCGCAGCGCGTCCACCGTATCCAGCACGTTCCGCCGCGTGGCCTGCTGCCCCGCCCCGGCGACGATGTTCAGTTCCCAGAGCCGCTGGTTTCGCGCCGCATCGAGGTTGATGCGGTTGATCTCGATGTTGAAGAGCTGGCCGAGATAGGCGGGCTGGTTGGCATAGGCCGTGGCAAGCGCCCGCTGGAGGTCCACGCGCACCGACGGTGCGGAGGGACGGTCCGCGGCCCAGATACGGGAAGCCGGGTCGGCGGCGATGAGGACCAGGAGCGCCAGCCTGGCCTCCTCATTCGCGTTCTGCGCGGCGAGAAGTGCCAGTTCCTGCTGGGCGACGCTCGCCTCGGACTGAACAATCTCGACCTGGGCGAGGCGGCCCGCGGCGATCAGCAGGCGGTTCACCTCCACGAGTTCGCGTGCGCGCCGCAGCCCGTCCTCCGCGATGCGCAGCTGCTCCTGGCTTTGCAGCAGCGTGCGATAGGCCAGGACGATGGAGGTGACCTGCTCGGAGACGGTCTGCTTCACGCGCAGCCGCGCATTCTGCTCGCTGATGCGGGCAATGCGGAGCGGAGCCGTGGCGTAGTCGATCCCTGCGCCTGCAAGCAGTGGCTGGACCAACTCGAAGGAGAGGTTGCCCGCGCCGTTGCCGGGCTGGCCGCGGATATTCGTCTGCGCCGCCTGCCAGCCGAAGTTGAGGCGAGCCCCTGTGGGTGCGTCCCAGCTCAGCACGGGGCCGAGCCTGGCTGCGGTCGTGTTCACCCCGGCGGAGCGGGACCGGTTCGTGGTCGCGGCGATGTCGAGGCGCGGCGTGAAGCGGCTCTCCTCTACGCGCAGAGCAAAGCGGTCCGCCACGCGCTGGAGATATTCGGAACGGATCACCCGGTTGTTCCGCAACCCCAGATACACGGCTTCCGGAAGGCTGAGGGCGGCGGCGCCGGCCGGTGCCTCCTGGCCGGGCAGCTGGGCCGGAGCGCGCCCGTGGGACTGCGCTGAAGCCGGCCCGGCGGCGGGGAGGGCGAGCAGCGCGAATGCCAGCATGGGTGCGGCAAGATGGCGCCATGCCGCCGGCCCTCCGCCGAGCGGTTCCGCGCGGGCAGGCCCCTTCGTCTGTTCCGGAGGGCTCATGAAAGGTTTATCTCACCCTGTCTCCCGGGCCGGCAAGGCCGCCACGGCCGGTGGATTGGGCGGGGCGGCGGAGCCCGTGCGATTCCGGAATGGGATGGCGCGGCGGTCACAGGAGGCGTGATGCGGGCAAGCCCCAAGGTGTTTCTGGCGGCATTGCTGCTCCTGGGCGGATGCGCCCCGCCGGCGGTGCTCAGCCAGCCCGTGGCCCGGCCGGAGATGGCGGCCCCTGTCGCTGGCGGCGCCGTGCCCGTGCTTCGGCTCGCAGAGCCGACCGGCGCGCCGCCCATCTCCCTGCCGAACCGGCCAAACCGCGCGCCGCATGGCGGCTCGATGCCGGAGCTTGTGCCGTAGGCTGCCCTGGCTCGCCTATTCCGAGCGCAGCGCCTCGATCGGATCCAGGCGGGAGGCCATCACGGCGGGGTAGAAGCCGAAGAAGATCCCCACTGCCGCCGAGACTCCGGCCCCGAGGGGCGCCGCGGCCGGAGAGAGGATGAATTCCCACCCTGAAACCCGCGCGAAGCCATAGGCGCCGGCAATCCCGACGGCGATGCCGAGCAGCCCGCCGGCAAGGGCGAGGATCACGGCTTCGGCGAGGAAAAGGCTGCGGATCTCCGCCCGGCGCGCTCCGATCGCCAAGCGTATCCCGATCTCCCGCCTACGCTCGGCGATGGAGATGATCATAATGTTCATCACCCCGACTCCGCCGAGCAGGAGCGCGATGGCCCCGATGGCGCCGAGCAGCACGGTGAAGAGGCGCATCTGGCCCGCCATGCCCGCGATCAGCTGCCGCGCGCTCTGCACGTTCAGCCCGCCATCGCGCAACCTTGGCTCGAGATGCCGCCGGATGGGGATCGTGGCCGCCTCCGGGTCCGCATCGGGGCGGAGCCGCACCATCACCGTGCTGATTCCCGAATCCGGCATGACGCGCCGCGCATTGGGGATGGAGACGAAGAGGGTGCCGTCCACATCCACCGGCATCATCGGGCTGGGCAGGACCGGGGCGAGGATGCCAACCACGGTGAAGACATAGCGGCCCATCCGGAGCTGGCTGCCGATGCGCACCGGTGCGAAGGGGGAGGAAAGATCGGCCGCCAACCGCGCGCCGAGCACCGCGAACAGCTCGTAGCGGTCATGCTCCGTGAGGAAGCGGCCCTGCGCCAGCGGCAGCCGTGCCGCGCGGGCGAAGCTGCCTGTCGTGCCCAGGGTGGACACGGTCTGCGTCATGCCCTCATGGCCTACCACGCCGCCACCGATGGCAAAGGGCGCCACATCCTCGATGGCCGGTACCAGGGCGGGCAGCGCCTCCAGGTCGGCCGGGTTGAAGGCGCCGCTGAAGCCTCCAGTGCGGAGCATGAGGATATCCGTGCCCATTTCCCGGAACTGCCGCACGGTCTCATTCCGCGCGATGGCGCCGACATTCAGCATGGCGATCACGGCGCCGGCGCCGACCACGATGCCGAGCAGCGCGAGGACGGCGCGCTGGCGGGCGGCGAGAAGGCCGGCCAGGGCCTCCCGGATCACGCGGCCGAACATCTATGCCACGCGCCGGATGGGCATGCCGCCGAGCCCGCTTCCCGGCCCCGTGTCCGAGGCGATGCGGCCGGCATCCAGATGGATGCGCCGCGGGCACTGAGCGGCCACGCCGGGGTCATGGGTGATGATGATGATCAGCACGCCCAATTCCCGGTTCATCTCGAGGAAGAGTTCCATGATCTCCTGCGAGACCTTCGGATCCAGCGCGCCGGTCGGCTCGTCGGCCAGGACCACCGCGGGCTCGCCCACCAGCGCGCGGGCAATGGCGACGCGCTGCCGCTGCCCACCGGAAAGCTGGGCCGGCATGTGGTCAGTGCGTTCCGCCAGCCCGACCCGCTCCAGCATGGCGAGGGCGCGGCGGCGTGCCTCCGCCTCCGGCACGCCACGGTACATCAGCGGCAGGGCCACGTTGCGCCAGGCATTCATCCGGGGCAGCAGGAAGAAGGACTGAAAGACGAAGCCGATAAGGCGGTTCCGCAGGCGCGAGAGCTCATTCGCCTCTGCGCGCAGAACATCCTGGCCGCCCACCGCGTAAGATCCGCTACTCGGCTTGTCCAGAAGGCCGATGATGTTCATCAGCGTGGTCTTGCCCGACCCCGAGCCGCCCATGATCGAGGCCAGCTCCCCCTTCTCCACCCGGAGCGAGATGCCGCGCAGGATGGGCATCTGGCCGGGACCGACCTTGAAGGACCGGGTGACATCCGTGAGTTCGAGCATGGACCCAGCCTACACGCTTTCGTGCACAGGCCGATCCCTCAGGGGCCGCCGATCAGGCCGGAAAGCCCCCTTGCGGCAGTGAGGAGCGCGACGAGGGCGAGGGTCGCCAGGGAAATGCCCCGATGGGCCCCGCCCGCGCGGCGGAACAGGGCCGCACCCAGCCGGGACCCGCCGATCATCAGCGGGAGACCGGCCAGGACGAGCAGCAGCTCGCGCCAGCCGATGGCCCCGATCACGGTCAGGCTTGCGGTGGAGGCCATGGCGGAGAAGGCAAAGAACGCGATCAGCGAGGCGCGGACCTGCGCTGGGGCGAGAGGTAGG
Source organism: Pararoseomonas baculiformis (assembly GCF_017813395.1). Classification (GTDB taxonomy): domain Bacteria; phylum Pseudomonadota; class Alphaproteobacteria; order Acetobacterales; family Acetobacteraceae; genus Roseomonas; species Roseomonas baculiformis. Next base: position 72,841 of record NZ_JAGIZB010000003.1, on the reverse strand, counting down.
GCGAGGTAATAGGCGAGGGCGGGTGGGCCGGGCATGGCGGCCAGCCCGTTGAACAGGCCCGAAAGGACCCCGGCACCGGCCGTGGCCGCCCGGCCCGGGATGTGGCGGAAGCCGAAGCCCGAGGCGAGGGCGAGTACGGCCGCGCCGCAGGCGGCAGCCAGGGCAAGCCGCGCCCAGTCGGCGGGAAGCCAGGCCAGGAGGAGAGTGCCGAGTGGGGAGGCAAGCAGCGCCCCCGCCAGGAGCCAGCGCACCGAGGGCCAGTGGCAGCTGCGCGAGGCCTGGGGCAGGTCCATCAGCCCGCCCAGAAGTTGCAGCCCGGCTGCCAGGGCCACCGCCAGGAGCGGCGGAAGCGCCAGGCTGAGCAGCGGGACGGCAATGATCGCGAAGCCGAAGCCGGTGAACCCTCGAAAGACGGCGGAGAGGCCGATGATGGCGATCGCCGGGCCCATGGCGCCGATGGACGGCATGCCTGCCGGCAGGAAGGAAAGGTCGGGCATGCGGCACTCCGGCTGGTTGCGCCCCGCTACCGCCATCGCCGCCGGGCCGGAAGGTCCGGCTATGCGAGGCTGCCCCCGCCGCCAACCCCTTCCTGCGCCGGGCGGCGCGGGCTAAGCCGCCGCCGTGCCGGCCGAGACCCACATTGCCGATCTGCCCGCGGAACTCACCGTGGTAGTACCCTGCTACAAGGAAGCGGCGAATGTCGCTCCGATGGTGGCGCGGCTGGACGCGGCCCTGGGCGGGATCGCCTGGGAGGTGGTCTTCGTCGATGACGACAGCCCGGACGGCACCACGGCAGAGGTCCGCGAGTTGGCGGCACGGGACCCGCGCGTTCGCGGGCTGCGGCGCATCGGGCGGCGCGGCCTTGCCTCTGCGGTGACGGAGGGCGTGCTCTCCTCATCCGCCCGCTACGTGGCCGTGATCGACGGCGACCTTCAGCATGACGAGACGGCGCTGCCCGCGATGCTGGCCGCCGTGCGCGAGGGAGCGGAGGTGGCGATCGGAAGCCGCCATGTGGAAGGTGGCGAGGCCGAGGGCGGCTTCTCGGCCGCACGGGCGAAGGTGAGCGATGCGGGCACGCGGCTGGCCGCGCTGCTGCTGCCCACCCCGGTCGGGGACCCGATGAGCGGCTTCTTCCTGATGCCGCGCGCCCTGTTCGAGGCACTGGCACCGAAGCTCTCGGGGCGCGGGTTCAAGATCCTGCTGGACCTGTTGCTCTCCGCCGGGCGCCCATTGCGGGTTGCCGAAATCCCCTACCAGTTCCGCCCGCGGCTGGCGGGCGAGTCGAAGCTCGATGCCACCGTGCTGCTCGAATTCCTCGGGCTGCTGATGGACAAGGCGCTGGGCGGGTGGCTTCCCTGGCGCTTCGTTTCCTTTGCCGCCGTTGGGGCGGTGGGCGTGGTGGTGCACATGGCCGCGCTGTTCCTGGCGGTGCAGGTTCCGGGGATCCGGTTCGAGACCGCGCAGTGGATCGCGACCTTCGTGGCGATGACGGTGAACTTCCTGCTGAACAACCGGATCACCTACCGCGACATGCGGCTGCGCGGGGCAGGGCTGGTCCGTGGCCTCGTCATCTTCTACCTGGGCTGTGGCATCGGCGCGGCCGCCAATGTGGGCGTGGCGGGGATGCTGCTGCGGGAAGAGTTGGCGGGATGGGGGCTGGCCGGGGCGGCCGGGGCACTGCTGACGGTGGTCTGGAACTACGCCATCTCGTCCACCCTCGTATGGCGCAGCCGGTGAACCCCTGGCTGGCCGGATTGCTGGCGCTGACGCTGCTGCGCCTCGGCGCGACGGTGCTCCTGCCGCTTTCCCCGGACGAGGCCTATTACTGGGTCTGGGGCCGGACCCTGCAGCCCGGCTATCTCGACCATCCGCCCATGGTCGCGCTCTGGATCGCGGCCGGAACCTTCATCGGAGGGGATGGGCCGGCCGGGATACGCTTGCTCGGCCCGCTCGGGCTGGCGGCCGCATCCCTGGCCCTGGCGGATGCGGGCGACCGGCTGATGCCGGAGCATCGCCCGGGCCGCTGGGCAGCGCTGCTGCTGAACGCCATGCCCGTGACCAATGCGGGCGCCGTGCTGATGACGCCGGATACCCCGCTTTTCGTCTTCTGGTGCTGCACGATCTGGGCCGTCGCGCGGCTGCATGCCTCAGGTCGCGGGAACTGGTGGTTCACGGTTGGGCTGTTCGCCGGCTGCGCGCTGCTCTCCAAATATACGGCGGTGCTGCTCGGCGCGGGGCTGGTGCTCTGGCTGCTGGCGGAACCTTCTGCCCGACGCTGGTGGCGGGACTGGCGGCTCTATGCGGGCGGGCTCCTCGCCGTGCTGGTCTTCTCGCCCGTGCTTGTCTGGAACGCGGCGCATGGCTGGGCCTCCTTCGCCAAGCAGGGCGGGAGGGCCGGGGCGGGCGCGGATTTCGGCTTCCGCTATCTGGGGGAACTGCTTGCCGGCCAGCTCGGCCTCGCCTCTCCGATCCTTCTCATCCTCTGCGCCGTGGGAAGCTGGGCGGCGGCCATGGCCTGGGTGCGGCGGCGCGACGCCGGGGCGGGCTTGATCGCGACGCTGGTCTTCCCCGCGGCGCTGCTGTTCCTCTGGCAGGCACTCGGAAGCCGGGTTCAGGGGAACTGGCCCGCCATCCTCTACCCCGGCGCATCCCTGGCGGCGGCCGCCTTCACCGCGCTTCGCTGGCAGCGCATCGGGGCATGGCTGGGCGGTGCACTGAGCGCGGTCGTCCTCCTCCAGGCCGGCCTCGCGCCGCTGGCCCTGCCACGATCGGCCGACCCGACGCTCGCGCGGCTCGGTGGCTGGCCCGATCTGGCCCGGCAGGTCAATGAGGCGCGGCTGCAGGCAGGCGCAAGCTTCATCGCGGCCGAGGAGTATGGGCTGGCGGCCGAGCTGGCCCTGCACTTGCCCCCGGGCGTGCCAGTGGTGGCCATCGGAGATCGCTGGGACCTGTTCAACCTTCCCGCGCCGCCCGACGGGCAGGGCGGGGTGATGCTGCGCAGCCTCCGGCGCGGCGAGGGACCTTCCCTCTGGCCGGGCGCGGCGCCGATCGGAGAGATCATCCGCTCCCGCTCAGGGGTGGAGGCGGAGTGCTACCGGCTGCTGCGGGTTGAAACGCCTGCGGGCGAGCAGCCGATGGCGCTGCTGCCCCGACCGCGCTAGGCGGCCCGGTTCCAAACCGGCCCAGGTGCTGACAATGTAGCGGGGAAGGCCCACGCCTGCGGGCAGGAGGGCTGCGATGGAGAGAGACGCCGATGCGCCGCCGCGCCCTGCTTGCCGCCGCCCTGTCCACCCCGGCCCTGGCCGCCCGCGCGCAGGGATGGGCTCCGGATCGGCCGATCACGCTGGTGGTGCCCTTCCTGGCCGGCGGGTCCACGGATATCGCGGCCCGCGTGCTGGCCGAGCGCATGGGGCCGCGCCTCGGGCCCGGCGGGCGGGTGATCGTGGAAAACCGCGCCGGGGCGGGTGGCGCCGTGGGCAGCGAGTGGGTGCGCCAGCGGCCCGCCGACGGCTATACGCTTCTGGTCGGTACCGCCTCGTCCCATGCGACCAACCCGGCCGCGCTTCCCTCCCAGACGCCCTATGATCCCGTGGCGGATTTCTCGCCGGTGGCGGTGCTCGGCGGCGGGCCGCTGGTGGTGGTGGTTCCCGCGTCCTCGCCTCACCGCAGCCTCGCCGAGCTGGTCGCGGAGGTCCGCATGCGGCCCGGCGCGCTCTCCTGGGCCACATCCGGCGTCGGGGGCGTCGGGCATCTCACCGGGGAGTATCTGAAGATCTCGGTGGGCCGGATGGAAGCCGAGCATGTGCCCTATCGCGGCGGCTCGGCCGTGATGGAAGCGCTGGCAAAGGGAGAGGTTGCCTATTCCTTCGAGGTGCTGGCCTCCGCAGCTCCTCATCTGCGGGACGGCCTTTCGCGCGGGCTGGCGGTCACCTCCAGCGCACGGCATCCGCTGTTCCCGGACATCCCGACCGTGGCCGAGACGGTGGCGCCGGGCTTTGACGTGACCACCTGGAACGTCCTGCTGGGGCCCAAGGGCATGCCCCAGCCCGTGCTGAACACGATCAACGCCGCGATGATAGCGAGCCTCGGCGATGCCAGCGTGCGTGAGCGGCTGGCCTCCGCCGGGGTGGATCCCGCCCCCGCCACCACCCCGGAGGAAACCCGTACCTTCCTGGCGGCGGAACTGGCGAAGTTCCGCGGGATCGTCCAGCGTGCGGAATTACGACTGGGTCGCTAAGGGCGGCCCTTGAACCCTGCGCCGGGCCACCGAGTTCAGGGGGACCCCTTTTCGGAGGCCACTATGCTGATCCGCATCCGCCGCGGGTGGGAACTGCCCGAAAGCGCCGCGACGCCCGAGGCGGTGGTGATGGGACGGCGCGCGGCCCTGGGAGCCGGGGCGCTGCTGGCGGGCGCGGCGCTGGCCCCACCCGCATGGGCCCAGCCGGCCGCGCAGGCCATGCGCAACACGCGCTACCAGCCCGGGCGCGAGCCGACGCCCGAAAAGGACGTGGCGAGCTACAACAACTACTATGAGTTCGGCACCTCCAAGAGCATCGCCTCCGCGGCACAGCGCCTGAAGGTCAGCCCCTGGTCCATCCGCATCGATGGGTTGGTGGAGAACCCGCGCGAGATCGGGCTGGAGGACCTGCTGAAGCAGGTAAGCCTGGAGGAGCGGGTATATCGCTTCCGCTGCGTGGAGGCCTGGGCCATGACCGTCCCCTGGACCGGCTTCCCGATGGCGGAGCTGGTGCGGCTGGCGGCCCCCAGGCCCGAAGCCAAATACGTCGTGTTCGAGACGGCGACCCAGCGCGACACCATGCCCGGGCTGCGGCAGTCCTGGTATCCCTGGCCCTATACCGATGGCTTCACCATCGAGGAGGCGCGGAACGAGCTCGCCTTCATTGCAACGGGGATGTACGGCAAGGCCTTGCCGCCACAGAACGGGGCCCCGATCCGGGCCATCATGCCCTGGAAATACGGGTTCAAGGCGCCGAAATCCGTCGTGCGCGTCACCTTCCAGGCCGCGCGCCCGGTGGGATACTGGGAAAAGCTGCAGGCCAGCGAATACGGCTTCTGGGCCAATGTGAACCCGGAAGTGGCGCATCCCCGCTGGAGCCAGGCGAGCGAGCGCCTGCTCGGCTCGAACGAGCGGGTGCCGACGCGGATCTTCAACGGCTATGGCGAGTTCGTCGCCGATATCTACAAGAACCTGCAGAACGAGCGGCTTTACGCCTGATACCTATTCCGGGGCGAGGCGCCGCCTCGCCTCGGCGATCACCCGGATCGTCTCGTCCCACAGGCTCAGCGCGCCGAGTTCGCTGGGAGAGAAGAAGCGGGCCTCGCTCGCGTCATCTCCCGCCACGGGCTCGCCGGATACCCAGCGGCCGGCGAAGTCCACGATGGTGTAGTGGAAGCGGATGCCGCCCGAGTCACCGGGAATGACGATGTCCACGCAGGCAGCGAGGGTGAGGGGGCCCACTTCGACCCCGGTTTCCTCGCGCAGTTCGCGCCGGGCGCAATCCTCGGCGGTTTCGCCCAGGCTTTGCGCGCCACCGGGCACCGTCCACTCGCCCATGCGCGGCGGGCGGGTGCGTCGAACCAGCAGCACGTCCTCGCCGCGGAAGGCGAGGCAGCCGATGCCGACCCAGGGCCGGTCCGGATATTCCCGCCCGCTCACCCCTCGCGCTTCCGCAGCGTCTCGATGCTCGGCGCGAAAGCCGGGAGCTTCCATGTGCCGACCTGATAGGCCCAGCCGCGCCAGCGGGCGTTGAGCCGCGCGGCTTCCTCGTCACCGGTCGCGGCGATGGTCATCCAGACATTCCCGCCATCCTGCCGCAGCCTGGCCGTGATGGTGAGATTGTCGGTCAGGATGAAGCGACCCTCACCGGCGGGCTGGCCGGGGATCTGCGCCTCGGGGCGGACATCGAGAAGCGTGAGCCCCTCCAGGGCTCGGCCCACCTCGTCCAGCGAAACCTCGTCGGCGGCCGGGGCATCGCCGGGCAGCACGATGCGTAGCCGCCCATCGGGCCCTTCTTCCCGCAACAGCTCCACGGTCCGGCCGTCGCGCACCGCGATCACGCGCCGCACGCGCTCCTCCGGCAGGTTGGCGATCTCGCGGTCGATCCAGAGCTGGGCATCCGCATCCACGGGGATCCGTCCTTCGGCGAGCCAGGACTGATTCTCGCCGGGGCGCCGCACATAGGCGCTTTCGGGCACGCCGCCCTGGGTGCGGGTTCGGCGGCGGCCGATGACGAGCGCGGCGATCGGCGTGCCCGCGCCGTCGAGCACGCGGAGGAGCACGGCCGTGGATGTGGGGCCGGGTTCCTCCAGCCCGAGCCGCGCCAGGGACTGGGGATCAGCGGTGCGGGGCTCGGTGAGGCGCAGCTCGGTGAGCCCGACCAGCAGCTCGCGCACCCGCTCGCCCCGGGCGGGATAGCCGCCCTTCTCCGGCAGCAGCCAGGCGTTATCCGGGCCGCGCTGCAGCACAAGGCTTTGTGGTCCCTGCCGGATCTCGATGCGCTGCGCGGCATCGAGGCGCCCGGGCAGGCCGGGGAAGGCGAGCGGGGACTCGGAAGGCGCGGGGCCGGGCGCCTCCTCCGGCACGAGAAGCGCGGCGGCGCCGGCCGCGACCACCGCCGTGCCGCCGAGGGTGAAGAGATGGCGTCGGTTCAGCGGCATGGCGTTACCCCCGGGCCGCCGCGCGGCGCCGGGTCCTGAGAAGGGCCAGCCCGATGGCGAAGAGCGTGATCAGCACCGGGACAAGGGCGATGTTTACCAGTCGCAGCCGGCTCTCCAGCCCCTCAATGCCCTGCCGCAGCTCCCGCTGAACGGCGCGCAGCTGCTGGCGGGTGCTCACGATCTCGGCGCGGGCGGCTTCGATCTCCGCGCGCTGCTCCGGCGTGATGACGGCCTGGTTGTTGCCGGCCGGCCCCTGGCGCAACTCTCGCAGGCGGCGCTCCGTGGCCTGCAGGCGCTCGGTCAGCCCGCGCTCGGTCTGCCGGTAGCGCGCCTCGGCCTCGGCCCGCATGGCTTCCACCAGGGTGAAGGGCCGCAGGCTTTCCCCGCGGGAGCGGAGCGAGATGAGGGAGTCGCCGCCAGCCAGCGTGTCGGCCAGGTTCGCCACCAGGGCGCCATTGTCGCTGGTGGGCGTGGCGACCTGCTGGCCGAAGAAGTCCTGCACGCGGACCCAGAAGCGGTCCTCCAGTATGTCCGTGTCGTTGCCGATCACGAGGTTGGCGGGGCCGCTGGTCCGCGGGAGATGGGCAGGAAGCCCTTCGGCGCGCTGCACGCCTTCCGGCAGGGCGGGCGCGCCATCGGGGAAGGCCGAGTTCAGCACGCCGCGCACCCGGGCGAGCAGGACGTGGCGCCCGTCATTGGGCCTGAACTCCGCCAGGATGCGCGCGGGATCCGGGGCCTGCCGCACGCGCTCCGCCTCGATCAGCGCGGACTGCGCCGAGGAGGTGACGAGCGGCGTGACCTCCAGATCGGCTCCCTCGCGCTTCCGCACCGCGCCGGCGCTGGCAAAAGTGACCTGCGAGAGTTCTGCGCTGGCCACGTCGGTGCGGTTCAGGCTGTCGCCCTGGGCGCTGAACCAGGCGAGGTAGTCCACGCCCTGCACCCGGTCATTCGGGCCGGCGCGGACGCGCCAGGCGCCGCGCTGGTCCACCACCACCCTGTCCGAGGGGGCCTCTATGCCCCAGGGATTGAACAGCCGGTCCAGGTTGGAGGCGGTGGAGGCCGGCGGACGCCCCGTCGGGTCCGGGCGCGCGGCCTGGCTCTCGCTATGCGGATCGGTCAGCGCGAACAGCTTGCCCCCGCGCATCACGAACTGGTCGATGGCGTAGAGGGTCGGCTCGGGCAGGTCCTGGGCATGCGCCACCATCAGCACCTGCACATCGGCCGGGATGAGCTGGGCGTCCGCCGCCACCTCCCTCACCGTGAAGAACTGGCGCAGCTGCGTCATGACCTGGAAGGGCTGCCCTGCGCCGGGCACGCGCATCATCAGTGCGCGCGGATCGCCATTCAGCGGCAGGGAGGAGAGCACGCCGAGCACGGGCCGCGTCGGGTTCGACAGCTCATGCACCAGCCGCGTCAGGTCGTATTCGAGGAAACGCTCGCGGTCCGGCTGGAAGAACGGAACGGTGCGCTCGTCATCCAGCAGGTTGGTGCCGGCGAGCCCGAAATAGACCTGCTCCCCCGCATTATCGAGCGGCACGGCCTGAAGCCCATAGGCGAGCGCGCGGTCCTCCGTTTCGGAGAAGGGCTCGGGATCGAGGATTTCCAGCCGGATCCTGCCATCGGAGAGCGCGACATATTCGCGCAGCATTTCCCGCACGCGGTCCGCATAGGCACCGAAGACCGGCACGGCCGCGCCGAGGCGGCGGGAATAGAAGAGCCTGAGCGTGATGGGATCGCGCAGGTTGGAGACGACCTGCCGCGTGCCGTCCGATAGAGTGTAGAGGCGCTGTTCCGTCAGGTCGATCCGCGCGCGGCCGAGGAGCCGGTCCGCGAGGAGGTTCACGGCCACCGCAAGGGCCAGCACGGCCAGCAGCGCGCCGACGGAGAGCCAGGTGCCGCGCCCGCGCGGCTTGGGAAGGGTGGTGTCGCTCACGGGATCAGTCCGCCTTCCGCAGATCGACGGCGATGGCATTGGCGAAAAGCCAGGTGCCAATGAAGCTGGCGAAGAAGATGACATCGCGCAGCGCGACGACGCCGCGCGAGAAGGCCGCGAGGCGGTCCGTGACGGAGAGGCCGCGCGCCACCTCGGCCAGGACCGGTGTGTTGCGGCTGAGGAACTCGATCACCACCGGGGAGCCGGCGGCGGCAAAGAGGAAGCACACGGCGACAGCGAGCACGAAGGCGATCACCTGGTTCTTCGTCAGGGCCGAGATGGCTGCGCCGATCGCGAGAAAGGCGCCGGCCACCATCAGGCAGCCAAGATAGCCCGCGGCGATCACCCCGTTATCCGGATTTCCGAGGATATTGACGGTGATGACGAGCGGGAAGGTGAGCGCGAGCGCGATGGCGCAGAAGGCCCAGGCCGCCAGGAACTTCCCCAGCACCGCCTGCCACTGGGCGATTGGCAGGGTCAGCAGCAGCTCGATCGTGCCGAGCCGCCGTTCCTCCGCCCAGAGCCGCATGGTGATGGCCGGGACGAGAAACAGGAACAGCCAGGGTACGAAGGCAAAGAAGGGCTGCAGGTCCGCGGTGCCGCGGGCAAAGAAGCCGCCCAGGGTGAAGGTCAGCGCCCCCGACATGACGAGGAAGATGACGATGAAAACATAGGCCACCGGGGTGGCGAAATAGGAGGCCAGCTCGCGCCGGGCCACGGTCATCGCGCCGCCCATCACGCGGCCTCCGTCAGGCTGCGGAACACCGCGTCCAGGTCCGGGCCCCGCGCCGCGAGTTCCGCGGGCGTCGCGTCCGCCACCACGCGGCCGCGCGCGATGACGATGGCGCGGGTGCAGACCGCGCCGACCTCCTCAAGGATATGGGTCGAGATGATCATGGCCTTGCTGGGCGCCATCCGGGCGATGAGGTTGCGGACCTCGTGCTTCTGGTTCGGGTCCAGCCCGTCGGTCGGCTCGTCCAGCACCAGCACGGGCGGATCATGGAGCAGCGCCTGGGCCAGGCCGACGCGCCGCTTGAAGCCCTTGGACAGGGTTTCGATCGGCTGGAGGCGGACCTCCTCCAGCTGGGTCATGCGCATGGCATCATGCACCCGGTCCGCGGCATCGGTGCCGCGGAAACCGCGGGCGCGGGCGGTGAAGGCAAGGAAGCGCTGCACCGTCATCTCCGGATAGGTCGGCGCGCCTTCCGGCAGGAAGCCGAGATGGCGCTTCGCCGCCACGGGGCGGTCCACCACATCCTCTCCCATGATTCGCGCCGTGCCGGCCGTGGGTGTCACGAAGCCCGCCAGCATCTTCATGGTGGTGGATTTCCCGGCGCCGTTCGGGCCGAGAAAGCCCAGAACCTCGCCGGCCCGGACGGTGAAGGAGACGTCGTCCACGGCCGTGAAGGCGCCGAAGCGCTTGGTCAGGCGGTCGATCTCGATATGCGCGGCGTCCACGGTCACTTTCCCCTGGGGCGGGGGCCATTTCGCCGAAGACGTCGGAGCCCCCGCGCCGCCGGGTTACGGCGGGCGGGGAAGGGGCGCAAGACCCCGCCGCGCGCGGGTGGCTACCCTGCCGCCAGGGGCTTCAGGCTGGGATCATGGTCGAAGAGGGCAAGCAGGCTCCGCGCGGCCCGGCCCCGCTCCGTGGCCGAAAGGCCCGGATCCTTTTGCAGCAGCAGCTCCGCCTCCTGATGCGCCACGCGCACCAGACCCCCATGGCGCTGCGGGTCCGCGATGCGGCGGCCGATCTGCCCCGCCTGGCGTGTGCCCAGCGCGTCGCCGCCGCCACGATGGTCGAGATCGGCGTCGGCGATCAGGAAGCCGTCCTCCGTGTCGCGGATGACGGACAGCCGGCGCTTCTCACCCTCCAGCAGCTCGGCGGAGGGCAGGAGGAGGCAGTAGGACTGGGCGGTGCCGCGCCCGACCCGCCCGCGCAGCTGGTGCAGGGCCGAGAGGCCGAAGCGCTCCGCCTGCTCGATGATCATGATGGTGGCTTCCGGCACGTCCACCCCAACCTCCACCACAGTGGTCGCGACGAGAAGCTGGGCGCGGCCGGCCGCGAAGTCCCCCAGGGCTGCCTCGCGCACATCCAGGCTCTGTGCGCCATGGGCCAGGCGGACCGTTTCGCCGAACACCTCGCGCAGCTGGGCGAAGGTGGTTTCGGCGGCGGCATTGTCATGCGCCTCACCTTCCTCGATGGCACGCACCACCCAGTAGGCGCGGTCGCCCGCCGCGAAGGCCCGGCGCAGCGCGGCCAGGACCTCGGCCCGCCGGTCGCGGGAAACGATCCGGGTGACGATGGGCTTTCGCCCGGCCGGGCGGCCCTCCAGGCGGGAAACCGCCATCTCCCCCCACTGGGTCAGCAACAGAGTGCGGGGGATGGGCGTGGCGGTCATCACCAGGACATCGGTTTCCGTGCCCTTCTCGGTGAGCATCAGGCGCTGGGCGACGCCGAACCGGTGCTGCTCATCCACCACCACCAGTGCGAGATCCCGGAACTGCACGCCCTCCTGGAACAGGGCATGGGTCCCGACCACCAGGGGCAGAGAGCCTTCCGCCAAGCGCCGAAGCACCCGCGTGCGCTCCTTTCCCTTCACGCTGCCGGCCAGCAGGGCGCATTCCACCCCCGCCGCCCCGGCCAGGCGCTGGAAGGTGCGCAGATGCTGGCGCGCGAGCATTTCGGTGGGCGCCATGATGGCCGCCTGCGCCCCCGCCTCGACGGCCCGGAGCATCGCCATGAGGGCAACCAGGGTCTTGCCGCTTCCCACATCGCCCTGCAGCAGCCGCAGCATCCGGCGCGGGGCCGCGAGGTCCCGGTCAATCTCCGCGATCGCCTGGGCCTGGGCCGGGGTGGGCTCATGCCCGAAGGCCTGCAGCGCGCGGGCGCGCAGGGCGCCATCGCCGTGGAGGGAGCGCCCGGGACGCTCCAGCACGGCCCGGCGCACGAGGCCGATCGCGATCTGGCCGGCCAGCAGCTCATCATAGGCCAGGCGGTCGGTCACCTCGGGTGGCGGCACCGCCTCCGGGGACTGGAGGAATCGGAGCGCCTCGGCGAAGCCCGGCCATCGCCGGCGGCGCAGATGGGCGGGGTCCTGCCATTCGGGAAGGGCGGGGAGGCGGGCCAGGGCGGCCTGCATCGCCTTCTGCACATCGCGCGGCCCGAGGCCTTTCACGAGCGGCCAGACCGGCTGGATCGGCGGGATGATGTCGGGTGGGGAGACGAAATCCGGCGCGTCCATCTGCCAGCGCGGGCCGTAGCGGCGCACGCGGCCGGAGACGGTGCGGGCGGCGCCCTCGGGAAAGGCCCGGTGCAGCCAGGGCCCAACCCATTTCGCCCGGAGGAAATAGACGAGGTCGATCATGGCCCGCTCGCTCAGGCATTTGACAACCCAGGGCTGGGAGGGGTTCCGGGGGGCGTTCACCGCTTCCACCAGCAGCGGCACGGTCGCGATGTCGCCATCCGCCGCATCGGCCAGGCGGGTGATGCGCTGCCGGTCCACATAGCGTTCGGGCAGGTGGAGTAGCAGATCCAGCACGCGGGGCCCGGCGGCAGCCGCGAGCTGGCGCGCCTTCCCCGCGGCCTCGGGCAGGCTCTCAATGGGGGCAAGAAGCGGGGAGAGGTGGTCTGGCTGGGCTGGCATGATCTGGCGCGGGGCGTATATGGCACGCCACGAACGAATGCCGAACGGGGCACCCGCGATGGATGACGAACCGAACGAACTCTCCCCGCGGCGGCGGCGTTTGCTCTTCCGGGCACGCCATCGCGGCACGAAGGAGACGGATCTGCTGGTCGGGGGCTTCGTGTCCGACCGGATCGCGTCCTTCTCCGAGGAGGAGCTCGACGCCCTGGAGGAGCTGCTGGAACTGCCGGATGTGGACCTTACGGACTGGCTTTCAGGCCGCCGCCCGGTTCCGGCGGAACTGCAGAGCCCGATGATGATGCGCCTCATGGAGGCCAGCGCCCTGCCTGGCGCGGGCATCCCCGAAGAGATGCGGAAGAACTGAATGGCCCTGGACGTCTACGGCGCCCCCGAGGGGTATGACGGGCTGCTGGTCGCCCGTCGGCGGGCGGAGGAGCAGGGGGCGGTCCTGCATGTGTGCCGGGATGATGCCCGGATGCAGCGCATGGCGGACGCCCTGGCCTTCCTGACGCCAGAGGCGGATGTCCTGACCTTCCCGGCCTGGGACTGCCTTCCCTATGACCGGGTCTCCCCGAACCCCGAGATCATCGCGGAGCGGGTTGCGACGCTGACCCGGCTGATGGAGCCGCCCGCGCGGCCCCGGATCGTGCTGACCACGGTGAACGCCCTGGTGCAGAAGGTGCCGCCGCGCGCCGTCTTCGCGGGCGCGACCCTGCGACTGGCGAAGGGCGGGCGGGCTGATCCGGACAAGCTCATCGCCTTCCTGGAGGCCAATGGATATGGCCGCGCCGGGACGGTGATGGAGCCGGGCGAATACGCCGTGCGCGGCGGCATCATCGATCTCTACCCGGCGGGCGAGCCGGACCCGGTGCGGCTGGACCTGTTCGGCGACGAGATCGAGAGCCTCCGGCGTTTTGACACGGGCACCCAGCGCAGTGCGGAGGCGCTGCAGGAGCTCTGGCTGCGCCCGATGGGCGAGGTCTTCCTGGACCCCGATTCGATCACCCGCTTCCGCACGGAGTACCGGGACCTGTTCGGGCCCGCAGCGGGGGACGACCCGCTCTATGTCAGCGTCTCGGCGGGCCAGCGCCACCCGGGCATGGAGCACTGGGCCGGGCTGTTCCACGAGTCGATGGAAACCCTGCTCGACTATCTCGGTCCGGCTTCGACCAGCCTCGACCACCAGGCCGAGGACGCGCTGGAAGCGCGGCTGGAAATGATCGAGGACCATTACGAGGCGCGCCGCATGCCGCCGCGCGAGGGGGAAGTGCCCTATCGCCCGGCACCGCCCCGCCGCCTCTACCTGGACCGCCGGGGCTGGGACCGGATGCTCTCCGGCGGGCCGGTGCTTCGCTTCAATCCCTTCGGCAAGCCGGATGGCACTGAAGGGATCGAGGCTGGCGGCCGGCAGGGACGGCTTTTCACCGAGGTGCGGCAGGCCGGGGGCAATGTCTTCCAGGCCTTCCACGAACATGCCCGCGCCATGGCGGGGCAGGGGCGGCGGACCGTGCTGGCCGGCTGGACCCGGGGTTCCCGCGACCGCCTCGCCAATCTCCTGCGTGAGGCCAATGTGCCGACCCAGCAGGTGGAGGACTGGCCCGGCGTGCAGAAGCTGCCGCCCGGCGTGGTGGGCCTGGCCGTCTGGGGGCTGGAGCGCGGCTTCATCGGCGCCTCGGGTGCCGATGGCGAGCCGGGCATCTCCGTCGCGGGCGAGCAGGACCTGCTGGGCGACCGCATCGCCCGCCCGCCCCGCCGCCGGAAGCGCGCGGACCAGTTCATCGCGGACGCGACCGAGATCGAGGAGGGTGACCTTGTCGTCCATGCCGATCATGGGATCGGCCGCTATGACGGGCTGGAGACGCTGGATGCCGGCGGCGCGCCGCATGACTGCCTGCGTCTGATCTATGATGGTGGGGACAAGCTCTACCTTCCCGTCGAGAACATCGAGGTCCTGACCCGCTTTGGCAGCGACGCCGCGGGCGTCTCGCTGGACAAGCTCGGCGGCGTCTCCTGGCAGAACCGCAAGGCGAAGGCGAAGTCGCGCATCCAGGACATGGCGGCGCAGCTGATCCGCACCGCCGCCGAGCGCCAGACCAAGGAAGGGGTGCTCGCCGCCCCGCCCGAGGGCGCCTGGGACGAGTTCTGCGCACGATTCCCCTTCGCCGAGACGGAGGACCAGCTGCGCGCCATCTCCGACATTCTGGAGGATCTGGCGGCCGGAAAGCCCATGGACCGGCTGATCTGCGGCGATGTCGGCTTCGGCAAGACGGAGGTGGCGCTCCGCGCCGCCTTCGTGGTCGCCATGACCGGCGCGCAGGTTGCCGTGGTCGTGCCGACCACGCTGCTGTCGCGCCAGCACTACCGCACCTTCACCAAGCGCTTCGAGGGGCTGCCGATCCAGATCGGCCAGCTCTCGCGCATGGCGACCGCTAAGGAGCAGGCGGCGGTGAAGGCGGGGCTGAAGGACGGCACCGTGAACATCGTCGTCGGCACGCATGCGGTGCTCGCGAAGGGCGTGGAATTCGCCGATCTCGGCCTCGTCATCGTCGATGAGGAGCAGCATTTCGGCGTGGCGCACAAGGAGCGGCTGAAGTCGCTCAAGGCCGATGTGCATGTGCTGACCCTGACCGCGACTCCCATCCCGCGCACCCTGCAGCTGGCGCTGTCCGGCGTGCGGGAGATGAGCGTGATCGCGACCCCGCCGGTGGACCGGCTGGCCGTGCGCACCTTCATCATGCCCTGGGACAGCGTGGTGATCCGGGAGGCCATCCAGCGCGAGCGCTTCCGCGGCGGCCAGGTGTTCTGCGTCGTCCCCCGGCTGGAGGACCTGCCGAAGGTCGCGACGCGGCTGGCCGAGATCGTGCCCGACATCCGAGTTGCCCAGGCCCATGGGCGGCTGACGCCGACGGAGCTGGAGCGGGTGATGACGGAGTTCGGCGACCAGAAATACGACATCCTGCTCTCCACCAACATCGTCGAGTCCGGGCTGGACATGCCGGCGGTGAACACGCTGCTGATCCACCGGGCCGACATGTTCGGCCTGGCGCAGCTCTATCAGCTGCGCGGGCGCGTCGGGCGCGGGAAGCAGCGCGGCTATGCCTATCTCACCTGGCCGCAGACGCACCGGCTCTCGGCCGCCGCGCAGAAGCGGCTGGAGGTGATGCAGACGCTCGACAACCTGGGCGCCGGCTTCACCCTTGCTTCGCATGACCTGGACATCCGCGGCGCGGGCAACCTGCTGGGCGACGAGCAGTCCGGCCATGTTCGCGAGGTCGGCATCGAACTCTACCAGCAGATGCTGGAAGACGCTGTGCAGGACATTCGCAACCGCCAGCGGGGCAAGGGGCAGAAGGGCGAGGCGCCGGACCGGGACTGGACGCCGAACATCAATCTCGGCCTGCCCGTCCTCATCCCGGAGGACTATGTGCGCGACCTGCCCGTGCGCCTCGGCCTCTATCGCCGCATCGGCGGGCTGGCGAACGAGGCGGAGCTGGAGGCGATGGCGGCGGAGCTCACCGACCGCTTCGGCCCGCTGCCGCCGGAGGTCGAGAATCTGCTCCAGGTCGTCTCCATCAAGCGCATGTGCCGGGAGGCCGGGGTGGAGAAGCTGGATGCGGGGCCCAAGGGCATCGTGCTCGCGTTCCGGCGCAACAACTTCGCCAATCCCGGCGGGCTGGCCGCCTGGGTCGTCTCCCAGAAGGGCGCGGTGAAGCTGCGGCCGGACCACAAGCTGGCCGTGGTGCGCGAGATGGAGCTGGCGCAGCGCGTGAAGGTGGCGCGCGAGATCCTGCAGGCCTTGCTGCGCGTCGCCGCTCAGGCCAAGGCAGCCTAGCCTCCGCCTGCGGGCGGGGGCGAGTCCAGGGGAGTTCGAATGCGGGATCCGAAGGTGCCGGCCTCATGGCCGCTGGAATCCCGCCCGCCCTGGCTCACCCTGGCCGGCGCCACGCTGCAGCACGCCGCGATCATGTCGGTCACCCTGGTCTTTCCGCTGCTGGTCGCGGATGCGGCGGGCGCGGACGAGGCGACACGCGCGCGCTATCTCGACCTGGCGATGCTCGCACTGGGGGTCGGCACCCTGCTCCAGGCCTGGCGCTGGCGCGGCATTGGCTCAGGTTTCCTCATCCCGGCCGTCTTCACCGCCGCCTATGTGCCGCCCGCCCTGCTGGCCGCCCGCACCGGGGGGCTGGGCGCGGTGGCGGCCATGACGATCGCGGCAGGGATCGCCGAGATGCTGCTCTCTACCCAGATCCGCCGCCTGCGCGCCTGGGTACCGGCAGAGGTGATGGGGATTGTGGTGCTGCTCATCGGCCTCATCCTGGGCCTGCTGGGCTTCCGGCTTATGCTGGGGATCGGCCATGGTGCAGGGCCGGAGACGCCCGGCTCGCTTGCCGGCGGGGTCGCCGCGCTTGCGGTGGTGCTGGCGGTCACGGTCTGGGGCAATGCGCGCCTGCGGCCGGTGGCCGCTCTCTGCGGCCTGGCGGCGGGCACGGCGCTCACCTTCTTCCTGGATGGGGGCGCACAGGGCGGCGGCATCCCCGCCTCTCCCGGGGCGAGCTTCATCAGCTGGCCGGTCGTGCTGCCGGATTTCACGCATGGCGCGTTGCTGCCCGGCTTCCTGATGGGGGCGCTGGCCTGCCTGGCGCGGGCCTCGGGTGACATCGTCACGGCCCAGCGGGCGAACGACCCGAACTGGACGGCCCCGGATTTCGAGCAGATCCGGCGGGGCACGATGGCGGATGGGCTGGGCACGCTGGCGGCGGGGCTGCTGGGGGTGCCCGGGCTGAACACCTATTCGGCGAGCATCGGCCTAGCGGTCGCCACCCGGATCCTTGCAAGGCGCGTGGGCATCGCCGTCGGGCTGTTCTGGTGCGCCATGGCGTTGCTTCCGGGCACGGCGGGGCTGGTGCTCGCCATCCCGCGGAGCGTGCTGGGCGCCACGCTGCTCTTTTCGGCGGCCTTCGTTGTGGCCGCGGGGATGGGGATCGTGGCGCAGCGCCTGCTGGATGCCCGGCGCACCGCCACCATCGGGCTCGCCGTCATTCTCGGCCTCTCCTATGACCTGGTGCCGCAGTTCTATGCGCGCATGCCCGGCTGGCTCGGGGGGATGATCGGCTCCTCCCTCGTTCTCGCCCTCCTCACGGCCCTCCTTCTCAACGCGCTCTTCCGCATCGGCACGGCATCCCGCGCCAGCTTGAGCTGGAACCGCGACGACGAGGACCTGTCCGCGCCGGCGGCCTTCATCCTGGAGCAGGGGCGGCGCTGGGGCGCCGTGGCGGCCGTTGTGGAGCGTGCGGCAGCTGCGCTGGAGGAGTTCGCCCATGCGGCGCCAGCCCTGGCCGAGCCGGGAAGCGCCGTGGAGATGGAGGCGAGCTGGGACGAGCTGGCGCTGGACCTGCGCCTGCGCTGGCAGGGCAAACCGCTGCCGGAAGGCCGGGCGGAGCCGGGCGAGGACCCGGTGGCGCTGGCCCTGGCGGTGCTGCGCCACCGCGCCGGGCGCCTGCGGGAAGCAGGCCTGCCGGATGGGCGGCGGGAGCTCCGGCTGCGCTTCGAGGCTTAAGGCGCGCTGGCCAGGTTCAGGCGAAGCTTGCGGTGGTCCGGGAGGCGATCTCCCGGATCAGCTTGGCGCGCATCGCGCGGGCGAAGTCGGCGCGGCTCTCCGCCGTCATGACGAAGGCGCCGGGGCCGGCGATCACCGTTTCCTCATAGGTCTGGGTAAGACCGGGGCGGCCGGCCTCGATGGCAAGGGCGTTCACGATGATGCCCTGTGCCGCAGCGGCTTCCCGGGCGATGGCGACCGGGTTCACGCTCCGCATGTCCGGTGCGTCGCCCGAGATGTCGATGACCCGCTCGGTGGCCCACCATGGGGCGGCGGCGATCAGCGCGACCGAATGGTCCAGCGCATCGCCCATCGCGTTCCAGCTCTGGCGGGAGCGGGGGGCGCCGATCACGGCCCGGGCCAGCGCCGCGGCCGATGCAGCACCGGAGACGCGGTGCCATTCCACCACCGTGGCGGCGCCGGCCGGGGCACCCCATTCCACCATGGCCACCCCGATCGCGGCGCGGGGGCCGGCGCCGATGGCGGAGAGCACGGAGGGATGGGTCAGGGCCTCCGCGCAGCCCTCCCGCTGAAGCCGGAACTCGTCCTCGTCGATGCTGCCGGAGGCATCCACCGCCAGGACAAGGAGGAGGTCCACCGCGGCGTCCTGCGCCAGCGCTTTCCCTCCTGCCAGGGCTGGCGGGATGAGAAGCGCTGCGCGGCGCGCGATGCCGCCCGGCCTCACGCGGCCTCGACCAAAGCGACGTCCAGCAGGCGCTGGAGCACCTCGGGCTCCTGCGCTCCGGCGATGGCGTGGCGCCCCGCCAGCACGAAGCATGGCACCCCGTTGATGCCGAGCCGATGGGCGCGGAGGTTTTCGGCCTGCACGGCATCAACCTCCTGCTCGCCGGACAGGAAGCGGCGCGTGGCCGCCCGGTCCAGCCCGGCTGCGGCGCCGATCCCGGCCAGGGTGGCATGGTCCGCGATATCCGCCCCCTCCGCGAAATGGGCCAGGAAGAGGCGATCCACCACCTCTTCCGCCGCGCCGCGCCGGGCGGCCAGCCGCACGAGGCGGTGCGCATCGAGCGAAGGGGGGGTGCGGTGGATGAGATCGAAGCGGAAGGGCACGCCCTCGGCCCGGCCCATCTCGGCCAGGGTGGCATGCAGCCGCCGCGTGCGGTCCGCACCGCCCGAGCGCCGGCTGAAGCCTTCGCGGCCGCTGGCCGGCTGGTCCGGGTTCAGCAGGAAGGGGCGCCACATCAGGTCCGCCACGATCTCGGGCCTGGCCCGGAGCGCGCGGCGCAGGCGACGCGTGCCGAGAAAGCACCAGGGGCAGACCAGATCGAAGACCACCTCGATGGGTAGCCGGGCGCGGGGCGGGGTGAGGGCGTTCACCGCGCCAGTCTAGCGCCGCGGCCGGCCGCGGGGCCAGGGTTCTCGCCATGCCGGCCGGGGCTGTAGAAGGGGCGGGCAGCCCAGGGAGCGTCCATGCCGAACCCCTATGCCGAAAGGCCCGACCATGCCTTCTGGTCCAGGGCCGTGGCCGACCCGCCAGGGGGTGAGGTGGATCCGGTGGCCCGCGCCCCCTTCACCCTGACCCCAGGGGACCGGGTGGCCACCGCCGGAAGCTGCTTCGCCCAGCATATCGCGCGCCACCTCGCGGCATCGGGCTACGGGCATCTGCGGACCGAGCCGGGGGACCCCAAGGAGGATGGCGGCTTCTCGGCGCGCTACGGCAACATCTACACCGCGCGCCAGCTGCTCTTCCTGATGGATGAGGCCTACGGGTTGCACCGCCCGGCCGACGACGTGTGGCAGCGGCCCGACGGGCGCTTCGTGGATGCGCTGCGGCCGCGCATCCCGGCCGCTGGCTACGCCACGCCGGAGGAGGTGCGGGCCGTGCGGCGGGCTCATCTCGCCGCGGTGCGGCGGGTGTTCGAGGACTGCACCGCCCTCGTCTTCACCCTGGGTCTGACCGAGGCCTGGCTGGGAGAGGACGGCACGGCCTATCCCGTGGCGCCCGGCGTGGTGGCGGAGCCTCCGGAGGGCAGGAGGCTCCGTTTCCGCAACCTCGGCATCAAGGAGGTGCGGCAGGACCTGCTGGCCGCCATCGAGCGGCTGCGCGAGGTGAATCCGGGCGCGCGGGTGATCCTGACCGTCTCGCCCGTGCCGCTGGTGGCCACGATGAGCGCGGCCCATGTGCTTCCCGCGACGATCTACAGCAAATCCGTGTTGCGGGTCGCGGCGCAGGAAGCGGTGGAGCGCTTCCGGCACGTGGCCTACTTCCCGTCCTACGAGATCATCACGGGACCGCAGGCGCGCGGGCGGTATTTCGCGCCCAATCTTCGGTCCGTGACGGAGGAGGGCGTGACAGCCGTGATGGGCGTGTTCGAGCGCCACTATCTGGCCGGGGCGAAGCGGAAGGCCGCTCCGCCCGAGCCGCGGCGAAGGGTGGAGGCCGGGACGATCGACGCGGAGACGGAGGCGACCCTGCGCGTGGTCTGCGACGAGGAGGCGATCGAGGCGTCGCTTCCGGGCCGCTGAGGGCCGCGATGCGCTTCGCTGTTCTCGGGAACTGCCAGACCGGCACCATCGCCGATTGCATCGCGCTTTACTTCCCCGGCGCCGAAGTGGTGCGCTACGCGTCGGGCAACCCGGCGACGGCCGAGCGCGCGGCGGGGATCGCCGAGGAGCTGCATGGCTTCGACCATGTGTTCGCTCATGCCGAGATGAGCGAGCGCATGGGCCCGCTGCGCCACGCCATCCTGCGCGAGACGCACCCGCGCACCGTCTTCATGCCCGGCGTGGCCTTCAGCGGCTTCCAGCCCGATTGCATTTACCTGGCCGACGCCAAGGGCACGCTGCCATCGCCGGTGGAGGTGTACCACTCCGCGCTCGCCGCCGCCGCCTTCACCCTTGGGCTGGAGGAGGAGCGGGCCGTGTCGCTGTTCAACGCGCTGGTGTTTTCGCGCCTTGGCTATTTCGACGAGCATGCGAAGGCCAGCGGCGCGATGGTCGCGCATTTCCGGCGCATGGGATACGAGATCGGCGAAAGGCTGCCGCTGTGGCAACGCGATCGGCCTTTCATGTACACGATCAACCATCCCCGCTGCATCGTGCTGGCCGATATCGCCCGGCTGGCGCTGGAGAAGGCAGGATTCACCCCGCCGGAGATGCCGGATGTTTCCGACGTGCTGGGCGATCCGCTCTCCCGCATGCCCATCTTTCCGCTCTATCCCGAGATCGGGCGGCGCCTGGGGCTGCCGGGCCACTACTTCTTCCGGGATACCATCCGCGGCGACCAGCCAATGCGCCCGCTGGACCTGCCACTCTTCGTCGCCCGCAGCTTCGAGATTTATCGCGGCATGCCGGAACGCGTGTCGGAGGCGGTGGAGCGCCATCCGCGTGCAAAGCCGGCGGCGGAGGCGTTGAAGGCCATGCTCCGCCTGGGCTGAGGCGTTCAGCGCGCCGTTGTCACCCCGACCTGCCGGCACATGTCGAGCAGGAGGCAGGCGGAGCAGCGCGGGCGCACCCCGGTGCAGACGAACTTCCCGAAAGGCACCAGCCTTTCATTGATCTCGATCCGATAGTGCGGCGGCAGCACCGCCTCCAGCGCGGCCATGCTGCGCTCGGGCGTGGCGGTGGCGATGATGCCCCAGCGGTTGGTGATCCGGTGCACATGGATGTCCACCGCGATGACGGGTTTGCCGAAGGCGACGCCGAGGGTCAGGGCGGCGATCTTCGGGCCGACGCCGTGGAAGGCGGTCAGCCCCTCCAAGGTGTCGGGCACCTCGCCGCCATGTTCGGCCAGTATGCGCCGCGACAGTGCCAGGATGTCCCGGGCCTTGGGTTCGGGGAAGGTTGCGCCCCGCAGCAGCTCCACCAGTTCCGCCTCGTCCAGGGCCGCCATTTGTTCGGGCCGGCGCGCAACGGCGAAGAGGCGGAGGCAGACGGGCGTGGTCACCTCGTCCCGCGTCCGAGCGGAGATCAGGCTGGCGACCAGCTGCTCGTAAGGGGAGCCGTATCCGCGGTCACGCAACTCGAACATCGCCGCCTTCGGCAGGTCCGCCACCATGATCCGGAGGCGGCGAAAGGCCTCGTCGGGATCGAAGGGGTGCTTCTCCGGGCCGGTCGGGGCCGCTGCGGAGGGGCGGGGCTGGGATGCGGCTGGCATGCCGGTGGAACGCGGTCGGCACCGGCTCGGCTGCGCCGGTGCCGCCGGTGCCACCGGGCGACAGCGCCGGTCGTTTGCATTAAGCAAGGAGGACTCGGCGGAGACCAAGGTGATTCCTGAAACGGCCGGACAGCGGCTGAGGCATGCGGATCAGGTGCAAGGCACCCCTGCCGACCCCACGGCGGAGCCCGTACGGGCCGCGTCTGTCCGCCTGTCCATGCGCCTTGCCCTGGCCGCGGTGGTGATGGCGCCGCTCCTGCTCGCCGCCGCCTTCTCTCTGGAGGCCTGGCGCGGCGCCTGGCGCGGGGTGGAAACGGACGTGGCCCGTATGTCGGACGCTGCTGAGCAATATGCGCGGCGCATGCTCGAAGGGCAGATCCTGCGCATCCACCGCGCAAACGACCTGCTGGCAGGGTTGAGCGACGAGGAGATCCGGGCGCGAGAGGCCGAGTTCCATGAGGCACTCCGGGATGTGGCCGGGGAACGGGAATCGCGCTCGGGGGAGAACTTCTACCTCTTCATCTATAACCGAGACGGCTACGCGCTAGCCTCCAGCAATGTCCTGCCGGTTGCCGCGAACCGGCCCATGCAGGACCGCGAATTCAACCAGGCGCTGCGCGGGCCGGACGCGCCGCCCTTCCATGTCAGCCCGGTCTATCATGGGCGGGACACGCAGCGACTTTTCGCCACCGTTACGGCCCGGCGGGCGCGGACGGGCAACGGGCTTCCGCCCGATACCTATGACGGGGTCGTGAACGCTTCCCTCTACCTCGACCATGTGAACCCCGCACTCGCAGCGCTCGCGACTGGCCCGGGCGACGTGATCACGCTCGTGCGCGAGGATGGCGCGCTGCTCGCCCGTTCCTCCGGCTTCGGGGATCGCGCGCCGGAGGATCTGTGGCTTCGGCCTGACAGCTGGATGCTGGCCGCTATGCGGCGAGCTGGGGAGCAGAAGCTGGCCAGCGGCGCCTCCAACGTGGATGGGGTGGAGCGCGCCACGGCGTTCCGGCGTATTGGCGGGGGATGGCCGGTCTATGTGATCGCTTCCCGCGCCCACTCCGCCATCCTGGCCGGATGGGCGAGGGAGGTAGCGGCTCCGGTCGCCATCGCATTGTGCTGCTTCCTCCTGCTCCTGCTGCTTGCGCGCGGCATCGTTCAGCGGCAGCGGGCTCTTGAGGCGGCTAATCTCGGGCTTGAACGGCGAGTGGCGGAACGCACCCGAGCCCTAGCCGAGAGCGAGCGGCTGACCAGGCTGGCGCAAGGTGCGGCTCAGGCAGCCCCCTGGTCCTGGGAGCCTGAGACCGGCGTGGTGCACTGGTCGCCCGAGATGTTCGCCCTGCTCGGCCTCGATCCCGCAGAGGTCGCCGCGGGTTTCGATGTCTTCATGGATTGTGTGCATCCCGAGGACAAGCTGCGGCTGAGGGAGGCGCTGGAGCTGGCGCTGCGCGAGGGCAGTATGTCAGCGGAGTTCCGCGTGTTCCGCCGACGGCCTGGCGGCGGGCGGGAAGAGCGATGGCTGCTTTGCAAGGGGCATTTCTACCCGGCCGGACATGGCGAGCCGGCAACGCTGTTCGGCATCGATCTCGACGTAACGGAAAGCCGCCGCTCGATCGAGCGGCTGGAGGCGGCGGCAACCGCGATGCAAGGCTTCGTCTACGAATGGGATCTTCCCGGCGCCTCCGTCACGCGCATCGCCGGGGCGGCGACGCTGCTTGGAGAGGACATCCCGGCGACCCCGGAAGCCTGGACGGAAAGGGTTCATCCCGAGGACCGCGAGAGGGTAGAGGCGGAGCTTGATGGCTGCATGGCCGATCCGCTGCGGGACCGGTATTCAATGGAGTACCGCGTGCGGCGTGCCGATGGGGGCTGGGCATGGGCCTGGGACCGCGGGCGAGTCTATCGCGATCCGGGGACCGGGGAAGCGACGCGCGCGCTCGGCGGTGCCGTGGACATCACCGGGCGACGCCTGGCAGAGGAGCGGCAGACCCTTCTCATGCGCGAGGTGGACCACCGCGGGAAGAATGCCCTGGCCGTGGTGAAAGCGGCGCTGCGCCTCACACCCATCAATGATGCCGCCAGCTTCCGGAAGGCGATCGAGGGGCGCGTGGATGCGCTGGCCCAGGCGCAGTCCCTTCTGGCGGAAACGAACTGGTCCGGCACGAGCCTCAGGATGGTCCTGGAGGGTACCCTGGCCCCGTTCCTGGGCGATACCGCGCCAAGGGCCGAGTTGGAGGGGCCGCCGGTGACGCTGACCGCGACGGTGACCCAGCCTCTGGGTATGGCGCTGCATGAGCTGGCGACCAATGCGACAAAGTACGGGGCGCTCTCCAGCCCCTCAGGCCTGCTGCGCGTCAGCTGGTGGCTGGAGGCGGAGGAGTTGCGCCTGCGCTGGGAGGAGCGGGGCGGGCCGCGCCTGCCGGAAGCCCCGGCGCGGAAAGGCTTCGGATCCCGGGTCGTGGACATGACCATCCGGGGTCAGCTCGGCGGCCGAATGGAATGGAATTGGGGCGAGGAGGGACTGGTCGTGGGGATGGCAGTTCCGGGCCGACGGAGCGTGCTCGCCAGCGGCTTGCCCGCGGACGGACCGCAGGACGGCCCGCGCGACTTGGCGCTCGGTTGAGGGCTTCCGCAGGGCTGTCGACCGGGCCGGCCGCGATGGTCTCTACCATCCGCAAGGGGAACTATAATAGAAACACGATGGCGGAGACGATCTTCAAGAAACTAAATTCGGAACTCGTCTGGTACACTATCATCGCAGCCCTCTAGGAGGCCGTGTAGACCATCGGTGGTTACCTGCCCTGTTTCAGATAATGATCGCCAACTAATTGGCCCTTGTTTATGAGGCCGAAGCAAGTCCACCCGGGAGCCGGGCTGATCTCTGGGCTTAAAGCGATTTGACCCCGCTTGTGGACAGAGAAACGGCGCTAAGCTAGACCCGCAAGAGTCTGGAATGAGGCGAGCTTTCATGTCCCTGACGGTTCCCGAGGCCATGCCTGTCGAGACCGCAGCGGCCGAGCCCCCCTTGGTCGTGGATCTGGACGGCACACTCATCCGTTCTGACACGCTGATCGAGAGCTTTTTCGCCAGCCTGGGAATCTGGCCACTTGGAGCGCTGCGGGCCATGCTAGCCCTGCGGGAAGGCAAGGCGGCGTTGAAGGCGCGCTTGGCCGATATCGCGCTCCCCGACCCAGCGAGCTTGCCGCTCAACAAGGAAATCGTCGATTTCATTGAGACTGAGCGTTCCCGCGGCCGCCGTGTGTATCTCGCCTCCGCCGCGGACCGACGCATCGCCGAGAGTGTCGCGACGGAACTCGGCGTGTTCGATGGGGTCTTTGCCACCCATGGCGACGTTAATCTGAAGGGTGAGACCAAGGCGGCCGTGCTGGTCGAGGCATTCGGCGCGAAGGGCTTCGACTATATCGGCAACGGCTCCGTCGACTTTCCGGTTTGGGAACAGGCACGCTCCGTGCTGGTGGCCGATGCGCCGGTGGCAGTCGAGCGGGAGGCGATGGCTCGCTGGCCGAATGCGCGGGTCATCGTGGAGCGGACGATCTCACCGCCTGCGTACCTCAAGGCGATGCGGCTGCATCAATGGGCGAAGAACCTGTTGCTGTTCGTGCCGGCCATGACCGGGCATCGCTGGGGCCTCGGAGACATCGCGGCGTGTTTGCTCGCCTTTGTGAGCTTTGGCCTTACCGCCTCCAGTGTCTACGTCACCAATGACCTGGTCGATCTGGCGCGGGACCGCGAACATACCACAAAGCGGCACCGGCCCTTCGCCGCCGGAGATATTCCGCCGATTCACGGCGTATTCATGATCCCGGCGCTGCTCATCGCAGGCCTGCTCACGGCGGCACTCGTGGGGCCGTTCTTTCTGCTGGTTCTCCTGGCCTATTGCGTCACGACTCTTGCGTATTCGCTGCTGCTCAAGCGCAAGATGCTGTTGGACGTTGTGACCCTTGCCGGCCTTTATGGTATCCGCCTTTACGCGGGCGCCATTGCGGTAGGCATTAGCCTCTCGGCCTGGCTCGGAACGTTCGCGCTGTTCGTCTTTACTTGCCTGGCGCTGGTGAAGCGCTGTGCGGAACTGGTCGAGCGCAGCACAGCAGGCCGTGGCAACCCCTCCGGACGCGATTACCAGATCGCCGACCTGCCGGTGCTGTTCGCCATGGCGGCTGCGAGCGGCTTTACCGCCGTGCTGGTCGTGGCCCTCTATGCCGACAGCGCTGCGGTGCGGGCGCTCTACACCTCGCCTAACCGCCTCTATCTGATCTGCGTCGTGCTGCTGTACTGGGTGGGCCGTGTCCTGATGCTGACGCATCGTAACCGGATGCATGACGACCCGGTATTGTTCGCGGCGACAGACCGGGTCAGCCAGGCTTGTGCGCTCGTATGCCTCGGCATTGTGCTGGTGAGTGTCTGAACCATGCTCGACGGCATTCTCGCCGCGCGGCCGCGCGGCTTCAGCTTGGCTGCGCGCTATGTTGCCTTTGCCCTGTTGGCGAGCACGCTCAATCTCCTCGTGCAGATGGCCGTCATGGGCCTCTATCACGGACCTTGGGCGCTTCTGCTGGCCATGGCCGCCGGAACCGCGGCAGGGCTCGCGCCAAAATTCCTGCTGGACAAGTACTGGATCTTCTATGACCGCGCGCCGGGCCGGCTGCGCGGACTGCGGCAGTTCATCCTGTACGGCCTCTTGTCGGTGGTGACGACGCTGCTGTTCTGGGCTTTTGAGATCACATTCCACTGGCTCGGCGACGGCGGGCCGTTGCGCTATGTCGGCGCAGCACTTGGCCTAGGCCTCGGCTACTGGGCGAAATACCACCTCGACCGGCATATGGTCTTCGGCCGCGCATGAGGGCCGCCACGTGAAGATCGCGGGCTGGGGGCGCTTTCCGGTCGCCGAGCTGCCCTGCCGCGCGCTGCGAGACCTTGAGGCAGGGCGCGCCGCGCTGCAGGCACTGCCCGGTCTGATCGCCCGTGGCAACGGCCGCAGCTACGGCGATGCTGCGATCGGCGCCGGCGGCGTGCTCTCCACCTTGCCGGCAGACCGGATTTTGGCCTTCGATGCGGATAACGGCAGCGTGACATGCGAGGCGGGTCTGCTGCTCGCCGACCTGCTGGACGTGCTGGTGCCGCGCGGCTGGTTCGTGCCGGTGACGCCAGGAACAAAGTTCGTAACCCTGGGCGGCATGATGGCCGCCGATGTGCACGGCAAGAACCATCACGGCGCCGGCAGCTTCGGCGATCACGTCCTGCAGATGACGTTGCTGATGGCCGATGGCAGCCTCCGCCGCTGTTCACCCGCGGAGGAGGGCGCACTCTTCGCCGCGACGCGCGGCGGCATGGGGCTTACCGGCGTCATTCTCGACCTGACTCTTCGGCTCATTCCGATCGAGACCTCAGCGATACGGCAGGAGACCCGACGAGCGCCTGATCTGGGAGCGGCGTTGGCAGCGCTGGAGGAGACGCGCGGCGCCACCTACGCCGTCGCCTGGATCGACTGCCAGGCGCGTGGACGCAATTTCGGGCGTTCCCTGATCTATGTCGGCGAGCATGCCACGCGGGCGGAGGCCCCGCATGCAGCGCTCGCCGTGCCGCAGCGGCGCAGCCGGCGTATCCCGCTCGACTTCCCAGCCGTTGCGCTGAACCGCTGGAGCATTGCCGCGTTCAACGAGTTGTACTGGCGGAGTGGCAGGCCTGGCACGACGCTCGTCGATTACGACAGCTACTTCTATCCGCTGGACGCAGTGCTGGAATGGAACCGCATCTACGGCCGGCGCGGCTTCGTGCAGTATCAGTGCGTGCTTCCCTATGCCGCCGGGGAAGGCGGAATGGCGGCATTGCTGCGGCGGATCGTGCAATCCCGTCGCGGATCCTTCCTGGCCGTGCTGAAGTTGTTCGGGCCGGGCGCGGCGAAGGCGCCGCTCTCCTTCCCGATGGAGGGCTGGACCCTCGCTCTCGACTTTCCCGCTGATGCGGACAGCTTCAACCTGCTGCTGGCCCTCGATGCCATCGTCACCGATCATGGCGGCCGCCTCTATCTGGCCAAGGATGCACGCATGGGCGCGGGCATGCTGCGGGCCGGCTATCCGCAACTCGACGCCTTCCGTGCCACGCGGGCGGCGGCCGATCCTGGGCGGAAGTTCCGCTCGCTGCTTTCGCAGAGGCTCGACCTGTGAGCGACACCAAGCGCGCCGCGATGGCTACGCAGACGGCAATGATCGTCGGCGCCACTTCCGATATCGGCCGGGCCCTGGCGCGCGCCTATGCCGCGGAGGGACAGTCGATCGTGCTATGCGCCCGCCGGCCGGAAACGGTGGAGCGCGACGCGGAGGACCTTCGGCTACGCCACGGCACCACCGTCAGTGTGGTCGGCCTCGACCTGCTCGACACGCCGGCCCATGCGCGGGTGCTCGATGCACTGCCTGTCCTCCCGGATACGGTGGTAATGGTGGCCGGCCTGCTCGGTGAACAGCCGCGTGCCGCGGCCGAGATCGTCCATGCCGCCGAGATCATGCGCAGCAATTACGAGGCACCGGCGCTGTTCCTGGGCGAGGTTGCCAACCGCATGGAGCGGCGCGGCAGCGGCACCATCATCGGAATTAGCTCGGTTGCCGGCGACCGGGGCCGCGCCACCAACTATGTTTACGGCTCCGCCAAGGCTGGGTTCACCGCCTTCCTATCAGGCCTGCGCAACCGGTTGGCGCGTCAGGGTGTGCATGTTCTGACGGTGAAGCCGGGTTTCGTTGCCACTCGTATGACTGAGGGCATGGACCTGCCCAAGGCGCTGACCGCCCAGCCGGAGGAGGTGGCCGCGGCCGTGGTGAAGGCAGCGGCGCGGCAGCGTGACGCCATCTATGTCCGCCGCGTCTGGTGGCCGATCATGACCGTGATCAGGTTGATTCCGGAACAAATCTTCAAGCGGATGAAGCTGTGATGCCCGCCCCTCTGGCTGCGCCGCAAGGGCCTCGCTTTGGCGGCGGGATCATGCTGCTGGTCGTCCTCGCTGCGCTCCTCTCGCTGTTCGGCATACCCGGCCGTTGGCTGTGGCTGGATGAGTTGCTCTCGGCCAATTTCTCTGCCGAGGGGCCTTGGGCGACACTGGTCACAGTGCTGCGCTTCGATGTGCATCCCCCGCTATATTACCTGCAACTCAGCCTCTGGATGCTGCCCTGGCAGGACGATGCTTGGTTGATGACCAACTCCGTCCTCTGGCACGGGGTGGCGGTTGCACTGCTGGCCTGGGCGGCAGCCGGGCGCTATGGGCCTCGCGTCGGACTTGGCGCGGGGCTGCTGCTTGCCGTCTCCCCCGCCGCTCTCGCCTATGCCGACCAAGTTCGAATGTACGCCTTCATCATGGCGATGATCGTGTGGGTTTGGCACGCGCAGACGCGCTGGCTGGAGGGGCGCGGCGGCCGTATGGGCTGGCTCTGGATAGCATTGAGCCAGGTAGCGGTGACCAACAGCCATACCGCGGGGCTGCTGATGCTTTCCGGCTGCGTTACTCTGGGCGCGGTCACTGTGATGCAGCAGGGCAGGGGCCGAATGCTGCGCTGGCTGGCGATTGAACTGCTGGTCCTGGTCCTCTCGCTCCTACCCCTGCTCATTGGCATGATGCGCGGCGTCACCCATCTTGCCGTACCTGGCACCACGGAGGTGCTGGAGGTTCTGCGTTTCCTGGCCGGCGCCGCCGACGCGCCGCTGCCGGTTGCAATCCTGCTGAGCCTCGCGATTCTGGGCGGGCTGGTGGCTGCCGCGCTGCGCGACCGTCTGCTGGCGCGTGATGCGCTGACGCTGATCCTGCTGCCACTCCTGCTGGCAGCCTTGCTGAGTTACCTGCACCGGCCTGTCTGGATCGAGCGCATCTTCGTGCCCGTGCTTCCCTTCATTTGTCTGTGCTTGGCCCGCGCATGCCTGAGGCCGGTAACGCCGATCGCGGCCGTTCCCGGGACGCTGCAGGACGAGCTGACCGGACGAGGTGCGGACGCAGAGCGTACGGCGGTGAGGGACCAAACGCAGAGGCGCATTGGTCCAGCGCTCCTGCTGGCCCTGGCTGTTATCTGGCTCGGACTGGACCTGCGCTACCAGATTCCGCGGAGCAAGGGTGACGGCTTCCGCTTGGCCGCCGAGGCGGTGCAGCAACAGGCCGTTCCAGGCGACACGATCCTGTTCGAGAGCGATTTCTCCTACTGGTGCTTTCTCTGGTACTTCAAAGGCCCCGATTGGGGGAGCCCGCGCCAGGCCTTCATCATGAATGCTGATTGGGCACGAGTGATGCAGCGCCTGCCACCAGTGCTGACGCCGCTACTCGGGTTGGGAGAGAACGATCGAACTCGGCTGGTCAACGGAGTAACTACGCTGCTCTGGGACCGTCAGCAGCCGATGCCGGCAATAATGGGCGGGCAGTTGTTCCGGTTGCGGGGGCCTGACGGAGCTGTCGCGCCAATACCGGGCCGGAGACTGGTGGCACGACAGCAGTATCGGCAGCTTGTGCTGGAGCAGTGGGCGCCGGAGTCCTGAGGTACTGACTATTCCGTTGTGATTTGGTGCCGGTCAAGCTTATGCGCCGGGGCAGTGGAGACTGAGTGGTCATCTGCCTCCAGATTGTAGTGCGCAGGGCTTTCTGCTGTTTTGACTTAAGAGGTGCCGGGCGCAGCGCCAAATAATCCTGGAGTAGAAGGCCGGAAACTACGTTGGTTCTTTGCGGGAGTCAGCATCTACTTCGAGCCCGTGAGGCGGCGTGGCGGATGGGGTGGGATTCGAACCCACGGTGGGCTTGCGCCCACGCCGGTTTTCAAGACCGGAGCAATCGACCGCTCTGCCACCCATCCGGACACGCAATCGCGCGACGACAGCCGCTCAGGCGCGGGTTACACCGGCTGACGCAGCAAGGGAACCATGATGCGCCGATTGGGCCTGATCTTCGCCGCCATGCTTTCGTCCAGCCCTGCTCTCGCGCAGGAAGCGCCGGACTGGCGCGGGACGCTCAGCCTCACGGTCGAGAACGACCTTTTTGGCGGGTCCGACCGCTACTACACCAACGGGCTGCTGCTCACATGGCGCTCCCCCTCGGCGGAGTTGCCCTGGCCACTGAACGCCATGGACCGAGCGCTGGACCTGGCCTTTGAGCCCGGTGCGCTGCGCTGGGGCCTGTCCCTGGGGCAGAACATCTACACGCCGCGCGACACCAGCACACGCCGGCCGGACCCGCGGGACCGGCCCTATGCCGGCTATCTTTACGGCGCCGCCAGCCTGACCCGGACGACGGAGCGCACCCAGACCCTGGCCGAGATCCAGCTGGGCGTGGTGGGGCCCTCCGCGCTTGGGGAGTTCGTGCAGAACAATTGGCACGACGTGCTGAACATCCGGAACGCTGAGGGCTGGGACCGGCAGCTGAAGGACGAGCCCGCGGCAACCATCCTGCTGGAACGCCGCTGGCGCATACCCATGGGGCAGGTGGGGCCGCTCCAAGCAGAGGCCATTCCGGTCGTCGCCGGTGCGCTGGGCAATGTCCAGACCTATGCCTCGGCCGGCGCGCTGTTCCGGATCGGCGACGGGTTGGACGCGGACTGGGGCCCGGTGCGGATCCGGCCCGCTCTGGCAGGGTCCGGCTTCTTCCAGCCCCGCCAGGATTTCGGCTGGTATGTCTTCGCGGGGCTGGAAGGGCGGGCGGTTGCCCGGGACATATTCCTCGACGGCAACACCTGGCGCGACGGCCCGCGCGTGGACCGGCGCGTGCTGCTGGGTGATCTGCAGGCAGGCGCGGCCGTGATGTGGCGCGGCGTCCGCTTCGCCTACACCCATGTGCTCCGGAGCGAGGAGTTCTATGGCCAGAAGGGCGTGCAGTCCTTCGGGTCGTTCAGCGTCTCCTTCCGCTTCTGAAGCATTCGGTTAGGCGGGAGGGGGACCGGGCACGCCATCCGGGAAGAAACAGGCAAGGTCGACTACGGAGGCCGGGCTGCAACGGCTTGTTGCAACACCTCCGTTGCCCCGCGCGGCTGGAAGTGGCACCTCTCCGGCATGAACCGCCCGACCCGCCGGTCCGTCCTCTGCGCCCCCGCCCTTCTCCTGGCGCGCCCCGCCCTGGCGCAGCGCGGCAGCTTCGACTCCTTCCTGGAGGGTGTCCGGGCGGAGGCGCGCCGCGGCGGGGTTTCCGACGCGACCCTGCAACGCGCCCTGTCCGGCATCCGGCCAGTGGACAGGGTGATCGAACTGGACCGGCGCCAGGCAGAAAGCACCCTGACGTGGAGCCAGTATCGCGACCGCATCGTCAGCCAGGCGCGGATCGACCAGGGGCGCCGGGCCTATGCGGAGAACCGCGCGCTGCTGCAGTCGCTCGAGGGGCGCTACGGCGTGCCCGGCCGCTTTATGGTCGCCATCTGGGGGATGGAGACGAATTACGGCGGCAATACCGGCGGCTTCGGCGTGATCGAGGCCCTGGCGACCCTTGCCTGGGAGGGCAGGCGGGCCAGCTTCTTCCGGGCTGAACTGATGGCGGCGCTGCGCATCCTGGATGCAGGCCATGTCTCGCCCCAGCGGATGCGCGGCTCCTGGGCGGGCGCCATGGGCCATCCGCAATTCATGCCGACGAGCTTCGAGCGCCTGGCGGTCGACGCCGATGGGGACGGCCGCAAGGACATCTGGGACAGCCGCGCCGACGCGCTTGGCTCGATCGCCAACTACCTCGCACGCTCCGGCTGGCGCGATGACGAGCGCTGGGGCCGGGAGGTCACCCTGCCCGAGGGCTTCGACCCCTCCGAAGCCACGCGCGATAACATGCGGCCGCTGCGCGAATGGGCGCAGCGCGGCGTCACCTTTGCCGATGGCACCTCGGTGCCGGCGCTGGAGATGAAGGGGGCCGTGATCCTCCCGGGCGGGCCTTCGGACAGCCTCCAGGCCTATCTGGTCTATCACAACTTCAACGTGATCCGGCGCTACAATCCCTCGAACTTCTACGCCCTCGCGGTTGGACTGCTGTCCGACCGAGTGGCGTGAGGCGCGCCGGCCTCCTGCTGGGGTTGGGGCTCGCGCTCCTCTCCGGCTGCAAGGCGCCTGAGCCACCGCCTCCCGCCGGGGAACCCCGCTATGTGGTCGGGGAACCGTATCAGCTGCGCGGCGTCTGGTCTTACCCGCGCGAGGATTTCGGGCTGGTGGATACCGGGCTCGCCAGCATCGCTGCCGATCCTCGCGCCGGCCGGCGCACGGCGAATGGCGAGGTGCATGATCCCGCAGGGCTCATGGCGGCCCATCGCACGCTGCAGCTGCCAGCGGTGCTCGTGGTGACCAATCTTGAGAACGGGCGGTCGCTTGCCGTGCGCGTGAATGACCGTGGGCCGGCCGATCCGGGGCGCGTGATCGAGCTCTCCCGCCGGGCCGGGGAGCTGCTGGGCATCATGGCAGGTCGGCCGGTGCAGGTGCGGCTCGCGGTGGAGGGCACTCTCTCCCGGAGCCTGGCCGGCGGGCTGCCTGCTGACGAAGCCAGCCGGCCCGTCATTGCCACGGCGCCGACCGGCCGGGTGGAGCGGGAGGCGCTGGCGCCGATTGCTGGCGCACGCCAGGCGGAGCGCCTGCGGGAGGGGCGGGGGCCGGCCATCCAGGCAGCTGCCTCGGCCGCGGAGCGTGCCCCGGCTTCGGTGACGCTGCGGGAGGATGTCTCGCAGGGGCCGGCCATGCCCGGGCGGCTGTTTGTGCAGGGGAGCAGCTTTGCCAGCCGCGCCGCGGCGCAGCGGCAGGCGGCAAAGCTGGGCGGCGCACGCATCGAGGCCTTCGGGCCCGCCCGCCAGACCGAGTGGCGCGTGCGGCTCGGGCCCTTCGCTTCCCCGTCGGAGGCTGACAGGGCGCTCGACGGAGCGTTGCGGGCTGGCGTATCGGAAGCGCGGATCATCGTCGATTAAGACGGCCCGGCCTGCCCAATGGCAGGCGTGGCCGCCAGAGCTGTGGGGGGCATGGGGATGCCGAAGCGTCGGGACATGATCGGGGCGGTGGCCGCGATCGGGCTTTCGGGTGGGTTTGTGGCGCGCGAGGCGCAGGCGCAGGCAAGGGGCGGGCAGCGCGGTTCGCGCGCACCTGCACCGCCCGCGGGCACGCCCGCCACCACGCCGCTGGGCCCGGTGGACACGCTGGCGCGGCAGGCGCTGATCATGGATGCCGATACCGGCGCCGTGCTGCTGGAGAAGAACGCGGACGAACGGATGCCGCCCTCTTCCATGTCCAAGCTGATGACGATGTATGTCGTCTTCGACCTGCTGAAGCAGGGCCGGCTCCGCATGGACCAGGAACTGCCGGTCAGCGAACGCGCCTGGCGCATGGGCGGCAGCAAGATGTTCGTCGGCATCGGCAACAATGTGAAGGTCGAGGACCTGATCCGCGGCGTCATCGTCCAGTCAGGCAATGACGCCTGCATCGTGCTCGCCGAAGGGATTTCGGGCAGCGAGACGCAGTTCGCGGAGCTGCTCAACGATTATGGGCGCAGGCTCAAGCTGGAGAACAGCACCTTCCGGAACGCCACCGGCTGGCCTGACCCCGAGCACCGCATGACCTGCCGCGACCTGGCGACGCTGGCCCAGCACATCATCAACGACTTCCCCGAATACTATCGCATCTATGCGGAGCGGAACTTCCGCTGGAACGACATCAGCCAGGAGAACCGCAACCCGTTGCTCGGACGCGTTGCCGGGGCCGACGGGCTGAAGACCGGCCATACGGAAGAGGCTGGCTACGGGCTGACCGGCAGCGCCAAGCGCGGCGAGCGCCGGCTGATCCTGGTGGTGAACGGCCTGCCGAGCATGGCCGCCCGCCGCGAGGAGACCGAGCGGCTGATGGAATGGGGATTCCGCGAATTCGAGAATGTCTCGCTTTTCAAGGCGTCCGACACGATCGAGGAGGCGCCGGTCTATCTCGGGGAGCGGCTGACCGTGCCGCTGGTCGGCGGGCGCGACGTGCTGCTCACCCTGCCGCGCCAGTGGCGGCGGAACCTGCAGGTGAAGCTCCGCTATGACAGCCCGGTCCCGGCACCTGTGGCGAAGGGGCAGGAACTGGGCAAGCTGGAGGTATCCGGCGCAGGCGTGCCGCCCATGACCGTGCCGCTGCTGGCCGGGGCCGATGTTGCCAAGCTGGGGCTGATCCCGCGCATTCCGGCGGTGCTCGGGCGGATGATCGGTGGCGCCTAGGGCCGCCGGCCCGGGCACGGCGCGCGGGCGCTTCATCACACTGGAGGGTGGCGAGGGCGCCGGCAAGACCACCCTGGCCCGGACACTCGCGGCCATGCTGGCGGAGGCCGGGCTTCCAGTGCTGCGGACGCGCGAGCCGGGCGGTGCACCGGGGGCGGAGGCGCTGCGGAAGCTCATCCTGGGGCAGGGGCCCTGGGATCCGATGGCAGAGGCGATGCTGCATTTCGCTGCCCGGCGCGAGCATGTGGCGCGCAGCCTGGAGCCGGCACTGGCGGCCGGAGTCTGGGTGGTCTGCGACCGCTTCGCCGATAGCACGCTGGCTTACCAGGGAGCTGGCCAAGGTCTCTCGCGGGACGCATGGGAACGCCTGTGCGACCTCGCCCTGGGGAGCTTGCGGCCCGATCTGACGCTGATGCTGGACCTGCCGGTGGAGCGCGGCATGGACCGGGCGCTCTCGCGCGGCGACGCCAACCGCTATGAGATGCAGGGAGACGAATTCCACGCCCGGGTTCGCGCCGCCTTCCTCGACATTGCGGGGCGAGAGCCGGGGCGCTGCGCTGTGCTCGACGCGTCCAGGCCGGTTGCCCAGGTGCTTGAGCTCGCCCGTGGCGCCATCCACGGGCGGCTGGGCTTCGCGCTTTGAGCCTGCCGCTGGAGCCCCGCGCCAACCCGTCTCTGTTCGGGCACGGCCATGTCGCGGCCGCCTTGCGGGATGCCGCGCTCTCCGGCCGCATGCATCACGGCTGGATGCTGACGGGGCCGCGCGGCGTCGGGAAGGCTACCCTGGCCTGGCGCTATGCCCGCTGGGTCCTGGCCGGCATGCCGCGCCATGAGCCGCCCGGGGAAGCCCCGCTCTTCGTGCCCGGCTCGGACGCGCTCTTCGCCCGCGTGGCCGCCGGCGCGCATGCCGATCTTCGGTCGCTGAGCCCGAGCACGGGGGAGAAGGGCAAGAAGGTCCTCATCCGCGTGGAGGATGTGCGCGAACTGACGCGCTTCCTGGCCATGACGCCCGCAGAGGGAGGCTGGCGCGTGGTGGTGATCGAGGAGCTGGAGGCGATGAACGAGCAGGCGCAGAATGCCTTGCTCAAGACCCTGGAGGAGCCGCCGCCACGGGCGGTGCTGATGCTGACGGCCTCCGCGCCAGACCGGCTGCTGCCCACCATTCGCAGCCGGGTGCGGCGGCTGGACCTCTTCCCGCTCGAGCAGGGGCTGATGGACCATGTCCTGGCCGGCTGGTTGCCTGACCTCACGGGCGAGGACAGGGCTTCGCTGGCCCGGCTCGCCGCCGGGAGTCCCGGCCGGGCCCTTGCCCTGGCCGAGGGGGAGGGGCTGGCCATGGCGCGGGAGGTGGAGGCTTTCCTCGCCCGCCTGCCGCGGCCGGAGCCGAGAGAGCTGCATGCCCTGGCAGACCGGCTTGCCGCGAAGCGCGACGGCAGCGCCTTCACGACGTTCTTCAACCTGCTGCGGGACGCGATCGCCGGCGCGCTGCGCCGGGCCGCGCGGGGGCAGGGGGCCGAACCCTGGCTGGCCGGGCGCGGCCTTGCCGAGTGGGCGGGGCTGTGGGACATGCTCGGCCGGCTGGCCGACGAGACCGACACGCTGAACCTGGACCGCAAGCAGGCGGTGCTGACCGGTCTCTCCAGGCTCTCGGTTTAGCCGGGGCCAGGTCGCGCCAGCGCGAAGGACGCTGAACCGGGGCGCGGGACTGGATGATGAGCGAGGCCAACAAGGTTGCCGGCGGGAAGCGCTACTTCCTGACGACGCCGATCTACTACCTGAACGGCCAGCCCCATATCGGCCATGCCTACACCTCCATCGCGGCGGATGTGCTTGCGCGCTGGAAGCGGCTGGCGGGCAACGAGGTGTTCTTCCTTACCGGCACGGATGAGCACGGGCAGAAAGTGGAGCAGGCGGCGATTGCCGCAGGTCTCTCGCCCAGGGACTTCACGGACCGGCTGGCGGGCGATTTCCGCGGGATGGCCGAGAAGATCGGCATCTCCTTCGACGACTTCATCCGCACCACCGAGGAACGCCACAAGCGCTCCTGCCAAGCCCTTTGGGAGAAGCTGGCGGCGGGCGGGCACATCTATTTGGGCCATTACGAAGGCTGGTACGCGGTGCGGGACGAGGCCTTCTACGGCCCGGACGAAATCGAGGAACGCGACGGCAAGAAGGTGGCCATCGCCTCCGGCGCGCCCGTCGAGTGGACGCGCGAGCCCTCCTACTTCTTCCGCCTGTCGAATTGGACCGAGAAGCTGCTCGCTTTCTACGAAGCCAATCCGGATTTCATGGCCCCGGCCAGCACGCGGCGCGAGGTGACGGCCTTCGTGAAGGCCGGGCTCCAGGACCTCTCCATCTCCCGCACGTCGTTCAAATGGGGCGTGCCTGTGCCGGGCGACGATGCCCATGTGATGTATGTCTGGCTGGATGCGCTGACGAACTACATCACGGCCCTGGGATACCCGGATACCTCATCCGCGAACTGGGCCTTCTGGCCGGCCGATGTCCACATGGTGGGCAAGGAGATCACGCGCTTCCACTGCGTCTACTGGCCGGCCTTCCTGATGGCCGCGGGGCTTGAGCCGCCGAAACGTGTCTTCGCGAATGGCTGGCTGACCATCGAGGGCCAGAAGATGTCCAAGTCCCTCGGCAACGGGCTGGATCCGCTTCAGCTGGCCGAGGAGTTCGGGCTGGATCCCCTGCGCTACTACCTCCTGCGGGAGGTGCCCTTCGGAAACGACGGCGACTTCTCCCGCCGCGCCGTGATCGGGCGCCTGAACAGCGAGCTGGCGAATGATTTCGGCAACCTGGCGAACCGCGTCCTCTCGCTGATCCAGCGCAACTACGAGGGACGGCTTCCCGCATTGACACCACCGACCGACGCGGACCGGGAGCTGCTTGGGCCCGTGGAGGCTCTGACCGCCCAGGTCGAGGCAGCCATTTCCCGCCAAGCCTTCGGCGAGGCGCTGGAGCGGATCTGGGTGGTGGTGCGACTGGGAAATTCCTGGATCGATGCCCAGAAGCCCTGGTCCCTGAAGAAAACGGACCCCGTGCGTATGGCAGCGGTGCTGCGCAGCCTGCACACAGCGTTGCGCACTCTGGCCACGGTGCTCCAGCCCTTCATGCCCGGCACCATGGCCGCGATGCTCGACCAGCTCGGGGTGGGGCAGGGGGCGCGCGCCCTTTCCGATCTCACGATCCCTCTGGAAGAGGGAACCGCCTTGCCGGCCCCGGCGCCGCTCTTCCGGAAGATCGAGGAGGCGGCCTGATGCTGGTCGATAGCCACTGCCATCTCGATTACTACGCCGAGGGCGAGATCGAGGCGGTGATCAGCCGGGCGGTCGAGGCTGGCGTCAGCCGGATGGTGACCATCGGCGTGCGCATGGAACAGGCCGCCAAGGTCAAGGAACTGGCCGAGCGCTTCCCGCAGGTCTGGGGCACGGTCGGCGTGCATCCCCAGAATGTTGGCGAAGCACCCGTGCCGGAGGTTGAGGAGATCGTCGCCCTGGCGGACCACCCCCGGATCATCGGCATCGGGGAGTCGGGGCTGGACTATTTCTACGACAAGGCACCCCGCGAAGTGCAGCAGGAGAGCTTCCGGCGGCATATCCGCGCCTGCCAGAAGACCGGCCTGCCGCTGGCAATCCATGCCCGGGACGCGGATGACGACATCGCCGCCATCCTGTCCGAGGAACGGGAGGTCGGCGGCGACTTCCCGGCCCTGCTTCATTGCTTCTCCTCCACGCGCGCCCTGGCGGAGAAGGTTGTGGCGGATGGGGGCTATGTTTCGCTTTCAGGAATTCTCACCTTCCCGAAAAGCGAGGAGCTTCGGAGCATCGTCGCCGACCTGCCCGAGGACCGGCTGCTGGTGGAAACGGACAGCCCGTACCTGGCGCCCGTTCCACTGCGCGGGAAGCGCAACGAACCGGCACTGGTGGCCCATACCGCGGCCATGCTGGCGCGGGTGAGGGGGTGGGAAGTGGCGAAGGCTCTCGACATCACGACGCGCAACTTCGAACGCCTCTTCAGCCGATGCGCCTAGGGCATTGATCTTGCGGGTTACCATTCTGGGCTGCGGCGGCTCCGGAGGCGTACCGTTGCTCGGCGGCGCCGATGCTCGGGGCGCCTGGGGTGCCTGCGACCCGTCTGAGCCACGGAACCGGCGAATGCGTTCGAGCATCGCGATCCAGGCGCCTGATGGTACGACATTGCTGGTGGATGCCGGGCCGGATCTGCGGGCCCAGTTGCTGGCCCATGGCATCGGCCGCGTGGATGCGGTTCTGCTGACTCATAGCCATGCCGACCATGTCATGGGGCTGGACGAGCTCCGGATCATGAACCGCATCATGGGCCGGGCGCTGCCGCTCTATGCCAATGCGGCGACGCTGGAGGACGTGACGCGGCGCTTCGACTATGCGTTCCGGCCCGTCACGCCTGGCTTCTTCCGCCCGGCGCTGGAGCAACATGAGGTGCGGGCCGGGCAGCGGGTGAACATCGCGGGCTTCGATATCCGGCTGTTCTCCCAGGATCACCGGGTCATGGAGACGCTGGGGCTGCGGATCGGCGGGTTCGGCTACTCGACCGATGTGGTCGAGATGCCGGAACCCAGCTTCGCCGAACTGGACGGCGTGCGGGACTGGGTGGTCGGCTGCTTCCAGCGCCAGCCGCATCCTGTGCATGCCCATGTGGCGAAAGTGGTGGACTGGGCCAGGCGGCTTCAGCCCGCACGCACGGTGCTGACCCATATGGGGCCGGACCTGGACTGGGCCTGGATGCGCGGCGCGCTTCCGCATGGAATGGAGCCGGGCTTTGACGGCATGGTGCTGGAGACGGCCTGACATGGCATGTGGCGATTTTTACATAATCTATATTACGCGATCTGAGGGGCCGACGCTTTGAGCGAGGATCGCGCCCTTTCCGAGCTGTCTCGGCTGTTGTCCATCATGGCGCGCCTTCGTGCCCCGGATGGCTGCGCCTGGGACCAGGAGCAGGACTTCACCTCCATTGCCCCCTACACGATCGAGGAAGGCTATGAGGTCGCCGAGGCTATTGCCCGGCAGGACCGCCCCGCGCTGAAGGACGAACTGGGGGATCTGCTGCTTCAGGTCGTGTATCACGCCCAAATGGCCAAGGAGGCCGGGGATTTCGCCTTCGCGGACGTGGCGAAATCCATCAATGACAAGATGATACGCCGACACCCTCATGTTTTCGGAGAGGATGCTGCGCGGGATGCCGCGACGCAGATCGAGGCCTGGGAGGTGCAAAAAGCCGCTGAACGCGCAGAACGGGCCGAGACCGGCACCCTGTCCGGCGTGGCGGTGAACCTCCCTGCCCTTACCCGCGCGGCCAAGCTGACCCGGCGCGCCGCCCGGGTTGGCTTTGACTGGCCCGATGCCGCCTCGGTGCTCGACAAGTTGGAGGAAGAAGCGGCCGAGCTCAGGGCCGAACTGCCCAGAGCGGAGCCCTCCCGCATCGCGGATGAGCTTGGCGATCTGCTCTTCGTCCTGGCGAACCTCGCCCGCAAGCTCGACCTTGACCCGGAGGCTTGCCTGCGCGGCGCCAATGCGAAGTTCGAGCGGCGCTTCGGCGTGATCGAAGCAAGGCTGGCCGCAGAGGGCCGGAGCCCCGCCGACGCTTCACTGGAGGAAATGGAGGCCCATTGGCAGGAAGCCAAGCGGGCGGAACGCCTCTAGTCGCCGAGCAGAGCGGCCCTGGCCGCTTCCCAGCTTTCCCGGTCCGGCGCGCAGATCAGCCCGCCGGACCGGTCCGTCGCCGGCTTATACGGGCTTGCGTCGAAATGCGCGGCGTAACCCCCGGCCTCGCGGTGGATCAGCCATCCCGCAGCGTGGTCCCACGGCATCAGGCGGTTATATAGCGAGAGATGCGTGTGACCGCTGGCGAGCAGCCGGTATTCATGGGCTGCGCAGCCGAGCTGCCAGGTTTTGGCCAGCCGCGGCAGCCGGGCGGCCACGTGGCTTTTCAGCGGCTCGGCAAGGTAGCCATAGGAGACGCAGCCGACCATCCGGCCGATCGCGACCGGTCTGGCCACCTGCAAAGGCGGCCCCCGTTCGCCATTCTCGCCGGCAATCCAAGCGCCCTGCCCCGTGGCTGAGATCACGCTATCGTGACCAACTGGGTCGTGGATCCAGGCGGCGACGACTTCCCCATGGACGAAGGCCGCGGCCATGCAGCCGAAGATGGCCATGCCGGCCGC
This sequence comes from Pararoseomonas baculiformis, assembly GCF_017813395.1. Lineage (GTDB taxonomy): Bacteria > Pseudomonadota > Alphaproteobacteria > Acetobacterales > Acetobacteraceae > Roseomonas > Roseomonas baculiformis. The sequence goes on along the minus strand of NZ_JAGIZB010000003.1, from coordinate 31,490 downwards.
GAAATTCGCGGTGCCGTCCACCGGATCCACCACAAAGGCCAGTGGCGCGGTGGCAAGCTGGTCGGGCAAGCCGGGATCGGCCGAGCAGGCCTCCTCCCCCACCACGATGCAGCCCGGGAAGCGCTCCGCGAGGGCGGCCACGATCAGGCGCTCGGCACCCTCATCGGCGTCGGTCACCATGTCCAGCGGGCCGGTTTTCAGTCGGACGTCCCCGGCCGCCAGGCGGCGGAAGCGCGGCATGATTTCCGCCCGGGCGGCGGCACGGAGAACCCCGTCCACCTCCGCCAGGGCGGCGGCGTCGAAGCGCGTCACTCAGCGCCGCGCTGGGCGAAGCGGGCCAGATCAGCCGGAGAGAGGCGGACGGACAGGCTGATCGCCTCATCGGCGTCGAGCCGCTCCAGCACCTCGCCGTGCTCATACAGCCAGGCGAGGCTCGCGCCGTCCTCGGGCGAGATGGAGAATTGCTCGATCACGAGGCTGGCGGCGAGGCTCTCGTCGAGCAGGCGGCGAAGGTCATCCAGCCCCTCCCCGGTCAGGGCCGAGACGGGGATGGTGCCGGGCGCGGGCGGCGGCGGCTCATCCATCAGGTCGGTCTTGTTCAGGACCTCGACCATTCGCGCCTCCCAACCCTCGTCCAGCGCGGCATTCGGGCCCTCGGCCATTTCCGCCAGGACGTTCAGCACATCGGCGCGTTGGGCGGCACTGTCCGGATGGGCGACATCCCGCACATGCAGGATGATGTCCGCCGCGGCCACCTCCTCCAGAGTGGCGCGGAAGGCTTCCACCAGCTGCGTCGGCAGCTCGGAAATGAAGCCGACCGTGTCCGAGAGGATGACGGTGCGGTTGGAAGGCAGCCGGATCGCCCTCATGGTCGGGTCCAGCGTCGCGAAGAGCTGGTCCTGCGCATAGACGCCGGCGCCAGTCAGCGCGTTAAAAAGAGTCGATTTTCCGGCATTGGTGTAGCCGACCAGCGCGACGACCGGATAGGGCACCTTGGTACGTGCCTTGCGGTGCAGGCCACGCGTCCGTCGGACCTGTTCCAGTTCCTTCTTGAGCTTGACGATCCGCTCGTCGATCAGGCGGCGGTCGATCTCGATCTGCGACTCACCGGGGCCGCCGAGAAAGCCGAAGCCGCCGCGCTGGCGCTCCAGATGGGTCCAGGACCGGACAAGGCGGGTGCGCTGGTAAGAGAGGTGCGCCAGTTCGACCTGCAGCGAGCCCTCCCGAGTGCGGGCGCGCTCGCCGAAGATCTCCAGGATCAGGCCGGTGCGGTCGATCACCTTGCAGCCCCAGGCGCGCTCCAGATTGCGCTGCTGCACCGGGGTGAGCGCGGCATCGACTACCGCAACCTTCACCCCATGCTCCGCCATGGCGGCGCCCGCAGCCTCGACCTGCCCTTCCCCTAGCAGGGTGCTTGGGCGGCGTGTGCGCAGCGGATGGATGCCGGTATGGACGATCGCGACCCCGATCGAGGCAGCAAGACCCACGGCCTCCGCCAGGCGCGCCTCCGCCGCACGGGTGGCACCGCGGCCATCTGAAGGGCCCCGTTCCACGAGGTGGGGGGGCTTCTCCCAGGGGAGGATGACCGCGGCGGGGGTAGGACCCCCCGCCCCAGATTCAGTCTTGTTGTCCGACAGGGCTTGGCTCGCGCGGTGAGAGGGTCATGGTGGTCTCCCGGATCGGAGCGCCGCCCTGGCTGGGCTGCTGCGCGCCGGCGGAAGCGGCGTCGAAGAGCATGATCGGAGCGCCGGGCATCACGGTGCTGATGGCGTGCTTATAGACGAGCTGGGTGTGCCCGTCACGGCGCAGCAGGACCGAGAAATTGTCGAACCAGGTGATGATGCCCTGCAGCTTCACGCCGTTCACCAGGAAGACGGTGACCGGGGTCTTGCTCTTGCGAACATGGTTCAGGAACACGTCCTGCACGTTCTGGGACTTGTCGGCAGCCATTGGCTGATGCCCTTCTTCTTGCTCTCCACCCGGCTTTGCCGTGGTGGATCCGGGGCGGTTGTTCTTCGTTGCACGCCCGCACGGCGCACCGCGTTCCCGGGCGCGCACCCTCGCCCTGGGAGGGACAAACTCACCTGCCGACCGGGAGCTTGTCCAGGGCCGATAACGCATCGGTCATCTGCGTCGCGTTCAGGAAATGGAGCGCAGGGTTCGAGACGCCGGGGCCGCCATCATGGGCGGCGTCGCCGAGCAGCACGGGGACGCAGCCCGCCCGCCGCGCCGCATCCATGTCCAGCGCATTGTCGCCGACATACCAGACCCCCTCGCCCGCCGGCACGCCGCAGGCGGCGCAGGCCACGCGCATGGCGCGGGGATCGGGCTTGTCCCCGGCGCAGTCCCCTGCCCCGACCAGGGCACGGAAAAGCGGTGCCCAGCCCAGATGCGAGACCTCGGCCCGGAGCAGGGGGCCTGATTTGTTGGAAAGCACGGCCATGGGCGCGATCTGGGCAGCCCCGCGGATCAGCGCCTCGGTATCGGGCATGGGCCGCAGCACCTCCAGATGGGTGGCGCGGACCCCGGCGTAGAAGATGTCGCGGGCATGTTCCCAGCGGGCACCGAAGAGATGCGGGAAACTGTCCCGTAGCGAGTGCCGGACCCGCTCGCGCACCTCATCCAGCGTCCATTCCGGAAGCCCGGCGTCGCGGAAGGCGGCGTTCAGCCCGGCGCGGATGGCCGGCCAGCCATCGGCCAGGGTGTTGTCCCAGTCCCAAACGATGGCGCGCGGGCGCTTCACGCCGCGTTGCGCGGCGCGCCCTTCACATGCCGCGTGAAGATCTCGAACAGGCGGCGAGTGACCGGGCCGGGTTTTCCATCGGCCACTGCCCGCCCATCGATCGACAGCACCGGCTTCACGAAGGAGCCAGCGGAGGTGATGAAGGCCTCGCGCAGCGTGGGCAGGTCGTCGACCGAGATCGGGCGCTCATCGGCGGGGATGCCGTGCTCGGCCATTTCCGCGAGCAGGGCGGCACGGGTGCAGCCGGGCAGGATGGTGTTGCCGAGCGGCGGGACGCGGATGGCCCCTTCGGCGTCCACGGCCCAGAAGCTGGTGGCCGCGCCCTCCGTCACCATCCGGGTCTGCGGGTCGAAGAGGATCGCCTCCCCTGCCCCGGCCTCGCGCGCGGCCTGGCGGGCCAGGACATTGGGGAGGAGGTTCACGCTCTTGATGTCGCGCCGCGCCCAGCGGAGGTCCGGATGGGTGATGGTCGCGATGTTCCAGCCCTCGATGCTGGACGGATAGGGAAGGCCGTGGCGCGAGGTGACGACGAGGCTTACCGGGACAGGCTTCCTGGGGAAGGCATGGTCGCGCCGGGCCACGCCACGATTCACCTGCAGATAGACCAGCCCCTCGGTCACACGATTGCGCCGCGCCACCTCGCGGATGACCAGCTTCAGGCAGGCCATGGGCATCGGCATGGGCAGGCGGATCTCGCCAAGGGACCGCTCCAGCCTCTGCAGGTGCAGGTCCTCGTCGAGGAAGCGGCCATCGACGAGGTTCACCACCTCATAGATGCCGTCCCCGAACTGGTAGCCCCGGTCCTCGATGTTCACGCAAGCGTCGCGCTGCGGGACATAGCGCCCGTTCACATAGGCCGTTCTCGACATCAGACGCTCGCCCGGTCCTCGGCCTGCACGCCCAGGAACTTCAACTTCCGGTGCAGGGCGGAGCGTTCCATGCCGACGAAATTGGCGGTGCGGCTGATATTCCCGCCGAAGCGGAGCAGCTGCGCCTCCAGATACTGCCGCTCGAACAGCTCCCGCGCGTCGCGCAGCGGGAGGGTCATGATTTCGCTGGACCGGTCCAGCTTGAGCATGGCCGGGGCGGCGGAGCCGACCTCAGGCGGCAGCATCTCCGGCCGGATCGGGTCGCTCGGCCCGCCCGGCGCCATGATCAGCAGCCAGTCCACGAGGTTCCGGAGCTGGCGGACATTGCCCGGCCAGTCATAGGCCTGCATCGCCGCCATCGCGTCCTCGCTGATCTCCCGCGGGGGGACGCCCGAATTCTCGGCCGACCTGGCCATGAAGTGCCGCGCCAGCGCAGGCACGTCCTCCCGCCTCTCCCGGAGGGAAGGCATGCGGATCGGCACAACCGCCAGTCGGTAGTACAGGTCCTCCCGGAAACGGCCGGCAGCGATCTCGGCGGAAAGGTCGCGGTTGGTGGTGGCGGTCACGCGCACATCCACCTTTACCCGGGTCGCTCCGCCGATGCGCTCGAACCCCTGTTCCTGGAGGGCGCGGACGATCTTGCCCTGGGTCTCAAGCGGCATGTCCGCCACCTCGTCCAGCAGCAGCGTGCCGCCATGGGCGCGTTCCAGCACACCCTGGCGCCGCGGCTGGGCGATCGGGTCGGGGCCGCCCTCCACCCCGAACAGCTCCTCCTCGAAGCGGGCCGGGTTCAAGGTGGCGCAGTTCAGGGCAACGAAGGGCTCGTCGGCACGGCGGGAACGGGCATGGATCATGCGCGCGGCCACCTCCTTGCCCGAACCGGCCGGGCCGGTGAGCAGCACGCGCGAGCCGGTGGGCGCCACCTTCTCGATGGCGTTCCGGACCTGGCCGATGAGGGCCGAGTTGCCGACCAGCTCCGTTTCCGAGCCGCTTCGCAGTCGCAGCTCGCTGTTCTCGCGCTTCAGCCTCGCGGCCTCGAGGGCCCGGGCGACGATCAGGAGAAGCCGGTCCGACTTGAAGGGCTTCTCGATGAAGTCATAGGCGCCCTGCTGGATGGCCTGCACGGCGGTTTCGATGGTGCCATGGCCGGAAATCATGACCACGGGCACGCGCGGCTCCTCGCGGTGCAGCGCCTCAAGGATGCCGAGACCGTCCAACCGGGAATTCTGGAGCCAGATGTCGAGAATGACGAGGTTCGGGCGCTTCTGGCGGAAGGCCGCCAGGGCCTGGTCGCTGTTCGCGGCCTGCCGGACCTCATAGCCCTCATCCGCCAGGATGCCGTCGATCAGGGCGCGGATGTCCGGCTCGTCATCGACGATCAGGATGTCATGCGCCATGGCGCAGCATCTCTCCTCTCTCCTGCAATCCGTCCTGCTCCGATGTCTCTTCCAGCGGCAGGGTCAGTGTGGCGCGCGCGCCCCCCTCCACCCCGTCGGCGAGCGCCAGCCCGCCGCCATGGTCCTCCATGATCTTCTTGACGATGGCAAGCCCGAGCCCGGTGCCCTTCGCCTTATGGGTGACATACGGTTCCGTGAGGCGATCCCTCTCCGCATCGTCCGGAAGCCCGATCCCGTTATCCTCCACGGCAATCTGCAGCCAGGCCTGGCTGGATGTCACCTCCACGAGAACACGGCCCCCGGCCTCGCCCTCGGGCCGCATGGCGATGGCGTCGGCGGCGTTCTGGAGAAGGTTGGTCAGGGCCTGGTTCATCAGCCGCCGGTCGCAGCGGACCGGCAGGGCCTGGTCGGGCGTGCGAAGCTCGTAGGTGATCGAGGGATGGGCGTCCCTTTGCAGCACCAGCGCCTCCCGCACCAGCTGGACCGGGTTCTCGGGCCGGATCACGGGCTGGGGCATGCGGGCAAAGGCGGAGAACTCGTCCACCATGCGCCCGATATCGCCGACCTGCCGGACGATGGTGTCCGTGCAGGCGCGGAAGGTGTCGGGATCGTCGCTGATCTGCTTGAGGTAGCGGCGCTTGAGGCGTTCGGCCGAGAGCTGGATGGGTGTCAGCGGGTTCTTGATCTCATGGGCGATGCGCCGGGCCACATCCGCCCAGGCGGCCATGCGCTGGGCCGAGAGGAGCGCCGTGATGTCATCGAAGGTCAGCACATAGCCGGAAACGCCCCCGGCATCGAATTCCGCGCTGATCCGGGCCAGGAGGGTGCGGCGTCCGGACGGGCCGGGCACCGGGATCTCCTCGGTCCGCGGTTTCTCGGGGGTGGCGGCGGCGGCGGCAAGGAAGGCGCGGAACTCCGGAACCACCTCCCCCAGTGACACGCCGGCGGCCGCTTCCAGGTCCTGGCCCAGAAGCTCGCTGGCGCTGCGGTTAGGGAGGTTGATGCGGCCTTCCGCATCCAGGCCGATCACCCCGGCCGAGACGCCGCCGAGCACGCTTTCCGTAAAGCGGCGGCGGTCATCCAGCTGGCGGTAGGCCTCCAGCAGCTCGCTCCGCTGGGCGGCAAGCTGGTTCGTCATGCGGTTGAAGGCGCGGGAGAGGCTGCCGACCTCGTCGTCCGACCGGCCCTCCTCAACCCGAACGGAAAGGTCGCCCCCCCTCACCCGCTCCGCCGCGTTGATGAGGCGAGAGATGGGCCGGGCGATCTGGTTCGCCATGACAAGGCCGATCAGCACCGCCGCCAGTAGCACGAGCAGCGTGGCGATGGCGAAGATCATGGCGAATGTGATCTGAAGGCCGGACCGGTTCCGGTCGAGCTGGTCGTATTCCTGGAAGGCCAGCTCGGTCCGCTGCATGTGCTCGATGATCGAGGGATCGAGCGGGCGGCCGATCATCAGCATCAGCCCGGGCTCGATATCCAGCTGCACCAAGCCCCGCACCCGCCCTTCCTCCCCATCCGCGGAGAGGACGGCGACATCGCCCTGGCGCGCGATCTCCATGGCCCAGGCCGGCGGAGGATCGATCACCAGGGCGGTGCCGAGGCCGGCATTGGCGATGACCCGGCCGAGAACCGGCTCGAAGACCGACGCCTCGGTCAGGTTCCGCAGGGCCGTGTAGGTGGCGAGGACACGGCTGAAGGCCAGGGTGTTGTCCGGCAGCAGCGGCCCCGCGCGGTTGAGATCGGCCGCCATCGCCAGCGCATCGGCCCGAATGGTGTTGCGGTTCTCGTCCAGATAGGCGCGGGAGGCGACGAGGCTGGCCTCAAGCGTGTCGCGCACCTTGTCTCCGAACCAGGCCTGAATGCCGAGCTGGAAGAACACCGTGGCGAAGACCGCGACCAGCAGCGCCGGCACCACGGCGACCCCGCCGAGCAGCATCACCAGCCGGACATGCAGCCGCGAGCCGGCGCTGCCGCGCCGCCGCTCCGCCCAGACGCGCACGAGCCGGCCGGCGAGGCTGGCCGTGAGGAGGAGAACGAAGGCGGTATTCACCAGCACCAGCGCCGCTGTCTGTGCCGGGCTGGCCGGGCCGAAGGGGCTGCCACCCGCCAGCATGGCGAAGGAGGCGATGCCCACCAGCAGCGCGCCGAGCGCCAGCCCGAGCGTCATCCCCCGCCCGAGAAGCAGGTCCGCCGCCCGGCGGAAGATGCTCTTGCGCCCGCCCCCCGGGGCCGCGCTGTTCACGGGTGACCCGTCATGAGAGGCCCCGCACGACCGGAAGTTCCAGTTCCCGGATCTTCTTGCGCAGCGTGTTCCGGTTCAGCCCGAGCATGGCCGCCGCCTTGATCTGGTTGCCGCGCGTGTTCGCCAGGGCCAGGCGGAGCAGCGGGCGCTCCACCTCAGCCAGCACGCGTTCATAAAGGTCGCGCACCGGAAGCCCGTCCCGCTGGGCGCTCATGAAGGTGGTGAGATGGCGCTCCACGGCCTGCTCCAGCGTCTCGGGCATGGCCGGCGCGGCCGGGGCGCCCTGCACGGCCTCGGCCTCCATCAGCTCGGCCGCCACCGCGTCCTCGCCGATCACCTCCTGGGGGTACAGGGCGGCGAGGCGGCGCATCAGGTTCTCCAGCTCGCGGGCATTTCCTGGCCAGGGATGGGCCTTCAACCGCTCCACCGCCTCGTTGTCCAGCGATTTCGCGGGGAGCCCCGCGGCCTTCGCCCGGTCGAGGAAGTGGCGGGCGAGCAGGGGGATGTCCTCCGCGCGCTCCCTCAGCGGCGGCAGGCGGATCGGGACGACGTTGAGGCGATAGAACAGGTCCTCGCGGAACACCCCGGCGCGGATGGCCTGGCGCAGGTCCCGGTGGGTCGCGGCCACGATGCGGACATTCGCCTTGATGGGCGTGCGGCCGCCGACCGTGGTGAATTCCCCTTCCTGCAGGACGCGAAGGAGGCGGGTCTGCGCCTCCGGCGGCATATCGCCGATCTCGTCGAGGAACAAGGTGCCCCCGGCGGCCTGCTCGAAGCGGCCGATGCCGCGCGCCATGGCGCCGGTGAATGCCCCGCGTTCATGGCCGAACAGCTCCGCCTCGATCAGGTCGCGCGGGATGGCGGCCATGTTCACGGCCACGAAATTTCCCGAACGGCGCCGGGAGTAGTCGTGCAGGGCGCGGGCGACAAGTTCCTTGCCGGTGCCTGACTCGCCCGTGATCATGACCGTCAGGTCGGTCGTCGTGAGCCGCGCGACGGTCCGGTAGATCTCCTGCATGGCGGCGGAGCGGCCCACCAGGGGCAGGCGCTCCTCTTCAGGGCCATCGCCATCTTCCTCAGTGGCGGTCGCGGGCGCGGCCAGGGCGCGCTGGACGAGGGAGAGCAGGTCCTTGAGGTCGAAGGGCTTGGGCAGGTAGTCGAAGGCACCGCGCTGGGCCGCCTTCAGCGCCGTGGCGAAGGTGGATTGCGCGCTCATCACCACCACGCGCAACTCCGGCCGCACCCGGCGGATGCGGGGGACGAGGTCCAGCCCGTTCTCGTCCGGCATCACCACGTCGGTGATCACCAGGTCCCCTTCCCCATCCTCGACCCAGCGCCAGAGCGTGGCGGCCGAGGAGGTCGCGCGGACATTGTAGCCGGCGCGCCCAAGGGCCTGGGCGAGGACGGTGCGGATGGCCCGGTCGTCATCCGCGATGAGGATGGTGCGTTCGGTCATTCTTCTTCCGGGCTGGGAGGGGAAGGGTCAGGCGGGCTGGCGGATGCGGGCACGCTGCTGCGCCAGGGCGGCACCAGCCGGCGGCTTCGCCAGGGAGAGGCGGAACACCGTCCGGCCCGGCCGGCTGTCGCATTCAATAAGCGCGCCATGATCGGCCACCAGCTTTGCCACCATCGCCAGGCCCAGCCCCTGCCCGCCCCGCTTGGTGGTGATGAAGGGCTCGAAGAGGCTCGCGCGCACATCCTCGGCGATGCCGGGGCCATTGTCCCGCACGGTCACCTCCAGCGGCAGGTGCACCCGCTCGCGCGAGCCGGGAATGGCGAGGCGGACGCCGTGGCGATAGGCGGTGGTGAGGACGATCTCGCCCTCGCGCGGGTCCACCGCCTCGGCAGCGTTCTTCACCAGGTTCAGCAGGATCTGCACCAGCTGGTCGCGGTTGCCCCAGACGGGTGGGAGGGAGGGGTCGTATTCCTCCAGGATGCGCAGATGGGCGGCGAAGCCGGTGGCAGCGATGCGGCGCACATGGTCCAGCACCTCATGGATGTTCACCGCCTCTCGCTCCAGCGGGCGCTCGGAGAACATGTCCATCCGCTCCACCAGGTCACGGATGCGGTCCGCCTCGTCCTGGATGAGGACGCAGAGCTCGCGATCCGCCTCGCTCGCCGCCTGCTCCAGCAACTGGGCGGCCCCGCGGATGCCGGAGAGCGGATTCTTCACCTCATGCGCCAGCATGGCGGCCATGGCGCTGGCACCGCGGGCGGCGCCGCGGAAGTTGAGCTGGCGGTCCAGTTTCTGGGCGGTGGAGCCATCCTGCAGGGTCAGCACCACGGCACCGGGCATCTCGGGCAAGGGGGCGCCATGGGCCGCCACGCCTTCCCGATGGAGGCGAGGGGAATGCAGAACCAGGTCATGGTCCGAGACAGGCGCATCCGCCGCGCGGACCTGACGCACGAGCGCCGGAAGCCGTGAATCCTCCGGCAGCAGGTCGGTCAGGTGCATCTGCGCCAGGGTGGAGGAAGAGAGGCCGAGAAAGAGCTCGGCCGCCGGGTTTGCGAAGCAGAAGCGCTCCTCCACGTCCAGCAGCACCACCGGGACCGGCAGGGCCGACAGGAGATGGGCGGTTCCCGGCAGCCCGGACTTCTGGAAGAAATCGATGCTGTCGGGCATGGTTCTCTCTCAGGCTGCCAGGGCTTCGTCTTCGGCGCCGTCCGCAGCCGCCGCGTCGCGGCCGGCCTCGCGGAACATGTCCCGCACGCCTTCCACCCCGGCCTCAAGCAGCGGGCGGTAGAAGGACTCAATGGCCGCCATCGCCTCCTCGACCGTGTCGGCCGCATTGATGCGGACGCGGAACTCGGCGCTGCCGGGCAAGCCGCGCGAGTACCAGGCGATATGCTTGCGGGCGAGGCGCAGACCGGGGTTGCTGCCGTGATGCGAGAGCATGTCGGCGTAATGCTCCAGCAGCATGGCGTGCTGCTCCGCCAGGGACGGGGGCGCGGGCATGGTACCGGTCGCCAGGTATTCCGCCACCAGCCCGGCCAGCCAGGGACGGCCATAGGCGCCGCGCCCGATCATCACGCCGTCCGCACCGGATTGCCGCAGCGCTTCCTCGGCGTCGAGCGGGCCGAGGATGTCGCCGTTCACGATCACGGGGATGCCGACCGCCGCCTTCACCTTTGCCACGAAGGCCCAGTCCGCCGTGCCTGTGTAGAGCATCTGCCGCGTGCGCCCATGCACCGTCACCATCCGGATCCCGCAGGATTCCGCGATGCGGGCGAGGTTCGGCGCATTGAGGCTGGAATGGTCCCACCCCATACGCATCTTGAGCGTGACCGGCACGTTCACGGCGCGCACCGTGGCTTCCAGGATGCGCGCGGCCTTGACCTCGTCCCGCATCAGGGCGCTGCCGGCCTGCTGGCCAATCGCCACCTTCTTCACGGGGCAGCCGAAATTGATGTCCACCAGAGCGGCGCCGCGATCCACGGCGAGCCTTGCCGCCTCGGCCATCACTTCCGGCTCGCATCCGGCAAGCTGCACGCTGGCCGGGCCGCCGAAGCCATCCACCTCGGCCATCTTCAGGGTCTGGCGATTTTCGCGCACCATGGCCTGGCTCGCGATCATCTCGCTCACCACCATGGGCGTGCCCCGCGCGCGGGAGATGCGGCGGAAAGGAAGGTCGGTGACGCCTGACATGGGGGCGAGGATCACCGGCCGCGCGATCCGCACGTTCCCCAGAACGATCGGGCGCAACCGGGGCGTGCCTTCGAGTTGGGCAGTCTCTCCGACGCGTGATGATGTGGACATGTATTGTGCCTATCAACTGTGCAGGCGCCCGGTCAAGCGCCATTGCATGAGAGGCCTGCCTGAGCCGATCTGGGCCTTCGGCCCCACTGCGGGTAGGTTCCGCCGCAGGACAGGGGAATGACGGCATGCGGGTGGCGGCTTTGCTGATGGCGGCCGGGCGCGGAGAGCGGCTCGGCGGAAACGAGGCCAAGCAGTTTCTGCCGCTTCTCGGGCGCCCGGTGCTGCGCCACGCCGCCGAGGCCCTGCTGCGCGATGGGTTGGTGGATGCGATCCAGCCCGTCTGCGCAGAGCCGGAGCGGGCGCGGGTGGATTCGCTGCTCACCGGCCTTCCGGCGCTCCCGGCCGTTACGGGTGGTGCCACGCGGCAGGACAGCGTGCGCGCAGGGCTGGAATCCCTGTCCGCGCTGGGCCCCGCGATCGTGCTGGTGCATGACGCGGCGCGGCCCGTGGTCCCGGCCGGAACGGTGGCCGCGGTGCTGGCGGCATTGGAGACTTCGGAAGGCGCCATCCCCGCCCAGCCTGTGGCCGACACGCTGAAACTCGCAGAAGCAGACAAGATCCTGCGGACGGTGCCACGCGAAGGGTTGTACCGCGCCCAAACGCCGCAGGGCTTCCGTTTCGGAACCCTGCTTGCCCTGCATCGCAGCGCGCCCGAAGGCGCCACCGATGACGCCGCGCTGCTGGAAGCGGCGGGCCACGCTGTACGGATCGTCCCCGGATCGGAGAGCAATGTGAAGATCACCTATCCCGGCGACCTCGAGCGGGCCGAGGCTGGCCTGCTGCCGCGCTACATCCCGCGCACCGGCACTGGCTTCGATGTGCACCGCCTAGTGGAGGGCCGGCCGCTTTTTCTTTGCGGGGTGCAAGTGCCCCACTCGCTGGGGCTGGACGGGCATTCTGATGCCGATGTGGGCCTGCACGCGCTCTGCGACGCCATCTACGGCGCCCTGGCCGAAGGGGACATCGGCCGGCATTTTCCGCCGAGCCAGATGGAGTGGAAGGATGCGGACAGTGCGCAGTTCCTGCGCCACGCGGCCGGCCGGATCGCCGCCCGTGGCGGGATGCTGGCCAATGCGGATGTGACGCTGATCTGCGAGCGCCCGAAGATCACCCCGCATGCCCCGGCGATGATCGCCCGCGTCGCCGAGCTGCTGGGAGTGCCGGAAGACCGTATCTCGGTGAAAGCGACGACCACGGAGCGGCTCGGCTTCCCCGGGCGGGAGGAAGGGATCGCGGCCCAGGCAGCGGTCAGCCTGCTCGTGCCGGCCTGACAGCGGGCGGGAGGCCTTGCAGCACCGCCTGGCAGGCCTCCACGACTTCCGGCCTGAGGGGACCGGGACGCGGGGCGTCCACCAGGGTGGTAAACCAGTGTTCGGGCGGATTGCGGCCGGCGGCGCGGGACCAGTCCAGCGCACGGAGCACCGCTTCCGCCGCGGGCGGCAGGCGGGCGGGCATTGCGCGCCCGTCCAGCGTGCCCCAGACGGCGGCCCAGCAGCGCGCCACCGTCCAGGGATTGTAGCCGCCGCCGCCCGTCACGATCAGACGCGGCGCCTCCGCCATGAGGGCCCGGACCACGGCGCAATGGGCGTTGTTGGAAAGGGAGAGTCGCGCCAGCGGGTCTTCCTCCACCCCGTCGGCGCCACATTGGAGCATGACGGCCTGGGGCCGAAGGTGCCGGAGGATGGGCAGGATAACCGAATGCAGCACATGCTCCATCTCCGTGTCATTGAAGCCCTGCGGGACCGGGATGTTCCGGGCATGCCCGCCCGCCCGGTCCTCCAGCCGCCCCGTGAAGGGCCAGCGCCCGGCCTCATGCACCGAGAGCGTGAAGACGCGCGGGTCCTCCCGAAACGCGTATTCCACGCCGTCCCCGTGATGCGCGTCGATATCGACGTAGAGAATGTTGTCGAGGCCGAGATCGAGCCATTCCAGCAACCCGATCACAGGGTCGTTCAGGTAACAGAAGCCCGCCGCGCGATCGGGGAAGGCGTGGTGCGTTCCGGCGCCGGGCACATGGACGATGCCGCCACTGCGCGTGAGTCGGGCGGCCAGGATGGCGCCTCCCGCGCTCGTGGCCGGGCGGCGGAACACCTCCCGGTAGACAGGGTTCCCGTGGGCCCCGATGTGGTGGCGCTCCCGCACCTCCGCGGGGACGGACTGCTCCTCCTCCGCCCTTTGCAGCGCTGCGATATAGTCAGGGGTGTGATAGCGCGTCAGCTGCGCGGTTGTGGCGCGCGGGCTGTCGAGATAGCGCTGCGGATCCAGCCAGCCGAGTGCGCGCACCAGGTCCAGCATGGCCGGAACCCGCGGGATGGCCAGCGGGTGCTTCGGCCCATAGGTGGAACCCCGGTAGATCTCCGAACCGATAAGGAGCGGGTGCCTCAGCGCAGCCGCTCCAGGATCGAGACATAATTCGCGACGGCTGCCCCACCCATGTTGAACACGCCACCCAGCGTGGCACCCGGGACCTGCATCGCGCCGGCCTCCCCGGCGAGTTGCATGGCGCTGAGAACATGCATCGAGACGCCGGTCGCACCAATCGGGTGCCCCTTGGACTTCAGCCCCCCGGAGGGGTTCACCGGCAGCCGCCCGCCCTTCTGCACCATGCCGTCGAGCACGGCGCGGGCCCCCTGCCCTTCGGGCACCAGTCCCATGGCCTCGTAATCGATCAGCTCGGCGATGGTGAAGCAGTCGTGAACCTCGGCGAAGGAGAGGTCCGAGACGCTGATCCCGGCGCCGTCGTAGGCGCGTCGCCAAGCCTCGCGCGCGCCCTCGAAGCGGGTGATGTCGCGCGCGGAGATGGGCATGAAATCCGTCACATGCGCTGCGGCGCGGAAGCGGATGGCCTTCCCCATCGTGGCGGCCGTCTCGGCGTCCGTCAGCACCAGCGCCGCGGCACCGTCGGAAACAAGGCTGCAGTCGGTGCGCTTGAGTGGACCGGCCACGATCGGGTTCCGTTCGCTTTCGGTGCGGCAGAATTCATAGCCCAGATCCTTCCGTATCTGGGCGTAGGGATTATCCACCCCGTTGCGGTGGTTCTTCGCCGCGATCGCCGCCAGCGCATCGGACTGGTCCCCATGGCGCTGGAAATAGGATTCAGCGATGCGGGCGAACACACCGGCAAAGCCAGCGGGGATCTCCCCCTCCTCCCGGCGATAGGCGCAGCCCAGCAGAACATCGCCGACCTGGGCACCGGGGATGGCCGTCATCTTCTCGACACCGATGACCAGCGTGAAGCGGCCGCGCCCTGCGGCCAGGAAATCCATTGCCCCGTGGATGGCGGCGGAACCGGTGGCGCAGGCATTCTCTACCCGCGTCGCGGGCCTGAAGCGCAGCTCCGGCAGGGACTGCAGCACCAACGAGGCCGGGAAATCCTGCTTCTGGAAGCCGCCATTGAAGTGGCCGACATAAATGGCATCGACCTCCTGAGGGTCGATCCCGGCATCCTCGATCGCCGCCCGGGCCACCCGGCCGATCAGCGTTTCGGCATCCGGAGCGTCCTCCAGCCGGCCGAAAGGCGAATGGGACCAGCCCACGATGCAGGCCCCGGCGGCTACCCCGCCCATTCCGGCTCCGGACATGTCTCATCCCTCCCGTGCTTGCGGGAAAGATAGGTGGTTCGGGAGCCCTGTCCAACACGGCGTTGCAGCGGGCCTTCCGGCGCCGCTTTACCCGCGGAACAGGCTGAGCAGGCCCTGCGGCGACTGGTTGGCGATGCCAAGGGCCTGGGTGCCGAGCTGCTGCTTGATCTGGAGCGCCTGGAGCTTGGCGCTCTCCTTCGCGAGGTCCGCATCGATCAGCGAGCCCAGGCCGGTCTCCAGCGCGTCCAGCTTCTCCTTGTTGTAGCTCATCTGGGCTTCGAGATAGGTGGAATTGGAGCCGAAGGTGTTCAGGGCGGTGTTCACCGCCGTCATCTTCGTTACGAAGTCGCCCGTTGAGGCCAGCGCCGAAGCGGCGGCCGCGGCATCGGTCGGAGCCGTAGCCACCACCAGACTGGTCGCGCCTTCGACCGCCGAGAGGGTGTAGAGCGTCGCCTGCTCGTTGCGGGTGGTCGCGATATTGCCGCCGCCTGCGCCGGTGGAGGTGGTGAGCAGCGTGCGGCCGTTATAGGTCGCATCCGCGATGTAGTTCTGAACCTGGGTTCGCAGGGACTCATACTGGGACTGGTACTGCGTGCGCTGCGAGGAAGAGAGGGTTCCGTCCGCCAGCTTGACCAAGACGCCCCGGATCTCGGTCATCGTGTCCGAAACCTTGTTCAGGCCGGACAATGTCGTGTCCAGAATGCCCTGCACGCTGCCCATCTGCTCATTCGCGGAGGTCAGGCCGGCAATGTCGGCCCGAACCGCCTGCGCCACGGCGAAGGCCGCGCCGTCATCCTTGGCGTCCGCGACGCGGTAGCCGGTGGAGACGCGCTTCTGCGTGATGGAGAGCGCTTCATTGGTGCGGTTCAGCGATTGCAGCGCCACCTGTGCGCCGAGGTTCGTATTGACCGAGTTCATCGCCATCGGGGTCTTCCCTTCGCGTTGGCGGCTCTCCCGCCCTCAGGGGGAGATTGGCCGCAATGCGTGAAGGAAGACCTAACCTCGATCGGGAAATGTCATCCCTGAATCAGAAAGCCCCGGCGCAAGGCCAGGGCTTCCCGTTCATCCGGCAGGATGGGCCAATCAGCCCTTGTACTGCACGGCCTGGCGGCCACGCTGGCCGTCGCGCACGTCCAGCGCCACCTTCTGGCCCTGCTGCACATCGGTCACGCCGGCGCGCTGCAGAACGGAGGAGTGCAGGAACACGTCCTGGCCACCATCATCCGGCGTCACGAAACCGAAGCCGCGAACCTGGTCGAACCACTTCACGGTGCCGTTCACGGCATAGGTCGGGCCACCCTCGTCACGGCCGAAGTCACGGCGCGGCGGGCGATCACCGAACTCGCGGCGCGGGGCGCCGAAGCCGCCACGGTCACCGCCGAAGCCGCCACCCGGCGGGCCGCCGAAGTCACGGCGCGGCGGACGGTCGCCGAAGCCACCACCACCGCCGAACTCACGGCGCGGACGATCACCGAAACCACCGCCCGGCGGGCCACCGAAGTCACGGCGCGGCGGACGGTCGCCAAAGCCGCCACCACCGCCGAACTCACGGCGCGGACGATCACCGAAGCCACCGCCACCACCACCACCGGCGCCACCGCCAGGGCCCGGCTTCAGCTCCATGATCCGGGTCACAAGGCGACGGCCCTGCCGGTCCGTGCCGATCTCGCAGACGAGCTTGTCACCCGTATCAGCCGACTGAATGCCGGCTTCGGCCATCGCCGAAGCGTGGAAAAAAACGTCCTGTCCGTCGGGCCCAAGCACGAAGCCGAAACCCTTGCGGCCGTTGTACCACTTCACCTCAGCCTCGACGGGCCCGGTGCCACCCTGCGATTCATTCTCGGGGAACACTGTATCTCACTATCCGCATAGATCGGCCCGACGGGATGCAGGACCGGTATCGTCATGCTGGCATGCCCCGGCAAGGAATGCTAGCCGAATCGGCGGGGGTCATAGGGCCCGAGATCGATTTCCGGCTTGACACCCGCTGCGAGGGCCGCAGCCGCGAGCGCGCTGCGCGGCGCGGCCACCAGCCCGACATGGCCGTGCCCGAAGGCGAGAACCACATCCGGCGTGGCGGCCGAAACGCCAAGGCAGGGAAGCCCGTCCGGCATGGAGGGGCGGTGCCCCATCCAGACCGCGATGCGCTCGGGCGGAAGATCGCGCGGCAGCTTCGGGAAGGCCCGGAGCAGGTGGTCCAGCAGGATTTCCGCGCGGCGCCAGTTCGGCGCGGCTTCGAGCCCGGCGATCTCCACCTGCCCCGAGGCGCGCAGCCCGGCGCGGGTGGGCGTGATGCCCATCTTCCCGTCGGACGGCATGATGGGAATACGGGGACCGACTTCCGCATCGAGGACGACAGCGTGGTAGCCGCGCTCCGTCTCAAGCGGCACGCGGGAGCCCGCTGCCGCGGCGAGGTGCTTTGAGCGCGCCCCTGCTGCGATCACTGCCCGGTCCGCTGCGATCTCGCCCTCACCGGTCCGGACGGATTTCAGCCGCCCCGCCTCGATCCGGAAGCCCGTCGCGGCCGTGCGGCGCAGGATCGCGCCCTCCGACACCGCCTGCTCCACCAGGGCGGCGACATAGGCGCCGGGATCCGTGCAATGCCCGGCTTCCTCGAAAAGGGCGCCGAAGCCGTAGCGGGGGTCCAGCTCCGGCTGGATCTGTCGCATCTCCTCCGGGCCGATCTCCGTCCAGTTCAGCCCGACCTGGCGGCGGATGCGGAAACCCATGGCTTCCCGCTCGAACTCGGCGCGGGAGGGATAGACATACACGAGCCCGTCGCGCCGGATGAGATCGCCTACCCCGGCGCGTTCGGCCAGGGCCTTATGAAGTGCCGGTGCATCCGCCAGCAGAGTCCGGAGGGCCCGCGCAGTTTCGAGGACCCGCGCCTCCGTCCAACCAGATCGGAGATAGGCCCAAAGCCAGGGAAGAACGCGCGGTAGATAGGACCAGCGGATCGCCAACGGCCCGAGCGGGTCACGCAGGAAAGCCGGAACCTGCTTCCAGAGCCCGGGAACGGCGGGCGGGATGACCGACATCACCGAGAGCCAGCAGCCATTCCCGTAGGAAGCAGCCTGCTCTCCGCCGGGCGGGCCGGGGTCCAGGATCGTGACCCGAAAGCCCCGGTCCAATGCGGCCAGGGCCGTGGTGGCGCCCAGGATTCCGGCGCCGATGACGACGAGGTGCGCCCCCGGCGGCGCGCTTCCGAACGCAGCCGGGGGCCCGGTCTCAGCCGGCATCCAGGATGGCGCGCTTCGCCATCACGTTGACGAGATGTGCCCGATATTCCGCGCTGCCATGAATGTCGCCATTCAGCTCGTCGGGGGACTGGCGGATCCCTGCCACCGCCTCCGGCGACCAATTGGCGGCCAGGGCCGCTTCCATCTCGGCCTGCCGGAAGACGCCAGGTCCGGCACCATTCACCGCCACCCGCACGCCCGCCGGCCCGCGCGCAACGAAAACGCCCGTCATCACGTAGCGGGAAGCTGGGTTCCGCATCTTCGCGTAGCCTGCCTTCTCCGGGATCGGGAACTCGATCGCGGTCAGCAGCTCCCCCGGCTCCAGCGCGGTGGTGAACATGCCGAGGAAATAGTCATCCGCGCCGATGCGCCGGCGGTTCGTGACGAAAGTGGCACCCAGGCCCATGGCGGCAGCGGGATAGTCCGCCGCGGGGTCGTTATTGGCCAGGGAGCCGCCCATGGTGCCACGGTTGCGCACCTGGGTATCGCCGAGGCTGCCGGCCATGCGGGCCAGGGCAGGAATGGCGGCCCGCACCGTCGCATCCGCGCTGATCTCGGCGTGGCGGGACATGGCACCGATGACCAGCTTGTCCCCTTCCCGCCGGATCTCGCGGAGTTCGGCGATGCCGGAAAGGTCCACGAGGGCCGAGGGGCGGTCCAGGCGATGCTTCAGCGCCGGCAGGATGGTCTGCCCGCCGGAGATCGGGCGGGCATCCGGATCGGCCAGCAGGGCCACCGCCTCGGAGAGGCTGGCGGGCTTGTGGAAGGCGAAATCATACATGGCGATCGTGCCTCCGGTTCACGCTTCGGCAGGAGCCAGCGCCTCGCGGCGGCCATGCATGACCTCCTGCGCGGCCGCGATCGCCTTGACGATGTTGTGGTAGCCCGTGCAGCGGCAGAGATTGCCCTCCAGCCCCTCGCGGATCTCGTGCTCCGTCATGCCCTGCGGGTGCTTCTGCACGAGGTCGATCGCGGACATCACCATGCCCGGGGTGCAGAAGCCGCATTGCAGGGCATGGTATTCGCGGAAGGCTTCCTGCATCGGGTGCAGCGTGCCGTCGGCGGCGGCCAGGCCCTCGATCGTCGTCACGGAACTGCCATCCGCCTGCACGGCCAGCATGGTGCAGGACTTTACGCTCTCGCCATCCACATGGACGACGCAGGCGCCGCACTGGCTGGTGTCGCAACCCACATGTGTGCCGGTCAGGCGAAGCTGCTCCCGGAGCAGTTCCACAAGGAGGGTTCGCCCCTCCACCTCCACGCTGTGGCGCTGGCCGTTCACCGTCAGGCTGACACTCGGCATGGTCACCTCCCCGCGCAAATCATGCCACGGAACCTCGCGCGGAGGCTCCGGGGCGTCAAGCGAGCCTCGCCCTAATGGAGGGGCGATGCCTCTCCCGAGAGGGGGTTCTGCGCGGCCGGGAGGTCGTGCAGATGGCACGCCGCCGTATGGCCGGGCTCAGTGGGCTTCAACAACGGCTCCTCCACCCGGCAACGGTCGAAGACATAGGGGCAGCGGGTGTGGAAGCGGCAGCCGCTGGGCGGGTTGATCGGGCTCGGCACATCGCCCTTCAGGATGATGCGCTGGCGCGCCGCCCCGGGCTGGGGCACCGGCACGGCGGAGAGCAGCGCCTGGGTGTAGGGATGCTTCGGCGCGGCGAAGAGGCTGCGGCGGGGCGCCACTTCCACGATCTTGCCGAGATACATCACCGCGACGCGATGGGTCATGTGCTCCACAATCGCCAGGTCGTGGCTGATGAAGAGCAGCGCGAGGCCCAGTTCCTTCTGCAGATCCTGCAGGAGGTTCACGATCTGCGCCTTCACGGACACGTCCAGGGCGGAGACCGCCTCGTCGCAGATGATGAGGTCCGGCTCCGCCGCGAGCGCCCGGGCGATCCCGATGCGCTGGCGCTGCCCGCCGGAAAACTCATGGGGCCAGCGGTTGATGGCGTCGCGCGGCAGGCGGACCGTGTCCATGAGATGAGCGAGCCGCCGGTCGAGATCGGCCGAATCCTTCGCCATGCCGAAATTGCGAATCGGCTCGGCCAGGATGTCCTTCACCCGCATGCGCGGGTTGAGGCTGGAGAAGGGGTCCTGAAACACCACCTGCACCCGCCGCCGCATCGGGCGCAGCGTGGATGCGGGCAGCGTGTCGATCCGCGTCCCGTCGAGCACCACCTGGCCCGCGGTGATGTCGAACAGGCGCAGCACCGCCTTGCCGACGGTGGATTTCCCGCAACCCGACTCACCCACGAGGGAGAGCGTCTCGCCCTTCGCGATCTCGAAGGACACGCCATCGACCGCATAGACCTGCCCCGTGACGCCGCCGAACAGCCCGCCACGGAGGGGAAAATGCTTCTTCAGGTCATCGACCTGCAGGATCGGCTGGCCGGGCGCGGATGCGTGAGAGACGGAGGTGTTGGTAAGCTTGGCACTCATGCCGCCATCAGCTCCTTTTCGGCATAGTGGCAGGCGGCCACATGGTTCGGGGCCTTGGGCTCCAGCGCGGGCGCGACGGCGCGGCAGAGATCGGTCACCTTGGGGCAGCGGGTGGCGAAGACGCAGCCATCGATGCGCTTCTTGAGGCTGGGCACGAGGCCGGGGATCTCAGCCAGGCGCTCGGTGGTTCCATCCAGGGAGGAACCCAGCTTCGGTACCGCCCCGAGCAGCCCCTGGGTATAGGGGTGCTTGGGGTCGCTGAAGAGCTCCTGCACCGGCGCTTCCTCGACCTTCCGGCCCGCATACATGACGATAACCCGCTCCGCGACCTCGGCCACCACGCCTAGGTCGTGGGTAATGAGGACGATCGCGGCGCCGACCCGGTGCTTCAGATCCCTCATCAGGTCCAGAATCTGGGCCTGGATCGTCACGTCGAGCGCCGTGGTCGGCTCATCCGCGATCAGCAGCTTCGGGTTGCAGGCAAGCGCCATGGCGATCATTACGCGCTGGCGCATGCCGCCCGAGAGCTGGTGCGGATATTCCTTGACCCGCCGTTCAGGCGCCGGGATGCCGACCAGCTTCAGCATCTCCACCGCCTTGTCCTCGGCCTGCTGGCTGCTGAGCCCCTGGTGAAGCCGGAGCGTCTCGCCGATCTGCCGCCCGACCGTGAGGACCGGGTTCAGCGATGTCATCGGCTCCTGGAAAATCATGCTGACATCATTGCCGCGGATCGCGCGCATCTCGCGATCCGACAGCTTCAGCAGATCCTTGCCCTGCAGCATGATCTCGCCGGCAATCTTCCCGGGCGGCTCCGGGATGAGCCGGAGGATGGACATCGCGGTCACGGACTTGCCGCAGCCCGACTCACCGACGATCGCGACGGTCTCACCCGCATTCACATGAAAGGAGAGACCGTCCACCGCGCGGTTGACGCCGTCCGGCGTGCGGAAATGGGTCTGGAGCATCCGGACGTCGAGGAGAGGTGTCTCGGCCATGATCAGACCTTCTTCGCCATACGGGGGTCGAGCCAATCCCGCAGCCCATCGCCCAGCAGGTTCACCGCGAGAACGGTGAGCGAGAGGAAGATGGCCGGGAAGAAGACGATGTAGGGCTTCACCTGCCAGAGGGCCCTGCCCTCCGCCATGATGTTGCCCCAGGACGGGATGATGGGCGGCGTGCCCGCGCCGATGAAGGAGAGAATGCTTTCCGCTATCATGGCGCTGGCGCAGATATAGGTCGCCTGCACCGTGAGCGGCGCGAGCGTGTTGGGCAGGATGTGGCGGATGATGATCCGGGGCGTGGTGGTACCGGAGGCGACCGCCGCATCGACATAGGGCTGCTCGCGCAGGGACAGCACGACGCCGCGCACGAGGCGGGAGACGCGCGGAACCTCGGCGATGGTGATGGCCAGGATCACGTTCCCCACGCTGCCCCGCGTCAGCGCCATGAGGGCGATGGCGAGAAGGATGGAGGGGATGGACATCAGCCCATCCATGATCCGCATGATGATCGCGTCGGCCCAGCGCACGAAGCCGGAGATCAGGCCGATGGTCAGCCCGATCACTGATGCGCAGAAGGCGACCGAGAAGCCGACGATCAGCGAGACGCGAGCGCCATAGAGCACGCGCGAATACACATCCCGGCCCAGCATGTCCGTGCCGAACCAGTACATGGCCGAAGGCTCGCGCGTGCGGCGGGCCGGGGCGAGTGCCGTCGGGTCAACCGTCCACAGGAACGGGGCGAAGATCGCCATGAGCAGGATGAGGATCATCAGCAGGCCGCCGAAGGCCATGATCGGATTACGGCGGATATAGCCGATGAAGCCGCGCCTGGCCTTCACGGGGGGGAACACGTCGGGCAGCGGCGCGGCAGCCGCGACGTCCTCAGCCCGAAGGGCGCCCGGTGCGATGGTGGTGGTGCTCAATACCGGATCCTCGGATCGAACAGGGTGTAGAGGAGGTCGATCACCAGGTTCACCAGAACATAGGTAAAGGAGAACAGCAGGATCACGCCCTGGATCACTGGGTAGTCTCGGCGGAGGATGGCATCCACCGTCAGCCGGCCAAGCCCCGGAATGGCGAAGACGCTTTCCGTCACCACCGCACCGCCGATCAGCAGCGCGACGCCGATGCCGATGACGGTGACGATGGGCACGGCGGCATTCTTCAGCGCGTGCAGGAACAGGATACCCGGCTGGGCGACGCCCTTGGCCCTGGCGGTCCGGATGTAGTCCTGCTGCAGCACCTCGAGCATGGTCGCACGGGTGATGCGTGCGATCAGCGCGATATAGACGCCGCCCAGGGCCACCGCCGGCAGGATCAGGTTCTGGAACCAGGGCCAGATCCCACGGGAGAAGGGCGTGTAGCCCTGCACCGGCAGCCAGTCGAGCTCGAGCGCGAAGACATAGGCCAGCAGGTAGCCGACCACAAAGACCGGCACCGAAAAGCCGAGCACGGCGAAGCCCATCACGGCCCGGTCGATCCAGGTGCCCTGCTTCCAGGCGGCGATGACCCCCATCGGCACGGCAATGCTGACCGCCAGGATGAGGGTGATCACCATGAGCGACAGGGTCGGCTCGATCCGCTGCTGGATCATGGTGCTGACCGGCAGGTTCGTGAAGATCGAGACCCCGAGGTCTCCCCGCACGATGTGCCAGACCCATTCGCCGAAGCGCACGAGGTAGGGCCGGTCGAGGCCCAGGCTCGCCCGGATGCGCTCGACATCCTGGGGCGTGGCCTGGTCGCCCGCGATCACCGCCGCCGGGTCACCCGGCGAGATGTAGAGCAGGCTGAAGACGAAGAGGGCCACGACCGCCATCACGGGGATGGTGGCGATGATCCGGCGTATGGCGTAGGCGAACATCCTGATACCCTAGCTCTTGGAAACACCCCAGAAGAAGGGCAACGGCCCCTTCACGATGCCGGACACGTTCCGGCGCCAGGCGGTGTAGAAGGTGAAGAAGCCCGTCGGCGCGAAGATCACATGGTCCATCGCCGCCTTGTTCAGCTCGGCCATGGCGGCCTTCTCCTGGTCCAGCGTGGTCGCGGCGAACCAGGCATCGCGCTTGGCCTCGACCTCTTCGCTCCTCGGCCAGCCGAACCAGGCGTTGTCGCCATTCGCGCGAATGGCGGTGTAGGCGGCCGGGTTGATGCAGTCCGCCCCCGCATGCCAGGAGAAGAACACGTTCCAGCCGCCCTGACTGGGCGGGTTCTTCATCGCGCGGCGGCTGCCCACCGTGCCCCAGTCGGTCGCGATATAATCGACATTCATGCCGATCTTGCGCATGGCCTCGGCGGTCACGTCGCCCTGGGCCTTGGTGATGGGCTGGTCCTGGGCCACGAGCATGACCACCGGCTCGCCCTTGTAGCCGCTCTCCATCAGGAGCTTCTTCGCGGCGTCATAGTTCCGCGGCCCCTTCAGCAGGTCGCCGCCCGCTTCCGAATAGAGCGGGGTGCCCGGGGTGAAGAAGCTCGGCAGGCGCTTCCACATGTTCTCGTCATCGCCGGCGATGGCGCGCATCACGTCCGCCTGGTCGATGGCCATGAGCACGGCGCGGCGGGCACGCACATCATTGAAGGGCGCGTGCAGGTGGTTCATGCGGAAGGTGCCGATATTTCCGAGCGGATCGGCGATATCGGCCTGGACATTCCGGTTGCGGCGCAGGAGCGGCATCAGGTCGCTGATCGGGTTTTCCCACCAGTCCACCTCCCCATTCTGCAGGGCCGCGGCCGCCGTGGCGGGATCGGGCATCACCACCCATTCGACGCGATCCACCATGACGCGCTTGCCGCCGGCCAGCCAGGAGGCAGGCTCACTGCGCGGCTGGTAATCGCCGAACTTCTCGAAGACGGCCTTGGCGCCGGGCACCCACTCCCCACGGGCGAACTTGAACGGCCCGGAACCGACATATTCCGTGATCTGCTGGAACGGATCCGTCCGTGCGATCCGCTCGGGCATGACGAAGCTGCAGGGCGCGTTGTTCTTGGCCAGGGCCAACAACATCTTCGGATAGGGCTGCTTCAGGGACCAACGGAAGGTCCGGTCATCCACCGCGACCAACTCGTTCTGGATGGCGCGGATCATCTGGCCCATCGGATCGCGCACGGCCCAGCGGTTCATGCTGGCCACGGCATCCTTGGCCAGTACCGGCTCGCCGTCATGGAACTTCAGGCCGGTGCGCAGCTTGAAGGTCCAGGTCAGGCCATCCGAGGAAACCTCCTCGCTCTCGACCATCTGGCGCTGCGGCTGGAGCTGGGCGTCCACGCCATAGAGCGTGTCCCACACCATCGCCGCCGCATTGCGGACCACATATTGCGTGCCCCAGATCGGGTCGAAATTCGCGAGATTCGCCTGCGGCACGAAGCGCAGGGTACGGGCATCGGCCCCCTGTGACAGCGCCGGGGCGGAAAGCCCGGCGGCGGCGAGCCCCGATCCAGCCTTCAAGAACGAACGACGATCCATTTCCAAGCCCCCATCGGGCCGGCCTTCGCCGTGCCCATCTTCCCTGCCCGGCGAGCCTGCCGGAATTTCATCCATCGCACCAGCGTGACGGACGGATGACAACCCGCCCCAAGCACGGCGCGTGCCATTCAGGTCTTCGAGATGTTCCAGAACACCGTGGCGGGCGCGCGGAACACCCCGGTGAGGTTGCGGCGCCAGGCGCTGGGCTGCCAGTAGAAGCCCAGCGGGATATAGGGCAGCACCTCCATGGCACGCTGGTTCAGCGCCGCCCCGATGCGCTTGCTCTCGGCTTCGCTGGGGGCGTCCAGCCATTGGGCGCGCAGTGCCTCGATCTGGTCGTCCTGAGGCCAGCCGAACCAGGCATTCGGCCCGTTCGCGCGCAGGAACAGATGGATGGTGGGCACCCCGAGGTCGCTGCCCGAGGAGGTGGTGTGCACCACGCTCCACCCACCTTTCTCCACAGGCTCCCGGCTGGCCCTGCGCTGAACCACCGTGCCCCAATCGGCCGAGACGACCTCCACGTTCAGCCCGATCCGGGTCATCAGATCGGCGGTGACTAGGGAGAGCGCGTTGATCTGCGGATAGTCGCTGGGCGCGATCAGCACCACGCGTTCCCCCGCGTAGCCTGACTCCCGCAGCGCGGCCTTGGCACGGTCGATGTTGCGGGTCCGCAGGATATCGCTGCCTTGATCGCTGGCCAGGCTGGTGCCGCAGGTGAAGACACCCTCGCAGGTGCCCCAGCCCTTCGGGTCGTCGCCGGCAACCGCCCGCAGATAGTCGCGCTGGTCCACCGCCATGGCCACGGCGCGCCGTACCGCGAGGTTGTTGAAGGGTGGGTGCAGCTGGTTGAAGCGCATCACCCCATAGGTGCCCTCGAGCAGCCGCTGCTCGACCACCAGGTCACGCGAGCGCCGCAGCAACGGCAGCAGGTCGTGCAGCGGATATTCCCAGTAGTCCTGCTCGCCATTGACCATGGCCGAGGCCGCGGTCGCGGGATCGCTGATCACGGTCCAGACGATGCGGTCCAGGCGCGGCATGCGCCCTCCCGCAAGGCCGTCAGGCTCCTCCTGCCGCGGCTGGTATCCGGCGAATTTCTCCCATACCGCGGTCTGGCCCGGGTTCCATTCACCCGGCACGAAGCGGAAAGGGCCGGAGCCCGTCGCGTCCCGGACCTGCGTGAACGGATCGGTGGCCGCAAGCCGCTCCGGCATGATGAAGCACGGGTTCTGGCTTTTCCCGATGGCGAGGGCGAGGAAGGGGAAGGGCTTCTTCAGCCGGAAGCGGAAGCGCCGGTCGTCCAGCACCGAAAGCTCGTCAGTCTGGGCCGCGAGTGCCTGTCCGAAGACATCCCGCACCATCCAGCGCTTCAGGCTGGCCACGCAGTCCTGCGCGCGGACAGGCTCGTTGTCGTGGAACTTCAGCCCTGTCCGGAGCGTGAAGGTCCATTCCCGACCGTCATTCCCGATCTCCCACCCTTCCGCCATCTGCGGGCGGGGGGTGTTCGTGGAATCCACCGCGCAGATCTGGTCATAGACCAGATAGGCATGGTTCCGGGTGACGACCGCGGTCGTCCAGACCGGATCCAGGCTGGTGAGGTTGGCCTGGGGCACCACGCGCAGCACGCGCGCGGCACTTCCCTGGGCGAGGGCCGGTGAGGAAAGGCCTGTTGCGGCAGCCGCCGCAACAAGTCCCTTGAAGGCGTCGCGGCGGTGCAGCATCGACTCTCTCCCTCAGGCCCGCTTCATGTTCCAGAAAATGGCAAAGCCCGGCACGCGATCCCGGAGGTCGCGCCGGATGCCCGTGAGGGATTTATAGGCACCCACGGGGATATAGGGCAGCTCGTCCATCGCCACGCGCTGCATTTGCTGGGCGATGCGCTTCTGGTCCTCGAGATTCGGCGCCACGAACCACTCGTCGCGCAGCGTCTCCAATTGGGGGATGTTCGGCCAGCCCGGCCAGGCGCTGGTGCCGTTGCCGCGCAGCGGGAAGTGCGCGGACGGGTCCACGAAATCGAAAGAGGAGAAGGCAGTGAGGATGATGCTCCAGCCGCCCTTGTCCACCGGCTCGCGGCTCGTGCGGCGCTGCACGGTGGTGCCCCAGTCCGTGAGCACGATATCGGCGTTGAAGCCGAGGCGCCGGACGAGATCCGCGCAGACCTGCGTCATGGCCGAGGGCGCCAGGATGTCGGTGGGGCCGACGAGCCGCATCGGCTGGTTCGTGTAGCCGGCCTCGCGCATCAGCGCCTTCGCACGGTCCAGGCTGCGCGGCCCCTTCAGCGGCTCCATCCCCACATCGCTCGCCAGGGGCGTGCCGGGGGTGAAGATGCCAGCGGGCTCCCACAGGCCGGGCTCCGTGCCCACGATGGCCTGCATGAAGTCCGCCTGGTCGATCGCCGGCAGCAAGGCCTGGCGCATTTTCTTGTCGTTGAAAGGCGGGTGCAGGTGGTTGAAGCGGAGGATGCCCGTCAGCGGAAGCGGGTCGATCGCCTCCACGGAAAGGGCGCGGCTGCGGCGGAGAAGCTGCTGGATTTCGGGGGGCGGCTGCTCGAACCAGTCGATCTCGCCGGCCTGCAGCGCAGCGGCGGCCGTGGAGGCATCGGTGATGATCTGCCACTCGACGCGGTCGAAATGCACCACCTTCGGACCGGCCGTCAGGCTCGGCGTGCCGACCGGGGTGGGGCTGTAATTTGGGTTCCGCTCATAGACAACGAGGCTGCCGGAGTTGAACTCGTCCGCCTTGAAGCGGAACGGGCCGCTACCAACGGACTCCCGGATCTGCTGGAAGGCATCGGTCTGCGCGAGCCGCTCAGGCATGATGAAGGCGGGGCTGTTGCTGACCTGGGCAAGCGCCGAGAAGAGGAACGGGAAAGGCCGCTTCAGCCGGAACTGGAGGCGCCGGTCATCGAGAGCCGAGAGCTCATCCACGAACTCCGCGAGCTTCTGCCCGGAGGGAGAGCGGCGCATCCACCGCTTGAGGCTCTGCACCGCATCGGCCGCGCGCACGGGCTCGCCATCATGGAACTTCGGCCCCTGGCGCAGGGTGATGATGACGCGCTTTCCGTCGTCCTCCACCGAATGGCCCTCGGCCAGCTGCGGCTGGGGCCGGAACTGGGAGTCCATGCCGTAGAGGTTGTCATAGACCATGTAGCCATGGTTGCGGGTGATGTTCGCCGTGGTCCAGATCGGGTCCAGGCTGGTCAGGTTGGCCTGGGGAACCATCTTGAGGACGCGCTGCCCCGCAGGCTGGGCCAGGGCCGGGCTAGAGGGAGCGAAGGAGGCCGGCCCAACAGCGGCGGCCCCCGCGGCACCCAAGAGGTGGCGGCGTCGAATCATCCGTCCTGCTCCTTAACGTCGCCGTCATGTGAGCAGCATGCGGGACGCCGGGGCAAGCCCGACGTCCCAGGAATAGGTCAGGCTGCCTTCTGCAGGCTCCAGAACATCGGGAAGCCCTTCGGCACGCCCGAGATGTTCCGGCGGTACGCCGTGGCCTGGAAATACTGGCCGAGCGGCAGGTAAGGCACCTCCTGGAAGGCGACCTGCTGGATTTCCTGCGCGATCTTCTTCTGGCCATTCAGGTCCGGCGCATCGAACCAGGCCGTCCGCAGCTCCTCGATGCGGGGCATGGTCGGCCAGCCGAACCAGGCTTGCTGCCCATTCCCGCGGAGGCTCTGGCTGACGCCGGGGTTGATCATGTCCAGCCCCGCCCAGAAGGTGAAGAACATGCTCCAGCCACCACGCTCCACCGGCTCGCGGCTGGCGCGGCGCTGCACCACGCTGCCCCAGTCGGTGGAGACGAACTCCACGTTCAGGCCCGCCCGGGTCAGCATGTCGTTGCCGACCTGGGCCAGCGCATTGAGCGAGGGGAAGTCGGAGGCGGCGATGACGACGACCTTCTCCCCCTTATACCCGGCGGCGGCCAGGTCGCGCTTCACCTTCTCCATGTCGCGCGGGCTGGTCAGCGCCTCCATGCCCACATCACTGGCCAGCGGCGTGCCCGGCGGGAAGAAGCCGTTGCCATCCTTCCAAAGCGAGCGGTCGGTGCCGATCACGGCCGTCATGTAGTCGCCCTGCACCACGGCACCCAGCAGGGCGCGCCGAATGGCGGGGTTGTTGAAGGGCGGGTGCAGGTGGTTGAAGCGCGCAATGGCACAGAGGCCGGTCGGGTCCGGGATCTCCATCACCACGTTGCGGTTGCGGCGCAGCGTGGGCTGCAGGTCCGCGGTCGGCTGCTCCCACCAGTCCATCTCACCATTGGTGAGCGCATTCGCCGCGGTCGAGGCGTCGGGGATGACGTGCCACTCCACCCGGTCAAGATGCACGCGCTTGGGCCCGGCGGTCCAGCTGGCCGTCCCATCGGCGCGGGGCACGTAGTCGGCGAAGCGCTCATAGACCACGCGGGAGCCGGGCACGCGCTCGTCCGCCTTCCAGCGGAACGGGCCGCTGCCGATCAGCTCGCGGATGGGCTGGTTGGGGTCGGTGCTGGCGATGCGCTCGGGCATCATGAAGCAGACCGGGGTGCTCGGCTTGCCGAGCGCCGTGAAAAGCATCGGGAAGGGCTGCTTCAGGCGGAAGACGATCGTACGGTCATCCGGCGCTTCCAGTGCGTCCGTGCGCGCCATCAGCACCTGGCCGAGCGCATCGCGCGCGGCCCAGCGGCGGATGGAGGCCACGCAGTCCTTGGCGGTCACCGCCCCGCCATCATGCCACTTCAGCCCCTGGCGGAGCGTGATGGTCACGCGCTTCCCGTCATCCTCGACCCGGTGGCCCTCGGCCATCTGCGGCTGCGGGTTGAAGTCCTCGTCAAAGCCGTACAGCGTGTCCCAGATCGCGTACCCATGGTGGCGCGTCACATAGGCCGTGGTGATGATGGGGTCCGTGACCGTCACGTCGGACTGGGGGATGAATTTGAGCACGCGCGCGCCGGCCGGCTGGGCCAGGGCGGGGCGCGCGAGGCCGATCGGGCCGGTGCCTGCGAGGGCAAGGCCGGCGCCGCCGGCGAGGAAGCGACGTCGATCCGTAGGCATGCGCTCTTTCGATCCTTTCGGGCGGAATCCGGAGAGGCAAGCGCAGCCGCGCCCGGCGCGCAAGCCCTGCCTTCACGCCAGCCCGGGCAGCCGCTACACCGGCCTGATGCGCTGCACCCTCCGGCCGGACCGGATTCTGTCGCCCAGGCATCGTGCCCTGACCGCCGAGTTCCTCCGCTTCGGGGTGGTGGGCGCGGCAGGCTTCGTCGTCGACACCGTGGTGCTCTACGCTGCCCTGGCGGCCGGGGCCGAGCTCTATGGCGGGCGCGCCCTCTCCTATCTGGTGGCTGCCAGCACAACCTGGGCGCTCAACCGGGCCTGGACATTCAGCAACGCGGCGCGGGAGACGGGGCACGGGACGATCGGGCGGCAATGGGCGCTTTTCGTCCTGGTGAACCTGGTGGGCTTCGCCGTGAATTACGGCACCTACGCGCTGCTCGTCGCGAGGCTGCCTTTGGCGGCTGCTCACCCCGTCCTGGCCGTTGCCGCGGGGGCGCTGGCCGGAATGGGCGGGAATTTCCTGCTCTCGCGCCGCTTCGTCTTCCGCCCCGCATGACATTGACCCGCATTGCCGTCCTGATTCCCTGCCACAACGAGGAGGCGGCGATCGGCGAGGTCGTGTCAGGTCTCCGGGCAGCGCTGCCGGAGGCGGTCGTCTATGTTTATGACAACAACTCCTCCGACCGCACGCGCGAGCGGGCCGCCGCCGCGGGCGCGGTCGTCCGCACCGAGCCTCTCCAGGGCAAGGGGAATGTTGTCCGGCGCATGTTCGCCGATGTGGAAGCCGACATCTATGTCCTGGTGGACGGGGACGGCACCTACGATCCCATCGCCGCCCCGGCCATGCTCCGCAGGCTCTGGGAGGAGCGGCTGGACATGGTGACGGGGGTTCGGGTCACGGAGGCACAGGCTGCCTACCGCCTGGGCCACCGCCTGGGCAACCGGGTGCTGACCGGGGTGGTTCGGCAGGTTTTCGGCAACCGGGTCACAGACATGCTCTCGGGTTATCGCTGCTTTTCCCGGCGTTTCGTGAAGTCCTTCCCTGCCCTCGCCCAGGGCTTCGAAACCGAGACCGAGTTCACGGTGCATGCGCTGGAGCTGCGCATGCCTGTGGGGGAGATCCGTACGGCCTATAGCGAGCGGCCCGCCGGCTCCGTCTCCAAGCTGCGGACCTACCGGGACGGCTTCAAGATATTGCGGATGATTCTGGCGCTGGTGCAGCGGGAGCGGCCGCGGCTCTTCTTCGGGCTCCTTGCCCTCTTCCTGGCCCTGCTCTCCGTGGCACTCTTCCTGCCGGTGCTCGAAACCTATCTCGTGAGCGGGCTGGTGCCGCGCCTGCCTACTTTCCTGGCCTCTACCATGTTCATGCTGCTGGCCTTCCTCTGCCTGACCTGCGGCCTGGTGCTCGATACGGTCACCCGCGGGCGAATTGAGGCCAAGCGCATCGCGTATCTGGCGCAGCCCGCCCCTGGCGGGCCAGAGGCCCTCGAAACGGCATGGAGCTCACCTGCCCCGGGTGCAAAGCGATAGTTTGCTTTTCGAATCATGACTTGTGCTATCGGACGATGGCGTGGCGAAATGACCGCCCTGGTGCATCGCCCCGTGCAAGTGCCTGTAGGAGCATTGGATGGTACCGCCGCGGCTGAATGCGCTTGAGAGTGCTTTGTCGGGGTGCCGGGTTCAGTTTGGTGCCGTTGGTGTGTTCAGCCTTGTGGTGAACCTGCTGCAGCTGACGGTAT
>NZ_JAGIZB010000029.1 GCF_017813395.1 Pararoseomonas baculiformis | reverse complement strand
GCAGATCCGCTGCGCCATCCTGAACACCTTCAACGCCCTCGGTATGCCCGACACCGTCGCCCGCGCCTGATCAGAGCGGGACAGGAACACTCACGCCCTAAGTCTGATTTGCGCAACAACGCCACGAAGAGGAAGAGAAGCGGAAGAAGCAGGAGGCAGATGACGCAGCGACGAAGAAGCGTGGAATGCTCCCCGTTGTGTTTCATTACCCAATCGCCCCCTGAATGACTCGTAACCTGTTGGATCTTCCTGCAGATTAGGTCACGTGCTGGGGTTCTGATCGGCGCCGATCGGGACCGGGATTTCCGAGAGAACTTAGCAGTAACTTGAAAGTTATAAGGCCAATTCTCTCGGGGTTCCGCTTGGGCTCTGTCGCTGGGGCAGCGGGATCGTAGCCGGCCGCCTTCACCACGCGCGCCACGTCCCGATCCGATAGGCGTTGGCCGCCGCGAAAGCCGTGGCGTCTGACGCTGCGGAATACTGCCCCTCCGCGATGGCAACCGTCTCTAGCCAGGCATGTAGGGCCAGGATGGGGCACGTCCGCTCGGCCCGGCCGAAAGGGACGCCAATTTTCGTTCCAAGACCCTCTTGGTCCGTCTTTGCCCGGCGCAGGGTGAGAAGCATCCCTCAGCCACGAACGCCACATTGGCCATGTCTAGAGCCACCAGTTCCGACCGACGGAGCGCCGCAGCGAAGTTCACCACCTCTTTCGGCGTGGCCGGGGCTTCGGCTGGCTCCGCTTCGCCACTGCGCCCGGCGCCAGATTCTGCGCCCGGGGGGTCGGATTTGTCCTGCGGAGCTGGCAGTCAGCGCCCGCGGCTTCGCTTCAGTTTTCATCCTCTTGCCTCTCCTATGGGGCTGTTCGGATTATTCAGGTGCCGCCTCAGCGGGCCTGTTCTCAGGGGCGTGTCCGGCACAGCCTCCGCGCGCGGCGCCACCAATTTCCACCGTCACGGCCTGCCCCGTGGGTGAGGATCCGCATAGACGTATGGTGGGAACGGGACATCCTCCAGGGGATCTGACGGCACCCATCCATCCATCGGCGCCCATTCCCAATCGTCAGCATCTACGGCGTCCCAGACGACCTGCGTGGCTGCCTCCGGGGTGCGGGCGGCGACAGGCGGCGGCTCCTCCGCGACCTCGCTGTCTACTTGGGGGACCAAGCCCGGATCTTGGGTGGGAGAGTCGGGATGTACGAGCTCGAAGGCCTGCACCCGGCCGATTAGGGCTTCCAGCGACTCCCGCCCTCTCCGAATCGGTACCAGGGCGTCGGACCAGCGGCCCCTGAGGCCCTTCCTGTACCGGGCCGCGACGAGGATTTTGGAACCCCCCGACCCCTTATATATCTGTCTCATAAGGGTTTGGGGGAGTTCAAATCGTTCTCCGCGGTCCTCCAAGAACCGCTCCGCCGCCTTGGCAGTCGGCCAGAGGTCTGTCCTGGCGATGGACATGTCCGCCGGGGCCAGGGGCATGGCGCGGCCGAATAGCGCGGCTTCCGCCACCGCCACCTCCAGCCGGTTCGGTCGGTACTCGTTCCAGCTCGGGGCTTCATGCACCGTGAGGGGGAGAGCCAGCGCCGCCAGGATCACGACCCGCACCGGGTTGTGGCTCTCGCGCCTGACCCCTCGGGGCCGCCCAACTCCCTGGAGGACTGCCCCCTCCGTCACGGTGCATCGATAGGCTTCCACCAAAGGATCCGGGTGCCGCGGCTGCCGATCAACCGCCCGACCGGTCCCGTCCGCCATACGGAGCGCGGCGGTGACGGTCGGCCACCAGCTACCCGGGGCATCTGGGACGGTTTTCAGTGCCTTACCATTGATCACCTCGGCCATCCGCTCGCCCGCGAAGCGGTGCATAGCGGGCCGGCCGATGTTCACGATCGTGGCGACTTTCGACCAGCTATTCATCCCCGTGACGTTGCCATGGTGCGCCAAGTACAGCACCTTCCCGGACGGCCAGCGCCAAGTCGTAGGGTCGCTAGCTTTCGCCCCCTTCGGGATGGGGTCGCAGGTGGCGCCGCGGTACGTCAGCTCGTCCTGCAGCAGGGTCTCGATTGCCATCTGCGCGATGGCGAGGACTTCACCCTTCGCTTGCGCCACCTCGACCATCAGCGAGTCCACCACGGCTCGAAGGTTTGTCTCCCTCCGCAGCCAGGTCCGCCCCATCTCCTGATCCGGGACGTGCACGACGTACTGGTGCGGCGCGGCGATCTCGGTGTCTTCCACCTCCAGGTCCGGCGCCCAGTGCCGCAGGACTTCCGGCTTGCCAGTTGCGTCGAGGAACAGGGTCGGGCCGCGCCACCCGTGGTGGATGTCCTGCCGCCAGGCGAACCGGATGGCCGGGCCGGTGCCCTGCTCCCGCCCGAGAGCGGTATTCAGCGCCAGCGCGAGATTCACGCTCCGCGCGTCGCCGCTCTCTAGGAACTCCGCGATCATCTCGCCCAGCATGGGGCGCAGCTTGGTGAAGCCTACCGCCGCGGCGTCCTTGAATGCCGTGATGGCGCCGGCGCGGGAGGTGCCCTGGGTGATCTTCACCGTGGGTTTGACCGTCCATTCGAGTGCGGCCCACTCCTTGGCCTGGAAGATGGAGTCCGCGACCGACTCTCCCGCCAGCGCCTCGCGGAACAGCGCGCCCTCTGACGCCTTGGAGAGAAGCTTCGAAAACTGGTCGCGCCGATGGAGGAGGAGCTCCCGCTGGGCCCGTCTTTCCTCGCCCATCCCGCGCAGGGGTCCCACTGCGTCCCAGGACAGAGCGGAGATCGCGAGCTGCACGGGTGACAGCGGGTTGAGGCCAGCGACGCCAGTGCTCGTCACATCCTCATCCACGATGACAACAGATGGTGGGACCGGGTGCTTGTGCCCATCCTTGATCTCGTGCGGCCACGCCCGGAACGGCTTGAGGAAGAGGACGTTGTGCGGGACTACCCACACGTCCGCACCCGCTCCGGTATGAGCCTGGAGGAGGTAGGCGCACCCGCCGGCCAACGGGCACGCGATGCACCCGGCCGTGTTCGACTGCCCGGCCGCCTTGGCGTGCCTCGGCAGGTCCAGATCCTCGCACATCGTCGCGCCGGTCTTGTCCGGGTTCAGTGCCTCCTGTCCGCGCCAGATTGCGACCTTCAGGTGCGGGTGCCCCTTGCGGATATCCGCCGCGATCTGATCACCCAGCGAGTGCCGGGGATGCGCGAACAGGACCGGGCCGCGTCCGACAGCCCGTCCGGCGCCCAGGAATGTCGGGATCATGGCGATGGCGTCGAAGGTCTTGCCGCCGCCCACGTCCTTGCGATGGAGGAGCTGCGGCACGTTGCCGGCGGCGATCGTGTCTGCGAACGCCTGTAGGCGATCGGCGCTGCGGCTCGTCGCCTCCTTGAGCGGGATGGAGCGGTCGGGATAGGTCGGCTCGATCGGCTGCGCCGCCCGTACCTCCGCTTCCGCCACCATCGCATCGCGCTTGTCCTGCTCGCGGCCGACGACCCAGGCGATCCGAGCGTCCAGCATCTTGTCGCTTGCGTAACGCTTGATCTCGGACTGGCTGCGCCCACCGGGATCTGCGCTCTCGATGCGCTCTACTAGGGCCGCCTTGAGAGAGTCGGTGTCCGGTCCCGGCCAGTTGGTGGCGACGTAGCTGGCGATTGCGCGGTTGATGGGCCCGTGGAAGCCCTCGGCACCACCGATCGCGTCCAGCCATCCCTGGAAGCCAAGGGAAGCGTGGCCGCTCTCACCGGGCGTCCAGGCCTGCCGGCGGGAAGGCTCGGGGATGTCGAGCACCGCCGCATCTTCCACGCCCTCCACCAGCAGCGTGCGCCGCCCCAGCAGGGGGTCGCGCAAGCCTTCACCAAAAATCGGCGCGGCGGTGTAGTGCGGCTGGACGGTCCGCAGGGTGGCGGGATCCACGAGCTTGAAGCCCACGCGGGCATTCACGGCCGCCACCCAGCGGCCAAGCTGTGCGCCATCCACCGGCTGGTTGAGCCAGTACCAGACGTGCGCGCCGATCCCGCCGCCCTTTTTCAGGATACCATCCCACCGTGGCATCATCCCGGCCGCCTTCTCGGCCTCGGCCTGCTCATCCAGGCCGGCGGACGATGAGAAATGCACAACCGCGGTGACACCATCGAGCTCGGGGATGTTCGATGCCACTAGATCCACCAGGATCTGCGCCACGTCGTCCGGGTCGGAGAGCAGGCTAGCGCTGGGCGGCAGCTTCACATTGTCGAGGTCCAGCATGACGAAGCTGCGCGGCTGGTCCTCGAAGGTGCCGCCGTTCTGCGCCTTCACGCGACGCGTGCCATTGAGGTTGGTGGTGGCATTGGGGACGCCGCGGATGACGCAGGCCGTGGGGTCGGTCTCGATCCGGCGTAGCGCGGAGAGCAGGTCGTGGATCCCGCCGACAGGGATGGACTTGACGCAGAAGGTGCGCGCGTTCGAGTAGTCGCGCTTTACGACAAGCCCGTTGGGAGCGATGGCGTACAACTTCGCCATCACCAGCTTCCCAATAGTTCGCAGGACGGTAAGGCTTTCGGTCAACCGCGCTCCCCTCCCTTATGGGGGCCGCTGGCATTACGGCGGGGTACTCGCGCGGCGCCCATGGCCAAGAGGCGCGTCGTTTCCCTGGCGGCGCCCTCCAGCACGCCGGGCTGCAGGTTGATGATCGACCAGAGCTGGCCATGCTGTTCAGCACGTTCCGGTGCCTTCAGAGTCACCGTACCGGCAGTGTCTCGGTGCGCCTGGATGCCGGGGAGGTGCACGCCCGGTAGCCGCAGATTGATGAGAGTGAAGCCCTCGTGGACCGGCTTGAGCGTGATGCGCTCAACCAACGCCTCGAGGTACGGGCCGGCGGGCAGATAAAATTCGTGCAACGCTGCCTCCCATCATGGGAGGCGACGATCAACGCTTGAACGGTAGGCCGCACGAGGGTATTTGAACGGTCGGTCAGTTAGTGCCGAGTAGTTCAGTCCCGTAGCGTTGCGTACCCAAAGGGTCCCACCCGGCTTGCACCCCGGGCGCGGGCCCTTTGTTGTTCAGGCCGCGACCATCGCCTCATTGTGGGAGGGGGAAGCCTTGCGAGGGCGACCCGGCTTCCGCGGAGCATTGCCGCCCAGCGTCCTTACTAACGCCGGCAGGTTGCTACGGCACACGTACCAGCGCCCACGCTCACGCCGCGCCGAAATCCGGCCGTCCAAAGCCATCTCCAGCAGCGCGCGATGCCGCATCTGGGTCAGGACTTCAGGGCTCCGGGCAGCATTGTCCGTTACTTCCTGGCGCATCGCACCAAGAGGGATCATTTCAACGTCGCAATTCATAGAGGAGGGACTCCCTCCCCGGGGAAAGACCTCGCGAGCTCAGATGCCCTTGATTGGACATGCACACACGCTTAGCTTCCGGGGCGTGGAGTACCCTGTTGCGTGTGATGCACGTGGCTGGTTGATACGAGTACTGGACGCCGGCGCCCTGTGGTGGGGTTCCGGCGTCTTGCTCTTCTTTTCGGCGGTGGTGACGCCAGGAGAAGAGAGAAGTGGAGACACTAAGCCGAGCACCTTAGGGCGGCTCTCAGCCCAGATGTCGGCCATTACCTCGAAGGCTCGAAACTCGATCCGGGTCTTCCCCGTCATAGCCGGATAGGGATCGGCATCCTTAGCCTGCGGCCAAGCGCCTTTACCATGATGACGGTAAGTGCTCCGGAAAACCTGGTTGTCGGTTGTGCAGTAGCCGATCTCGCAAAGTGGGAAGGCGTAACCGCCTCCTAGATCCACGCACATTCCGCAAGTACGGAACCAGCGACGAATAGCCTGCCCTTCGGGCCGGCTGATCCAGTCTACCAAGTTGTCCAAGGCTTCACCGAGGGTGGCACCAGGGATCACTCGTGACTGAGCGAAATTTTCGTTGTTGGCCGGCGACAAGGTTTTAACCCAAGCGGAGATCGCATCCGCCATCTCTGCCGGCCGCTCATTCGATCCTTGTGGCCCATCCGATACGACTAACGCCCGGTAAGCCCCCACCAACTCCGGCGTTAGCCCAGCAGGTGTCACGGCGTCGGCAGTAGCGATGCTGAGCATTAGATTATTGGCATGCCAGCAGGATGCGTAAGCGGCATTCTTCCCGCCGCCACGGCCAACAGGACGCGGCCAGTAAGGCGGCTCATGCCTCTGGAGAATTCGTGCGCGGGTCTCAGCATTCGCGACAGGCCAGTTAAGAGCCTTAGCGATTACCGGGACAGCCTCGACACTGGTTATGCTCTTCGGAGCGCCCATGAATCTAGCTGTAGAAGGTGTTTGAGAGGAACTAAAGGACGAAATTTTTTCCTCCACTTACGGAGGGGCTCTTTACTAGCTTCCGCCTCGTATGGCCCTCGGCATCACTGCCGCCCGAGACGGCTTTAGCGTCACCCCGCGCTCGTCCACCTCCACCTCCGCCCTCGGGTACACCGCGCAGGCCAGGTTGAGGTTCTCCAGGAACCTGGGCTTGAAGTGGTGAAGGCCCTTGTAGCCGGCCCCAAACTGCCCCTGTAAGGCCTTCCAGCTGATGGGCTTCGGGCTCTGCAGGACGTGCAGGCGGTAGGTCAGCCAGCAGTAGATGTCCAAGGCCATGGAGTTGTTGGAGAGCGCCTTGATGGCGGCCTCCTCAATTGGCACGGGATGCCGTTGGAGCTGCTCGAAGAAGCTTTCCGAGAGGCGCACTGTGTCGACAAAGAGCGACCCTTGAGGCGAGTCGTCCGTGCCAACGAACATCGCCGTATCGACCAAGTTTTGGTTCACTAGCCCGGCCCGGCCGGCAGCCTTGATATGGAAGGTCAGCCGGCAGCGCGAGATTCGCTCAGCCTGCTCTCGTACGTCCTTGAAGCTCTTGCCACCAATCGGGATTCCAAGGCGCGACAGCCAAGCACGCAGACTGCGGCCGAGCTCGATTTCCCGGCTGCCGGTCCGGAGCGCCTCTGACTGCAGAAAAAGCAGGATCAGGCGCGCGCGACTCCCATAAGGTACCCCCACCCACTCGGGCTGCTCGCTAGAGTCCACAGCCCGCCGGCCAGGCTCGACCAGCAGGGTCACGTGCTCGGAGGCGATTTTCCAGACAGCGTCGTCGGCTAATCGCTTGTGCGGGAGAGCCGCCTGGGTCCAGCCGGAGTAGATGAAGCCGACGCTGGAATCCTCGTCAGCCATATAGGCCGCGGCGGCTTCCACAACACGGCGATCGATGTCGGCCGCCAGAGCCCCCTGCTTGCCCTGGGCCTCAATCAGGCGATGCACCGTCCCCACGGCTCTCTCCCCCAGGCTTCCCGCCTTTATGCCACGGCCGGGGCACCTGTCGCCTGTGGACTCCTGCGAGTGGAGCTATTTGGGGGTATTAGAGATTCTAACTATTAGCTTGTTCGCTGGAGTCCACGGGACAACTTGTAGAAGCCGTTGATCTGCTGTTCAGAGGCATCGCAAGAGTCCATGGTCTGCTCGCAAGAGTCCGCAGGGAGGCCTGGGGGTAACCAGCGGCCTAGTTTCCCCGCGCAACCTGATTGCCGGGACCCGATTCGGCTATTTCATCTATCGCAAGAGTCCACGAGGCTTCCGCGATTAAACGTGGCCTCAGACTGTGCTCTCCTAATTTCGGTGTACCTGCTCGACCTGCTCTTCCTACTGAGCAAGGATCATGCGGATCCGCTGTTCGCCGTCCGCGACGTTCCTGACCAGGTGCCGGCGTGCCCCGAGAGGTGTCCGCAGCTTCTGGCTCCCGGCACTCTTCAAGCCGTGCTGAACGTGGGTCATCCTCATGGGCGTCGGTGACAGCCCCACCTGCCTTCCGACCGCAGCAATGTCTAATGTCTGTGCGGCCCGTCCAATCAAGGCGGAGGTGTCCCATGCCAGGACAACGGGCGCGGCCGCTAGGGCAGTCGCTCACAAGTACAGATACCTATTTGTACACAAATACGCCCATTCAGACATCTGCTTATTCATGCGCATGAAAATATGAAATCGGTCGCAATTACTGGGTGTCCGGGGCACGTCGCCAGAATCGACACAGGCGCTGATCTGCTTTGCACCGCACTCCGTGCAGCGGAGCCGAGCGACAGCTGGTAGTGCCCCGTGCCGCCCGCGAGCGAGTGGCGGGCCATCAGGGCGGAAAAGGTAATGGCTTCACGGTACCCGCGCCGACAATGCATTTGCACCCATATGCTGCCGCCTAACTCATAGGGACCGAGCCGCTTGGCTTTCGTTCCGGATGGGTGGCCATGGCCTACACTCCCCGAGAGAACGGACAGAGAGTGGAACGACAAACCTTAGTTCGAGCGCACGCACCTACGAGAGTACATAAGTATAGGGGTCTGGACGCACGAACGTCTAGATTTTTGTATTTACAAACATATGGAAGCCTGAGCGCGTGTACGGGCGCTTGCCTGCCAGCTTCAGCCATGTGTAAGTTCACGCGCACGCCCGTCTGGATTTTCATGTGTTCGGATTGCCGGGCGGGCGGGCGTTCAGGAGTATGCGCATGATCGTCACCGTTATCTCGTTCAAAGGTGGCGTTGGCAAAACCACGACTGCAATCCACTTAGCGGCCTTACTGCAGAAGAAGGCTCCCACCCTTCTGGTTGACGGCGACGGCATCCGTTCCGCGACAAAGTGGAGCCAACGGGGAGATAGCAACGGCCTGCCGTTCAAGGTGATCAGCTACGCAGAGCTGGCCCGGTACGCCCCGAATTACGCCCACATTGTCATCGACACGGAAGGCAATCCGTCCGACGACGATTTCAAGGATGCCGCGAAGGGCAGCGATGCCCTGGTGGTACCAGCCGTTCCAGAAAGTGTGGCCACCGACGGCCTCATCCACACCCTCGCCAAGCTGCAGGACCTTGGTAACCAGAACTACCGGGTGCTGCTCACTATGGTGCCGCCCAAGCCACGCACCGAGGGTGCCGCCCTGCGCGAGATGCTCGCCGAGCAAGAGATACCCGTCTTCAAGTCAGAGATTCCCCGCTTGGCCGCATTTGAAAAGGCCGCTGCCGAGGGAGTGCCGGTCTCCGGCGTCCAGAACGATCGCAACGCCGCCAGAGCCTGGGCGGCCTACGAGGCTGTAGGGAAGGAGCTGCTCAATGGTTGAGCGTAGATTCGCCGCACTTGCGTCGCTGAAGTCCCGCCCGGCAGCTGAGCCGGCACCCGATGAAGTGCAGGAGCCCGCGGTCGCCGGCGAGACTGCCGAGGCAGCTCCCATACCGCTGCCAACATCACCGCCGGTGCTGGCGGTGGCGCCTCTAGCCGTGGGAACCGCGGAGCGGGGCAGGGGGCGCCCGCCCGGCAAGCGCAGCGATCCAGATTGGAAACCCCGCACCATCCTGATGCGGACCAAGACGCACCGGCGCGTGTCCGGCCTGCTCCTCGAGCAGGATGATGGGCCCGACCTGTCCGAGCTTGTTGATCAACTGCTTACCGAATGGATCTCGAAGCAGCGATAATCAAATGCATCTATATCTCTGCACGTTCAAAAATATGTAATGACACACCGGCGCGTGTCCGGCCTGCTCCCCGAGCAGGAGGATGGCCCCACCTACCCGAGCCGAACGGCCAATTGCCTACGGCCCAGACCTCAAAGCAGCCATAATCTCCCATGCCCACACCTTCATGCGTGCGGAAAGATGTAAATACGCAATTGCGACACACCATAGCTCTAGGCGAGGCAGAACAGCGTCTTCTACGAATTTTTTCGTCCATCGAGTGGTGTTGTTGCGTGGTCCAGCAGCGGTGGGACGAGGCTTCCGCCTCACGCCAGGCCGCCATGGTCGTACCCGCCTGGCGCAATGGCAGGCCGCGGAAGGTGAGAGCCACTGGGGCTGCCAAGCGCAACGAGACCCTGCGCCACCAAGCGCCTTGGACGCCGTCTCTGGAAACGGTGGAGCGGGTACCACCGGCGCGGCCTCGCTGAGACCGCGATATCCCGCCTCCAGCCCCGCCAGCGACCCAGGGTAACGACGTTAGTCCCCGCGCAGGCTGTAGCTGGTGGAGCGGCCCCCGGCCGGGTCCTGCACTAGCACGCCATGGCTGATGAGGGCGGTGATGTCGCGAAGGGCGGTATCAGCCCCTCAGCGCCGTCGCTCCCGAGCGCCAGGGCAAGCTGCTCGGCCTCGCTCTCCTGCTGGCGAAGGGTGCGCCTGGACGGGTCTTCAGCATCGCCTCGGTAGAACCGCACCGGCACGCCGTCGATGAGGAAGACGAAGTGGTGGGTCTCGTCGAGCACCCCGAGCCAGGGATAGCGGCCACCCTCGGCGGCGCGGGCGAGCTGGTGCTTGGTGAAGGCGTAGGCGCGGCAGCCGATCGACCATGCATCGTCTCCCGCCCAGGGATCGGCGAAGGCAATGGCATCGGCGCGGCCGCGGGCCAGAAGGCGGGCGGCGGCCGTGAGCCGCTCCTCGGTAAGGGCCGGGTGCAGCTCCCAGGGCAGGCGGCGCGCGGGAGAGGACACGGGGCCTGGGGTGGTGTCGTCCGTCATGACGGGACGATAACGGAGGAACGGCTAGCC
This sequence comes from Pararoseomonas baculiformis, assembly GCF_017813395.1. Taxonomy (GTDB): domain Bacteria; phylum Pseudomonadota; class Alphaproteobacteria; order Acetobacterales; family Acetobacteraceae; genus Roseomonas; species Roseomonas baculiformis. The sequence goes on along the minus strand of NZ_JAGIZB010000029.1, from coordinate 29,217 downwards.
ATCCCAGTAAATGCGGTCAAAGAACGACCCTCGGAGCGGAGCTCCCCTGGTCAGAGGAGCTGCCTTCTCACAAGATCGCGGCCGCGTGTTCTCGTTGGAAGCTCAGAAGCCGTGAAGCCGCGTTACATCTCTCTCGCCCAGGTTTTTGGGCCTCCCGTGCGCTTCGTCGTGCCTCTCTTCCAGCGCCCTTACGTATGGGAGAAGAAGGCGCAGTGGGAGCCGCTCTGGGACGACGTGTCGACGGTCGCCGAACGGATACTCACGGCTGGGCCGGGCGCCCCCGTGCGGGGTCATTTTCTCGGCTCGGTGGTGCTGGAACAGGAGAGCACTGGTACCGGGAGCGTTGAGCGCCGGTCGGTGATCGACGGACAGCAACGTCTGACCACGATCCAGCTTCTCCTGAAGGCAGCGGCCCATGCCTTCGCCGCAGCGAAGCAGCCCACGCCAGAGGACGGCGAGGCACTCGCCAGAGCCGGCCAGCAGGTGGCCAGCCTCGTCGCCAACCCGGCCTATGCGACGGGCGAGGAGGCCTACAAGGTCTGGCCCACGAATGAGGACCGCGCGCCCTTCCGCTCGGTGCTGGACGCCTCGCGCCCGGAGGAGGTCACCGGGACGGGACACATCCCAGGGGCACATCGCTTCTTCTTCGACGAGATCAGGGCGTGGCTCCAGGCGGACGGCTCACCTGGCCCCCGCGCCGCGGCACTCGCGCGGGCACTCATGCATCACCTCCAGGTCATCGTGCTTGATCTGGAAGAGACCGACGAGCCGCAGGCTATCTTCGAGACCCTGAACACGGGCGGCGCTCCGCTCTCCCCGGTCGACCTCGTGAAGAACTGGCTGCTCTGGGAGGCGGCACGGGCCGGCCACGACGAGGCGTCCTGCGCCGCCCTCCACAGCGCCTACTGGAAGCCCTTCGACACCGACGCCGACTACTGGCGCGCGCAGGTCGGCATTGGACACGCAGCGCGCCCGCGGGTCGACGGCTTCCTCGTGAACTGGCTCACCGAGCGCACCCTGGCGCCCGTCGCCGGCGGGCACGTCTATGAGACCTTCCTAGACAAGGTGGCTGAGCCGGCGCGCCGCGCTGCGGGCGGTCATGCAGACGTGCCGGCCATCATGTGGTCGATCCACGCAGCAGCCGAGCGATACCGGTGGATCGATGTACCTGGGCCGGAAGGAGGACGGTTCACGACGTTCCTACATCGCCTCAAGGCCATGAACATCGTGGTGCTCCACCCTCTGTTGATGTACCTCCTGGGCCGCTCCGGAAGCATCCCAGAGGACCTTGACGCCTGCGCGACCGCCCTCGAGAGTTTCCTCGTCCGACGTCTCGTCTGCGATACCGGCACCCGCGGCTACGGCACGCTCTTCCTGAACCTCCTCATCGAGGTGGCAGGGAAGGGTCCAACAGACCCAGCAGCACCGATCATCAACAACTTCCTGGCTGCCGGGCGAAGCAACGTGAACGTCTGGCCCGACGACGGCATGTTCGCCCGGCACTGGGCATCGCGCGACGCCTACAAGGGGCGTGGAGCCCGACCCATGATGATCCTCCGCGCGCTCGAAGAGGAGGAGTGGCGGCGCGACCGCCTCGGCATACCCGTCGCCCACTTCGACTGGAGCCGCGTGCAGGTGGAGCACGTGATGCCTCAGGGGTGGAAAGAGCACTGGCCACTTCCTGCCGATGGAGATCCGCTTGCTCGAGACGAGGCCGTCCAGCGGGTCGGCAATCTCACCTTGGTTTCGGAGGCCCTCAATCCAGTGCTGTCGAACGGGCCTTGGAATATCAAGCGAACTGCCTTGGGCAAGCACACTCACCTCCGCCTGACAGCCTCCCTGACTGCTCAAGAGCGCTGGGACGAGGCGGCCATCGAGGTAAGATCTGCGAGGCTATTTGAACTTGCCTGCTCTGTGTGGCCGAGGCCGGCAGTTGGATGAACGAGCGTGGCCCAGGACACCATGGGGTCCAGAGCTTACCATTTCGTCGCACCAGACATTTTCGCTGAAGTCCTAAAGTCAAAGAAGCCAACATGATGGTATGGCGGGAAAATCTAGATGAATGCTGTTGAGATCGAACAGGCTGTCTCCGACCTGGCTGGCCAGCCGTTTGACGGCGAGGAGTTCCCGTTCGCTTTCCTAACCGCTTTCGGCAACAAGGACGCTACCATCAGGCGCCTTCGCACGGGCGGTTACAACAAGTCTGACCTCGGCGGCGTTCTCCAGACCAACAACATCCACATCAAGGTCTGCCCGACGGGCACGGTCGGTGAGACGCTGCGCGCCCTCAAGGCAAGCCCGGCGACCACTCGCGCCAAGGCAAAGTTCATCCTCGCCACGGACGGGCACGACTTCCAGGCGGAGAATCTCATCGAGGGCGAGACCGTCGCCTGTGACTACAAGGACTTTCCCGACCACTTCGGGTTTTTCCTCGCGCTCGCCGGCATCACAACAGTCCGTCAGATCCGTGAGAGCGCCTTCGACATCAAGGCGACGGGACGCCTGAACCGGCTTTACGTCGAGCTGCTAAAGGATAATCCTGACTGGGGCATGGCCGCTCGCCGCCCCGACATGAACCACTTCATGGCGCGGCTGATCTTCTGCTTCTTCGCCGAAGACACCGACATCTTTCCCAAGCCCGACCTGTTCACGGACACGGTCGCACAGATGAGCGCGAGAGACTCGTCCGACACGCACCAGGTAATCGGCGAGCTGTTCCGCGCCATGAACACCAAGATCGCAGATCGCGACGCGGCCGGCATCCCGCGATGGGCCAACCAATTTCCTTACGTCAACGGCGGGCTGTTCTCTGACAGCGTCGACGTTCCGCGCTTCAGCAGGATCGCTCGCACCTACCTCATTCACATCGGCAACCTCGACTGGAAGAAGATCAACCCCGACATCTTCGGATCGATGATCCAGGCGGTCGCCGAGGACGAGGAGCGCGGCGCGCTCGGCATGCACTACACGAGCGTGCCAAACATCCTGAAGGTGCTGAACCCGCTCTTCCTCGATGACCTGCGCGCCAAGCTGGCGGAGGCGGGCGACAACAGCCGAATGCTCCTCAACCTCCGACGCCGCATGGCGAGGATCAGGGTTTTCGACCCGGCGTGCGGCTCCGGCAACTTCCTCGTTATCGCATACAAAGAGATGCGGAAGATCGAGGCCGAGATTAACAAGCGACGCAGCGAATCCGATCGCCGCAGCGAAATCCCGCTGACCAACTTCCGCGGCATCGAGCTGCGCGACTTTCCGGCTGAGATCGCGCGGCTGGCCCTAATAATCGCTGAATACCAGTGTGACGTGCTTTATCGCGGTCAGAAGGAAGCCCTGAAGGAGTTCCTGCCGCTCGACGCCATGAACTGGATCATCTGCGGTAACGCGCTGCGCCTTGACTGGCTGAGTGTCTGCCCGCCGGGAGGGACGGGCGTGAAGCTGAATGCGGACGACCTGTTCCACACGCCGCTAGACCAGGCGCAGATTGACTTTGAGAATGAGGGCGGGGAAACATACATTTGTGGTAATCCGCCTTATCTTGGCTATAATCGGCAGTCTTCCAACCAAAAATCCGATTTAGAGGCTATTTTTTCGTTCAGAACAAAAAATTGGCGATCGTTAGACTACATATCGGGGTGGTTCGGCAAGTATCTAGACATTGCTCATCGTGGCTTTGATGCTGCTTTTGTTTCAACGAACTCCATCTGCCAAGGTGAGCATGCAGCCATACTATGGTCCATGATATTTGGCGCGGAAGTAGAGATTTTTTTTGCGGTTCCAAATTTCAGGTGGGCAAATAACGCGTCCAACAATGCGGTCGTTACAGTTTCCGTAATCGGCCTCACCTCAAAAAGCGGTGGTGAAAAGTGCATTTATTTAGACGGCCACAAAAAATCCGTGAAGCGGATCAATCAGTATCTTATCGAAGGTGAGCCTGTTCCCATGGCGGCGGCAAGTCGGCCGATCTCCAAGCTACCGCAGATGTTGCTTGGGAACATGCCGAAAGATGGCGGAAATCTTATTCTAAGTCGTGACGAAGCTGCTGCACTCCGCGCTGAACACCCTAGTGCCAGCGATTTTCTTTGCGGGTTTTATGGCTCTCAAGAGCTTATCAATGGGAGCCTGCGATATTGTATTTGGATCAATGATGATTTTGTGGAAGCCGCCAAAGCAATTCCTCAGATTAGAAGTCGGCTTAAAGCAGTTGCAGAAATGCGTCTTGCCAGCCCGGCAAAATCAACTCGTGATTTCGCGACTAGATCGCATCGCTTCAAACAAATCCAGGGTGTAGCAACGAATCATACGGTGGCCGTTCCAAGCGTTTCCTCTGAGCGACGCGAGTACCTCCCTGTCGATATACTACCGTCCCGCAACATCGTTTCGAGCCTTGCTTTCGCTCTCTATGATGTTCCCCTCTGGAATATGGCACTTATCGCTTCGCGATTGCACTTGGTGTGGATTGCTACAGTCTGCGGAAAGCTGGAAACTCGATATCGTTACTCCAACACCTTGGGTTGGAATACATTTCCCGTTCCTTCTATGACGGAAAAAAATCGATTAGACCTCACGCGTTGCGCTGAAGATATCCTGCTGGCGCGCCAAGCGCATTTTCCAGCAACTATCGCCGATCTGTATGATCCGGATGACATGCCTATCAATCTACGGGAGGCGCATGATCGTAATGACGAGGTGCTTGAACGGATTTATATTGGCCGGCGCTTTCGCAACGACACAGAACGTTTGGAGAAGCTTTTTGAACTTTACAATAGACTCAGGTCGGATTCCGTAGCCAAAGATAAGCAAAAATCGGAGGCGAGTGCATGACTACCGAAAACAAATCTATTCCATCTGTCTCCGTCTCGTATACTCGTAATGGGACTTCAATCAAGGCAAATTCCTTGGGTATGCGGCCTATGCAGGAGCGGGCCTATTCGAAGCGAGGCGAGCAGTATCTGCTGATCAAGTCCCCGCCAGCATCGGGGAAAAGCCGCGCGCTGATGTTCATCGCCCTCGACAAGCTCCGCAATCAGGGCCTTCGCCAAGCTCTCATCGTTGTGCCCGAGAAATCTATTGGCTCGAGCTTCGCCGACGAGAAGCTGACGGTGGGCGGATTTTGGGCCAACTGGACGGTTAAGCCGCAGTGGAATCTATGCAACGCCCCTGGTACGGATGGCGGCAAGGTCACTGCGGTCCGGACCTTTCTTGAAGGCGCCGACCAGGTGCTGGTCTGCACGCATGCCACCTTTCGCTTCGCCATGGACAAGTTCGGAGCCGAGGCCTTCGACGGCCGCCTGATCGCCATAGACGAATTCCACCATGTCGCTGCCAACCCGAACAATAAGCTTGGCCAGCATCTTGGCGATCTGATCGCGCGCGACCGGGTCCATGTCGTCGCCATGACCGGCTCCTATTTCCGGGGCGACGCCGAGGCCATCCTGTTCCCGCAGGACGAAGCAAAGTTCGAAACCGTCACTTATACCTATTACGAGCAGTTGAATGGCTATGAGCACCTGAAGCAGCTTGATATTGGCTATTGCTTCTATTCGGGATCATATACCGACGACATCCTGAAAGTGCTCAATCCCGCCGAAAAGACAATCATCCACATTCCGAACGTCAATTCGCGCGAAAGTACCCAGGACAAGCTCAAAGAAGTTGAGCACATCGTTCAGGAACTGGGCGAATGGAAGGGAACCGACCCCGCGACCGGCTTCCAGCTGGTGCGGACGCCTGAAGGCCGGCTGCTGCGCATCGCCGACCTAGTGGATGACGACCCTGCCAAGCGCGACCGGGTGACAACTGCCCTGAAAGACCCGGCGCAGAAGAACAACCGCGACCATGTGGACATCATCATTGCCCTCGGTATGGCCAAGGAGGGCTTCGACTGGATCTGGTGCGAGCACGCGTTGACAGTCGGCTACCGGTCGAGCCTAACCGAGATCGTGCAGATCATCGGCCGCGCCACCCGCGACGCACCCGGGAAGCCCCGCGCCCGCTTCACCAACCTGATTGCCGAGCCGGACGCCTCCGAGCAAGCCGTGGCGGAAGCCGTCAACGACACGCTGAAGGCCATCGCCGCGAGCCTTCTCATGGAACAGGTTCTCGCGCCGCGCTTCGAGTTCAAGCCGAAGAACCCCGATTTAGGGCCGACGCCCGGCTTCGACTATGGCGAGGGCGGCTATGATCCCTCGAAATGCAATGTCGGCTTCAACGAGGACACTGGCCGCTTCCAAATCGAGATCGCCGGGCTGGCGGAGCCGAAGAGTCCAGAGGCCGCCCGCATCTGCCAGGAGGATTTGAACGAGGTCATCGCCGCCTTCGTGCAGGACAAGCCTTCCATCGAGCGCGGCCTGTTCGATCCCGAGCTTGTCCCTGAGGAGCTGACGCAACTCCGCATGGGCAAGATCATCAAGGACCGCTATCCCGAGCTGGACGAGGCTGACCAGGAGGCGGTGCGCCAGCATGCCATCGCTGCCCTCAACCTGACGCAGAAAGCCAAGGAATTCGCGTCGGGGGACGATGATGGCGAGAAGACCGCCAACACCGCTTTCGTTGACGGCGTTCGCAAATACGCCCTGAGCGTCACCGAGCTTGATATCGACCTGATCGACCAGATCAACCCGTTCGGCGAGGCCTATGCGATCCTGGCCAAGACCATGAGCGAGGAGAGCCTGCGGCAGGTCCAGGCCGCCATCAACGCCAGGAGGGTGAACCTGACACCCGAGGAGGCGCGCGAGCTGGCCAGGCGGGCGCTCAAGTTCAAGCAGGAGCGCGGCCGCCTGCCATCCATCACGGCGCCCGATCCTTGGGAAAAGCGCATGGCCGAAGGCGTCGCCTTCCTCGCCCGCATGAGGCGGGAGGCCGCCAATGCCTAGGTTCACCGACGAGGACAACGCCCTCCTCGAGGAGCTTGGCGTCGACGCCGACGAGAAGCCGACCGGCCAAGCGCCGCATGTGGAGCGCGTCATCGCCGGCTTCGAGGACATTCAGCGCTTTGTCGCGGAGAAGGGACACCCGCCGCGCCATGGCGAGGAACACGACATCTTCGAACGCCTCTATGCCGTCCGACTCGACCGCCTGCGCGCGCTTGAGGAATGCCGCGCTATCCTCCTGCCTCTCGACCATCAAGGGCTTCTGGCCGACCCTGCCGCCCCAGCTGCGTCCGCGCCAGAGGAGCTGGACGACGACGCCCTCCTTGCCGAGCTTGGAGTGACAGCGGAGGCGCCGGACATCGGCGAGCTTCGGCATGTCCGGTCAGCGGCCGAGCGGCGCCAGACCGAGGAGATCGCCAACCGCCAGAGATGTGAGGATTTCGACCGCTTCAAGCCGCTCTTTCAACAGGTGCAGGCGGAGCTGGATTCCGGCCTTCGCCAGACCATCCGGTTCGAGCGCAAGTCAGAGATCGCACCCGAGCGGTTCTACATCCTGGGCGGCCAGAAGGCCTATGTTGCCGCAATGGAGGAGCCGTTCACCAACGAGCACGGCAACATCGACGCCCGGCTACGCGTGGTGTTCGACAACGGCACCGAAAGCAATCTCCTCATGCGATCGCTTCAGAAGGCGCTGCAACAGGACCCCTCAGGCCGGAGGATCGTCGATCCCTCGGCCGGGCCACTTTTCGCCGACTACAGCGAGGACGGCGACGAGGCGAGCGGCACGGTCTACGTCCTCCGCAGCAAGTCGGATCATCCAATGGTCGCAGCCAACCGCCAGGTCGTGCACAAGATCGGCGTGACGGGCGGCGACGTTGAGCGGCGGCTTGCGGCCGCCAGGCTCGATCCGACCTTCCTGATGGCAGACGTGGAGGTAGTCGCTACCTACAAGCTCTTCAACATCAACCGCAGTCGGCTTGAGAACGTCATTCACCGCATCTTCAGCCCGGCCCGGCTCGACATCGAGATTAAGGATCGCTTCGGAAATCCCATCGCCCCGAAGGAATGGTTCCTTATTCCCTTGCTGGCCGTGGATCAGGCCGTCGAGAAAATCAGGGACGGCACTATTAAGGATTATGTCTATGATCCGAAGACAGCGACGCTCAAGTCAGGGGTTTGAAAGCCAATCTCACTATGTGTCGCTCTAGAAGGGCCTCGGATCGCAGTCGCGTCCGACTTGGCTGATGAGGACAATCGATGCCACTGTTCCTGGCTCCTCTCCTTTGGGTCACCTCCGCTGGCGCCGCATTGGCAGGATCTGCGATGGGCTATCGAGCGCATGCCGTATGGTCCGACGCTGGGCGCATTTGCACGGCGGCCGATGAAGAATTGGAGCAGGCGCGAGCAGAGACTGCGGGCCAGCTGGAGAGGACGAACCGGGCTCTCGCCGGCCTTGATGAGTTGCGGCAGCGGGTGGTTGCGGTCGAGCTGGGGCGTGGCCTTCGCGTATTCGCCGCCGTTCTTGGCGTGAAGCGCGGAGCCGGTCCATCCTCGGCCGGAACCGCCGAGTATACCGACCTATCGGTCGAAGACGTGAGAAGCGGAGTTTCAGTCTTGGATGCCGCGAAGGGTGGTGGTCTGGCCCTGGTTGGCGGCGCTGCAGGCGCATTCGGGGCGTTTGGCTTGGCTGGTGTAGTTGGAACGGCCTCGACCGGAACTGCCATCGCGAGCCTCTCGGGAGCTGCAGCGACAAACGCCAGCCTCGCTTATCTGGGGGGCGGAGCCCTGAGCGCCGGGGGCGCGGGTATGACTGGTGGCATGGTCGCGCTTGGCGGTGCCTTCGCGGGTCCTGCGATCGCCGCAGCAGGGTGGGCTGCTTGGGCAGCGGCGGAGAAGGACCGTTCGGCGGCCGAGGCGTACTCCCTCAAGGTCGCCCGAGCGGTTAGCTCCTTGCTGGCGGCCGTAGACGACCTTCGCGTTGTCGAGCAGCGGGCCGCCGAAGTCGCCGCCACAACTGCAGCGGCGGCTGCCGCCGTTGCTCTTTTAACGGATCGGGTGGCTGAACATCTCACCAGCCACGGTTGGAGGGAAGATGGAGAAGTCTTTGTTGCCTTCAAAGACATGCTGCCTGAGCAGCAGAACGACATCGCTCTTCTGGGGATGTCGTTGAAGGGCCTCTCCGCGCTGCTCGCAATCAACGTTGTTGAAGAGGCGGAGAGTCTTCGCCGATCAGGTCGGCGGAGTGAGAACAATGACGCGCATTCGGGAGAGAGCACATGAGCGCGAGAAGCGGAAAAGAGGTCCGACCCACTGCCGGAGTAGGAATGGCCGGCCTCGCCGTTGAGGCGCTCAGCGTCGTAGTGAAGCAGGTAGTTGAGTACCGGCGCATCGTCGCGGATGAGCGTGTGAGGCAGGAGCAGATCAGGGCACAGCGTGATGTGGTTCTCGCACAGCTCGCAATGCGCCGGGAAATCCTTCTCAACGCGGCAGACAAGGTGTTTGGGGAACGTCGCGAGGTTCTGGCCGCGATGTTTGCCAACCTTGAGGACGCGGTGCAGGCCGGCAATGCTGAATTGACGGGGCAGCTCCTCGGCACCATCGTCACCTTCGCGAAGCAATCTCCGCTGGGCGAAGTTCAGGCATTAGCGCGTGATATGGCGTCTGAAGGTTATACCCTCGATCTGTCCTGATGCTTTTCAGGCAAGCAGGTGCGTAAGCCGACGCTCGATCCCTACATCGTTCGCGCCAAGATGTCGCTGACCTGCTGAGCGGCCCATCGTCCACCGCGTGAGCTACGAACACCTCGTGCATTGAGCACCTCCGCCACACCACGAAGGCTCGTGACACCGCTCGCCTGCACTTGACGTATGATAGGGACGACGTTCTCTGCGAAGCGCCGTGCCTCCTCGGCCGTGCGGGCTGCTCCGAGCCGCTGAGCCTCAGCGAGGTTCGTCCGGTTCCCGAGTACCGCTCCCTGGCGCTTCCGCGCGGCGAGAGCCGCACGCGTGCGCTCCGAGATCATCCGACGCTCCTTCTCCGCGAGGGCGGCGTAGATGTGGAGCATAAAGGGATCCACGTCGGGCCCAAGCTCCGCGACCATGAAGGGCACACGCTGCACCATCAGCCCGGCGATGAAGTGGACGTCACGCGAGAGGCGGTCGAGCTTGGCGACGAGGACCGGACAGCGAAGGCGCCGTGCCGCGGCGAGGGCGGCCGCCAGCTGAGGCCGCCGATCGAGGGCGTCGGACCCCTTGCCCGTCTCCACCTCGGTGAACTCCTCGACCAATTCCATCCCATTGCCGGCCGCGAAGGTGGCGCAGCGCTCTAGCTGGGCATCCAGTCCTAGACCGGAGCGGCCCTGGCGCTCGGTCGAGACGCGGAAGTAGGCGACAGCGGGGCTCATCAGGTCAGAGTGTCAGAAGGCTAAACACTCGTATGGTCTTTTAACAGTGATACCCAGCAATGCCGAATCTAAAGTCCTCCGTGTCCCGGCATGTAGGCTTGGCAGGTCTGCTCGGCTGCGCCAGAGCGTCCGAAAGCAGCGAAGGAGCCGTGCAGCACCACGACCGAGGATTGAACGTTGGGACGGAGATCGGATTTCACAGATCGGGATCGCTCCCGTACACTGCGAGGCTGGAAGGATCTGGAGCGTGACCGAGCCTCTTCGCAAAACCAGAAGGGACGGAACGTCCTACACCCGCCCGCCTGAGATCGAGAGGGCTCTCGCGGCCGTCCTGTCCCTGTCCAGGGACGAGATCGCGGAGTGCCTTCAAATTAATAGCAATACGGATCCGCGATACCTTGCGTCGGAATGTATTGTGCATCTCGTCCGGCAGACCCGGCACGATGATGATCCCCTGTATGCCGAAAGGCTCTTTAAGGCCCTGATCCGGCGTGTGGAGCGGACCCTCCCCCGACCGGAACATGCCTTACTGGGGGGTGGCCAGGGTCAATCCGCCCGCGCGCTGGACATCCAGGCAGGGGTGGTGAGCCGGTTCGTTGACCTGCTCTGCGCGGATCGGGAGTCCTACGACACCCGGCTCGACATGTTCGAGGTCCGCTTCAATTTTGCCCTCGCCAAGCTCCGTTCGACGGTGCGGAGAACCGTTGATCGCCAAAATCGCGGACATGAACCGCTCTCGTATGACGACGAGACGGGCGAACCCTCCCGGGAGGTGGGAGAGGCGATCGAACGCTACAGGCCCTCGCTCTTCGAAAAACTCGAAGAAGAAGATTACCGGCGGCGTGTTCTGGCGGTGATTGACACCCTATCCGAGAAGGAAAGGAACGTCATGATGCTCCTCATGAAGGGCATTGACATCGACTCGATGGATCTGAACAAGCCCACCATCGCCAGGATGCTCGGCTGTACCGAGAAGACCGTGCGGAACAGACGAGATACCGCCGTGAAGAAGATTGCTGAGATTTTAGAACTATCGCCTGTGCCATGACCCGGAACACGGATGAGGAAGTTCTACTGGAGTTCGCCGTCGAGCCACGGCACGATGCTGATGTGCTGAACCGGTACATTCAGGCCTACCCCCATCTTCAAGATGAACTCCTGAGCGTGCTCCACGAGATCGAGCTGCAGAAGACGCTTGGTCCGGGAAACGTCGAAGTGGTCGAGGAGGACGTCGTCGCGGCGGCGTGGACACGCTTCTCGAAGTGCACCCCGGCCCGACCGCAGGCCGCCACCGGCTCTGCTCTGGATGCTAAGCTTCGTGGCACTGGCCTTCGTGCCGTAGCCCGCGCAGCAGGCATCCCGCGCGTCATCATGCTAGCCGTTCAGGAGCGGTGCATCCTGGCAGCCTCCTATCCGGCGGTGTTCCTCCAGCGTCTCGCGACAGCAGCAGGCGTGGGTCTGGACGAGGTCCGCGCCTTCGTGGCCCTGCCTCCGATCATCTCGGGGAAGCCGGCCTTCAGCGCCGAGGGAAAACCGGGGGTCGATCTCCAGAAACCGTTCGAAGCGGTCGTCCTGGAGTCTGGCCTGACCGAAGATGAGCGGGCTAACCTGCTCGGTAACACGGGATGATATGGATAGCCTTGAAGCCGCGCGTCAGGCCGCCGCTGCCCTCCATGCCGAGGTCGTCGCGAAGCTCCCCGCCGGCTGGGGACCGTACGATCTGGCGGTAGCGGCGGCACGGCACCGTGATGACACGCAGGTCAACAAGGTCGCCCCTGGGAGTGCCATCCTCCACAGGGGCAGGGCGAGGTATCGAGCCGACATCGGGGTGATCGCCCACGAGGACACGGGCGACGAGTTCGAGAACGCGCTCCTCGTCGCTCACGAGGTCGGCCACCTCGAACTGGAAGGCCGAACCAATTCGGACCCTGTCTCGGATGTGGATTCGCTCGCGTCCGTCGAGCGCTCCCCGGGAGGAGTGGAGGCCCTGACCGATTACAGCCGTCGGGAGCGCCGCGAGGTTCGGATGAATCTCTTCGCGCGGGAACTCCTCCTGCCTCGGCCGGTCGCCCGGGAGCTGCATCTTGACCCAGGGCTGACCGCATCGGCCATCGCGGCGAGGTATCGTGTTCCTTTCGCGGTGGCCGCCGCGCAGCTCCTCGACGGACTACTCCTTCCTCCGGCTGGGCCAGCCTCACCCCCTCGACCCGAACGCCCCCTCAACCCCGAACAAGCCGAGGCGGCGGCGCACCGGGGTGTCCCTTACCTGCTCGAGGCGGGGCCGGGAACCGGCAAAACACAGACGTTGGTCAGCCGCGTCGCGAGCCTCGCGCGCGCCGGCGTGGACCCGGCCGAGATCCTGGTCCTCACCTTCTCGAACAAAGCGGCCGCCGAACTGCGGGAACGGATCGCCGGTATCTGCCCCGAGGCTTCCACAGGGACATGGGTCGGTACATTCCACTCCTTCGGCCTGGACGTAATCCGACGCTTCAACGACCGCCTGGGTCTCCCCGCCGACCCGCGTCTCCTGGATCGGGTGGAGGCCGTGGAACTGCTTGAGGAGGGGTTCGCCAGACTCGACCTCAAGCACTTCCGGAATCTCTGGGATCCTGCCGAGAACATCAAGGAGATCCTCGACGCGATCTCTCGGGCGAACGACGAGGTCGTGGATGCGGCGCGATATGCCGAACTGGCGACGGCCATGAGCGAGCGCGCCGCCACTACCGAAGAGGTAGTCGCGGCCGAACGCTGCCTGGACATCGCGACCGTCTTCCGAGCGTACGAGGTCCTGAAGGCGAAGCGCGGCTGCCTCGACTTCGGTGACCTGGTAGCGCGCCCTGTGCGTCTCCTCGAAACCGACGCGGAGGTCCGGGCTGCCCTCCGGGACCGGCACCGCCACGTGCTCGTGGATGAGTTCCAGGACGTCAACCGGGCGAGCGTTCGTCTCCTCCAGGGCTTGACGGGCGAGGGGGAAAATCTGTGGGCGGTGGGCGACGTCCGGCAGTCGATCTATCGCTTCCGCGGAGCGTCGTCCTTCAACGTCGCCCGCTTCGGGGCAGGAGACTTCCCGACCGGCGTTCGGGGCCGCTTGCGGGTGAACTACCGTTCTACCCCGGAAGTCGTCGCCGGCTTTGTCAGGTTCGCCGCGGCCGGCATGAAGGCGGCCCCTGATGGCGAGGTGGTCTTCGACGCCCATCGCCCGGCATGCGGCATCCAGCCAGAGTACCGGCCGGGTGGCGAGACGGACGAGGAGCCGTTCGTCGTTGCCGCGGCTGTCGCGGAGATGCACGAGGCCGGCTTCAGCTACCGCGACCAAGCGGTTCTGTGCATGAGCAATGACAAGGTGGCGAAGGTGGCCGCCGCCCTGGAGGCACGGGGCATTCCCAGCCTCTATCTCGGCAACCTGTTCGAGCGGCCCGAGGTGAAGAGCCTGCTGGCCATGGTCTCACTCCTGGTAGATCGGCGTGCCGCCGGCCTCATCCGAATCGCGGCGATGCCGGACTTCGAGATGACCCTCTCCGACGTCTTGGCGGTCACCCGTCCGCTTCGAGATGACGGGACACCTCCACTCGGCTGGACATCCCGGCTCATGGGCTTCGCTGACCTGTCAGCCGACGGTCTGGTGACCATGAACCGGATCGCGGCAGCCTGCGGTGGCGCAGGGCCGGATACGGATCCATGGACGTTCCTCGCAGGGATCCTGTTCGACCACTCCAGGATCGCTGCCGACATCGCCCGCTCGCCCACGGTCACCAAGCGCCTTCAGGGCATCGCAATTTGGCAGTTCATGAACTTCGCGCGGGTTCAGCCGCGTGCCGCCGGCCTTCCCGTGAAGCGCTTCCTCGACCGGGTGCGTAAACTCCTCCTTCTGGCTGAGGATCGGCACCTGCGCCAACTGCCGGATGCCGCCCAGGGGATGGATGCGGTCCGCCTCATGACGATCCACGGGGCCAAGGGGCTGGAATTCCCGGTGGTCCACCTTCCCGGGCTGACGGCCGACACGATCCCGAAGGACTTCCGAGCCGGTAGGTGTCTGCCGCCCGACGGCATGATCGAGGGAGCCACCGGCTCCGGCCTGCAAGCCATGGCGGACGGCCACGCCGAGGAGCAGGAATGTCTCTTCTTCGTCGCATTGTCCCGCCCGAAGGACCGGCTACTCCTCTACTCCCCGACCCAAAAGAAGGGGGGCGTGGCCCGGAACCGGTCGCCGTTCCTCGACAGGATGGGGGATGCCGTGAACGCCCGGTCGGACGTCCCTACCGTCTCGATGCCGGAGGTGACGGGCGACATGCTCCTCCCAGCAGGGGTAACGACGCCCACCAGCCTGACCGTCGGGCAGCTCGGGCTCTATGAGCGTTGCCCCCGTCGGTTCATGTATACGGCGATTCTGGACATCGGTGGCCGGCAGGTGGAGGCAGCCTTCCAGCGGATGCACGCTGCCGTCGAGCAGGTCGTGAACTGGATGACCTCGGACCACGAGTTGACGCCATCGGCCGCGGAGGTCGATGCTCGCCTCGACCAGGCTTGGTTGACCCATGGGCCGCACGAACATGGCTACTCTACGGACTATCTGCGGGTCGGCAGGGCCCTGCTGAGCTTTTTCCAGCGCACACGCCAAGGCCGGATCCGGTTGCCCGCCCGGGAGATGCGCTTCGCGGTTGAAGGGGGCGAGGTCGTCATCCGCGCGGAGGAGATTATCGGTGGCGGCGTGGGAGGCGGCTTGGTTCGGCGGGTCCGCACGGGCCATGGTACGAAGGCCGAGTCGAACAGCCTCGTGACCGCAGCCTTCCGCCTCGCGGCAGGCCAGCACCTACCGGGTTGCTCGGTGGAGTTGGTTCACCTAGCGGACGAGACGCTCACGCCGGTCACGATGACGGACAAGGTTCTGGGCAACCGCAAGGCGAAGCTGGACGAGGCGTTCGCCTCCATGAAGCGAGGAGAGTTCCCGCGCCGGGTAACCGACACCTGCCCCCGGTGTCCGGCCTACTTCATATGCGGCCCCCTGCCGGCAGAGGCGACCTGAAAAAAGTTGGCGGGACGTTACCGGTTGTCCATCCGACCGGCGATTGACCCTTCAGACCCCGACGACGGTTCGCCGCGGGTCCGGAGAAATCACTCGAATGGATGCTTTCGCTGGCCAAGCCCCGCACGGCAACACCACCTTCAACATCAAGGTCGCCGACGAGACCTTGAACTACCGCCCGGCGACACTGACGGATCCGATGCCCCTCGGCCGCCAGATCCTCCAGGTTACTGGCGCAACGCCGGTCGAGGAGTTTAGCCTCTTCGCGATCCTGCCCAGCGGCGACTTCGAGGACCTGCGGCTCGACGAGCCGTTCGACCTGCGCGGCCGCGGCGCGGAGCACTTCGTCTACTTTCGCACCGACCGCGACTTCAAGTTCACGATCGACAATAAGCAACTGGTCTGGGGGAAACCCATTATCAGCGGCGCGGTCCTCCGCGGGCTGGCTAACTTCCAGCCCGGCTACGACCTCTACCTGGAAGTTCGCGGTGGCCAGGACATCAAGGTCGAGAATCGCGACATCATCGACCTCAATAAGCCGGGGATCGAGCGGTTCATTACCGTGATCGCCGCCACGACGGAGGGCCTCACGGCCCTCCCGACGGCGGACCGCACCTTCCTCGAGGGCAACGGGATCGCGTACGAGATCGTCCATGACGGGGTGATGGCGGGCGTTGTTCTGAAGGCCTTCCCGCTCCCGCAGGGGATGTTCGACTATGAGACAGCGGACATCCTGATCCAGCTCCCCGCCGGATACCCGGACGCCTGCCCCGATATGTTCTTTGCCTCCCCCCGGCTCCGGTTCCAGGACGGGCGGATGCCGATGAACACGGAGGTGGATCAGGTCTTCGCCGGCCGCACCTGGCAGCGCTGGTCCCGCCACTCCCAGGAGTGGCGGGCGGGGGTGGATGGCCTGCGGACGATGGTCGCTCGCGTGCGCCGCGCGCTGGAGGCTGGGCGCTGATGTCCCAGGCTTTCGACCTGACGATCCTGGAGCCGCACTGGTCGCGGCTCCACGGGCTGCTGGATACCGGCGGGGCCGAGGCGTCCGCCTACGCTCTGCTCGGTCGCGCGACCATCGGCGCGGACCCCTGGACGGGGTCGCCGCGGACCCGCCTCGTCTCGCATGAGATCCACCCGATCGCCGATGCGGAGAAGATCAGCGCGTCCCCCGTCCACGTGACCTGGGCGACGGGCGGCTTCATGCGGCTGCTCTCGGAGGCGATGTGCGCGGACCTTGTCCCCGCTCTGATCCACACCCATCCCGGCAGTTCTGCCTTCTTTTCCAAGCAGGACAACGCCAACGAGGCCGAGCTGGCGCGCACCGCCGGCATCAAGGGTGTGCGCGGCCTGGTGAGCATCGTGCTCGGTGGTGACGGCTCCGTCTGCGCGAGGATCTGGCTCCCCGACGGCACGCGGGTGGACATGGCCCATATCCAGGTGGTCGGGGGACGGCTGCGCCGTTGGGGAGGTCCGACGGCGGGCGACGGGGCCATCGAACATCTTGATCGGCAGGCCCGGCTCTTCGGATCGGGTTTCAACCCTCTCGTGCGGTCGCTCCAGGTCGGGGTGATCGGTTGCGGCGGTACTGGCAGCCCCGTCGCGATGATGCTCGCCCGGTTGGGGGTTGGCCACCTCCTCCTTGTGGACGATGACACAGTGGAGGTGACGAACCTGAACCGGGTCCACGGCTCCCGCCGATCGGATGTCGGGGTGCCAAAGGTGGACGTCCTGGAGCGGGAGATCGTCGCCGCCGACCTTGGCGTGCGGGTCGCGAAGTGGAAGGGTTGGGCGAACGATTCCGGGGCGAGAGACGCCCTGCGATCGTGCGACGTGATCCTGGGCTGCACGGACGATAATGCCGGTCGGGTGCTGATCAACCGCCTAGCCTATTTCTATGGGATTCCCGTGATCGATGTCGGCCTGCGCATGCGGGCGCGTTCAGTGGACGCGAGCTTCGACATCCACGGCCGCGTGACGACACTGGTCCCAGGCCGCCCCTGCCTCATCTGCGGCGGCTTCATCAACCCGCGCCGCGCAGCCGAGGAGGCGCTGGAGCGCACGGACCCGGCGGAGTTCAAGCGGCGGAAGGCGGAGGCCTACGTTGAGGGTGGGGGTGATCCGGCCCCTGCGGTGGTTACCTTTACCACCGAGATGGCCGCGGTCGCGGTAAACGAAGTCCTCGCTCTGCTCACCGGGTTCCACGGCGACGGGGGTATGGTTCCGACGCGGTATCGGCGCTTCCATCTCCGGGATGACCGTTTCCTCGGGGTCGCTTCGAAGCCCGGGTGCCCCGTGTGCGAGACAGAGTGGTCCTGGGGGCGTGGTGACATCCAGCCCTTCCTCGATCTGGTCGGGTGACGGCCATGTGGAGGACAATTGCCAAGGGTCTTCGCTGGATCGGCCTGCTTCGGTTCGACCTGCTAGCGAGGACGCAGCCGACCTACCCGGAGGATCGTGCGCTCATCCCCGGCGAGGTAATCGTGGTGGAGGACGCGGGTGTCCAGAAATGGGCGTGCCTGCGGTGCCCCGGTGGATGCGGCTTGCCGATAGCTCTCTCCCTCAACGCGGCTCGTCGCCCACGTTGGAAGATCGTCCTGGACCGATGGTCACGGCCGACTATGGAACCGTCCGTGCACCAGACGAAGGCGTGTGGTTGCCACTTCTGGATCAAGGGCGGGCGGGTTGAGTGGTGCCGTGATGGAAAGCCGCACGACCGTTTGGCCTCCTGACAGCTCTCAACATCCCTTCCCCTCCGTCCACTCCGAGCTATATGGACTAAGTCTAGTCCGGTCGGAGGGAACATGGAGACGGTGAACATCCACGCTGCCAAGACGCAACTCTCGCGGCTGGTCGATGCCGCCGCTGCCGGGCAGGAGGTCGTCATTGCCCGGGCCGGCCGACCGGTTGCTCGGCTCGTGCCGCTCGCCAGCCCAGTGACCAAGCCGCGCCGCGTGCTCGGCGCCCTGGCTGCCCGCCCGCGCGTGCCGGCCGACTTTGACGCTCCCCTGCCCGACGCGGTGCTCGACACCTTTGAGGGGCGCTGAGGCGACGATGCGTCTGCTGCTCGACACCCACATCCTGCTCTGGGCGCTGATTGAACCCGACCGGCTCGGTGTCGAAGCGAGGGCGGTGATCGAGGATCCGGACAACGAGGTGCTATTCAGCGCTGCCAGTATTTGGGAGGTGGCCATCAAGGCCGGCCTCGGCCGCCCCGACTTCGCCTTCGACCCGCACGAGGTGGCCCGCGGCGCGGCGGAGGCGGGCTTCACCGAGCTGCCGGTGCGCGCAGACGCCGCAGCCCGGGTGGCGGCGCTGCCCCCGCATCACCGTGACCCATTCGATCGCCTGCTGGTGGCGCAGGCTATGGCCGGGCCGCTGCGCCTGCTCACCGCCGACCCCCTGTTGCCGCCCTACTCCGAGCTGGTCACCCTCCTCCGATAACGAACATTGAAAGGGGCAAATCGAGGGGGCGGATGGAGGCCGGCGCCGCCGACGGCGTGACCGCCGGGCGCGCGGAGCATTGCTCGGCTTGCCGATGAGCGATGCCGTTCGGATGCGACACCTTTGCTTACGCGCAGAGCGGTGGAGAGCCACGTGGTGTAGTTCAACAACCCGTTGTTGTCGGGTTGCTGCTTTCTTGGACGTTTCCTTCCTAAACTCGGGGGTGCCCTCGGGTGCTGCCTTCTTTTTGTCGGCAGGGCGCAAACGCGCCCCCGTCTGTGGAACGACCGTCAGGCCTTCCGGCACACCCCCACCTTCCCGTTATGATCCCGTGATGACAGACGAGAACCCTCCTTCTGGAGAGGCCCCTGCCCCGCGTCGCCTGCCGTGGGAGCTGCACCCCTCGCTCACGGAGGAGCGGCTCACGGCCGCGGCTCGCCTCCTGGCGCGGGGTCGGGCGGACGCGATCGCCTCGGCCGATTACTGGGCTGGGGACGACGCATGGTCGATCGGCTGTCGAGCTTACGCCTTCTCCAAGCACCAGCTGGCGCGGGCGGCCGAGAGTGGCCGCTACGCCTGGTTCGGCGTGCTCGACGAGACCCACCATTTCGTCTTCCTCATCGACGGTGTGCCGGTGCGCTTCTACCGGGGCGACGCCGAGGATCCCTCCAAGCGGACCCTGCGCCAGCAGGAGAGCGAGGCCGAGCAGCTCGCGCTGGCGCTCGGGAGCGACCATGCGGAGGGGATGATGTTCCGCTTCGCAGTGGAAACGGCGCCGGACGGCGCGGTGAAGCGCTTCGTCTTCCTGGTACTGCGCGGTGAGGCCGGGCGGGTGGAGTGCTTCTGGCCTGTGCCGCTGGCCGACGGTCCCGGAGAGGGCCGAAACAGCGGTAGCTTCCTGCAGTTGCCTCTCAGCGCAGGCGGGAAGCAGGCGGTAGCCTCGGCGCCCCGCTTCGCGAGGCCAGGGGCTTTCCTGCCGCTGCGCGCGGCGCTGCTGCGATCGCAGGGCCGGGACGAAGAACAGGGGTAAAGCAGAACCAAGTCGGTGCAAATGTGCACAAATGCACTTCCGCACCTCGGCCTTGTCGGACTATCGGCGGCCGCCTTCAGCCTTGATCTGGAGAACCGTGGGAACCGGTAGCTCGCGAACCAACGCGCTCGTGAGTCGCTCGTCCCCAATCGGACAGCGGAAAAGCTCGAAGAAGAAGCGATAGGGTGTCCAGCTGCACTCCTCGGAGAGGACGAGGTTGGACGAGCCCTTAATCCGGCTAGCCGAGCCGCAACGCATCGCGCCCCGCGCGTAGTCGAAGACCCAGGAAGCGGGTGTCACCTGCAGCATCTTGCCGCACTGATTAACCAGTTCCCGATGGTCCTTGGCTGACATGGACGCGCCAAGCTCGACCCGCTTTGATTGGATCAGAACGCCTTTCGAATAGCGGTGCTCCGGTGTGTTGAAGGCGACATGGATCAGCATATCGGCACCGATCTGCTTCTCTTCAGCCGCTTGGCCCTTGCGGTGCCGCAGGATTGAGGTTGACCAGGTTAGCCCGCCAATCTGGCCCTCGAGCTCGGTGTCGAGACTACCGACGAGAACGCCCGTCAGATCGTCCTCGTCGGTCACCAGGCCACGGCCATACTTCGTCATGGCGCGATCGACGGCCTGGCTGGCACGATGCGCCGCCTCGCGAACCGCTTCATCAAAATGCGACGCCACTTATCCCTGCCCTTCTGGCCGTTACCTCGGCGATGTCGATGTGGAAGTAGCCGATCGGGTAGCGCTTGAACTTCGAGCGCTTTGGCTTGTCGCCCTCGGTATCCGGCAGGCAGCTGATGCCGTGACGCTGGAGACAGCGATGCAGGCTGGAGCGGGTGAGGTGCAGAAGCGTGGGCTGGAGAGCGTAGAGGCAGTCGTCCAGCGGTAGCAGCGTGTGACGGCGGAAGGCCACAATGACGGCTTCATCCTCGACCGACAGGACCGTCGATCGGGGCTCCTGAGGGCCGGTGCGCCGGTCAGAAACGGAGGTCCGCTTCCTCCACATGGCCACTGTCTTGGGGTTGATCCCGTAGTGCCGGGCCAGCCCCCTCAGGCTCTCTTGACTATGCTGTATCGCTCGATGGACCGCCGCAGTCGCAGTAGCGCTCCCATGCTGAACCTGCCCCATAGCGCGTCCCTCCACGCATGCTGGAAGACTGCACCATCAAACCCTGAGATCAAACAGAGCCACCGCCTCACCCACGGGACCCGAGAGCACGGCCAGCGCCTCGGGTGGAAGGGCCTCCCCCACCAGGCGCCGCACGGCCGGAGAGAGCGGCCGTGGACCTGCTCCGTCGGGCAGCGTCACCGCGCCGCCCTCCCCTGCGGATCGCCCGAACGGCGCATCTTGGCTGGCCTCCACGCCCCGTTCGCGCCCCCCCGCCCCTGAGCTCCCCTGCCCCGTCGAGACTGTCCGGCGGGCGCCCCCGCACCTGTCTCTCCGGCCCCCTCCAATGTGCCAGGGCGGGTACCCTCGTGGCAATCTGCCCGTCCCTCTCCCTTAGGCACGATAATAGAGTTTTATCGTGCCTAAGTGCCGGGACAGAGAGGTTGGTCAGGTCCGTAATCGCTGGGCTCTCGGGTCGGCAGCGTGGAACGGACGGGGCCCGCGCCTGCTCAGCCAAGTCCGGCGCCTACCCGCCTGACTGCTGCAGCATTCGGGCCGCGATATCTGCCGTTAGAAGGTCGGGCGCAGCCCCGGAGGCCACTTCATCTCCTGAATGGCCACATGTGCTGCCTGCCTGGGCACCCCTAAACGGCGCAGTCTGACCGGAAAGCGGCTTGGGTAAGCGTCAGCCCATTCTTCCAATTACCCACATCGTCGATGGGCCGCTTGCGTTGAGTGACCCGCTCGTGATTCGTTTCCATGCACCGCGTTGGCTTCGGACGAGGTGCTGGTATGTCGGACGGCGCTGGTGCTCCGGCGGCCGCTGGTTTGTCATGGGTTGATGGCGAGCTGCCGTCCAATGGTCTAGGTGACGAGCGTCTGGTGGGGCGATTGCGGCTGCTGCTACGGCAGCTGAGCAATGCTATCGGGCGACCACTTCCGCTCGCCTGTCAGGACTGGGCGGGCACCAAGGCCGCCTACCGCTTCTTCTCGAATGAGCGCTTCGGCGAGGATGCTGTCCTGTCGGGTCACCTTGCTGCCACCGCTGCCCGCTGTGCCGCAACGGACGGCCCGATCCTGGTCGTCCAGTATACCACTGCGTTCGCCTACAAGTGGGCCAAGCCAGGTACGTTCGGCGCGATCGGCCGGGCCCCCACCGGCCGTGACCGCCAGGGCAGGCTGCGCCTGCACACGCAATGCGGGGTCCTCATGCATGCCAGTCTTGTCGTGACGCCGGAGGGGCTGCCGCTGGGCCTGGCGGCGGCCAAGTTCTGGACCCGCTCCCAGTTCAAGGGGGCGAACGCACTCAAGCGGCACGTCAACCCGACGCGCGTGCCCATCGAGGAGAAGGAGAGCATTCGCTGGCTGGCCGGACTGGAGGCGGCGATCAGCCTGCTCGGCACGCCCGGCCGGCTGGTCCATGTCGGCGACCACGAGAGTGACATCTACGAGTTCTTCTGCGCGGCCCACGACCTCGGCACCCACTTCCTCGTCCGCACCTGCGTCGATCGCCTGGCGCTCGACGGCAAGACGACCGTCGGCGCGGTGATGGCCGGGGCGGCGTCCCGCGGCACACACCGCGTCGAGGTGACAGCGGAAGACGGCACGGTCAGCACCGCCGAGTTGGAGTTGCGGTTCGCCCGCGTGCGGGTGCTGCCGCCGACCAGCAAGCAAAAGCGCTATCCTGCGCTCGACCTTTCCATCCTCCACGCTCGCGAACCGGTCGAGCCGGTGGGCCGAGCCCGCATCGACTGGAAGCTCGCCACCGATCTCGCCATCAACTCCACCGAGGAGGCAGTGGAGAAACTGTGCTGGTATGCGTGCCGCTGGAAGATAGAGCTGTTCCACAAAATCCTGGGTGAACGCCAAGCTCCGCCAGGTTTGGCGCCTACCCGCCTGACCGCCGCCACACTCGGGCCGGGGCATCTGTCGTCAGCGAGGACAGGATACCGCCCTGACAGCCATTCCCCGCTCCTGAATGGCCACACGGGCTACCTGCGCACGCGCTAAACGGCGTATCTGGCCGAAAGCAGCCCGGCAACTGTCGGAGCTTGCCCAAGTGGAAGCGGACATCAACCCCTGTAGGTCGCGCGATGCGGATCTCGCGCGGCAGCAGTCCTTCCACAGCCGTACGAGATCGGGGATCTCAAGCTGGGGGTCAGGCCAGGGTTGCCGTCGCCCAGCGCGGTGCGTTGTCGGGGGTAAAGAGGATGCTTGCCCGAAGGCCGGCGGGTTCGAAGCGGAGCTCAACTCTGCTGCCAGAACCGAGGTCGCGCGCGAGCCCGCGTTCGAGCAGCCGCGTGCCGAAGCCGCGCCTATTAGCTGGTCGAACCACTGCAGGGCCACCCAACTCTGTCCAGTGGATTTCAACAGATCCGCTCGGCCCGGTGGCACAGTCTATGCTGACACGACCCGCAGGGCTGGAGAGCGCACCATACTTCGTCGCGTTCGTCGCGAGCTCATGGAAGGCAAGCACGAGCGACTGGGCCTGCCGCGGTGAAACGGCGGTCGCCCGCGCAGCGCCAGAGATGGCGAGCTGAACCGCGCGCGTTGTCTCAAGCCAGGGCGCGAGGGCCGCGCGCAGTGTCGTCTCGACCCCGGCGGGCTCCCACTGTCGGGAGGTGAGCATGTCGTGTGCCCGGGCAAGCGTGCGAAGCCTCTCTCCGAAGTGCTTCGCGAACCGCTGCGGATCCCCCCCTGTGCCCTTCAATGTCGCGGAGGCCATGCCCTGAACGGTCGCGAGGATGTTCTTCACGCGGTGGTTCAGCTCCAGGAGCATCAGTTCCTGGCGCCACTCCGACCTGGCCCGTTCGGCCGCCGCCCAGGCCCGTTCGGCTACGCCGCGGACGAAGGCCGCCTCCTCCTCGGTCCAGTGCCGCGGGGTCGCCGAATGGACATAGAGCACCGCCGTGACCCGGCCCCCGTCGCGAGAGGGCGCATGCAGCGCCGCACGGACGCCCATCGTCACGAAGTTCTCCGCCCTGTCCCCAATCTGGGGGTCATTCAACACGTCACCCGTGGTGACCACCTCTCCCCGGCGCAGCGCGGCGACGAACCCGGTCCAGTAGTCCTGAAGATGGAAGCGCCCGGTCAGGTTCGGGAGCGCGGCGCCGGCCCAGTCGCGCTCAATCGTAATGGTCTCCACTGCCTCGTCCACGGCGCCGTAGCCGGCCCGGTCAGCCCCGAGCGTACGACCAACGATCTCCGCCGCGGTAAAGGCGATCCCGACCGGGTCGTGCAGTGCCTGCAGCCGGTCCCCGAGCTCGACGAGGGCGGAGAGGCGCTCCGCCGCCCGCTTCTGGGCGTCGGTGTCCTGGACTAGCAGCACGGCGCCGGCCACCTCGTCTCCCTCTTTCTCGCGCACGGGCACCGCGGCGATCCTCGTCCAGTGCCCCTGCCCACCGTCGGGCCGATGGAGGAACTCGATACCGGGGGTGACTGCCTCGCCTCGGAGGGCGCAGGCCACTGCGTAATTCTCTCCCCCGACTTGGCTCCCGTCCGGGCCATGCGCGATCCAGCTTGCGTGCAGGCCAGGATCCACCGACGGTACGACGTCGCCCACGAAGCGGCGCAGCGCGCGGTTGCTGAGGATGACCCGGCCGGTCCGGTCGGTGATCCCGACCCCGACCGGGAGATGCTCGAGGACGGCCGCGAGGCGAGCTCGACCGGCCTCGGCGCGGGCTCGCTCCGCTTCAACCTGGCGCAGAAGGGCTTGCCTATCCGCCGCGGCGCTGCGCTCCGCCGTGACGTCTCGAACAAGAGCGGTGATATAGCGTGGCCGCCCGACCGCATCCCGGGCGAGCGAGACGTGGTTCTGGACCCAGACATCGGAGCCATCCGGGCGAAGGTAGCGCTTCTCCAGCGCGAAGGACTCGCCGGTCTCGAGCATGTGGCGGATGAGTTCCTGGTTCCACGGCCGATCCTCGGGATGGGTTAGGTCAATCATCCGCAGCCCAATGAGCTCGTCGCGGCTTCGGCAGAGGATCTCGCATTGGCGGTCGTTGACGAGCACGAACCGGCCGGAAAGGTCGACTTGGCCGATCCCGATGCCGGAATGAGCTACAACCGCCTCGAGCTGCTCGCGGAGTTCACGCAGCTCCGTCTCTCTCGCCCGCAGTGCTCCGTTCGCCTGCTCGAGCGAGGTGTTCGCTGCTTCGGCCACAGCGAGGGCCTTGCGGGCGCCCGAAAGGTTGCTCGTTCCGGCAGATCCACTCGATCCCGCCCCGTTCTCCGTGGGGGAGAAATCGTCCATCTCCTCGCCCGCGTCAGCCCCCATCTTGGCTCAGCCGACGGGCCCGGCCCGGAAGTTCACCAGGGATGTCACGCCGGTTTCTCTGATTAGCACTGGGCGCTTGTCGAGGGCGGGCCTTCGCGGATGGGCTTGCGGTATTCCTTTCACGCTCCAGCAGCCGCAGCCCCGCCCGGAACACCTCGCTTGCAGTCTGATAGCGCCCCGAGGCGACCTGGACCGCGACGAAGCGGTCGACCTCGGGAGTGACCGAAATGCAAATGGACCTGCGGGTAGGCATGCACCCTTTTGAACGAGAGAACGATAAAAAGGAAGCAGACCTGCACCGAGTTGTCATATAGCCCCGCCTTGGCTCGGGCGGCCCGCTGGAGTTGCAGATCCAACCGGGCCTACGACTGCGCCGTCGTAACCGGCACCAAAGCGACGGCCTCGGGCGCTTAGCACCCTTGGCCGGGTCTGGCCGGAAGCAGACTGGCTGCTTTGGGCACTCAAAGGGCCGAAGCTGACACACCCGGCAGCCAAGCTCAGCGGCTGCTGTCGCCCAGGGGAGACAGGAGATCACCTCTCCGGAGGTTGGCGGATGCGAGCAGGGCTGTGCCTGTTCCGAAAGCGCAGGCAGTGTCGGCAGTCCTGGATGGCAGCCAGACGAGCCGCTCGGCGTTGGTGACAATCGGCGAGGTGCCTCACAGGCCCTTGAGGTGTCACCTCCCACCACAGTGGAGGGGCCGCAGCAAGGGGACCTGGGATGCCTGATTTCGCGAGGATGATGGAAAGGCAGCAGGTGCTCGCGAACTTCGGCGAGTTCGCCCTGCGGTCCCAGGACCTCGACCAGATCCTCAGCGAAGCTTGCCGTTTGGTGGGTGAGGCGCTCGGAGCCGGGCGCGCCAAGATCCTGGAAGTTCATCACGCTGAGCGGCAGTTGCTCGTCAGGGCAGGCGTCGGCTGGAACCCGGGGATCGTGGGCAACCTGCGCCTGCCCATGGAGGAGCACTCTTCCGAGACCTTCGCGATCGAGGCCGGCGAGCCGGTGATCACGCAGGACATCAGCAAGGAGGACCGCTTCAACGTCCCGCCCTTCATGAAGGAGGCCGGGGTGGCCGCCCTGGTAAACGTGCCAATCTTCCTGCCCGGCGGGCGGACTTACGGCCTTCTGCAGGTGGACGACACCCGGCCCCGCGACTTCGGCGAGCACGAGATCCAGTTCCTGCGCACCTACGCCAGCATCCTGGGCCCGGTGATCGACCGGCTGCTCATGGCCCGCTCCCTCCACTCCAGCGAGGAGCGGTTTCGCCATACCGTGGAGGCGGCCCTCGACTACGCCATCTTCCTCTCCGACCCGCAGGACCGGATCACCGACTGGCTGCCCGGAGCGCAGGCCGTCTTCGGCTGGACGGCGGAGGAAGCAGTTGGACAGCCGAGCGCGATCGTCTTCACCCCAGAGAACCGGGAGAGGTGCCAGGACCAGCGAGAAATCGAAACCGCCCTCAAGGAGGGCGTCGCGCCGAATGTCGGCTGGCACATCCGCAAGGATGGCAGCCGCGTCTTCATCGAGGGGTCAACGCGGGCTCTTCGTGACCCGGACGGCACCCTGCATGGCTTCCTCAAGATCGGCCAGGACGTCACGGAGCGCCGCAGGGCCGAGGAGCAGCTACGCGAGAACGCTGCCCGGCTGGAGGTGCTGGTCGCCGAGGTGCAGCATCGTAGCCGCAACCTCCTCGGCGTGATTGCCTCCATGGCTGCGAAGACCCTGGGAGAGGACGGTGCCGCCGCAGCCTACCAGGCCCGGCTGCAGGCCCTCAGCCGGGCGCAGGGCCTGCTCAGCGAGTTCGGCAGTGATACGGCCGAGGTCGGGGCGCTGGTCCGGGGGGAGTTGGAGGCCCACACGGAGGTCCGTCCGCCCAAGGTGGCGGTCTCCGGCCCCCGGGTGCACCTCACGGTCCGGCAGGTGCAGAACTTCTCTCTGGCTGTGCACGAGCTGACCACCAATGCTGTGAAGCATGGTGCCCTGCGGGACGGCACGGGGCAGCTCTCCGTCACCTGGACGGTGGTGCGGGACGAGACGGGCCAGCGGCTTCTGTCACTGGACTGGACCGAGAGCGGCGTCGACCTGCAGCCCGACAGGATCACCCGGCGCGGCTACGGCCGGCAGCTGATCGAGAAGGCGCTTTCCTATGCGCTCCACGCCAGGACCGAATTCGTGCTGGGGGAGGATGGCGTCCGGTGCCGCATTCAGCTTCCTCTGGAGTAAACCAGGCTCTGGCGCTCGCCCGAGTACGCCGCCATGCCCATCCCCCCACTCCTGCAGCCTGAGGTCTGATGTCCGAAGTCCCTGGGCCCCTGGTCGGCCGCCGTATCCTCCTCGTCGAGGACGAGTACTTGATTGCGGAGCTGATGGAGGAATGGCTTCGCTGGGCAGGCATCGAGGTTATCGGACCGGTGCCCAGCGTGGAGAAGGCCCTTGAGCTCATCGATGGAGAGGCGGAGGCGCTGGACGGGGCCGTTCTGGACGTGAACCTGGGCCGTGGCGAGACAGCCTACCCGATTACGGACAGGCTGGCGGAACTCGGAGTGCCGTACCTGTTCGTGACCGGGGACGTGCGGATCATCGATCATCCCGCGCACCAGAGACGCCCGCGCCTCAACAAACCGATCTCGCCGGCGGAGCTGTACAGGGCCGTCGAGAGCCTGCTGGCCAGCCGCTCGCCCCCTGCCCGATGAGACCGAGTACTGGGCAGGGAAGTCGGCAGAAGCTCCCCCGCGGTATTCCCTGCCCACCGTCAACGCCCTGGAAGTCTGCTGATCGCGCGGCCCGCGAGCCAGGGCTGGGGGCGCATTGTCCGCTTCTGAGCACGCGGTAGCGGCTGGCCGATGACCGCTGTGGGCGCACAGCCGCCGATAGTGCGGCCCCGGTAACTCTTCAGATTGTGGCACACGCCCCTGCCTTACCCATTAGGCACGCTGTTGCAGAATTATCGTGCGTAAGTGACCGGCCAGGGAGCTGGTTGAGCCTGGTCGGAATGGATCGCGCGGTCATTCGTCGTCAGGCGGTCTCCTGCACGGTCCAGGCCCGTGCCAGGGTGCCAGAAGACTGATGGTGTCGACATCAAGAAGCGGCTCACCCTCGGTAAGATGCAGCACCGGATTGCTGCCTGCCCCCAAGCGTCAGCGAAGGCAGAGATGATCCTCGTTTTTTGCGGTGTTCCCCTTGCGGTTTGTGGAGCCAGAGCCATTTCGCGCCGCCATATTCGCGACGAAACTGAAACGGGATCTCTGGATGCCCCGCTATTTCTTCCATGTCATCAACGGAGAACCGTCCGCCGATGGTGAGGGATACGACTTGCCCGACGATGCTGCCGCGCGGGTCGAGGCTGTGCGGATGGCAGGAGAGATTCTGAAGGGCCGACCTTTGGCTCTCCTAAATGTGGGCGGCCTGGTCCTCGATGTACGGGATGAGCAGGGCGCGTGTCGGTTCGTCCTCGATGTGAGGGCGATGGAGGGTATTCCCTTGGAGGCAGTGGAAGCAGTTTAGGCTTCCGCGGCAGGCTCGCCGGGGGCGGTGGTCGCGTGCTGCCGTCCGCACACAAGCCGATGGCGAGCAGTGTAGATCCCCAAGGTTTTGTTACCGGCAGGTTACAGGTTGTGGGAGGCGAAACGGGAGGGCCGCGTTTTAGGGTGCCGCCGCCTCACTGCAAGGGAAACTGCGGCCGATGCCCCGCTACTTCTTCAACGTCTGGGATGGAACATCACCACCAGACATCGAGGGCGAGGAGCTAGCCGACGATCGGGCTGCGCGCCTGGAAGCGGTTCGAATGGCAGGGGACATGCTGCGGGACGAGCCGTCCAAGCTAATCCAAGAGGGCGGCTGGATTCTAGAGGTTACAGACGAGCGGGGGGCGTGCCGCTTCGCTCTCGATTTCCGCGCGGTCGAGGGTATTACCTTGGCTCCCGTTGGCGCTGAGAGCTACGCTGTTGCCGCCGGAGTGAATCTGACCCGGTCGCCGGTTGGAATCTGACCCAGGTCTAGGGTGCCCCGTCGTGGTGATGGGGGGCCGGATGGTCGGAGAGGAACTGGCGTTGGAGATCCGGGT
>NZ_JAGIZB010000028.1 GCF_017813395.1 Pararoseomonas baculiformis | reverse complement strand
GCCTCAACCTTGGACGCCTCCGTGTCCACCACGCATACATCCACCCCGAACTCGGCAAAGCAGGCCCCGGAGACCAGGCCAACATAGCCCGCCCCGATCATCGCTACGCGCATCCTATCCCCCAGCGATCCCCATCCCCTGTGAGCAGAGGTGGCCGGACCGGGTTATCCCCTTCCGGCAATCGCGGGTAAATCCGCGTGCGGCACAAAATGCCGCAGCGCAGCATCAACTCGGTGCGGCCTTCGCCGCCCCCCTTTTCCTTCCGCCGGAAGGAGGCGATGAGGGAGCTGGCACGGCTCCTGCCTTAACCCCGGCAGCCGCGGAGAAGCAGCACGATGGACATCGCCCTCTTCAACCTCATGTCCCAGAACCGGGCGGACGAGTCCCCGGCCGAGATCCTTGGCATGACGGTCGAGAAGGTGCGACTGGCCGAGGCCCTGGGCTTCGACGGCGCATGGTTCGCCGAGCATCACTTTACCAGCCATTCCGTCTGCCCCTCCCCGCTGATGATGGTCGCGCATTGCGCGGCCGCCACGAGCCGCATCTGGCTGGGCCCGGCGGTGGTCGTGATGCCGCTGCACCATCCCCTCCGGGTCGTGCAGGAACTGGGCATGCTGCAGGCACTGAGCGGCGGTCGCGTCCGGCTCGGGCTTGGCACCGGGCACCAGCCGCACGAGTTCCGCACCTACGGCATCTCCATGTCCGAGCGCACGGCCATCCTCGAGGAGGGCTGGGACATCATCGAGAAGGGGCTCACCACTGGCCGGGTCGGCTACCAGGGCCGCCATTTCCAGGTGCCGGATGCCCCGATCGCCGCCTTCCCCGGCACCATGCCTCCGCTTTTCCTTGCGGGCGGGGAACCGCAGCTGCTGCAGCGGACAGCGCGCGCCGGCGGCTCGCTCTTCATCAGCCAGGGCCATCGCCGCGCCTCCGCCGCACGGCCGATGCGGGAGAAGCTGCTGGCCGCCCTCCGCGCCGGCGGGCTGCCGGAGACGGCGCTGCGCCTGGCGATCCAGCGCTATGTCTTCGTCACGGATGACGAGTCGGAGCGCCGCCAGGCCGCCGAAGGCATGCTCCGGTTCATCCGCACCACCCTGTCCCTGCGGGGCGAGGAACCGGCGCGTGACGGCACCTTCATGCGTTCGATCCCTTTCGAGGGCGAGCCGAGCATCGAATGGCTTCTGGAGAATGCCCCGATCGGCTCCGCCCAGCTGGTGGCGGACCGGCTGGCCGAGGACTTCCACATCCTCCAGCCCTCGCATTGGAGCCTGTATATGGGCTTCAGCGGCCTTCCGGCGCCGCGCGTGCTCGCCGCGCTCGAGCGCTTCGGCGAGAAGGTGCTTCCCACTCTCCGCCGCCTCTCGCCGGAGCCCGTGCGACTCGCATCCTGATCCGCGGAGACAGATTCAGGCTGCGGGTTCTGGAGGGGCGGCGTCCGGCTTGCGGCCGCAGCGTTCCGTCAGCGGGCCTCGCGCCGGGTCAGCGCATGTAGGAAACGGCGGGTTCCCTCCACCTGCTGGCGCCACCAGCCGCCCGTCACGAGCGCCGCCGAGGCTTCCGGGTCGCCCGTGCGGGGGAAGACGTCCCGCCGGAAATCGCCGGTCCGGAAGATCATGTCCCAGATCGGGAAGAGCACCGCGTAGTTCCGCCCCTCCTCCCCGGCAGAGAGAACGCCGTGATGCAGCCGGTGGAAGCGCGGGGAAACCAGCAGCCGCTCGCCGAACCTGCCGAAGGAAAGCCGGACATTGGCGTGGGAGAGGCTCTCCGCCACGCGCAGGATGATGACAATCAGCGGGAACTGCCCCGGCGGCACGCCGATCAGCAGCGCGAGTCCGCCGAACCAAAGCGCCGCGATCATGTCGTCGATCACGTGGTTCCGGTCATCCGTCCAGAAGGTCATCTTCTCCTGGGCGTGGTGGATGGAATGCAGCGCCCACCACCAGGGGATCGTGTGCTGGAGCCGGTGGCGCCAGTACTCGCCGAAGTCGAGAATGAGGATGTAAAGCGCGAAGGCGATGAGCGGCCGCGTCTCCAGCGCCGGGATCAGCGTCTCCAGCGTCGGTGCGACCCAGCCGGAATCCGCGATCCATCCGGCGATCTGCGCCTGTACCCCGGAGAGGATGACGAAAGCCATCAGCGGCAGCAGCCCGAGCCGCGCGAGCATGGTGTAGACCACATCCGTCCAGACCACGCGCCGGTCATCCCAGCGCTCCACGGGCCGCCAGGCCTCCAGCGGGCGGCAGACGGCGTAGACCACCACCACCTGGACGATGCCGAAGACGAAGAAATCCATCCAGGAAAAGGCGTCGTCGGCCCATTCCATCATGCCCGCCGCGTAGAGGGCGGGCTGCACGACAGTCTGGAACAGCCAGCTCGTGAACTGGTCGTAGAGGCGGATCAGCGGGTCGAACATCAGCGCTTTCCATCCGCCGGCAGGGTCGCGAAGCAGAAACCACGGTCCTGAAGCCCGGCGATCAGCGGCTCAAGGATGCCGGCGAAGGGCTCCCGCCGGCTTCGGACGCCCCAGTGCATCACCAGAACCTCACCATCGCGAATGCTGCTCAGGTTCCGCGCCAGCAGGGCAGAATTCGGGTGGGCAGCCGAGTCCAGCTCGTCCCCCAAGAAGCCACGAGCGGTCCAGCCCTGATGGGTGAGCCCGCAACGCTGCGCCATCGACACGGCGCCCGGCGTGGTCCGCCCGCCCGGGGCGCGCCAGAGCGGCAGGACCTGCGCCTCCGGCACCATCGCCTTCAGCGCCTCGATGGGGCGCGCCAGCTCGGCGCAGAGTGCGGCCTGGTCCAGCACCTCAGAGCCCTCGCCGGTCCGGCGCGAGACGAAGCGGGTGCGGCCCGGCCCCGCATCGCCATTGAAGTACCAGTGCCGCCAGGTATGGCTGGCAAAGACATGCCCTTCCGCGGCCCTGGCCCGCCAGAACTCCGCCCAGCTTGGGGAAAGGGTGCGGTCGCCCCGGAAGCTTGGCTCATCGGCAACGAAGAGCGTTGCCCGCACGCCGCGGCGCCGCAGGATGGCGGCGATCTCCTCCGCCTCGCGCGACCAGCCCGTGTCGATGGTCAGGTAAAGCGTGCCCCGGCAATTCGCGGTGGAGGTCTGTGCCAGAGCCGGCAGGGCGGTGATCGCCGCAAGCCCGGCCAGCACGCAGCGCCGCAGGGCAGGCCGCCAGCCCGGCACGGTTCAGCGCTCCACCGGCGCGGAGGGGGTTTCGTTCCGCGCCTGCACAAGGCTCCGGTTGCGGAAGAAGATGCCGTGGGGAGAACGGCCGACCGGCGAGGTCGTCACCTCGCCCGTCGCGGGGTCGAGCATGCCGAGCTGGCGGTTCCAGCGCAGGGTCGCCCAGATCCGCCCCTGCTCGTCGAAGGAAAGGCAGTCCGGGCCGCCCGGCACCTCATAGGTGCGGACCACGTCCAGGCTCACCGGATCCAGGGCGGTGATCCGGCTGTCCACCCGGCTCGTGACATAGATCGGCCCGCCGCCCGGCGTGGGGAAGAGCGCATGGGCGCCGCGCCCGACCCGGATGGTGCGCTCCAGCTTCCGTGCCTCGGGATCGACCACCGCGACATGGTCCGAGCCCATGATCCCGACCAGCAGCTTGCCATTGTGCCAGATGATGCCGGCCGGTTCGCGCCCGACCTGCAGGTTCCAGAGGATCTCCCGCTTCTCCAGGTCGATAGCGGCGATGCTCCGGCTGCCCTGCAGCGTGACATAGACGAGCTTGCTGTCGGGCCGGTAGGCGATATGGCTCGGCATGTCCCCGGGCCGCAGCCGCGTCAGCAAGGTAAGGCCCATGCTGGCGGCATCCCAGCTGTAGATATCGACCTGGTCGCGCCGCAGGCCAGTGACGACCAGCAGCTTCCCGTCGGGACTGAATTCCAGGTTGTAGGGGTTGGAGATCCGCTCCCGCTTCCGCACCTCGCCCGTGGAGGCATCAAGGAACAGGATCTCATTCCCCCCGGAATCGCCGACAAGGAGCAGGTCCTTGGCCGGGGTCAGGGTGAGATGGTGCGGCTCACGCAGCACCGGGATCTGGCGCAGCTCCGCGCGCGACACCGGATCCACCACCTGGATGCCGGGGTCCATGGAGTTGATCACGAAGACCACATCCGCCCTGCCGGGACCGGGGAACAGGCCGGCCGCAAGAAGAGGCAGCGCGAGGGCGAAGCGGCGCATGGAGGAAGCTCCGGCTGGCATCCGAGGAAAGGCCCGCGATTCTGGTGATCCGCCGTCGGCCATGCCTTGATCCCTATCATGGCACGGCCTGTCCTGGCGGTCATTCCACCGCGGGGCCATCCTCATCGGTCGGGTGAAAGTCCAGCGCCACCCCGTTCATGCAGTAGCGCAGCCCGGTCGGGCGGGGGCCGTCAGGGAAGACATGGCCGAGATGCCCGCCGCAGGCGGCGCAGCGAACCTCGGTGCGGACCATGAGGTGGGAGCGGTCGGTCGTGGTCTGCACCGCCCCCTCGATCGGCCGCCAGAAGGAGGGCCAGCCAGAGCCGCTCTCGTATTTGGCGTCGCTGGTGAAGAGCGGGGACTGGCAGCCGGCGCAGTGATACACGCCGTCCCGCTTCTCCACGTTCAGCGGGCTCGTGCCCGGCCGCTCCGTGCCGTGATGGCGCAGCACGCGATAGGCATCGGGCTCAAGGCTTTCCCGCCACTGCTCGTCGCTGCGCTGGATCGTGTAGTCCTTCTCCCCGCTCATGCGGCGCGCTCCTTCAGCCGGTGGGCGAAGCTCTTGCGGAACTTTGCCACCTTCGGCGCCACCACGGCGCGGCAATAGCCGGACCAGGGATTGCGGGCGAAGTAGTCCTGGTGCTCGGGCTCGGCCGCGTAGAACTCCGGCGCGGGCGCCAGCTCCGTGACGATGCGG
Source organism: Pararoseomonas baculiformis (assembly GCF_017813395.1). GTDB lineage: Bacteria > Pseudomonadota > Alphaproteobacteria > Acetobacterales > Acetobacteraceae > Roseomonas > Roseomonas baculiformis. The sequence continues at coordinate 49,180 of NZ_JAGIZB010000028.1, read as the reverse complement.
CCGGAATAGAGCCCTTCCCGCTCGATCTCCGCCATCACGGCCTTCGCCGCGGCTTCCTGCTCCGCCCCCTGGAAGAAGATCACGCTGCGGTATTGCGGACCGACATCGGCGCCCTGGCGGTCCTTCGTCGTCGGATCATGGATGGTGAAGAAAACCCGCAGGATGTCCTCATAGGACACCACCGCCGGGTCGAAGACCACGCGGACCACCTCCGCATGGCCGGTCGCCTTGCCGCAGACCTGCTCGTAGCTTGGGTTGGGCACATGGCCGCCAGCATAGCCGGAGACCACCTCCGAGACGCCGCTGAGGTTGCGGTAGACGGCGTCGAGGCACCAGAAGCAGCCACCGCCGAGCAGCGCGACCTCGGTGCCGGAACCGGGATTCTGAGAGGATTGGGTCATGGGCAGGATGTGGTGATTCCGGTGCGGAACACCAGGGCGGCCGCAGGGTTGCCACCCCCTTTGCCCTTTCCCGCGCGCGGGTCCAACTTGCGCGGCGATGAGCTTCCCTGCCCCTTCCCCCGCCCCCTTCCCCATGGCCGCGCCCGAGGCGCTGGGCTTCGATCCGGCCAGGCTGGCCGAAGCTGCCGCCTTCGCCGAGTCCCGGGAAACACCGTTCCCCCGGGACCTGCTGGCCCATCTCGAATCCGGGCATTTCGAGCCCGCGCCAGACAACGAGGTGCTCGGGCCCGTCGCCCCGCGCGGGGCGCCCAACGGGCTGATCCTGCGTGACGGCGTGGTGGCGGCGCGCTGGGGCGATACCGGGCAGGCCGACATGACCTTCTCGGTCGCCAAGTCCTGCCTCTCCGTCCTCGCCGGCATCGCCCATGGCGATGGGCTGATCCCGGACCTGGATGCCCCCGTGCGCGACAGCGTGGACGACCCCGCCTTCGACGGGCCGCGCAACGGCCTCGTTACCTGGCGCATGCTGTTGCAGCAGACCAGCGAGTGGGAGGGCAGCCTTTTCGGCAAGGCCGACCAGATCGACCGCGGCCGGGACCTGGCCAGCGAGGGCAAGAAGCCGAAAGGCTGGGCCCGCCCCCTTGCCGCCCCCGGGCAGCACTGGGAATACAACGACGTCCGCGTGAACGTCCTCTCCCTCGCCCTGCTCCGCCGCTTCGGCCGCGCCCTGCCGGATGTGTGGCGCGAGCGGGTGATGCAGCCCATCGGCGCCTCCGACGACTGGCGGTGGGAGGGCTACCGAACCTCCACCGTGGACGTGAATGGCGAAGCCGTGGTGTCCGTCCCCGGTGGCGGCCATTGGGGCGGCGGCATCGTCACCCATGCCGAGGACCAGGCGCGGCTTGGCCTTCTCATGCTGAACGATGGCGTCTGGGAGGGGCGGCGCATCCTGCCGGAGGGCTGGGTGGCCGCTTCGGGCGAGCCGGTGGCCCTGCACCCGGATTACGGCCTGCTCTGGTGGCTGAACCGCAGCGGGCGCTTCCCGAAGGCGGATCGGGCCAGCCTTTTCGCCGTCGGCGCGGGCGGCAACACGATCTGGATCGAGCCCTCGACGCGCCTCGTGGCCGTCTTCCGGTGGCTTCACCCGGATGCCCTTCCCCAGATGATCGCCCGCGTCTCGGACGCCCGCACGAAGTAAGCCCATGCACGCCGAGATCCACGCCGAAACCCTCACCCTCGACACCCATGTCGATATCCCCTGGCCAGAAACCGCCGACCCGCGCGGCGTGACGCAGCGCTGCGTCGATTTCACCCGGATGAAGGCCGGCGGGCTGAAGGCGGTGGTCTTCATCGCCTACACGCCGCAGGGCCCACGTACCCCGGAGGATCATGCCGAGGCCGGCGCACGCGCCGAGGCCATGCTCCGCCATATCCGGGACACGGCTCATGGCGAGGGCCGCCGTATCGTCACCCGCGTGGCCGAGCTGGAGGCCACCCACTCCGCCGGCGCCACCGCCGTGCTGCTGGCGGTCGAGAACGGCAATGCCATGGGGCACGACCTCTCGCGCCTGGCTCTCTGGCGCGGGCTGGGGGCCATTTATCTCACCCTCACCCATGACGGGCACAATGACCTCGCCGATGCCGCGCGCCCGCGCCGCGACCGGCCCGAGCCGCCGACCCTGCATGGCGGCCTCTCCGCCCGCGGCCGGAAGGCCATCGAGGAGATGAACCGGCTGGGCATGCTGGTGGATGTGTCCCATGCCTCGAAGGCCTCGATGCTGCAGGCCGTGGAGGCTTCGCGGGCGCCGATCGTGGCCACCCATGCCTGCTGCGCCGCGCTGCGCACCCATCCCCGCAACCTGGATGACGAGCAGCTGGACGCGCTGCGCGATTCCGGCGGGCTGGTACAGATCACGGCTGTTCCGGCCTTCCTGCGCGCCCCCGGGCCAGACGGGCAGTACCAGGCCAGCGTGGAGGATATCGCCGACCATGTGGACCACGCCGTTCGCCGGATCGGCCTTGCCCATGTCGGCCTCTCCTCGGATTTCGACGGGGGTGGGGGCGTGCGCGGCTGGATGCATGCCGGCGAGACCGGTGGGCTGACCGAGGCGCTGCACCGCCGCGGCTATGACAGGGCAGCGATAGGCCAACTCTGGGCGGGCAATTTCCTCCGGGTCTGGCGGCAGGCCGAGGAGCTCGCCGCGGCCGGCTTCTGAGCGCCGCGGGGATGGCGGGACGGGATGGCGAGCTGATCCCATTCCCGCAAAGCCGCCGGAACGAATGAAAGGGCTGTTGGCGCGACCGGCCGGATGGCCCGGCTGAGCCAGGACAGTGGAAGCTGACTCAGCTCTCGGCCGTGGCCACCGCGGAAGCCGTGACGACCCGCGCCAGCTCAGCCGTCAGGGCCTCGCGCGTCACGGGCTTGGCGAGGTAGCCCGTCATGCCGGCCTCGCGGCAGGCCACGTTGTCACGGTCGAAGACGCCAGCGGTGAGGGCCACCACCGGCACCGTGCCGCCCTGCCCTTCCGGCAGCGCTCGTACACGCCGCGTCGCCTCCAGCCCGTCCATTCCGGGCATGGCAAGGTCCATGAGGACGAGGTCGAAAGGTGCGCCCGCACGGGCGGCCTCGGACACCGCCTCGACCGCCTCCGCGCCTCCCGAGGCGAGTTCCACCGTATGCTCCAGCCGCTCTAGCAGCGCGCGGGCGACGAGCCGGTTGGTGGGCACATCGTCCACCACCAGGACCTTGAGCCGGCGCGAGGGCACCTCGGCGACCGGCAGGGATGCCGGGTTGGGTGTCGGCACGGCCGCCGGCTCGATCGGCAGCTCGACCCAGAAGCGGGCGCCGGTGCGGCCGGCCGCCACCGCCTCGGGGTTGTCATCGACGCCGATCCGGCCGCCCATGGCCTCGACGATCCCGGTGGAAATGGCCAGGCCCAGCCCGAAGCCATCGGCCATCGGCGCCCCGGGGCCGGATTGCTCAAGGCGCACGAAGTCCCGGAACACGTTGCCGCGCTGGTCCAGCGGGATGCCTGGCCCGGTGTCCAGCACCTCGAGCCGCAGGATACTGCGGGAGCCTTCGGTGGAGAACAGGCTCCGCAAGGTCACGCACCCGCCGGACGGGGTGAACTTCACGGCGTTCGAGAGCAGGTTCAGGACCAGCTGCCGCAGCCTCATCGCGTCCAGCAGCATGCCGGGGGGCAGGGCCGGGTCATGGACCGAGGTCACCGTCATCTCCCGCGCGGCCGCTGCCGGCCGCACGAGATCGGTGCAGGAATCGAGCAGCGGCAGGATGGCGGTCGGCTCCCGCCGCAGGGGCATCCGGCCGGCCTCGACATGGGCGAGGTCGAGCACGTCATTGGCCACGTCCAGCAGGTGCCGGCCCGCGGCCTCCAGCATGGCGGCGCGACCACGCTGCTCCGCCGTCAGCGTCGGGTCGCTGGACAGGGCCTGCGCCATCCCGAGCACGCCGTTGAGCGGGGTGCGCAGCTCGTGGCTCATCCGGGCCAGGAAGCGCGACTTGGCGGCGCCGGCCGCGGCGGCCTCGTCCCGCGCCTCCGCGAGATCGGCGGCTGCGCGCTTCTGCTGCGTGATATCCGTGCGGATGCCGACGGAGCCACCCCCGGGCACCCGCCTCTCCGTCACGAGGATCCAGCGCCCATCCGGAAGCAGCCGCTCCACCGGCGCGGTGTTCCAGGGATGGCGGTAATGGGCCATCGCCTCGGCCACGAAGGCGTCCTTGTCGGCCCCGGACTGGGGGTACTGCCCGTTTTCCGCGCCGTAGCGCATGATCTCCGTCATGGTCGCGCCCGGTTTGATGGCCGGGGCGCTCTCCTTGTAGAAGTCGCGGTAGCGCTCGTTGCAGACGATCAGGCGGTCCTCCTCGTCCCACATGACGAAGCCGTCGGCCATCGCCTCGATCGAGGATTCGAGGAGCTGCCGCCCGCGCGCCCTCTCCGCCTCCGCCAGGTCGCGCTGGCGCAGCATCATCAGCAGCAGGCCCGCGATCGCCACGGTGAGCAACGCGAGCCCACCCGTCGCGATGAGGATGCGCTCCTCGCTTTCCTGCCACTCCGCCAGGGCGGGCCCGGGCTCCTGGAGGCTGACAACATGCATCGAGGGATAGAGGGTGCGCCGCATGGCCGTGATCCGCCCGGGCTCCACGCCTTCCGAGAGCGGCCGGGCGACGGGGCGGCCGATCCGTGCCTCGTCATGCGGCGAACTGGCGAGGAGGACCCTGTCGTCACTGCGGATGAGGAGCACGCGCCGGCCGGCCGCATCGCCCCTGGCGCCATAGCCGATCAGGCCGGCCGCGACGACAGGCACGGGCACCTCGGCCACGGCCAGGAGCGGGGCCTGCCCCACCAGCGTCACGGGGCGGGCGACGAAGAGCGTCCATTCGCCGGTTGCGGGGTTCGGGACCGGCCCGGCGATGGTCACACCGCCCCGCACGCCCGCGGGCCCCTGCGCCGGCGCCAGCAGCGCCGCATGGAGCACCGGCGGGGGCCGCCGTCGCGATCCGGCCACGGCGGCCGCCACCGGGGTACCGCCCTCCATCGGCAGCAGGATCAGATCGCGGAAGCCGAGGCTGCTGTCGCTGAGCCCCATCAGCACGCGCGACAGCGCGGCGGAGCGCTCGGCCGGGGAGGTGTCGGGGCGCAGCCCGGCCGTGACGGGGGCGAGAAGATTGGGCAGGCCGGCCAGGGCGCTGTCCACGGCAAGGAAGCTGCGGTTCATCGAGGACGCGGCACTCTCCGCCGCCTCGTTCACCGCCTCCTGGGCATTGGCCATGGCCGTTGCGCGGCCCTGCCGCACGATCATCTGCGCGATGCCGACCTGCACCGCCAGCAAGGCCAGCGTGGCCAGGGTGATCCAGAGCCCGGCGAAGCGGGGCTGCATGAAGGACAGGCGTCTGGCCGGCATGCCTAGCGGACCACCGGCACCGCCACGCCCAGCTGCTCGCCAGCCCGCTGGTTCCAATCCTCGGCACAGGACGGGCCGCAGCGATCGGCCCAGCGGGGGAGGATGACCTCCCGCACCAGCCGGCGACGCAGGGCGTCGTCCTCAGGGGTGACGCGGACCAGGGTCATGCGGCCGCGGGAGCGAGGCCCGTTCGGCCCCATCATCTGCTCCGGCGGGCATTCGGGCTGGCCGGTGTTGCAGGCCAGCCCGAGCCCGGTCTCGGCTTCGGCCGCATCCCAGATCCGTTGTTCCAGATCGGCCAGCTCGCTCCGGAGGATCCCGCGCAGGTCATCTGGCAGCGCCTCCCAGGCGCGGCGATTCGCGCCGAACAGCGAAACGCCCCAGGTGAGCGCCATGGCGTGCACATGGGTCGTGACCTCGTTCAGCCCGATCTGCCAGCCCGACAGGGTGCCGGTGATGGCGCATTCCACCACCCCGCCCCGGATGGAGGGCACGATATCAGCAAAGGGAATCACGACGGGGACGGCTCCGACGGCCGAAACCCATTCGGATTGGGCGATGGCGGAGGTACGGATCTTCCGGCCGCGCAGATCCAGCAGGCTCTGGAAAGGCCGTGCGCAGAAGAAGACCTGGGCCGGGTAGACATAGACGGCCAGGAGTTCCGTGTCGTGCCTCTCGCGGAGCATGGATTCGAGCCAGGGCCGGTTCATCCCGATCACGCGGCGCAGCGTCGCCATGTCGGGCGAAACCCCCGGCAGCTCCAGCGCGGACAGCTCCGGCTCCTCTGCCGCGACGACGCCAAGCAGGGCGGTGCTGAACGGGGTGACGCCCAGGCGCAGCAGGCGGAGAGCCTCCTGCCCACGGATGCCGCTCCGGTCATAGGGGGAGATGTCGGCGGTTAGCCGCCCCTCCGTTACCTCCGGCAGGCGGCGCGTCCAGAAGGGCTGCTCCAGCTTCGTGTACTGGCTCACCCCGGCGAGTCCGCCGACCACCTGCAGGCGGAGCGGCGTCTCGGCGGTCGGAACAGCAGGATTTTGGGCCTGAGTGCCCTGGGCAGGAGATGTCTGGGCGGGGGGCGCCTGGCCGTTCGCCGGGATGCCGCAGGCCAACCCTAATCCCAGAACTGCCTGTGGGACGAACCTGCGCAAGCCACGAAAGCCTTGCCGAGCCAGTGCAAACAGATCCGGCAACACTTCCATGCGACCACTCCGGCGACGGAGGAACGCGGCCCGCAGTGATGTGGGCCGCCTCCCGAAAATCTGATTATAGGCTCCTCCGCGCCGGACCGAAACAACCGAAGCGCGTGATGCCGCAGTCTGGCTCGCGCGGACGGCTATTCGAGGCGTATCCCGGCCTCCTGCACCACCCGGCCCAGCCTCTCGGCATCGCGCCGCACCAGCGCCGCCGCCTCCTCGGCCGTTCCGCCGCCAGGGATATAGCCGGCGTCGACAAGGCGCCGGTTGATCTCCGGGCTGCCGATCACGCGGCTTAGCGCCGTCTCCCAGCGCCGCACGATGTCGGCGGGAAGTCCGGCCGGCCCGAGCACCATGTACCAGACGGACATGTCGTAGCCCGGATACCCCTGCTCCGCGACCGTCGGCACATCCGGCAGGGCAGTCGCGCGGCTCGGAAGGGTGGTGGCCAGGGCGCGCATCCGCCCCGCCCGGATATGGGGCAGGTAGGTGGCCAGGGTGTCGATGTTCACGTCCACATCCCCGGCCAGCAGCGCGTTCACGGACTGGCCCGTGCCGCGATAGGGCACATGGGTCATCCGCATATCCGCCCGGCGCGAGAGAAGCTCGCTGGACAGATGCTGCTGGCTGCCCACCCCGGAAGTGCCGTAGTTCAGCCCGCCGGGCTTTTCCTGGGCCAGCCGCTTCAGCCCTGCCACGTCCTGCGCGGGGCTGTCCGCCCGCACCACCATGACCAGCGGCAGCGTGCCCACCAGCATGATGGGCGTGAAGTCGCGCAGCTGGTCATAGGGCGGCGGGCGCATCAGGGGGGCGACGGTGCATTGCGAGCTCACCGTTCCCGTCAGCAGGGTGTAGCCATCCGGCCTCGATCGCGCCACCGCTGACGCGGCCAGGGTTCCGCTCGCGCCCGGCCGGTTCTCGACCGTGACCGGCTGTCCCAGTTCCTGCTGCAGATGCGGCGAGAGCATCCGCACGACGATATCCGTGCCGCCCCCCGGGGCGAAGCCGATGAGCATGTTGATGGGACGCGACGGATAGGCTTCCTGGGCCATGCCGGGGCGGGCCAGGGCCGCAGCGCCCAGGCCCCCGATCAGGGAGCGCCGGTGCAGCATCGTTTCCTCCATTCTTCTGCTTGCCCCTAGCCTGGACCAGGGTGGGAGGAGGCGTCCACCCGTTCCGCCGAATGTGAGGCCTCGAAGGATGGAGGAAACGGGCCGGGGCGCGCGCGCAGCCTCAGGCCCGGCCGTTCCCCCGGCGCGCGGCGATGGCCAGGCGAAGCAGGGGCAGAAGATCGGCCGCGTAGCGCCGGCCCAGCCGCGCCGGCTCGGTCCAGGCGCGGTGAAGCCATTCCAGGCCTTTGCGGCGCATCCAAACCGGCGCGCGCGGGGTGAGGTCCACCGCGAAAAGCAGGCCGCTGCCGACGGCCAGCCCCACTCCCGTCGCCTTCCCGCGCCGCGCCACGGCCTGCATCAGGCGCTCCGAGCGCGGCGCGCCGGTCGCGACGAAGGTGAAGCGGGCCGGGTTCTCCTCGATGAAGCGGATCGCCGCCTCGCGGGCCTCGGGCTTGTCGATATAGCCCATGGGGGGTTCGTGCTGCGCGATCCGGCGCAGCCCGTGCCGCTCCCGCAGCGCGGCGGCGATCTGCGGGCCGCCGCCGATGATGGTGATCGGGTCGTCCGGCCGGATCACGCTGGCCAGCAGGGTGAGGCAGAGATCGCTGCCAGCGGCCACGGGCGCCGTTTCCCCAAGGGCCCAGCGATGCAGGCGGAGGAGGATCCCGCTGTCGTTCAGCCGGAGCCACGCTTCCTCATGCGCGGCGCGGAGCCCGGTCGCCGGGTCCTCGGCGATCAGCAGGATCTGCGCGTTCACCGACACGACATAAGCGAAGGGGAGCGCGGGGTCGCGCGCGGCGATCGCCTCGGTCGCCTCGGCCAGGCCGAGGGGGGTGACGGCGGCACGGCCGAGGAGCCGGATCTCGGGCGGCATCAGAAGAGGTTACCCGGCGTGTTGCGGTTCAGCGCGTAGGAGAAGGACCGCGAGAACGGGATGATCCGATTGATCGCCTGGTCCACCCACAGCCCGACCTCACCGATACGGGACCGCGGCACATAGACAATGTCGCCTGCGACCAGCGGCACATCCCCGCCCGCATCGGCGCCGGAGATGAAGGCCTGCAGGTTCACCGTGCGCAGCATGGGGCGGTCATTCGGGGAGCGCCGGATCAGGACGATCTGGTCCATGCGTGCAGCATCCTCGAGCCCGCCAGCCAGTGCGACCACCTCTGCGATCCCGCGCCGCCCGGTCAGCGGATAGGAACCGGCCCGCCGCACTGATCCGCCCACATAGGCCACCGAGGCCCCGGCCTCATCGAGACCGGCGGTGACAATGGGGTTTGTCAGGGTGCGGAGCGAGGCCTGGGCCACCGCCCGCTCCAGCTCCCCGGTGGTGAGGCCGCTGGCCTGCACGCGCCCGGCGACGCGCAGCGAGATGGTCCCGTCCGGCGCCACCAGCGCCGTCTCGTTTACCTCGGGCGTGAGCAGGAACTGAACCCGGACCCGGTCGCCCGGGCCGAAACGGTAGGGCGCGGGCTCGTCGGTCCAGGCGGCGAAGCCCTCGGGCAGACGCTCCTGCACCCGTATAGCCTGGGTCGTGCTGAAATTGTCGGTGCCCGGGGCGCAGGCAGCGAGCAGGAGGAAGGCAAGGATCAGGCGCATCGAACCATCAGCCGGATAGGTGGAATCATGGGGCAGCTCAGCCGTGCGGGCCCAGCGGAGGCGAAAAGACCGGCTGGCCGGGCACGGGGTGCGCCACCCATCGGGGGATCATGCATGGCCCTCGTCGCTCCAGCGGTCCTGACCTGCCCCAACCCTTCGCTGAACAGTGGGCCGTGACGGGCGCCAGAGCCGGTGTATCGCATCGCGCCGCCCCGTCCAGCCCGCCCCATCGAACGCCACCCGGCCTACACATCCGGGCCGCGGCTCAGATCATCTCCGCAATTCGGCGGGGCATCACGCGACGCTCGCCGGTGAGGACGAAGCCGAGCAGGGCGCCACCGGAACCCAGCACCCAGTCCCGCATACGGCGTGCCCGGTCGCCCCGCGTCTCCTCCGCCCGCACCACGAGGAGGTTGAGATCGACCAGTCCGGTGAGGCGGCGCATCGGGTAGCTCTCATCCTCATCGGGGCCGATCACCAGCACCACGTCGAAGGCGGAACGCAGCTGCCGGATGAGACCCGCCGTTTCCGCCCGGCCGACATGGGGATCGGTGAGGTGCGAATCCTGCGCCTCGAAGGAGACCCAGAGATTCGGCACCACCGTGCTGAAGGTCAGGACATGGCCGGGTATCCGCTCCACATCCAGCGGGCGGGACCCCAGGGCGGCCAGATGGCCGCGCCCATCCGTCTGAAGATCGATGATCAGCGTGTCGGCCGAACGGCGCCGTGCGAGCTCCACGGCGAGGCTGCGCACCAATTCCCCACGCCGGTCATCCTTTCCGCCGGAGATGAACTGGATGACGCAGGGGCGTCGCCCATCCCTGCGCGTATCGAGCAGCAAGGCCGCGAGATCGGCGACTGCGGGCATTTCCTTGAGGTCGTTCGCCGCCTTGTGCAGATCGCCGAACCCGGCCAGCGGTGAAAGGCTGAGACCGCGCGCCGCTTCCTCCTGGGTGGCGAAGCTGCGGCGGGTGAGCGTCAGCAGCAGGGCCAGGCCGCACATCAGCGCTCCGCCGCCGGCGATGCCCCCCGCCGCGGCGAGCAGGCGGGCGCTGCGGCCGTTGACGGGGGCGCTCGGGGCTTCGAGGGTCTGCACATTGGGCGCGCGGTCCCGCCGCGCTTCCTCCTCGGCCCGCGCGCCCGCCTCGCGGGTGGAGAACTGGCGGAGGATGGCCTCCGTGGCCTCGCGCTGCCGGTTCAGGTCGCGCAGCTGGCTTTCCGCGTCGCGCAGATCGGCGGCGCGGATCTCGGCCTGGGTACGCTGGCGCTCAAGCTCCTCGATCTGGCGCTGCAGGGCGGCTGTCTCGACCTGCAAGGTCACGACGCGGCCGTTCAGCAGCTCGACGGCGGGGTTCCGCACCTCCCGCGTGGTGGAGAAGGTGGAACGCTGGGCGTCGCGCGCCGCGTTGCGGGCGGCGGCGATCCGCTCGTCCAGCTCGCGCAGGCCGGGATAATCGGACCGGTACTGGGCGGCCATGTGCCGGCGTTCCAGCATGAGGCGCGACAGCACGTTCCGGGTCTCGTCATTGGGGGCGAGATTCGTCGCCTCCTGCGAGGCGAAGACGCGGACGGGCTGGGCGGCAAGCTGCGCCTGGGCGGCGCGAAGCTGCGCCTCGGCGGTTGCGCGCTGCTCCTGCACCCGCTCCTCTCGCTGGATCAGGGAATCGACCCGCTGCGTGGTGAGGTTCACTTCCTGGGTGATGTCCAGGACGTTGAACTTCTCCTTCACGGCCTGGATCGCCGCCTCGATGGAGCGCAGGCGCTGGGTGTAGCGGTTCAGCTCGGAAACAAGGATGCGGGCATTCTCATCGGAGAAAACCTCGGCCCGACGCTCGTAGTAACTGTCGAGCAGGGCGGAGAGGGCCGCGATGGCGGTCTGCCGGTCCGTATGGGTGAAGCGGGCCCGGATGATGTTGCTGTTGGTGTCGGTTTCCACGCGCAGTGAGCGCTGGAACTGCTCGACGGCCAGGGCGAGCTGGTCCTCGGCCGCCCCAGCTTCGGACCCCGCCTCGCGCATACCGGGGAAGACGCGGCTCACGCCCAGCCGCAGCAGGACGCGTCGCGCGACCTCCTGGCTCTGCATGATCTCGACCTCAGACCGGACCACCTTCAGCATCTCCACCGAGATGACGGTGGGGCCAAAGCCGGAGATGTCGGCGGCACCGGCCCAGTCGCGGCTGGTCAGCACCACGATCGAGCCATAGGCCGTGTAACGCGTCTGCAGGAGCGGCCCCACGGCGAAGCCCAGCAGCGCCGGTATCAGCAAGGCCACCAGCAGCAGGCGCCAGCGCAGAAAGAAGGTGGTGACCAGGTCCTTCAGCCGGAAGCCGGGTGCCGGCGCCCCATAGGCGGGAGCGTCCTGCACGACCTCGCGGCTCAAGGCGCCGTGGTCGTCGGCCCGCCGGTCAGCGTAGCGCGCTACGGCCATGTCCCGGGGCGCCAGGATGGCTCCGGAGTCACTCATGCGGGGCACCGCATCCGGCGCGCTGCAGGCGCAGGGCCACGGCCTCGTATCCGGCGAGCCGCCGCGCCAGGAATATTTGCAGAACCTTCAATGTGTTACCCAGTTCCCCGCGTTTTGAGGCTAATCGCTGCCGCGTGTGCTGTCCACGACTGCATTTCCTCCGTCCCGGAGCAGCGGGGCCAGCGCCTCGAGCTTCGCGGCCTGGGCCGTGGTCCAGTCATCCTGCAGCAGGCCTCCCGTATCCCCGCTGGTGGGATTGAGGCACCAATAGGCGAAGCTCATGCCCTCCTTCCCCGGGGCGAGATCGCGCCGGCCATCCCCGTTGAAGTCGCCGTTCAGGTAGCTGGCCAGGGCCTGAAGCCACTGCCGCTCCTCGCCCCCATGGGGTCGTCCGGGCCTGCCCGCGCCATCCATGCCGAAATGCCCGCCGAACTCGCCCACCCAGATCGGCGCGATGTCCTGCTCAAAAAGGTAGCCCCAGGAGGAACGGAAGCGCGCGAAGAGGCTGCGCGGCCAGGCCGGCACCGGATGGCCGGAGCGCTGGAGCCAGTCCATCAGGTGGACGGAATGCCCGTACTCATGCGGGCTGTAGACCAGTTTTCGGGGCTGGTTCAGCACGACGGGATTCGCGCCCGCCTCGGTCAGGTTGCCGCCGGCCCAGAATCCGGCTGCCGCGTCGCAGCCCTCCACGAAGATGAGCCAGTGCGGCGCATTGCCGTGGACCGCATTGCCCACGGTCTCGCAGATCCGCTTCCATTCGGGCCATTTCACCGCGTAGGGCTCGTTGAACACATCGGCGCCGATCACGTTGGGGCGCGAGCCGTAGCGGCGGGCCATGAACTGCCATGTGCCCACCAGGCTGCGCAGCGTGTGGCGCCCCGCCACGGGCGCGCCATCGCGTTCGTTCCCGGCCTGGTGGATATGCAGGTCGAGCACCACGCAGAGGCCCCGCTCGCCCGCGGCATCGATGATCCGGTCGAGAACGGCCAGGGATGAGCGGAGAAACAGGTCGGGGTTGCGGACCGGGTCGATATAGCCGGTCGGCGGGTCGCTTGTGATGCTGGAGGCAAAGGGCAGGCGGATGCAGTTGAAGCCCCATTGCCGGATCCTGTCGAGCAGCCCGGCATAGCCTTCCTGCCACAGACCTTGCGGGGCCTTGTAGGGGAGTTCCGCGCCGAACCAGCTGACCGCCTTCAGCCGCACGGGCCTGCCGGACGCATCGACGATCTGGTTGCCTCTCGTGCTGAGCATCTGGAGGGGGCGGGCCGCCGGTGGGCTCGTCACATCGTATTCCTCTGCCTGGGATCGCCCGGCGCGGGCCCGGTGCGCGGCGCGCGCCCCCTCCCCCTGGTCACGGGGCGCTGCCCCCATAGAATGGCAGCGGCCGCGCCGCATGGAAGGGTGCCTCCTCCCTTCGCCCGGCGAGCGCGACCGCGCCTTTGGAGACGATGGATGCAGTGGGTTTTGATGGGTCCGTCCAGCGGCGGCTATGACCGCCACTGGATCACCCGCTTCGTCTCCGCCGAGCGCCATCGATTCGCCGATGTGCTGGGCCAGTATGAGCATGACCGGTCCCGGCGCGTGACCAGCCCGCGGCAGTGGCTCGACTATTTCCGCCATGCTTTCCGGGGCATCCGGGTGGCCCGGCTGACTCGGGATCCTGGGATCGGGATTCTTACGGTGTTCCCGCAGCTGGGCCTGGCCGCGGGCCTGCTGAAGCGGCTCCTCGGCCTGCGCGCGCCCGTGGTCGCCTGGAGTTTCAATGTCGGGCAGGACTTCTCCGGCTGGAAGGCACGGCTTGCGCATGCCGGCCTCGTCGGCGTGAACCGGATGATCGTGCATTCCCGACGGGAGATCGAAACCTACGCGGCCACCTTCGGCCTGCCGCGGGAGCGCTTCGTGTTCGTGCCCTTCAGCGTGAACGTGCTGCACCCGCAACACGCGGAGGAAGAGGAGCGCCCCTTCCTTCTTTCGATGGGCAGCGCGAACCGCGACTATGGCTGCCTTTTCGATGCGGTCCGCACGCTGGACATTCCGGTGGTGGTGGTTGCTGGGCCGCATGCCACCGCGGGGCTGGACGTGCCGCCCAATGTGGAATTGCGCCACGGGCTAAGCCTCGAGGCCTGCCACGTGCTCGCCCAGCAGGCCCGGCTGAACGTCGTGCCCATCCTGAACAGCTTCTCCGCTTCCGGGCAGGTCACGGTCATCGAGGCGATGATGTTCGCGCGCTGCGTCATCGCAAGCCATTCGATTGGAACCGAGGACTATGTGGCCGATGGCGAGAACGGCATCCTCGTGCCCTCCGCGGACCCGGCAGCGCTGAGGGCGGCCATTCTCGCCGCCTGGGGCGATGCTCCGCTGCGCCAGCGGATCGGGAAGGCCGCGCGGCGGCACGCTCTGGAACACCTCACCCATGAGGCGGCCGCGCGCACCATGGAACGGATCTGCGACGAGGCCGCCCGCACGACCTGAAGCCGGCCCGGCCTATGCCGCCGGGGGCTTTTCCACATGGTACAGGGGAAGCTTGCGCCACCAGGTCAGCTTTCCCGCGGCGCCAGCGGTGCGGAGCAGATGGCGCACCAGTCGCTGCCGGCCGGCTGCGCCGCTCAGCGGCCGCAGCAGCGCCGATGCGAGGACGGCGAGGCTGCCGACGCCGAGCTGGGCAGCCCCGATGGCGAGCATCCCCGCCTTGCGGGAAACCGGCGGCGCCTGGTTGTGCAGCGTGGCCGCCGTGAAGACCTGCCCGCCGCTATAGGCGCGCATGAGCTGGTAGCCGAGATCGGTTCGCCCGGCCGGGATGGCTTCCCAGACTCCGGCTTCGGCGCACCAGACGAAACGCCGGCCCCGGCGCTCCAGCCGCAGGAACGCGTCCAGATCCTCGCCTCCCGAGGCGCCGAAGGCCGGGTCGAAGGGCTCGGGATCGGTGAAGCAGGTGCTGCTGCGCCAGATCGAGGATGCGGTGCTGATGGCAAAGCCCTTGATCCGCCCCTGTCCACCCGCAGCGATGGGAGTGCCGGAAGGCAGTGGGAGGACTCGGGTGAAGAACCGCCCCTCCGGATCCCAGTCCGGCGCGGTGCCTTCCACGAAGCGGGGGCGCACAGGCCCCACCGCGGCATCGGCACCGCTGCGTTCCAGCGTGTCGATCAGGTGGTCGAGCCAGCCCGGCTCCACCTCCAGGTCGTCATCGAGGAACGCGACCAGCTCGGCGCGCGCCGTCCGCAGCCCGGTATTGCGGGCAATGGAGATATTGGGCGGCGAAGCCGCGACCCAGCGCACCGGCTTGCCAGCGGCCACCAGATCCTCGGCATAGGCGCGGGCATGGCCGGAAGGGCTGTTGTCGGAGATGATGATCTCGAACGGCGTTCCGCGCTGCGTGGCCGATTCCAGGCAGCTCGTCACCGCCGCCTTCAGCAGGCCGAGCCGGTTGAAGGTGCAGATGACGACGGAGGCGGCGGGGTCCGGCGCGGTCATGCGGGTGACGGGCGCCCGGACTTAAGCCACGCCACGGAGTCCCGCAGCCCTTCCTCCACCCCTACCCGCGGCACCCATCCAAGCGCCGCGCGGGCCGCATCGGTCGGATAGGTTGCCTTCAGGCCAAACAGCGCGATCTCGCTCCGCGCCGGCGCGCCGAGGAGCCAGTCCGCCGCCAGCCCCGGCCGGAGTCGTGCCGCAGCCTTGATCGGCAGGGACAGCAAGGAGAGGGCGCGCATGCGCCCGGGCGGGATCTCCCGCAGGGGCGGCGCGCCGATGGCGGCGCCCAGGCGGCTGAACCATTCGTCCCAGCTCATCGTCTCGGCTCCGTTCACGTTGAAGGCGCGACCACCGGCGCCCGGAGCGGCGATGGCCACGGCAACGGCCTCCGCGACGTCCGAGACATGCACGAGATTGCAGGTGCCCTCCCCCGCCTCGCCGAACCGCCCCCAGCGCCCGGACTGGATGCGGTCCGCCATCTTCGCCACCCAGAGCGTGCTGCCGGCGCCGTAGATGATCGTGGGGCGCAGGCGCACGGTCTCGACCTTCCGCTCCGCAATGCAGGCCTCCTCGGCCGCCACTTTCCAACCTGCATAACCCGGTGTGGAGGCGGGAATCAGGGGCGTGTCCTCGGTGACCAGGCCGGGCGCATCGCCATAGACGGAGATCGAACTGAAATGCACCACGCGGCGGACATCCGCTCCGGCAGCAGCCGCAAGCAGGGCGCGCGTTCCCTCCACCGTCACCGACCGGTCACCCACGGCGCAATGGACCACCACCTCAACGCCTGACAGCGCCTTGAGGATGCTGTCCGGCGAACGCAGGTCCAGCGGGCGTGAGCCGCCGCGACCGTCGCGCGTACCGGCAATGGCGTGCAGTGCAGGATCGCCGCGCAGGCGTCGCATGACATGGCCGCCCACGAAGCCGCTGGCGCCCGTGACAAGAACTTCGGTCAAGAATCACCCTTGCCGCAAGGCCGCCGCGTCTCCTGCATGATGCAGGGAATCCCGGCTTTTGCAATTGCGGGTGTGGCATTATACTCGCCCATCAGCCTACCACCCGGATTCAGGACAGCGGCAGCGGCGCATGAACTTCGCGATCATCGGCTGCGGCTATGTCGCGGACATGTACATGCAGACCTTGCCAGGTCTGGACGGAATCACCCTCCTCGGCGCCTATGACCGCGCCCCGGAACGCCTGGCCGCCTTCACCGCGTTCCACAAGATCCACGCCTATCCCAGCATGGAGGCAGTGCTGGCGGATGAGCGCGTGCAGATGGTCGTCAACCTGACCAACCCGCGCTCCCATTACGAGGTGAGCCTCCGTGCCCTGGAAAGCGGCCGGCACGTGTATTCCGAGAAGCCGCTCGCCATGACCATGGAGGAGGCGGATGCGCTGGCCGCCGCCGCGCGGGCGCGCGGCCTCCAGCTGGCCTCCGCGCCCTGCAACCATCTCAGCGATGTCGTGCAGGCCCTGAAGCATGAGCTCGAATCGGGAAGGCTCGGCAAGCCGCTCCTGGCCCAGGCCGAGATGGATGACGGGATGGTTTCCGCGCTGGACTATAGCAGCTGGCGAAGCATCTCCGGCGCGCCCTGGCCGGCGCGCGACGAGTTCGAGGTGGGCTGCACGATGGAGCATGCGGGCTACCAGATCAGCCCGCTTGTCGCATTGTTCGGGCCGGTGCGGCGTGTCACCGCCTTCAGCGCCTGCCTGTTGCCTGGCAAGGGCGCGGAGATCGGGGTGACGGATCCCTCTCCGGACCTGTCGATCGGGGTGCTGGAATTCGACGGCGGGGTGGTTGCTCGCCTCACGAACAGCATCATCGCACCCAGCGACCGCTCCCTTCGCGTGGTCTGCGAAGGTGGCGTCGCGACCCTGTCCGATGTGTGGGAGTACCACACGCCGCTGCGGATCAGCCCGACGGGCAATGGCCTGAAGGCCCGCGTGCCGCGCCTGCTGGAGAAAAGGCTCTCCCGCTTCATGCCGAAGATGCTGTTCGGTTGGCGGCGGCGTGTTCGTTACGGCCGTCAGGTGCCCCGCACGCAGGGCGGCCACCACATGGATTTCAGCCGCGGCATCGCGCAGCTGGCCGCGCAGATTGAGAAGGGCGCACCGGCGCTGGTGAGCTCCGAGCTGGCGCTGCATGTCACGGAAGTGACGCTGGCCCTGCAATCGCCCGCCTCTGCCGGCCAGGCCCAGGTGATGCGGACCGGCCAGGACCTGCCCGCCGGCATGGCCGGCGCCTGACGAGCCGCGCCGGAGGGAGAGCGATCCATGGGTGAGCAACCGGCCCTCCTGTCCTCCAGCCGCCACGGCACGGGGCCGGCGCCGCATCTCTCCATCTTGGTGCCCACCTATGACCGGGATGTGCGGCCGCTCTGCGCCGAGCTGCTTGCCGATATCGGAGCCCTGCCCGATCCGTCACGGGTGGAACTGCTCGTCCTGATCGACGGCAATCCGGCCCTCCAGCAGCAGGAGGAGATCGTTGCCCGTGCCGAGGCGCTCGGCATCGCGGCGGGGCTTGCCGTCGCCGCCAGCAATCTTGGCCGTTCCAAAGCTCGCAACGCACTGGCGCAACTGGCGCGCGGCCGTTTCCTGCAATTCCTGGACGCGGATGGCCTGCCCGATGCGCCGGGCTTCGTTGCCCGCGCGCTGGAGGCGGCCCAGGATCCGGGCGTGGTGGTTTGCGGTGGACGCACCGGGCGGCGGATGGACCCTGCCCCGCCTGATGCGCGGCTTTTCGAGTTGCAGAGCCAGCGGCGCGAGTGGATCCCGGCCGAGGAACGCAACCGCGACCCGAACGGCACCTTTCTCTCCGCGAACTTCACCGTCGCCCGCGATCTCTTCCTTGCCCACCCCTTCGACGAGCGCTTTGAGGGATGGGGATGGGAAGACACGGAATGGGCGCTGCGCATCGGCCGCGCGGCGCGGATGCGGCATGTGGACAACACCGTTTCCCACATGGAGCATCATGCCGATGCCGCCTGGCTTCGGAAGCTGATCGGCTCCGCCGAGAACTACGCGCGGCTCTATCGCCTCTACCCGGAGGAGGTGATGCGGCACCGGCTTTTTCCGCTCATTCGGATGATGCGCCCCGTCGCCGGCTGGCAGGGCGGGCGGCACATGCTGCGCCGCCTGGTGCTGCAGAACCGGCTGCCCGCCTCGCGGAGGCTGCTGCTGCTGAAAATCCTGCAGGCCATGGAGTATGCGCATATCCTGCGGCCGCGGCTCTCCTGAGTGCCGCGGCCCTCAGGCTCAGCCTGGGGCGACTGAAGGCGCTGGCGCGCTCCTGTCCCGGTTCCGTAGGTCCCGGACAAGCAGCAGGCCGAGCATCACCTGCCCCAGCGCCAGGGCAAGAAGGCCGCCGATCCCGCCCTGCCATTGGATCATCGGCACGGCGCAGAGCAGCACCGGCACAGCCGTGTAGAAGTTCAGCATGGTCAGCAGGCGGAACCGGCCCTCTACCTGGAACTGGGCCGAAAGGATGAGCACGGCGGCCTGGATCGTCACGACAGCGGCCCAGGCCAGCACCAGCCCGCCGATCTGATGGTATTCCCCGCGCAGCACCGTGGTGGTGAGCAGGTCCCAGGAGAGATAGAGCGCGCCGAGAAAGGCGAGAAGCAGGAAGACGATGAAGAGCAGCGCGCCTCCGGCGAGCCTGCGCATCGCCTCGCGCCGCCCTTCCGCATGCAGCTTGGCCAACATCGGCAGCATGCCGCGATTCATCCCGATCACGACGAGCCCGACGGGCGCGATCAGCATTCGCGCCGCGTTCACATCGGCAACGGCCTCCACCGTCGCGAGCCAGGCCACCAGATAGAGATGTGCCTGGTTCTGCATGGCGCTGACCGCCACGCCGCCCATGGCCCATTTGCCTTGGTCCCATACAGAGCGCACATGCTCCAGGACAGTCCCAAGCCCGGCCGGGGCGAGATGGCTGCGCATCAGGCCCAGAAGTGCCGTGAACGCGCTGGCAGCGCCATAGGCCCCGAGCGCCGCAAGATGCGCCGGCATTTCGGCGCGGATCGCGAGGAGTGAAAGCCCGATCCACAGTGCTGCCTGGACGGCATCCAGCCCCAGCGCAACCGGGCCCTGCTGCCGAAGAAACCGGTAGCTGCGCGAAAGATCATGCGCCATGGCCGCCGGGCAGCAGAGGATCACCAGAGCCCAGACGAGCCCTTCCTGACCGCCTGCAAACAGGTCAACCCCGGTGGCCAGCGCCGCGACCAGCGCGACGAGACAGAGCAGGACCGAAATCGCGACCTGCCCGATAAAGAGGGAGCCCGCATAGGCCGGCCGCTGTGCCTCGGGCAGCCGGTAATAGGAAACGGTCATCGGCGTGGCGAAAAGGGCCGAGGCAAAGCTGGTGGCCACGACGATGGCGCCATAGCCCAGGCCGTAGAGCCCGAATTCGAACTTGCTGCCGAAGCGCAGCACCAGGAGGCTCACGGCGAGATTCGCCAGGCTCACCAGAACCTGGTCGAGCAGGCCTGCCATGGTGCCGATGGTGCCGGGCGCCATCAGTCTGCGCTTGGCCGCCGGCCACAGCATGCGTGTTGAAAGGGGCACTCGGCCAGGCGCTCCATGCCGGAGTTGGGGCAGGTTCGCCACCGCTCGAAGCGGCGCCCCGGCCTGCATGAAGCCGCCAGATAGGGGAGTGCCGGGCTGGGAGTCCAGATCGGCCCTGGGTTCCGGGCCCTGCATCCAGGCTCAGGCATGCGCGAAGGCCACAGTTGCCGGACGCGCCGATCGGATGGGTGAGGTTCAGGGAAATCGGCGGTTGGACGGTGTCTCCAGACCGCGAGACTACATCGCTAATCCGTGATGAAATCTCAATAAAAGTTACCGCGTTGCAGCAATTGCGATGAGCCTCTGCATCTCGGGAAACATTACTATGCCGCATCAAGAGGTCGAAAACGTTCCACTTTCGGATCACTCCGGATCCGACAGCATTTACTGGAAGCTGGTTGGGCTAGCCCTGCTCCTTTCCGCCGCTTTGGCATTGCATGCTTGGCTGCTGGGGTTACTGCCCGAGGTACAGATCTAGCCGGAGCCTTTGAATTGGACTGCCCTTCGCCCCGCGAACCCTTCAGATTGGAGGATCCTCCCGGCCCGCCAGTCAGGCCATGGCAGCACCCATGATCGCTTCTCATGCCAGAACGCCTAGAGCAGGTTCGTGCTCGCCTACTTGCGGGAACCACCGCCAAGACAATGGCGCAGCGCTGCAGATCGCGGTAACTTGAACACCGAAGCGACCCTGGGAAGCCCCTGGCAGTCGGACTCAACCTGACCGATCTGAACGGAGCTCTGTGGCCGGTGCCCCCCGCGAATTCCAAGGACAACGACAAGGCGCTTCCATTTATCCAGTGGACCTACGGCCTGATCAATCGGCTCGTAGCCTGCTCGGACATGGCCATGATCCTATGCGCGGCCATCCTTTCCTACTACTGGCCCGTGCTGGTCTATGCGAATCAGCTGACCTTCTTCCAGCTGCTTGTCCTCGCGCTGATCGAGGTGGTGGCGTTCCATCAGATGATGACTCGCCTGGTGGCCTACCGGGTGGAGCACTACACAAATCCGATCACGTCGGCGCTCCATCTTCTCGGCGCCCTTCTGCCCACCTGGGTGATCAGCGTGGCGATCCTCACCTCCTTCGCGCCGGATGTGCTGCGCAGCCCCGGGTGGCTGCTGGTGTGGCATATCCTGCAGGTGCTTCTTCTGGTGGTCGGCCGTCTTGTCCAGCGCGTGTTGATCGGCATGGCCAATCGCCAGCGCCTGCTGCGCCGGCGCGTTGTGATCGTCGGCGCCAACGAACTGGCCGAGCAACTGATCCCTGAACTGTCAGGCGTGACGCACGGTGGCTACGACATCCTGGGGGTGGTGCGCAGCACCGGCGATGACACCGCGGTGGACCGCGTTGCGGGCGTTCCGGTCCTCGGTGATCTTGAGACGCTCAACAGCATCTCGCTGAACGAAACCATCGACATCGTCGTGATCGCGCTACCCTGGTCGCGAGCGCAGGAGATGTTCCACCTCATGGAGGCAGTGAACTGGATCGCCGCTGACGTGGTGATCCCGTTCGGGCGTGACCAGGTCGCGCCCAGCTATGCCGGGCTGACACAGATGGGCCGGACAACGACGCTGCAGGTGATGAGCCGTCCGTTCAAAGGCTCCCAGGGTGTGCTCAAGGTTGCCGAGGATTACGTCGTCGCCTCCGTCGCTGTCCTTCTCCTCAGCCCGCTCATGCTGATGGCGGCCATCGCGATCCGCCTGGAAGGGCCAGGCCCGATCCTGTTCCGGCAGTGGCGGCCGGGCTTCGGGCGCAAGCCGTTCGCCATCTACAAGTTCCGCACCATGCATGTGAACCCGAATGACGATGCGACGATCGGGACGACGGGCCGGAGCGATCCGCGCATCACGCGCGTCGGCGCCGTTTTGCGGCGGCTGAGCATCGATGAGTTGCCGCAGATCTTCAATGTGCTGAGGGGCGAGATGTCGATCGTCGGCCCGCGCCCCTACGTGGCCAACATGCTCGTCGGCAATGAGCGCTTCTCGGACCTGGTCGCCAAATATGCCGAACGGCACCGGATCAAGCCTGGCCTGACCGGCTATGCGCAGGCAAATGGCATGCGGAGCTATGCACTCCGCTCGGCCGAAAATGCGCGGCGCAGCATCGAGATGGACCTGCACTACATGACCCATTGGTCCCTGTGGCTGGACATCAAGATCATGTTCAAGACCCTGGTTTCGGGCCTGGCGGGACGCAACGTCTTCTAGGCTCGGGGCCGCGGGGAACATGTCACGCCACGCGGCCCACCTAAGCCTTCCCGCCTCTGCATCACGCACTCGGGAAACAGATAAAGGAGGAACGTCCTTTCAGACCGATCCAGGATGGCAATCTATTCCGACATCCCGCGATTGATCTGAGTTCTCAGCGGCCTCACCTCTGCGTCCGGAGTGGAGCGACAAGGACCAGGGAGGGAGGTAAAATCCGCATCGCAAGGACGCTGGAATCGCCCAAAGCGCCGAAGCCTCTCAGCGCGGCACGGACACTGCACAGTTGAAGGAAGACAGTCATCGAAGAAGATTTGGCGCGCCCGAAAGGATTCGAACCTCTGACCCCCAGATTCGTAGTCTGGTGCTCTATCCAGCTGAGCTACGGGCGCATCACCAAAGTCTTCAATGAACAAGAACCTAAACTCGCAAATCCGGGAGCTTGGCGCGCTCGAGAGGATTCGAACCCCTAACCCCCAGATCCGTAGTCTAGTGCTCTATCCAGTTGAGCTACGAGCGCTCTCCTTGGGCCGGGGAATAGCGCCTCTGGCTGAGGGGTGCAAGCCCCCGAAACGGAACAATCGTCATCCTGATACATGGCCTGTCATGATGCTCTCGTCGCCCCGTATTTATGCCGGATCCGGGCCGATCGATTGTTCCTTCGTATCGCGCGTGTACCCTCGCGTTTGCCTGCCGCTCCGGGCAGAGGATTCCGCCATGTCCGACGTCCTGCACAAGCTGACCTGTTCCGGCGATCTCTTCCGATCCTGGATATGCGAAGAGAGTGGCGTTGGCAGGTACCTCCTGCGAAGCGGAGGCGGCGGGGGCCAGCAGAGCCTCTATTTCACCAAGCCCTGCTGCGATGACGGTTTCAACTATCTCTGGTTCGCATGGTCGAGGGCCAATGGGGGCCATGCCTGGGGCGGGCGCATGCTCGGCCTCGTGGACTTGGTTCAGGGAGAGATGCGGCTGCTGGCAGAACTGGCCTTTACCGATGGCTCCCTTGCAGTCCTCCCTGAGACAGGTGACATCCTGTGGTGCAACACCTCATCTGTCTTCCGCCGCGAGCCGCTCCTCCGCTGCCGGCCACAGCGCCTTGGCGGTCTGCCAGTGGAGATGACACGGAACCGCTTCGTAAGGCGCGTTGCCACGCAATTGAGCGTCAGCGGTGACGGACGGAAGGTCTTCCTCGACAGCCAGATCGGACAGCGCGTGGTCATGGCCACGCTCGACATGGAAACGGGCGGCTATGAGCCCCACTTCAGCAGCGCCCACGTCTTCAACCATGCGCAGTTCTCGCCGTGTGAGCCTGACCTGGTGTTGCTGGCGCGTGACGACGACACCGATTTCACAACGGGGCAGTCCACCCCCTACGACCACCGCATGTTCCTCTACCGCCTCGGCGGGGAGCTCACGCCGATCGGTCCGTCCGGGCGCTCCTTCGGGCACGAAGTATGGAGCGCCGATGGAAAATACATCTGGTTCCTGGACTTTCGCGCCGGTGTCATGCGGCTAACGGTCAGCTCCGGAGAGGTTGAGCTGATCTGGCCTGGTGTCGGCTGGCATGCGCAGGCCAGCCGATGCGGGCGCTATCTCGTCGCGGACCACCGCATCAATCGCGGCACCGGTTATTCCGTGCGCTTCGTGAATTGCATGACAGGAAAAGAAGTAGAGATCGCGCGGATGCTGGTGCCGACGGAGGACCTTCTCCATACGCACCCGCATCCGCGCTTCGGGGCACGGGACAGCGTGATCACCTACACGACGACCGTGCGTGGGAGGGCAGACCTCGCTGTCGTGCCCGTGGCTTCACTCCTGGCGGCCACGGGCTGAAGGGCAAGGGCTCAGGCCCCCTGCCCTTTTTGTTCAGGCGGCGAGCTTATCCAGTTCGCGCACCACAGCCTCACCCATTACAGAGGTGCCCACGCGGGCGGCGCCGGGCACCATGATGTCGGCCGTGCGAAGGCCGCCGGCCAGCACCTTTTCCACCGCCGTCTCGATCAGCTTGGCGTCTTCCTCCATGCCGAAGGACCAGCGGAGCAGCATGGCGAAGGAGAGGATCTGGGCGGAGGGGTTCGCAATGCCGCGGCCCGCGATATCCGGCGCAGAGCCATGGATCGGCTCGTAGAGCGCGTGGCGCCGGCCACTTGAATCCGGAGCACCAAGCGTGGCCGAGGGCAGCATGCCAAGGCTGCCGGTAACAGCCGCGGCGAGATCGGAAAGCAGGTCCCCGAAGAGGTTGCTGGCCAGGATCACGTCGAACTGCTTCGGCCGGGATGCGAGCTGCATCGCGCAGTTATCGGCATACATGTGGGACAGCTCGACCTCCGGGAATTCCGACTTGCCGACGGAGGTCACGACCTCGCGCCAGAAGCGGCCGGACTGCATCACATTGGCCTTCTCGACACTCGTCAGCTTGTTCTGCCGCTTGCGCGCCAGCTCAAAGGCGATCCGCGCGACGCGGGAGATTTCTTCCTCGGTATAGGATTCCGTGTCGTAGCCGCGCCGCATGCCGTTCGGCATCGTCTCGATCCCGCGCGGCTCGCCGAAATAGATGCCGCCCGTGCTCTCCCGCACGATCATGAGGTCGAGGCCGGACACGAGGTCGGCCTTCAACGAGGAAGCCTGGGCAAGCGGCGCCCAGACGATCGCCGGGCGCAGGTTCGCGAAAAGGCCGAGATCCTTCCGAAGGCGAAGGATGCCGAGTTCGGGACGGTTCTCGAAGGGCAGGGAATCCCATTTCGGGCCGCCGACCGAACCGAAGAGCACGGCATCGGCGCGCACGGCCTTCTCCACCGTGCTGTCGGGGCATGGATGGCCCTCGGCATCGATGGCAGCGCCACCCACCAACCCTTCCTCGATCTCGAAGCTCACATGGCGGCGGCGGTCCATCCACTCCACCACGCGGCGCACCTCGCGCATGACCTCGGGGCCGATGCCGTCACCCGGCAGCACCAGCAGCTTCTTGTTGGCGGGCAAATCGAATGCTCCTGGTGCGAGGGAGGTTGGAGAGGATCAGCCGTAGAGCCAGGGCTGCGCGGCACGCTGCTTCTGCTCGAAGCTCTCGATCACCGGCGCACGCTGCATGGTCTCGCCGATGTCGTCGAGGCCGTTCAGCAGCCGGTGCTTGCGCAGCGGATCGACATCGAAGGGGATCTCATCGCCGTTCGGGCGAACCACAACCTGCCGTGCGAGATCGACCGTGATGCGGGAGTTGGCGCCCATCCGCGCGTCCTCCATCAGCTGGTCGCAGATCTCGCGCGGCAGCTTAATCGGCAGGATCCCGTTCTTGAAGCTGTTGTTGAAGAAGATGTCGGCGAAATCGGGGGCAATGACGCAGCGGATCCCGAAATCCAGCAGCGCCCAGGGGGCATGCTCGCGCGATGAACCGCAGCCGAAATTCTCATGCGCGACGAGGATCTCGGCCTGGCGGTAAGGCTCCTGGTTCAGCACGAAATCCGGCTTTTCCGAGCCATCATCGTTGAAGCGCATATCGGCGAAGGCCGCACGGCCCAGCCCCTTGCGCTCGATGGTCTTGAGGAAGCGCGCCGGGATGATCTTGTCGGTGTCGACATTCGCCATCGGCAGCGGCGCGGCAACGCCCGTGAGCGTGGTGAATGGCCTCACGACATCAGCTCCCGAACATCGGCCAGGCGGCCCGTCACGGCGGCGGCGGCGGCCATGGCCGGAGAGAGCAGATGCGTGCGCGCCCCCTTCCCCTGGCGCCCCTCGAAGTTCCGGTTCGAGGTGCTGGCGCAGCGCTGTCCCGGCTCCAAGCGGTCCGGGTTCATGCCCAGGCACATGGAGCAGCCTGCCTCTCGCCACTCGAAGCCGGCTTCCTTCAGGATGACGTCCAGGCCTTCCTTCTCGGCCTGTTCCTTCACCAGGCCGGAGCCGGGCACGACCATGGCGCGAACGCCTTCGGCCACGCGGCGGCCCTTCATCACCTCGGCCGCGGCGCGAATGTCCTCGATCCGCCCATTGGTGCAGGAGCCGAGGAAGACCGCGTCCACCTTCAGGTCCTGCAGGCGCTGGCCGGGGGTCAGGCCCATATAGTCCACCATGCGCCGCAGCTGGCTCCGGCGCGCCTCGTCGGATGCATCCTCCGGATTGGGAACCACCCCGGTGATTGGCAGGACATCCTCGGGCGAGGTGCCCCAGCTGACCATGGGCGCGATCTCGGAGGCGTCGAGCGCCACCTCCTTGTCGAACTGCGCACCCTCATCGGAGGGCAGCGTGCTCCACCACTGGATGGCCCGCTCCAGCGCCTCGCCCTTCGGCGCCATGGGACGGGTGCGGACATACTCGAAGGTGGTCTCGTCGGGTGCGATCATGCCCGCGCGCGCGCCGGCCTCGATGGACATGTTGCACACCGTCATGCGCCCGGCCATGTCGAGCGCGCGGATCGCCTCGCCGGCGAACTCGATCACATGGCCCGTGCCGCCGGCCGTGCCGATCTTGCCGATGATGGCCAGGACAATGTCCTTGGCGGTGCAGCCGAAGCCTAGCTTGCCGTTCACCGTCACCCGCATGTTCTTCGCGGGCTTCTGCAGCAGGGTCTGGGTGGCCAGCACATGCTCCACCTCGGAGGTGCCGATGCCGAAGGCCAGCGCGCCCAGCGCGCCATGGGTGGAGGTGTGGCTGTCACCGCAGACGATGGTCATGCCCGGCAGGGAGATGCCGAGTTCCGGCCCGACGATGTGGACGATGCCCTGCCGCTTGTCGTTCAGCGGGATGTAGGTGACGCCGAACTCGGCGACGTTCTTCTCCAGCGTCGCCACCTGCAGCGCGCTGTCCGGCTCCTGGATACCGGTGAAACGGGTCGAGTCCGTCGGGACGTTGTGGTCGGTCACGGCGAAGGTGCCGTCCAGCCGGTGGACGCCGCGCCCGGCGGCCCGCAGCCCTTCGAAGGCCTGGGGGCTGGTCACCTCATGGACGAGGTGACGGTCGATGTAGAGAAGGGCCGTTCCGTCCGGAAGATTCTCGACGACATGCGCGTCCCAGATCTTGTCGAACAACGTACGCGGCTTTGTGGCCGACATGTGCTTCTTCCCTCCGATCAACCGAAATCGGCCCGCCGGGTGGTCCCGACGGGCCGTGATTCCGGCTTAAGCCTGCGCCTCGGTCTTCTTGGTGACCGTGCGCTCCTGGATGCGCGCCGACTTACCGGTGCGGCCGCGCAGGTAGTACAGCTTGGCGCGGCGCACCTTGCCGCGGCGCATCACCTGGATCTCCGCCACATTGGGGGAGTACAGCGGGAACACGCGCTCCACGCCCTCGCCGTAGGACAGCTTGCGGACGGTGAAGTTGCTGTTCAGGCCACGGTTGGAACGGGCGATGACGACGCCCTCATAGGCCTGGGTGCGGATGCGCTCGCCTTCCTGCACCTTCACCATCACGCGCACCGTGTCACCGGCGGCGAAATCCGGGGTCTCGCGGGCGCCCGCCAGGCGGGTCATCTGCTCGTGCTCGAACTGCTGCAGCAGGTTCATGGCTGTGGTCCTTCTCTTCGCTCGTTTAGGCGGGGCTTGCCGCCGGATGCAATGGCGCCTGCGCCGCGGCGTCGCGCCTTTGTTCACTCAGGAGGTCGGGACGCCGCTCGCGCGTCACCGCCTCCGATTGTTCCCGCCGCCAGCGGGCGACCTCCGCATGGTGGCCGGAGAGGAGAACCTCCGGCACGCGCAGGCCGCGCCACTCGGCGGGGCGGGTGTATTGGGGATATTCCAGCAGGTTGGCGCCCTCGGTCGCCGAGAAGCTCTCCTCCTCCGCGCTCTCGGCCGCCCCCATCACGCCGGGGATGAGGCGTACGCAGGCATCGAGCAGCACCATCGCCGCGAGCTCGCCCCCGGAGAGGACGTAATCGCCGATGGAAACCTCGATCATCCCGCGCGCCTCGATCACGCGCTGGTCCACGCCCTCATAGCGGCCGCAGAGCAGCACCAGGCCAGGGCCTGCCGCCAGCTCCCGCACCAGCGACTGCCTGAGCGGGACACCGCGCGGCGTGAGATAGACCAGCGGGCGCGCCTCGCCCTCGGGCATGGCAGCGGCGCAGGCGGCATCCACCACATCCGGGCGCAGCACCATGCCGGCGCCACCCCCGAAGGGCGTGTCATCCACCGTGCGGTGCCGGTCCGTGGTCACCTCGCGGATATCGCGCGCCTCCAGCGACCAGAGCCCGCGCTCCAGCCCCCGTCCCGCCAGCGAGGTGCCGAGCGGGCCCGGGAACATGCCCGGAAACAGGGTGAGGATGGTGGCCCGCCAGCTCATGCCACGTCCCGCCCGCCGCTCCGGCGGCGCATGGAAGGGCGGCGCGGCCGGGGCGTGTCGCTCGCCTCCGCCTCGCCGGGCTGGGGTGGAACCTCCCGCTCCCCCGGTGGGATGACCACGATCCGGCCCGCCGCAACCTCCACCACGGGCACGACGGCCCGGGTGAAAGGCAGGAGCGTCTCGCGCCCATTTGCGTCGCGCAGGGTGACCACGCTCCCCGCGCCGAAGTCCTCGACCGCCGAGACGGTGCCGATTTCTTCCCCGGCTTCCGTCTCGGCGCGAAGGCCGATCAGGTCAGTGAGGTAGAACTCATCCTCCGCGGGCTGCGGCAGGACCTCGCGCATGACGTAGAGGCGCGTGCCGGTGAGCTTGGCGGCGGCGTCGCGGTCCGCGACCCCCTCCACCTGCACCAGCCCGTCCGCCAGCCATTTCAGCACGAAGCGCCTGTCCCCGCCCTCATCGGAAAGCGGGCCATAGCTGGCGATGGCAGCCGGCTCGGCGGTGTGGGAGCGGACATGGATCAGCCCCCTCACCCCATGCGGGCGGCCAAACTCGCCGACCAGGATACGACGCGACGCGGACATGGCCTAAGCGGGGCTACCTTCAGCCGTTCGCGGCGGCCGCGGCCGCAGCACGCTCCTGGGCGCGCTTCTTCGGAGCGGACTGCTTCGGCTGGTCGCGGAAGACCGGCATCGGCGCCAGCTCGGCCTTGCCGAGGAACTTCGCCACGCGGTCGGTCGCAACGGCGCCCTGGCCCAGCCAGTGCTTGATGCGCTCGTCGAACAGGCGCACGCGCTCGGCGTGATCCGAGGGCAGCATCGGGTTGTAGGAGCCCAGGCGCTCGATGAAGCGGCCATCGCGCGGGGAGCGGCTGTCAGCCACCACGATGTGGTAGTAGGGGCGCTTCTTGGCACCGGCGCGGGCGAGGCGGATCTTAAGGCCCATATTCAGCTTCCTTAGTGTGTCTTTGCTGGTGGATCAGAAGGGGCGCTTGCCGCCCCCCATGCCAGGCAGGAGCGCGCCGAGACCGCCGCGCATCAATCCCTTCTGGCCGAGCTTGTTCATCCGCTTCATCATCGCGGACATGTCGTCGAACTGCTTCAGCAGCCGGTTCACATCCTGAACCGTGACACCGGCACCCGCGGCGATGCGCTTCTTGCGCGATGCCTTGATGATGTCGGGGTTCTTCCGCTCCTTCCGCGTCATCGAGGAGATGATGGCGGCCTGGCGCCCGATCATCCCGTCGTCGATTTTCGCGTTGGCGATCTTGTCCTTCATCGCGCCCATGCCGGGCAGCATGCCGAGGATCCCCGAAAGGTTCCCCATCTTGCCGACCTGCTTGAGCTGGGCCGCGAAGTCCTCCAGGTCGAAGGTGCCCTTCTGCATCTTCGCGGCGAGCTTCTCGGCCTCGTCGCGGTCGATGGTCTCCGCGGCACGCTCCACGAGGGAGACGATGTCGCCCATGCCGAGGATGCGTCCGGCGATGCGGGAGGGATGGAAATCCTCCAGCGCGTCCAGCTTCTCGCCAGCGCCAAGCAGGCGGATCGGCGCACCGGTCACGGCCCGCATGGACAGCGCCGCACCGCCACGCGCATCACCATCGACGCGGGTCATGACGATGCCGTTGACGCCGACGCGGTCCTGGAAGTTCCGCGCGGTGTTCACCGCGTCCTGGCCCGTCATGGCATCGACGACGAGCAGGGTCTGGTGCGGCTTCGTCGCGGCCTTCACGGCCGCGACCTCATCCATCAGCACGTCATCGATGGAAAGACGGCCGGCCGTGTCGAGGATGACGACGTCGTAGAGCTCGCGCCGGGCCAAATCCATGGCACGCGCGGCGATCTCCAGCGGGGTCTGGCCGGGGATGATCGGCAGGCTTGTGACACCGGCCTGGCCAGCCAGGGTCTGCAACTGGAGCTGCGCGGCCGGGCGCTGCACGTCCAGCGAGGCCAGCAGGATCTTCTTCTTCTCGCGCGTGCGCAGGCGAAGGGCGATCTTGCCCGAGGTGGTGGTCTTGCCGGAGCCCTGCAGGCCGACCATTAGGATCGGCACCGGCGCCGGGGCGTTTAGGTCCAGCCCCGGGGCTTCCGACCCCTCCCCGCCCCCTAGCGCCTCGACCAGCGCGTCGTTGACGATCTTGATGACCTGCTGGGCCGGGGAGACGCTGCGAATCACCTCCGCCCCGACCGCGCGCTCCCGCACCTTGTTGATCAGGTCGCGCGCCACGGGCAGGGCCACATCGGCCTCCAGCAGGGCAATGCGGACCTCGCGCAGGGCCTCGTTCACGTCGGCTTCGGACAGGGCCCCGCGGCGGCGGAGCTTATCGAAGACGCCGTTCAGGCGAGAGGAGAGCGCCTCGAACATTCGGGCGGGGTAAATCCTGTTCTGTTGGGACCGCCCCATGACCGATCGCACCGCTGCGCGAGCCTTCGCGGAGCGGTGGAGCCGGCACCATGATGGCGGCCGACTTATGGGCGGGACATGTCCCGTGAGCGGCGTCGCTTACAGGATGCGAAGCGCCTGCGTCAACAAGTACGGCAGCAGGGTGACGGATAAGGCCTGAAGACCGGCTCCAGAGGGCGATCCATGCAGTTCGGCGTTGACATTTTCGTGATATGCGATCAAACGGCTCTGTAAACTCTTTTTACGGTTGTATCATTCTCAAAATGACACAACCGTCCAACCGCACGAAGGCCTTCGCCTCGCCCCCATTGGGCAGAAAGAGGCATTCGGGACGGAATACTACACTCGTTTGGGTTGCAGACGCTCACAGGAAAGGTTCAGAGATGCAGAGCGCCCCCATGGCCCAGAGCGAAGCGCTGTTGCCGCCGCCGGCGGTCAGCCGCGATGCGCTGGAGAACAGCACGCTCATCGCAGTGGTGGCGGAGCTCGTGACGCATGCGCGCAAGAGGGAGTTCGCCCTTGCGGATGAACTGCTCACGGATGTGCTCGCAAAGCTGAATGGCTGGCCGGTCGAAGAACTGAACCGGCTTCCCTGACAGGCCAGGCCAGCCTGATGGCTGGCCCGCCCTCCCTTGCTCCGGGAGGCGGCGGCATCGCCGCCGCGGCACTCGTTCAGGGACCGGTTTCCAGCCGGACCAGCACCGCCTCAGCCTCCTGACGGTCAAGGCTGCCCTCCTCGCTGTTGTCCCGCTGGCGGGTGAAACGCCTGACCAGCATGTCCCGGGTGATCGCCGGATTGGCCTGCAGAAGCTTCACGACAGCGAGCCCGAGTTCCGCGTCGGCATCGACGATGCCTTCGGTCCGCCTCACCTTTCGGATCCGCTTCGCGTGCTGGTTGACGGCGTGAACCGGGGTGTCGGTGGTGGTCAGATCGGCCATGGGCGCCTCCGTAGACATCTACGCCAGATCATGGGGCATGGCGTCACCGCTGGGCTAGCCCGGCCGACAGCCCTCCCCCGCCTTGCCGCGGGCCTACGGTGCAAATCTGGGCCAAGCAGGCGCCCAGCCGCGGCGAGCTTCGGGATGCGAGTTGCGCACCGGGACGCTGCATCGATTCGGGTCACCAATCGTTTTTGACACACCGCATTCGGCGCGGAACCGCCGCCACGATTTCCCTGAAGCCGTGCCACACAGAAGAACGGCGCTCTGGTTTCTGGATGCAGCT
Organism: Pararoseomonas baculiformis; assembly: GCF_017813395.1. GTDB lineage: Bacteria > Pseudomonadota > Alphaproteobacteria > Acetobacterales > Acetobacteraceae > Roseomonas > Roseomonas baculiformis. Next base: position 17,345 of record NZ_JAGIZB010000028.1, on the reverse strand, counting down.
TCCGCGCGATGCCGCTATTTTGATTTGACTTCACGTCGAGGAACTAACGTGGCCCGTCGAATCGATCGCGCAAAGTTCGGTGCCTACCTGGCCTCCCTGCGGCGCGCCCACGGCCTCTCGCGGGAAGAGCTGGCGGCCGAACTCGGGATGGATTTCGCAGCCGGCATCTCCGCCGTCGAGCATGGCCTGTCCGACCTCCCAAGGAACAAGCACGCCGCCTTCGCGCGTGCGCTTGGCGTGACCCTGGATCAGTTCCTTGAATGCAAGCGGACCGTACATTGAGGCGCTGAGGGCAGCAGAGGTGGAAGGCCAGATCTCCCCTTCGACGGCAGACCGGAGAGAACGGCTGGGCGAGGCGCTCCAACGCCCCATCCCAGCCTGACTGCCCAGCCCGGAGTAAGGAGCAACGGCCAGACAGCTTGCCAAAAGATGTGCGGATCGGGCGTCAGGTAAACCACCTCCTCATCCAAGGCGGCTTGCGGAGCGGAACGAGTTGACGAGCCTCCCCGGTCCGCAACGTAGCGCATGAACGGGGATAGCTGATTCGACCTCACCGCTGCGCGCAGCGCTCCTCTTGAAGGGTGCCAGCGCGGTCACGCTCTCATATCCTCGCAGCTTACGTCCCGAGATCACTGGATCGCAGCCAGGAGGTGCTGGCCTTGCCTCACCTCACGCGGCAGCCTCTCCCGTGAATGCCTGCCGCTGTGTCCATTCCTGCGCGTCAGAACCAACAGCCTAATCCAGCGCCGCGAAGCTCCCCCGCGCCCGCTGCAGCAGCGCCCGGAACATCGCCACCTCTGCCTCCGACATGGCCTGGGTCGCGATTTCGTTCACCGCATATGCCTCGGGCAGCAATGTCTGCCTCAAGGACCGCCCTTCTTCGGTTAGAAAGATGTGCACCTTGCGCCGGTCCGTGCCCGATCGCTCCCGGACTATCCACCCCTGCGCCTCGATCCCGCGAAGCGCAATCACGGCGGTCGGCTCCATCATGCCCACCCGCCGCGCGAGGTCGCTCTGGGTGATCCCGTCCTCCTCCCACAGCACGCGCAGGAAGTACCAGGCTCCCGGTGCCACGCCATAGGCCTGCAGGCGCGCCTGCAGGTGCCTCTGGATCGCCCGGTTCAGGTCCCGGACGAGGAAGCCGATGCTCTGGTCGAAGGGAAGCGGGTCGGCACGGACCTCGGCACTCGTCGTCATACAGCGAGCCTAGCCCGGATCACCCTCCGCCGGAATCCGCGCCTCAGGCCAACGCCGCCTGCGACATCGCCCGCTCGTCCTCCTCCTCCTCGATCCCACCGAGGGCAGCCGCTTCCTCCTCGGAAGCGCCGAGCACGCGCCAGTTTGCCGTCTTCGGCACCACGCCCTGGTAGGAGCGCAGCTTCGCCATCGGCAGGTGCGGCGCCGCCAGCCCGATCGGCTCTGCACCCGCATCGTGGCGCGCAACGGCGTCCAGCATGATGCGGCGGAACTGGATCACGGCGATGTCGCTCGCCCCCAGTCGCTCGCTCGTCCGGTCGGCGATGGCCCCCATGCTCTCCCACATCGCGATGTCCTGGTTGGGAATGCCGGGAATGCCCGTGAAGCTATCGCCGGACTTCATCCACTCCCGGTCCTGCAGGTAGTCGTTCGAGGCGTGCCGCTTTATCGGGCGAAAATCTGCGTCCACGTCCACGCCGACCTCGGCCACGCAGAACTTGCGCCAGGCCTCGGTGCTGATCGCCTCGCGGTCCGGATGCCAGGCGATAAAGTGAAAGTAGCTGTTCGTGTCGTCCTTCGGGGTAATCACGCTGGCCACGTTGTAGGTCGCATTGGGCGGGATCAGCGCGATGAAGGGCGCGACGAAGGTGGTGATCCGCACGTAGTCCTGCGTCGCCGCATTCATGATCGGTCGGCGGATCGCGGCGTAGCGCATGCCGTAATTCGTCACCTGCACCTGGATGCGTGGGTTCTTGTCAGTGGAGGGCCGCACCCAATGGGTATCCTTCGCCGCCGCCTCACCACGCGCCGGCCGCATGTCGGATGAGTGGAGCGAGGACGAGTGCGCACTATCGATCTGCCCTTCCATGATCTGCGCCCAGTTGCAGGGCAGATCGATCCGCATGATCGCCGCGTGCGCCTCCGGCGTCGGCGCCCAGGGCGGCGGCTCGAACTCCGGCATCAACGCCGGCTCGCCCATGTAGATCCACACGAAGCCGCCGGCCTCCCGCGCCGGATAAGCCTTGTGCTTCACTCGCTCCGCAAAGCCGCTCTCCTTGGGTTCGGAGGGCATGTCGGTCACGTTGCCGTCCACGTCGATCTTCCAGCCGTGATAGAGGCAGCGCAGCCCACAATTCTCGTTGCGACCGAATGCGAGCGAGGCCTTGCGGTGCGGGCACATCTCGCCCAGCACGCCCACGCGCCCCTCCGTGTCGCGGTAGGCCACGAGCTTCTCGCCGAGGATCGTGACGCGCACGGGCTTTCCATCTGGCTCCGCCACCTGCTCGGAGAGCAGGGCGGGGATCCAGTGGCGGCGCATCAGGCGCCCCATCGGCGCCTCGCCCTCTACGCGGCAGAGGGTCTCGTTTTCCTGGGCGGTGAGCATAAGGCGATTCCTCCCGGCGCCCAGGCAAGGGATAGCCCGGGCGGAAAAGCTTAGATGTCTAATCTCTATTTCCGGCGCATCTGAGGTCAAGCGAAATCCCGCTGGTCGCATGCCAGTTGCGAGTATTCGCAATCACGGTGATTGTGACACCTCCCTGACTCCGAAGACTTGCCAATGCAATCTTAGGTGCCTAACCATTATCTGAAACGGTAAGACCCGAAGCGGGGCTGCCGGGAGGACAGGCCAAGAACGATGCTGGACACACCCGCCACCGATGCGGAGCTGATGACGTTGCGCGTCGCCCGCGCCGAGCCCGCGGCGGACGGCATCCAGCTTTTTGAGCTGCGCCACCCCGACGGTGCTCCGCTCCCGCCCTTCACCCCTGGCTCGCACCTCGCGGTACGCGTGCCTTCGGGCGCGATGCGCAACTACTCCCTCTGCAATGACCCGCGCGAACGGGACCGCTACGTCATTGCCGTGAAGCGGGAGGAGAAAGGCCGCGGCGGCAGTGTCGGCCTCATCGATTCAACCCAGCCAGGTTCCACCCTGCAGGTTTCCGTCCCCCGCAACCTGTTCGAGCTCGACGAACGCGCTCCGGAATACATCTTCGTCGCCGGTGGCATCGGCATCACGCCGATCCTTGCAATGATCCACGCCGTCCAGGCCGCGGGAAAACCATTCCGCCTCTACTATCTCTCGCGCAACGCTGCCAGCACGGCGTTCCGCGACCAGGTCGCTGCGCTTGGCGAACACGTCACGGTCCACCATGACGAGGGCGTGCCCGAGGACGCATATGACCTCTGGCCCGTTTTCGAGGATCCCACAAAAGCGCAGATCTACTGCTGCGGACCCCGGCCCCTGATGGACGCTGTGCGCGACATGACCGGCCACTGGCCGGAAAACGCCGTCCATTTCGAGGATTTCGGTTCCGATCTGGTCCGCCCGCGCGATGATGACCAGCCTTTCACCGTGCAAATCGGCGCAAGCGGCGCACCGCTCGAGGTGCCGGTTGGAACCACGATTCTCGAGGTCCTGCGCGCGCATGGCCGCCCGCAGCCTTCCTCCTGCGAGAGCGGCACCTGCGGCACCTGCCGTACACGCTACCTCTCCGGCGAGGTGGACCACCGCGACATGGTCCTCACTGCCGCTGAGCGCCGAAACTCCGTGATGATCTGCGTCTCCCGCGCCAAGGGTACTCTGGTGCTGGACCTCTAGCGGTGGCGGGCGACCCCATTCGTCTGGGCGTGGCAGGCCTTGGCCGCGCCTTCATGCTGATGCTGCCGACGCTCGCGCGTGACCCGCGCCTCGCGGTTATTGCCTGCGCCGACCCGCGCGCCGAAGCCCGCGCCCGCTTCACCGAGGATTTTTCCGGCGCCCGCGCGCACGAGACGGTGGAAGCCCTCTGCGCCGACCCGTCGGTCGAAGCGATCTACATTGCCACCCCTCACCAGTTCCACGTCGCGAATGTCCGTGCCGCGGCAGCCGCCGGAAAGCACGTGCTGGTGGAAAAGCCCATGGCCCTGGCGCTCCCTGACTGCCAGGCCATGGTCCACGCCGCGCGGGCGGCTGGCATCCACCTCATTGTCGGCCACAGCCACTCCTTTGATGCCCCCTATCTCCGCACCCGCGCGATGATCCAGGGTGGCACCCACGGTGCTGTCCGCATGATCACCGCCGTGAACTTCACGGATTATCTCTACCGTCCCCGCCGGCCGGAAGAACTGGACACGTCGCAGGGCGGGGGCGCGGTGTTCTCCCAGGCGCCGCACCAGATCGAGGTCGTCCGCCTCCTCGCCGGCCGTCCCGCCCGCAGCATCCGCGCCACAGCCGCGGTGTGGGACCGCGCGCGCGGTACGGAGGGCGCCTACAACGCTCTCATCGACTTCGGGGAGGGCCTCTCCGCCACCCTCACCTACAACGGCCACGGCCATTTCGATACGGATGAGTTCCAGGACTGGATCGGTGAGATGGGCATCCCCCGCGACCCCACCTCCTATGGGGCCGCCCGCGATGCCCTGCGCCATTTCCGCACGCCCGAAGAAGAGGCCGCGCTGAAAGAGAAGCGCGCCTACGGCCGCGGCCCCGGTGCCAGGGAAGCCCGCGCCGCACCGCTCCCGCCCGCCTACAACCATTTCGGCCTCGTTCTCGCCTCCTGCGAGCGCGCAGACCTCCGCCCCACTCCGCGCGGCGTTGCCGTTTACACCGACGACGAGCGCCGCTTCGAGCCCCTGCCGCCGCCCGACGTTCCCCGTGCCGAGGTGATCGACGAGTTGGAGGCTGCCCTGCGCCACGGGGTATCCCCGCTGCATTCCGGTGAGTGGGGCACCGCAACGGTCGAGATCTGCCTCGCCCTGCTCGAATCCGCGCGCAGCGGCCGGGAAGTCCAACTGCACCATCAAGGCGCCGCATGACGCGCCAGGGGAGAGAAGCGATGACCACCTTCAGCCCGACGCGCCGCAAAGCGCTCGGCCTCGCCCTCCTGGGCGCTGCCATTCCCGCCATGGGACGGGCCCAGCCCGCTCGCGGACCGGTCCGCCTTGTCGTTCCCTATGCCCCCGGTGGCACCAACGATGTAACGGCTCGTCTCCTCTCCGCCCGTCTGAGCGAAGGTCTCGGCGCCACCTGCGTCATCGAAAACCGCTCCGGCGCAAGCGGCGCCATCGGCGCGCAGGAGGTTTCCCGCTCCGCCCCGGATGGGCTCACCCTCCTCTACTCCAATGAGGTCCACCCGATCCTGAAACTCGTCCAGCGCGGCGTTCCCTTTGATGCGCTGACGGACTTCACCCCGGTGATCCGCACCGTCAGCATTCCCTACGTCCTGATCGGAGGTGCACGCGCGGAACGGCCAACGGATCCAGTCGCCCTGCTCGCCGATGTGAAGCGCGCGCCGTCGCGCTATACCTTCGCCTGCTCGTCCCTGGGCTCCGTCGGCCATCTCGGGGCCGCTGCGCTGGGCCAGAAGCTTGGCGTGGAGGTCACCACGGTGATCTACCGCGGCACCGGCCCCGCGGTGAACGACGTCATCTCCGGCGCCGTGCCGCTGATGTTCGCCCCCGTCGGTGCCGTACTGCCGCTGATCCAGGGCGGTCAGCTCCGCGCCTATGCTGTCACCGCTCCGAAGCGCATCTCCAGCATGCCCGACACCCCGGCCATGCCGGAGATCGGCCAGCCCGATATGCTGTTCGAGGGCTGGTGCGGGATGTGGGGGCCGCGCGGCCTGCCAGAGGAGCGCGTCAGCGCGATCCACGCCGCCGCCCTCAGGGCGCTCAGGGACGCTGAGGTCGTCGCCCGCCTCGCGGCCATCGGCTGCGCGCCCATTGAGGAGAGCACGGCGGATTTCGCGAAGCTGCTGATAGCGGAGCAGGCGCGCGGCGCCGCCATCATCAAGGCGGCCGGCATCACCCCGGAGTAGGGAGGCCACGATGGCCCTGATCCGCATCGAGCCCGTGCGCGACGAGCGCACCGGCCGGTATTTCCTCGAGATCTACAACCCGCACGATGCGCCTGTGCCCTTTGTCACGACGCAGCCGCGCTATGCCTCCGCAACGGCCGCCGAGACGGACCTGGTGGCCATCCTCGCCGCCACTGCTAGCAGCGCAGGTTAGGAAGGAGCTTCCGCTTGATCCCTCTCCGCCTTTCCCTGGCCATCGGCGACTACGACCGTATCCGCCCCATCGCCGACGGCACGGTCCGGATCGACGGCGTCGATCCGGTCATGTCGATCCTCGACCCCGAGGAGATCTTCTTCCGCGCATTCAAATACGCAGATTTCGACATCTGCGAGCTGTCGCTCTCCTCCTACACGGTGAAGACCGCGGAGGGTGACAGCCCCTACACCGCTGTCCCCGTCTTTCCGTCCCGCGCCTTCCGACACACCTCTGTCTATATCCGCACGGATCGCGGCATCACGAGGCCGGAGGACCTGAAGGGCCGCCGCGTCGGCGTGCCGGAATACCAGCTCACCGCGAATGTATGGGTGCGCGTCGTCCTCGAAGAGTACGGCGTTCGCCCCTCCGACATCACCTGGGTCCGCGGCGGCTACGAGCACCCCGGCCGCGAGGAGAAGATCACCCTCCAGCTTCCGTCCGACCTGCGGCTCGAGAGCCTTCCTCCCGGCGCCACCATCTCCTCCGCCCTCGCAGACGGCACGATCGATGCGGTGATCGGCCCGCGCGCCCCCTCCTGCTTCGAGCGTGGCGCCCCGCATGTAGGCCGCCTCTGGGCCGACCCTGTCGCCGCCGCCTCCGAATGGTACGGGAAGCACAAGATCTTCCCCATCATGCACGTCCTTGGCATTCGCAAGGATGTCGCAGAACAGCATCGCTACCTCCCTGGCGCGCTGGTGAAGGCCTTCGAGGAAGCGAAGTCCGTCGCCCTCGCGAAGCTTACAAACACCGCAGCCACCAAGGTCACACTTCCCTTCGTCGAGGAGCGCCTGCAGCACGCACGCGCCCTGATGGGCGATGACTTCTGGTCCTACGGCCTGGAACCCAATCGCCACGTGCTGGACGTCTTCCTCCAGGCCCACCACGCCCAGGGCCTCTCCTCCCGCCGCCTGAAGCCGGAGGACCTCTTCCACCCCGCCTCGCTTGAGGCTTTCCGCCTCTAGCCAACAAAACAGCCAGGGAAGGTCATGTTCGCCTTCCCGGACTGGGGCGAGGACATCCCGGCCTCATTCACCGAAGCCGCCCGCCTCGGGAGATCCGAGAGGAAACAATGTCTGCCCTGAGGCAAGTGCCGTGAACGACGGGCTGAGGTGACCTGGCGAAAGTGATCCATCTGAGGTGTTAGTTTTTCGGCGGATTTCCCCATGATGAATGAGGAGATTGGCCATGAAGAAACGGTTCTTGGTCGAGCAGATCGTGTAAGTGCTGAAGCAGGCGGAGCTGGGCTTGCCGGTGGCGGAGCTCGGTCTGGACGAGGCGGTGCTGCAGGATATGTTGTCAAGAAATACCCCGGCCCGCGGTCATGAAGGAGGTGGTCGCCTATGTCACGGCGAGCCACGGCTTCAGCGAACGGCGGGCCTGTGCCCTGACGCGCCAGCACCGCTCGACGCAGCGCAAGCCGAGCAGGCGGGATCCCCGCCTCGAGATCCGCCAGCGCATGCACGAGATCGCCCGGGTGAGGATCCGCTATGGCTACCGGCGGCTCCACGTGATGCTGCGGCGTGACGGCTGGGCGGTGGGCAAGAGCTTGGTGTGGCGGCTGTACCGGGAGGAAGGCCTGGCGCTGCGCAGCAAGCAGCCCCGGCGCCGCAAGACGGTCGTGCAGCGGGAGGCACGCTGCGTACCGAAGCGGCCGAACGAGGCCTGGAGCCTGGACTTCATCCAGGATCAGCTGAGCAACGGGCAGACGTTCCGTGCGCTGACCGTGGTCGACGTGTTCAGCCGCGAGGGTCTGGCCATCGAGGTGTGGCAGCGGCTGCGGGGCGAGCACGCGGTTGAGGTTCTGAACCGCCTCGTCGGGGAGCGTGGAGCACCGAAGTACCTGTCCGCCGACAATGGCGCGGAGTTCACCGGCCGCCTCGTCGATCTCTGGGCCTATCACCACGGCACGCGGACCGACTTCTCACTCCCGGGCAAGCCAACGGACGAGGACGCCGCAGGGAAACGTTCTCTGGCAAGCCCTTCAGGGGTATCGGAGGGCTCCGTAGCCATCGAAGGCCAACGCTGGACCTGGACCACCAAACCCAAGCGCCTCACGATCCTTGGTGCCGACGTGATCAAGGTGGAGCCGGTTAACGGGGGCGACGACACCCGCGCCTGGGCACCCCAGAAGGAGGGCCAGTCCGCCACCTTCATGGCGCTGAACCGGAACAAGCGCAGCCTCGCGCTGGACCTGAAGTGCGAGGCGGGCCGGGCGATCGTTTACCAGCTCGCCGCCGAGGTGGATGTGGTGATCCGGGGCGTCGGCGGCGGCACCGCCCGCAAGCTTGGCGTGGACAGCGACACGCTACGAGCCATCAACCCTCGCCTGATCTACTGCGAGATATCCGGCTTCGGGCGCAGCGGCCCCCTGGGTGACCAGCCCGGCTACGACGTGATGCTGCAGGCCTTCAGCGGCATGATTAGCACCATGGGTCAGCCCGATGGCCCCTTCGCGCGTGCCAGCTTCTCGCCCGTTGACCTCGGGACCGGCATGTTCGCCCTCAGCGGCATCCTGGCAGCCCTGTTGGAGCGAGAGCAGACAGGCCAGGGCGCCTACGTGGAGCTCTCGCTCCTGGACACCGCCATGGGGCTGATGACCTACTTGGCGCAGAACTATTGGCTTACAGGCAAGCCGCCGCAACGAGTGGGTACTGCGCATCCCTCCCTCGCTCCGTACCAAGCCTTCGACGCCGCCGATGGCAGCCTGATGATCGGGGCCGGTAACGACGCCCAGTGGCGCCGCCTCTGCGCGCTGCTGGAACTGGAAGAACTGGCCGGGGATCCTCGCTTTGCGAGCAACAATGCCCGGGTGGCGAACTTTGCCGAGACGGTCCGGGTGATCCAGGAGCGGGTGATGCAGCAGCCGGTCTCTCACTGGCAAGCCGCCCTGGGCGCCGCCGGTGTTCCCTGTGATCCCATCCGGACCCTCGACGAAGCATTGGCGCACCCCCAGTTGGCCAGCCGCAACTTGGTGCTGAATATCGACCATCCCGTACTCGGCCCCATGCCGCAGATAGGCTTCCCCGTCGCCTTCGACGGCGTGCCGCGCGAAGGGCAGCTTCCACCGCCCTTGCATGGGCAGCACACCGCCGAGATCCTACGGGGCCTCGGCTACGACGACGCGACGATCGTCGCGCTCGGGACGCAGGGCGCCATCTACATGCCAGAGGCAAAGGAGGTATCTGCATGACCGACGAGGTCACCTACGCTGCTGCCGGCGGCATCGCCGAAATCACGCTTGCGCGCGGCCCCGTCAACGCGCTGAGCGTGGACTTCCTTGAGGCCATCTTGGACGGCTTTCGGCGTGCAGCCGCCGATGACGCCGTGCGCGCAGTGATCCTGCGCAGCGCCTTGCCCCGCAGCTTCTCCGCCGGGCTGGACCTCGACATCCTGATGGGCAAGGGCGGTCTTGAGGTGCGCCGGTTCCTGGAGCGCCTCTATGTCGGGCTAGCTGACGTGCAGTTTGGCATGGGCAAGCCTACCATCGCCGCGGTGAACGGCGCCGCACGCGGCGGGGGCATGACGCTCGCCATCTCTTGCGACGTGATCCTCGCCGCTGAGGAGGCCAGCTTCGGCTATCCGGAGATCGAGCTCGGCCTAATCCCGGCCATTCACTTCGCCCACCTGCCGCGCATCGTCGGCCGGCACAGGGCTTTCGAACTTCTCTTCACCGGGCGGCGCTTCGAGGCTGCAGAGGCTGCATCCATAGGATTGGTCAGCCGCGTAGTTCCTGATGACGCATTGGACGCTGCAGCCCGTGCCCTGGCGGCGGATTTCGCCGCCAAGCCGCCCATCGCGATGCGCCTGGGCCGGGCAGCCTTCATGCGGGCCAACGATCTCGACTATCGGCGCAGTGTGGCCAACGCGGTGGAGGACTTCTGCAATCTCGCTACCACCCCGGAGGCACAAGAAGGCCTGACCGCGTTCCTCGAGAAGAGAGAGCCCTCCTGGCGCGGCTGAGGCCGTGCCGAGCTGCGGCCCATCCGAAAAGTGGCCGCAAGCCCCGGACCTTTCAGCGAACATTGGACAGAGGGGGGTTCCAATCGGCGCCGATCAGCCCCCCTCTCAGGCTGATTTTCCGTGCCTACTCAGAAGGACAGACCGATGTGCGGGAAGGTCCATATTCGGTGCCTTTCCACACCTGGCCGGCTGTTGCATGGCGTCGTTGCTGCCAGGCGAGAACTCGGGCTCCGGCAGCATCACCCTCGCACAGCCACGCCGGCTGCTCTCAATCCGCTCGGACATTCGCCTCCCGGATCACCCGCGCCCAGCGGTCCGTTTCTGTCGCCATCAGCGAGGTGAGCGCCGGGGGCGTCAGTTCCGGGGCGATCTGCATGCCCTGGCTTTCCAGGAAGTGGCGCATCTCGCGCTGGCCCACGCTGGCGGCGAAAGCGGTGCGGAGGCGGTCCTTGGCGGCCTCCGGCGTCGCGGCTGCAACCGTGAGGCCAAAGAAGACGGAAGCGTCATAACCTGGCAGGCCCTGTTCGGCGACGGTGGGAAGGGCTGGCAGCACGGCGGAACGCTCAAGGGTGGTGACGCCGAGGCCGCGCACGCGCCCTCCCTGGATGTGCGGCAGCGCGGTGAGCACATCGGTGAAGACCATGGCGATGTGCCCGGCCAGAAGGTCGTTCAGGGCCGGCCCGGTGCCGCGATAGGGAATGTGCTCGATGCTGGTGCCGGCCATCGTGTTGAAGAGCGCCCCGGCGAGGTGCGAGGAGGCACCATTGCCGGACGAGCCGAAGGAGAGGCGCTCGCGCTTTGCAAGCGCGACGAGGTCCGGCACGGTTTTCGCGGGGACGCCGGCATGGACGGCGAGAACGTTGGGTATGCGCCCGAGCGGCGCGATCGGGGCGAAGTCCCTCACGGGGTCATAAGCCTGGCCCGGGTAGAGCATCTTGTTGATCGCCAGCGGGCCTGAGGTGCCGAAAAGGATCGTGTGACCATCTGGCGCGCTGCGGGCGACGTATTCCGCGCCGATATTGCCGCCGGCGCCGGCGCGGTTCTCCACCACGACGACCTGGTTCAGCTGCTCGCCGAGGCTCATGGCCAGCCGGCGCGCGATAAGATCCGTGGGACCGCCCGGCGAGAAGGGCACGACCAGCACGACTGGCCTGCCGCCGGGCTGGGCCAGGGCTGGGTGGGCAAGGCAGGTGGTGCCCAGGCCCGTTGCAGTTGCGCCGAGCAGGTGACGGCGGGTGATCATGCGTTCTCTCCCTGGTAGATCCCGGGATCGTTCAGCAGGTCCCGGAGATTGGTTGCGTCAGCCGCCGGCGAGAGCGGGTCGCGCGGCAGGACGCGGTGCTGCAGCACGAGGCGCGCGAGGGCGAGACGGTGCGGCAGGCTTAGCCGTGCGGCCTCCCAGGCGAGGGCGGCAGCGGAAGTGAGGTGATAGAGGGCTGAGGCGGCCTGCCGGGCGAGTGCGGGGTCCTCCTGCGCGGCCTCGGCCAGGGCGACGGCCCGGTCGAGCGCGGGGGCGGCCTCGGGCAGGGTCTCGGCATTGCCGAGGAGGCCGTGGATATGGTCACGGAGGATGGGGAGCGAGCCCTCACGCTTGGCGGCGCGGAGGACATCCAGGGCCACGATGTTGCTCGTGCCCTCCCAGATGCTGCCGAGATGGCTGTCGCGAAGCAGCCGGGCGTCCGACCATTCCTCGATATAGCCGCAGCCGCCGCGCACCTCCATCGCGTCCCCTGTCACGCGCCGCGCGTCGCGGCAGGCGCGGAACTTCACAAGGGGCGTGAGGATGCGGAGCAGGGCGTAGGCGCCCTCCTCACCCGCATCGGCGCGGCGCAGGGCCTCAGCTGTCTGAAGGATCATGCTGCGCGCCTGCTCGGTCGGCACCAGCATCTTGGCGAGCTGGCGTTGCATCAGCGGCATTTCCGCCAGCCGCTTGCCAAAGGCGACGCGCCGGTGCGCGATGAACAGCGCCTCGGTGGTGGCACGTCTCATCATCCCGGCCGCGCGGACGCCGTTCGACAGTCGAGAGTTGTTCACCATGTCTGCCATCTGGCGGAACCCGGCCTCGGGCTCGCCGACCAGCCAGGCAGTGGCGCCGTTCATCGTCACCTCGCCCGATGCCATGGAGCGGGTGCCGAGCTTGTCCTTCAGCCGGACGATGTGATGCCGGTTGCGCGTGCCGTCCGGCAGAGTGCGGGGGAGAAGGAAGAGGGAGACGCCCTTGAGGCCGGGCGCGCCGTCGCTACGGCGGGCTAGAACCATGGCCAGCTCGGCATCGGGGTTGGAGCAGAACCACTTGTCGCCCGTGAGGGACCAGGTGCCGTCCCCCTGAGGCGCCGCCTGCACCACGGTCGCCGCGATGTCGGAGCCGGCGCCCTGCTCGGTCATGAACATCGCGCCCTGGTGCAGCGAATCCAGGTCCTGGCTCGTCAAGGCGGGCAGGTAGCGGGCGACAAGGGCGGGGTCACCGAACTTCCGGAGCGTTCGGGTCAGGCTGTCCGTCATGCTGACGGGGCAGCAGAGACCGAATTCCGCCTGCACGAACAGGTAGGTGAGGAGGTACTTGGCCGCTGGCGGCATCGGCCCCGCCCATCCGAGCACACCGCCCCGGTGCGACAAAGCGGCGAGGCCGAACTCCCCGAAGGCCAGCCGCTCCATCTCGCGGTAGGCTGGGTGGTACTCGATGCTCTGCAGATCCTCCCCGCGCCGGGTACGGTGGATCAACTCGGGCGGATTGCGGTCGGCGATCATGGCCAGCGCGCCAAGCTTGCCGCCGGCAAGCGCGCCCAGCCGGTCCAGATGCGGCGCCAGATGCGCCGCGAGGTCCGCGGGCAGGTAGAGCCCGGCGAGGCGAGCGAGGTCCGGATCCGCGCGAAAGAGGTTCAGGCCGTCGCTGTCCGGAATCGCGGCGGCACCGGCCGGCGGGCCGGGAGGGCGAACATGCATGGGCGTTTCCTCTGGGCCGACGGGCTTACCGGAAGCTGGCCAAGAGGCCGGGGCCTGCCAATCGATTTGTATGGCGGGAGGTTTGAGCTAGGCTCAACGCTCATGACGTACCGGCGCCTGCCCTCCCTGGTGGCGCTCCGCAGCTTCGAGGCGGCGGCGCGGCACCGCAGCGTGACCCGCGCTGCGGGGGAGCTTTCCGTGACCCCTGGCGCGGTGAGCCGGGGCGTGCGGGCTCTGGAGGAGGAGTTGGGCGCGGCGCTCTTTACCCGTGGCACTTCCGGCCTCGTGCTGACCCCGGCGGGAGAGGCGCTGTTCGCGGCTGCGCGGGAAGGCCTGGACCGCGTGGCGGCAGGCGTCGTGGCCATGCGCCATGCGGCGCCGCGGCGGCGGCTGCGGGTCGGCGCCTACACGCTGTTTGCTAGCCGCTGGCTCATTCCGCGCTGGAACAGGCTTCGGGAGCGGCATCCGGAACTTGAGATCGAGCTGCAGACCAGTGCCGACCCGCTGGACCTGGTTCCGGGCACCTTCGACGCGGTGATTGCCGTAGCTGATGCGCGGCCGCGGCCGGGGATGACGATGCTGCCCCTGGTTCCGATCGAGATGATGCCGGTCTGCGCTCCGCGCCTCGCCCGGGCCTTTGACTGGAGTGGCGTGATGCTGCTGCATTCGCGGCAGCGGCCGGAAGACTGGGCCCGCTGGCTGCAGGCCGCGGGGATTACGGGTGCCGATCCGGCGGCGGGCCCAACCTTCGAGAGCATCGCCCTGTCACTGGTTGCGGCGGCTGAGGGGCTCGGTGTCGCCCTGGCCATTCGGGCCCTCGTCAGGGCGGATCTGGCGGCGGGTCGCCTGGTAGTGCCGCATCCCTTCGTCCGAGACACGACACGCTGCTTCACGCTGATGTGCCGCGCAGAGCGTGCCGATGACCCCGCAATGGCGGCTCTCCGCGGATGGTTGGCTGAGGAGGCGAGCGGCGAGGTTTCCTCCTGATGGCATGGTCAGGTTGAGGAGCGGTGGCCGAAACAATCAGGGGGGGAAGCTGGCGGGATGACGATCGAGCCCGCGACCCACTCTGGGTATCGCCTCCCGCGGAGATCATCAGCCAGGCGGTCTGGCTTTACTTTTGCTTCCCGCTCAGCTTGCGGATGGGAGGAGATGCTGGCCTTCCAGGGCATCATGGTCAGCCACGAAACAGCACGACGTCCGTGCATTCCGCCATCTGGTCCCAGGTGACGTTGCGCTTTGTCAGTCCTCGTAGCTGCCGAGGATGTGCGGCACCAACACCGACGAGGCGCCGGAGCTGTAGCTGTTGACGGAGCGGACGTAGCCGCCGACCACGGTGTTGAGGAAGCGGTGCACCTGGCTCTGGGCGTGGTGGAAGCGCCCCGTGCTCGACCACCCGTAGGAGCCACCGAACACCGCACCGGGACCGTGGCTGTCCCGCACGCGCGCGAGTTCCGCTCCCAGCAGCTCGATCGCCTTGTCCCAGGCCAGCGGGCCGTAGGAATCGCTGCCCCGTCGCGCGTCAGGGCCGGGGCCGCGGTCGAGCCAGCCACGCCGGACCATCGGCTGGGCGACGCGCGCGCGGTGGCGCAGCGCGTCAGGGAAGTTCTGCAGGATCCCGTTCGGGTCCGGATCGGCCGGGTGGGGGCGGACCTCCAGCGCGCCATCCCGCCAACGCGCGGAGAAGGCGCCCCAGTGGGAGGTGTGGGGGATGAAGTCGGTGTCGGGCATCGCTTCGCCCGGCGAGGTAATGGACACGACGGATGCCCTCCTAACTGCCTGTTCTGCCTTTCGGTCAGAGCAAGACCCTGGCCAGTGTCGGACGGAACGCCTCACCCGGCCAGCGGTGGGGCGAGCAGCGCTGCGCCCTTCCCTAGCCCCGGCGCGCCCCGACGAGCACGCCGTCCCGGGCCAGCTCTGCGATTTCCTCGTCGGAGAAGCCACGCGCGCGCAGCACGGCCTCGCCATGCTCGTTGAAGCGCGGCGGCGCGGCCCGAGTGCCTCCGGGAGTGCGGGACAGCTTGATCGGCGTCCCCAGCCCGATAAAGGAGCCGAGTTGCGTGACCATCTTCCGATGCGCCGTGTGGTCGGCGCGCAGCGCCTCGTCCACGTTCAGCACTGGCCCAGCGGGCAAGCCGGCGGCCAGCATTCGCCGGGTCAGCTCGTGCCCGTCCTCCCCCGCCAGTCGCTCGTTCAGCACCGCGGAGAGGGCGTCGCGGTTGATCAGTCGCGCCCCGTTGGTCCGGAACCGCTCATCCGACGCCGTCTCAGGGATCCCGAGAAAGTCGCAGAGCTTGCCGAAGGCCGGGTCGTTGCCGCTGCAACGAAGATCTCGCAGGTCTTGGTCTGGAACTTGGACTAGGGCGCCAGGTTCGGGTGCGGGTTGCCCGTCGCCACCGGCCGCTTGCCGCTAAGGAAGAAATTCGGGGCGTGCGGATGCAGCAGGGCCATGCCGCAGTCGTGCAGCGTCATGTCGCAGTACTGGCCGCGGCCTGAGATGGTGGCCACCGTTGCTGCCTCGGCAGGCCCTGAGATCAGGGCGGCAATAGAGCCCATACTGGAGCGTGCCGGGCTTCGGGTGTTGAAGGAGGTTTTCCGCGAGGAGGCCGCGCGGGAAACCCTCCCCTCCAGGCCGTCACAAATGGCCCGATGGCCGCTATAGGAGCTTTAACGCTTCTGAATGCGCGCTTCGTCGCGCGGCGACAGGACTCCGTAAGGTCGGGCCCGCAATATCGGGTCGGCCGCTGAACGATGCGGCAGGAGCTTGGGGATGGCGGTCCGTTTTGGGCTAATATTAATCATCGCGACGGCCTGCGTCGCTGGCTGCGCAGGCCGGACCGACACTTCACAACAGGCATCCGCGACATGCGGGGAGCCGGTCACTACCTATCAGCGCAACCTGCAAGTGGCATCGCGATACAGGGGTATGCAGCAACCCAATCTCTACACCCGGCGAGTTCATTCACCGCCCTGCCTCAACGAAGCGCCACCCTTATCCGCGCAGACTTCGGGTGCCGATTCCACGCAACAGGCGGCGAACGCCCAGAATCTCTGAACGCCGGACAGACGATGCGAAGCTCGGACCAAATCGAGGTCCGGATGGCCACCAAATCACTTCCCTACCGTTCCTGTGCTGCGCGCCGGCTCGCTATCCTGCCCCTATCCACCCTTATGGCGCTGCCCCTGCTGCTTGCGGCGCCGGCAGCAGCCGATCCGCCCTTGGCGCCTGCACGTGTCTCACCGGAAGAACCTGGCGATGCGCCGGAGAAGCTCGCCGAGACCGGCTCGCTGGTCGGTAATAAGGCAACTTCCATCCTCCAGCGCCACCCCGGCTTCCACTCGCCGCACCTAGCCGAGGGGAGCCTCCGGTCCCATGCGCAGGCAGCGAACACCTTCTCCGCCGACGTGATCCGTGGTAGCGTCTCTGCGATGGGGGAGCTGGTGGTGCCCCCCCTCAGTCACGCGTAGCTTAAGCCTCTCCAGCTTCACGGGTGTTGCCGCCGTTCCGAACAGCGAGGCGTTCCGGCTGGGCACCACTGGGCCCGATCTCTACGTGCCACGCATCTTCCTTCGACAGACGGTCGTGCTTTCGTGCGACGCGTGCCGGGCACCGACGACCCGCTGCGCTTCGCCGGCGCACTGCTGCGGGTGCGGCTAACAATCAGCCTCTCGAAGTTTTCGATATGGAACGTGTTCGACAACGACCGTTCTGCGCGCGACATACGGACAGAGTTTAGCCGTTCCAGCGTGGCTTCGGCACTTTCGAGACGATTCCCGCAGGCGATCGGCTGAGACACACGCTGACGATCAATCTGGAACAGGCGCCCACCGACGAGTTCGGCGTCTTCGCGCGCCTCCCCTGGAACGGTGGACGCACTCAGAACTGGATGTTCACCAAGATAGAACGCGCCGTCCTGGGGCGACGTGCCGCTGGCCGGCGCGCGTTGGAGGCGCGCCGCCAAAGCGCCGGGGCTTGCCACCAATTTGGGTTAAGCCTCCGAAGGCAGACGGCAGTATGTCGCGGCCGGCAGCGTCGGCTTCATCACCGGCGCCGGGCGGCTGAACTACCGGCCCGAATCGGTTTCGAAGGCCTTCTAAGCTCGACTTTGGCCATCACGCGGCGTGGCAGATGGCGTAAGCCAGGGCGCGTTGCAGGGCTGGGCGGGGTTTTGCGCTGTGGGTGCTGCGCCGCGACGTGAGCAAACCCTGCTCTC
>NZ_JAGIZB010000027.1 GCF_017813395.1 Pararoseomonas baculiformis | reverse complement strand
TGGACATGTTCCTACGCGTTACTCACCCGTCCGCCACTGACATTGCTGCCCGTGCGACTTGCATGTGTTAAGCATGCCGCCAGCGTTCGCTCTGAGCCAGGATCAAACTCTCAAGTTCATCCAGGCCATCAGCCCTAAAGCCTCAAAACCCTTCCGATAGACCCTAACCAAAACTCCACTCGCTCACTCTTCGCCTGCAACCCTCACCCTCGAAAAGGCTCAGAACACATGGCACTGGCCACGCATCCCTCCCCATCCACGATCAACCCCAGGACAACCACCAAAGGCCACCCCAAGATCAAGGCAAGAAATCCACAGGATCTCTTCTCGTCTTCAGGAAATCAGATATGATTGTGAAGGAACGAACCCAGCGAAGGCGAGAAGCGTCACCGGGCAGCCCTTCCGAGCCACCTGATGACCGACCCTGCATCCGAGGGAGGAGCCGCTGGACCGGAGCGTTTCAGGCGCTTCGTCCGTCGGCGTGGGCGGCTTATATGGGCGTCCGCAGGCCCCGTCAAACCCCTTTTTGGTCGGTTTCATGACTTTCCGCAGGCGCCACGAAACTGCCTGCCCGGCGCCCTCCCCGGATGCCCGCGAAGGTGGTGAGGGGCGCCCTGGACGGACACCCCTCGCCTACCCTTAACCGTCGGCCCGGATATCGGCCGAGCGGATTACCTGGGCCCATTTGTCGATCTCGCCGCTCAGGAAGCGGCGCGCCACCTCCGGCTCGGACCCGACCACATCGGCCCCCTGCTCTTCGATCTTCTGGCGCACCTCCGGCTCCTGGAGGACCTGCCGGATCGCAGCGCTCATCCGCGCCAGGATGGGTTCGGGCGTCCCGGCCCGGCCCATCAGCATCCACCAGGTCGGCGCCTCGAAGTCGCCCACGCCCTGCTCGGCGAAGGATTTCGCCCCGGGGACATGGCGGCTTTCCGTGCGGGTGGTCACGCCGAGCGGGCGCAGCGTGCCGCTCTTGATGTGCTGGCTAATGACCACGACGTTCGACATGAACAGCGGCACATGCCCGGCCACGGCGTCCTGCGTGGCCGGCCCGCCCCCGCGATAGGGCACATGGGTGAGGCGGAAATTGCCCTTCTGCTGCAGCAGCGTGGTGGCCACATGGGCCAGCCCACCCACGCCCGAGGTGGCGTAGTTGATCGTGTCGGGGGCCTTCTTCGCGGCCTCCACCACATCCTGGTAGCTGCGGTAGGGGGTGGACTGGTGCGCGACCAGCGCGAGCGGCCCGGTTGCCACGAGGCTGACAGGCGAGAAAGCCTCAAGCGCCTTGTAGGGCAGGCGCATCACCGTCTGGTTCGTCGCCTCCGTGTCGTAGGCGAGCATCCATGTATAGCCGTCGGCCGGGGCACGGGCCGCCTCGCCGGCGCCGATGGAGCCCGAGGCGCCACCCCGGTTCTCGACCACGATCGGGCGACCGAGCACCTCCGCCAGGCGCGGCTGGAAGATTCGGGCGACCACATCCGTGGAGCCGCCGGGGGGCCAGGGAACGATCAGGCGGATCGGCCGGTCCGGCCAGCTACCGGTGCCCTGGGCCCGCAGGACAGAAGGCATTGCCAGGCCTGCAGCCGTCGCCACGATCAGCCCGCGCCGGCCCGTATTCGGGCTTCGGATCATGCTTTGCTCCTTGAACGTCTCGTCCGCCCCGTTTCCGGGCGTCGGGGCGCAGCTTCGACGCTGGCTGCACGGCATGCAACCCATTCCGGCCGGCGGGCGCATTCCGCAACCACCCTGGGGCCGAATGGGCGGGGAACAGGCACCCTTCCCTTTCCTAGGCGGCCCGGGCTCCCGCGCCGGGCTGGTCGCGGAATCCCGCGCGGATGTGGCTGGCCAGGGCCTCGGCCGCGGCGCCCGGATGCATCAGCAGCGCGATGTCGAGCACGGGCAGTTCCGGCATCCCGTCCTCTGTACCCAGGAGGCGAACCCCGGCCGGCATGGCAACCGAGAGCCCCACGGTCACCCCCAGCCCTGCCAGCACCACCGCATGGGTGCCGGTCTGCGAGGCGGAGGAATAGGCCATGCGCCAGGGCATCCCGGCCCGATTCAGCGCCTGGGTGGCCGCGCCGCGCCAGGCGCATCCGGTGTGGCAGAGCACGAGGGGCAAGGGCCGCATGAGGTGGACCGGACGTGCCGCGGGGCCCATCCAGCGCAGCGGCCCGCTCCAGAGCGCCTCGGCCTGCACGCCCGGCGCCTCGCTGCCGGCGGAAAAGAGCGTGATGTCCAGCTCGCCCTTGTCGAAGCAGGTCAGCA
Organism: Pararoseomonas baculiformis; assembly: GCF_017813395.1. GTDB lineage: Bacteria > Pseudomonadota > Alphaproteobacteria > Acetobacterales > Acetobacteraceae > Roseomonas > Roseomonas baculiformis. The sequence continues at coordinate 52,057 of NZ_JAGIZB010000027.1, read as the reverse complement.
GCGCGCTGGAGGGAAGGCAGACGACCTCCACCTCGGCGGCTGGATGCGCCTCGGCGAAGCCGGCCAGGATCTGCGGCAGCCAGAGCAGGGCGTAGTCGTCCGGGCAGCCCAGGCGGATATGGCCCGAGATCTCCGGCGTGCGGAAATTGGTGAAGATCTCGTCATGCATGGCCAGGAGGCGGCGCGCGCGGTCCAGCAGCCAGATGCCATGCGGGGTGGGCGTCAGCCCCTTTGGACCGCGGAGCAGCAAGGGCTGGCCAAGCAGTTCCTCCAGCCGCCGCATCTGCATGGAAACCGCGGACTGCGTGCGTCCCACGCGCATCGCGGCACGGGTCACGCTGCCCCCTTCGGCGACCAGCACGAAGGACCGCAGCAGGTCGGGATCAAGCCCGGTCGGGATGGTGATCATGGCGGTATCAGCATCGCTGATGCCGATGTTCAAAACAACTCGTTTCCCTTATGACGATGCCGGGCCGATCTTCCCCTCGCGACATCACGAGAGAGGATCGCACCCATGTCCGGCCACGTCATCACCCGCAGTGCCCTCGCTCGGGAGGCCTGCTCCGCCGCCCGCCGCGTTCCGGCCCGGCACGGGCGGGCGTTCGGATGGTTCCAAGGCATCTCCCACATGCTGCGCGTTATCGAGGAGCGACGCATCCTCGCCACGCTGGATGACCGCATGCTGTCCGATGTCGGGCTCAACCGCCTGGAGGTGGAACGCGAGATCGCGCGGGCGCCCTGGGATCTGGACCGGCGCGGCTGAAGGCGGCGCAGGTTCGCCGGGCGGGGTGCGCTAGCCCACGCCTTCAAGGCGAGAGGCCTCCTCCGTCACCTCATGGATGGAGAGGATAAAGACCCGGCGGTCCCGGCCCGCAGCCAGGCCGCCGAGGTCCAGCCCGCTGAGCAGGGCGAGCATATTCGCCGTGGCGCCATCGGGAAGCGCGGCCACCAGGCCGCGCAGCCTGCCGTCAGGCCCCACCACCGGCCCGCCAGAATAGCCCATCAGGGCCGCCATCCGCGCCGTGAAGCCACGGCCGAAGCGCGGCAGGATGGCATCCGGGATTTCCACCGCGCCGGCGGCGACCTTCGCGCCGATTCCCGGCATGCCGGCGGCCCAGATGGGATCCCCGGCCGCCACTAGGCGCTCACATATGCGGGCGGGGGCGAGAAGCCCTTCGCCGTCCCCCAGGATGGAGAGATCCATCCGGGGACTGCGCGCCAGCACGGGCACGCGGCGGGCAGGCGCGCCATCGCCCCGCCGCAGCCATACCGCCCGGTCGCCGCGGGGCAGGACGTGGCTTGTGCAGGCGACACGTCCAGGCGCCACCGCCACCGCCGAGCCAAGCAACGGCCCGGGACGGCCGCCGTTATCGGCATGCAGCGCCGCGAAACCCGTCCCCACCAGCGGCGCGATGGGCGTGCCGGCCGTTTCCTCGACCAGCGACCCGGTGCAGCCAGCCAGGGGCAACAGGGCCAGAAGGCCGCGGCGCGGGGTCATCACCTGCTCAACCCTCCCTGCTGATGCCCGGACGCTGCTTTTCTGGGCATCCCGTCCTCCCCGGGCCACCATCGCGCTGGCAGGCGAAACGGCCGCGTGTTGCAGCGTGCGGCACAAAACAGAACATTGTATGAACGGACATGCCCGCTGATTTGCCCCCCCGGCCCTGCCGCGCAGCCGCTCCTGACGCTACCCCCGGGGAACCGGCAGCGCCTCGTCACGATTCCGAAAGGAGCCACGATGCGTCCGGGCCGGGTTCCGGCGGCTTCGATCGCCGCGCCGTGCTCGCGGCGCTGCGGGCCCGGGCCGCCCGCGGTGAGAAGGCCGGGCTGGCGGAGCGCGAGGAACCACCCGTCATTTCCCTCTGCCCCGAGATGGACCGGCACCTGCCCGGCGGCGGCCTGCCACGCGCGGCGCTGCATGAGGTGGTGTCGGATGGTTCCGGGGCGGCGGCCGGATTCGCGGCGCTCTTGATGGCGCGTTCCGGTGGCACGGTGTTCTGGATCTCGCGCGATACGGATACCGGCCTGCCCGGGCTCGCCGCCTTCGGCCTTTCCCCTGGCCGCCTTCTCCTTGCCCGGCCCCGCAGCCAGCAGGACGCGTTCTGGGCGGCGGAGGAGGCGCTGCGCTGCTCCGCGATTTCCGCCGTGCTGCTGGCAGGGGAGCAACCGGACGCCGCGGCCATGCGCCGCCTTCAGCTGGCGGCCGAGACGGGCGGCGGGATCGGGCTCCTGCTGCGGGAGAGCGAGGAGGATGAGGGACCCTCCCTCGCCACCACGCGCTGGCGGGTGACAGGGCGCGCGGGCGGCTCCATGCACGACCTCGGCGACCCGCAATGGTCGCTGGACCTGTTGCGCTGCCGCGCTGGCCGCCCCCGCAGCTGGCATGTCACCTGGCGCGCGGGGATGGACAGCCTCGTGCTGGATGACGAGGCGCGGGAGGAAGAAGCACCGAGGCGCGCCCGCCGCCACTGAGCAGATGGCGCGCCCCGGAAGGGTTCAGTCGGCGTCCTCCATCTCCAGCAGCCGGTCCACCGTGATGGGCAGGTGGCGGACGCGCTTGCCGGTGGCGTGGAACACGGCATTGGCGATGGCGGCCGCCGTGCCGACGATCCCGATCTCGCCCAGCCCCTTCACGCCGATCGGGTTGATCTTGTCCTCGTGCTCCTCGACGAAGATGACGTCGATGTCGTGGACGTCGGCATTCACGGGGATGTGGTACTCGGCGTAGTTGTGGTTCATGAAGCGGCCGAGATGGTGGTCCATCATGGACTCCTCGGTCAGCGCCATCCCTATGCCGAAGACGACGCCGCCCAGGATTTGGGAGCGCGCGGTCTTCGGGTTCAGGATCCGCCCCGCCGCCACCGCATCCACGATGCGCGTCACCCGAATGCGGCCCAGTTCCTCGTCCACCCGCACCTCCGCGAAGATGGCGGAATGGGTGTAGGCGGCGTAGCGCAGCTGGGTGATGCGGCTGGGGCTGCCCGTCTCCTCGGCCTCGATCCGGTCCACCGCGCCGGCGCGCATGGCGTCCTGGATGGTCACGAAGCGGGACGGATCGGAAATCAGTTCCATCCGCCCGTTGCGGAAGGCCACGCGCCCTATCTCGGCATTGGCGAGCGGAGAGCCGTCCATGCCGCGGGCGTATTTGAACAGCTGTTCCCGCACCGTGTTGCAGGCCAGGTGCACCGCCGTGCCCGCCGAGGCCGCGGCCCAGGAGCCGCCCTCGACCGGAGAGAAGGGAAGCTTGGAATCGCCCACCAGCGCCGTGACCTTCTCCATCGGCAGGCCCAGCGCATCGGCGGCGATCTGGGTCAGGATGGTGTAGGTGCCCGTGCCGATATCGGCGGTGGCCGTGCCCACCTCCAGCTTGCCGTCGATCGTCAGCGTGGCGCGTGCGGTCGTCTTCTGCATCTGCGCCTCCCACATGCCGCTCGCCATGCCCCAGCCGATCAGCTCCCGCCCTTCCTTCATGGAGCGCGGTTTCGGGTTGCGGCGTGCCCAGCCGAAGCGCTCCGCCCCCAGCTGGTAGGCGGCGCGCAGCTCCTTGCTCGTGAAGGGCTTGCCGTCGCCCTCGTTGATCTCTGCGTAGTTTTTCAGTCGCAGCTGCAGCGGGTCCATGCCCAGCCTGTAGGACAGCTCGTCCATTGCCGATTCCAGCGCGAACATGCCGGTGGGCGCGCCCGGCGCGCGCATGTCGCCGGGGGTGTAGGTATCGGTCTGCGCCAGCTTGTAGGTCGTGGCGACGTTGTCGCAGTGATACATCATGGCCGACCAGCTGACGATCGACTCCTGGTAGTCCTCGAAGGTCGAGGTGTTGCCGATCACGTCATGCCGGATGGCCTGCAGCTCGCCATCGGGGTTGGCGGCGATCGCCATGTCCTGCAGCGCATCAGGCCGATAGGTGAAGGTGAACATCTGGTCGCGCGTCAGCATCACGCGCACCGAGCGCTTCAGTTCCAGCGCCGCCATCACCGCCAGGAAAAGCTGGTATTGCGGCCGCAGCCCCGAGCCGAAGGCGCCACCGACGAAGGGTGACTTCACATGCACGTCGTCCTTGGAAAGGCCGAAGACATGGGTGATGTAGGACTGTGTGTTCTGCACGCCCTGAATCTTGTCATAGACGGTGATCCTGCCGCCGCCCTCCCAGACCACGGTGGAGGCGTGCAGCTCCATCGGGTTGTGATGCTCGATCGCGATCCGGTAGGATTCGTCCACCTTCACCGGCGCGGCGCCGAAGCCCGCTTCCGCATCCCCGCGCGGCGCGGGCGGCGCCATGCCGGAACGCGTCTTGGGCGGCTTGTAGGCCTGCGCCCGCACCTTCGCGAGGTCGGTCTCGTGCTTCTCCTCCTCATAGGTGACGCGAACCAGGGAAGCGGCATAGCGCGCGATCTCGGAGTCCTCGGCCACCACCAGCGCCACGGGCTGGCCGCTGTAGAGGATCTTCTCGTCATAGAGCGGGCGGAAGGGCGTGCCGGGCGGCGCCACCTCATCCTGATAGGCCTTGCTGCGCCAGGCCGTGCGCGGACGGTTCTCATGCGTGAAGACCTGCACCACCCCCGGCACCGCCATGGCGGCCGAGATGTCGATGCTGCGGATCCGACCCTTGGCGATGGCACCGGAAACGACATGGCCATAGGCCAGGTCCGGCGCAGTGTACTCGGCCGCGTAGCGCGCCGCGCCCGTCACCTTGGCCCGGCCGTCCACCCGGTTGCGGGGCGCCCCCACATGCGGCTGGTGCAGGGCGGTGTCATGGGGCTGGAACATGCCGGCCCGCTGGTTCTCGTGCATGGCGCGGCCCCTCCTACTGGATGCGCTTGTCGGTATGGGATTGCGGCGTGCCCGCCGCGGCCTGGGACAGGGCGCGGATCACGGCGCGATGGGCCAGCGGCACCTTGAAGTCGTTTCCGCCATGGCCCTGTGCCCCTTCCAGGAGGCGCTGCGAGACCGAGGCGAAAAGGGCCCGGTCCGGCACCTTGCCGCGCAGCAGGTCCTCGGCTTCCGGCACTCGCCAGGGCTTGTGCGCCACACCGCCCAGCGCGATGCGCGCCTCGGCCACCCTGTCGCCATCCATCTCCAGCGCCACCGCCACGGAGACAAGGGCGAAGGCGTAGGAAAGGCGGTCGCGCAGCTTCAGATAGGTGTGGTGCTTGCCCGCGAAACGCGGCTCCGGCAGCTCCACGGCCAGCACGATCTCATCGGCATGAAGATTCGTGTCCTTCTCCGGCATGTTGCCGGGCAGGCGGTGGAAATCGGCCAGGGGAATGTCGCGCTCCCCGTTCGGCCCGGCCACCTTGACCACCGCCTCCAGCGCAGCCAGCGCCACGCACATGTCGGAAGGATGGGTGGCGATGCAGTGCTCGCTGGTGCCCAGGATGGCGTGGATGCGGTTCACCCCCTGCTTCGCCGGGCAGCCCGAGCCGGGTACGCGCTTGTTGCAGGGCATGGCCGCGTCATAGAAGTAGTAGCAGCGCGTGCGCTGCAGCAGGTTGCCGCCCGTGGTGGCCGCGTTGCGCAGCTGGGCCGTGGCGCCCGCCAGGATGGCGGAGGAGAGCAGCGGGTAGCGCTCCTTCACCCGCTCGTCATACGCGGCCGCGGTGTTGGTCACCAGCGCGCCGATACGGAGCCCCCCGGTCTCCGTCTCCTCGATCTCCTTCAGCCCGGGCAGGCGGGAGACATCGACGAGATGGGTGGGACGCTCCACCTCGTATTTCATCAGGTCCACGAGGTTCGTGCCGCCCGCGAGGATCTTCGCCGCCGGGTTCGAAGCGACCTCGCGCAGCGCATCCGCCACACTGCCCGGGCGGGCATAGGAGAAGCGGTTCACTTGGCGGACTCCTTCGAGAGCACGTCCTCGATCGCATCGACGATGTTGGTATAGGCACCGCAGCGGCAGAGATTTCCGCTCATCATCTCGCGGATCTCCTCGCGGCTCCGCGCGTGGCCTTCCTTCAGCAGCCCCACCGCCGAGCAGATCTGCCCCGGCGTGCAGTAGCCGCACTGGAAGGCGTCATGCTCGATAAAGGCCTCCTGCATCGGGTGCAGCGTGCCGTCCGGCCCCGCCAGCCCCTCGATCGTCGTGACCTCGCAGCCATCCTTCTGCACGGCCAGGGCAAGGCAGGAATTGATGCGCTGGCCGTCCACCAGCACGGTGCAGGCCCCGCATTGCCCGTGATCGCATCCCTTTTTCGTTCCATAGAGCGAAAGCTCTTCGCGCAGCAGGTCCAGCAGCGTGGTCCATGGCCGCACATGCAGCTCCCTCGTCTCGCCATTGATGGTCAAGGTGAGCGGGATCTCGCCGGGCAACGCGGCGGGCTGCCCCTGGGCGAAACTGTCATCCGGCGCGAAGCCCTGCCGGGCGGGAAGTTCGAGATCTGCCATGATGGTGTCCTGCTGGAAGCCTGGGCACCGGAAGCAGCCATCTGCGATGGCGGGCGCGCGGAATGCGGCCCCGCCGCCTCCCCTGCCGGAGCCTCCGTGTCTTGGCCGAGGAAACGAAAGGATTGCCGCCCTGGTTGCGGCCGGGGGGCGCCCTGCCCGCGCCGCGGCGCTAGCCCGCCCGCCGCCCCAGATCGGCCCCGACAAAGGCGCCCGTCCGCTCGTAATGCTGGGCCAGCAATGCCGTCGCCGTCCCGGCATCCCGTTCCAGCGCCGCGCGGGCGATGGCGGCGTGCTCCGCCGCCACATCCCGGTCGGGATAGGCCACGGTGTTGGCAAGGGCGCGGTAGCGCCGCGCCTCCTCGCGAAGCCGGTCGCAGAAGGCGATCAGCTGCGGCGCCCCGCAGGCCTCCAGCAGGGCCTGGTGGAAGCGGAGATGGCAGGCTTCCCATTCCGGATTGGTGGCGAAGCGGTGCGGATCGAGGGAACGCGCCAACCGGTTCAGCCGGTGCTCCGCAAGCACCACCGCATCTTCCCAGGCGGAATCGCCGAGGCGCAGGGATTCCCGCAGCGCCGCGCATTCCGCCAGCACCCGGCTGCGGATCAGCCCGTCCAGCTGCGAGGGGGCGGCGGCCGCGACCCGGAAGCCCCGGTGCTCCAGCCTTTCAGCCAAGCCTTCAGCCGCCAGCTTCGACAGGGCCTCGCGCATCGGCGATGCGCCGGCGCCATAGCTTTCAGCGAGATCGCGCAGCTTCAGCTTCAGTCCAGGTGCCAGCCGGCCGGAGAGAATGTCTTCCCGCAGCCGGCGATGGACCGCGGTGGCGAGGGTGGGATCGCGCCCTTCGCTCTGGGAAGCCTGGGACATGGCCCGATTATTCGGCATTCCGGCCCCAGGGCAAGGCTTTGCGATGTTCCTGCTTGACCTTCCAGGAATTTCGACAAAACCTGTCGCCATCAAACGGAGGAAACGCCGCGTGCGTCTGATAGCGTTCGAGCATGAGGGCCGCCCGGCCCTCGGCGCCCGCCTGGGTGACGAAGTGGTGGCCCTGGCCGATGCCATTCCCGGCCTGCCCACCGACCTGCTGGCCGCCTTCGCATCGCTCAACCTGCCGGAAGGCGCCCCGGCCCTGGCCGCGAAGCTGGAGGGCGCGCCGCGACGGAAGCTGGCCGGGCTGAAGCTGCTTCCCTGCATCCCGCGCCCGGGCAAGATCATCTGCATCGGGCTGAACTACGTGGAGCACGCGAAGGAGGGGAACAACCCGATCCCCGACTACCCCGCCGTGTTCTTCCGCGGCCATACCTCCCTCGCCGCCCATGGCGAGCCGCTGCTGCGCCCCAAGGTCTCGGACAAGTTCGACTATGAGGCGGAGCTGGTGATCGTGGTCGGGCAGCAGGCCAAGCACCTGACGGAGGAGAACGCCCTCTCCTGCGTGGCCGGCTACACCTGCATGAACGAGGGCTCGCTGCGCGACTACCAGCGCAAGGGCGCGCAGTGGACGGTCGGCAAGAACTTCGACCGCACCGGCGGCATCGGCCCCGAGATCGTGACGCCGGACGAGATCCCGCAGGGCCCGAATGCGCTCCGCATCACCTCCCGCGTCAACGGGCAGGTGATGCAGGACAGCAATACCTCGGACATGATCTTCTCCGTGCCGCGCATCCTCGCGATCGTGACGGAGGTGATGACGCTGGAGCCCGGCGACATCATCGCCACGGGCACGCCCAGCGGGGTGGGCTATCCGCGCAAGCCGCCCGTCTTCATGAAGCCCGGCGACACGATCGAGATCGAGATCGAGGGCATCGGCATCCTCTCCAACACCGTCGAGGACGAGGCCGCCTGACCATGGCCGGGCCTGTTGTCACACTGAGCTTCGACAACGGCCCGGAACCCGAGGTCACGCCCGGCGTGCTGGACACGCTCCGCCGCCGGGGGCTGCGGGCCACCTTCTTCGTCATCGGCCGGAAGCTGGCCGAGCACCGGAAACTGGCCGAGCGCGCGCATGCCGAGGGACACTGGATCGGCAACCATACCTGGACCCATGAGCGCCCGCTGGGCGAGATGCCCGACGAGGCCGCGACGGCGGAGGCGGAGATCGGCCGCACCCAGGCGCTGATCGGCAATCTCTCCCATCCAGACCGCCTCTTCCGCCCTGTCGGCGGCGGGGGCACGCTGGGGCCACATCTGCTGAGTGGCGCCGCGCTCGACCACCTCACGCAAGGGGGGTTCACCTGCGTGCTGTGGAACGCCGTGCCCGGTGACTTCCGCGACGCCGAGAACTGGCCGGAACGCGCCCTTGCGATGTGCCGAGGCCCCGATCCGGTCGCACTGGTGCTCCATGACCTTCCCAATGGCGCCATGCGCCAGCTCGACCGCTTTCTCGGCCGGCTGGAGGATGCTGGCGCCCGCTTTGCGCAGGATTTCCCGCCATCCTGCATTCCCCTGCACCGGGGCGAGGCCATCGGCCCGATCGCCCGCTACACCACCCGACATACCGGAGCCGCCGCATGACCCATCTTCCGCGCCGTGCCCTGCTGGGTGCCCTTGCCGCCCTCCCCGCCGCGCGGGCCATGGGACAGGGCGCCGGCACCTGGCCGAACCGCCCCATCCGTCTGGTCGTGCCCTTCGCGGCGGGCACCACCACCGACATCCTCGGCCGCATCCTGGCCGAGGCGCTGGCGAAGGAGGCGGGCCAGCCCGTGGTGGTGGACAACCGCGCCGGCGCGGGCGGCAATGTCGGTGCCCAGGCCGTCGCGCGTTCCCCGGGTGATGGCTACACGCTGCTGCTGGGCACGAATGGCACGCACGGCATCAATGTGAGCCTCTATGCCGATCAGGGCTTCGACCCGATCCGCGACTTCACCCCCATCGCGCCCTATGTCGCCACGCCCAGCGTGCTGGGGGTTCCGCCCTCGCTCGGCGTTTCCTCGGTGGCGGAGTTGGTGGCGCTGGCGAAGCGCCGTACCCTGACCTTTGCCTCGGCCGGCAACGGCACCACGGGGCATCTCTCCCAGGCACTGCTCAACCTGCGCGGCGGGCTGACCACGGAGCATGTTCCCTACCGCAATGCCGGCCAGGGCGTGACGGACCTGATCGCCGGCCGGGTGGACGGGATGTTCTACCACCCGCTCGGCCTGAAGCCGCATCTGGAGGCCGGCACGCTGAAGGCGCTGGCCGTTACCTCCGCCTCCCGCATCTCCATGCTGCCGGACATCCCCACCATGCAGGAATCCGGCCTGCAGGACTTCGTGGTCGAGGGCCGCTGGTCCCTCTACGGGCCCGCGAACATGCCGGCCGAGGCCGTGGCGCGGCTGAACCGGGCCACCAACGCCCTGCTCGCCGATCCGGCCTCCCTGGCCAATCTGCGCGCCCAGGGCGTGGAACCCATCGGCGGCACGCCGGAGAAGCTGGCCGAGATGACGCGCGAGGAAATTGCGAAGTGGCGTGCCGTGATCACCGCTGCCAACATCAAGCCGGACTGAGGGGCTGATCCCCCACGGAACGCAATCCGAGGGCAGGCGAAGGAGACCTGCCCCGGACGGAGGAGCGAGAATGGCTGACCTGGACCAGAACACCGTCACCGATGCGGTGATCGAGCAGATGGCCGCCACCCCGGACCCGCGCATGCGGGAGGTGATGGCGAGCCTCGTCCGCCACCTGCACGACTTCGCGCGGGACGTGCGGCTGACCCCGGCCGAGTGGCTGGCCGCCATCGACTTCCTCACCCGTGTCGGCCAGGCCTGCACGCCCATCCGGCAGGAGTTCATCCTCCTTTCCGACACACTCGGCCTGTCGCGCCTCGTCAACCTGATGGACGACAAGGCCAACCGCGTGGGCGAGGCGACGGAGACGAGCCTGCTCGGTCCCTTCTACCGCGAATCCTCCCCGCAATTCGCCTATGGCGAAAGCATCGCCAGCCGCGCCAAGGGTCCGGAGATGATGCTGTTCGGCCGCGTGCTGAACGAGGCTGGCGAAGGCGTGCCCAACGCGATCGTCGAGATCTGGCAGACGGACGCGGACGGAGCCTACGACCTCCAGGTGAACAACCCGGAGGTGATGGACATGCGCGGCCAGTTCCGCACCGATGCGGAAGGGCGCTACGCCATCCGCACCCTTGTCCCGATCGGCTATTCCATCCCGATGGACGGGCCCGTGGGCGCCATGGTGCGCGCCCAGAACCGCCACGGCTTCCGCCCCGCCCATATCCACATGCTGATCGGGGCCGAGGGCTACCGGGAGCTGGTCACGGCGCTCTACCTGGGCGACGACAAGCATATCGGCTCCGATACCGTCTTCGGCGTCTCGGAATCCCTCGTCGTCCGTCCGCGCACCGGCGTGGAGGGCTCGCCGGATCCGGGCCTGCCCAGCGTGCGCTACGACTTCCGCGTGGCCCGCAAGGCCGAGCATGACACGTCCGGCCGCGTCGGGGCCGACCCATCCAGGATCGCGGCCGAATAGCCGCGCGCAGCGCAAGCAAGACAGGGGCTCCGGGCAAAGAAACCGGGCCCCAGCAGGAGGAGCTTCCATGAAGGACATCAGCAGGCGCGACCTGGGCCGACTTGCCCTGGCGGCCGCCGCGACGGTGCCGGCGACGGCACGCGCCCAGACCGCGCCTTCCGGCCCGCCGATCCGGATCGGCTATTCCATGTCGCTCTCCGGCGGCCTGGCCGGGAATGGCCGCCCGGCCCTCCTCGCCCACCGCATCTGGGCCGAGGAGGTGAACGCCAAGGGCGGGCTGCTCGGCCGCCCGGTGGAACTGGTGCATTACGACGACCAGAGCACCGGCGCGCAGGTGCCCGGCATCTACACCAAGCTGATCGACGTGGATAAGGTTGATCTCGTCATCTCCGGCTATGCCACCGCCATCATCGCCCCGGCCATGCCGGTGGTGATGCAGCGGAACATGACCTTCGTGTCGCTCTTTGGCACGGGCGTGAATGCCGACTTCAAGTATGACCGCTACTTCTCCATCAACCCAGCCGGCTCCAACGTGAAGGAGACCTTCGCCAAGGGGTTCATGGACATCGCCATGGCGATGGACCCGAAGCCCCGCAGCATCGGCCTGGTGAACCTGGACAGCGACTTCCACCAGCGCACGGCGGAGAGCGCCCGGCATCTGGCGCGCGAGAACCGGCTGCGCATCGTCTATGACCGCGCCTATCCGCCGAGCACGGTGGATTTCACGCCCATCATCCGCTCCGTCCAGGCCGCGCGGCCCGACATCGTCTTCGTTGGCTCCTACCCGCCGGACACGGCCGGGCTGCTTCGCGCGGCCAGCGAGTTACGGGTGAACTTCCAGCTCTTCGGCGGCCCCATGATCGGCCCGCACATCACCGCCCAGAAGATGCAGCTCGGTCCCATCCTGAACAACCTCGTGGTCTGGGACGTGTATGCGCCCGAGCCCACGCTGCAGTTCCCGGGCACCCAGGCGCTGATCGAGCGCTACCAGCCCCTCGCCGCCCGCGAGAACACGGATGCGCTGGGCCATTACGTGCCGCCCCTGGCCTATGCACAGATGCAGGTGCTGGAGCAGGCCGTGCGCCGCGTGGGCCGCATCGACCAGGCCGCGCTTGCCGCGGACATGCACGCCAACCAGTTTGATACGGTGATTGGCCCGCTCCGTTTCGACGCGATGGGCGAGTGGACCGAGGAGCGCAACCTCTACACCCAGTACCAGGGCGTGCAGGGCAACGGCATCGACCAGTTCAAGAAGGCCGGCACCCAGGTCATCCTGTATCCGCAGCGCTACAAGTCGGGCGAGTTCCGCAAGCCCTACACGGCGGGTGCGTGATGGATCCTGACCTCGCCCTTCTCCTGAACGGGATCGTCTCGGGCCTGCTGCTCGGCGGTCTCTACGCCGCCGCCGCGGCCGGCCTCTCCGTTTCCTTCGGGATGCTGGACGTGGTCAACATCGCCCACCCCGCCTTCATGGTGCTGGGCTCCCTGATCGTCGCCCTTCTCTGGGCGGCGACAGGGCTGGACCCGCTGCTTCTCTCCATCCTCCTCACCCCCGCCTTCTGGGCGCTGGGGGCCGCGATCTACGTCGCCTATCACCACTTCTTCGAACGCCGGGGGGACGAGGCCATCCAGGGCCTCGCCTTCTTCTTCGGCGTGATGTTCATCATCGAGGTTGGCCTCGTCCTGGCCATCGGCCCCGAGCAGCACTTCGTCGATGCCGCCTATGCCAACACCACCTGGCGTCTTGGGGAGATCGACCTGCCGCTGCGGATGCTGGTTCCCGCCCTGGTCTCCTTCGCCGCCATAGGCGGGCTGGTGCTCTTCCTGCGCCGCACCTTCACCGGCCGCGCGATCGCGGCCGTGGCGCAGGACCGGGAGGCGCTGCGCCTGCTGGCGATCGATCCCGTGCGGATCAAGCGCCTGGCCTTCGGCATCTCCATCGCCATGGCGGCGCTGGCGGGTGGCGCGCTGGTGGTGGTGCAGCCGGTGGATGCCTGGTCGGGCCATGTCTTCATCGGACGGGTCTTCGCCGTGGTGATCATGGGCGGCCTTTCCTCCCTGGGCGGCTGCGTGCTGGCGGCGCTCGCCTTCGGCGTGGTGGAGAACGTGACGGCCAGCTTCTACGGCCCCTCCTGGTCGCCCGCCGTCGCCTTCGGCTGCCTGCTCCTGGTGCTGGCGGTCCGGCCCCAGGGCTTCTTCGGGCGGACGGCATGAGCGAAACGGCCATTACCGCCATGGCAGCCCGTTCCGCCCCGCGCCGGATGAGCCACCCGGCCTTCTGGCTGGCCAGCATCGCGGCCGCGCTGGTCGCCATCATCGCCCTGCGCGCCTTCGGCAGCGAATACGCCTATTTCGCCGCCACCTTCGTGCTGCAATACGTCGTTCTCGCCACGGCCTGGAACATCCTGGGCGGCTATGCGGGCTATGTGAATTTCGGCGCGGCCGCCTTCTTCGCGGCCGGGGCCTATACCACCGTGGCCATCGGCAAGGCGCTGGGCCTCAGCCTTCTTCCCTGCATCGCCTTTGCCGCGGCGGTGGGCGGGGCGCTCGGCTTCGGAACGGGCATCCTCACCCTGCGGCTGCGCGGCGCCTATTTCGCCATCGCCACGCTGTGTCTCTCGGTGGTGCTGCAGACGCTGGTGGTGAACTGGGACTATGTGGGCGGCTCCCGCGGCGCCTATGTCATCCGCCCGCGCGAGGTGCCCTGGCCGTTCGACAGCTACAGCGGCTATCTCTGCGCCATCATGGTGGTGCTGGCGGCCGCCAGTGTCGCCATTGCCCGCAGCATCGAGACATCCCGCCTCGGCCTGGGTCTTGCCGCCCTGCGTGACGACGAGGCCGCAGCCGAGGCCGCGGGCGTGCCCACCCTGCGGCTGAAGCTGGTCGCCACCACCATCAGCGGCGCGATGATGGCGGTGGCCGGGGCGCCCCTGCCCTATCTGGGTTCCTATGTGGAGCCGAACTCCGCCTTCGGCCTGGCCTATGCCGTGAACGCCATCGCCATGCCGCTGATCGGCGGCACCGGAAGCTGGGCGGGGCCGCTGATCGGGGCCATCCTTCTCGCCTCGCTCCAACAGGCTGCCACCGTCACCATTTCCTCCGCGGCCAATCTCCTGATTGTCGGCGTGGTGCTGGTGGTCTTTGTCTGCGCCGCACCGCACGGCATCATCGGCCTGTTCCGGAGGCGCGCATGAGCACCGATATCGTGCTGCGGGCCGAGGGGGTGGGGAAACGCTTCGGCGGCTTCACCGCGCTGTCAGGCGTGGAGCTGGAGGTGCGCGCCGGGGAGCGGCTGGGCCTGATCGGGCCGAACGGCTCGGGCAAGAGCACCTTCACCAACTGCCTGGCCGGCGCCTTCCCAAGCCATGATGGCGGCTTCACCTTCAAGGGCCAGAAGCTCGCCGGGCTGACATCGCATGAGCGGGCGCGGCGCGGCCTGGCCCGCACCTTCCAGCTCCCGCGCCCGTTCAGGGGGTTGACGGTGCTGGAGAACATCCGTGTTCCCCTCGCCTATGGCGGGCGCGACAGCGCGACGGATGAGCGGGCCATGGAATGCCTGCAATCGGTCGAGCTGGCCTCCAAAGCGCATCGCATGCCGAGGGAGCTGACGCAGGTGGAGCTGCGGCGGCTTGAACTGGCCCGCGCCACCGCGCTCCGCCCCGAGCTGCTGATCGCCGACGAGGTGATGGCGGGGCTTTCCCATGCCGAGGTGGACCAGATCCTCGCCCTCCTTTTCCGCCTGAACGGAAACGGCACCACCATCATCATGATCGAGCATGTGATGCGCGCGGTGACCGAGTTCTCGCAGCGCCTGGCCGTGCTGGTGGCGGGGAAGAAGATCGCCGATGGCGACCCGCGCGCCGTCCTCTCCATGCCCGAGGTCGAGGAGGCCTATCTTGGCCGCTAGCCTTCTGATCGAGGATGTCGATGCCGCCTATGGCGCCGTGCGCGCGCTCGATGGCGTCTCGCTGAAGGTCGCGCCCGGCGAGACGGTGGCGCTGCTCGGCACCAATGGCAACGGCAAGACCACGCTGATGCGCTGCATCCTCGGCCTTCTGAAGCCGACGCGCGGCCGCATCGCCGCGACCATCGAGGGCACCACCACGGAGCTGGTGGGTCGCTCGCCCGAGGAGATCGTCGATCTCGGCATCGCCATCGTGCCGGAGGGGCGGCGGCTCTTTCCCCGCCTCTCTGTTGAGGAGAACCTTCTTCTGGGCGCCTATCGCCGCAGCGCCCGCGCGGCGATCCCGCGCAACCTCGAATTCTGCTATGATGCTTTCCCACGGCTGAAGGAGCGCCGCTCCCAGCCCGTGGGCAGCATGAGCGGTGGCGAGCAGCAGATGGTGGCGTTGGGGCGTGCCGTGATGTGCGCGCCGAAGATCCTTCTGGTGGATGAACCCTCGGTCGGCCTTGCCCCCATCCTCGTCGCCCGCACCATCGAGAAGATCGCGGAGCTGAAGGAAAAGCTCGGCCTCACCGTGCTGATGGCGGAGCAGAACTTCCACCAGGCCATCCGCATCGCCGACCGCGGCTATGTGCTGGTGCATGGCCGCGTGGAGTTCCAGGGGGACAGCCCGGCCGCGCTGGGCGACAGCGATCTCGTCCGCAAATTCTACCTGGGGCTTTGATCATGGGCGTGCTGCAGGGCTGGAAGCTTGGCTGGATCGGGGTGGGCCGGATGGGCACGCCGCTCTGCCGGCGCCTGCTGGATGCCGGCGCAACCCTTTCCGTCACGGATATCGACCCCGCCCGCATCGCCCATCTCGCCGCGGAGGGCGCCCACCCCCATGCCACGGGCGCGGCCCTGGCGGAGGAGGCGGATATCCTTTTCTCCATGGTGCCGAACGACGCCGCGCTGCTGGCCATCGTCATCGGTCCCGGCGGCGTGGCCGAGACGCTCCGGCCCGGTCAGGTCTTCATCGATCTCAGCACCGTCTCTCCCGCCACCTCCGCGCGCGTGGCCGAGGCCATGGCGGAGCGCGGGGCGGACTACCTGCGCTGCCCGGTATCGGGCAGCACTGCCAGCGCGGCGGCGGGGGCGCTCACCATCTTCGCCTCGGGCCCCGCGGCCGTGCTGGACCGGTGCGAGCCCGTGCTCGGCGTGCTTGGCAAGGAAACGCTGCGCTGCGGCGAGGCCGAGGAGGCGCGCGCAGTGAAGCTGATGGTCAACATGGTCGTCGCCCTCACCCCCGCGGTCATCGGCGAGGCCCTGGCCTTCGGTGGCCGGCTCGGCCTGGAATGGGATTCGATGATCGATGCGCTGTCCCGCAGCGTCGTCGCCTCCCCGCTGCTCGCCTACAAGGCCGAGATGCTGAAGGCACGGGACTGGACGCCCGCCGCCGATGTCGATCTCGTCGCCAAGGACATGGACCTGGCCCTGGCCGTCGGGCAGCGGGAAGGCGTGCCCATGCCCCTTTCCGCCCTGGCCCGGCAATTCGCCGCGGCCTACCAGGCCTCCGGCGAGGGTGGGCTGGACTTCTTCCGCGTCGCCACCTGGCCCGAGCGGCTGCTCGCGCCCAATCCCCGCTGAGGCACCCGATGCAGGACGAGATCCGCGCGCTGGAGGCACGCCGCTACGCCGCCATGCGGGATGGCGACACGGAGGCGCTGGCGGCGCTTCTATCGGACCGGCTGGTCTATGCCCATTCCAACGCGACGACCGACAGCAAGGAGAGCTACCTCGCCACGCTGCGCGACGGCAGCCTGCGCTATCTGGAGGTGCATTTCGAAACCGAGGCCGTGCTCGAGGCCGGCCCCGGAGCCGCTGCCGCGCTGGGCCGCATGAGCGCGCGCATCCACCGCTACGGCGCGGAGCGGGAGATCGCCTCCCTCACCCTTGCCCTCTGGACGAAGGAGGGTGACCAGTGGCGCCTCCTCGCCTATCAGCCCACCTCGCTTCCCAAGGCCTGAGCATGACCAACACCCTTCTCCCCACCACCGTCGTCGGCAGCTATCCGCAGCCGGACTGGCTGGTGGACCGCAACGTGCTCGCCCAGAACCTCGTGCCGCGGGTGCGGATGAAGCAGATGTGGCGCGTGGCCGAGGATGCGCTGGAGGGCGCGCAGGACGACGCGACGCTCGTCGCCATCCGTGACATGGAGCGCGCCGGGATCGACATCGTCACCGATGGCGAGATCCGGCGGGAGAGCTATTCCAACCGCTTCGCCCTGGCGCTGGATGGCGTGGATGTGGACAACCCCGCCCGCACCATGGGCCGTGCCGGCAAGGAGACGCTGGTGCCGCGCGTGATCGGCCGCATCCGCCGCAACCGCCCGGTGGAGGTGCGCGACGTGGAGTTCCTTGTCGCCAACACCGACCGGCGCACGAAGATCACCCTGCCCGGCCCCTTCACCCTGTCCCAGCAGGCTTCCGATGAGTTCTACAAGGACGAGGAAGCCATGGCGATGGACTACGCCGCCGCCGTCAACGAGGAAGCCAGGGACCTGAAGAAGGCCGGCGTGGACATCATCCAGTTCGACGAGCCCTGGATGCAGGCCCGCCCGGAAGCCGCCGCCCGCTTCGGCGTGAAGGCGCTGAATCGCGCGCTGGAAGGGCTGGACGGCGACACGGTCGTGCATCTCTGCTTCGGCTATGCCGCCGTGGTGAAGGAGAAGCCCTCCGGCTACTCCTTCCTCCCCCAGCTCGCGGACTGCAACGCCGCGCAGATCTCCATCGAGGCCGCGCAGCCAAAGCTGGATCTCTCGGTGCTCGATTCCCTTCCGGGCAAGACGATCATGCTCGGCGTGATCGATCTCGGCACGGAACAGGTCGAGACGCCGGAAATAGTAGCGGAGCGCATCCGCGCCGGGCTGAAGCGACTGCCGGCCGAGCGCCTGGTCATCGCGCCGGATTGCGGCATGAAGTATCTGCCGCGCCCCCGCGCCTTCGCCAAGCTGCGCGCGATGGCCGAGGGAGCCGCCATCGTGCGGCGGGAACTACAGGGTCCGTAATGGTCCCTGCTTCGGCTGAGGCGTAATCCCTCTACCCTTGTAAAGTTATTGGAGAGTTCAGACGCCGAGATGCACAACCCGGCGCTTATCGCCGGGATTGCCATAGACGAGCGTTCCGAAGAGCCGCATCGCCGCAGGTAAGCCGACTCTCGCCTCCAAGGCCCTGTAGAGACTGTTCACCGTGTCCTCGACACCACCCGCACCGAAATTATGTGTATCCCGCCCACCATAGCCGATGGATGGCCCGATCATGTCGCGCAGAAAGCCAAGTCTAACGAGATGTGGCGTATTCGAGAATCCGGGTGTTCGGTAGATGCCGTCTTTCCGCTCCGGCGCAGACTGGATCAGGATCGTGTCGTAGCCCTTAACCACATTCGCGCGTCTGGCCAGCCGCAGGTACTGCATATCCGGCCGCTCCGCGAAGAGCCCACGGATCTGCTCGAGCGAGGGGCAGTTGGTCAGAAACTCGTGGTCATGTTCGACGATCATGACCAGATCCGCCTCGGCTCGCGCCATGGCATCGAGCCATTGACGCCGGAGCCCAAAGCCCTCGTTCACTACCAGCCGCAGTCCCTCCTGCGCGCAAAAGTTCTCGAGCGCAAGACGATAGGTCTCGTTTAGTTCCGTTGGCCTGTGATCATAAAAAACGGTGATGGGGATATCTGAACCCAGCTTAAGTGACGCGCGCAGCGATGTGAGCGTCAGCTCAATCAGGCCGAGTCCGGGTGCCGCGAGGTGCGGATTCTCCCGAAGCTTCTCGGCGCGATGAAGATGAGTAAAAACCGCGACTTCGACACTCGGCAGTGCGGCTGTGCGATCCGGTGTGGACCAGCATTCTGTCGCGTAGGTCGCTAGGCGCCTCAGCTCCTCAGGAATCTCCTTCAGAGTAAGGGCTTCCGAAAGCAGTGTCACCGCATCAAGCCGCCGGCCACCGTCGAGGGCGACTGAAGCAAGGCCGAGAAGCGGGCGCACCTGCCCGGCATTTGCATGGTGGGCCGAGCGGTAGCAGAGTTCCGCCCGGTCCGATGCATTTTCAATCAGATAGGCATCACCAAGCAAGCACCACGCCTCCATCAGGGACGAATCCGGCGGCATCGACCGAAGCAGGGCAAAAAACGGATCGGCGCAGGCCGGAAGCTCATTCCGGCGACGGAGTGCGATAAGCAATCTGAGTTGGGCCATACGGGCCTTGATGTCGCCAGGCTCTGCTTCAGCGGCACGTCGCCAAATCCTGATCCGTTCGTCATCCGAGAAGAACGTTTTGGCATGTGCGCCCATGACGGCGAACGTGACTGGAATCTCCCCGTATCGCTTGGAAAGCTCGGAGAGGAATTCCCGCGCCTTCGGCCAGCGCGAACGCCGCGCCAGGACGTGGTGGAAATACTGCTTCCAAAATACGGGATAGCCGTCGGAGGCGAGTAGGTCGCCGAACTCTTCCGCCGCCTGATGGAACGCGGCGGTACCCGCCTCCTCCAATCCTTCGTGGCAGAGGCGGAGCGCCTCTGCCACCTTGGCCCTGGCTCTCTCAAGCCGGGCTTCTCCGGCATGGGCCGCCTCTCTCAAGGAAAGATCAGGTTGTTCCATCAACTCTTCCTCGCGTCGCTTATCTTCCAATATGGCAGGGCAAAGTGTCGCCATCCCAATTCCAGCAAAAACGACCCTCATTAAAATTCCGCCGGCTCGTCAAACCACCGCCAATGTTCAGACAGACGCGATGCAACCCTAATTCAGTGTTGTAGGGACCGTGATGCCGGCCATGCCCCTGGACCTGAGAGACCGGTTACGTCTCGACTTCTATCCGCAAGGCCGACCGAATGTGAAGGTGGCCCGGGTGAATTTCCTCGCACGTCGCCTGTCCAGGGACTTGTCCTATCACGCTGTCTCGCCATCCAGTACTCCGGAGAGGATGATGTCCGTGAGAATTGGAATTCTCGGCCGGGGATGGCCTCCACGCCGCGTTATGTCGCCTTGCGGGTGTTTGAAGCGGAGGGACAGGTCCGGATTACCGGCGGCCATGCTTCGTCCCCGTTCCGGCGGAAAGGCTTCGCTGCGCGATGGAACGTGCCGCTCTTGGCTATGCTACCCGGGCTCCTCCCCGTGCCGGGGCTGCACCTCATCCTCGTGCTCACGCTGCCTTGGCCTGTCCTTCAGCCAGAGGCGAAGGCCTTCGGCGTCATAGGCCTTGTCAGCGAGAAGACGTCGGGAGCGTGCCACGGCCTGGAGCAGCGGCAGAGCCATGGCGATGTCGGCGACGTACCGGGCGTCAGCGAAGGCGAGCGGTCGGCCACGATCATCAGTTAGGCAATGGAGTTTCGAGGGGCGACCGCCACGCGAGCGGAGCGCATTGATGTTGCGGGCACGCGCCGCAGTGCCGTGCAGGCGGCGCATCGCCAGGAACTGCAGAGCCCGGATGGCGCCCCGCCCGAAATCACGGGGGAGACTAGCTCCAGCGGCGAGGCCGATGCGATGGGCCTCGAGCACGGCCCGCATCGCGCCATAACCGCCGAGATGCTCAATGTCATCGCGGACGGCCGCTTGTCGCTACATGCGGGCCGCACAGCCCCGCCGGCGCAGCGCCTAATCGAGGCCATTCTGGCCGACCAGCCTACCCCGCTTGCCTGCATTTCATCCGGGAAAGCCCGTCCCTTCGGCCGGAGGGCCGCGGACTGGCCAGCCTTGTCCAAGCGCTCTGAGATCACGAACTTCGGCCCAGGAGCCCTACATGCAAAGACCACGCCCGTTGCCGCACCCACCGGAAGGGACTGTCCGCCCCGCTCACGCCTTCCTGCCAGCAGCCCGTCGGACCAGGAGACGCAAAGGCGCGCGGAGCATCCTTGGCATCCTTGCCCTGGCGCTGCTCATCACCGCCGGCGGCTTTCTCGCCACCGAATTTCTTCTGAGCGGGCGCCTTGTCGATCCGATGGACCGGTGCGCGGAGGCCGTTCCTTCCGCAAGCCAGGCCTTCGCGGCGGGCCCCATGGCCAGGAACGGGCTCCAGGTCACGGAACTGAACGCTCCCACGCGCGTCGAGACACCGGAGGGCGCGTTGCCCGGCCTGATCCTCTGCCGCGCCGATGCCGTGTTCAGCTCAGGCGCGCGGGACACGATGTGGTACGCCCTGGTTCCCGCCACAGGCGGCCGCGAAAACGAGTTCATGATCCATGCGGCGCCAGGGGAGATGGGACGAAGGAGCATCCTCGCCCTTCGCTGACCGCAGCACGCCCCATTGCCCGGATGGCTGGCGCCATCCGGGCAACGGATCGGACATGGCGAGGGCACCGGCGGCGCCGGAGCCCTCGCGTTCAGGCCTGGCTCAGGGCCGGACGACGACCGTGGAACCCGGGGCCGGCGTCGACATCATCGGCGCCGGGGTGACGACGGTCGCGGCCACGGGCGGCGGCGGGTTCGACGGGGCGGTGTTCACGGTGCAGGCAGCGAGACCCAGGGACGCCACCAGCGCGGCGAGGACGGGAAGCGTGCGCATTTTAACCTCCGTTATGAAGTTCAACGGCCCTGTAACTTCGAAAACGCTTCATCGTAACACGCAACAGCCGTTGACAGCTTCGTGACGTTCCTGAAAACGCGAGCGCCCGGCGGCCCGGTCCGATTGCGGTCGCATCGGCGGTTTCAGGGCACGTCGCGAAGCGGAACCGGCATGGCATCCCAGCGCATGACGCGGTTCCGGCCCGCCAGCTGTGCACCGCGCGTCAGCCCGTCCATGATGGCCAGCGCCTCTCCGACATCGGCGGGCGGCGTGTCGAACTGCGCGGCACCCAGGGAGGCCGTAAGTAGCCAGCCACGCCCGGCCATGCCGGCTTCCACCGCCGCCCGCATGCGCTCGGCGACCTTCGCCAGGTCCACCTCCCCGCCGCCACCGAGCAGGGCCGCAAACTTGTCACTGCCGAGGCGGGCCAGGAGATCGGAGGAGCGCAGCGTTGCCCGCAGGAGGCGCGCCACCTCGCGCAGCGCCTCGTCCGCCACCTCATGCCCGAAACGGTCGTTGAACGCCTTGAACCCGTCCAGGTCGAACTTGATCAGGGAGAAGGAGGTTCCGTAGCGCCGCTGAACCGCAATGGCCTGGGTGACCGCCTCCAGCAGGGCGGCGCGGTTCACCAGGCCGGTGAGCGGGTCGATCCGCGCCGCCTCCCGCATCTGCTTCCGCGCCAGATGAAGGTCCAGCGCGGTCATTGCGGTGCCGGCCAGATCGCGCAGCGCTTCCGCCAGGGCGGGCGACGCATCGCGGGGATGGTGGTCGAGCACGCAAAGCGTGCCAAGCGCGCCGCCACCCGGCACCGCCAGCGGAATGCCGGCATAGAAGCGAAGCCCCGGCTCTTCCGCCACCAGCGCATGCCCCGCGAAGCGTGCGTCCCGCGCCGCATCGGGCACCACCATCACCTCGCCCGGCGCGAGAATGGCCTGGGCACAGAAAAAGCCTGCCCGCGGCACCTCCGCCCGGGCGATCCCATGGCGAGACTTGAACCAGACTCGCTCCGCATCAACGAGCCCGACCAGCGCCACGGGGCACTGCGCCACCCGCGCGGCCAGGCGCGAGACATGGTCGAAGGCCGGCTCCTGCCCCGTGTCGAGGATCTCGCAGGAGCGGAGAAAAGCGAGACGCTCCGCCTCGTTCTGGGGGTCTGGATCGACGGTCATCTTGTCCTGGCAGCGGGAAGGTCATGCTCCGGGCCGCCGCACCGCGTGCCAAACTCGGATCACCAACCGCTTCGGCAACGTTAACACGCCCCGCCCGACCGCGTCATTCATCCGTGGGCCAACGCGCCGGGCCGGTGCCTTACCTCAAAGCAGGGATTTCGGGATTGCTGGCCAGATGGGCTCCAGCAGATGAAGGCGTCCATCGCCGTGCAGGCCGGAATCCTGTGCGTCACCGCCATCGCTGCCGGTCAGCCGTACCGAAGCCCGGGCATTGCGGGAGAGCTCTCCCGCGCCATCGCCGGCCAGCCAGCGGGCGCACCAGGTCTGCCACAGGGCCGTGCCCATGCCGCGACCGTTCCGCAGATCCTCCATCGCACCGTCTCCGCCTCTCGCGGGCCCCTCGGGCCCATTGGCTTCCCTCGGCGCATCCCGGGGGCAGGTCGGCACCGGCCCGCCCCCAGGTGGTCGCGCCCTACCCGCTGAAACCCCAGATCTCATCCGCCTGGCCCGCGAAGCCGCTTCCAGTCGCGAGCGACGTCCCGTTCGGATGGAAGCCCTGGGTAAAGTTTTCCGATGTCAGCAGCGCGGGCGTGACGCCGACCAGCCGCAGGACGGAGACATATCCAGCCTCCCCGCCGCTGCCATCGGCATCCACCTGCAGGAAGCTGTCGCTACCCGAGGCGCGGAGGCGCAAATGGCCGGTCGCGAACGGATTGCTGCCCGACACATAGCCCGTGAGGCGCGCCAGCACCCCGCTGAGATCCAGCTGGTCGTCCGTGGTGCCCGTCTCGAAATCCGTGATCGTGTCAACGGCCACCGCCTCGCTCCAGTTCAGGGCGAGCTTGTAGGTATCCGCCCCCGCGCCACCGATCAGCCGGTCCGCTCCGGCTCCGTAGGAGACGTTCAGGAACAGGTCCTGCCCATCCCCTCCCTCCAGGCGGTTCGTGCCCTGGTAGTCGGAAAGCGTGTCGTTGCCGGTGCCGCCGAGCAGCCGGTCATTGCCTGCATCGCCATGAAGAAGATCGTCGCCGGCGCCGCCATCCAGGACGTCACCCTCCTGGCCGCCATAGAGCGTGTCATGCCCCTGGTCGCCGATCAGCGTGTCGTTGTTGTAGCCGCCGGCGAGATAGTCATTGCCCTCGCCGCCCAGCAGGCTGTCCAGGCCGATCCCGCCTTCCAGCGTATCCGCACCGCCCATGCCCTTCAGCAGGTCGTTGTTGACGGTGCCGCGGAGGGTCTCGCTGTTCCACTCCAGGCCCGTGAGGGTGATGCCCGTCACCGCCGTGGGGTTCCAGCCGTCCCAGATATTGTCGGCGACGATGTCGGCCGCCGTCACGCCCTGCAACTGCAGCACGGTCACCCAGCCGCGCGATCCCGCCGCGCCATCCGAGTCCACCTGCACCAGCGTGTCCGCGCCGTTCTGCAGGAGGCGGAAATAGCCGGAGGTGAAAGGATTGGTGCCGATGGGCAGGCCGAGATGGCTGTAGCTGTAGCTCAGGTTGAGGATGTCCCCCCCGGCCCCGGCCTGGAAATCCGTGACGAGATCCGCCTTGAAGGTGGTGGCGTTCCACCAATCCACCTCGAAGGTGTCGCGCCCCTCCCCACCGGTCACGGTGTCCATGCCATTCCCGTAGGACAGGTCGCGGAAGATATCCGCGCCGTGGCCACCGATGAGGGTGTTGTTCCCCTCATAGTCCGAGAACACGTCGTTGCCGTCGCCACCATCCAGCAGCTCCGCGCCGCCGCCGCCGGTCAGCGTGTCATCGCCGATCCCGCCGCGCAGCGTGGCGTTGGAGCCTGCGTAGGAACTGGAATAGAGATAGTCGTTGCCCTCGTCGCCATTCAGCAGGCTGGCGCCGGTTCCGCCATACAGGCTGTCATTGCCCAGGCCGCCGGTCAGCTGGTTGCTGCCATGGCCGCCATCGAGATAGTCGTCACCCTCGCCGCCATTCAGCGTGTCGTTGCCGTCGCGCCCGTACAGGGTGTCGTCACCGGTGCCGCCATTGCGGGTATCCGCCCCCGTGCCGCCGTTCCAGGTCACGCCCAGCGCGATGGCCGCCGCGCCACCGGCGGTGTTGTGATAGGGCGCGGAGAAGTTGAAGGCACCCAGCGCGCTCGCCGTGACATTCTGCAGCACCAGCACCGTCATCCAACCATCCGCGGCGCCGCTGCCGTCGCGGTCCACCTGCAGCAGCGTGTCCGCGCCGCTCTGCACCAGCCGCAGGTGCCGCGCGAAGGGATTGGTGCCGGCGGCCCAGTTCTCCAGGTCGTAGAGGATATTCGTCAGGTCCAGCACGTCACCGCCACGGCCCAGCTGAAAATCCGTGACGACGCCCGCGCGCACCCGCCCATCCAGGTCGGGGCGGATGACATAGGTGTCGCGCCCCGCGCCGCCGGTGATCGTGTCAACGCCGTCACCCGCGGAAACCGTGATCACGTCGTCGCCGCCGCCCGCATCGATCCGGTTGGCGCCGTAGTAGTCGGCGATGTTGTCGCCCCCATCACCGCCGAGCAGAACGTCGTTGCCCGCGCCGCCGTTCAGCGTGTCGGCGCCGGTGCCACCTTCCAGCCGGTCCGCGCCGTCGCCGCCGTCGAGGTAGTCATCGCCTCCCTCGCCCTGCACACGGTCATCGCCATGGCCGCCATAGACGCTGTCCTCTCCCTCTCCGCCGCGGAGAAGGTCCATGCCATGGCCACCGCTGAGGTAGTCATCCCCGCCGCCGCCAAGGAGCGTATCGGCGTTCACGCCGCCATTGAGGGAATCGCCGAAGTCGCCGCCGGTAAGGCCCGTGCCCCTGGTCGCATGCGGATTCCAGCCGTCGGCGATGTTCACCGCCGTGATGCCGGTGGCGGTGACGTTCTTCAGGATGAGAACCGTGACCCAGCCGCTGCCGGTGCCGCTCCCATCCTTGTCCACTTGCAGCCAGGTATCCGCGCCGCTCTGGAACAGGCGCATGTAGCCGTTGGCGAAGGGGTTCTCCGTGTAGGACCACTGGGCCAGGGCGCCATAGAGCGGGCTGATGTCGAGCAGGTCACCCCGCGCGCCCGTGCGGAAGTCGCCGATCGTGTCCGCGCGCACCGTGCCGCTGAGGCTGGCCTGCACCGAGAAGGTGTCGCGCCCGCTGCCGCCGAGCACGGTTTCGGCATATTCGCCGTGGGAAACAGCGATGAAATCGTTGCCGGCTCCGCCATCGATCACATTGGTGCCGGAGCTGTCGGAGATGCGATCATTGCCGTCGCCGCCCAGCAGCGTGTCGTTGCCGTCACCGCCGTAGAGCGTATCGCTTCCCGCGCCGCCCTCGATCAGGTCCGCGTCCGCGCCGCCGTCGAAATAGTCGTCCCCGTCATCGCCGTAGAGCGTGTCCGCGGCCAGGCCGCCATAGATATCGTCGTCGCCATCGCCGCCGCGGACCGTATCCTGCCCATAGCCGGCCTGGATGTAGTCCTCGCCGCCGCCGCCGGAGATGGTGTCGTTGTCGTGGCTGCCCGTCAGCGTGTCGGCGCCATCCCCACCCGTGACGGAACGGCCCTGGGTGCCTTGCGGGTTCCAGCCATCCGCGATGTTGTCCGCCGTGAAGGCGGTGGCGGTGGTGTTGCTCAGGACCAGCAGTGTCTGCCAGCCGGCCGCGCCGGCCGTGCCGTCGTGATCCATCTGGAGCAGCGTGTTCGCCCCGCTCTGGACCAGGCGCAGGAAGCCGCCGGCGAAGGGATTGCTGCTGTAGGTCCAGCCCGTGGCGTAGCTCAGCGCATAGCTCAGATCGAGCTGGTCCCCGCCGGCGCCGGTCTGGAAATCCGTGATCGTGTCGGCTGTCACGGCCTGGCGCGGATTGGCCTGAACCTTGAACAGGTCGCGGCCGGTTCCGCCCATGATCTGGTCCGCGAAACCGCCGCGCGAGGTGACAATGATGTCGTCGCCCCCGCCACCCTCGATCCTGTTCGCGCCGGACACGTCGGTGATCGTGTCGTTCCCCTCGCCACCGCGGAGCGTGTCATTGCCCTCGCCGCCATCGAGGCTGTCATGGCCCTGGCCACCATCGAGAAGATCCGCGCCGCCGAGGCCGGTCAGGGTGTCGTTGCCGGCAAGACCCGAGATGGTGTCCGCATCCTGGGTTCCGGCAACTGTGTCATTGCCCGCCGTGCCGTTCCTGAGCGCCATTCCGGATCCCTTGTCCCGTTCCTTGCGGGGACCGACGGGGAGCGGATCCGACCGGACACACGCTTCCCCGCGGCGAGGTCCGAATTCCACAAAGAGGGCGGTGGCGGCCCCATTCGTTTGGATGGGCCGCCCGGGAAAGAGTATCGGTCGCTGCTGGCGCCGCACGGGCACACGGTTCCACCCGGGAATGCCGATCTATCGCCAAGCAGCTGTTGTTTAAGAATTTTTCAGGCGGCTCGTGGAAGCAGACCGGCTATATGCCCGATGCGCCCTGCGACGACGCGCCGAGCGCTCAAGGCCTTGTGAAGAGCGAACGGAAGCCCGGCCTAGGGCCACCCGGGCGCAGGCGCTTCGCAATGGCCACACCGATGCGACTGCTCGCAGGGGCTCCGCGCGCGACGAAATCTGAGCGAAGGAAAGATGGTGCCGGGTGCGAGAATCGAACTCGCGACCTATCGATTACGAATCGATTGCACTACCGCTGTGCTAACCCGGCCCATGCAGGGCGCGCTGGCCTGGGCCAGCGCGCTGCGGTGGGGCGCCTTCTAGCGGCACATTGACCGCCGGGCAACCTCGTCCGTGAAGAGAAGTATCAGGTCGTCGCCAGAGCCCCGCCCCTGGTCGGCGCGCTCCCCGTCCATTCGATCCGCCCTGGCGTACCGCATTCCTCGCAGATCGGCTCCCACTTCCGGTGCGTGGTGCCGCAGGAAAGGCATTGCCAACGCGGCTCCGGCGGGGCCGCGGCGGCGGCGCGCAGCCATTTCGCCTCGGCGGAACGGCCGGCGGCGCTGTCGCCCAGCTCGACGGCATCCATGTCCACCATCGCAAGGAAGGCCCGGCGGTCGGCGCCGCCCGAATTCACCAGCGCCTCCAGCTCCGCCCGTGCCCGCCCGGTCAGCCCGGCGGCCAGCGCCGTACGGCCGAGGACGAGGCGGCTCTCCGGATGGGTGCGGTTCTCATGGGTCAGCGTCTCGGCCGCCTTCACCCGCCCCAGCGCGTCCACCTCATCCGCCAGATAGGCTTCGGCGATATCCGGATGCGGCGCCAGCTTCCAGGTGGCCTGCAGCGTGGTCTTGGCCCGGCGGGGGCTGCCCTCGGCCGCCTGCCGCCGCGCCACCGCCAGCGCCGCCGGGGCGAAGCCCGGATCGGCGGCGAGCGCCTGCTTCTCCAGCGCCGAGGCGGTCTCCGGGTCCTGCATGGCCGCCGCCAGGGCCAGCGCCGCGCGGCGATGCCCGGTCAGCTGGTCGGGCGGGGACAGGGCCAGCGCCTCCTTCCAGTCCCGCGTGCGCAGGGCAAGCGCGGCGCGTTCCTCCCGCACCCAGGCGGCGCCGGGCTGGGCGGCCTCGGCCTCCCGCGCCAGGCGTTGCGCGGCCGGCCAGTCCTCCCGCTGCATGGCATCGCGCAGCAGGCCGCGCAGGCCCAGGAACTTGCCGTCCTCGCGCTGGGCCAGCAGCTTGAAGGCCTCGTTGGCGGAATCGTTGCGGCCCGCCATCCGCTCGGCCTCGGCGGTCAGCAGCAGCGTGTGGGGCGTGTCGCCCAGCATGCTGCGGGCGCGGCGGATCTCCAGCCGCGCCTGGTCGGGCGTGCCGGCTGCCAGCGCCACCAGGGCGCGGGTCACGGCCGCATCGCCCTCGCGCCGGTGCCGCTCCTGCCGGCGGGCGCGGATCCGGGCCGGCCAGCCCCGCAGCCACTTCCAGGCGGAGAGGATGCTGTGCAGCACCACGAAGCCGATCACCAGCGCCAGCAGCCCCAGCCAGACCGGGATGCCGATGAAGGTGCTGCCGACGGTGATCTCGACGATCCCGCCCATCTCGCGGAGATAGAGCGCGGCCCAGACGCCCAGGCCGAGGATAATGAGAAGCCGGATGGCGCGGATCATCAGTTGGTCCCCAGGTCGCGCAGCGCCGCGCGGGCCTCGACCAGGTCACGCGCCTGCCCGATCCAGCCCGCCATGGCATTGCGGGAGGGTTCCGGCAGCTGCTCCAGCCGCTCCAGCGCGCCCGGCAGGTCGCCGGCATCGAGCGAGCGCCTCGCCCGCTCCAGCTCTCCGGAAACGGCATCGCCGACCACCACCTGGTCGCCGCGCCGCACCGTCACCAGCCCCTGCAGGCGGGAAAGGGCGGAATCGGTCACCGACTGCCCCTGCGGCTCGGCCGCCAGCCGCGCCGCGCGCGCCGCATCCTCGAATGAAAGGCGCAGCGCCGCCTCCGTGGGCGGGGCCGCGTTGCGATAGCGCGCCAGGGCGACCGGCGGCTCTCCGGAAAGCTGGGAAAGGGCCTGGCCGAGCGGTCGCCCGGCCTCCAGCGAGGTCTGGAGGGCACCGCGGGCCGCCAGCGCGCCCAGGCGCCGCTCCGCCGCCTCGGCCTGGGACAGGCGCTGCTCGAATTGCTGCACGCGCTCGGCCAGCTGCTGCTCCTGGCGCGCCACGCGCTGGTTCATCTCCGTCTCGGCGCGGGAAAGCCGCTCATCCATGGCGCGGGCCGCCGCGTCCATGCGCTGGGTCATGTTCTGGCCGGCGGCCTCCACGCGCTGGTTCAGCGCCGCGTCCAGCGCGGCAAGCCGCGGGCCGAAAGCCTGCTCCGCCGCGGTCACGCGCGCGGCCAGGGCCTGCTCGGCGGCGGTCAGGCGGTTGGCCAGGGTCGCCTCGGCCTGGGCGATGCGGGCCTCGGCGCGGCGCGCCTCCTCCTGCATCCGGTTCTCCAGCCCGTTGGTCCGCTCCTCCAGCCGGCGCAGCGCCTCCTGGGCCGCCCCAAGGCCCGTCCGCGCCTCCGCCAGGGCAGTGCGTGTCTCGGCGAGGCCGGAACGCGCCTCGGCATCGACCATCGGGCGCGCCGCCAGCTCGCGAAGGGAGGCTTCCAGCGCGCCGAGCCGCCGCTCCGACTCCGCGCCCCGCTCGGCCAGCCCCGCGGCGCTCGGCCGCGCCTCCAGTGCCGCGAGGCGCTGGTCCACCGCCGCCACGCGCTCGGCCTGGGCTTGCTGCATCGCCGCCGGTGCCGGCCGCTCGCGCGGGCTGGAAAGAAGGTAGCCGGTGGCCCCCACCAGCACGACCAGACCCGCCGCGATGGGCAGGATCGCCGGATCGAATCGCCGGCCGCGGCCGCCCAGGTTGGCGGGCGGCGCTGGCGCGGCCGGGGCCTCATGCGCGGGCGGGGCCGCGGAGGCGGCCGGCGCATCTGCCTTGCCCGGGCCGACGCCTGCGGGCGCCCCGGCAGCAGGATTCACCTGGTTCGGAGACGGCGGAACCACCGGATCCGGAGCCGCGGAGGCCGCGCTTCCCTCAACCGGCCGCGTCGCCCCGGACTCCGTGCCGGGCTTGCCGCCCTTGGAAGGGGCACCGGACGAAGCGCCGCCCTTGGGGCGGGGCGCATTGGGCGGCGTGCGGGGCGTGTCGCTCATGAGTTGGGCGTCATCCTTCTGGTCAGGCGGGAAGGGCCAGCACGCAAGGCTTAGGGGGCATGGCCGAGCAATGCCAGCAGGGCGTCCTGATCCGGTCTCGGTGCCACGTCCAGCCCCCCCCAGGTGATCGGCGCGGAAAACCCTTCCGGGGAGGTGGACAGCGCCTCTGCCACGCGGGCGCTCAACGCCACCGCGCGGATGCCGGTTGCCGCCGCCGTCAGGCCTGATGCGCGCAGCTGGGCAAGGGTGGAGCGGGCGCTGCGTGGGGAAAGGAACAGGGCGGCGCGCACCTGCCCGGCCCGCAGGGCGTCACGGGCCAACGGGGGCAGCTCCGCCACTTCGGTGGCGGCATAGGTCTCCCGCCGGATCACGGAGAAGCCGCGCCGTTCCAGCTCAGCCGCCAGCTCATCCCCGTAGCCCTGGCCCGTCGCGAGCAGCACCGGCCCTTCCCGCGGATCGAGGCTTGCTGCCGCCAGCACCGCGAGGGAGGCCGCGTCGCCTTCGGCGGCGACCACGCGAGTGAAGCCCGCCCCCTGCGCCGCCGCCGCCGTCCCCGCGCCGACCGCCAGGACCGGGAGGGAGGGAGGGAGGACGCCGCGGAGCGCGGGAAGCGCGGCCGCACTCGGCAGGAGGAGCGCCCGCGCTTCGGGCATGGGCGCCAGGGAAAGCGGCGCGAGGCGCAGGGCCGGGGCCAGCACGGGGCGCCAGCCCAGCGCCGCCACGCGGGCGGCAGTGGCCGCAGCCCCCGGCTCGGGCCGCGTGATCAGGCAGGCCGGGCGCGACGCGCCCCCGCGATCAGCCAAAAATATCGGCCGGGCTGTCCGCCCGCAGGCTCCGGCCAAGCTCCTCGCCCAGCGCCTCGGCGTCCGAGACGCCGCCATGCAGGCTGCGCTTCAGCAGGAAGGACCCGTCCGGCCGGGCCACGAGTCCCGTGAGGTGCAGGCGCCCATCCGGCAGCAGCCGCGCATGGCCGCCGATCGGCGTGCGGCAGGAACCATCCAGCGATGCCAGCAGCGCCCGCTCGGCGCGGGAGACGGCACGGGCCTCGCGGTCCTCGATGCCGGCCAGCAGCTCATGCAGTTCCGTGTCCTCCGCGCGCACGGTCACGCCGACAATGCCCTGCCCCGCCGCCGGCACCATCGCCTCGGGGTCCAGCACCACCATCCCCTCGGGCGAAAGCTCCATCCGCTTCAGCCCGGCCAGGGCCAGCATGGTGGCGTCCGCCTCGCCATCCGCCAGCTTGCGCAGGCGGGTCTGCACATTGCCGCGGATCATGCCCACCTGGATGTCAGGCCGCGCATGGAGGATCTGCGCCTGGCGCCTCAGGCTGGCCGTGCCCAGCCGAACGCCCGCGGGAATGCTGCCGATCGGGTCCGCCGGGTCCAGCGCGCCCATGCCCGGGCCGGGGATCAGCACGTCGCGGCTGTCCTCCCGCTTCATGGTGCAGGCCAGCACCACGCCCGGGGGCATTTCCGTCTCCAGGTCCTTCAGGCTGTGCACGGCGAAGTCGATCCGCCGGTCCAGCAGCGCCTCGTGGATCTCCTTGGCGAAGAGTCCCTTGCCGCCGACATCCGCCAGGCGCCGGTCCTGGATCTTGTCGCCCGAGGTCTGGATCACATGCTCCTCGAAGGCCTGGGCGTTGCGCAGCACCGGGCAGAAATGCAGCACCACGTCGAGGAAGGTCCGGGTCTGCCACAGGGCGAGCGGCGAGCCGCGCGTGCCCACGCGAAGGGGCAGCGAGCGCATGTGGGGACGGACCTTGGAGGCCCCCGCCTGGGGCTGGGCGCCCGGATGGGCGGGCTGGGCAGTCGACATGGCGGCGTCATAGAGCAGATCGGCGAGCGCCGGAAACGCCCGCCGCGCGAATCTCCTCTTCCGGAAAAATGCTCTATTGACGCGCCGCGCAGATGGAAGGGCATGGAACATGGACCCGCGCGGGCCGGTCCTCGGCATCGAGAGCAGTTGCGACGAGACGGCGGCCGCCATCCTGGCGCCCGACGGCACCATCCTGGCGGAGTCCGTCTTCAGCCAGATCGAGGACCACAGGCGCTTCGGCGGCGTGGTGCCGGAACTGGCGGCGCGCGCCCATCTCTCCCACCTGCCCGGCCTGGTGGCCGGGGTGATGGAGCGGGCCAGCCTGACGCCGGGCGAGCTGGGCGGCGTGGCCGCCACCTCCGGCCCCGGGCTGATCGGCGGGCTGATCGTGGGCGCCAGCTACGGCAAGGGCATGGCCATGGCTCATTCCCTGCCTTTCGTGGCGGTGAACCATCTGGAGGCCCATGCCCTCACCCCCCGCCTGCCCGGGCTGCTGCCGGAGGGGGCAAGCTTTCCCTATCTCCTGCTCCTGCTTTCGGGCGGGCATTGCCAATGCGTGGCGGTGGAAGGGCTGGGCCGCTACCGCCGCCTCGGCACCACGCTGGACGATGCGGTGGGCGAGGCTTTCGACAAATCCGCCAAGCTCCTTGGCCTGCCCTGGCCCGGCGGCCCGCATCTGGAGCGGCTGGCGCAGCAGGGCGACGCCGCGAAGGTGCCCCTCCCCCGCCCGCTGCTCGGCCGTGAGGGCTGCGACTTCTCCTTCTCCGGCCTGAAGACCGCCGTGGCCCAGGCCGTGGCGAAGGGCCATGCCCATGCCGATGTCGCCGCGGCCTTCCAGGCTTCGGTGGCGGCGGTGGTGGCGGACCGCGCGCGCCATGCCCTGCGCATGGCGCCGGGCGTCACCGCCCTCGTCGTCTCGGGCGGCGTGGCGGCCAATTCGGCCATCCGCGCCGCCCTCGCCCGCGTGGCGGAAACGGCCGGCCTGCCGCTGGTGGCGCCGCCCATCCGCCTCTGCACGGACAATGCCGTCATGGTCGCCTGGGCCGGGATCGAACGGCTGCGTGCCGGAATGACCAATCCCTGGAACCACGCCCCCCGCCCGCGCTGGCCGCTGGATGAGCTGACACCCCCCGCATGAACTGCCGCCCATGAACTATCGACACGCCTTCCACGCCGCGAATTTCGCGGATTGCATGAAGCACGCCCTGGTCCATGCCCTAGTGGCGGCGCTGCTGCGCAAGCCCACCCCCTTCCGCGTGCTGGATACCCATGCCGGGATCGGCTTCTACAACCTGCAATCCGAGGAAGCCCGGCGCACGGGCGAGTGGCGGGACGGCATCGGCCGGCTGGAGACACTGCAGGACGGCCCGCTGATGCCCTGGCTGGAACTCGTCCGCTCTTTCCCCCGGGGCATCTATCCCGGCAGCCCGGCCCTGGTCCGCGCCATGCTGCGCCCCGGGGATCACCTCGCCCTCTGCGAGCTGCACCCGGAGGACGCCGCCACCCTGCGCGCCGCCTTCCGCGGCGATCCCCAGGTCTCGGTCCACCGGCGCGACGCCTACGAAGCGCTGGCCGCCCTCACCCCCTTCCCCGAGCGCCGCGGCCTGGTGCTGATGGATCCGCCCTTCGAGCAGGAAGGCGAGTTCGACCGCCTGGCCGCGGGCATGGCCGCCCTTGCCCGGCGCTTCCGCCCGGCCATCCAGGCCGCCTGGTACCCGGTGAAGCACCGCGCCCCCGTCCGTGCCTTCCACGACGCCATCGTCGCCTCCGGCCAGCGGGACGTGATCGCCTGCGAGATCTGGCTGCGCGAGCCCACCGATCCCACCCGCCTGAATGGCTGCGGCCTGGCGGTGGCGAACCCGCCTTTCGGCTTCGCCGAAACCGCGCGCGCCCTCCTGGCCGCCCTTCATGCCCGGCTTTACGATGGCGAAAGGGGCGGCGGTTGGGCCGTGACGGAGATCGTGCCGGAATGAGTTCAGGGGGGAAGGTCGCGGTGATCGGCGCCGGGGCCTGGGGCACCGCGCTGGCCATCCAGGCCCTGCGCGCCGGGGGGGACGTCGCCCTCTGGGCCCGGGAGCCCTCCCGCGCCCTTGTGATGCGCGCCATGCGGGTGAATGCCCGCCACCTTCCCGATTCCCCGCTCCCCGACGAGTTGCTGGTCACCGCGGATGCCGAGCAGGCCCTGTGCGGGGCCCGGCTGGCCATCCTTGCCGTGCCCACCCAGTTTCTCGGCGCCGTCCTGGACGACCTGCCGCCACTGCCGCCCTGCATCATCGCTGCGAAGGGGGTGGAGGCGGCCACGCTGCGCTTCCCGCTGGAGATCCTGGCAGAAACCCATCCCGGCCTGCCCGCCGCCATCATCTCCGGCCCGAATTTCGCCCATGAGGTGGCGCAAGGCCTCCCCGCCGCCGCCGTGCTCGCCAGCACTGATCCGGACCTGCGGGCGGAGGCGACGGAGCGGCTCGGCTCTGCCCATCTCCGCCTCTATGCCGGGGCGGATCCGCTGGGCGTGCAGGTGGCGGGGGCGGCGAAGAACGTGGCGGCCATCGCCGCCGGGGCGGCGATCGGGGCCGGGCTGGGCGAGAATGCGCGCGCCGCCATCGTCACCAGGGCCCTGGCCGAGATCGCGCGCCTCGCGGTCGCGCTGGGGGCGCGTGCGGATACGGTGGCCGGGCTTTCCGGCCTGGGCGACCTGATGCTCACCTGCGCCGGCCCGACCAGCCGCAACTTCTCCCTCGGCCTCGCCATCGGGCGGGGGGAGCGCATGGAGGATGTGCTCGCCTCCCGCAACTCGGTCGCCGAAGGCGCGGCCACCGCCCCGGCCCTGCTTGCCCGCGCCGGGAAGGCCGGGGTGGAGATGCCCGTCTGCGCCGCCGTCGCCGCCGTGCTGCAAGACGAGCTTACGGTGCGGGAAGCGGTGGAGCAGCTGATGGGGCGTCCGCAGAAGGCGGAGTAGCGGGCGGCACCGCCACCGGAATGGCAGGCGGTTCCGCTGCCGGTGCCGGGAGCGCCCCTGCGGCGGGAGGCTCGGCCGCGGCGGGCTGAGGCGGAACGGGCGCGCCCCCCGCGGCATCACCGGCCATCGGCGCCGGGTCGGGCTTCCACCACCCCGTCACCGCCCCGCCCAGCCAGGCCGAAACATAGGGGCGGAAGGGTGCCAGCGCCGCATCCAGCGCGGGGTCGGGCATGACCACGAGGGAAATCTCCAGCCCGGCCGCGCGGGACAGCGGCTGCTCCTCCGGGCCGAGGAAGGGATCCGCCTGCGGAACCCCCGCCAGGGCCTGCATCCGCTCCGGCTCCCGCGCGGCGGCGGCCGAGAAATCGCGGAGACGCCGATAGGCCGCGCGCTCCTCCTCGCTCAGCGTGATCCCGTTCACCGCCGCCAGCCGCTCCAGCGCCGCCACGGCATCCAGGGCAAAGAGGTGGTAGTGCAGCGCCATGGCTCCCCGGCGCAGTTCCTGCGGCAGCGCCCCGCGCTCATCAACCTGGACGAGCTGGTTTCGCAGCCGCTCCACGCCCCAATCCAGCAGCGCGCGGTCCCCCGCGGCCACGCCCGCCGCGGCCACCGCCAACCCGGCCCAGGCGGCCTGGTTGTTCCGCACATCGCTGATCAGGGCCTCGGAGGGGCGGTCATGGCGCGGCCGCACCTGCCGTGCCACAGCGGCCAGCCATTCGGAGACACGCCGCAGCCGCGGCGGCTCCAGCCCCGGCGCTTCCCGCAGCGCCAGGAAGCTCAGCGAGGCACCCGCCAGCGCCCAGGCCCGGTGATAGTTGCCCTGGAGGTTGACGGCACCGAGCAGCGCGTCGTTCCGCGCCCAGTGATCCATCGCGGCAAGAGCACAGGCCGCGGCGCCCGCCTCTCCCTTCCGATGGCGGGCAAGGGCGCCTTGCACCTGGGCCAGCCACTCCCGCAG
Organism: Pararoseomonas baculiformis; assembly: GCF_017813395.1. GTDB lineage: Bacteria > Pseudomonadota > Alphaproteobacteria > Acetobacterales > Acetobacteraceae > Roseomonas > Roseomonas baculiformis. The sequence continues at coordinate 16,342 of NZ_JAGIZB010000027.1, read as the reverse complement.
CGGCTTCGCCGCTTCGAGGTCCATGGCCAGCCGCCTGGCATCAGGGCGCGAGAAGGCCGGATCCAGGTAATATCCGAAGCCCTCCAGGTTCCGCAGCGGGCGGAGCCGCTCCTCGCAGCGTGCCGCCTCGCCCGAAGCGGCGGGCGCGGGCAGGAAGGGTCCGGCCAGGGGGCGCCGCTCGCGCCGTTCCTCCGGCAGGGCGGATTGCGCCGCCAGCAGCCCCGAGGCCGCTGCGGCAGCGGGCACGGGCGCCGGCGTGGCCCGCGGCACGGGCCGGGCTGCCGGCCTCTCGGTGGGTCGCGCCGGGGCGCGCTCCCGGGCTGCCGGACGGGCAAGGCGAGGCGCCGTGCCGCCGGAGCGTGCCGCGGAATCCGGGCGCTTGGCCGGCCGTTGAGGTGCCGCGCGGCTTGCCCGGTCCTGGCTGCCAGGGCGCCGGGCGCCGGATGGCTGCTCCCGGGAGGGCTGGGCACCAGGACGCCCGGCAGTGGCGCGCGGTCTGGCGGAAGGCTGTTCGGCGGGCCCCGGCCGCAGGGCTGATCGCCGCGGCGCGGCGGGCGCGGGCCGGGCTGCCGGGCGCTGCGCGGCCTCGGGCTGGCTCCGCGCGGCGCCACGGGATGGCGCCGGCTGCGCCAGGACGGGGCTGGCAAAAAGGCAGAGCAGCAGCGCGGCAAGCTGGGCACGGGGCAGTCGCATGCCCCCATTCTGCACCGGCAGCCCTCTGGCCGTCAGGTCTCCGGGAAAAGCGGCAGCCCCCCGGCTTCCGCATGCCGCCGCCTGGCCCGCGCAGCCTCGGCGGCACGGAGGCGCAGAAGCTCGTCCAGCAGCCGGTCCATGGTCTGCCAGAGCGGCTCGTTTCCCTGCCGCTCCTTCATCACCAGCGCATGGGCGGCGAGCGTCACGTTCAGCGTGCCCCGCGTGGTCTCCGGCCGCGGCATCCGCATCTGGACGAGGGCTTTCTCCACCTCCTCCAGCGGCGCGCCGATGGTCTCGGCGATGAAGGCAGGCTCATGCCCGGCGCGGCGCAGCCGCCGTGCCTCGTCCCGCTGCCGCGGCGGCAGGGCGATGGCCGGGCGCAACGCGACCGTCCGGCGCGACATCTCGCCCGAGCCGGAGCCGGGCGGCTTTCCCTTGAAGGCCATACCTATTGAACGCCGCAAAACCGGGTTTGATTCAACCCTCCCGAAGCGCCGCCCCGGCCGCGAGGGGCGCCAGGGGCAGTGCCCCGGCCAGGAAGGCCCCGAGCAGGAGCAGGAAAGGCCGGGCTTCCCCGCCTCCCGCCGCCGCCTCGATGGCCCCGGCGGCGAAGATCACCACCGGCACGGCCAGGGGCAGCACCAGCAGCGGCAGCAGCACGCCCCCGCGGCGCGCACCCAGGGTGAGCGCCGCCCCAAGCGTGCCCAGAAGGGACAGGATGGCGGAGCCCAGCGCCAGGGCCAGGATGGCCACCCCCCAGCCCTCCACCGGCAAGGCCAGCAGGGCGGCGGAAACCGGCGTGGCCAGCAGCAGGGGAAGGCCGGTCACCGTCCAGTGCGCGGCGGCCTTCGCGGCGGCCAGCAGGGCGGGCGGCAGGCCGGTGGTGAGCAGCAGGTCCAGCGAACCGTCCTCCGCCTCCCCGGCGAAGAGCCGGTCCAGCGGAAGCAGCGCGGCCAGCAGCGCCGCCGTCACCAGCGCCCCCGGCGCCAGCCGGGCCAGCGCATCCGGCGAAGGCCCCACGCCGAAGGGAAACAGCGCGCAGACGATGATGAAGAACAGCACCGCCGCCAGCGCTTCGGCCGGGTGGCGCAGCGCCAGGCGGATCTCCCGCAGGAACACGGCGATCACAGCCCCAGCTCCCGCGCGCCCGGCAGGGGCAGCGGCAGATGCGTGGCCGCCAGCACGATCCCGCCCCGGGCACGGTGACCCGCCAGCAGGGCGCCGAGCCGGCCGACCGAGACCGAGTCGAGGCCGAGGGTCGGTTCGTCCAGCAGCCAGAGCGGCGCGTCCCCCAGCGCCAGCCGCGCCAGGGCCAGGCGGCGGCGCTGCCCGGCCGAAAGGGTGCGGCATGGCAGCCCCGCGAGGGCGGAGAGCCCCAGTGCCGCCAGCGCCGCATCCGGATCGCCGCCGCGCAGCCGCGCCCAGAAGCCGAGATCCTCGCGCGGGGTCAGGGCCGGCTTGATCGCGTCCTGGTGGCCCAGATAGCGCGTGCGGGCCCCATGCGCGGCCGCATCCAGCGCCACGTCCTCGCCATCCCAGGCCACGCGCCCGGCGGCGGGGCGCAGCAGCCCGGCCAGAACCCGGAGCAGGGTGGATTTCCCCGCCCCGTTGGGGCCGAGAAGAAGCAGCGCCTCGCCCGGCGCGGCCTGCAGGGAGAGCCCCGCGAAGACCACCCGCCCGCCGCGCCGCGCGGCCAAATCCTCTGCCGCCAGCACGCGTTTCAAGACCTCCGGAGGACGGCCCGGCCCCTGGACCGGAAACCCCCGCCATGCTTCAAGCTGGCCTGAATTTCAAGAACGCGCGGGGAATTGCGACGCATGAGCAAGTACGGCCAGGATACCCTGAAGTCCAAGCGCAGCCTCTCGGTCGACGGGAAGACCTACCACTACTTCTCCATCCCCGAGGCAGCGAAGGCGCTGGGCGTCGATGTCGCCCGCCTGCCGAACAGCCTGAAGGTGCTGCTCGAGCACATCCTGCGCTTCGAGAACGGCCGCTCTTACAAGGTGGATGACGCTAAGGCGATCGCCGGCTGGCTGGAGAAGGGCCAGTCCGAAAAGGAGGTGCCGTTCCGCCCCGCGCGCATCCTGATGCAGGACTTCACCGGCGTCCCCGCCGTGGTGGACCTGGCCGCGATGCGCGACGGCATGCTGAAGCTGGGCGGCGACCCGCAGAAGGTGAACCCGCTGGTCCCCGTGGACCTCGTGATCGACCACTCCGTGATGGTGGATGTCTCCGGCACGCCGGATGCCATGCAGAAGAACGTGGAGTTCGAGTACCAGCGCAACGGCGAGCGCTATGAGTTCCTTCGCTGGGGCCAGGGCGCCTTCAACAACTTCCGCGTTGTGCCCCCCGGCACCGGCATCTGCCACCAGGTGAACCTGGAATACCTGGCGCAGGTCGTCTGGACCGACACCGATGCCGGCGACGTCTATGCCTATCCGGATAGCTGCTACGGTACGGACAGCCACACCACCATGGTGAACGGCCTGGGCGTGCTCGGCTGGGGCGTGGGCGGGATCGAGGCCGAGGCCGCCATGCTCGGCCAGCCCATCGCCATGCTCATCCCGGACGTGATCGGCTTCAAGCTGGTGGGCAAGCTGAAGGAAGGCGTGACCGCGACCGACCTCGTGCTGACCGTCACCCAGATGCTCCGCAAGAAGGGCGTGGTCGGCAAGTTCGTCGAGTTCTACGGCGCCGGCCTCACCAACCTGCCCGTGGCGGACCGCGCCACCATCGGCAACATGGCCCCGGAATACGGCGCCACCTGCGGCTTCTTCCCGGTGGACGAGGCCACCCTCGGCTATCTCCGCCTCTCCGGCCGCGACGAGCACCGCATCAACCTGGTGCGCGAGATCTCCAAGGCCCAGGGCATGTGGCGCGACGACACGACGCCCGACCCGGTCTTCACCGACACGCTGGAGCTCGACCTCTCCACCGTCGTCCCCTCCATGGCCGGCCCGAAGCGCCCGCAGGACAAGGTGGTGCTGACCGACATCGCCACCTCCTTCGCCAAGGAGCTGCCGAACCTCGCCGTTCCCGGCGCGCCGCCGCTCGGCTCGCGCGTGCCGGTGGAGGGCGCCAACCATGACCTCGGCCATGGCGACGTGGTGATCGCCGCCATCACCTCCTGCACCAACACCTCCAACCCCTATGTGCTCGTGGCTGCCGGCCTCGTGGCGCGCAAGGCGCGGGCCAAGGGCCTGACGCCGAAGCCCTGGGTGAAGACCTCCCTCGCCCCCGGGTCGCAGGTGGTGACGGACTACCTGAACGCCTCCGGCCTGCAGGCGGACCTGGACGCGCTGGGCTTCCAGACCGTCGGCTATGGCTGCACCACCTGCATCGGCAATTCCGGCCCGCTGCCGGACGCCATCGTGGACGCGATCGAGAACGAGAAGCTGGTCGCCGCCTCGGTGCTCTCGGGCAACCGCAACTTCGAGGGCCGCGTGCACCCGAATGTGCGCGCCAACTACCTCGCCTCCCCGCCGCTGGTGGTCGCCTACTCCCTGGCCGGCACCATCACCAAGGACATTACGACCGAGCCGCTGGGCACGGGCAGCGATGGCCAGCCCGTCTACCTGAAGGACGTGTGGCCGGCGCAGGAGGAGATCAACGCGGTCGTCCACGAGGTGCTGACGCGCCAGATGTTCCAGTCCCGCTACGCCGATGTCTTCAAGGGCGACGAGCACTGGCAGGGCATCAACATCGAGGCCGGCACGGACACCTATCGCTGGAACTCCGGCTCCACCTATGTCCAGAACCCGCCCTATTTCGAGGAGATCTCGCCCGAGCCCGCGCCGGTCGGCTCGGTGCATGGCGCGCGCATCCTGGCGGAGCTGGGCGACAGCATCACGACCGACCACATCTCCCCGGCCGGCTCGATCAAGAAGGCCTCGCCCGCCGGCGAGTACCTGCTGGAGCACCAGGTCCGGCAGAACGACTTCAACTCCTATGGCGCCCGCCGCGGGAACCATGAGGTCATGATGCGCGGCACCTTCGCCAATATCCGCATCAAGAACGAGCTGGTTCCGGGCATCGAGGGTGGCATCACCAAGCACTTCCCCTCGGGGGATGTGATGCCGATCTATGACGCGGCCATGAAGTACAAGGCCGAGGGCGTGCCGCTGGTGATCTTCGGCGGCAAGGAATACGGCACCGGCTCCTCCCGCGACTGGGCGGCGAAGGGCACGATGCTGCTGGGCGTGAAGGCCGTGATCGCCGAGAGCTTCGAGCGCATCCACCGTTCGAACCTTGTGGGCATGGGCGTGCTGCCGCTGGTCTTCAAGCCGGGCGAGGACCGCAACACCCTCAACCTCAAGGGCGACGAGACCGTGGACATCCTCGGGCTTGAGAACCTGAAGCCCCGCATGCTGCTCGACATCGTCATCCACCGCGCGGACGGCACCGAGACCCGCACCCAGGTCCAGTGCCGCGTCGATACGGCGGACGAGGTCGAGTACTACAAGCAGGGCGGCATCCTTCACTACGTGCTGCGCTCCATGGCCGGGGTGTCGGTCGCGGCCTGATCCGCGGCATCCCCTTCGGGCAAGGGAAAGGGGCGCGGGCCGAGAGGTCCGCGCCCCTTTTCGCAACCGGGCCGCATCCCCTGGCGTTCGCCCGCCGGAAGCGGGGGATCCTGTGTCGGATGATCGGCAGCCCATGATGCGGGCCGTCCTGGTGATGAATCGCCGCGCCGGCACCCTGTCCGGCCGTCCGGAGCTGCCCGGCCTCATCGAGGCGGCGCTTCGCGAAGGTGGCTTCGACCTGACCGTGATCCCCGAGGCGGCGGCCCCGGACATCGACGGCCAGTTCGAGGCTGCCCTGGCAACGGGCGCTCCCATCGTCATCGTCGGCGGCGGGGATGGCACGATCCGCAGCGTGGCCGCCCGGCTGGCGGGCACGGAGCGCATCCTCGCCATCCTGCCCCTGGGCACGCTGAATCTCCTGGCCCGCGACCTCGGCATGCCACTCGATCCGCTGGAGGCCGCACAGGCGCTTTCCCGCGCCCGCCCGGCCAGCATCGACCTGGGCGAGGTGAACGGGCAGCTCTTCACCTGCCAGTCCGTCATCGGCCTGCCCAACACGCTCGGCCGCACACGCCAGCGTTTCCGCCGCAAGAGCGGGCTGCATGCGGTGATACGCGTGGTGCTGGCCGTCATTCGCGCCCTGCTGCGCCAGCGCCCCATGCGGCTGGCCGTGATGGCTCCGGGCTGGCGGAAGCCCTGGCGGCTCTGGACCCGCGCCATGTCCATCGTGAACAACGGCTACGAGGAGGGAACGGGGCTGATGTTCCACCGCGCGCGCCTCGATGGCGGCACCCTCTCCCTCTATGTCAGCCGGAACTTCTCGGTCGGTTGGACCGCGCGGATGCTGATCGCCATGGCGCTTGGCAGCTGGAAACGCTCCCGCGACATCAACATCCTCACCAGCCCCGCCTTCACCATCCATTCCCGGCGCTCCCGGCTGCTGGTGATGAATGACGGGGAGGGTTCGATCCTCCGCACCCCGCTGGAATACAGGCTGCGGCCCCGCGCGCTCCGCGTGCTGGCCCCGCCGAGGGAGGCCGATACGATGGCGAGCGCCCAACTTTCCCCATCAGCGACACCGGAACCACCTGCGGTGGCCGCGGACGGACCACCTGCGGTGGCCGCGGCATGAGGGTCATCGATCATATTTCGGATCTGCATTTCTGCCGCGTGGACCAGCGTGCGGCCGATGCGCTGCTCACGCGGCTGAACGAGGATCCGGCGCATCTCGTCGTCATCTCGGGCGACCTGACGATGCGTGCCCGCCGCCATGAATACCGGGCCGCGCGCGCCTTCCTGGATGGGCTGAACCCGCCCTGGATGGCCGTGCCGGGGAACCACGACATCACCGCCTATTATCCCTGGGAACGCTTCCTGGATCCTTTCGGCCGCTGGCAGGCCCTGATCGACCCCGAGACGGAGCCGTTCTTCGAGGATGAGGAAATCCAGGTCATCGGCCTGAACACGGTTTCCCGCGGCGGGCTCCACCTGCAATGGGAAAACGGGAAGGTGCCCCGCGCGGGGCTGCTGCGCCTGCTGCGGCGGCTGCGGCGGATGGATGATGGGCGCTACCGGATCGTAGTCGCCCATCATCCCTTCCTCGCCCCGCCGGAGCAGCCCGGCACGCCGGTGGTCGCGCGGGGGGAGCGTGCGCTGCGCAACCTCGCCCGCGGGGGCGTGCGGCTCGTGCTCTCCGGCCATCTCCATATCGGCTATCACAACATCCACCGGATCACCGCCGAAGAGGGCAACAACCTCACCATCCTCCAGGCCGGCTCCGCCATCTCGACCCGCCTGCGGGGAGAGGCCAATGCCTATAACCGCGTGGTGGTGGAGAATGGCCGCGCGCGCTGGACCTCCCATCACTGGGACGGGGCGGAATGGCGCTGAGCGGCCTGGCGCCTGGGGAAATGCCGCGCCGGCCCTGAGGCCAGGCCGGCATGATCCCTGAACAGCACGTGGTCGCGTTGTCTAGCCAGCCCTGGGCCCGGTGATCCGCCGTTCGTCCAGCGCGATGATGCGAGCGCCCGTGGGTTGCGTCGCGGCGGCCACAGCCTGCGCGAGCGCGGCCTGGTCGAAGGGCTTGCCCAACCGCAATACATGCCCCTGCGCCTCGGCCGGCAGGTCGGCATAGCCGCTGACCAGAAGCACGGGCATGCCCGGGTGAAGCGTCCTCAGCGCGGCGACCAGCTGCATGCCTGTTATTCCCGGCATCACCTGGTCCGTCACCACAAGGTCGAAGTCATGCCCCGCACCCAGCTGGGCCAGGGCTTCGGCCCCGGAGGATGCCGGCACCACGCGATGCCCCAGATCCTCGAGCATCGCGACGCTGTTCGCGAGAACCAGCGCGTCGTCATCCACCACCAGAATCGAAAGGGGCGTGGGCGGAGCCGGCACGGGCGGTGCCGACACAGCCGCCTCGCCCCTCGGCTCGGGCTCGGCGGCGGGGAGCCAGATCTCGCAGGTCGTGCCGCGCCCGAGCTCGCTCCGCAGCAGCAGGCGGCCGCCGGATTGCGCCGCCAACCCTTGCGCCATGGGAAGGCCCAGCCCCGTGCCCTTCCCGATCCCCTTGGTGGTGAAGAAGGGCTCGGCAGCACGGGCCAGGGTCGCGGCATCCATGCCCATGCCCGTATCCGTGACGGAGAGCAGCACGTAGCGGCCGGGCTTCAATCCCTCGGACGCGCCCGGCGCAAGCTCCGCCTGATCGGCCGAGATGGTCAGCGTGCCTCCTTCCGGCATCGCATCCCGCGCGTTCACCGCCAGGTTCAGCACGGCCAGCTCCAGCTGGTTCGCATCCACATGGGCCGGCGGCAGTTCCAGGGGGAAATGCGTGTCGATGCGCACCATCGGCCCGATCGAGCGGCGAAGCATCTCCGCCATGCCGCGCACGAGGTCCGGAACATCCACCGCGCTCGGCGTCAGGTTCTGCTTGCGGGCGAAGGCCAGCAACCGCTGTGTCAGGCTCGCGCCGCGCCTTACCCCCTGCAGCGCATTCTCCAGCAGCGCCGCCGCCTTCGGGTCTTCCGGCAGGCGCTTCCGGAGCAGCTCCAGATTGCCCATCACCACGGCCAGGAGATTGTTGAAGTCATGCGCCACGCCGCCCGTGAGCTGGCCGATAGACTCGATCTTCTGGGACTGGCGCAGGGCTTCCTCGGTGCGCCGGCGCTCGGTGACGTCGGCCAGGCCGCCCAGCACGCGCAGCAGCCCGCCCTCCTCGGCCCGTTCCACCCGGGCGGAGGCCAGCACGTCCCGGAAGTCGCCGGCCCGGGTCACCACACGGTACTCCACCTCCCGCAGCTCGCCGGCCTTCAGCAGGGCCGGCCAGTCCTGGTGCATGAACTGCCGGGCGGAGGCCTCGGTCATGAAGTTGATCAGGGGGCGCCCCACCACCTCATCCCGCCCATAGCCCATCAGGCCGAGCCAGGCCTCGGTCACGTCCTCGATCCGCCCTTCGGCGTCCAGGGAATGCAGGGGAAGCGGCGTGCGCTGGTAAAGGGCGCGGAAGCGCTCCCGGCTCTCGCGCAGCGCCACCGCCTCCCGCTCGGCGAGCAAGGCGAAGCGCCGGTCGAACATGGCCGCGACCAGGCTCAGGAAGAGGATCAGGAAGGTGGAGGTCGCGACCGCCAGGGCCAGCGTCACCTGGTTCAGGCTGCTCCAGCCATGCGCCGCGTCCACATTCGAATGCGCCGTGAAGGCGGCACCCTGCATGCCGGCATAGTGCATGCCGGATACAGCGAAACCCATCACCACTGCCGCGCAGGCCCGCATCGGCATGCGGCTGACCTGCACGGAGAGCCAGAGGGCGACCGTCGCAGCCCCGATCGCGATCAGCACGGCCACGGCCACCCAGAGGCGTGCATGGCGGAGATCGGCCGGCATCTTCATGGCCGCCATGCCCACGTAATGCATGGCCACGATGCCCAGCCCCATCAGCAGCCCGCTCGCCAGCAGCAGGGGCAGCGAGCCTTCCGCCCGGCTGACCAGCATGAAGCTCAGCCCCGTCGCGCCGATGGCCAGTGCGAGGGAGAGCAGGGTGAGGCCGAGATCGTAGCTCACCTCCATCCCGGGCACGCTGAAGGCCAGCATGCCGACGAAATGCATGGCCCAGATGCCGCCGCCCATGGCCACCGCCGAGGTGCCCAGCCAAGCCTTCCGTGCGAGCCCCGTGGAGGCCCGGGTCCGGCTCGCAAGGTCCAGCGCGGTGTAGGACGCGGCCATCGCGATCAGGATGGAAAGCACCATCAAAGCGCTGTCATGCGTCCCGGCGATCATCATGGCTGGCCGAAATCCTCCTCAGCGCGAGGTGTAACGTTCATGGGTCTGGAACGCCGCATATCCCTTGCACTGGAAAGGCAGTCACCGGAAGCCCGGGCCGCCGCGCCTCATCGCCCGGCCCGCCACCGCCAGGCTACGGGCAAGGCCAGGAGGCACAGCACCGCCATCGCCAGGAAGGCAGCGCCACCGGCGCGCGCGTAGAGCCACCCGGAGGCCAGCATGCACATGGCCTGCGCCCCGGTGGTGCCCAGCGCCGCATGCAGGCTCTGCGCGGCCAGGGCCTCGCCCGGGGGCGGGTTGGCCGAGAGCCAGCGCATCGCCCCCATGTATTGCGCACCGAAGGTCACCGCATGCAGGGCCTGCAAGGGCACCAGGGCCCAGATCTCGGTGGTCAGCGCCATGCCCACCCAGCGCAGGATGCCCGTGCCCGCGGCCAGGAGCATCAGCGCGCGCGGGCTCATCCCGCCCAGGAGGCGCCTGGCCCAGAGGAAGAGCAGCACCTCCGCCAGCACCCCCTCGGCCCAGAGCAGCCCGATCGTCTCCGCAGAATGCCCCGCCCTGGCCCAATGGATGGAGGAGAAGCCGTAGCAGGCGGCATGGGAGCCCTGGACCAGCGCGCTGATCGCGACCAGCCGCCCGAAGCCCGGCCGCCGCAGCAGGTGCAGGGCGAAGGGCCCGCGCAGCCCGCCCGCCCCGGCCGGCCGGGGCGGCGCCCGCTCGGGCCGGGGCAGCACCCAGGCGGCCAGCACGGCGGCGGCATAGGATCCGCCGAGCAGCCAGGGCACGGCGGCATAGCCCGCCCAGGCCGCCATGCCCCCCGCCCCCACCGCGCCCAGGATGAAGGCGGCCGATCCGGCCGCGCGCACCGGCCCGTAATCCACCCCCGCCCGGCGCGTGGCGGCCAGCGCCATCGCCTCCCCCACCGGGCTGAGCGGGGACATCGCCGCCGCGAAGAGAAGCTGCACGCCGAGCACCGCCCAGAAGCCCTCGGCGGGCAGGAAAAGGGGCGCGGCCAGCGCGGCAAGGGCCGCGCAGGGGATCATCACCAGGCGCCCATCCCCGATCCGGTCCGCGAGCCGGCCCAGGGCGGGGCTGACGAAGAAGCGGATCAGCGAGCCCGCGAACAGAACCTGCGCCACCGCCTCCGCCCCCAGCCCCTTTCCCGCCAGGAAGGGCGGCAGGAAGGGCATGCTCACCCCCACCCCCAGGAAGCTGGCGGCCAGGAGAAAGGCGAAGCGGGCCAGGGGTGCGGCAGGCGGTGGGGCGGGCGGCGGCGCGGCGTGGGCCGCGGAATCTGGCAAGGGCATGGGCCGGCACACCCTCTTCGCTGCCTATGCGCTTGCCAAGCCCGCCCGGGAGCGCCACACGTTCCCGCAGATGAGCCCCGTCTCCGACCGCCAGATGTTTGCCTCCCGGGTGAAGGCCGTTCTCGGCCCCACCAACACCGGCAAGACCCATCTGGCCATCACCCGCCTGCTGGCCCATTCCAGCGGCATCATCGGCTTCCCGCTGCGCCTCCTGGCCCGCGAGAACTACGACCGCATGGTTGCCGCCAAGGGCGAGAAGAACGTCGCCCTCATCACCGGTGAGGAGAAAATCCTCCCGCCCGGGGCGAAGTGGTTCGCCTGCACGGTGGAGGCGATGCCGCTGGACCGGCGGGTCGAGTTCGTGGCCGTGGACGAGATCCAGCTCTGCGCCGATCCCGACCGGGGCCATGTCTTCACCGACCGGCTGCTGAACGCCCGCGGCCTGGTCGAGACCATGTTCCTGGGCGCCGAGACCATCCGCCCCCTGCTGCAGCGCCTGGTCCCCCAGGCCGAGGTCGAGAGCCGCCCGCGGCTCTCCCAGCTCACCTATGCCGGGCCGGCCCGCCTCACCCGCCTGCCGCCCCGCAGCGCCGTCGTCGCCTTCTCCGCCGGTGAGGTCTATGCCATCGCCGAGGCCATTCGCCGCCGGCGCGGCGGCTGCGCCGTGGTGATGGGCCGCCTCTCCCCCCGCACGCGCAACGCGCAGGTGGAGATGTACCAGAACCGCGAGGTGGACTTCCTCGTCGCGACCGATGCCATCGGCATGGGGCTGAACATGGATGTGGACCATGTCGCCTTCGCCGGGCTGCAGAAGTTCGACGGCCACCGCCCCCGCCTTCTCACCCCGCAGGAAGCCGCGCAGATCGCCGGCCGCGCGGGCCGCGGCATGCGCGACGGCACCTTCGGCGTCACGGCGGATTGCCCGCCCCTGGCGGACGACTTCGTGCAGAAGATCGAAGGCCACCACTTCGAGCCGCTGACCACCCTGGCCTGGCGCAACAGCGACCTCGACCTCTCCAGCGTGGATGCGCTGCTCGACAGCCTTGCCCGCCCGCCGCCCTTCCAGGGCCTGGCCCGCGGCAATGACGCGACCGACCACATCGCCCTTGAGCACCTCTCGCGCGACCAGGACATCCGCAGGCTGGCCCAGGGGCGCGCCCGGGTGCGCCTTCTCTGGGAAACCTGCCAGATCCCGGATTTCCGGAAGCTGGCCGATGAGAGTCACACACGTTTCTGCGCGCGTGTCTTCCGGCATCTCGCAGAGGATGGCAGGCTGCCCGAGGACTGGGTCACCTCCCAGATCCGCTATCTCGATAACACCGAGGGTGATCTCGACACGCTGATGGCCCGGCTTGCCGGCATCCGCACCTGGACTTATGTCGCCGCCCGCTCCGACTGGCTGAAGGACGCAACCGCCATGCAGGAGGCCGCCCGCGCCGCCGAAGACCATGTCTCCGACGCGCTGCACGAACGCCTGACCGCCCGCTTCGTGGACCGCCGCGCGGCCCACCTCATCCGCAAGCTCGACGAGGGGGAGGAGACACTCCTTTCGGCCGTCGCGCGGAACGGGGAGGTCACGGTCGAGGGCCATGTGGTCGGCCAGGTGAAGGGCTTCCTTTTCGAGACCGCGGCCGACGCCGAGGACGAGGAGGAGCGCCGGGTGATGCTCCGCGCTGCCCGCCGGGCGCTGCGCGAGGAAATGCCGCGCCGGGTGGCCGCGATCGAGGCCGCGCCGGACGATGCCTTCTCCCTTACCAAGTTCCAGCGCATCGCCTGGAAGACCGAGGGCGACAGCGAGGCGCATGAGGTCGCCAAGCTCAAGCCCGGCACCACGCCGGAAAAGCCGGTCATCGAGCCGATTGACTCCGAGTTCGTGGACGGCGCCGACCGGGAGCGCATCCGCGCCAAGCTCGCTGCCTGGTTCGACGCCCTGGTCGCGCGCGACTTCGCGCCGCTGATCGAGGCCGAGGCCAAGGCTGCGGAGGATGCGGAACTGCGTGGCCATCTCTTCCGCCTGCGCGAGTTCCTGGGCCTGCTGCCCGGCGGAACCGAGCGCGAGATCACCCCGGAGCTCCGGGCGAAGCTGAAGGCCATCGGCGTCCGTGCCGGCCGCTTCGCCCTGTATATCCCGGAGATGCTGAAGCCGCGCCCCATGGCGCTGCGCGCACAGCTCTGGGCGCTGAAGGCCAATTCCGCCGTGCCGGACCTGCCCGGCGGCGGCCTTGTCTCCATCACCCCGCCGCGCGACTGGCCGCGCGGCTTCGGCGCCACGATGGGCTGGGTCCAGGCTGGCCCCGCCCTGGTGCGGCTGGACGTGGCCGAGCGCATCGCCGGCGAGCTGGGCCACCTCACCCGCCGCGCCCCCGCCGCCCTGCCCGTGGATGTCGCCAGCCGCCTCGGCGCCAAGGCTGACACCCTGCCGGCCGTACTGAACGCCCTGGGCTTCCGCCTCGTCGCGCCCGAGCCGCTGGCCGAGGACGCCTTCGGCCCGCCCGCGCCCCAGATGGTCGCCGCCCGGCGCGAGGACCAGCAGCGCCAGCGCGGCGGGCAGGAACGCCGCGAGCGTGACCGCAACCGCCCCCGGCGCGATGCCGGCCCGGCGCGGAAGAACGCCGAAGCGGCCCCGGCCGACGGTGCCGCGGCCCCGGAAGGTGCGGAAGCCGCACCCGCGGAGGGCAGCGCCGCACCGGCCGAGGCACCAACCGAGGCCCGCCCCCCGCGTGGCCCGCGACGCGACGAGCGGCAGGGCCGCTCTGGCGGTGACCGGGCCAATGACCGGGCCAATGACCGAGGCGGTGACCGCGGCGGCAACCGCCAGGGCGACAGGGGTGGTGACCGCGGCGGCGATCGCCAGGGCAACCGCGAGGATCGCGGCCCGCGCAATGGCCCGCGCGCCGATGGTGGCCGTGGCCCGGGTGGCGGCTATGGCAATGGCCCCCGCCGCGATCGCCGCGACGACGCTCCCCCCACCCCTCGCCCGGTTTTCGAGCCCTCACGCGGGAAGGGCCCGGACCCGGACAGCCCCTTCGCCGTGCTGGCGAGGCTGAAGCTCGGCAAGTCCTGATCCCACCGGATGGCGGAGGCTGAGGACCGGGACTGGCAGCGGCTGGACAAGTGGCTCTGGTGCGCGCGCCTGTCCAAGACGCGCTCGGCCTGCGCCGCGCTGGTGGAGCGCGGGGCGGTGCGGCTGAACCGCCAGCCCGTGGACAAGCCCCATGCGCGGCTGCGCCCCGGCGACATCCTGACCCTCGCCGTCGGGGGGCCGGAACGGGGCGTGGTGAAGGTATGGCGGGTGCTCGCCCTGGCCGGGCGCCGCGGTCCTCCGGCCGAGGCGCGCAGCCTCTACGAGGACCTGGAAGGGCCTTCCGCCGGGCCGGCCTGAACGGCACGCGGCCCTGCCCGGCCGATTCCCCGGCTTGCATGCCGCGTCCGCTCAGTCCATCTGGGCCCGCTGAGGGGCTTTTTTCGCCCGCGCCGTGAAGGGGCTGATCGTGACCTACGTCGTCACCGAGAACTGCATTCGCTGCAAGTACATGGACTGCGTCGAGGTGTGTCCGGTGGACTGCTTCTACGTCGGCGCGAATATGCTGGTGATCCATCCGGACGAATGCATCGATTGCGGCGTCTGCGAGCCGGAATGCCCGGCCGAGGCCATCTTCCCCGACAGCGATGACCGCGCGACCGATTGGGCCGAGCTGAACCGCACCTATTCCGCGCAATGGCCGAACATGGCCCGCAAGGGCGAACCACCGGCCGATGCCAAGGAATGGGATGGCAAGCCCGGGAAGAAGGCGCTGTTCGACCCCTCCCCCGGCGAAGCCTGATCGCGCGCTCCTTCTCTCGCCTCCGGGCCAACCGGAGGCGCCGCACCGCGTTCCCCGCTGAAGGCGCGTCCATCCCGGGGCAACGTGACGGAATCGACTTTTCGTGATATGGCCTGCGGCGGAACGGAAGCATCCTCCCGCCGCGCCTTTCCGGCCGGTGGCGGGAGCGGTCGCGCCGCATGGCATGAAGGGCCCCGCCCCCGTGGGGCTTGGCGCCCCAGCACAGCCTTGCCGGAGCCACTCCGGTCCGGGCCGGCGGCGCCGCAGGGATCGCGGAGAGCATGATGAAGGCACCCGCCGGGAGCAAGGCCTCCCCTGCATCATCCCCCGGCAAGGCCGCGGGCAAGGCAACCGCCCCGGCCGGCGAGGCGAAGCCGGCACCCAAGGCGGCCGCCAAGCCCATGTCCACCGCCCGCAAGACCGAGGCCCCCATGAAGGCCGAGGCACCGGCGAAGCCCGAAGCGCCGGCGAAAGCCGGAGCCCCCACCCCGAAGGCCGCCACAGAGCGCCCCTCACCTTCCGCCAAGCCCGAGGCGCCGGCCAAGACCGACAGCCCCGGAAAGGCCCCCACCGATAAGGCACGCGCCACCGAGCGCGCCGGAGCAAATCCCGGAATGGCAGAATCCCAGGCGTCCGCGCCAACCCCGCCCGCCGCTGAGCCCATCATCCAGGCGCCCATGCGCCCGGCCCCGCCGCCCAAGCCGCTGGGCAATGCGGGGAAGGACTTCAAGGCGGGCGATTTCGTCGTCTATCCCACCCACGGCGTCGGCCAGGTGCAGGGGATCGAGGACGTGCCGGTCGCGGGCCAGAGCCTCAAGGTGATCGTCGTCACCTTCGAGGAGAACCGCATGACCCTGAAGGTCCCGATGGCCAAGGCGGCCTCCTCGGGCCTGCGCAAGCTCGCCTCCGACAAGGTCATGGGCGAGGCGATGGACACGCTGCGTGGCCGCGCGCGCATCAAGCGCACCATGTGGTCCCGGCGCGCCCAGGAATACGAGCAGAAGATCAACTCCGGCGATCCGATCGCCATTGCCGAGGTGGTGCGGGACCTGCACCGCAACGCGGGCCAGCCGGACCAGTCCTTCTCCGAGCGCCAGATCTACGAACTGGCCCTGGACCGCCTGGCGGCCGAGGTCGGCGCGCTGGACCGGACGGACAAGGCGACGGCGACGCAGAAGCTGCTCGACACGCTGAAGACGGTCGAGAAGGAGAAGTAGGGGCCGCCACCAGCGCCGCCCCTGCCGCGAGGCGACTGCCAGCACAGCGCCTCGCGCATTTCCATCGCCCGAGCGATCCGCCCGCCCCGGTTCGCCACGCGACTCTGGAAGGGCCCGGCCGCCCCAGCCTGATCCTGCAGGGCGCCAAGATGAAGATGGTGCCGCCGGCGCCATACAGGACCGTGCCCTGTCGGGCGCAACGGAACTGCCCCTCTTGGATGCCAGGCACAAGCTGCTGATGCGGCCCGCAGCCTGGGACACCGCCGCGGCTGCAGGGGGAGGTGTTTCGCCAGTGGCGCTGCGCCCCGCCGCAGGGCCGGACAGGCAGGGACGCGCCAAAGCCGCGTCGGGGGGCCTGCCCGGGGACGCCACAAAAAAAACTAGGCCGGCAAAGTCGGCTGGCAGGCAGTCTGTTCCAGTTGGGCCAGGTAGGCTTGTGGATCGCGGCGGAACCGGGTTCGCAGTGTCCGGGCATGGCGTCGCTGTTCAAGACGCTGGCGAAG